>CAVRND010000021.1:0-338653 GCA_963722495.1 uncultured Alphaproteobacteria bacterium | reverse complement strand
GCCGCGAGGCTCGCTGCCAAGGCGGCCCTGAACGACATCCATTTCATGTGAATTCCCCGCCCTGCGAAACCAGTCTGGTCGTCAGCCCCTTGAAGCTGCGCCCTGTGCGGTAGTCTGCAAATCCTTCAGGCCGGTTCAATGCCTGTTTTGCGGGTTCCCTTCGCCGCCGCGCGATTCGGGCTAAACTTCACGTCGCAGCGTTTAACAATTCCCAGGACACGTGCAGGGCGACGCCAGCGACCCCAGCGGCAGAGCGCTACACCATTGCAACAACCCGGTATTTGCGAAAACATTAAGCTTTTTCAGCCCTTTCCGCGCCGGCTCCATTGACTTTGCCAATTCGAGCCTATGTTCCGCTCAACGCGGCCCGGATCGAAACGCGATATCCTTGAGTAAGCCGCCTGTCTGCGTATCCGACAATCCCGTGCATTTTTGCTGCCGTTCCGGGGTTGAGCGCGACAGTCTTTTCCGAGAATCGAAGCGGCGGTTTCGACCAGAGGCTCAATGTCTTTTTCCGATCTCGGCTTGTCCGAAAAGGTGCTCGCTGCCGTCGCGGCCACCGGTTACACCACCCCGACCCCGATCCAGGAACAAGCCATCCCCCACGTTCTGGCCCGCCGCGACGTTCTCGGCATCGCCCAGACCGGCACCGGCAAGACCGCCGCCTTCGTCCTTCCGATGATCACATGCTGGAACAGGGCCGCGCCCGGGCGCGCATGCCCCGCACGCTGATCCTGGAACCGACCCGCGAACTCGCCGCCCAGGTCGAGGAACAGTTCGACAAATACGGCGCGGGCTAGAATCTCAACGTCGCGCTGCTGATCGGCGGCGTTTCGTTCGGCGACCAGGACACCAAGTTGACGCGCGGCGTCGATGTGCTGATCGCCACGCCCGGCCGCCTGCTCGACCATTTTGAGCGCGGGGCCTGCTGCTCACCGGCGTCGAAATGCTGGTGATCGACGAAGCCGACCGCATGCTCGACATGGGCTTCATCCCGGACATCGAACGCATCTGCAAGCTGGTCCCGTTCACCCGGCAGACGCTGTTCTTCTCCGCGACCATGCCGCCCGAAATCCGACGGATCACCGAAACCTTCCTGAACAATCCCGAGAAGATCGAAGTTTCCAAGCCCGCGACCACCGCCGTCGACGTGGCGCAGTTCCAGGTCCCGGTCGGCCGCGAGCCGCATGACAAGCGCGACACGTTGCGCCGCCTGCTGCGCGACGCCAAGGATCCGCAGAACGCGATCATCTTCTGCAACCGCAAGCGCGAAGTGGCGCTGCTGTACAAATCGCTGCAGAAGCACGGCTTTGCCGCGGCGCCCTTCACGGCGACATGGAGCAGTCGGCGCGCACCGCGGCCCTCGATCAATTCCGCAAGGGCGAAATCCCGTTGCTGGTCGCATCCGACGTCGCCGCGCGCGGCCTCGACATTCCCGCGATCAGCCACGTCTTCAATTTCGACGTGCCGCATCATGCCGACGATTACGTCCACCGCATCGGCCGTACCGGCCGTGCCGGCCGCGCCGGCACTGCGTTCTCCCTGGTCACGCCGATCGACCAGAAATCCTGGTCGCGATCGAAAAGCTGATCGGCCAGACCATTCCCCGCCTCGACAGCGGCATCGAGTCCAACCGATCGACGGCGCGGCGCCGGCAACCGAAGAGGCCCGGCCGCCCCGCGATTCCCGCTCGCGCCATGGCGAAGAGAAGGTTCACGAGAAGGTTCGAGGGAAAACCCGCGCGATGGAGCCCAGCCGGAGCGCAAGCCGCGCCGGAGAACGCGAGCCGCGACGTTCCGGCGGCGGCGGCCGCAATTCCGGCCCGCAACCCCAGGCGCCCGCCGTGGCCGTGTTCACGCCGCCGGTCGCGCCCGCGGCGCCACGGACGCCCTCGATCGGCCGCGCCGAGGCCCCGGACACCCCACCCGGAATGGAGCCCGCCGATCATTCGCATCTTCCTGGCGTTCCTGTTGCGACCGGTTCGCGCCCGAATTTGAGCGTCATATCAGCTCGTTGCCCTGTCCCCGGGGGTGGAACTCCCGTTTACCGGGCGTTCATTCTCCTCAATTAACTTGGCCGCGATAATTTTAGTTATTGCTGCGGACAAGCCGGCAGGACGCTGGCTATTGGGGACATGATCAGTGATCAAAGGTGCTCGACGAACATGAACGCACGATGGCCTTCGCCGAAGTGGCGCTGGGCCAGATCAAGTCGCTTCGGCAAACCGCCGTGCCTCGCAATTATGAAATCTGGTACGTCTACGCCACCGGCTATAATTCACCTCTCAACAAGATCATCAACGAGACGCTGGCGCGCAACGGCAAGCTGACCGAAGCCGACCTTCAGCAGATTGACCAGACTCATCTTTCCCAGATGAAGACCACCGACCGCATCGACAAGGTCGGTGCCCGCGTGATCGGTGAAATCGACGACGTGATGACGCTGATCAACGCTATGCCCTCGGGATGCTCGCCATTGGCGCGCCGACAGTCTGAGCCCGGGAGTGGTGAAGGCTCAATACGACACCACGATCAAAGAGATGACCAACAAAGTCGCAACGGCCAACATTCCAAAAAAGATCGAAAAGAACCTATCGAACGTTTCGATGCTGGAAATTGCGGTGCTGCAGAACCAGTACGGCAAGCTGTGCAAGGAGGTTCTAAATGAACCGGGCCAGCGTGCAAAATATTGGATGCAGCAGGCAGGCCCCCCTCCTCCATAACTCGCCGGCACGACGCTCAATGATTGGCTGAAGGCGGAACATCCGCTCCGACCCAACGACGCGGCTTTGCCCCCAGAGAAAGAAAAAGCGGCCCCCCGCAGGGGGCCGCTGTCGTGTCAACTCATGACCGCATCAATGATGATGGTGGTCATCATCGTCGTGGTCATGGTGATCGTCCTTGTAGTCGCAGGACTGGGTCTTGGGCTGCTTGATCCGCTTGTCAGCCCATTCCAGCATCACATCCATAACCTGGAGGTTCGTAGCCTTGCCCTTTTTCCCGTTCTTGCCGGGGGCCGGGTTGTCCTCGATCATCATCATATGCGAGATGCCGCGAAACGGCCCCACGTAGTCGATGCCGAACGGTCCATTATAGTTGCCCTGCCACCAGCCAGGCTCATCCAGCTCGATGTAGTCGGCCTTGCCGCCGATCGCCTTGATGGCGGTCACCGACTGCTGACACACGGGACTCGTGGCCGTGTAGTCGCTGACGAAGGCCATGTAGGGAACGTTCTTGAAGTCAGACCCGTCGGCGGCAAGTCCAGCACCCGTCAAGGAGCAGGATCCTTCGATGGTGATCAGGCCTTTGAGCAGGTTCAGCTTGCCATGGTTCTTGAGGTGCCGGACCATGTGGTGGCCGATGCTTCCCGCCTGCGAGTGGGTCGCGACGATGGCCCCACCCAGCCCCTCGACCAGCTCCGCGAGCGCGATCGGCGTCCACGTGTTGGTGGGGTTGATGGCGGTCGGCGTGCAGCTCGGGCACGTCGACGCGGCGAGGAAGTTCTCCGAGTTTGGAAGGTCGAACTTGTAGGCTTCCAAAGCTAGAAGCGAACGGTTCTGCCCCACCTGCGCGTTGTCCGGAGTTATCGTTCCAATGCCCGCAGGCGCGCCTGCACCGGTGCGCGACTTGATGGCCTGGTCGATCGCCCAGGGAGAATCGCCCTCCATCGGGAGGCGGCCCGTGTATTTGCAGTGGGCCGGTTCGGCCACGCAGGTGGGATCACCCGCCACGCCGTGGCGGATCATCTTGCTTGCCGTGACGCTTTCATCGAAGCGATCGCCGGACGGAGCGGGCGGCAGGAAATGGCCGAACCAGGTTGCAAAGCCGGCGGTGCCCTCGTGGCTGAAGCCGAAGGCCGGTTGCGTGCCTCCGCCCGGCAAGCAGCGCCAGCGCCCCAGGAATGTCGTTCTGCTGCAGCCTGTAGACCGCCTCGTGGATCGGCGTGTGGTCGAAGCCGGAGCGTCCGCGGCCCGGCTGGTCGATGGTGTAGCTCGGGATGTTGTTGCGCACGAGGTAGTCGTTCCAGCCTTCGTTGCCGGCCGCCGTTCCCTCGACTGCCGAGCCCGAGTAGCCCGAGCCGTGCACCATGATGACGGGCCAGCTCTTCGACTTCATCGGCGTCTGGAACTGCACGTACATCTGGTTGATGATGATCTCTCGCTGGCCTTGCGGCGTCGGCCCGCTCGCGAAGGGCGTGATCTTCGGGTTGCCGCCAACGTAAAACGTGCCCTTGTCGCAGATCTCCAGCGGGGCGGTCATGTACTTGTTTTTCGCCGGCGATTTCCACGCCGACGCACTAGTAGCGGCCAGAACGCCGACCGCAGCCACGGACGTCATCAGCAAAGCTTTGAATGCTTGTTCTTGTGTCATCACGTTCTCCCTAGACAACGACGGAAATATTGCGCCGTCACACATCGACCGGCGCAATCCAAAGACGGCGCGTGGACGGACATAAATCGTTCCGCTCCCGCCGTGCGTTTCTGATTTATGCGACGCACTGTCTGTCATTCCGCCTCGGTTGGCTTGCCGCGGAGCGAACAGTTCTGGGCACACCGCGAACGGTGATCTGGAAGGACGCGCGCAGGCAAATGCGCGTCTTCTCCACACGCAGATTTTTGCATGCTCCCGATGAAGCGAAGCGAATAGTTCTCTGTCTGCAACACGGTCGATTTCTGCGTTGCATGCGGGATGTCGTTGTGCACCCTTTGACGGAAGTCACAGCGCATGCCCTTCACCGCGTTGCGCATCGAAGCAACCGTCGCGAGAGAGCGTTCGATGTCCGAGAACATCTTCAACCCAGCGGCCGACTTGGCCCGCAATGGTCGGATCGAGAACCTGTTCTCGACCCCGCTGTTCAGCTACCTTTTCAAGGACGTCGAGCCCCTCAATAACGAGCTTCGCGACCTCATCCTCGAACGCGAGCGCACCACGAAATCGGCGAAGAAGAGCAATATTGGTGGCTGGCAGTCCGACGTCGATTTTCTAAGCTGGGGCGGTCCCGCGGTCGCGACGCTTGGGCGCTACATGAGCAGCGCGGTCGAAGCTGCCACGAAGCAGCTGCCGCTCGTGGCACCCAAGTTGCAGATCGGGTTCGAGCTCGTTGCCTGGGCAGCCGTCAGCCGCAAGGGCAATTACAACACCTCGCACGTGCACCCGCTGTCCACATGGTCGGGCGTGTACTACGTCGATCCGGGCGATGAGCCGCCGAACGGGTTCGGCGCCGCGCTCGAGTTCGAGCATCCCATCCAGTCAATGGTCATGAATTTTTTCCCTGGGCCTGCTGCCCTCCACGCTCTGCGTGCGTCCACAGGCCGGTCTGGTCGTCCTCTTCCCCAGTTCGCTCGTGCACAACGTGCGCATCTATGAGGGCGAGCGACCGCGCGTCTGCGTGCCGTTCAATGCACATACGCACGTCGTCCCGAGCGAGTGAGATCAGCGAAGCATCATATCCATAAGAAAGAAGCGGCCACCCGAAGGCGCCCGCTCCTGACATTACATAAGCGGAGTATCCCGAGAGGGCCTACCAGTGATCGTGCCCGTTATCATCCCTATCGTGCCGGTCATCACCCCTATCGCACGTCTGCTTGTTCTTCATCTTGGAGATGTGCTTGCCGCTCCAGTTCAGAATGACGTCCATGACGTCGTTGGCGTCGTAGCCGCGGCCTTCGTCGGTGCCGTTCATCATCATGTGAGTGATGCCCTGCATGACGGGCCGCTTGAACGCAGCAGGCCAAGCATTGGCGATACTCGGAGCTTCGTCGAGCTTGATGTACTCGACCGCCGCCCTGCCGCCCGCCGGCCTTGCGGCGGGCGATGATGGCGTCGACGATGCCCTGAGATTGCGTGCTCGTCGCCGAATAGTCGCCCTTTACGACAAGGTACGGAATGTTGTCGAAGTCCTCGGCCAGCAACCCGGCGTTGGCCAGGGTCGCCCCGGTGCCCTCAATCGTGATCAGTCCCTTGAGATATTTCAGAGCGCCATGCTGCTTCAGGATGCGGATGGCGTGATGCCCGATCGGCCCGCCCTGAGAGTGGGTCGCGACGACGGCGCCGCCGTAGATCTTGCCAAGCTGTTCGACCAGCTCCGCGACGTTCACGGGCGACCAGGTGTGTCCGGATGCGAACGCGCCGGCGCTGATCGTCGTTGGGGTACGCAGGTCGCACACGTGCCCCCCGGCAACGTCTGCTCAGAATTTGGAACGAGCTGGCGCCAGTAGTTGAGCAGGTAGTATTCCTGCGGGCCCGCAAGCGTGCCGGCAACCTGTTCGCCCTTGGGAATCAGGCCTTCAGGAATGATCTCCGGGCTCGTCGAGTGAATCGGGAACTGTGGCATCACGCCAGGCCCGTGCGAGGTGTCCGGATCTTTCGAACTCCACCCATGCGGGACCAGCTGGTCGACAAGTACGTTGGCCGGGCCAGGTCCGGTCGGCAGGCCCGTCGCCGGATTGACGAGATGTCCGAACGTGCCCTGCCACCAATCCGCCGTTCCCAATACGAGGATGTTTGGAATAAGTGACCGGCCCTCGGCATCGTTGGAGGGATCGGCGTCGGACAGCTTGGCAACGCCCTCGTGAATAGCGCTGGCGTCGAAGCCGGATCGTCCGCGTCCCGATTGATCAACGACGAAGGTCGGAATGTCCTTGCGGAACGTGTAGGGGGCCCATCCTTCCCGACCGTCGGGCGTAGACTCGAGGCTCGCTCCGGTATGCGCGCCGCCGCTCACGAAGATCACCGGATAGTCATTGAACTTCATGGGGATTTGGAACTGGACGTACATCTGCCCGATCATCATGACCTGGGGCGTTGCGCTCCGGGTCGAGGAGCGCTCGTAGTAGGTCTTCTTGAGCATGCCGCCGACGAAGAAGCTCCCCTGGTCGCAGACGCTAATGCTCTCCTTCATGTAGCGGTGCGAAGGCGACGGATAGATGCTCTGGTTTTTAGGCGGGCCGCCGGGTTTGGGGCCATTGCCGTGGGCGAGTGCGCCCGTGGATGCGGAGGTGCAAGCAAGCACGGCCGCCAGGCAGCAATGCGTGCCCTTTCGCCAACTCGACTGGATAGTGGTCATGACGCGTTTCCTGATTTTTTTTCTCAGTGTGGGGAGCGCTAGTGAAGGCGCGGCTCTTGCCGCGGTGGCTTGAACCTCTCAACTCGGACACTCTCCCGCCAACCACCAACAGACCGCACCCAGTGAGGTGCAGCCGTGTTTGACCGGCACGACACCAGGATCAGATTTTGCCGTGTTAGTCTGCGCACCCAGGGAACGAAGACTGGCGGAGGATGAACCACGCGTCAGCTTTGAATGATAAGGACATTGGGGATCTCGCCGTCCGATGCTGTTCGCGATCCAAGCCTGGGTTTCGGCCGGGCGCGTCGGAGCGCCGAGGCGCTCGCCGCCGGCGGGGCGAGGTCGTGGCCAACGACGATGGCGCGTTTGTATGCAAGGGCACGCCGCCGTCTCAGTAGTTGATGCTGGCGCGGTATTGACTAGGTGGCATGCCGTAGCGCTGCTTGAACGATCGATTGAATGTCGACAGTTCATTGAAGCCCCAGCGATAGGCCAGAATCGAGATCGCTTCATAGCGGCATGCAGGCGAGATCAAATCCTTGCAGATGAGATCGAGCCTCTTCGACGTGACGTACGAGCCGAAGGTCATATGCTTGGCGGCGAAGAGCTTGTGCACGTAGCGCGCCGTGATGCCGAGATTATCCGCGGCAACTTGCGGAGAGAGATCGGCACTGGAGATGTGCCGATTGATGAAATCCAGAATTGCCCGCAGCTTTGATTGGCCAGCGGAATATCGATCGTCTCGTTGCGCTGACGTTCTGCATATCCGACCGCGACCGGCAGCAGCGATACGCAAGCATCGAACAGCCCCGTCACCTCGACGCGGCTCAACGACGATATGTTTTCTGCCAGGAACGCGAGCGAGCTGGATAGCGGCCGGATCAAACTGTCGCGCCGCAGCACGACATTACCGAAAACGTTCTCGAGGTCGTCGATCGAGGCGAGCTCGCTCTTCGGGATCATGAACGGCAGGTCTTCATAGTGGTGGTCGTGCTGCTCTTTCAGCGTCAACGGAAAAGCGCTGTCATACAAAATGACATCCCCTTTCCTCGCGACGTTGGTGCGTCCGCGCTGCTCGACATGGAGCTCGCCCGCCAGCACGAAGTTGCCGTAGATGCACTCAGCGGAGGAGTTGGAGACATCGGCTTTGGTGCGCGCGGCCGCGACAGGCGTCATGCGCACGCGGGCAACCGAACCGCCTTCAAGTATGACGCTCTCGATGCGGCCGTCGAACTCGCCATGCGGTTCGGAATCGATCGACCACGGCATGAAAGCCGTGCATAGGCCCTCTCGGAAAACCCCGAAACCCTGGCTTGGCGGCAGATACTGAGTATCCCAAACTTCCACGCCCAACTTAGCCGGCGCGCGCACACCGGCGTCTTCTTCCGACATCTGCGTTCCCTCCGGACTTTTTTTGTCGACTTCTTGGAACGTCGTTTTGTCGCATTGTAAAAATCTTACTCGATATTGTCGCCAACTAAATTAGTCCGCACGCCGACGTACCGTTCTCAAAGTGCGTTAATGACCAAACCATCCGTGTACGGAGCGCGGCCTATCGACGGGAAAATATGGCACTCTCCCGCGCCCCTCCGTCGCCAATGACACCTTCAAACAACTTCTGCTGGTCCCACCTCCCTAGTGATTTTGCAGCCGAGTTCTCCCGCCGCCCAGTCAGCTTCAGAACGGTGCGTGTTGTGGCGCCGAATGACCAGATGGGCGGAGCGATACGCAGGACAGTGCCGGCGTCTGCCGGGCCGCGTGCCGAGCAGCAGGAGTTGGAGCGGGGGCGGGTAGATGTCCGAGCATCGCCGCACTTTCCTTTCCGTTCCCTCCGCGACCTCATTCGCCGACGAGGTCGGTCTTTGCCTAACCGTGTCACCCAGCACGACGATGATCAGACGCAGCGACGGCCGGCACCGACCCGGAGAGCAGATGCGGGTCTTAGCGACTAAGCGACGATCAGGCCGTGCCCGCTTCGCCGCCACATCGCGCGCGTTCTCGCTGTGCGCTTCCTGCCTAGTGAGTTCACTTGCGGCGGAGACAAGAGTTTCCTCCAGGCGGACGGTGAATCCGTTGGGCCATCGGCCAGGGCGCGGATCGCCCCAACGGTGATTGCCTGCAAGCTCGGGGGCTGTGTGCTGCTGGGGAATCTACGCAATGCAAGAGCACCGTTAGCGTGCTCATCTAGGGAGTTGGGGAACCATGGCCGACAAGAAATCGGACGCCGATTCACGTCGCGATCAGAACAAACCAAATCAGAACAAAGACGGGAGCGCAGGGCACCACCGGTGAAGGCTTCACGAACGTATCGCGCCGCAGCCTGCTGGCTGGCGCAGCGGCGGCCGGCTCGTTCGCCGCTTCGGGATTGACGTTCGGCTACGCCGGCGAAGCGTTTGCGGGCAACGAAGGACAAAGATGAGACAACGACCGCGACAAAGGCCGCGACAGGCGCTGTAAGGGAACAGCACCGACATCGGCCTCGTGAATGGTAATTTTGTCGACGGCTCACGCAAAGCCTTCAAGGCGATGGCCATCCGCAACGGCCGCATCACCTCCATCGACGACACGCGGGGCTTGGATAAGAACGCGCAGATCGTCAACCTCGGCGGGCGCACGGTGATCCCGGGCCTCATCAATATGCACGTGCACCACTCGCGTACCGGCACGACGCCGGACTACGAGGTGCGCGACATCGAGACGGCCTTCACGATCCGCGAAATCCAGGAGCTGATCGCAAGGCGCGCCAAGGGCGTGCCGAAGGGACGCGTCGTCGGTTGCCACCTGGGTTGGCACTACGTGCAGCTCAAGGAAGGGCGTCCGCCGACGAAAGCCGAGCTCAACGCTGCGGCATCCCAGCATGCCGTCTATGTGTCGGGGCGGGCCGGCTGGGTCGAAGAATACTTCTCCATCGTCAACACGCGCGGCGAGGCGATCCTCACCGCCGGCGGCATCGCCGTCGATTCCGCCACGGGCAAGGTTGTAAGCGCGACGCCTGAGCAGTGCCTCGCTGTTTTCAACGCGACGATGACCGACGAAGACCGTTTGCGCATGACCTGGGACAACAATGCCTGGTCGCTCAGCAACGGCGTGACCAACATTCTCGATCCGGCGGGCAGCCCGACCACGGCGCGTTCCTATCCGGCGCTCGAGCTGTGGCGCCAGGGCATGCTGCACGTTCGCCACCGGCTGAACTACGCTTCCAGCACGCCCGAGCAGGTGACGACCCGTGCCAACAACGTCTTCCGCCTGATGGGTGACGACTTGTTTCGCGCGGGAGGTTTCGGCGAGTCGATCGGCTCGCGTCCAGTGACGTCGAGCACGACCTTCGAGCCTGTGGCCAAGGCAATCGCAGACGTCGGCTGGAAGCTGCAGAACCACACGGACTTCTACGCCGACGTCGACTTCCAGCTCGCGGCATTCCAGCGGATCAACGCAACGGTCTCGATCAAGAATCTGCGCTGGCAGCTCATTCACTGCTTCCAGACGACAAGCGCCCAATTGCAGGCGCTGAAGGATCTGGGCGTCGGCCTCGACCTCGAGAACGAGCGGTATCTCGACCGTCTGATGCGCGGCGGCGGACCGTTCTACCGTGAGATCGTCAACTCCGGCATCAAGTGCGGAGCCGGCACCGATGGCAGCAACTACGCACCCAACAACCCGTGGCTGCACATCTACTACATGACCACGGGCGTGAACGTGCGCGGCATCCCGGAGAATGCCAGCCATAAGATCACGCGCCTGGAAGCGCTCCGCATGTGGACGGCGGGCAGCGCCTATCAGAACTTCGACGACGACAAGGGCTCGTTCGCGGTGGGCAACGTGGCCGACCTCGCGGTGCTGAGCGACAACTTCCTCACCTGCACCGACGCCAAGCTGCGGAAGATCAAGTCGCTGATGACCATCGTCGGCGGCAAAGTCGTGCACCAGGGCGACTTCCCGGACTACGCAGGCATCGACGAGACAGTTCCACTACACCGGAACGTAAGACTGGAGTTTCTATCCAATAAAAAACTTCGGCGCGGGCACTGGCAGCGCACTCGAATGGTTCTCGGGTGCGCTGTCATTCTCTGCGTTCCAAAACACTCCATCGACGGACAGGAACAGAAAAGGGCTGGATAGGGCCCGGCTCTTCTTTAAATCAATAGTTGTTGGCGATGCAGTCTTCGTAGCGGGCCCACCAGTAACGGCCGCCCGTGGCCTGCGCGCGCTTGCGAATCCAGCCGCATCCTTCGGAATATCCCGCGCCGTAGTAGGCGCGGTAGCCGATGAACGGCCTGCCATAGAAACCGCGGTAAAATCGATCGCCGATGATCACTCTACGACGGGCACCATAGCGCACGTCTGAGACCAAGCTACCGGTGCCAGTAGCGACCGCCTTTGCAGCAGGCAGCGCCACTGCTACTTGAGACGAGGCCAGCCCCGCCAGCAGACCGCCCGCGGCCACGGCCACCATCAGCGTTCGGCTCATTACTTGGGTCTCCTCGATCGCACCGAGACATCAAAGTCCTCAACCATCATACCGCAATTGCATGAACGTCCAAGCCTGACCTCGGCTCGTTAATCGAGGCGCGGGACCTTCAATTCGCCGCGCGCAGTGCAGCACAGACGTGTGCAGCGCGGTGTCTACGTACTAACGCGCAACGTAGTTCTCGATGAACCCATCCCGTACGCTGAACGCCTAGCGCCAAAAGAACCTTTACAGGAAAGTAAGCAACAATTCGGGCGAGCAATCGGGGCGTTCAGCGAGACGCCACAACGCAAAGAAAACTCCTCGCCCGTAGGGAGGGAAAGGGAGCGCACAGCCAAGGCGGCTGTCACGTCACGACAGGCTTTTTCCTACGACCCTGATTTACGACCCTGGCGATACTGGCCGGTGAGCATACGCGCGCACCGAAACGATGAATCGTTGCCTGGACACAGGCCAATCAAAGGTGGGAGCGAAACAATGGCGAAAAAACCGAAAGGCCCCAACAACGGAAAGCGCGAGGACGGGATTGACGTCTCCCGCCGCGGCTTTCTGGGCGGTGCAGCAGCAGGTGGTCTGAGCGCTGCAGGGCTCGGCTTCAATATCAATCGAGCATACGCGCACGGGGACGACGATCGCGGCTGGGACCGGGATCCGCCCAAGCACGGCGGCAACGACTCTAAAGACCGGATCCTCCTAAAGGGCGGCGTCGTCCTCAGCCTCGACAAGTCGGTCGGCGACTTCGAAAAGGCCGACGTGCTCATCGAGGGTACGCAAGATCGTCGCCATTCGCCCGAACATCAGTGCGGGTGCACGCGTCGTCGACTGCTCGGGCTGCATCGTCATGCCCGGCTTCATCAGCACCCATAACCATCAGTACGAGGGAATCCAGCGCGCCATAATCGCGGACGGGTTGCTCCCTGGCGGCACTGCCGGTGATCCCGACGCACAGCCAACATCGACCGTGGACAACGTCTATGAGTCATACAATTCCGTGGTTCAAGCGATATGGACCACGGGCCGCATCGGCAGCGCGACGGCACCGCAGTGGGACCTCGGCCGCTCTCCGTATGATCCGGAAGATTGCTACAACGCCGAGCTCATCGCCTGCTTGAGCCAGATCACGCAAGGCATCACCTGCGGCACCGATACGTCGCAGTCCTCGCACACACCGCAGCACACCGACGCCATGATCAAGGGCTGCATCGACTCCGGGCCGACGCACGCTCTTCGACTACTCGACCGGCGCCAATCGCGAGCCGAACCAGACGCCCCCGCCTGCGGTGGCAAAGCGTCCCTACAATGTGGCGACCGATCCATTCGAGTACCCGGGCGCGGTGCTCTATCCGGGCCAGAAGATGGGCCTGGAGCGCATCGCCAAGAAGTGGTTCAGCTCCAAGGACCAACTCGTAACGCTCGGCTTCGCGGGCGGCGTCGGGGTGATCAACAACCTGCCGGGGCCGTACACGGGCTTGCGTGGCTGGCAGCTTGCTAGAGAATTCGGCGCCTTCATCAACAACCACAACGTCGGCGGCTTGACGGTTCCCAACGATGCGTTGGTGGCCGGACTAGCTCCGTTCAACGACGTCACGCTCGTGCACTGTGTGCGCTGGCAGGACAACAACATCGCCCAGATCAGCCACAGCCACCTGGGCTATCCGGCACCTGCCACCTCTGCGGCCATGAAGATCTGGTCCGACAACGGCGGCCACGTGTCGATCGCTGGGCCCATCGAAATGCAGATGCGCCACGGCATGCCGCCGTTCCAGTTGGCCCTCAACCACGGCATCCTGCCGAGCCTCAGCCCGGACGTCGACACCAACATGACGCCCGATCCGTTCTCGCTGATGCGTGGTGCCTTCACCCTGCAGCGCGGCCTGGCCAACGATTTGGGCTACACCCTCAAGAGCGACCCGGGCAACCTGCCGATACCGCAGCTGCTGACCTGTCGCCAGGCCGTTGAGATGATGACCATTGCCGGCGCTGCGGGCAGCGGGCTTCTGAAGAAGCTCGGCACGCTGACGCCCGGCAAGGAAGCCGACATCGTCATCCTCGACTATGACAACATCAACACGCAGCCGATGAACAACGCCTACGGCACCGTGGTGACCATGATGGATACCCGTCATGTGAAGCACGTGATGATCGCGGGCAAGTTCGTCTACTGGAACGGCGATCTCGTCGGTTGGAACGTCGACAGGGTCGTGGACAAGGCGATCAAATCCCGCGACAACGTCCTCAGGCGTATCAACGGACCGGCTCAAGGCAGCGACACTGGTATCATCCACCGCACGATGAACGGCGAGGCCAACCCGTACCGACCGGCATTCCTCGAGTCGTGCTGCTACAAGGGACAGAACCTGACGGCTCCGCATTACGTGCTGCGGCCATAACGGGCGCAAGGAGGAACGCCTTGCGCCTACTCGAGCAAGGCGAGGGATATTGCGTGAAAGCGATCCGGGGGCTCGCCCCTGGGTCGTTTTTCTGTCTTTTTGCGCACGCATCCTGGCGGCAGAAGGCTGCTGGCATTCAGTGAGCGTTTGATGAGCGGCACTAAAGGCGAGCCTGTTGCAACGCTTCCGATGCTTCCCACGGGCAGGAGGGGCCATAAGGCTGCGAAACGTGGCGATCAGCGGCCCGGGTACATCGAGCAGGTGAAGCAGGCGCAGGCCTTGCTGCAGCATGGGCGGTTCGACGGCGCACGCGAGCTGTTCGCGGAAGTGCTGGCGCGGCTCGACGAAGGGGCGAGCTTTGAGCGCGCGGCGATAACGGAGCAGCTTGGCCGCTGTCTATTGCTTGGCGGAGACGCGCCAGCGGCAACCGCCGCATACAAGGAAGCGCTGGCCATCGTGCGGCAGCTGCCGCTCGGCGACGGCGCCAAACGCCTCGAATGTGCAATACAATCGGGGCTGGGCGATACGCATCGCGCGTCCTTACAGTTCGCCGAGGCCCGCGCGGCCTACGAGGCGGCGATCGCGCTATCCAGGATGCTCAAGGACGAGCGGGCGCAAGGGATCGATTTCGTACATCTCGGCGGGCTCCATCTCCTCGCCGGCGAGCCGCAGGACGCTGCCGGAGCCTTTCGCGCGGCCCTCGATCTCTTTCGCCGTGCCCGCGATACGCATTCACAAGCCCTGGCGCAGTACCAGCTCGGCCGGGCGCTGCATGCCATGGGCGCTTCGGGCGAAGCCGAGGCGCAGCTGCACGAGGCGCACGCATTGAGCGTACGGGGCGCCGACCACGCCGGCGCCGCGCAGACTGCTCTCCAACTCGCCGCCGTCGCCATCGCCCTCGGGCGCCGTGACGACGCCGAGACGTGGTACCGCAACGCCATTGATGCTGCGAGCGAAGCGGAGCTGCCATCGCTCGCGCGGCAGTCGCGTTGCGCGCTCGCACAGCATCTGATGGGGTCTCGAGAGCGGCGCGCCGAGGTCCGCCGCTTCTGGAAGAGGCCCTTGCCAGTGTCACGCTGGACGATTTTGCCGGTGACGTCTGGGATGCCTACGGCATGCTGGGGAGCGTGCTCAGTAGTCAGGCAGCCGATACCGGATCGCCGGTGCTCGCGGCGCACGCGCACAACTTCGAGCATCTCTCGCAGTTCGGCCCGCGCCTGCATGCAAGCTTGACGGCGTTGGGCCCCGCCCCGAGCTTCGGGCGGGCGGTGCTCGCCCACCGCATTGGCCAATGCTTCATCCTGGGCAATCGGTACGACCTCGGCCTTGCCTCCTTTCACGAGGCCATTGCCCTCATCGCCCGGCTCCCGCCGACAAAGGCGGCCGAACGACTGCGCATCCTCGCTCTCTTGGACTTCGCCAGCGCTCTGCGCGCCGGGAAGCAGGCGCAGGAGGCCCGCGACTATTACCGCAACGCGCTCGATGCAGCGGGGAGCCTGGGCGATCTGCGGGCGCAATACACCGCCGCCGATTGCCTTGCCGAGGTCGCCCTCGAGACAGATTGCTCCGCCGAGGCGGTGGCGCACGCGCAAGCCGCGCTGCAGATCGCGCGCGCGCTCAATCACCGTCGGGGTGAAATCGGCGCCTTGCAACGCCTGAGCGCCGCCTTGGAAGCGACCGAGAGCTGGAGCGAGGCCAGGAGCTGCCACGACCGGGTGGCCGAGCTCTGCGAGGCGCAAGGCGACAGCAGTGGCGCGGCGCTGGCGCGCGAGCTAAGCGAGATCGCCGGCCGGAACAGCGTGGAAGACAACCAGACGGGAGAGAGCGTCTCGGCCGCCCGCCAGCCGGCTCCCGCCCAGCCGTTCGACGACCGTTTTACGCTCTCCCTCCGCGAGGACGTGGCGACGGACTGCGTGTTTGCGTCGGACATTCTCATCGAGCTCGGCGAAGAGACATCGATTGCGGAGTGGAGCGAGGCACCGAGCCCCCTCGACGAGGACGTGTGTCCGCAGCTGCCACCCTACGCGCGTACTTTCCTTTCGGACCAGGGACGCGTCTGCATCGACGTGCCGAGCGGCGAGCCCACATACGAAGACATGTCCGGCTGCGTCCTGATGCGCCGCACCCACCGCTCGATCGCCCTCGCGGGTCCTGTCGGCATCGCCTGGAAGGTTCTCGCCGCGCTCGACGGCGTTCGAACGGTGCGCGATATCCTCGCGGAACTGCCGATGGGCCAGCGGCCGGCGGCCAGGGGGATGCTCGACCTTCTCGCGGCGACCGGGCTGCTCGACATCTCGGGACGGCCCATCGGGCAGTTCGTCCATTCCGCCACCAAGAAGGGCGTGCTCGCGGGCGGCGGCTTGCGCAGCGATGCCATTATGCGGCTCGTGACCGATGGGGGCTATCGCACCTACGCCGACGCGCCGCGTGTGGAGCTGTCCAGCATCGTGCCGGGGAACCTGCAAACCTTCCACGACCTCACGCGCAGGCGCCGTTCGCGGCGAGACTATGACGGCCGCGAAATCTCGCGCGATGAGCTGGCGGCATTGCTTTCCACGGCGTGCGGCGTAACGGGCACGATGTCATGGTCCGACGGGGGCGCGGAGAGGGTCGGTCAAGCTGCGCGCCTATCCCTCCAGCGGGGCCCTCTATGCCGTCGAGATCTATCCCGTCGCGTTCCGCATCAAGGGCTTGGATGCAGGGGTCTACCATTACGCGGCCGAGGGCAATTGCCTCAGCCGGGTGCGCGCGCACGCCGGCAATCAACAGATCATGCCGGCAATTCTGCCGGCCGAGCGGGCCATGGTCGCGGGCGCGGCAACCATGATCTGCCTCGTCGGCCAGTTTCGCCGCCACGAGCAGAAGTACGGCGAAGGCGGCTACCGCATGCTGGTCGCCGAGGCGGGCCACATATCGCAAACCCTCATTCTCGCCGCCACGGCGCTCGGTCTTGCGGCGCGGCCACTCGGCGGCGTCTTCGACCAGCTTCTCAATCGTGAGCTTGGATTGGACGAGTCCGAGGAGCAGTTCCTCCTGTCGGTCGTCGTAGGGCATGCGGGCGAATAGCGGATCCGGAGAGCTTCTATGCGGTTCGAATACGAAGACGGCGTGATGCGGATTGAAGATTCCGAGGGCCGCCGCTGGCAGCTGGACGGGAGCGAGCGGCCGCCGATCCAATTCGAGTTCGATGCACTGCTGATCGACGAGCAGCGCGCCCTGCGCCGCGTCGGCTCCGACGTCTTCCCGCTTACGCAAAGTCAAATCGCCGAGGTGAGGAAGTTTGTCGAGCAGCAACAGCCTCCGGCTGGAGCCGCGAAGCGGCAGTTGAAGGGAGACCTCAAGGCCTTCTCGTACGGGCTGATCAACAACGTCATCGGCCAGCTCGAGTACGACAGCCTGCTCGACGTGCAGATAACCGGCCGCTCCGGCTCGACCGATATCTTCGCCGGCGAGGCGCGGCGCGTGCTCGCTTACGTCGACACGCTCTCCAACGCGCTGCATGGACTGACGAGCCAGATAGACACCACGCGGGAAGAGGACCTCAAGCCGATTAAGCACTACGCGAACATGCTGCCGATACCGCCTCCAATCGCGCACTTCCGTGACAGCGGAGCCGCCGCAGCCCACGCGGCAGAGGCGGAGGCCGCGCCGAAGACGGAGGAAACCACCGCATCGGCAGCCGTCCAGGGCGCGAAGCCGAAGAGCAATGGTCGGCACGCACCCTCGCCGATCACCATAGAGATGGCGACCGCCGACACGGCCGACTTCGGCAACCTTTTGAACAGGGTCCTGGTGTTCGACGACTTCTACCCCGCCACACAGCTTTACGTGCTGGAGCAATGGGCCCTGCAGACCCCCCACTGGATGCTTACCAACTCAACCTACAACGAGAAGGGCGAGGCGATGCATCGCCTGTGGGGTGCGTCCTACATCGACGCGTGGCGAAACCATGGTTGGAGCGGCCTGCCGCCTGTCCTCTACACGGCAATCATGACCGCGTTCTCGAAGCTCAACGTCACCGTCACGGAACCCGAGTACATCGGGCTGAACGGACAGATGCGCGGGCAGGACGCGTCCATGCATTCGGACTGCGAGCTGGATTCACCCGACGATCTGTCGATCCTGATCTACCTCGGTGAGGACACCACGGGCGATCTCTTCTTGTACGATAAATCCGACCGCACGCTGCGCCTCGACGAGATTGCCTTCCGGCCAAATCGCGTCATCGTCTTCGACGGCTCGATACCGCATCAGGCCTTCGCCCCGAAGGACGATAAGTTTCGCATGTCAGTGATTATCCGCGGCAAGTACCGATGCGGCGCGCACGAGCTCGCCGACGAGCAACGCAGCAGCTGATGGGCGTGGACATGCAAGAGGTGAAGCTCAACCCGCTGGCTGACATAGCTCGCAACGGCCGCATCGAGGAGATGTTTACGACGCCGATCTTCTGGCACGTACTGCCGGACACCACGGCGCTCAACGACCAATTGAAGGCCACGATCCTCGAGAAGGAGCGCGGCACTCCCTCCGCAGCGAAAAGCAACGTCGGCGGCTGGCAGTCGGCTCCCGATTTTTTCTCCTGGCCGGAACCGCCGGTGGCGGCGCTGAGCCGGTTGATCAACTGCGCGCTCGACGTCGCAACGGTAAGGGTGACCGCGCCAAAGTGCCTGCGTGCCGAGTTCGATCTGTACGGTTGGGCGGCCGTCAATCGGAAGGGCCATTACAATTTGGTCCACCTGCATCCGATGGCGACATGGTCGGGCGTCTACTATGTCGATGCCGGCGAGACCGGAGAAGACAGCATCGAAGGCGCGCTGGAGTTCACCCATCCGATCGCGGCTTCGACGATGACGTTCTTTCCCGGCGTTCTGCCGTCGGCGCGGGTCGTGAAGCCCGAAACGGGTATGGTCATCCTGTTTCCGAGCTACCTTTTGCATAGCGTGCGGATGTACCGGGCCGAGCGCCCGCGCATCTGCGTTCCCTTCAACGCACACATGCGTCAGCCCGAAGGGCAGACCAAAGCGCCGGAAGATCATTGAGATCTTCCGGCGCTGGCTAGTGGCCCGCCCGCATGCGGAACTGGCTGGGCGTGCAACCGTAGCGGCCACGAAAGGCACGGTTGAAACTCGACAGGTCGTTGAAGCCCCATCGGTAGGCAACGGACGATATGGGCTGCTGACGACACGCCGGAGAGATGAGATCCCTGCCGATGTACTCGAGTCGGCGCGCCGTGGTGTACGAGCAGAACGTGACGCCCGCCGCGATAAACAGCTTGTGCACGTAGCGAGCGGAGATGCCGAACTTCTCGGCGACCTTCTTGGGCGACAGCTCTCCGCCCGAGATATTCTGGTCAATGTGATCCAGGATAGCGCGCAGCAGGTAGTGCTGCTTCTCGCCGCTGTCCGGTTTTTCCCGTACCTCGAAACACCCCGCTTCCAGCGGCAACAGCGAAGCGCTGGCGTTATAAAGCGAGGCGAGCTCCTCCGGAGAGGCGGAGATCATCCGATCGGCGATGAGGTGCAGGCACTTGCGAAGAGGCGTCCTGTCGCGCTGCAGCAATACGTTGACGAGACCATCGCTTCCGCGGCACGCCGGCTCGATGTCGCCCCTGGGTATCGTGATGACCAGAGCATCGAACGGCGACGGTGCCATGATGACCTTTGCAGGTTGTGCAGCGTCTATGACGACGATGTCCCCCTGCATCGTCAGCGTCGACCGCCCGCCCTGGACCCATTCCGCCCCGCCCGACAGCATCATGACGAGATAACTGGCCTCGCCCGTGGCCTTCGCTATATCGGAGGACGTTCGCGACGTCACATGCGGGGTGCAGCGATGACGCGTAATCGATCCGTTTTCGACGAACCCCGTCTCGACCCGCGCGTGGAACTCCTCGTCGGCCGGAAACTCCGGCGACCACTGCATGTAAACTTTGCTCAAGGCTTCGCGATAGAACGCGAAGACTTTGCTGGACGGGATGTACTGGGTATCCCAAATCCTGAAGCTGGCGCCGATCATAGAGGCGGCGCAAGCGCAGATCCTGGCCATGCTGCTGACAAACTCGTCAACAACCAGCGTCGCAATATCAGCAGAACCCCCGGCCAGGCCTGACGCAGACGGCACCTGCTCGCCAACGCTTGCCCACACCTCCGGCGACCCGAGCAGCAGCATTGCAGCCACTGCGGCAGGAGCCGCGACCACCAATGGTGTCACCATTTATGGCCCCCAGCCGCGGAACGCATTCGTACGGCCGGTCGCCACGTCAGGAGCTGCTCAAGGTTCAGCTCGCCCACCGCAAGCATGACCAAAACCTCCCTATATTCTTTTTTGTGACCGCCCCTTGTTTCGCGATTGATTAGATCTCGCGGGGCTTGTCATTTAGTGGAAATGGTGCCTTTCAGCCGTCCAATTCCTCGCCCAATAATCCTCACGTTTATGGCGGCCGAAAAGCCGGACTATGGCATTTCGAGGAATGCTCCGCTTACGCCGTATTTTCATGTGCGTTTCTCGCGGCATAACCCACCTAAAAAACTTCTCAACCGTGACGGCAATACGCCAGCGCAATCAACCTCAAGTAGCTGTTTGCACTGCAGCGCGTAACCCGTGAAGCGACTGCGGCTCACGCTTGCGTTACAATATTCGTCCGTTTAGGCCGCTCGCCGCATGCTTGTCGGCCCGCGCAGCAACACGCCTCGGACAATCCCATTTACAGCGATGGTGTGCTGATCAGGCTGAAGTCGGGCTGCGTTCGCTCGGCTGAACCTTGCGCTGGCCGGCAAGTGGAGTAGCGGTGGCCGCGGTCAGTTCCTTGGCATCGTCCTCGTCCTCGGAAAGGCCATCCTTGAAGCTCTTAATGCCTTTGGCCATGTCGCCCATTATCGACGAAATGCGACCGCTTCCGCCAAAGACAAGGACGGCGACAAGGGCGAGGATCAAAACATGCCATCCGCTCAAGCCCATTGTCGTTAACTCCGTTGGATGAAAGCCTTCGCCTTTTGTATCCCGGAGGCGAGAATTCCGGAAGTCTGGATTTGTGATTGCTGCTAGTTCAGGCACAACACATTCGTGACTTTTCGCGCCGCAGCATTCATCGACGACGATTTTGGTGGAGTTGCCCCGGTCGACGGGCGATGATGGGTTTGAACGAGTTTCGCATTGGGGGAGTTCGGTGCGTACGATACTCAGTTTCGCGCTCGCGCTATGTCTATTTGGGCTGATCTACCTCGCGCCCGGCGTCGGCCCTGCCGCATCCGGCCCATTCTCGGGAGCCGGCTCGGGCCCTGGCACTGCCCAGAGCTTGGTCGAGAAGGCGCACGGTTTCCATTGCCGTAAGATGCTCGGCTGGGATCCCGTCGGTGGCGTCTATCGCATGCACAGCCACGCCGGCATCTGCCGCAACTATCCGCGTTGCCTGCGCGAGCACCGGCGTTGCATCTTCATCCTCGGAGGCGGCTTTGAAGAGTGGTCCTTTGAGCGCTTCGGCTCGGAGAACTACCGCTATACCGATTGCATGCTGCGCGCCGGCTGCTACTAGAGCGATGCGGCAGTCGTTCGGGGCATCGGAAATGACATACGCGTATCTGCCACGCTTGGTGCTCGCACTCGCGCTGCTCGCTCCGGCGACGGCGGGCTTCGCCGCGAACGTAACGATCACCGGCGATAAACCGCGCCAGAGCATCACGGTGACGGCCGAAGATGCCAACATCGCCGCCGTGCTGGAAGCCCTGAGCAGCAAGTATGGGCTCGAGGTCGAAGGCTTGCAGCTGATCGATCCCGCCGAGACGCAGACCATCACCTTGACGGGCGACCTTTACAAGGTGCTCGGCCGGCTCCTGCGCAACCGGAACCATGTGATCGTTCGTTCCGCGGAAGCCCCGAGCGGCGTCGCCAAGGTCATGATCCTCAATGCGGCCGTCGGTGCAAAGTCGCTGCCGGCCGGTCCAGCTCTCGGCCAGCCTGGCGCCGACAAGCAGGGGACCCCCGGCGAAGGCGAATAGGGGTCGCGGCGTGCTCGACCTTACCGCGGAGCGTTCGCCATTACCCTAGTGTCCCGATTCCGAAGTTCGCCAAAGCGTGCGGCTGGGACCGGGAGCGAACTTCGGAATCATAAGGGACACTAGAAACATGGACTTGCTAGTGTGATTGATCGAGAAATTCGCATCCAGTCCTGCGGCGCAGATCTGGATGCGAATTTCTCGATCTATCACACTAGCGCTGTAGCGGAAGCGTTTGCGCCAGACCCTCGCCGCGCTCCAGAACGACGGCCGCCCGTTCGATTTTTGCAATGCGCCAGCCGCCGACCACGTCGCCGATTTCCACGCGCAAGCTCGCACCATCGACCTTATTGCGCAGCAGCGCCAAAGCGTGCGGGCCTTCGCGCACGATTCCCAGAAGCTCATAGCTTGCGACCTGCGCCGGAGCGGCCGCTTGCGCCGGGGCGCCTGCCTTTTCCGGCGGCCGCTTGCGGCTGGGCGCAAACAGCGGGCGCGCCACCCAATCGCTGAACTCCTCCTTGGCGAGAGAAGAGAGCGGATTGGTGAGGGCTAGGCCGTCGGCGGCATCAGGGGCAACGCCGCCCTGCGGCTCCGCTTCACCAGTGTCGAGCGTTTCACTTTGAGTAGGTGGCGGTGTCTCGTCGGCGGGTTTGGCATCAACAACGGTCGTACTTCTTCCGGCCGGCGCGGGCTCGGGCCGGTTGTCGAGCCAGACAAGGGCTGCCAGCGCCAAGCCGACAACGATCATGAAGTAGGAGCGATACTTTTGGAACATCAGGAGCCCTTATGTCCGCTTGCATACCCACTGACTTGCAGCGTCACGTCGAGCGGCCCCATAAAATGCGCATCGGCGGCGCCGAAGCTGTCCATATCCGAGCGCACGCCCACGTCGTCGATGAAAAGCAGCGGAGCTCCGGTCTCCAACGCGTGCAAAATGTCCCGCAGCCCGTCGATATTGACGCTTATCGAAAGGCTCATCGAAATGCGGACAAGGTTGCCGTCATCCTTGGGGGGAAGGATCTGGATGCTCGACGCCGCCCCGCCGTGCTCGGCCACGAGACCGCTCAACAACTTCTGCAGATTGGCTCCGGCAATGCCTGTCGTCTCCCCCTCGAGCAGAAGGCGGCTGGCGCTTTCATCGACGGCGGCAAGCGATAGGTTCTCCTTGCGCAGCTCACCCTCTTGCGAGATCTGATTGCGCAACCCGAGCAGCTCGTGCTGGTTCCGCTCGAGAGCCTCCTCGGCCTGGCCGAGCTGCACGTACGGCGTCACCGCGGCCATTATCATGATCGCCACCGCCGCAAGGAGGATGCCGATCGATAACGCGGCGGCCGATCGAGACTGCATCTTCACGGCTGCTTCTCCTCTTTTGCGGCGCCCTCGGCCCGGGCGATGATGGAGAAGGTACCAAGCGTCTCGCCCTGCTCGCGCGTCGTCGGCGCGGCGAAGCGGACGTCAGCGAGCTCGGGCGTACTTTCGAGCTTGGTAATGAGCGCTGTCGGGTCATCCGATTTGCCGACGATGCGCGTATCGCTGCCGTGGATCTCGACCTCGGTCAGATAGGCCGTGTCCGGCAGTGCCCTGCTCATGGCATCGATCAGCACGATGATGGCAGGCTCGTTGATCTTGCGGCGTACCAGGCGCTCACGCTGTTGGCGCAACTGCGCATTCTCGTCGTTGAGACGCTTGACCTCGGCGACGCGCGACTTCGCGGCTTCGAGTTTGCTAACTATTTCGTCGTTCTCGCCGTAACGTCCCCACAGCAGGTAGAGGCCGAAGACGCTAATCACGACGCTGACGCCAAGTGCTAAAGCCAGAGAGCGTTGCAGGATCTTGGTCGTCTGCTGCACGGGATCGGGCTTAAGCGACATCAGCTCGATCGGTACCGAGCCTTCGCCATCGGGTGCATAGTCCACCGCAAACGGCGACAATCCGATACTGCGCGCGCGTTGTAGGGCCTCATCGAGAATGCCGCGCGTCGTCGCCACCAATTGGATGTCGAGCTGGTCGCCTTCCGCCTTGTCTTCGCTGACGACCCGATACCCGTAGCAGGTTTCGTCCTGCGGCCAGGGCACGAGGCGCTCTATCTGGTTCTGCAGCACGGGCCCGATGACGTCTCTGGCCGCCTCGGGTATCTGGATGACCCGTTCGACCACTTCCTCCGACGACAACCTCACCAATGCTTCATCGCCGCTCGCGCCGAGCGAGCGCGTGAGCGCACGTATTTGATCGCCGCCGGCCTCATTCTTCAGAACCCCGAGGAGCTTTTCGCCGGCGCCGGCGCGCCGATAGATTTCCAATCCTTGCTCGGTTTTGCGCGCCAGAATCCGCCACGACGACGCGCTCTCGCGGCGCGGCGTGATGGCCCGCGCGACTTGCATGAGCCACCATTCAAAGTAGCTGCGGAGGGTGACGGTGAGGCTTTCACTCATGGCTGCATACCGACGTTGCGGACCGTCACCTGGGCCGACCCCAACGGCTGCTCGGCGAGCAACCGGTACGGCGCTTCGGTGTCGATTCCCGTGGCGATCACGTAGAGTTTTCCCGCGGCGAAAGGCTCTCCAGCCCGCCGCGCCGCCACCGCGACGACGAAGGCAGGCCCCGGTTCGTTCACCAGGTAGGAGCCGACGCGTTCGGACATCGAGGCCAGCGCCGCTTCGGTTGCCTTGCGCGAACCCTGTGCGTCGCGCAGGCGCCCGATGTCTCCGCGCGTCATGTTCGGGATTGCCGCCAGCACCTCATCGGGCGCCGCCCAGGGCCCTATCCGCCCGTCCTTGCTGTAGACGGTGACGAACGGGCTTAGCCGCCTGAAGATTTCCGGCGTCATCCCCTCGATGCTGCGCAGCTGTCCGACGTCGATGAACGGCAGCGACGGCAGCGGGTCGGGCTCCGCGTCGGTTCTGAGGTCGTCCCGCTTGGCTTTGCCGACGCCGCGCGCCTGCAGGATGCGGTCGCGCAGGAAGACGGCACGTTGCTCGGACTCGGTGAACTGCCGCAAGAGGTTGTGCAGCAGGTCCTTGTCGGCCTTGTTGAGGTCGACCAACCCGTTCGCGTCGCGAATGCTGATGGTCAGCTCGTAATCTTCGAAACGCACCGTGTGCGAGCGACCGTTGGGGCGCCACCGCTGCTTCTGATTCTGATCGATCAGGCGTGCTGCCGCGACTTCCACGCCGCCGTCGAGCAGAGCCTCGAGGCCGGAAAGCTTCACCTCCGATGCGACGAAGCCAATGCTGCTGCGCACGCTGACGGAGAACGAAGAGACGAGAAGCGCCGCGGCGACGATCACCCACAGGACGATGAGCAACGCCAAACCACGCTCTCTGCCGCGTGGGGATGCCTGCGCGCTCGATGCCATGTTGCCAACGATCATCGCTCGGCCATCCCTTTTTCCTTTTGTAGTGACTGGTTGGCCTGCGAGTACGCCGTCAAGTCGCCGCCGTTCTTGGCGCTGCACATTTTGGCCTGCTCCTCGAGACAGCTCAGCTCCGCGTCCGTCGAGACCGACACGACCATCGGCGCGAAGGCGGGCGCACCCGAGCTCGCGTCGATCACTTCCAGCCGGATGAGATCGGGAATGCGGTTGGGGAACGGCCACGTATTCAGCCAGCGCCGCTCCTGTGCGTTCTTCTGCGCATAGGAGAACTGGTAGCGATAGTGTCCCTCGATCAGTCGCACCTGATTGGCCGGTGTTGCCCCGGGAAAGACGGTCATGCCGTTGGTATACAGCGCGCGCGCGCGAATGAGCTCGGCGGACGCTCCTTTGGCCGCAACCGAGTAGTCGATGAAGTAAGGACCGGGCGGCGTCGGATAGGCCGGCTCAAGCGTGATGAAGCCGAGCCTGTTCGGCGTGCCGACGAAAATGTATCTTGGCTTGTTCTGCGATGCCGCGACGACGCGTTGCAATCCGGATGTGTCACGATTGAGGATGTCCGCCGCGCGCAAGATCATGTCCAACGTATCGATGCGCGCGATGCGTGCCTCGGAGTTCCACGTGAGAACCTTAATGGCGGTTCCCAGCAACGCCAGAATGGCGCCGAGGATCGTCATGCTTATCAGCAGCTCGATCAGCGTGAAGCCGCTCTGCCGGGAGCTCCTCGCTCGATCGTGGGTCGTCGTGATCATCGCGTGCGACCCAGCTTGAAGGTGTCGATCTGGACGCGCCGGTTGGCGTCCCAAGTCACCAAGACGCGCACATGATTGAGCTGCCACCCCGCCTCGGACTTGAACTGGGCCCAACCTTCTTTCACCGGCTGCGCCTCGATAGTCCATGCGAAGCGGCCTGCCTCCCCCCGCCGCGGGACGACCCTTTCATGATTGGCGCCCACTGCGTCGGCCAGCAAGCTCTGTGCGAGCATGCGGGCTTCGGCATGATGATCGGCGGCGGTCGCCCCACGCAGACCGAGCGCATGCGCGTCGAACAGGCCGACCAGCGCGATGGCCAGGATCGCCAGCGCAGTTAGCGTCTCGAGCAACGTGAAGCCGCCCTCGGGGTCAATCGAGTGCGGCGAGCGAGACACGGCCGGTGAGCCAATTGATGCGAACCTCATACCTCTGCCCTTCCGCCTGTATCTGGATCGTCGCCCCGCTGGAGCTGCCATTCGGGAAGAAGCGCACCCCCGCCTGCGTGGCCGAGCTCGCTTCGCTTTCCGCTCCGGTGACCGAGAGCGCCACCTTGCGTGAGAGCTGCAGCGGCGTGCGGCCGTCGCTGAAGCGCACGGCCCTGCCGTTGACGTCGATGATGGCCAGCCGCTCATCGCCGACCGTCATGGCCGAAGCACGCAGATCGCGCATGCGCGCCGCGATGAGCGTGGCGGCCGTCTTCACCTCAAGGCGCGGCGACGGTGCCCGGTAGATGCTCGCCACGGCGACGAACAGCATCGCCATAATGCTCATGACGGCGAGCAGCTCGATCAGCGTGAAATCCCGCCTCGGCGCCGGAGGTCCTGCCGCTAGTGTCCCGATTCCGAAGTTCGCCGGTGCTCGCGGCTGGGCCGGGAGCGAACTTCGGAATCATAAGGGACACTAAAATCATAGACTTGCTAGTGTGATTCAGATCGAGAAATTCGCTCGCAACCTGGCCCCGAGACCCGGCGAATTTCTCGATCATCACACTAGAGCCAGCTCGCCACATCTTGATCCTCGCCTTTGCCGCCTTCACGGTTGTCCGCGCCGAGCGAATAGATGTCGAAAGGTCCGCGCTGGCCGGGCGAGCGATAGTGATACGGCTGCCCCCACGGATCCGGCGGAACCCTGTCCTTCTTGAGGTAGGGGCCGTTCCAATTCTTGGAATCGGCCGGCCTCTCGACCAGCGCCTTGAGACCCTCGCGATCGTCGGGATAGCGCCCGGTATCGAGTTTGTAGAGCTCCAACGACGTACTGAGGCCCTCGATCTGCACCTTCGCCGTCTTGGTCCGTGAGCTGCCGAGGTAGCCGATGACCCGTGGCGCAACGAGGCTGGCCAGCAGCACCAGAATGACCATCACCACGAGCAGCTCGACCAGCGTGAAGCCCGCCGCCGGGTGAGACCGCGCGCGCCGGCGTTGAGCCAGGCGGCGAACCGCTTCTCTTCGTGACGTTCCCATTTGCTCCCTCTCCCTCTTTTCTCAATTCATAGCGCCAGGTCATTCATGCTTATGACCGCACCGAGAATTGCGATTATTATTCCGGCGATAAACACGCTAACCAGAAGTATTATAACCGGCTCTAGAATGGCGAACGTTCTCTGCACAGACGTTTCGAGTTTCTCCTCGAACATATCGGCCATGTGAAACAGCGACGTGGTCAAACTACCGGTTTCCTCGCCCACCCGCAGCATGTTGATCACTACCCCGGGAAACAACCGCAATTCCTGCAGCGGCTCGAGGAAGCTTTTTCCCTTGCGCAGTGCGTCATAGGCGCGGTCGAGCGCCGTCGCCGCCCGCCGGTTGCCGATGACGTCCCGCACCAGCTTCATGGCCGCCGGCAGTTCGACGCCGTTCTCGAGGAGCATGCCGAGCGTGCGGCAGAGGCGGATGGTGAGGTTGAGCCGTATCATGTTGCCGATCAGCGGCACGCGCAGCATGAGATCCTCTATGCGCTGGCGGCCGAATCCCCGCCTCCAGGCGAAACCGAGGAACACCACCAGGGCCGCGAGCGCGATGGCGATCATTTGCCCGTTGGCGAGCAGCCAGTCGGAGGCGCCGATGACGAGGCGTGCCTGCTCGGGCACCTCCGTTCCGGCGTGCATGACCATGTCTTTGAAGCGCGGGACGACGACGGTGAGCATGACGACCACGGCAGCGATGGCCATGAGCACCAGGATGCAGGGGTAGATCATCTCCGAGAGCGCTTTGCTCTGCAGCTTCTGCGTCTTCTCGCGTGTCTCGGCGATGCGCGACAACACTGAGTCGAGTGATCCGCTGGCCTCCGCCACGCGCACCATACTGACGAAGAGCGGCGGGAAGATCGGGCCCTGCTGCTCGAGCAACTCATAGAGGCTCTTGCCGCTGCCCACCTGTCCGCCGACCTGGCCGATGATGCGCGACAGGCGTTTCGAGCGTGCGTCCTTTTCGAGAAAGCCGAGCGACTGGTCGAGCGGCAGTCCGGCCTTCAGCAGCATGGCCAGCTCGCGCGTGAAAAGCGTGATCTGCCGCGCGCTTGGATTGCCTTTGAACAGGCCGCTGTTGCCGTTGGCGGCTGCCGATTGGGCATGCGTGCTCTCGGTGACCTCGACGGGAAGGTGCCCCATCTTGTGCAGATCATCGAGCACGACGCCCCGGCTCATCGCCTCCATTTCACCGGTGACGATGGTGCCGCCGCGGTTTACGGCGCTATAGCGATAAAGCATCGAACGCCGCCCCTAGCCCAAGCGGGCAGACAACGATGATGCAACACCCACCTGTTTCATCTGCATTCTCGTCCTCCCTCGTTCCACTCGCGCGATGTCGACGCTTAAATGTCGAGCACCACCCGGCGGACTTCCTCTATTGTTGTTAGTCCGGCCTGACACTTCTTGAGCCCATCGAGATCCATCGTGACCATGCCTTTGCGGCGGGCTGCCTCTTCGATCGTCGACGGCCGGGCGTTGGGTTGGATGAGTTCCCTGACTTCCTCATCCACATTCAAGACTTCAGAGATCACGATGCGGTCGTTGTAGCCAGTGCCGGCGCAGCGATTGCATCCGACGGCGCGCCAAAACTGCGTCAGCCCCTCTGCCTCCAGGCCATGCCGCCGCTTGGCAAAATCGCTCAAATCCGTGCCTGGCGGGGCCGGCGCCTTGCAGTGCGAGCACAGCACACGCACGAGGCGCTGAGCGATGATGCAGCGCAGCGATGAGGCGAGCAGGAAAGCATCGATGCCCATGTCGAGGAGACGCGGAACGGCGCCGGCGGCCGTGTTGGTATGCAGCGTCGAGAGCACGAGATGGCCCGTCAGCGCCGCGTGTATGCCGATGCTGGCGGTTTCCGCATCGCGCATCTCGCCGACCATCAGCACGTCGGGGTCATGGCGAAGGAACGAGCGCAAGGCGTTCGCGAATGACAGTCCGATGGCCGGTTTCGCCTGGGTCTGGTTGACCCCGTCAAGCTCGTACTCGATCGGGTCCTCGATCGACAAAACCTTGCGGTGGGCCTGATTGAGTAGCTGCATCGAGGTCGCCAGCGTCGTCGTCTTGCCGCTGCCGGTCGGGCCGGTAACGAGCATCAGCCCGTAGGGAGCCTCCAGATTGCGCCGGATCACCTCCTCGTCGCGCGGCTGGAAGCCGAGCTTGGCAAAATCGAGGACGCGGCGCACGTTGTCGAGAAGGCGTATGGCGACAGCCTCGCCGTAGATCGTCGGCATGGTCGCGATACGCAAGTCGAGACGCCGCTCGTTGACGCGAATTCGTGCGCGCCCATCCTGGGGCAGGCGCCGCTCGGCTATGTTGAGCCCCGACAAGATCTTGATGCGCGAGATAATGGCTTTTGCCATTTGGCGCCGGGGGCGAGGCGACCTCGCGCAACATCCCATCGATCCGCAGGCGCACGGCGAGGCGCCCGTCGAACGGCTCGACGTGAATGTCAGTAGCGCGCGAGTGGACGGCGTCCTGGATCAGCTGATTGACGAAACGGACGACCGGGGCGCCCAGCGCCATATCGCGGAGGTGTTCGAGGTCGTCGCCCGACGCCTCGGCCTTCGTATCCTGCCAGACGCTCGGCTCGTCGCGGTTGCGCGCCGAGCGCTCGATGGCCGCTTGTATGTCCTCGCCCGAAGCGACGCGAGGAATGATGGGACGCTGCAAAGCAAGGCGCACGGCCTTGATGGTATAGGCATCCGAGGGATCCTCCATCGCTAGAAGGATACCCTCCTCGGTCTCGCCGATCGGAAACACCTTGTTCTCACGCAGGAAAGCGCCCGAGAGCCGCGTGTTCGCAACGGGGTTCTTCAACCAATGGTCGTCATCGACCATCGGCACACCGTAGAAGTCCGCTGCAGCGCGGATCAGAGTCTGGGAAGCAAGCGACGTGGACTTGCGAAGCGCCGCATGGATCGAACTGCCGGTTTCCTTGCGGAACCTCTCGGCCTTATCGCGATCAGCCGCCGAGATGAGGTTCTGACTTACAAGAAAATCCTCGAAACTCGCGTCCATCTGACCAATTGCTCGTTCCAATTTCGGCTGGCCGCATATTCGTATTCAATTACGCCGCAATTGAGCAGGCAAGCCAATTCGCCCACGCGAAAAGCGACAACACGAGTGGCCTGCAAACGATCGCGAGTGAGCACTTCGCGCAGCCGGTGCGCACTCAGTGCCCACCCAGTTCTCTCTGCGCCTAGTACCGTTAGCCATAGCGAACTTCCCCTTTGCCACGGCCACAATTCCGTCGGCTGCGATTGCCAACAATGCCTTTGATCGAGTGGAGGCGTCCGCAATCGACGCCTAGCATTAACGGCGGGGGCCGCGCAGCAAAGTCCAGTCAAGACACAAGAACAATCGCGCAAAGGCATCGGCGCAGGGGGAGTAACCCGGCGGCATGTCTTTTGGTCTCTAACAATAGTAGCGTGTGCGGACTAGTATGATGCGTTGGAATGCCTTGGTAGTGGCGAGTGTAGTGTGCGCGGCAGTCCTCGCCGCATGCACGCCTCCTCAAAAGGCCAACGACCTCAATCCTCCCGATTTGATGGCGCAGCTTTCCAACGCCGATCTCAAGCCGCCGCCCGCTCACCCGGGCGGGCCCCGGATCGAGTACTCGAGCGCTTCACCGCCCGGCAGCGGCGCCGAGACGTTCCCCGGAACGGATGAAGTGCTGGCAGCGCGGCGCAAACGTACCCTGCCGGCGCAGGGTATGGTCGCCGGCAACAGTGGCTATGAGCTGAATTTCGCCGATGCCGAGCTGTCCGAGCTGGCAAAGGTCATCCTCAAGGACACACTCGGCAAGACATATGTATTCGACCCGCGGGTGCAGGGCCGCGTCACCATCTCTACCGGCGGACCGGTGTCGCGTGAGGAGCTCATAGCGCTGCTGGAAAGCGTGCTTGCCATGCACCGCGCAGCGCTGGTCGTCGACCCCAATCTTTATCGCATCGTTCCGGAAGCAGAGGCGCGCCAGCGGGTCACCCTCGCCATCGACTACAACGGCGAGCGCAAGGAGATCGGAGCGGGCTACGGGGTCGCGATCCTGCCCCTCAGATACATCTCCGCCGAGACCATGACGCGCATGCTGTCCTCGCTGTCGAACCAGGATCCCGCGCGGGCCAGTCTCTATAACAACCTTCTCATCGTGCGCGGCACGGAAGAGCACCGCAATGCCGTTCTCGACCTCGCCAGCATGTTCGACGTCGACTGGATGCGGGGCCAATCGGCCGGCATCTACACGCTGAAGAACTCAGCGCCCGACGAAATCATCAAGGAGCTGCACACCGTCTTCCAGGACGAGAACCACGGAAAGGGTGTCGTTCGCTTCCAGGCCATCAACCGGCTGAACGCCGTCCTGGCTCTGACCACCAACAGCGATTTGCTGGGAGACATCGAGACTTGGGTCGGCAGGCTCGACCGCGGAGGAGCCGAAGGCGACAACTTCTACGTTTACCGCGTCGAGAACGGGCGCGCCAAGGATCTGGCCGCGCTCATCATGGCCGCTTTCAACGGCGGCTCGGTGCGCGGCGCCGAGGAGGCCGAGGTGGCACCCACCGAGGCGGTGGCGCGCATTTCGACCTCCACGAACGGATCGGGCGGCGGCGAGGAGGGCTTCGGCGAGGGCTTAGACGAAAGCGGCTCCTCCTCCTCGCCTTCGTCGCCATCGCCGCTGTCATCCTCATCGTCGTCGTCTTCGACTTCGTCGACCAGCGACCCGGCAAAGCAGTCGTCGGAACCCGCCGGGGTCACGGCCAGCGTCTCCACCGGATCGTTCGCCGGCGGCGCCACCGGTGGTTCCGAGCAGGTCCGCATTATCCCCGACGAGCGTAACAACAAGCTCCTCATCAAGGCGTCGGGCAGGAACCTGCGCCGCATTCTCAGCATCCTGCGCCGCGTCGACCAGCCGCCGCTTCAGGTCGCCATCAATGCCACGCTGGCTGAAGTCGTTCTCAACGACAATCTCAAGTACGGCGTGCAGTTCTTCCTGCAAAAGAACGGCGGCAAGTCGGGAGCGCTTGGCTTTACCAACGGCCTCGACATTGACATCGCGCCGGCGGTCCCCGGCCTCAACTTCATCATCGGCTCACTCGTCCAGCCGAAGGTGATCCTTGATGCGCTGGCGACCCAAACCGCGGTTCGCGTCGTCTCCTCGCCGTCGGTTGTCGTTCTGCATAACCAGACTGCGACGCTGCAGGTGGGCGACGAGGTGCCGATCACCACCCGGCAGGCGGTGAGCGTCATCAATCCGGACTCCCCGGTCGTCAACGAGATCCAGTTCAAGAACACGGGCGTTATCTTGAAGGTCACGCCCAGGATCAACACCAACGGTCTCGTAACGATGGAAATCCAGCAGGAGATCAGCGCCGTATCGCGCACCACCACCAGTGATACCCTTACCCCCACCATCTCGCAGCGGCGTATCAGCAGCACGATCGCCGTCTCCAGCGGACAGCTCGTCGTGCTCGGCGGGCTTATCAGCGAGCAGAACGATCGCCAGAAGAGCAGCATCCCCTTCTTCGGGAAAATCCCATATATCGGCGACGTCATCGGCGGCGCCACCGACACCGCCAAGACGCGAACGGAGCTCGTCGTATTCCTGCAACCGACGGTGATACGTGATCCTCAGGACGCAAGCCGCGTGACCGAGGAAGTGCGGGCCAGCATGCAGTCGTTGGCGCCGCGTCCCGCAGCCTGGGACGCCCCTGGAATGTGGGATGGCGACGTGAAATCGAACGCAACGACGGTCAAATAGGCTTCAACCGGCGCCAGTTAGGCCCTGCTTCCCAGCGAACCAGACGACCCATATGGCCGGGGCGAGGAAGACGCCGAACGCTATCGGCGTCGCTCCCTTGAGCGCGGCAAGATTTCGGGCGTTGACGACCACCACCCAGCATAGCGCGAAAACGCTAGCCAGCAGCAGCACATGCCCGAGGCCTGACAGACCGGTCCAGGCTCCGGCAGCCAGCCCCAACTTTACGTCGCCGAGGCCGAGTCCTTCGCGCGCGCGATAGCGGAAGTACGCCTCCCTGATCAGGTAGAGCGCGAGCCCCCCGACGATCATCGCCAGCAGGTGCTCGACGAGATTTGCGGGCGGCGCCACGTCCGTCGCCCAGGCGTAGGCGAGGCCGACGGGGATGGCGGGAAGCGACAACACGTCGGGGATGATGAACTGCTCTGCGTCGATCAATGCGATCGCGAGCATCACCGTCGCCAGGAAGGTCGACGCAAGCGCGTCGAGAGGATCCAGCGTGAGCCACGATAAGGTCGCCATCGCGAGGCCGAAGGCGGTCAATAGTGCCCATCGCTGAGCTGTAGACAACGTAGACCCCTTCCCTGTCTGCCGCCGGCGCAAGAACGCATCGGAGGTCAGTGCCGTCTGCGCCCCGTCTGTTCTCCCGCAGCCAAGTCAACGGATGTACTTGCGGTTAGCATTCTCCTGCAAGGCAAACATCTCTTGCATCTGCGCGAGATCGGCATCCCGGAACAAATTCCGCTGGTCCGATTCACATGTCGCGCCGTCTGAAGGGAAACGGTCTTGTCGCGAACTCTCGTTCCGGCGTTCGCCCTCATCAAGAGATGCTCGCTCGCGGCTAATCGGCCGGGAGCGTTTTGTGCATGAAGCAGCAGTTACGGACGGTGACCGTTCGAGAGCACGGTTGGCTCACCGAAAAGTGGGAAAGAGCTGAATTCATGCGGTATAATGAGAGGTATAACGGCGGGAATCCGCGGAACTCAGCTGCCAAAAAGTTGAGGGCAATATGCATACAGCGAACAAACCAAGGGTCAGAGAGAACGAGACTGTTCGGACTAAATATATCCCGCCGACGGAGCGCCGGCACATAAACCTCTGGGACACGCAATATTTCGCTCCCAGTAAGGCGTTCAGCGTTTTTCGCGAAGGCATCGGCAACACATTCATGCCGTGGACGCCAGAGTTCCAATCTGAGCGTCCCTTCGAGGCCCGCATCGAGAGCATGAATTTTGCCAACGGCTCCGTCGGGCGCGTGCGCATGTCGCCGCTCGTGACCGTGCGGACCAAACAGAACATCGCGGCCTCGAAGGTCGACGGCTTCTACGCCAACTTCGTCATGACCGGCGAGCTCAACGTCGAGCAGGGCGGGCACGTCTCGCGCGCGGTCCCGGGCGACCTCGTGATCTACGACACCGCTGAACCAGTGAGCTCCACCGGCCAGCCCGACAGCATGTACGAGGATCTGTCGTTCCTCATCTCCAAGGAGAGCTTCGCGGCGGTCAAGAATGCGGAAATGGCATTCCACAATGTGCTGCTGCCGCGCCGCTCTCTGAATGGGCCCGCTGGCCGGCTCGCTTGCTCTGCTGTCGGAGCATTTGTTGTCCGCAACTGCAGACGAGCTGACCGCTCTGTTCGATGCCTTCGTCCTTCTGCTGCCGCTGGCTGCCGACGGATTTGCCACCAATCTCAACGACGGTGAGGAGCCAAAGTCCCGAGATCTCAAGCGCGAGATCCTCTATTACGTCAATGAGCAGCTTTCTGCCGAAGCGCTGTCGCCCGAACGCGTGGCCACGCACTTCGGAATTTCTCCTCGCTACGTGCACAAAATTTTTGCCTCGCTGGGCACGACGTTCAGCTCCTACATCTCGCAGAAGCGCCTCGAGCGGGTAAAGCTCGATCTGATATCTCCTGGCTGCAGGCACGAGCCTATTTTCACCGTGGCGTACCGCTGGGGCTTTATGAACCTGTCGACGTTCATCCGCCTGTTCAAGAAGCGCTACGGCTGCACGCCCAGCGAGTTCCGCACCGCGCACGGCATATAGAAAAGGCGGTCGCGCTGCCGTTCACGATCGAGAGTTTCGGCAACAAGTTCCGCCGTTGGTACGACGCCGCCCGCCTCCGCGGAGGTTAGCGCTGAGGCGAGCCGGCCGCTGGTCGTGCGGCCGGCCCGAAGGGATCAGTCCCGGCCACCGTGGCCGTGGTCATGGTCGTGGTCGTCATCGAGTGCTTTGCGGACGTTCTTGGCGACCCACTTCTCGATGAGGTCGGCGATCTGCTCGTTGTTGTTGTCCATCATCATCATGTGGGAATTGCCGCGGATCCCTATAGTCGCCAGCGGCAGGACCTTCGCGTTGCCGCCCGCGGCATTGACCTGAGCGGCGGTCGTTTGCGCGCTCGTCAGCCAGCCGGTCGATTGCGGGCTCGAGGCCAGGTTGTCACCGAACACCGCAAATATCGGCACGTTCTTGAGCTTCGCAGCCGTCTCGGTGGCGGGAATGGCGAAGCCGGCCGGCTCGATGGCTACGAATCCTTTGACGAGGTTGGTGCGCTGTAGGACGGCCGCGAGGCCCAGGGGGCCCGACTGCGAGTGCACCATGACGATGCATGGCCCGATCTTGTCGATAGCGGCGACAATCGCGTTGGTGATCTTGGCGTTCTCTTCGGCATCGCGGTAGGTCAGCACCCACTGCGGAGCGTATTGATCGATGGCGCCCAGCGGGAAGCGCTGTCCAGCATACGCATCCGGATAGGCCGGCCCGAAGCGGAACGTCGTATACGCCGTCTCCTTCGTATAGATGTTCATGCTGGGCAGCGCGGTATTCGGCAGCAAGCCCATCCTCACGAGGTGCAGCTCGGTCGGCTCGCAGCACGCCCGTCCGCGATTGGGGTCATCGATCACGTATGACGGGAAACCGCGGCGCGTGAAGGACGTGTACCAGCCCTCGCGGCCGTCGGGCGTCGTCTCATACGTCTTTCCCGTATGGCCGCCGCCGTGGACCATGAGAACGGGAAACCGATATTTCCTATCCTCGGGGATCTGATACTGGACGTAGGCGTGGTCGATCGAGATCAAACCGGGCTCGGGCGTCGTGCCTGTGGAAATGCGCGATGGGATGGTGAATATCTTGCCGGCCACGTAGAAGCTTCCCTGTGCTTCAAGCTCGATAGATTTGTGGCGCTTCGAGTTGCTGCCTGCCACGGCGGTTGCGGCGCATGCGGCCGCGATAGCCACCGCGCACAAGGCCGTCTTGCTCAGTCGAAATCCGGTCTGCCATCGAAATTTCTCCGTCGCTGACGCCATTCTTCATGTGCGCTGTCCTCCCGACCTCACATCCGAGGACGCCTAAATCGGAAGCTCATTCGCTGGTTCTGTAATGAGTGGTCGTCGCCGTAGCATCCGGCGTTCGATCCAACTTTCGTGTCGGAGGAGCGATGGCGAGAGGCCGGGAGCCCCGCGCCATCGCATTCAGCCTCAGTAGGTCTGCAGCGGATCCCAGAAGTCGCACTTGTAGTTGCTTCTGTAGGTCGCCGTGCTGTCCGTCGTGAACGCGAGGTTCTGATTGAGAATGCCCGCAGTCGGCGAGGTGTATTTCGGCCAGGGCGAGTTGCCCGACCCATTCGGATTGCCGGTCGCCGCAAACTTCGTCCATGCCGCAACCAGCCTGTCCGACAGATTGCGCTCGGCGCCCTGCAGCTCACGCGGCTGACCGGTATTCTGGTCGAGGTTCACGCCCAGATGACCCCCGTGCCACTTCGGGAAGATGAACTGGATGTCGACGGTGTGGTACGCGAGCGCCTTGAAGCCCGGCATCCAAGGGAAGTAGTAGGGCGCATCCCGATACGTGAAGTCGTAGGCATAAGTCGGGACCTTCGTGGACCACAGCCCGAGCACGTGCAGACCGCGGCACTTGCCAGGATCGGTCGACACGCGATTGAAGGTGAACTGCGGATCGCTGCCGGGCGGATACTGAGCGAGAACCGCGGCCGCATTGGCGCCGTACTGGGCGTTGATGCGGTCGTTGTACTGCTGCAGCGTCATCGGCACCTGCGGAGGACCGGAGAAGTACTCCGTGATCGAGATGCCGAAGTTGCCTTCGTCACGCGCCGCGCCGCCCATGGTCGGCATCTTGTTGTAATTGCCTGTCGTCCATGCCTGCTCGGGCGTGATCGGGATGATCGTGCCGTCGACAAACGGACCCGTGACGTAGGCGCCGTTGGAGTTGGGCGTGCCCTGCAGCTGCAGGATGCGCTCAGCCGACAGGTTGCGCAGGCAGGCGGCAGCCGAAGCTCCCGTGCCGGGGCAGTTGGCGGATTGCTGCGGGGTCGTGGTGTTGTAGGCGAATGTCGTGCCGCGCGTCAGAGCCGTGGCCGCCGTCGGATAGGACGACGTTGGCGAGCTCTGATAAAGAGCGCGGTTGAACAATCCCGCTGCCAGAGGCGAGATCACGTTGGCGCCGGTGTCGGAAGCGCCAGCCGACTGGCCGCCCAGCAGAACCCGGTTCGGGTCGCCGCCGAAGTTGGCAGCGTTGCGCTGCACCCACTTGAGGACTGCCTGGATGTCCAGGATGCCGTAGTTGCCCCACAGATGGCCTTCCGCATTGAGTGCCGGATGCGACAGGAATCCGAACAGGCCCAAGCGGTAGTTCAGGATGACAGTCACGGTCTCGGCTCGCCATTGGGGCCACCGGTAGCGAGCTTGGCGCCGTCGTAGGCGGCGGCTTCACCATCGATGTTGCCTCCACCGTGGATCCACACGACGACCGGCTTCTTGGGGCCGTCCTTGCCCGTCGTGTAGACGTTGAGGAAGAGGCAGTCCTCGGTGACGCTCGTCGGACCGGCAAACGGGCCGAGGGTGGTCACCTGCGGGCAGCTGCTGCCGAACTTGGTGGCATCGAGCGCATCGCGCCACTTCTTGACGGGCGCCGGCGGACGCCAGCGCAGGTTGCCGACCGGCGGGGCTGCGTACGGAATTCCGAGGAAGGTGTAGACACCGTCCTTCTTGAAGCCGCGCACGGGACCTTCCGCGGTATTGACCACGGGTCCGTCATTACCGTGGTCGTGGTCGTTGTCGTGTGCGAGCACAGGCGCGACGCCTGTCGCCAGCATCGCGCAGAGCAGGACCGCTCCACCGCCCGATTTCGTCAGGATTCTCATTTTTGTCTCCCTAGAGTTCTTCAGCGTGTCGTTCGTGTTTCCCCGCCGGCTTCGCGCTGAGCTTGTTGCCAAGCACAGGCGTTCGCTGGCCCGGCGCACCGGACCATCGCTCGCAGAGTTGACGTGAAGGAACGGGTTTAGGCGGGATCGCCGCTCGATGGCGCCGATTGCCCGTCCATCGCCGTTCGCAGTGTCAGGTTGGGAATTTGCCCCTTGCTGGCGCGCCCATAACGCGCACTCGTTTCGCTCCCGACGTGCGTTTCTGATTTATGCGACGCACTGTCTGCCATTCCCCCTCGGCTGGCTTGCCATGTAGCGAACAGTTCAGGGCACACCGCCGAAGACAGTGTTTTGGAAGGACGCGCGCACGCAAATGCGCGTCGTTGTCCGCAGCGCATTCTGCAATGCCATCAAGATGGTAGCGACGCGCCAAGCGCGAGCCGCGCGACGAGGCCATGGCGTCGGAGATCTGCCGGTGACGGCGCGATACGGATACGTTTGCGCACTCGGACTCCTCGAACAGATAAACTGCCCACGGCTTCCGGCGCCTAGAGGCCCGCCTTATACTGCTTGGGGGTGACGCCGGTGAACTGGCGGAAGACCTTCACAAAGTGACTCTGGCTCGCAAAACCAAATGCGATGGCGACTTGGCTCCCCGACAGCTCCGCAGTTGCGAGCAAGGCCTTCGTCCCTTCAACTCGTTCCTGCATGACATATCGATAGGGCGTCACGCCGAACGAGGCCTTGAACACGCGAGAGAAATGGGCAGGGCTCATCTGCACCAGTTCTGCAAGCTCGGTAACCGCAATATTGCTGATCAGGTTGGCTCGGATGAATTCGACAAGCCTGCGCTTCTGAGCAGGCGACAGGCTTTTGTCGTAGCTATCCGATGGCCGAGGCGTGGCGTACCTGCCCGCCAGATACGCAAGCAATGCAAGGGAGATGGATTCAGCATAGAGCCTGCCCGAGATACATCCATCCCGGACCTCCTCGCGCATCGCCAACATCAAGGTGGCGAGCCGTTGATCGTTTGTCGTGAGCGCTGAGACCAGCGATGCCTCGACCGCGCTCACTTCCTCGGGCGCAATGTGCTGGAACTTGGTGTTGTCCAGTTGAAGCAGCAACGTCGGCCAGGAATTGGTTGTCCAGGCCGCTTGGATCTCCGTATCGCGGCGGACCATGAATACGGATCCGGGCTCGATACGATTTCTCTCCCAAGTTCCGCGATGCCTTCGATGCGCAATTCCTTGCCCACCCGTGCAGAGGAAGAGTGTCGTCTTGAGGAAGGAGCCGCGCGATATGGGTTCGTTCCGGCCGTTCGACTCCTCCAACAGATAGCCGGCCCAGGGGTGATCGGCGCTGCTGAAATCGGGCGCGCTCAGAAACGGAACTCGGCGCCCCTTGGAGACCAACTCGATACGGGACGTACTCACGCACCCCTCCAACCTGGACAGAGACGAGGACTTCAGTATCGCAATGCTTAGCGCCACCCCAACTTAACGGTGTTTGGCAGAACCGTCTGGGCGTTGAGCGCACTACCTCCAAGCGACGGCGTGCACTCAATGCATAGTGGTGCGCCGCAGCGCACCAGAACTATCGGCCACCAATGACCGCGGAGTTTGCGCGCCCCGGAGCCATGCGAGCGACAAGCTCGGCTGGGCTCGGAAGCCGCGCTTGGAGCCCGGAGCACGCATCTGTGCAAAGGAGGGACTGCTTTGAATTGCGCCCCTACCCCCGCCGGGATCGGCGGCGGGCACTCTCACTCGGCGACGGGCAGCACGAAGGGGACACCGCCACGAGGCGTCACGTTCGTCCTTACCGGGCAGCCGTAGACCTCCGAGAGCAACCCGTCGCGCATGACCTCCCCAGCCGATCCCCGGGCGGCGACGCGCCCGCGGCTCAGCAGCACGATCTCGTCGGCATAGGCGGCGGCGAGATTGAGATCGTGGAGGATGGCGAGCACGGCGCGTCCCGCGCGCGCTTCTCTCCGGGCTTCGTTCAGCACGCTGCTCTGATGCGCAAGGTCGAGATTGGCCGTCGGCTCGTCCAACAAGAGAACGGTGCGCTGCGGCTGCGGGAAGTCGGCCACCCGAAGCTGCAGCAACGCGCGCGCGATATGCACGCGCTGGCGCTCGCCGCCCGACAATTTCGTGAACAGCCTGTCGCCCAATCCCTGCAGCCCAACGGAGGCGATGCATTCGCCAGCGATTTGCTGCACACGTGCCGGCGGGGCGGCAAACCCCGGCACCGACGCGCCGAGAAGCACTACCTCGCGCACGGAGAAGGGAAACGACAAGGGCGTGCCCTGCGAGACGACGGCTCGACGCCGGGAAAGCTCGGGGGCCGAATAGTCGCCCAGCTTGCGGTCGTCCAGGTGGATTGCGCCCGAGGTCGGTGAAAGCTCGCCCGATAGCAATCGCAGAAGCGTCGACTTGCCGGCTCCGTTCGGTCCGACAAGAACCAGCAAGGCGCCGGGCTTGAGCGCGAGGTCGACGCTATCGACCAACGCCCGGCCGTTGACCTTGAAGGTTGCTGCCTGCGCGACGAGCATGCGTTCACTCCATCCCGCCGATGCCGCGCTTCAGGACGAGGTGCAGGAACAGCGGCGCGCCGATGATCGCCATCACGATTCCAATCGGCAGCTCCGCCGGACGCACAAGCATTCGCGCGGCGATGTCGGCAACGAGCATCAGAACGGCACCGAGCATGGCGCTACCGGGCAGCACGACCCGGTGATCGGGACCGGCCAGGAGCCGAACGATGTGCGGCACGACGATGCCGGCAAAGCCAATGACGCCCGCAACCGCCACCGCCGCGCCGACCGATGCCGCGGTCGCGATGACCACATGGCGTTTCGTCCGCTCGACGTCGATGCCGAGATGAAATGCCTCCGCTTCGCCGAGCAGAAAGCCGTTCAAGCCACGCATCAGGCGCGGCGTCAGCACGAGCACCAGCAGGCGAATGGCAGCACCGCAACGACCTTGGGCCAGTTGGCTCCGCCAAGGCTTCCCAGTTGCCAAAGTGTAAGATCGCGCAGCTCGCGGTCATTGCTCGAGAAGGCGATCAGTCCCGTCAAGGCGCCGGCCAACGCGGCAATCGCGATGCCGGCCAGCAGCAGCGTTCCGACCATGAGCTGGCCGTGGCGCCCGGCGACAAGCACCAGCGCGCCGGTCGTCACCATGCCGCCGAAGAAGGCCGCCACCGGCAAAGCATAGACGCCGAGCGGCTGCAACAGCGGCGCCGCGAGGCCGTTCCCGAGCGCGATGGTCGCGACCGCGGCGAGCGCTGCCCCCGACGACACGCCGATCAACGCCGGGTCAGCCAAGGGATTGCGGAACATCCCCTGCATCATGGCGCCCGCCATGGAGAGGCTCGCGCCCACGAACATGGCGAGCAGCGTGCGCGGCAAGCGGATATCGATCAGTACGAGCTGCTCGCGCGCAGCCAATGCGTCCGGTGGAGCGCCCAACGCCGCTGAGATGGCACGCGGCAGCGATGCAAGGCTGATCCCGGTTGGTCCGACCGCGAGCGAGGCGAGCGCCGTCAACGCCAGGAGTACGCCGGAACCAATCAAGACTTGGGACGCGGTGAAGCGGCGGGCGCCAGGCTCCGCTACCGCAGACCACGGCGCGCTCATTCTCCCGTCCCTGCGCGCGTCAACTTCAGGTCGGGGTACAAGGCCTGCAGCAGTTCACGTGCAGCGCTGGCGCAGCGTGGTCCGAAGCCGAGCAGATACACACCATTCATTTCAATGATGCGGTTGTTCTGCAGGGCTGGACTGCCCTGCAGCGCCGTCACGGTGGAGATGGCATCGGAGGGCGGCCCCATCTTTCCGTGCTTCATGGTCACGATGGCATCAGGCGCCAGCCCGACTCCGGCCTCGTCGGCGAGCGGCTTGAACCCTTCCACCTGCGCGGCGGCATTCTCGGCTCCCGCAAGGCGCAACATGGCGTCGGCACTCGTGTGGGCACCCGCCACGGTCGCGCGGCCGTTCTGTACGCTCAAGACGAATACGGCACGAGCGGGCTTGGTGATTTTTGCCCGTTGCGCGGCGAGAAGCGCAAAGTCCTTCTCGACGTCTTTCGCCAGAGCGTCTCCGGCCGCCTCGGCGCCGACCGCCGCCGCGACGAAGCGGATCTTGGCCGCCACGCCTTCCGGTGTCTCGTCGTCGGGAACCTCCAGGTATGGAATGGCGGAGGCCTTGAGAACCGCGACGACGGGCGCAGGGCCCGCGTCCTTGGCGGCGATAATCAAACTCGGGTTGGTTGCCAGCACGCCCTCCGCGGACAAGGCGCGCATGTAGCCGACATTCTGCTTTTGCTTCAGAGCATCGGCAGGAAACTGGCTGGTCGAGTCGACGGCGATGATTTTTGCGTCTGCCTTGAGCGCGTAGAGGATCTCGGTGATGTCGCCGCCGATGGAGAGGATGCGCGAGGTGTCGGCGATCTTCACCGACCGCCCGCCCGCATCCGTAAGCGTCTGCTCCGCATGCGCCGACGATGCGCCGACCGCGAGAGCATCGCGGAGACAGCGGAGATGATTGCGCCTGCGCGCACGCGTTGGATGATCATCGGACCTCTACAGTGTTTGTGTCAGGTGTTGTCGAGACGGCGTGCGCAGTTTGCGCCAGTTCCAATTCCAGCGTCTGAGGCGCAACAGTCGCGCACGATCGCTATGCCAGCCTCCAGCATAATGTTGACGATTAGAGTATGGAAGGAATAGTTTGCGGCTGTTCCGCCTTGGCGGGACGAGTGTGCGCCTCGTTGTCGGCGCCTCTCGAAGGCAAGCGAGCTACAGCGCCTCAGTGCGCCCGCCAGCCAGCCGTTTGTGCAGTTGGGGGCTAGTTGCGTCATGGTGTTGCGTAGCGTTGGCGCGTGCAAGCACGCGCCCGAAGTTGTCGTGTCTCACACTTCCAGTATTGCGTGCCGTAGAGATGTTGGCCGAGGTTCCAAGGCGGCGCTACTGCTTCTTGGCGTATCCGCCGTCGCGATAGGCGCGATGGGCGAGGCACGCGCACAGGACACGCAGCTGCCGACATTGACGGTCGAGGGCTCCAAGCCGAAGGGTAAGAAGAAGCCGGTTGCGGCCAAATCGCCGCCGCCGCAGGCCGCGCCGGCTCCGGCGTCATCGCCGGCGCCCGTCGCCGCGAAGGCGACTGCGGTCGCACCTTCCGATGTGCCGTACACCGTTCCCGCCGGCGTCAGCGTTGTCGGTTCGGGCGAGATCGGCACATTTGGACAAGCCAAACTCGACGATGTCCTTCGCACGATGCCGGGCACGTTCACGCGCGATAGCACCAACAACGCCGGCGTAGCAGTCAATATTCGTGGTTTTGAAGGCTCGGGCCGCGTCAACACCATGATCGATGGCGTGCGCCAGAACTTCCGCTTCACCGGTCATGAGGCGCAGGGCTTCACCTATGTCGATCCGCTGCTGCTGGCCGGCGTCGAGGTGCAGCGCGGTGCCGTATCGACAGCGGGTGGCGCGGGCGCGCTCGCCGGCACCGCCAACTTCCGTACCCTCGGCGTCGAGGACATCTTGAAGCCCGGGCAGTCGCAAGGCGCGCTGACCATCGGCAGTTGGGGCAGTAACGGTCTCGGCTGGTCGGGCATGGCGGCGGGCGCGGTCACCAACGGCACAGTAGGAGTTGCCGGCGCCATCAGCGGTCACAACGAGAACAACTATAAGAACGGCGACGGCGTCACAGTGCCATACACCTTCCAGGAGCCGACCGCGGGACTGGTCAAGGCCGACTTCAAGCTCGACGAGGAGCAGTCGATTAAGTTCGGCGGTGTGTTCTACGACAACGACTTCTTGTCCAACTCATATTTCCAGCACGTGAAGTCGAACACGTTTACTGCCAAGTATGCCTACAACCCGCTCGACAACGACCTGATCAACTTCTCGCTCAACGGCTACCGCAACGAAGTCACCATGCAATACGGTACGGACTTCGCACCGACGGTCGGCAACCCGCCACGCGGATCGGCCGAAGGACGCAATATCGACGACGAAGGTTGGGGCTTCGATGTCTCCAACATGTCGCGCTTCAATATCGGGGCGCTGCAGGTCAAGTCGGTCTATGGTTACGAGTACTTTTCCGACGATGTGCTCGTGACCAACAGTCTCGCGATACCCGGCCGCGGCGTGAACCCCAGCGGCACCAGCAGCATCAGCGGACTATTTTCCGAAACGACGCTGTCGTATGGCGTTTTCGATTTGATCGGCGGTCTGCGCTACGACAGCTTCGCGATCGAGGGGTCCGGATCGGTCACCGCGGCCAATCCGCTGTTCCCCACGCTTCCGGCCGGACCCTATACGGTTGATCGTGACGAGGGCCGGATCGATCCGAAATTGACGCTGGCCGCCCACGCCACCGATTGGCTGCAGCCGTACATCACGTATTCGGAATCGATGCGCGCGCCGACCGTCTCGGAGACCCTGACCGGCGGGCAGCATCCGTCCACCGGCGGTGTCAGTCAGATGTTCTTCCCCAATCCGTTCCTGCGTTCGGAGATCCAGAAGGGCTGGGAGTTTGGCGCCAATATCCTCGCCGATGGCGTGCTGACGCGGGATGACAGCTTCCGGCTGAAGGCTGACTACTTCACGCAGAAGGTCGACAACTACGTGACCAGCTGCTTCACAGCGATGGGCGGCAACTACTTCTGCAATGTCGACGGCAAATCCGACGTGAGCGGCGTGGAGGTGCAGGGCATGTATGACGCTCGGTTCGCCTTCGCCGGACTGTCGTACACGTACACTGATATCGGCCTGCCGACGCAGATCGGCGGCTTCGGCGCGTCGAACTATCTGCCCGACACAGTCGTAACGCTTACGGGCGGGGTGCGACTGCTCAACGAGAAGCTCACTCTCGGGGCGCGCGGGTATATCGTTTCGGAATCCTACAACGGTGCCGATCAGGTTCAAGCTCTGCTTCCGCCGGGCACGCCGGCCTCGTTCAATCCGAACGGCAATCCCAACGATCCCTACAACAAGGCCTACGAGCTGTTGGACCTGTTCGCCAACTACAAGCTCGATAACGGAGTTGATCTGGGAGCCACGGTATCGAACGTCTTCGATAGGGCGTACACACCGGCGCTGAGCACGAGCGGCACCGACTTTACCGGCTACACCGGTCGCGGTCGCACGTTCCTGCTGACGACACGGGCGCAGTTCTAGCTGCAGGACAATAGTGCCGCGCGGATAGCGGAGCTAAAGGTAACAGGCCCCTGCGGAAAGAAGTTCTGCAGGGGCTATAAGCGAACGAGACAACCAAGGAGACAGCATGTTCATCGCTATGAACAGGTTCAAGGTTCTGAAGGGCTCCGAGCACGACTTCGAGCAGGTGTGGCTCACGCGCGAGACGCATCTGGGCGAGGTGCCCGGCTTCATCGTGTTCCATCTGTTGAAAGGCCCCGAGCGCGAGGACCACGTGCTCTATTCCTCGCACACCATGTGGCGCTCGCACGCCGACTTCGAGGCGTGGACGAAATCGGAACAGTTCCGCAAGGCGCACGCACGGGCCGGCGGCAACAAGCCGCTCTATCTCGGCCATCCCGATTTCGAGGGCTTCACGGTGCTGCAGGAAGAGCGCGCCGACGGCTCGCGTCCTGTCGCCGCCGAATAATCAGCGAGAGCCCTCATGCAACCCGCCGATGCCGACACCCAGGAACGACAGCCGTTGGCGGTGCGCCTCGCCGCCAATTCCGAAGGTCTGCTCGAGCATATCGCGCGCGATTATGGCGTCAGCACATTGGAGGTCGTCCGCAATCTTCCCGCCGGGCAGGGCATCGTTGCGCCGGGCGAGGCGTTCGCCGACATCATGCAGGACATCACCGAGTGGGGCGAGATCCTGTTCTTGATCCACAACGCCGACATCGTATTGGAATGCACCGGGACACTGCCGCCAGGCAGCTTCGGCCACGGCTATTTCAATATCCACGGAGACAGCCCGATCGGCGGCCACATCCGCGCCGAGAACTGCAAGGCAATTGCCTTCGTGTCACGCGGCGCGATGGGACGAACGGCGCACTCCGTCCAGTTCTACAACGCCGCCGGCGATGCGATCTTCAAGATCTTCGTGCGCCGCGACGCCGCCCGCGCTCTGCTTCCCGAGCAGGTAGCAAAATTCGAGGCGCTACGCAGCCGCTACAGTTGAGCAGTCAGATCGGGGCCAGTCTTTCAAATTCGACCTCGGCGCGAAGGTTAGCGAGATCGCGCGATAAGGTGGCGACGGCTAATTTCCGCTCGCCCCGGAAATAGCTCACCATGCAGTCGCGGGCGGCCGGATTGCCGTCGATCTCGACGCGATCCCAGCTTTCCGCGTGCCCCACATAGCGGACGGCCAGGTCGTAGTGCTGGCTCCAGAAGAACGGCACGGCGTCGAATGGCTCGCGGTGGCCGAGAATGTTGCGGGCCGCCGTTTGGCCCTGGCGCTCGGCCACGACCCAATGCTCGACGCGAATGCGGGCGCCCGTATGTGGATCGGGCCAGCGGGCGATGTCGCCGGCGGCAAAGATGCCGGGCGCGCTTGTCTGCAGGTAGGCATCGACAAGGATGCCATTGTCGACCGCAATGCCCGCTTGCGCGGCAACCTCGACGTCGGGCCGCACGCCGATGCCGGCAATGACCAGATCCGCCGCGATACGCTCGCCGTTCTTGAGGGTGACGCCGGCCGCGTCGATCGCCGCGGCGCTGGTGCCAAAGTGAAAGACGACGCCGTGCTCCTCGTGGATGGCTTTGATCATGTCGCCGAGTTCGGAGCCGAGCACCCGCTCGAGCGGCCGTGACTGAGGTCCGATGACGTGCACCTCTAGGCCGCGTTCGCGCAGCGCTGCCGCCGTTTCGAGGCCGATGAAGCTGGCACCGACCACGGCCACGCTTTTCGCATCCTTGGCTTTGGCAATGATCGCGCGGCTGTCATCGAGCGTGCGGAGGTAGTGCAGCTTCGGCAGATCGGCACCTGGAATATCGAGGCGTACCGGATGCGCACCCGTTGCCAGCAGCAATGCATCGCACTCGATACGGCCGCCATCCGTGAGCACCGCTGCCAGACGCGCCGTGTCGATCGACGCCACGCGCGCCCCGAGACGCACGTCGATGCGCTTCTTCTCGTAGAAGTCGGCTGATCGCAGCGGAATCCAATCTTCAGGTGCCGTGCCCGCGAGAAAATCCTTCGACAGGTTGGGCCGGTCATATGGCAGCGCGTCGTCGGCGCTGAGCATGGTGATGCTACCATCGAAGCCCTCCCGCCGCAGCATTTCGGCGGCGGCGTTGCCGGCGGCGCCGCCGCCGACGATAACCACCGAGCGAGGCGCACCGCTATTGGCCGTGCGTTTGCTCGGTTGCCGGACCTTCTCCCGTACGAAGATGCTTTCGCCGCTTCTCTCGACGCGCCAGCAGGCGACGGCATTGAGTGCGGGCGCGCGCAGCGCCTCTCCCGTACGCAAGCTGAAGCACGCATGATGCAGCGGGCAACGCACCGTGTCGTCAACGAGCAGGCCTTCGGCGAGCGCACCTTGGTAATGTGTGCAAATGGCGCCAATGGCGAAGACGTCGTCGCCTCGTCGCGCCAACAGCACCGCATCCGCGCCGACGTGGCCGAGCAGCATTTCTCCGTCTGGCAGAAGAGTTGCTGCTACTCCCTGCGTCAGATCAGGTCCACTTGGCTGAGGTGCTTCCGACATGCATCACCTTGGCTATTTGGCTGAGGTGCAGATGGTGTCCTGCGATCTTAGCTTACAACGATCAGTTCATGCATCCGTTCGCAGCGCCATGCTGGTGTCACCGTTGCGTTCTACCCGTGCTGGCGTGCTCACGCATCCGCGCGGAGGGTGTCATGCGCCACTCAATCCTGCTTTTGGCGGCCGTTTGCCTCGCCTTTGGAACTGTTGAGGTCTCAGCGCAGCAATCTGATTTGGCTGCCGACTATCAAGCCTGGCAGCAGGCGCGCGACACCGAGGAGAAAATCAGGCTCGGCGAACATGCGCTGGCTATAGAGCCAACGGTCGAGCCATGGTCTTTGCCCATTCCGCGTGAACGCCTCAAGGCCGAACTCTCGACCGGTCTAGGCGCTCTCTACGTTACTCGCACGCGCGGTGTGGCAGCCGACAACCTGGAAAAGGCGATCGAGCACCTGCAAGCTGCCTTGAAGACCATAACGCGGGACGCGGACCCGCAGGAATGGGCGTCGGCGCACAACGTACTCGGCATCGCCTACTGGCAGCGCATCCGCGGGGAGCGCGCCGACAACCAGGAAACCGCAATCGCGCACTTCGAGGCCGCGCAAACGATATTCTCGCGCGAAGCCGTGCCCGAGCAGTGGGCGCAACTGCAGAACAACCTCGCCGTCGTCTATTGGAGCCGTATCCGGGGCGACCGCGCGCAGAACGTGGAGGAAGCAATCGCTCGCTTCGAGGCGACGCTGACGGTCTTCACGCGGGAGAAGGACCCCGACCGCTGGGCTGCGGCGCAGAACAACCTCGCCAATGCGTACGGCAAACGCCTGCAGGGCGACCAGGCGGACAATCGCGAGATGGCGATTGCGCACCTCCAGGCGGCACTGTCGGCATTCTCGCGCGATACGCATCCCGGACAATGGGCGCAGGCGCAGAACAACCTTGCCATCGCCTATGTCGCCCGGATGCGCGGCGACGCCGCCGACAACCAGGAGAAGGCCATCGCGTCGCTCGAGGCTGCGCTCGGCGTGTTCACGCGCGACGCGACACCCCAGCAATGGGCGCAGGCGCAGCACAATCTCGGAAAGACGTATGCCGGTCGTATTCAGGGTGAGCACACGAGCAACCGTCAGAAGGCGATCGCGAGCTTCGAGGCGGCGCTCACCGTATTTACGCGCGATGCCGCTCCGCTCGATCATCTGCGTACCTCACGGCTGCTCGGCCGCGTGCTGCTCGAGTTGGGCGAGTGGACCCGCGTTGCGCCCATTCATGCCAGTGCGCGCGAGGCGTTCCTGCTGCTGTTCGGGCAAGGCGTTTCGGAAGTGGAGGCACGCGCGCTGATCACCGAAGCAGGTCCGCTATTCGCAGATTCCGCTTACGCGGCCCTGCAGCGCCAAGAGACCGAAAAGGCGTTCGAGCTGGCCAACGAGGGGCGTGCACGGCTGCTTGCCGTTTCCCTGAAATTACAGACCATCGATCTCCCCGCCGATCAACGACGCCGCCTCGATGAATTGCGCATTGCAATTCGCGCCGGACAAGAGGCCGCCGACGCGGCACAAGGCACCGACCGCGCCGCCGCCATCGACCGGCTGATCGACCTGCGCCGCGAGCTGTTCTCCCTCGTTGACCGTGGCGGAAAGGGTGACGCAGCGGCGATAACCGCGCTGTCCGAGGCCCGGCGCGTGGCCGCTGCCGGCGCCGTCGTCGTCATGCCGGTGGTGACCGAATTCGGCGCCAAGCTGCTGATCGTCAGCGCGGTCAAGACCGGCCGGGATGTCACTGTTGTCGACGCCCCGGAGCTCAGCACGGGCAGACTTGCGGAGCTGCTCGTTGGACCCACCAATGTGCCCAACACCGGCTGGATCGGCGCCTACTTCGCCAACTATATGGTCGGACCCGAGGCCGAGCGGCGGTGGCCAGCGTGGATTGCTGCCGTCGACGGCATCGGGCCCAGACCTCTGGCGCTTGTTTGGCGGCAAGCTGCAGGCGGCTCTCAAGGAGCGCGGCGTCAAGCCCCGCACACGGCTCGTGTGGGTGCCGTCGGGCTGGCTCGGCAGCTTGCCGCTCGGCCTCACTCAGGACCCCGTCAGCAAACGCCGGCTCGCCGATGACTACCAGATCGTCTACGCGCCAAGCCTCGAAGCGCTCGCGGCGGGGCAGACTCTCATCGCCACGCCGAAGCGCGCGACGCTCGCTGTCGTCGTCAATCCGACCGGCGATCTGCCCGGCACCGAGAAGGAAGGCGCGCTCGTTGCCGCGCACTTCGCCAGCGCCGATCGCACCGTACTCGAAGGCGCGGCTGCGACGCCCGATGCAGTCATCGCCGCCCTCAAGGGCAAGACCCACTGGCACTTTGCTTCGCACGGCAGTTTCTCGTGGGCGGACGCGCGCCAGTCGGCGCTGCTGATGCACGACGCAGCACCCCTCACCGTCGGACGCCTGCTCGAAACCGACGGCCTCGGCCGACCGCGGCTTGTCGTGCTCTCGGCCTGCGAAACCGGGCTTTCCGACATCACCCGCAGCCCCGACGAATTCATCGGGTTGCCAGGCGCCTTCACCGCACTCGGCGCGGCCGGCGTGCTCGGCTCACTGTGGCCGGTCTCCGATGCCGCCACGGCGCTCTTGATGGCAAAGTTTTACGATCTGTATTTGGAGTCCGGCCTCGATCCGCCCGCCGCGTTGAGCGGAGCGCAGGCGTGGCTGCGCGATGCTACCCGCGACGATCTCAATGGCTATGCCGAGGTCGCCGCAGCGCGGGGCCGGCTACCAGCCGCACAAGTCGCATCGATCGCAGACGAACTTACGCCGGCGTCGCGGGCACGTTCGCGCCGCAACGCGCCGCTCGACCCGGCGACGGGAAGCAATGAAACGGGCGCGCTCGGGGTTGCTTCGCCGCAAGGTCCAGTTCATCCCTATGCGCATCCCTACTACTGGGCAGGATTTATCTACACAGGCCAATAGCGTCGATCTTGAGCGTGCAAATGAAAATGCCCCAGCGACGCAGCTGGGGCATTTCATCGTGTAGTGCCGGAACGGATCAGAATCCGAGATACACGCCGAAGCCGGGGCGGCGGCGATAGTGGCGATGGCCGTAGCCATAACCGCGGCGATAGTAGCCGCGACGATAACCGCGACGACCGTCACGGTAGCCAGCCTTCTCGACATTCGACGAATTCAGCTGCTTGGCGCCGTCGACCTGCGGCAGTGCGCTCGCACCCTGCGGGGCGGCGAACATCATCACGGCAGCGGCGGCGATAACGGCAAGGGTCGTTTTAGTTTGCATTGATCTGTCCTCCATAACTGCGGGACCAACACATGGGCAGCAGGATGGTTCCCCAGCGAGCCCGCCAAGAAAAAACTGCCGCAGATGGAACCTTTCGCGCGGCAACGGCAGCCGCACACCGTTGCCGATGCACACGGATCGTTATCGATCGTCACCTACGACAGTGCACTTGCGGTATGCCAGCCGGCGCGTTTAGACAGCCGGCTCGACCACCCACTGCCGCCGCCAAGCAAGAACAGGAGATCGCGCATGACCGCCAACGCTGCCAAGTCCGGAACCTTCAACATCGGCGGCGACCTCGCCGTGCATCGCCTCGGCTTCGGCGCCATGCGCATCACCGGCAAGGGCATCTGGGGCGAGCCGGAGGATCGGGACGAAGCGTTGCGCACGCTGCGCCGCGTGCCCGAGCTCGGCATCAACTTCATCGATACCGCCGATAGCTACGGCCCGGACATCAGCGAGGACCTGATCCGCGAAGCGCTGCACCCCTACAAGGGTCTCGTCATCGCCACCAAGGGCGGCCTGCTGCGGCCGGCCCCCGACGTCTGGGTGCCGTGCGGCCGTCCCGACTACCTGCGCCAGCAGGTGTTCATCAGCATGCGGCGCCTCGGCGTCGAGCGCATCGACCTCTGGCAGCTGCACCGCATCGACCCCAACGTGCCGCGCGACGAGCAGTTCGGCGCCATCGCCGCCATGCAGAAGGAAGGCCTCATCCGCCACGTCGGCCTCAGCGAGGTCAACGTCGAGGAGATCGAGGCGGCGCAGAAGCACTTCAAGGTCGCGACGGTGCAGAACCTCTACAACCTCGCCAACCGCCGAGCGAAGCCGTGCTCGACCACTGCGACGAAGCACGGCATCGGCTTCATCCCGTGGTCCCCGCTGGCGGCCGGCAACCTCGCCAAGCCGGGCTCGGCGCTCGACACCATCGCGCACCGCCACGGCGCCGGCCCGAGCCAGATCGCGCTCGCCTGGCTGCTGAAGCGCAGCCCGGTGATGCTGCCCATCCCCGGCACCGGAAAGGTGAAGCACCTGGAGGAGAACGTCGCCGCCGTGGACATCACGCTCAGCGACGCCGAATTCGCCGAGCTCAGCGCCCTCGCCTAGGTTGCCGGGACAAGCCCCGGACTGAAGTGTATAGGGACGCCGAGCGCGACTGCCCCCGAGCCGCACGCCAATGAGGGTAACCATGACGGCACCGTTGTTTTATCGCGCGCTGGTGCTGATCGCGATCGGATTTGTGCTCGGCCTCCCAGCGGCCCAAGCAAAGGACCGGCCGTTCGACCGGGACTGGCGCACAGGCGTGACGGTTGCTCCCGGCGCTTCGACATGGACCGACGACAACTTCGAGCAGAAGAAGGGTCTGATCAACCACGTCGCTCTCACACGTGGCAAGACCTGCAGCAGCTACGCCTTCCTCGGCTGGCCACCAGGCTCGGGCGGCGGCGCCAAGATCCTTCCCGAAACGCGCCGGAATTACGAAGCCGCCGGCTACACCGTCACTGAAGGCCCCGGTGATCTGCCCTCCGACGCCGTGTGGACCGTCGCCAAGGATGGACGCGAGGCGATGATCCTGTGGAGCGCCTTCTCCGGCTCGATCATCTATCTGTCGTGCATTACGGCCGGTGATCCGGCAGCGATCCGTCCAAGCCGCTTTATGTCGGCATCCTGCTCGCATTGGGTCTTGGCACGCTGGGCGCCGGCCTTTGGCTGGTGCAGCGTGTGCGTTCGCTCGCCCTCGCCTCAGCCGGTTGGCCGACGACGCCAGGGGTGGTCAAGTCGAGCGAGGTGGTCGCTTACCGGGCTCAGGGCGGTCGCCAATACGAAACTAAGGTGACGTACGACTACACTGTCGGCGGCACACCATATGTCGGTGACCGGGTGCGTTTCGGCGCCCATGCCGGTCCCAAAGCGAAGGCCGACGAGGACGTGGCCAAGTACACGGTCGGCGCGCCGGTCGAGGTGTACTACGCGCCGCGCCAGCCGCAGACGGCGACGTTGCAACCCGGCGGGAGCGGCGTCAGCGTTTGGGGCTGGCTGCTGACCGGCACTGGCGCCGCACTGACCGTGCTAGCTGGCGTCGTCCTATTCGTCGTCTAGGAGAGCGCAACAGACGCCCTCAGTAGCTACCCAGTAGGCCGCCGGCGAACGCGAGCCGCTCGGTCAGAACCACCGTCGGCGCGCCGAACGTATCGGCACCGATGATGGAGCTCGTCACCGCGTTGGCCGAGCTGAAAGCCACGGGCCACTGGCTGACGAAGATGCCTAGGACCAGCGCCATCACGATGCCGAGCTGGCGCGTGCGGACCTTGCGGTCCTCGAGAGCGACGGTCTCGATGATGTAGTGCTTCAGCGGATCGGCGAGGTCGTCAGCCGGGCGCGCTGTTCGAGTTGCCGGCACGTAGGCCGACAGAGCCCCTTGATGTTCACTCACGATGCACTCCCTGGACGCGATACAAACAAGTGCCCTCGACGACCAGTCATCGCGCGACATTTTGGCCGACTTGTGACAACGCGGTTAACGCCTGAACTTTATTCGGCAGCTAAGCCGACTGACGGAGCGGGCAAATTCGCTTCGCCTCAATGTGCCGGTGCCGCTGTGTTAGGGGCCGGCTTGCTCACCAGGACGGCGGCCAGCGCGAGGCCGCCAAAGAGAAATGTCAGCAGCAGAAAAACGTCGCCAAAGCCCATCACCACACCCTGGCGATGCGTGATTTGCATGAGTTGTTTCAATGCCATGGCCTGCGCGTCGCTGCCGAACTGGGAGAAGCGTTGGGTGAGCTGACCGAGCGCTTCCATGGTCGGCACGCGTGACCAGGTGATGGACTCGTGCAGGCGGGCCAGATGCAGGTCGGTGCGGTCGTTGAGCACCGTCGTCAGGCCCGCAAGGCCGAACGCGCCGCCCAGGTTGCGCATCAAATTAAATAGTCCAGACGCGTTTTTTAGCCGCTCGGGCGGCAGCGTGCCGAGCGAGATGTCGTTGATCGGGATGATCGACAGCATCAAGCCGATGCCACGGAAGATCTGCGGCCACAGCAGCTCGTAGAAGTCCCAGTCCGACGTAATCCACGTCATCTGCCAGGTGCCGACGGCGAAGAACAGAAAGCCGACCATCAGCATCAGGCGCTTATCGACGTACGGCATCAGCCGGCCGGCGATGGGCGCCGTGGCAAACATGGCAAGGCCCGAGACGAACATCGTCTCGCCGATCATCAGGGCGTTGTAGCCGCGGATCTGCGCCAGGTAGACGGGGTAGAGATACGTCAGCCCATAAAGGCCGATGCCGAGCACGAACGAGAAGACCGAGCCGATCGCGAAGTTGCGGTTGGAAAAGGCAGTGAGGTCGACGATCGGTTGCCGAGCCGTGAGCACACGGGCGAAGAAGATGACGGCGGAGATGGCTGAAACCCAGGCGAACAACAGCACCGTGTCGTCGCCGAACCAATCGTTGCGCGGTCCCTCCTCCAGCACGTATTCGAGCGCGCCGAGAAACCCTGCCATCGACAGCAGCCCGACGAAGTCGAAGTTCTCGAACAGCGAATAGTCCGGCTGGTCGAAGTCAATCAGAGTCAGCGCAGCGATGGTGACGAGGATACCTGGTACGACGTTGATGAAGAACAGCCAGTGCCAAGACAGCGCGTCCGTGAGGTAGCCGCCGACCGTCGGACCGATCGTCGGCGCCAGCGTGGCGACGAGGCCGATCAGCGGCACGATCAGCCCCATGCGCGAGCGCGGAAAGATGAGGTAGGCGGAGGCGAACACCGTCGGGATCATGCCGCCGCCGATGAAGCCCTGGATGGCGCGCCAGAAGATCATCTCGTTGATGGTCGTCGACAGGCCGCACATCAAGCTCGCGGCCGCAAAGCCGCCGGCGGCGATGGCGAACAGCGTGCGGGTGCCGAGCGCCCGCGACAGGAACCCAGACAGCGGGATCATCACCACCTCGGCGATGAGGTAGGAGGTCTGCACCCAGGTGATCTCGTTGCTGGAGGCAGCCAAGCCAGCCTGGATCTCGTTGAGCGAGGCGGAGACGATCTGGATGTCGAGGATGGCCATGAACATCCCGAACACCATGGTGAGAAACGCGAACAGGCGGCGCGGATCGATGCGATCCGCGTCCGCTACACCATTGCCTCCCGATGATGCGACTGCGTCCGCCATGGCTCGCGCTTACCTCGAGACGATGGCCGTCGTGGCCGCAGCATTCTTGGCGCCGGGCTTGGTATCGACGCTGACGACGACCGACATGCCCGGGCGCAGCACCTCCTCGGCGCCGACATTCGCCGGCACGCGGATGCGGACGGGAATGCGCTGCACGACCTTGGTGAAGTTGCCGGTCGCGTTGTCGGGCGGCAGCAGCGAGAACACCGAGCCCGAAGCCGGCGCGACGCTCTCGACCGTCCCGGCGATAGCGTGACCGTCGAGCGCGTCCACGGCGATCGACACCGGCTGACCCGGATGCAGATCGGCGAGCTGCGTCTCCTTGAAATTGGCGTCGATGTAGATGTCGTCGAGCGGCACCAGGCTGGCGAGGCGCTGTCCCTGCTGCACGTAATCGCCACTCTGCATGGCGCGGTTGCCGATGATGCCTTCGAACGGCGCGCGGATGGTGGTGAACGACAAATCGCGCTCTGCCTTGGCGAGCGTTGTCTTCAGCTGGTCCAGGGTTCGCGCGGCCTCCTGCTGCTGTGCCTTGAGCACGGCAACGTTGGTGTCGGCGGCTTCGACCGCGGCCTCGGCACCGAGCACGGCGGCACGCGCCTGATCGCGATCGGACTGCGCCTGCTCCAATTTCTGCTGGCTCGAATACTGCTGCTGAGCGAGCTGCTGCTGACGCTTCAGTTCCAGATCGGCGCGAGTGGCGTTCGCCTGCGCCGAGGCGACCTGCGCCCTCGCCTGCGCCACGGCGGCCTGCTGCGCGGTGACCTGCTTGCCGATGCGCTCGATGCTCGCCGCCTGCGTCGCGATGTTGGCGCGCGCGGCATCGACGGCGATGCGATAGTCGCCGTCGTCGATGGTGGCGACGACATCGCCGGCATGAACCTTGGTGTTGTCGTCCGCCTTTACGGCTGCGACGTATCCCGGCACCTTCGCCGCCAATGTTGCGGTGTGAACGCCGACGTACGCGTCGTCGGTCGAGACGAGGAAGCGGCCCGTGATCCACCAGTACTGGCCAAACCAGGCGCCCAGCGCCAAGGCGGCGACGAGACCACAAATCAGGGCGGTCTTCTTCAAGCTGCGCTTTGGGGATGCCGCTTTAGTCTCGGTCTCGGGATTCGCAGCCGGCGCCTCGCGCGGGGCCTCCTGCTTGACCCGGCGCATCTCGACGGGCGCCAAGCGCGCCACCGGCGTCGCCGGTTCACTGGCATCGGCAGTCTCGGACGTACGCAACACGGCATTGCTGCTGCTTGTGTTCATCGCCCCGATCCTCACAATTAGGCTCAAATCGACAAATGACCGAACGGTTCGGTCACGCGTTGACGTAGCCCCGAGAAGCAACTATGTCAAGATGACCGAACGGTTCAGTCAGTGTGACGTTCCGACCGCTTAGAGGAGCAGATGACGCAGGTTCCTGCCCGCGAAGACGCCGACGCCCCGACAGCCACCCACGAGGAAAGCGGCAAGCGCCGCCAGATCATGGACGGCGCGCGTGCGGTGTTTCTGGCCAGCGGTTTCGACGCCGCCAGCATGGGCGAAATCGCCCGCCACGCGGGGGTGTCGAAGGGGACGCTGTATGTCTATTTCGACAGCAAGGAGCGGTTGTTCGAAGCCATCATAGAGAGCGAGCGGCGGACCCAGGCGGAGCAGGTCTTCGCGCTCGATTCCACCGATCCCGACGTCGAGGGCTCGCTGAAACGCCTTGGCATCGCTTTCGTGCTCTTCCTCTGCCAGCCCGACGCCTTGGGCTCGCTCCGCACGGTAATGGCCATCGCCGAGCGCATGCCCGAGCTCGGCCGCAGCTTCTATCAGGCAGGTCCGGCGTTCGGGATCGCCCGACTCGGCAGCTATCTGGAGGACCAGGTCAAAGCCGGCGTGCTCGACGTTGCCGACTGCGAGATCGCCGCCGCCCAGTTCCTCGACGCCTGCCAGTCGACCCTGTTCAAGCCGCTGCTGTTCAACGCCAGCGGGCAGCCGACGCAGGAGCGCATCGAGCGCGTGGTCGGCACCGCCGTCCGCACCTTCCTCGCCGCCTACAAGGCGCGCTGAGTCCGCTCAGCCGGAACCCAGCGAAAAGCGCTTCATTGCATAGCCGAACGAGTGGCGAACCGAGGGCTCAGGCACCACATTAGGGGCGTCCCCTGAGAGGTGTGCATGGGCGCTGCCGGCGTCGACAAATGGCTGTATCCGACCGACCGCGGACTCTTTGCGAGCCCGGCGGCTTCTTTGTCGATCCCGCCCGCGCGGTCGATCGCGCCATCATCACGCACGGCCACAGTGATCACGCGCGGCCCGGCCACGGCGCCGTGCTGGCGACCAACGAAACCATCGAGATCATGAAGACGCGCATGGGCCCCGAGTGCGCCGGCAGCTTCGAGCCCCAGGCGCTGGGCGAACAGCGCACGATCAACGGCGTCGGCGTCCGTCTCGCTCCAGCAGGCCACATCCTCGGCGCGGCGCAGGTCGTCATCGACTGGAACGGCCAGCGCGCCGTCGTCTCGGGCGACTACAAGCGCGCCCCCGACCCGACGACGCCGACGTTCGAGGTGGTGCCGTGCGACGTGTTCGTCACCGAGGCGACGTTCGCACTGCCCGTGTTCCGCCACGAGCCGGCCGAGTCCGAAGTCGGGCGCCTGCTGAGCTCCATCGCGCGGCAGCCGGAGCGCGCGCATCTCGTCGGCGCCTACGGTCTCGGCAAGACGCAGCGTGTTATCAAGCTAGCGCGCGAGGCGGGCTACGACCGGCCGATCTACCTGCACGGCGCGTTGGTCGAGCTGTGCGCGCTCTATCAACGGCTCGGCGTCGATCTCGGCGAGCTGCGCCCGGCGACGACGGACAAGTCCGAGAACTTCGCCGGCGCGCTCGTTCTCTGCCCGCCCTCCGCCGTCGATGACCGCTGGTCGCGCCGCTTCCCCGATCCCGTCACCGCCTTCGCCTCCGGCTGGATGCGCATCAAGGGGCGCATCCGCCAGTCCGGGGTCGAGCTGCCGCTCGTCATCTCCGATCACGCCGACTGGCCCGAGCTGCTCGATACCATCGTCGAAACTGGCGCCGAGGACGTGTGGGTGACGCACGGACGCGAAGACGCGCTCGTTTACCAGCTCGGCCTCATGGGCCGCAAAGCGCGCGCGCTGTCGCTGGTCGGCTTCGAGGACGAGGGCGAATAGGGATGCAGCTGTTCGCCAACCTGCTCGACTGTTTGACGACGACGCCGTCGCGCAACGGCAAGCTCGGATTGCTGGTCGAGTATTTTCGCCAAGCACCGGACCCCGACCGCGGCTTCGCGCTGGCGGCGCTCACGGATGGCCTCTTCCCGCGTCTGCCACTGCGGCGCGCCCTGGGCGAGCTGATGGCCGACAAGATCGATCCCGTGCTTTACCAGCTGTCGCGCGACTACGTTGGCGACACGGCCGAGACGGTCTCGCTGCTGTGGCCGGCTCGGCGCGACAAGCGCCCCTCCCCGCGCCTTGCCGAAGTCGTCGCGGCGCTCGAACTCGCCCCGCGCAACAACGTGGCGCCGATCATCGGCGACTTCCTCGACCGCCTCGACGTGCGCGGGCGCTGGGCGCTTCTAAAGCTGGTCGGTGGTGCACCGCGCGTCGGCGTCTCGGCGCGTCTGGCCAAAACAGCGCTGGCGCAGATGAGCGGCCACGAGCTGTCCGACATCGAGGAGATGTGGCACGCGCTTTCACCTCCCTACGCAGATCTGTTCGCCTGGCTCGACAACCGCGGGCCGCGTCCGAGCGCCGAGGGTAAGCCCGTGTTCCGCCCTCTGATGCTGTCGCATCCGATAGAGGAAGGCGACTGGGCGGGATTGAACCCCGACGAGATTTCGGCCGAATGGAAGTGGGACGGCGTGCGCGTGCAGATCGCCGCTGGCGGCGGGGAGGTGCGCATTTTCTCGCGCTCGGGCGACGACATCTCGGCAAGCTTTCCGGAAATCGTCGCCGCCTTCCAGCCGTTCGATGCCGTGCTCGACGGGGAGCTGCTGGTCGTGCGCGACGGTGTCGTAGCCCCGTTCAACGACTTGCAGCAGCGCCTCAACCGCAAGACCGTCACGACCAAGATGCTGCGCGACTATCCGGCCTTCGTGCGCTTGTACGACCTGCTCATCGATGGCGACGAGGATGTGCGCCCCCTTCCCTTTGCCGAGCGGCGTCTCCAACTCGAGGCCTGGCACGCTCGGCATCATCCGCGCCTGACCGATGTCAGTGTGCTGGTGCCGTTCGACCACTTCGCCCACCTCGACGAACTATGGAGCGGCACGCGCGAAGCCGGCATCGAAGGCCTGATGCTGAAGCGGAAGTCGAGCCCCTACGTCTCCGGCCGTCCCAAGGGGCATTGGTGGAAGTGGAAGCGCGCGGCGCTGACCCTCGACTGCGTGCTGATGTACGCCCAGCGCGGCTCCGGCAAGCGCTCGTCCTACTATTCGGACTACACCTTCGGCGTCTGGCGCGAGACGACGGGCGAGAACGGCGAGGCGGTGCGCGAGCTCGTCCCCGTCGGCAAGGCATACTCCGGCTTCACCGACGAGGAGCTGATGCGCCTCGACCGCTTCGTGCGCACGCACACGACGGAGCAATTCGGGCCCGTGCGCGCCGTCGAGCCGCAGATGGTGCTGGAGATCGCCTTCGACGCCGTGTTCCCGTCGAGCCGACACAAGTCCGGCCTCGCCATGCGCTTCCCGCGGGTGCACCGCATCCGCTGGGACAAGCCGGCCGCCGAGGCCGACACGCTTGAAACGGTGCAGAAGCTGGTCGTCGCCGCGGAGCCAGCCGCGCCCGTCGCCGCCGCGTTGCAGCGTTAGCCGGAACAAAGCGTCAGAACACACCGTTGTTGGCCCGACTCTCACCTGTGGGCCTACGATGTGGAACGTTCTCACTTCCGCCTATAACAACTGGTCGCGGCACCGCAGCGCGCGCCTTGGAGCGGCACTGGCCTACTACTCCGTCTTCTCCCTCGGCCCCATCCTCCTCATCGCGATCAGCATCGCCGGGCTGTGGTTCGGCAAGGATGCCGTGCGCGGCTCGCTCACCTCCCAGTTTCGCAGCCTCCTCGGACCGGACGGCGCGCAGGCGGTGGAGGCAATGCTGAAAGGCGCTTCGTCGGTTGAAGCCGGCGGCATCGCCGCACTCAGCGGTGTCTTGCTGCTGCTGATCGCGGCGCTCGGCGTCGTCGTGCAACTGAAGGACGCGCTCAACACCATCTGGGACGCTCCGGAGCCGGAAGGCGGCGGCGTATGGTGGTACGTGCGCACCTACCTGATCTCGCTCGCCGGCGTCATGGCGCTCGGCTTCCTCCTCATGGTGTCGCTGGTCGTCAGCACCGTGCTGGCCGCTGTCTCAGCCTGGGCCGGAACGGCGGGCTCGGAGGCACTGATCTGGGAGGCGGTGAACTTCGCCGTGTCGCTTGGTGTGCTGACCGGCCTCTTCGCCATGCTGTTCAAATGGTTCCCCGACGTGCCCGTACGCTGGCGCGACGTGTGGCCAGGGGCGTTGGGGTCAGCGCTTTTGTTCGAAGCCGGCAAGCTCGCCATCGCCTGGTACATCGGCCGCCAGGGACTGGAATCGACCTACGGCGCGGCGGCCTCGCTCGTCGTGCTGCTGATCTGGGTCTACTACACGGCACAGATCGTCCTCTTCGGCGCCGAGATCAGCCATGCCTACGCGCATCGTTACTCGGCCACGTCTGGCGCAGTGAGCGTCACGGGCGGCGCGGTGCGATGAGGTCGAAGCCGAAGAACAGCATGCCAGCGTAGAGCCCCCAGAACGCGAGAGCGGCGGCGAGCGCAATTGCGAAGCTGTGAAGATAGGAGCGAGTGAACAGCGGGTGCCGTCCATTGATCGTCACCGCCAACGCCAGCGATATCGCGACCGCGATGGCCGCGTAGCGCCATGTCCCCACGAAGTGGCGGACGGCAGCCAAGGCGGCAGCATACGCCAAGACGTAGGCAACGGCCTGGCGCAGCAATGGCGCGTCCTCGTCGACCAGACCCTGCTGCCAAGCCTTGATACGCATGATCAGCGCGGTAAGCACGCCGCCGCCCAGTGCAATCAGCGCTTCAGTGCCGTACTCGGTCCAGAGCTCTTGCATCGTCATGCCGTCCCTCGCTTGTCGCAAGCATACGGCGGACGCCCGACAACCGCGAGCGCTAACGCCGCTGTCCAGCATTACGCAGCAGTGTGGCAGCGAATATAGCGGCTAGCACGGCGCAGACGGCCGATAGCGCCGATGTCACCTCGAAGGCATGCACGAAGGCGGCGCGCGCCGTCGCCAGCAGGCGGGCGCTCTCCTCCGCCGGCAGCGTGCGCGCCGCGTCCACCGCGCCACCGAGGGTGTCACGCGCGCTCTCGATCGCTGCGGGCGGGATGCCGGCCAGTGCGGCGGTATCCAGCGCCCCGCGATAGATCGCCGTCAGCAGGCTTCCCAGCACGGCGATGCCGAGCGCGCCGCCAAACTCGAAGCTCGTCTCGGAGATGGCCGACGCGGCGCCGGCGCGCTCCGGCGGCACCGAGGTCATGACGATGTCGGTGGTGATGGCGCCGAGCGGGGCGAGGCCGATGCAGAAGGCGAGCATGCCGACCAGCAGCAGCCATGGCGAATGCGCGGCCGACAGTTGCGTCAACACCGCGAAGCCGACCGCCGAAAGCAGCAGACCCCAGGCGATGATCGTGGCCGGATGGAAGTTGCGTGTCAGCACCGGCGCCGCCATGGAGCCCAAGGCGAACACGACGCCGGACGGCGCCGTCCACAGCGCCGCCTCGAGCGGGCCGAGGCCGAGCACCAGTTGCAGGTACTGGACGATGAACAGGAACGAGCCGAGCACCATGAACAGGCCGAGCACGTTGGTCGCCAGCGCGGCGCTGAACGCCGGCGCTGCGAACAGCCGCACGTCGATCAGCGGATCGGCGAGCCGTCTTTCGCGACGAAAGAAGATGGTGCCGACGACGAGGCCGACGGCGATCGACACAAGCGGCACCCAGTGGAGGCCATCCTCAGCCATGCGTTTGATGCCGAAGATGATCGCCAGCACGGCGACGAGCGACTGCGCCGCGCTGACGAGATCCATGCGGCCCGCATTCGGGTCGCGGAATTCCGGCAGCAGCAACGGCCCGAGTATCAGCAGCATAGCCATGATCGGCACATTGATCAGGAACACCGAATGCCAGGTGAAGTTGTCGAGCAGCAGGCCGCCGACCAGGGGACCGATGGCGGCGCCGGCGGAGAAGCTGGCGACCCACACGCCGATGGCGTAGGCGCGTTCCTCGCCGTCGAGGAACATGTTGCGGATGAGCGAGAGCGTCGATGGCGCTAGCGCCGCGCCGGCGAGCCCCTGCAGCGCGCGCGCGACGATCAGCATCTCGGCGCTCGTCGACATGGCGGCCAGCACCGACGTGGCGCCGAAGGCGGCCGCGCCGATCAGCAGCACGCGGCGGCGACCGACGCGGTCGCCGAGCGTCCCCATCGTCACCAACGCGCCGGCAACCATGAAGCCGTAGATGTCGACGATCCACAGCAGCCCCGACGAGGACGGCTTCAGATCGGCCGTGATCTGCGGCACGGCGAGATAAAGGACCGTGAGGTCCATCGAGTAGATGAGGCAAGGGATGGCGATGACGGCAAGGCCGATCCAATCGCGCCGGCTCGCCTTGGGGCCGGCGTGGGCCATTTGTTGATGCATTGATGCCGGCTCCATCGGCAGCGCTGTCGGACAGCCAGCCGCCACGCGCGTTTGAGGCGCTTCACGTTGATGCCGTGCATCTAGTCTGCCGGGCCGGCTTTGTCACCTCGCATGCGCGCAGCGTGAAAGATCCTCTACGCGTTCGAGTGAGCAAGTGCGCTGAACCCAGATTTGCGCGACGTCGCGCTTGGCATTGCTCGAGGATTGCCAATCGGCGCTATACATCGGCAGCGTCCGCTCGGTGAAGGCGCGCGCATCGTAGTACAACAGCGACCGGTCGAACTTCACCGTCGGCTTGCTGCGGCTCTCAGCCACGTCGAAAATCAGCTCGAAAGTGTACGGCCCCACCGCCTCGATGAGCTGCGCCGGCTTCTGATCGTCGCCGCGCGTGTAGAACAGCACCGACTCGGTTCGGCTCGAGCGCCCCGCTAGGGAGAGCGGCGCGAACGGCTCATAGGCGCCGGTACGGGTCCGCTCCATCGTCCAGCGGCCGAAGTCGGCGGCATAGAAGCGTTTGGTCTGCTTCGTCCTCGGATCCGTAACAGCCAGCTCCATGGAAAGCATCGTCGCCGTGCGCGCACCCTCGTTGGTGAGCGTCACCGGCACGGCGATCATTTCGAAGTTCGAGTTCTGGTACGGCGCCGAATACTGGATGACGGGGGGCACGAAGATTTGCACGTCGGCCTGTTTGAGCGACGTCTCCCATAGGCTGTAAGCCGGACATCAGCAGCGCGAACAGCGACAGGACCGCTGCGAGCTTGCCGCCTTCCAGGCCGCCAAGCCCATGCGTTGCAATTTCTGCCGGGTCGCCGCCCCGCACCCGATCCGCAAACCGCCCCATGCCTTCCCCCTATGCGCTACGCTCTCCGCCCGTCGTTGCCAAACGATCTTGGCTCGGATGTGACGGTGAAGCTACGTCGCTCTCGCGACCAGCACCGGCTCCAACACGTCCGCCGCCCACCCCTCAAACGCAAAGCGGCGGGCCCCGCGCCCGCCGCTCCATTAGAACCTAAGGTGACGACTAGCCGCCAGGCAACTCGAGCACGCACTTGCCGGTCGCCGAATCCCAGTCGTAGCCCTCGGTCTTATTGCATTCGGCCTCGGTCGCGGGCGGCTTCGGGTCGGCAAACGCGGGAGCGGCCAAAACAACGGCAGATCCCAGCAGCATGAGTGAAAGGAAGCTCTTCATTATTTTCGTCTCCTCCATCGTGAGTTCGGCTCACGTAGGAAGCATTGATCAGGTGACGTACTGTTTCCACCGCTGCCGCAGGACGTGGCAAAGCCTCTAGGAAGGCGCGTCTCAGATTAGAGCGGGCGAACTCGAACTCGGTGGCCCATTTTGGGGGCTTCATAAAAGTCTCCGCAAACTTGAGCAAAGCGTGCCCTTCCGCTTTGCCAACGCGTAGCATCGCTAGGCCCCTAGGCCCGCTCGAAGCGTTTGAACTTGATGCGGTGCGGTTCGACCGAGGCGTCGCCGAGGCGGCGCTTCTTGTCCTCCTCATAGGCTTCGAAGTTGCCCTCGAACCATTCGACGTGGCTGTCGCCTTCGAAGGCGAGGATGTGCGTCGCGAGGCGATCGAGGAAGAAGCGGTCATGCGAGATGACCACGGCGCAGCCTGGGAAATCTTCCAGCGCCGCCTCGAGGGCGCCCAGCGTCTCGGTGTCGAGGTCGTTGGTCGGCTCGTCGAGCAGCAGCAGGTTGCCGCCCTCTTTCAGCATCTTGGCAAGATGCACGCGGTTGCGCTCACCACCCGATAGCAGCCCGACTTTCTTCTGCTGGTCCGGCCCCTTGAAGTTGAACCAGCCGCAATAGGCGCGGCTCGACATTTCCTTCTTGTCGCCGAACTTCATGATGTCGAGGCCGCCGGAGATCTCCTCCCAGACGGTCTTCTTGTCGTCGAGGTGATCGCGGCTCTGGTCGACATAGGCGAGCTTCACCGTCGAGCCGAGCTTGATCTCGCCGCCGTCGGGCGTCTCCTTGCCCGTCATCATCTTGAACAGCGTCGTCTTGCCGGCGCCGTTGGGGCCGATGACGCCGACGATGCCGCCCGGCGGCAGTTTGAAGGAGAGGCCGTCGATCAGCAGCTGATCGCCGAATGCCTTCGACAGGCCTTCGACCTCGACGACCATGTCGCCCAAACGCGGTCCGGGCGCGATCGAGAACGAGGCCTTGCCCGCCTCCTCGCGTCCGGCCTGCTCAACCAGCTTGTCGAACGCGGTAACGCGCGCCTTGGACTTGGCCTGCCGCGCCTTGGGCGAAGCTCTGATCCATTCCAGCTCGCGATTGATCTGCTTCTGGCGCCCCTCTTCGGCCGATTTCTCGACCTCGGCGCGCTTCGCCTTCTGCTCCAGCCAGCTGGAGTAGTTGCCTTTGTAGGGAACGCCCTGGCCGCGATCCAACTCCAGCGTCCAGTCGGTGAGGTTGTCCAGGAAGTAGCGGTCGTGCGTCACCAGGATAACGCAGCCCGCGTACTCCTTGAGGAAGTGCTCGAGCCAGGCGACGCTTTCAGCGTCGAGATGGTTGGTCGGCTCGTCGAGCAGCAGGATGTCGGGTTTCGACAGCAGCAGCCTGGTCAACGCCACGCGCCGCTTTTCGCCACCAGACAAATTCGTCACCGGACTGTCGCCGGGCGGACAACGAAGTGCGTCGAGCGCCTGCTCGACCTGCGTGTCGAGATCCCATAGCCCCTGCGCGTCGATCTGATCCTGCAGCGCCGTCATCTCGTCGGCGGTCTCTTCGGTGTAGTTGGCGGCGATCTCGTTGTAGCGGTCGAGGATCGCCTTTTTCTCCGCTACGCCTTCCATGGCGTTGCCGAGCACGTCCTTGGTGGGATCGAGCTGCGGCTCCTGCGCCAGATAGCCGACCTTGATGCCTTCGGCCGCCCTCGCCTCGCCGAGGAAGTCGTCGACGGTGCCGGCCATGATCTTCAGGAGCGTCGACTTGCCGGCGCCGTTGAGGCCTACGACGCCAATCTTGGCGCCCGGCAGGAACGACAGCGAGATGTCCTTCAGAACCTGCTTGCCACCCGGGTAGGCCTTGGAGAGCTTGTGCATTTGGTAGACGTATTGCGGGTTCGCCACGGAGGCGGCCTCCTCGAAAATGGTGCTGTGATTGAGCTTGCGGCCTTCTAGCCGATCAGCGCGTGGGTCTCAACCCGACCGCGGCTGCCCCGCTAGCGCCAGCTCAGGATGCCGACGCCGGTGAAGAAGTAGCGGCCGAGCCCGACCGTGAACACCAGCCCGCCCCATAGCGTATGCTCGAGGAACACGGCCCAGAACGAGCGCGTCATTGCATAACGCCAAGCGAACAGCGCGCCGGTGGCCATGGTGCCGTAAATCGCCAGCGGCGTACCGATGACGATGTGGCCGAGCCCGAACAGCACGCCATTGAGCGCGATCGCCAGCCACCACGCGTCCCCAAACAGTGCGCCGTAGCGGTGGAAGAAGAACGTGCGGTAGACGAGCTCCTGCACGGCGACCGACATCAGCGGATAGAGCAGCATGATGCGCAGGTAGACGTCCGGTCGGTTGCGCGGAAACTCCAAGAACAGTTCGGGGTGATACTCCGAGACGTACGTGGCGACGATGCCGCCGCCGATGACGAATATGGCGAGGATCGAGCCCAGCTGCGCCAGCGAGAACCCGCGTGAAAGCTCGCGACGCAGCGAGAACGTGCGGTCGAGGACGAGGAACATCAGAATGATCGCCAGCACCGGCAGCAGCGCGATGAATACGGGGATGCCGTGCTGATGCACGGCGCTATCGACGGCGAACGGCGCGGCGCCGTAGAGCAGCGCCATCTCGGCGACACGCCCGGCCCGCGCCGCCATCGAGAGCTGCGGCACTGACAAAGTGCCCCCGGCACACAGCACATCATCGAGCGGCGGGAGCGACTTTTGCATCATGGCTTTTCGTTCCGGACCCGCCAGCGGCGCTCGATCTCGCGGGCGATGGTCTCGGCCGACTGCAACGGCGCGTAGCTCCAGTCCGGCAATTCTGTGACGCGGTCCGGCAGCGGGCGCGTGGCCCCGTAGGCTTCGAGCGCGGCATGGAAGCGGCGGAATTTGTCCGATCCGGCCGACGGCGTGAACACGTAGACCGGACGGCCGGTGGCGGCGGCCTCGCCCGTCATGTTGACGCTATCGGCAGTGACGACGAGCGCATCGGCATGCGCCAAGAAGTCCCCGTACGGGTTGGGCCCCTCGCCCTCGTACAGGATGCGCGGATAATCGCGCGTCGCCTCCTCGGTCACCTCCTTGAGGCGCGCATGCGTGCGCCGCGACGGCGTGATCATGAAGCTGGCGCCCAGCGTGCCCAGCGATTTCAGCGAGGCGGCGAAACGTAGCATCGTCCTCGGGGCGGAACTCGTAGACCTTGTTCTTGCCGCCGAGGATGACGGCGATGCGCGGACGCGGCAACGCGGCGATGGCGGGTGGGACCGTGCGCCGTAGCTCGGCGAGCCGCTCGGCCGTGAAGCTGTGTGGCGCGGTCAGCGTCGTGATGACGTTCGGGCCGCGCAGCCGGTCGTGCTGCGGCACCCAGATCACGTCGGCGACGCCGAGCCCGGCGCGGTTGTCGAGCATCACGATGGAGAACGTCTTCGGAGAGCGGCGGCGCAGCGCACGCATGTAGGGCACGCAGCTGCGCCCAAGCGCGATGGCGACGTCCGGCCAGGGCGGCGAAAACTGCGCGCCGGCTTTACCGAAGCGCTCCGACGGCGCCACCGGCCCCCAGGGCGCCAGCAGTTTGAAGATGCCCCTCGGCGCCACGCGCTTCATTTCGTATTGCAGACCCAGCGCATCGGCGACGCCGCGCGTCTGCACGTCCATACCGGCGAGCCCAGTGGTGATGATCCACGCGCTGCGACCCGCGAGCGGGCGCGTCTCGATGCCGGGTGCTGCCGTGGCGCTGGTCACTCGGCGCTTTTCGCCATTGCCGCCGCCCCTGTCCATAGCTCTTTGCGACGCAACACCAAGAGTGCTGCACAAGCGGTGCCCGACGCTAGCCAAAGCGTGCCGCTTGGTGCAACGTCGGCGGCCTTGAGCGCCCAATACGGCGCCAAACGTCCCCGCGGAGAGAAGCGCGATGGCCGTGCGCCTGGACCCCGTCGATTGGCGCATCCTCAAAGAGCTGCAGGCCGACGGCAGCATGACCAACGTGGCGCTGGCCTCGCGCGTCGGGCTGTCGGCGCCGCCGTGCCTGCGCCGCGTGCGGGCGCTGGAGCAGGCCGGGCTGATCGCCGGCTACACCGTGCTGCTCGACGAGGCGGCGCTCGGCTTCGAGCTCACTGCCTTCGCCATGGTCGGGTTGCATAACCAGGCCGAGAACGAGCTTGCGCGCCTTCGAGAACCTGGCGCTCGGCTGGCCCATCGTGCGCGAGGCCTACATGCTGTCGGGCGAAAGCGACTACATGCTGAAGTGCGTGGCCAAGGACCTGCCCGCCTTCCAGGCCTTCGTGCTCGAGGACCTGACCGCGGCGCCCAACGTCGCCAGCGTCAAGACGTTCCTCACCATCCGCCGCGCCAAGCGCGAGCCTGGCGTGCCCATCTCCGTCCCGGGAAAGTGATCCCCTCTCCCCCGGTCATGGCGAAGCCATGCTCCGCATGGACCGGGGAGAGGGAGATAGCTACTTCCACTCGATCTTGAGGATCTGGTAGGAGCGCGCGCCCTTGGGCGTCGTCACCTCGGCGGTGTCGTTCTTCGACTTGCCGATCAGCGCCCGCGCGATGGGCGAGGAGATCGAGATCTTGCCGTCGCGCACGCTCGCCTCGCTGTCGCCGACGATCTTGTATTTGACCTTCTCGTCGGTGTCCTCGTCGACCAGCGTCACGGTCGCCCCGAACTTCACGGTGGTGCCGGACAACTTCGACGTGTCGATGACGTCGGCGCGGCTGATGCGATCCTCGATGTCGGCCACGCGCGCCTCGTTGAGGCCCTGCTGCTCCTTGGCGGCGTGGTACTCGGCGTTCTCGGACAGGTCGCCGTGGGCGCGCGCTTCCGAGATCGCCTGAATGATACGGGGGCGCTCTTCCGATTTGAGGCGCTGCAGCTCCGCTTCAAGCGTGCGGAAGCCCTCTATGGTCATCGGGACCCGTTCCATAGTCATAACCTAACATCTCCCATAGGCCTGGCATGGCTGCCAGGACCACCGACACTCGTTGCTGCCAACGTGTGAATGGACCGCACCGTCCGGACGGACGGGCGATCCCGATGATTAGGATGGGTGGTTCACGAAGCTTTGCAAAGGGGCCACGCGCAATGTGCCCGCTTTCAGCGCCCGGATGGCCCGGGTAACCGCCACCGCACCTGCTACGGTTGTATAGTACGGTATGTGATGAAGCAAGGCGGTCCGGCGGATATCCTTGCTGTCCGCCAATGCCTTGGCGCCTTCCGTCGTATTGAAAACAAGGTGCACGTCGCCGTTCTTCATGGCGTCGACGATGTGCGGGCGCCCTTCCAGAACCTTGTTGATAGATTCGCAGGCGATGCCATTGGCTTCCAGGTGCCGCTTGGTGCCGCGCGTGGCGATGATCTTGAAGCCCATGGCTTCCAGCTCGCGCACCGGGGCGACGACTGCGGTCCTTGTCGGAATCCTTCACCGAAATGAAGACGGTGCCGTGCATGGGCAGCACCTGGCCCGAGCCAAGCTGGCTCTTCACGAAGGCCATGGCGAAGTCGCTGTCGATGCCCATCACCTCGCCGGTCGAGCGCATCTCCGGGCCGAGGATCGGATCGACGCCGGGGAAACGCGCGAACGGGAACACGGCCTCCTTGACGGCGACGTGATTGAAGCGTCGTCGGCTTGAGGCCGAATGCGGCCAGCGGCTTGCCGGCCATCACCTCGGCGGCGATGGCGGCGATCGGCTTGCCGATGACCTTGGCGACGAACGGCACGGTGCGCGAGGCGCGCGGGTTCACCTCGAGAATGTAGACGACGCTGTCCTTGATCGCGAACTGCACGTTCATCAGGCCGACCACCTTCAGCGCCAGCGCAAGCTCGCGCGTCTGGCGATCGAGCTCGGCGAGCATCTCGGCGCTGAGCGAGTACGGCGGCAGCGAGCAGGCGCTGTCGCCCGAGTGGATGCCGGCTTCCTCGATGTGCTCCATGATCCCGCAGACGTAGGTGTCCTTGCCGTCGGCCAGGCAGTCGACGTCGATCTCGACCGCGTCGGTGAGATACCGGTCGATGAGCAGCGGGCGCTTGTCGGAGACGATGAGCTCGGACGGCCGGTCGAGCGTCGCCGACAGGCGCGTGACGTAGCGGTCGACCTCGGAGCCGTCGTGCACGATCTCCATGGCGCGGCCGCCGAGCACGTACGAGGGGCGGATAACGACCGGATAGCCGAGGCGATCGGCGACGGCGCGCGCTTCGCCGGGCGAGCGGGCGATGCCGCTGTCGGGCTGCTGCAGGCCGAGCTTGACGATCAGCTCCTTGAAGCGGTCGCGGTCCTCGGCGAGGTCGATGGCGTCCGGCGAGGTGCCGAGGATCGGCACGCCGGCGGCTTCCAGCGCAGCGGCGAGCTTCAGCGGCGTCTGGCCGCCGAACTGCACGATGACGCCCTTGAGCGTGCCCTTCGACTGCTCCTTGGCGACGATCTCCAGCACGTCCTCGGCGGTCAGCGGCTCGAAGTAGAGCCGATCCGAGGTGTCGTAGTCGGTCGACACCGTCTCCGGATTGCAGTTGATCATGATCGTCTCGAAGCCCGCCGCGGTGAGCGCGAAGCAGGCGTGGCAGCAGCAGTAGTCGAACTCGATGCCCTGGCCGATGCGGTTGGGGCCGCCGCCGAGGATGATGACCTTCTGCGCGTCGGACGGGCGCAACTCGCACGCCGGCGCGCTTTCCTTCTCGCCCGCCTCGGCGACCAGGCCGCTCTCGTAGGTCGAGTACATGTAGGCGGTCGGCGCGGCGAACTCGGCCGCGCAGGTGTCGATGCGCTTGTAGACCGGATGCACGTCGAGAGCCGTGCGATGCGTGCGCACCTCCCTCTCGGTCTATCCCGGCGAGCTGCGCGAGGCGCGCGTCCGAAAAGCCCATGGCCTTCAGGGCCCGCAGCTGCTGCGCGGTCTTCGGCAAGCCGTGCGCTTTGACGCGCGCTTCCTCGTCGACGATTTCCTGGATCTGATTGAGGAACCACGGATCGATGCGGCACGAGGCATAGACCTGCTCGACGTCGAAGCCGAGGCGCAGCGCCTGCGCGACCTTCAAGAGCCGGTCAGGCGTCGGCTTCGAGACAGCGGCGCGGATGACGTTCTTGTCGTCGCCCGAGCCGAGGCCTTCGAGCGCGATGTCGTCGAAGCCCGAAAGCCCCGTCTCCATCGAGCGCAGCGCCTTCTGCACGCTCTCGGCGAACGTGCGCCCGATGGCCATCACCTCGCCGACCGATTTCATTGCGGTGGTCAGCGTCGGATCGGAGCCGGGGAACTTCTCGAAGGCAAAGCGCGGGATCTTGGTGACGACGTAGTCGATGGTCGGCTCGAACGATGCCGGCGTGGCGCCGTCGGTGATGTCGTTGGCGAGTTCATCGAGCGTGTAGCCGACGGCGAGCTTGGCGGCGACCTTGGCGATGGGAAAGCCGGTCGCCTTCGAAGCCAGCGCCGAGGAGCGCGATACGCGCGGGTTCATCTCGATGACGATGAGGCGGCCGTCGGCCGGATTGACGGCGAACTGCACGTTGGAGCCGCCGGTCTCGACGCCGATCTCGCGCAGCACCGCGATCGAGGCGTTGCGCATGATCTGGTATTCTTTGTCGGTGAGCGTCAGCGCCGGGGCGACGGTGATGCTGTCGCCGGTGTGCACGCCCATCGGATCGATGTTCTCGATGGAGCAGACGATGATGCAGTTGTCCGCCTTGTCGCGGACGACCTCCATCTCGTACTCCTTCCAGCCGAGCAGGCTCTCGTCGATGAGGATCTGGCCGACCGGCGAAGCGTCGATGCCGGAGCGGGCGATCTGCTCGAACTCCTCGCGGTTGTAGGCAACGCCGCCGCCGGTGCCGCCGAGCGTGAAGGCGGGGCGGATGATGGCCGGCAGGCCGACCGTATCGAGGGCGCGCATCGCCTCGGCGATGCCCGTAGCCGTGTCGTAGCGGACGATGTGCCCCTTGCATCGCGGATGGGCGGCGAGGAGGCGATGACGGCGCGCGGGCTTTCCAGCCCGATGCGATCCATGGCCTCGCGGAACAGCTTGCGGTCCTCGGCCATGTCGATGGCGGCGGCGCGGGCGCCGATCATCTCGACGCCGAACTTTTCCAGGACGCCGGCCCGCTCCAGCGCGAGCGCGGTATTGAGCGCCGTCTGCCCGCCCATGGTCGGCAGCAGCGCGTCGGGGCGCTCGGCCTCGATGATCTTGGCGACGATCTCGGGCGTGATCGGCTCGATGTATGTCGCATCCGCCAGGTCCGGATCCGTCATGATCGTCGCCGGATTGGAATTGACGAGAATGATCCGGTAGCCCTCGGCCTTCAAAGCCTTGCAGGCCTGGGTTCCCGAATAGTCGAATTCGCAGGCCTGGCCGATAACGATCGGTCCGGCCCCGATGATGAGGATGGACTTGATATCCGTGCGCTTGGGCATGAGGCGGCCTTTTATTCATGATCGCGCGGCTTTGGCTATAGCCCGAATTCGCGCACTCGCACGCACGCACCGGCTACGGGCCGGTGCGCGCGAAAATTGTGCGGGAAAAACCGCGGTTAGCTCGGCGACGACTTACTTCTTCGCGGGCGGCGTGTCGACCGGTGCGCCCGGTGCTTGCGGCGCGTCGACCTTGATGTCGGCCGGATAGCTGTAGATCGCCTCGAAGATCGGCTTATCGAGCTTGTCGGCGCGCGCAAAGATGCTGCGCATGGGCAGGCCCGTGGTCGGGTCGACGTAGATGACGCGCACCGGACGGTCGGGCAGCTTCGGCTTCGCGGCCTGGCCTGGGCTGAGGTCCTTCGGGCCGGGTCGACGTTCTCGCCCTGGTAGGCGAGGAAGTTCTTGTCGGCGACCGGCTGCTTGCCGAGGCATTCGAAGTCGCCGAGCGTGCCGGGGTCATCGCCCAGCGTCTCCTGCATCTGGGCGGCGAGCGCGTCGGCGATCTGCGGGTGCAGCGGGCGCCACTGCTCGCCCTCGAGGCGGCTCCAGGCGTCCTTGCCGATGACGATGGTCTCGACCGGCTTGGGATCCGTGGTCGAGGTGACGACCTGGCGCATGCGGTCGGGCAGCATGTAGTCGACCGTCATGTTGACCAGGCCCTGCTCGGAGAGCATCTTGGTCTGCATGCGGAAGCCGCTGGTCTTGCGCTGCCGTTCGAGCGCCGAGGCGACCTCGTCCTTGCAAGCGGCATGGGCGGCTGGGCCGGCCGCGATGATCAGGGCCAGGGCCGTCAGCAACCGGCGCATTGTCTGCTTCTCCATCTTCACTCGTCCTCGATACTCGTACCGGCGCGGAACCCTGAGGCGGCGCCTATCTCATTTTCACCAGCGGCGCATCCGGATGGTCCTCGATCTGCGAGCTAGGCCGGATAGTCGTAGGTCGCCTTGAAGACCGCCTCGGAGCTGGGCGTGTCGCCGGCGACGATGTTGATCGCCGGCAGGCCCGTCTTGGGATCGACGTAGATCGTGCGGTGAAGCACTGGCGCACCGGTGGCGGCGCCGGCATCGGCCTGCTTCTCGACGCTGCGATAGGCGAGATATTCCTTGCCGTCGAGCGTCGTCGTGCCGAGGCAGTCGAAATTGCCGACATCCTTGGGCGGATCGACGACGGCCGCGCGCACCTGCGCGATGATCGTCTGCGCCACGGCCGGCATCAGCTCCTCCCACTTGGCGCCCTGGCGGCTGTAGGCGCGCTGGCCGTAGAGCACGGTCTCGAGCGGCTGTTGACCGGGCGCCATGACGGTCTGGCGCATGCGGTCGGGAGGCTGATACTCGACCTTGATCTGCACCGGGCCGGAGGGTGTCTTCATCTCCGAGGCCATGGTGAAGACGCGCGAGGAGCGCTGCTTGTTGAAGGCGGCGGCGACCTGCTCCCTGCAGGCTTCGTCGGCAACGGCCGGTGCCGCGGCCAAGGCCGCGATCGCGCAAATAACAGCGCAGCGCTGCATCAATTCCTCCCGTTCGTGACGCCGTTGGGCTTCTAATTGGCCGTCGGCGCCGCCTGCTTACTGTGCCTCGGGAATTTTTGCCACGACTTACGTCCCAATCTTCCCGACAGACGCAACACTATAACGACCGCCGCGCAAGGCGGCAGCCCCGGCGGAATTAATGTTTCGTAGGGTAAAGCGAGCCGCGCGGGCCGGAAAACGGGAAGGCGCTGGGCCTCAACCCGCCTTCTGGCGGCGCATCAGTTCGACGAAGCGCTCGAACAGGTAGTGGCTGTCCTGCGGGCCGGGCGAGGCCTCCGGGTGGTACTGCACCGAGAACACCGGCTTGTCCTTCAGCTGCAGCCCGCAGTTGGTGCCGTCGAACAGCGAGATGTGCGTTTCCTCGACGCCGGCCGGCAGCGTCGCGCGGTCGACGGTGAAGCCGTGGTTCATGGACGTGATCTCCACCTTCTCGGTGGTGAAGTCCTTCACCGGATGGTTGGCGCCGTGATGGCCCTGGCGCATCTTGTGCGTCTTGGCGCCCAGCGCCAGCGCCAGCATCTGATGGCCGAGGCAGATGCCGAACACCGGCAGCCCCGACGACACGAGCTTCTGAATCTCCGGCACCGCGTACTTGCCGGTCGCGGCCGGATCGCCCGGACCGTTGGACAGGAACACGCCGTCGGGCTTGCGCTCGAGGATGTCGGCGGCCTGGGTCGTCGCCGGGACGACCGTCACCTTGCAACCGGCGCTGGCGAGGCAGCGCAGGATGTTGCGCTTCAAGCCGTAGTCGACGGCGACGACATGGAACGGCGCGTTCTCTTCGCGCCCGTACCCATCGCCCCACACCCAGCGCGTCTCGTCCCAGGAATAGCTCTGGCCGCTCGTCACGTCGGGCACGAGGTCCATGCCGTCGAGGCCCGGCCACGCGGCGGCTTCCGCCTTCAGCTTGGCGATGTCGAACTTGCCCGACGGCTCGTGCGCGATGACGCCGTTGGGCGTCCCCTGATCGCGGATGCGCGCCGTGAGTGCGCGCGTGTCGACGCCGGCGATGCCGATGATGCCGCGCGACTTGAGCCAGCGGTCGAGGTGCTCGGCCGAGCGATAGCTCGAGGGGCCGGTGATCGGCGCGCGCAGCACGCAGCCGCGCACGCCCGAGCGGGCGGCGAGGTTCGAGGTCTCGGTGTCCTCGTTGTTGGCGCCGACGTTGCCGATGTGCGGGAAGGTGAAGGTGATGATCTGCCCGGCATAGGAAGGATCGGTGAGGATCTCCTGGTAGCCGGTCATCGCCGTGTTGAAGCAGACCTCGCCCACGGCCGAGCCGGTGGCGCCGAGGCCCGTTCCGGAAATGACGGTGCCGTCGGATAAAACAAGACGCGCGGTCGACGGGGCGTCGGCCCAGGGCGGCGGCGGATCGATCGGCGTCATCGTCAAGGGCGGCTCCGGCGTTCGCGCGTGGCGGCGCTACGGGCGCAGGCGAAGCGCGCCGTGCGGGCGCGAGGCAGATAGGGAGAATGCGGGCGGAACCTAGGAGAAGCGCCCCTGCGGGTCAACACCGCGCCTTGCGCTGCCGGGACCCCACCCCTAAACAACGCTACCGACGAATGGAGGCCGACGATGCGCGACAAAATCAACGACGACCTGAAGACGGCGATGAAGGCCGGCGACAAGGATCGCGTCGGCACGCTGCGCCTCATCAACTCGGCCATCAAGTCGGCCGACATCGACGCGCGCCCGTCCGGCAAGGACAAGATCACCGACGCCGAGATCCTCTCGGTGATGGCGAAGATGATCAAGCAGCGGCGCGATTCCATCGAGCAGTTCACGGCCGGTGGGCGCCCGGAGCTCGCCGCCAAGGAAGCGGCCGAGATCGCCGTCATCGAGGGCTACATGCCGGCGCAGATGAGCGAGGCCGACGCCAAGGCTGCCATCGCGGCTGCCATCAAGGAGACCGGCGCCGCTGGTCCCAAGGACATGGGCAAGGTGATGGCGGCGCTGAAGGCCAAGTACGCCGGCCAGATGGACTTCGGCAAGGCCAGCGCCCTCACCAAGGACCTGCTGAAGTAGCGCCAGGGACGTGTCCCTCAGCGTCATCCCGGGGAGGAGCCCGGGATGATACTTAGCGATGTTCAAGGCGGCCCTGTTCATATCCAGGATAGGGCGCTTGCGCCACGCCTGAGCGCAGGCGAATCGCGTCATACGTTTACATCGGTCCGATTCGGCTCCTGCAGGCGAAGCCATGCGCTATCCACCCAATTTCCTGGATGAAATACGGGCGCGGCTCAGCGTCAGCCAGGTCGTGGGCCGCAAGGTTTCGCTGAAGCGCGCCGGGCGCGAGTTCAAGGGCCTGTCGCCGTTCAAGATGGAGAAGACGCCGTCCTTCACGGTCAACGACCAGAAGGGCTTCTATCATTGCTTCGCCACCGGCGAGCACGGCGACATCTTCGGTTTCGTGATGAAGACCGACGGCTTGTCGTTTCCCGAGGCCGTCGAGCGCCTGGCCGAGGAAGCGGGCGTGCCGATGCCCAAGCTCGGGCCGCGCGATGAGGCGCGCGAGGACGAGCGCGAGCGGCTGTATCGCATCGTCGAGATGTCGGCGGACTTCTTCCAAGCGGCGCTGATGACCGGCGCCGGCGCCGAGGCGCGCCGCTATCTCGAAAAGCGCGGGCTGACGCGCGAGACGATCGCCACCTTCCGCCTCGGCTATGCGCCCAACGACCGTGCCGCCCTGCGCACGCACCTGGCCAATGCCGGCTTCAAGGTCGAGGAGATGATCGCGTCCGGCATGCTGATCGGCGGCGACGACATCCCCGTCGCCTACGACCGCTTCCGCCACCGCGTGACGTTCCCCATCACCGACCTGCGCGGCCGCGTCATCGCCTTCGGCGGGCGCGCGCTCGATGCCAACGCGCCGGCCAAGTATCTGAACTCGCCGGACACGCCGCTCTTCCACAAGGGCCAGATGCTGTTCAACGCGCACCGCGCGCGCGGGCCGGCGCACGACAAGGATCGCGTCGTCGCCGTCGAAGGCTACATGGACGTCATCGCGCTGACGGAGGCGGGCTTCGGCGAGACGGTGGCGCCGCTCGGCACGGCGCTGACCGAGGAGCAGATCAAGCTGCTGTGGCGCATGGCGGACGAGCCGATCCTTTGCTTCGACGGCGATGCCGCCGGCCGCAAGGCCGCGTTCCGCGCCGTCGAAACCGCGCTGCCGCTGCTGAAGCCCGGCTTCAGCGTCCGCTTTGCCTTCCTGCCCGGCGGGCTCGATCCCGACGACCTCGTGCGCCAGAGCGGCCCGCAAGCGTTCGCCGACGAGCTCGCCAAGACGCGGGCCCTGTTCGACGTCCTGTGGGAGCGCGAGGCGCAGGATCAGGATTTGTCGACGCCCGAGCAGCGCGCCGCCTTCGAGGCCCGGCTCAAGGGCATGGTGGCCAAGATCGGCGACGCGACCGTGCGCACCCACTATGAAAGCGAGCTGCGCGAGACCCTGTGGGCCCTCAATCGCACCGTTGTGCGCGAAATCGCCCGCGGCCAGGGCCCGCGCAAGGGCGCCGGCGGCGCCGGGCGACGCAATAACATTGCGCCCGACTGGCGCGTGCGCGAGCGCGCACGCCTCGGCCAGAGCGCCCAAATCGTGCCCCAGCGGCGCTCAAACGCCAGTCCGGAGCTTGCGGCCCAGGCCGAGCACGCTCCGGCACGCGAGGCTTTGCTGATCAAAACGCTGCTCAATCACCCCTGGCTGATCGACGAGCATTCCGAGGAGATCGCCGCCATGACCCTGGCCTCCGCGCCCCTCGCCCGCCTGCGCGATGCCATACTGGCGCACCAGGCTGTGGATAATAATCTTGACAGCACGCGTCTGCGCTCCCAATTGAGCGTGACGGGCCTCGGCAAGGTCGTTGACCTTGTCGAGCGCTCCGTTACGCATAGAAGCGATCGTTTCGCAGAGCCTGATGCCCCGCGGGCCGAGGTGGAAGTTGGCTGGCGCCACGCCCTCGCGCTGCATGAGAGGCAGGTTGGCTTGCAGAAGTCGCTCGAAGCAGCCGTCCAGGCTTACCACCGGGACGGCTCCGAGGACGCGCTTGCGCGCATCTGCGAGATCCAAGGCCTGCTTGCCAGGGCAAGCGAACAGCCTGTATCCGCAGATTAACGCGTTGGATTGGCGCGGCCCTTGCGAGCGGCAGGCAAGGTGACGGCTCGGCGGCCTGCACGTGCGGTGCGGGTCAAGGTCGACGGGGGAATAACGGTGGGGCGCCAGCAGGCTGATTGCGCAAGCTGCAGGCGGTTCACCGATGCCGTGATGGCCGCGACGGATTGTCGCGACGCAGTTAGGCGCTGATAGAGCGGGATACGAGCCCTTGAAAGCACAGGCCCTGAAAACGAAAGCCTCCACCGGCGGATCGCGTGGCAAAGCGGCGCCCGCCGCCAAGTCCGAGGACAAGGACGGCCAGGCTGCGGACGCGCAAGAGCGCGACAGCCCGCTACTCGACCTGTCCGATCAGGCCGTCAAGAAGCTGCTGAAGACCGGCAAGGCGCGCGGCTACGTCACCTATGACGAGCTGAACGCGGTGCTTCCGTCGGAAGAGGTGTCGTCCGAGAAGATCGAAGACACGATGGCGATGCTGTCCGACATGGGCATCAACGTCGTCGATACCGAGGAAGGCGAGGAAGGCCAGGAGGCCGCCGGCGCCGACGAGCCCGACGAGGAAGAGGGCGGCGGCCGTGCCGTCGCCACGACAGTCTGCCGTCGCCACCACCACCACGCGCGCCGAGCCGACCGAGCGCACCGACGATCCCGTCCGCATGTACCTGCGCGAGATGGGCTCGGTCGAGCTGCTGTCGCGCGAGGGCGAAATCGCCATCGCCAAGCGCATCGAGGCCGGCCGCGAGGCGATGATCGCCGGCCTGTGCGAAAGCCCCCTCACCTTCCAGGCCATCATCATCTGGCGCGATGAGCTGAACGAAGGCAAGATTCTGCTGCGCGACATCATCGATCTCGAAGCCACCTACGAAGGCCCCGAGGCCAAGCAGCCGCCGCCCGCGCTGGGTGACGGCGAGGCACCGGAAGAGGCCCAGGCCGAAGAGGGCGGCGAGAACCGTCCCGAAGGCGAGATGGACGATGAGGACGACTACGAGAACGCGCTGTCGCTCGCGGCCATGGAAGCCGAGCTGAAGCCGAAGGTTCTCGAAACCTTCGACCGCATCGCCGGGACCTACAAGAAGCTGCGCAAGCAGCAGGACAAGAAGCTCGAGCAGCAGGTGGCCGGCGAGCAGGGCTCCAAGCAGCAGCAGAAGGCCTACGACAAGCACCGCGACGAGATCATCGTCGACGTGAAGAGCCTGTCGCTCAACAACAACCGCATCGAGAGCCTCGTCGAGCAGCTGTACGGCATCAACAAGAAGCTGGTCGGCCAGGAAGGCCAGCTGATGCGGCTTGCCGAATCGTGCGGCGTGCCGCGCCAGGCGTTCATCGACGAGTACTTCGGCAACGAGCTCGACCAGACGTGGCTGGAGCGCGTCGGCGGCCTCGGCCGCAAGTGGGGCACGTTCGTCAAGAACGAGAAGATGCGCATCGAGAAGCTGCGCGGCGAGATCCACACGCTCGCCTCCGAGACCGGCCTCGAAATCCCCGAGTTCCGCCGCATCGTCAAGGCGGTGCAGAAGGGCGAGCGCGAAGCCCGCCAGGCGAAGAAGGAAATGGTGGAGGCCAACCTCCGCCTCGTCATCTCCATCGCCAAGAAGTACACCAACCGCGGCCTGCAGTTCCTCGACCTCATCCAGGAAGGCAACATCGGCCTGATGAAGGCGGTCGATAAGTTCGAATACCGCCGCGGCTACAAGTTCTCGACCTACGCCACGTGGTGGATCCGCCAGGCGATCACCCGCTCGATCGCCGATCAGGCGCGCACCATCCGCATCCCCGTGCACATGATCGAGACGATCAACAAGATCGTGCGCACGCTCGCGCCAGATGCTGCACGAGATCGGCCGCGAGCCGACCCCGGAGGAGCTGGCCGAAAAGCTGGCCATGCCGCTGGAGAAGGTGCGCAAGGTCCTCAAGATCGCCAAGGAGCCGATCTCGCTCGAAACGCCGATCGGCGATGAGGAAGATTCGCACCTCGGCGACTTCATCGAGGACCGCAACGCGGTGCTGCCGATCGATGCGGCGATCCAGTCGAACCTGCGCGAGACGACGACGCGCGTGCTGGCTTCGCTCACGCCGCGCGAGGAGCGCGTGCTGCGCATGCGCTTCGGCATCGGCATGAACACCGACCACACGCTGGAAGAAGTCGGCCAGCAGTTCTCGGTGACCCGCGAGCGCATCCGCCAGATCGAAGCCAAGGCGCTGCGCAAGCTCAAGCACCCGAGCCGGTCGCGGCAAGCTGCGCAGCTTCCTCGACAACTGATCGAGCAAAACCCCCGAGCCAAACTCGGGGGTTTTTGCTTGGGGCACGCGGACGTTGTTCCGGAGATCGGCGCCCAAGATGACGGACAATCCTGATTACGGGACTGCACTCTTTCAACTCCTGGCGAAGGCCGTGGACGGCGACGCCGCGCCGCTCGACGCCTACCTCGCCGCCGATCCGAGCGCGCGCGGCGACGGCAGATCGCAAATATGTGCTGCTGGTTCGAAACCAGTTCGGCAACGATCGCGAGGGCCGCTGGTACCCCTACTCGGCGCAGCCCGATCGCAACCCCTGGCCCGGCACATTGGCGCGGACAGCCTTCGTGCTCCTCCGGCGCGATCCGAGCGGCACGCTGTCCTGGCACGAGTTCACCCTACCCGAGGGGACGTCCATCGAAGCCATCTCCGCCGAGGGAAGCACCTTTCGCGTTCTAGGGGGCGGCGTCGATGTCTCGACAACCGGCGATGAACTGTTTCGGGTCATCGCCGATAGCGCGTTCGGATCGCCGGGATTTTCGGAAGCCGAACTCGCGCGCGGATTCGACAAACTCGCCGGTCGCACCCCGCTGGACATTGTGGGGCCGGCAGAGCCCGGTGCGATCCTGGGGAGCGCGCTGCCGCTCGTCCTCGACGACCCGGTGGTCGGAACGTTCACGTTCAGACCGGAGCGGCCGGCGCAATACAGTCGAAACCAGCGAGTATGGACCGAGCCTACTCCCTTTTCGCCGGCCCGTCCGGGAGCTTCGCGCCAGCGCTCGCGCGCGCCCGCGAGGTCATCCCCGCTCTCGACGCGCTTGTCGCAGCCGGGGCGCGTCTCGTGGTGGCGGCTCGGCCTGACTTCGGCAAAAGCGAAGCCCCACGACTGATTGGGGCATCGTTTCGCGATGACGGTATCGTCGAAATCTCGATCGACGACGGGTTTGATGGCACCACGACGGCCAGCCTGGAGTTCGCCACGGACGGACATCTCCGCCTGATCGACATCGAGGACAGCTAAGCCGAACTTTCGGCGCAGTCGGTGCGCAGGCTGGGGCGGAGCCACAACAGCCCCGGGCAATCCCGTGGACGACCACACGACGATAGAGCAGAGCGGCGCGTCGGCCTGGCCGGTGCTGCGCCAGTTCATCGACGCCGAAGCGCGCATTGCCGCGCGGATGGGCCGTTACCCCGCGTCGTCGGCGCTGTATGAGTTCCTGCGCTTCGGCATGAAGCAGGCATGGGCCTGTCTGTTCGGCGCCCTGATGCTTTCCCTGCTCATCGGGACGTACCTCTTCTATCCGCACGATGCAGCATTGGCGCGCTACGACTTTCTCTTCCTCGCGGCTCTCTTTCTGCAGGTATCACTGCTCGGTTTCGGACTGGAGACGATCGAGGAGGCCAAGGTCATCGCTGCCTACCACGTGGTCGGGACGGTGATGGAAATCTTCAAGACCTCCGTCGGCTCCTGGATCTATCCGGACGACTCCTTCTTTCGCATCGCCGGCGTGCCGCTGTTCTCTGGCTTTATGTACTCATGCATCGGCAGCTATCTGTGTCGCGCATGGACCCTGTTCCACTTGGAGTTCAAGGCGCACCCGCCAATCGCCTGGCTCGTCGCCCTCAGCGTCGCGATCTACGCGAACTTCTTCGCGCACCACTACGTGCCCGATATACGCTGGCTGCTTTTCATCGCGGCTGCCGTCCTGTTCGCGCGCACGCGGGTCTATTTCGTCAACTGGCGATCCTACCGGTGGATGCCTCTCTTGCCGGGGCTCCTGCTCGTCACGGCGTTCATCTGGGTGGCCGAGAACGTCGGCACATTCACCAGAACCTGGCTCTATCCCAGCCAACGCAGTGCCTGGTCGCTCGTCAGCGCGGGCAAGTTTGGATCCTGGTTCCTGCTGCTAATCATCAGTTACACCTTGGTCGCGCTGATCAAGAAGCCCGTCGAGCACGCCATCCCTGCACAAGCGCCCGATCCCGACGAGGCCTCGCTGGAAGCGCCTGTAAATGCCTGATAGGGCGCAAGATATTCCGTAGCCCTTGGAAGGCGTCGATTCACTCGACAACGGAGCGGCCGGAGGCGGCGTTTCACCCTGCATTTGCCACTTCAGACCGATGGCCGGGCGCTATAGTCCCGGCCATCGTCGTTTCTGAGGAATGGAAATGCCTTCACTGATCACGCGCCGTTTCGTCTTGTCGAGCGCTCTAGCCATTGCCGCCCTGCGCGTCACGGAAGCGGGCGCCGGACCGTCGCGCGCTGAACTCTATGCTCGCCTCGCCGAGATCGAGGCCGCGGCGCAGGGCCGTCTTGGCGTCGCCATCCTCGATACGAAGACCGGAGACATGTTCGGCAGGCGCGAGCTTGAACGCTTCCCGCTGTGCAGCACCTTCAAGGTGCTGGCCGCGGCGCTGGTGCTGCAGCGGGTCGACGTTGGCGCGGAGCAACTCGACCGGCGCGTGGTCTTCACCGCGGCCGACGTCGTTGAACATTCGCCCGTTACCCAGGGCCGTGCCGGTCCCGAGGGCATGACCCTTGGCGAGATCTGCGCCGCTGCCATCACGGTCAGCGACAACACGGCCGGCAATTTGATGCTGGCGAGCTTCGGCGGCCCGAAACGGCTCACGGATTTTCTGCGAACCCTTGGCGACAAGGCGACGCGCCTCGACCGGCGGGAGCCGGAGCTCAACGAAGTGCCGCCCGACGATCCGCGCGATGGGACGACGCCGCGCGCGATGGCTTACACCCTCCAACGCATTCTTCTCGGCAACGTGCTGTCGAAGAGCTCGGAGAGCCTGCTCATCGGCTGGCTCACGTCGAGCACGACCGGCGATTCGCGCCTCAGGGCAGGAATGCCGGCAGGCTGGCGCGTCGGCGACAAGACGGGCACGGGTGCACGCGGGGCAACGAACGACGTTGCTATCGTCTGGCCGCCGGACCATCCGCCCATCGTCATCGCCGTCTATTTGGCGGACACGACCTTACCGCTCGATGTCCGGAACGCTGCGATCGCCGACGTCGGCCGCGCCGCCGCGGCATTGTTCTGACGGGCGTGTGGGGAAGGCAAGCGACGGATCATGGGTGTCTGACCCTTCGGGCCTGACACCGATCCCTGAACCTCGGGTTAGCTGACCTTGGCGGCGTCTCCGCCCGTCGCGGCGAACTCGGCTCCAGTCACTAGTGCCGCCGCATCTGACGCGAGGAAGACAGCGACGGGAGAGATGTCTTCAGGCTGCAGCCAGCCGACTTGTAGCGGCACGGTCGGTGCTCGCGCGTCCCAGGCCTCCTGCGCCGTAGGATATGGCGATGATGGTCTGTTCGACTGCGCGATGGCGGCGCGGTAACGCTGCTCGTTATGGGTGAGCGCAGTGCCGACCAGACCGGGCAGGATGGCGTTGACGGTAATATTGTGGGCGCCGAGCTCCAACGCCGCGGACTTCATCAGGCCGAGAATGCCCCACTTCGACGCCGAGTAGGCGGCGCCGTCTTTCGTGCCCTGGCGTCCCTGCATGGACGCGAGCAGGATGAAGCGGCCCTTGTTGCGCGCCACCATCTTCGGACCAAAGGCGCGAACGGTGTTGGCGGTACCGTTGAGATTATTCTCGATCTGGTCGTGCCAATCGCTGTCGTCCATTTCCATCAGCGGCTTCCAGCCTTGGATGGCCGCGTTGGCAACGACGATGTCGATCTTGCCGTACGCGACCTCGACCTCGTCGGCGATTCGGCGCAGGGCGGCGATGTCGCGAATATCGGCCTTGATCGCCATGGCACGGCGGCCGTAGTGCCGGATGCCGGCGACGGTCTCAGCGAGCTCCGCTTCGGTTGCGGGGATCGCATCCGCGGTCGGACTAACTGGTCCGGCGATGTCGAGCGCGACGACGTCGGCTCCGTTCGCCGCAAATTCGACGGCGATGGCCCGGCCGATTCCACGCGCGGCACCGGTGACGATGGCGACCTTTCCGGCAAGTGACGACCCGCGACCGGGTACGATCGGACCTGCCGACCGTTCCGGTGGCGGCATAGGGTATGGGCCGGCGACGGGTTCGGCTTGCGGACGTGTGTCGACAGGCATCGTCTTTCCTTGTGACTGAAAGCGTGCGTGTGCCCGCACTTGGCCGCCGTGATGTTAGTGGCTCAACATTCGTTAAGCCGGCGTCAAAGCGATTGAGTTCTCTTGGCTGATCCCGCAGCGGCAATCACTTCGCAGCGCTGTGCGGTGCGCCGCTTTCCGCGTCGATTTCGTCGTCGAACGCGCGCTTCTTGCCGGCGACCCAGCGGCGGTAGCCTTCTGGATCGATCCAGGCATTGACGCGCTCGGTCTCGGCCCGCTTTCTCTTGCCTTCGAGGTCGTAATACTCGTTGTGCTGGGCGAGCCAGATATCGGGCTTGAGCATCTCCAGAAAATGATGTGTGCGGCGGTAGTCGTCGGCGATCCCGGGGTACGAGGGATCCTTCGCCAGCCTGTAGCCAGGGTTGAAACCCGCCCCGTCTGGAAAGACCACGACGTACGACTTGCCATCAGCCACGAGGTTCGCGACCCACGTGGTGGCGCCCCGCGTATGGCCCGGCGTGTTGTACCCGGTAAGCAACACATCGCCCATCTTCACTGTGTCGCCATCGCGCAGGACGCGATCCACCTTCACCGCGGGATAGACGAAGTCGTCGGCGTACTTGAAGTCGTGCTTGTCCCCGCTCTCCATCGCAGCGACATCGGCTTGCATGACGGCCAGCTGTGCGCCGAACTGTTCTTTCAGGTAAGCGAACGCGCCGGCATGATCGATGTGCGCATGACCGTTGATCATGATCTTAATGTCTTCGGGCTTGAACCCGAGCTTGCGAATGGACTCGACAATCATCGGGCCGGACGAGGGCATGCCGGTATTCATCAGGATGTGTCCCTCCGATGTCGTGAACAGGAAAACCCCCAGTCCCTTGGTGCCCACGAAAAAGAGGGGCCCGACGACCCTGACCGGCTCCGTCGGCTCCTCCCATTTGAGCGCCTTCCTGGCAATCGACATGAAGAGGTTGTTGTCGGCGGCGAGTTGCTGCTTGGTCGGGAGATTCGGCGGCAGGTCCTGAGCCCGCAGCGCCTCCCGGAAACCCGGTGTCAGCAACAGCGCGAATAAGAGCAGAAGGATTCGGGACATGGGCCCCTCCACAAAAGCCGGCGCCTTCCGGGTTCCCTTTTAGCACATGGGCAGCAATAGCCGAGGACACACGGCGGGGGACTTCGCGGCGTTCCCGACCCCGCAGCCCCTCATGCGATTGATACCTCGGGCTTTTGCCGCGAGGGGCGGACGCCTGCACAATCAGTTGTCCGCCCATGCCGCGTCGGGCATACTTGCGCGCGCATAGAAGAACGAGGAATCGCCTCATGCGCCGCGCTTTGCAGACCTTAGCCGTTCGCTGCCGCCTTGGGCGTCGCGAGCCTTGCGGGTGCCGCACCCGCCCTCGCCGGCTCGGCCTGGGACGAGATCCGCGCCGGCGTGTTCGCCGACCGCACCATCCATCCCGCCGGCGACGCCGTCGTTCTCACCGCGCCCAATCGCCCACTCGACCAGCGCGCCGTGCCCATCGACGTCGAAGCCCGCTTCGCCGACGGCCGCACCGTGCGCGCCGTCACCATCATCGTCGACCAGAACCCGACCCCCGTCGCCGCCCAGTTCGACATCGGCGGCAAGCGCGAGCACCTGAAGCTGTCGACGCTGCTGCGCCTCAACGCCGGCACCGACGTGCGCGTCATCGTCGAGGCGAGCGACGGCCAGCTCTACATGGCCAACCGCTTCGTGAAGTTCGCCGGCGGCCAGGCCGCCTGCTCGGCGCCGCCGTCGGGAAGCCCCGAGCAGATCGCCGCCACCATGGGCCAGATGAGCCTCGAGCCGCTCGGCAAGCAGGCCGCGGCGACGCAGATCGAGCCGCGCGCGCGCCTCAAGGTCATGCACCCCAACCACACCGGCATGGTGCTCGACCAGCTGACGCTGCTTTACGTGCAGCTGCGCATCATCACCGACATGGAGGTGCGCCAGGGCGATGAGCGCGTGTTCGCCATGAAGGGCTCCATCGCCATGGCGCAGAACCCGGTGGTCGAGTTCGACTACCGCACCAACGGCGCCGAGAAGCTGCACGTCGAAGCCCGCGACAGCGAAGGCTTCACCTGGGCCCACGACTTCCCCGTCGGCCAGGGCAGCTAACCGCTACGCGATCACGATGATCTCCGCGTCGGCGCCGGCGACTTTGATGGTGTCGCCGACCGATTTGCCGACCAGCATGGCGGCGAGCGGCGAGACGTAGGAGACCGAGCCCTTGGCGGGGTCGGCCTCGTCCTCGCCGACGATGCGGAAGGTCTGCCGGCGGCCGTCCTCGCGCTCGATGGTCACGGTCGACCCGAACTGCACATGATCGGCATTCGCCGGCGGCGGCACCACCTCGGCGGTGGAGAGCCGCGTGCTCCAATAGCGCAGGTCGCGCGCCGTCGCAGCGACGAGCGAAAGATCGCCGGCAATCTGCGCCGCCGCGTGCGCGTCGTCGAAGTGCTGCACCTGCGCCTCGATCTGCGCCAGGCCCTCGGGCGTGACGAGGTTCGCATGCTCGGAGATCAGCCGGTCGGGCAGCTCGTCGACGTTTTCCTGCTCCTTGACGAAGGCGCGGCTCATGATTGTTCCCTTCCAGGGCGCCGCGGACTAAGGCGGCGGCACCATGAATATAGTGCTCCGGCGCGAATACCGGCATAACACGCCTCGCTGCTGCCGCCGCCCTGAGTTGTAACGGCGCGTTTGTTGCTTCCAACAGAGCGCCCTACATTGCGCCCGGGCCTTAAAGAGGGCCTTACGGAGAACGCTGCCATCGACATCAAGCTCACCAGCTTTGAGGCGCCGCACCACAGGGTGATCTCGCGACCGGAATTCGCCCTCCGCATGCTGCGCGCGGCGGGCCTGTGGGCCGCGCTGGCGGGGTGCGGTCTCCTCATCGGCATGTCGGGCTATGCCTTTTTCGAGGGCATGTCGCTGACGGATGCCTTCCTCAACGCCGCGATGATCCTGTCGAGCATGGGGCTGGTAACGGCGCCAAAGACCGAGGGCGGCAAGCTGTTTGCCGGCTTCTACGCCATCTTCTCCGGCCTCATTATCGTCGTTGCGGCCGGCTTCGTGCTGGCACCTATCTTCCACCGCGTGCTGCACAAGTTCCACGTCGAGACGCACGGCGACAACTAGTGTGATGATCGAGAAATTCGCAATCGCAAGTGGTGGGGTATGAGCGAGTTTTTCGATCTGAATCACACTAGCAAGCATATGATTTTAGTGTCCCTTATGATTCCGAAGTTCGCTCCTGGCCCCAGCAGCGAGTTCCGGCCAACTTCGGAATCGGGACACTAGTGTGATGATCGAGAACTGGCCAACTTCGGAATCGGAACACTAGTGCCCATCACGCCCGATATTCCTGCCGCGGAAGCCGCCATCATCGAGATGACGAACGCCTTCCGTGCCGAGCAGAAGCTACCGCCGGTGCGCTCCAACCCGACGCTGCTGGCGGCGGCGCGCGCCTATGCCAAGAAGCTCGGCGGCTATCCGGAGCTGTCGCACACGGCCGACGGCACGACGCCGTCCGAGCGGGTCGCCAAGGCGGGCTACCGCTACTGCCAGGTGGGCGAGAACCTCGCCTCCATCTTCGACACGCGCGGGTTCGATGCCGACGATTACGCCAAGCGTGCGGTCGAGGGCTGGGAGGAGTCCCCCGGGCACCGCAAGAACATGATGCTGCCGTACGTCACCGAAACGGGCGTCGCGGTGGCGCGCGCCTCGGCGAACGAGCCGAAGTACATCGCGGTGCAGCTGTTCGGCCGGCCGGAGTCGACGCGCTATCACTTCAAGATCAACAACCTGTCGGGCCGCGATGTCTCCTACGCGTTCGAGGAGCAGGCGAACACAGTCGAGCCGCGCGAAATCATTACGCATACGGCGTGCCTTCCGGGGACGATCGAATTCGATACGGGAGACAAGACGGGCGCCGTGTCGCGCTACGAAACGCGCGCCGGACAGCTGTTTACGGTAAAGCCGGGTACCGCTGGCGCCGTCACCGTCGAAGTGAAGCAGATGCCCCCGAGCGCGCCTCCGGCGCCCAAGCACAAGTAGGCGTCAAGCCGCGTGCTTGGCGCGGCGCTCGACCAGATCCTTGAAGCGCTGGCGCGTCGACGGCATCGGCTCCTCGCGCGGCATCAGCACGCGCGTTTCGAGGAAGTGGCCGGTGAGCGTCAGCCCGTCGACGACATCGTCGATGGTCGGCGCACCCTGACGGCCCTTGCACAGGAAGGCCGGCAAGCGCAGGAGGCGGTCCTTGTATTCGGCGCCTGCCGATTCTGAGACGGCGCGGCCGGACTTCGGCGAGACGTAGATCAGATTGTCGTTGCTGCCCGTCGCCGCGCAGGCGCCGAGGTCGAGGCCGAAGCCCAGCTCCTCGAGCAGTGCCAGCTCCCAGCGCACCATCAGCGCCGGCCACACCTCCGGCTCGTCGAGATAGCCGAGCACGAAGAGGGCTACCTCGAACAGCGCGGGATGCGGATCGCGCTCCGGCAGCAGCCGCGCCAAGCCGCACAGCGACGACAGCCCGGCCAGCGCCAGCGGATCGTCCATCGCCTGCGCCGCGTAGCCCTTGCGCAGCTCGACGCTGACGTGCCCGAGGTGCTCGGCGAGCCGCGCCTTCCACGTGGCGTCGACGTGATTGCCGGTCTGCAGCACGGGCCGCAGCTTGCGCGAGCGCCCGCCGTGCACGAGGCCGAGATGGCGGCCGTGCGCGCGCGTGAAGATCTCCGCCACGGCGGCGGTCTCGCCGTGCGGTTTCACCGACAGGATGATGCCCTCATCGGACCACTGCATCGCGTCTCGTTCTATTTCCAGGCCCAGCGGCCGTAGCGCCAGGGCGCGAAGGTGTGCCGCTCGGCGGTGAGGTCCGGCACCGGGTCGAGCCCCCGCGTACCGTATGGATGGCAGCGCGACAAGCGCGACACCGTCAGCCAGAAGCCGCGCCAGGCGCCGTTCTTGTCGATGGCTTCGAGCGCGTACTCCGAGCAGGTCGGCAGATGGCGGCAGTTCCAGCCGACGTACGGCTTCAGCGTCCAGCGATAGAGATGGATCGGCGCCTTGAGCAGCGCGCGCGATACGCTCATTCGTACGGCTCGCCGGACTTGCGAACGAACGTCCCCCGGCCGTCGCGCTTGATGCGGTGCAGGTCGACGTCCGGGTAGGTGATCTCGTCGTCGGGCGAGCGGGTGCCGACCTCGAGATAGGTCGCAGGAGTGCTGCTGCGGTTGACGAGCTGGTGCGCGTCGGTGTTGCCGGCCGGAAAGGCGGCCGCCATGCCGGCGGTGAGCGTCTCCGCCCCAGCGTCGGTGATCAGCGTGACTTCGCCGCTCAGCACGTAGACGAATTCGTCCTCGGCCGAATGCCAGTGGCGCAGCGCCGAGATGGCGCCCGGCTCCAGCGTCGTCAGGTTGACGCCGAACTGCGTCAGGCCGCCGGCATCACCCAGCACGCGCTTTACGCGGCCCTCGAGCCCGGCGGTGAATGGAGCGGGATAACCCGTCGTACGACGGGCGGGAAGGCGTGCAGGATCGCGTATGACCGCCATGGCGTCACCCTCAGCCTGCTCAGGCGCTTGCCGCGTCGGCCAGCGGCGGCCGCGCGCTTGCCCTCGATCTCGTCGATGGCGCGCTCGATGGCGTCGAACACCAGCATCACCGAGCCATGCCGCGCCTTGTAGTGGCGCACCGGCTCCAAGATGGCCAGCTCCGCGAAGCGCCCCGTAGGCGGCGGGCCGTTCTCCTTCAGCATGCGGCGCATGGCGGCGGCGGTCTCGCGCAGCTCGGCGGCGCCGGCGCCGATGATGTGGGCGCCCATGATGGCCGAAGCCGCTTGGCCGAGCAGGCACGCCTTCACCGTCTGGCCGTAGCCGGTGACCTTGTCGCCCTGCATGTCGAGGTCGATCGTCACCGTCGAGCCGCACAGCTTGGAATGGGCCGTGATGGTCGAATCCGGATCGGAAAGGCGCTGCGAATGCGGGATATGCGCCGCCAGCTCCAGGAGCTTCGAGTTGTAGATCTCGTTCAGATCGGCCATGTGTCGCCCAGCTGTCGGTGGCTGGCGGTCTTCCCTTCGGGGCCGCCGGTACCGATAATATAGGGCAGCCGGCCGCCCCGCACATCCCGCGTGGGACCGGAACTTGCTGTCCCTCTAAGCCCGACATTCGAAAGGAACGCCCCGTGAAGGATAGCCCGGGCGTAAAGCTGACGACGCCGCCGACGGCCAAACCCTCCCGGGCGGAGGCCGAGGCGGCCGTGCGCACGCTGCTGGCCTGGGCGGGCGACGATCCGGCGCGCTCGGGGCTGACCAATACGCCCAAGCGCGTGGTCGAGGCCTACGAGGAGCGGTTCAGCGGCTATCGCGAGGATGCCGCCGCCGAGCTTGCCCGCACCTTCGAGGACGTCTCCGGCTACCGCGACATGATCCTGCTGCGCGACGTGCGGCTGGAGAGCCATTGCGAGCATCACATCGCGCCCTTCACCGGCATCGCGCACGTCGCCTACCTGCCCGACCGGCGCGTGGTCGGGCTGTCGAAGCTCGCCCGCGTGGTCGACATCTTCGCCCGGCGGCTGCAGGTGCAGGAGTTGCTGACGGCGCAGATCGGGTCGACGATCCAAGAGAGCCTCGCCCCGCTCGGCGTCGCCGTGATGATCCGCGCGGCCCACCAGTGCATGACGCTGCGCGCGGTCAATCAGCCCGAAGCGATCATGGAGACGACGCACTTCACCGGCGTGTTCGACACCGACGAAAGCTGGCGCCAGCGCTTTCTCGATGCCGTCCGCCCGCGAAGCAGCGCTTAATAGCCCATTCACACCTGCAGGATTCGCATGGCTCCGACCAAGACACCGGCGTTCGCCCCGCGCGGCTCCAAGGCCGAACTCGAGGCGGGTCTGGCTTTTGCGCCGAAGTTCGACGCCGACGGCCTCATCCCGGCAATCGTCACCGACATGAACAGCGGCGAAGCGTTGATGTTCGCGTTCATGAACGCCGAAGCGCTCGCCCTCACTATCGAGACCGGCGTCGTGCACTTCTGGTCCCGCTCCCGCGCTGCACTCTGGAAGAAGGGCGGCGAAAGCGGCAACGTGTTTAATGTCGTGGAAATGCGCGCCGACTGCGACCAGGACGTGCTCTGGTTGCGCGTCGCAGTCGAAGGCGACGGACACGCCTGCCACACCGGCCGCAGGAGCTGTTTTTATCGGCTCGTTCCGGTGCCGGGAGAAGCCGGCACGGCGACGCATTTGGTGCTCGCACCGGACGCCGACGACGGACACTAAGGCGCTGTCACGTTCCCTGTTTGCGATCGATCGCTGCGCTGCGCTTGTCTCCGCCGCAGTGCGAGACTACCTGCGTCATAGTGCAAGGTTAATCTTGGCCGCTTATATCTGAAGCGTATGCTGACAGTTAAGCCGGCAGGTTGAGTTGGCATCGTCAGGGCACCAAATGCGCACTTGGACGTTAAGCAAGCGCACGCATACCGGGGTTGGACAAATAACATCCCTTAGCAGGTGACGAACATGGCCAAGGCGAAGATCGGGCTTGCGTTGGGCGGGGGCGCGGCGCGCGGCTGGGCTCACATCGGCGTCCTCAAGGCGCTGGCGGAAGCCGGCATCAAGCCCGATATCATCGCCGGAACCTCCATCGGCGCCGTGGTCGGCGCCTGTCATTCGGCCGGACACCTCGATGCGCTGGAAGACTTCGCCCGCGAGCTGACCCGCCGCCGCATCTTCGGCTACCTCGACTTCAATTTCGCCGGCACCGCCCTCATCAACGGGCAGAAGCTGTGCGACCGCCTCGAGCGGCAGCTCGGCGACCTCAACATCGAAGACCTGGATCCGCATTTCACCGCCGTCGCCACCGAGCTCGGCAGCGGTCATGAGATTTGGCTGTCGCGCGGCCGTCTCGCCGACGCGGTGCGCGCCTCGTATGCGCTGCCCGGCATCTTCCGCCCGGTGAAGATCAACGGCCGCTGGCTGTTCGATGGCGCGCTCGTCAATCCCATTCCGGTGTCGGTGTGCCGTGCGCACGGCGCGCGCTACGTCATCGCCGTCAACTTGAACTTCGACATCTGCGGCCGCGGCACCGTCGTTCCGCACCTCGAGCCCGACATGGCCGACGGCGAGACTCCCCGAGCAGCCGGTCAGCGGCAAGAACGGCGAGCGGCATGCGCAGCCTGTTGAAGCGTCAGGTACTCGGCAAGAGCGAAGCGACGCCGGGCATCTCGACGGTGATGGTCGAGGCGTTCAACATCGTGCAGGATCGCATCGCGCGCTCGCGCCTCGCCGGCGATCCGCCGGACGCGATGATCAATTTGCGCTTGTCCGATATGGGGCTTTTCGACTTCCACCGCGCCGACGAGTTGATCCGTCGCGGCGAGGAGGCGACCAAGCGGCACCTGGCCGAGATGCACCGCGAGATCGATGCCCGTCGCATCGCGCCGGGCGCACACACGGGCATTACGCAGATCGCCTGAAGACGATCTGCATTTTAGCAATCACGCGGGCTGTATCAGCCGGTGACGAAGTAGCCGCGCATGGCGGTGACTTCCATCTCGACCTCGGCGATGTGGTTCTTCACGACGTCGCCGATGGAGATGATGCCGACGAGGGCGCCGTCCTCGATGACCGGGCAGTGGCGGAAGCGACCCTGCGTCATCACTTCCATGAGCTCGTCGAGCGTGCCCGTCTCCTGGCAGGTGATGACATTTGCCGTCATGCTGCTCGACACGGGCTCGCTCAGCACTTCGGCTCCGCGCTCACCCAGCTTACGGATCACGTCGCGCTCGGAGATGATGCCGACGACGCCGCCGTTGTCGCCGACAATGACGATGGCGCCGATCTTCTTTTGAGCCAGCTTATTGACGATCTCCAGAAGCGTCGCATCGGGGCGCGCGGTCGCCACCGCTCGTCCCTTCGCCTTCAGGATCTGTCCAATATTCATTGCATCTTCCTCCCACTGCGCTTCGACAGTCGAAGTCCGGAAACATGGTCGCCCGAGCTAAGCCGATACGACCACATCCGGCAGTCGACGCAAAGTCATTCTGCGTTTTGGTTGGCACGCCTTCGGCGCCCGACAGTTCATCGTGCTGCAATCACGTCTATGACGCAATAGTCTCAATGCATCGTCGCGCTGGACGAAGTGTCCGTGTGCACTGCATCAAAAAAGCCGAACGTTAAAAGGCCGGCGAAATAGCCACCGATATGCGCCTCCCATGCGATGCCGCTTTCGCCGACGCTGCCGAGGCCGAAGACGGCGAGAATGTTTGCAAACAAGAACACCACGGTGACGAGCAGGACGCGCTTGTCGGTGAGGGCTTGTGCAAGCGGCATCAGCGGAGCGGAGCGTGGGTCCTCCCGCAGTGCGGCGAGACCCCGACCGTCCACGGCAGTGAACAAGAAGCGCATCGTTGCGCCCATCAAGCCGGAGATCGCGCCCGAGGCACCGATCATCGGCACCATGGCGCCGGGATTGAAGGCGAGGAAGGTTGCAGCTCCCGCCACCGCGCAGAGAGCGAAGAACAGCAGGAAGCGGAGCGAGCCCACACGGTTGGCCACAGCGCCGCCGAAGGCCACGAGCCAGGCGGCGTTCAGGCCCAGGTGCACCCAGTCGCCGTGCACCATGGTGTGGGTGAGGAACGACGTCACGGAAGCGACATCACCGCCCGGCAGCACCCCGGCATAACCGGAGTAGCGCGCCGGGATGAAGGCGAGCGCCAGCGTCAGCCAGGTGTCCCAATCTTCCGACAGCCCCAAGCGGACGAGGTGGACGGCCACCATCAGCCCCAGCACCGCAAGCACGCTCACCTGCACGTTGAACATCGGCTCGTGTCGGCTCACGCGTATCTCTCCTCGGCAGCGGAGGCTGCCAGGGAGAGTTAACGACACCCCTGCCCCCCATCAACCATCAATTCCGTGCGTCGTCCCGCCGCGCTGGCACGGATGCTGCTCCTACAAGCGCAGAAGGGGATCGGCGGACGCATGTTGTCCCGATCCGGAACGACCATTCATGGAGCCTCCACCGCGGGGCCTGGGCAGACCGGTTCGAAACAATGATTTTGAAGCACAAGACGAGCGAGACGCTTTTCTCCTACTGGGACAAGGTGCGTGGCAACCGCACGACGCCACGGCGCTTCGAGATCGAGCCCGGCAAGATTGCCGCGATCCTGCCCTCGACTTTCATCCTGGAGCGCATCGACGCCGAGGCCTACCGCTTCCGCCTGGCCGGCACGCATGTATGTGAACTTTTCGGCTTTGAGCTGCGCGGCACGAACTTCCTTGACGGCTGGTCGCCCTCGGACCGCACGGCACTCATCCGCCACTTCGCCGCCATCTCCAAGCAAGGCGCCGTGGAGACGATCCACATGGAAGCGGCCCCTGTCGCCCGCGCGTCGTCGACGTTCGAAATGTTGCTGCTACCGCTGCGGCATACGGGCGAGGATATCGACCGCGTGCTGGGAGCTTTCACCGCGCTCGAATCCCCGCACTGGTTGCGCGAGTTGCCGCTCTCCTCCAAACGCATCATCGCGCACGAGCTGATGTGGCCGGCTGGCGATCGCGCCTACGCCGACGACGTGACCGCACGCGGCGAGGTCCCGGCGATGCTGCCGGCACGGCATGCGCGCATCGTGCGCTCCGAACGCCGCCAGTTCCGGGTCTTTGAAGGCGGGCTTGGCCGTGATAGCGCCGACGAGCGCTGACGACCCCGCGATCGCTGAACACCGCGCAATTTCCGCCCCCTAGCCAATCCATACAGAAATGACGCGGCGATTAGCCGTTCGTTAAGTCCCACCACTCCATAGTCGTCTGCGGAACAGAGCCATCAACGTACACGTTCTGGCCTGGCTTCGGATATCGGATCGCCCTGTCGGCGACCCAGCGGCAGGGACGGCTATGTCTACGGGTGCGGATACATATCGGCCAGTCGAGCTGACCGATGCGAGCTCCGGGGGTCGCAACCAGCGCCGCCACCCGCGCTACGCCCTAAGCCTGGGCGGACGCTTCATGCGCGCCGACAAGTTGGACCACCCTTGCCGTCTGATTGATATCTCGGTCGAGAGCGCGGCCATGACGACGCCAGTGCCCCTCGTCGTCGGCGAGAAGCTGATCGTCTACCTGACGCGGCTCGGCGGTCTCGAAGGGACGGTCGTCCGCCTATTCCCCGGCTCCTTCGCCATGTCGATCAGCGGCACGCAACGCAAGCGCGACAAGCTCGCCGTACAGATCCCGCGCCTTGCCGCGCAATCGGAAATTCCTGAAGGCGAGGAACGCGAGTACCCGCGTGTCTCCGCCGAAGAGGCGGCCTTGCTCGTACTGCCCGACGGCAGCACCATGGTCTGCCCACTGCATGATCTTTCAATGTCAGGCGCCTCAGTCGTCACGCCGGCGCGGCCGGACCTCGGCTCGGAGGTGAGGATCGACAAGCGCCGCGCGACCGTCGTGCGCCACCACGAGCGCGGCATCGGCGTCGAGTTTGTTAATGAGCCCTTCACCGAACGTTACAGCTTCGGGCTCGGGTTAAGAGCCGAGCCACACAAGTGAAGGAACGACGAGTTTATCGCATCAAATCCGGGGACGTTGTTTCAGCGTAATTCGAGTTCTGTCGGGTACCTTGGAAGGACGAGTAACGGGGTTCGGGTCATGCAGCGGGTTCACGTAAGCGCTATCGTCCTCATGGGAAGCATGTTTGCTTCAACGGCGGTTTGCGCCCAGGGCGTCTCCAACATTCAGAAGCCTGACAAGTCGGACGCTGCCGCTGCGCGCGGCTCCGCGGTCATGCGCATCTTCGGCCCGGCTCAACCCCCGCACGGCTTCGTCCGCTTCTGCGACGCGACCCCTGCCGAATGCTCTTCCGACCATGGCCAGGAAAGCCGCTTCGAGGCGACCGCCGAGCGCCTGAAGGAGCTCGACGAGGTCAACCGGGCGGTGAACAAGGAGATCGCCCCGGCAACCGACCTCGAGGTTTACGGCGTCAACGAGTATTGGACGCTGCCGCGCACGCGCGGCGATTGCGAGGACTACGCTCTGTTGAAGCGCCACAATCTGATCGCCAAAGGCTGGCCGGTCAGCTCGGTGCTGATGACCGTAGTGCGCGATGAAAAGGGCGAAGGCCACGCCGTGCTGACGGCCCGCACCGACCAGGGCGACTACATCCTCGACAACAAGCTCGAGGACGTGCGCGTCTGGAACAAGACCCCGTACCAGTACGTGATGCGCCAGTCGTACCTCAACCCGAAGGTTTGGGTCGCGCTCGACAGCCGCCAGGGCCCGCTGGCCGCACTGTCCGGTGTCGAGAACTCGGGTTCCGAGTAACGCAAAGCCCGCAGGCGGCTCACGCCTGCGGCTTCATCCCTGCCGCAAACCGCTTCCAATTCTTCACGTAGCGCCCCGCTGCGCCGCCGAAGCGCTGCGCGTCCTCGTCCGATAGCTGGCGGATGATCTTGCCGGGCGAGCCGAGCACCATCGAGCGCGGCGGGATCACCTTGCCCTCGGCGATCAGCGTGTTGGCGCCGATCAGGCATTCCTCGCCAATCTGCGCGCCGTTGAGAATGATCGAGCCGATGCCGATGAGACTGCCACGTCCGATCGTGCAGCCGTGCAGCATCACCATGTGGCCGATGGTGCAGTCTGCCCCGACCTCGAGCGGATAGCCCGGATCGGTGTGCAGCACGCAGCCTTCCTGCACATTCGAGCGCGCGCCGATGCGGATGGGCTCGTTGTCGCCGCGCAGCACGCTGCCGAACCAGACGCTCGCATCCTCCTCGAGGATCACCTTGCCGATGAGGACGGCGCTGGGCGCGACCCAGTAGCGGCCCTCGCCCGGCGTTTCGACACGGACGCCGTCCAACTCATACAGCGACATGAAGGATCAGGCCTGCTCGAGATCGAGGTCGAGGATTGCCATCTGGAACTGGTAGGAGACCTCGCCCTCTTCCTCTTCGCGGAACAGCACGGCGATGAACTCGCCATTGACGAAGACCTCGGCGCTATCCTTCTTCTTCGGCCGCAAGCGCACCTCGAGCGACGGCGTACCGAACGTCTTGCGCAGATAAGCCTGCAGGCGGGCAACTTCTTCCTGGTTCACGTGCGTGGTCTCCCTAGTGTGATGATCGAGAAATTCGTAGGTGCTAGCGGCTAGGTGATGAGCGAATTTCTCGATCTGAATCACACTAGCAAGTCTATGTTTCTAGTGTCCCTTATGATTCCGAAGTTCGCTCCTGGCCCAAGCAGCGAACACCGGCGAACTTCGGAATCGGGACACTAGCGCGGCGTGCTCGAAGCCCGCCGCCGTTGAAGTTTATCTGGCTAAACTCACAGGCCGCCGAAATCGTCGACCCAGGTTTGTTCCATCTCGAGCGCGGGCTCGGCGCTGCCGGCCGATCCGACGATCTTGGCCGGAACGCCCGCCACCGTCACGTGCGCCGGAACGGCGGTCAGAACGACACTACCGGCCGCAATGCGCGAGCCGTCGCCGACCGTTATGTTGCCAAGCACCTTGGCGCCGGCGCCGATCAGCACGCTCTCGCCGATCTTCGGATGCCGGTCGCCCGTCTCCTTGCCGCTGCCGCCGAGCGTAACGCCGTGCAGGAACGAGCAGTTGTTGCCCACCTGCGCCGTCTCGCCGATGACGATGCCCGTGGCGTGGTCGATCATGATGCCCTGGCCGAACTTGGCGGCCGGATGGATGTCGACGCCGAAGGTGCGCGAGGATTGGCTCTGCAGGAACAAGCGCGAAGTCGCGACGCCCGTCGTGCCACAGCGCGTTGGCGAAGCGGTGCGTCGCCAACGCGTGGAAGCCTTTGAAGTACAGCAGCGGATCGATGTAGCGATTGCACGCCGGGTCGCGCTCGAACACGGCGGCGAGGTCGGCGCGGAAGATGCCGCCCAGCTCGGGGCGCTTGTCGAGCACCGACTGGAACGTCTGATTGATGAGCACTGCCTCGACCTCGGAATGATCGAGGCGCTGCGCCAGCCGATGGCAGATCGCGTCCTCGAGCCGGTCGTGGCTCAGCAGCGTCGCAAAGATGAAGCTGCCGAGCGCCGGCTCCGACGCCATGGCGCTCGTCGCCTCGCGGCGGATCTCCGACCAGATCGGATCGTAGGCCTGCACCTTACCGTCGGCCGCCGTAAGCGTCTTGGCTGCCATTTCGAACTCCTCGCGCCGATCGCGCGTGTCCCTGGGCCGGGCCGCATCCCGGCTCTGACCGGGGTACAAATATGCCGTCGCGCCGTCAACGCCTTCCAGCGCCGGAGGCTTTTAAGTTTCCGCCGCTCGCGGGCGGCCGGGTGCCCGTTGAGACGAAGCGCCCGATTGCGGCTGAGGGCCGTTCGCGCTCTATAACGCCCAGCGCCAAGAAGGAATTCCCATGCCAGATACGCCCTCCGGGACGCCCGAGCTGCGCTTGGAGCGCGACGGGGACATCGGCTTCGTCATCGCCAGCAATCCGGCGCGCATGAACGCCTTTACCGCCGGCATGTGGAAGGCTGTCCCCGAGGTTATTGCCGCCGCCGTGGCCGATCCGGGCATCCGCGTCATCGTGCTGCGGGGCGCGGGAACGCGCGCCTTTTCAGCCGGCGCCGACATCTCCGAATTCGACAGTGCACGGGCGGGCGATGCCGCGGCGGCGTATGACGCCCTCAATGACGCGGCCTTCCGGGCGCTGAGCGGGTGCGCCAAGCCCACCATCGCCATGATCCACGGCTTCTGCCTCGGTGGCGGCTTGGCCATCGCGCTGTGCGCCGATATCCGGCTTGCCGACGATGTCGCCGAGTTCGCCATTCCCGCCGCCAAGCTAGGCCTCGGCTACAATGCCCGCTGGGTGCGCCCTCTTCTGGCGGCCGTGCCGCCGGCCAAAGCCAAGGAGATGCTGTTCACCGGAAGGCGCTTCAAAGTTGCAGAGGCACTGACGATAGGACTTGTTAACACGGCGGTACCCGCCGCCGAGCTAGAAGCGACAACACGGGCGCTTGCCGGCGACATCGCCGCCAACGCACCGCTGACGGTCCGTGCCGCCAAACGCACGATCGACGAGCTGGTGCGCAATCCGCAGACGCCCGACCTCGCGTCACTGGATGCGGCCGTCGCCGCCTGCTTTGACAGCGAGGACTACGCCGAAGGACGGCTCGCGTTCAAGGAGAAGCGCAAGCCGCGCTTTCAGGGCCGCTGAGATGGCCGCTGAGGAGTAGATGTGATGCGTCGCGTGGCCGGATTGGTGGCGTTCAGCGGGATGGCCGTGTGCCTTCTGGCGCGCGCAACGTCTACCGGTAGCTGCCGATGACAGGACTCTGCTCAACGCGTGCTGGGCTCCGGCCGAGCTTGCCGCCAAGCCGAACGAGAAAGCCGCCCGCAAGGGCGATCGCAGCTTCGATGCACCGCCTGCGCAAGGTTGGATCGTCGCCCCGTCCGAGGGTGCGCCGTCCGACGCCGTCGGCGCGATCCGGCGCGTGAAGCTGCCGCCGGGGCGCAAACTCGTGGCGCTGACATTCGACCTGTGCGAGCAGCCGGGCGAAATTGCCGGATACGACGGCGCCATCATCGACTATCTGCGCCGCGAGAACGTCAAGGCGACCTTCTTCGCCGGCGGCAAGTGGATGCGCTCGCACGAGCAGCGGGCCCAGCAACTGATGGCCGATCCGCTGTTCGAGATCGGCAACCATTCGGAAGCGCACCGCAATCTTCGGCTCCTGCAAGGTAAGCGCCTGCACGACGAGGTCATCGGGCCGCAACGGGCCTACGAAGCCATCCGCACGCGGCTCGCCCAATCGCAGTGCGCGGCGGCACAGCCCACGGCGATGCAGAGCGTGGCGCCGCGCATGAACCTATTCCGCTTTCCGTACGGCGCCTGTAACGACCGCGCCCTGCGCGAAGTGCACGACCAGGGCCTGCGCGCCATTCAGTGGGACATCTCGACCGGCGATCCGGCGCCACAGCAGCCCGCCGCCGCCATCGTGCGCGCCATGAGCCATGCGCGACCGGGCTCGATCATCGTCAACCACGCCAACGGGCGCGGCTGGCATACGGCGGAGGCGCTGCCGCTCGCCATCACCAAGCTGCGCAACATGGGCTTCGAGTTCGTCACGGTTTCAGAGCTGATCGCGGCCGGGGAGCCGGTGATCGCGCCCGACTGCTACGACAGCCGGCCGGGCGATACCAACCGCTACGACAATGTCGTGAAGGGCCCGCACCCATTGCTGCAAAAGACCAAGACGCGCCTGCAATGAGCGGTCCGGCGACGTTCGATGACGCGCGCTACGAGCTGGCGACGCACGACGGCAGCACGCTGATCGTCGCGCCGCTCTCTCCTGCTGAAGGGGAACGTCTGGGCGCGGTATTCGCCGGCATCGATCCTTGGGCCGCTTACGGCTACGCGGCCGCGACGCTCAGTGCGTTCCTCGCGGGGCATGAGCCGGGCGCCCGCCGCTTGGCCTTGAGCATCGACGGCGCCGTTGCCGGCGCCGCTGTCGTTCGTCCGGGCTGGCTGCGCGGACCCTATCTCCAATTTCTGGCGGTCGTGCCGGAAGCGCAGGGTCGCGGCATCGGCGGCGCGTTCCTGGCCTGGATGGAGCGCGAAGCGCGCGCCGCCAAGGAGCGCAACCTGTGGGTCGCGGCCTCCGAGATCAACACCGGCGCCATACGCCTCTACGAGCGCTTCGGCTTCAGGCAGATCGCGACGCTCGACGATCTCGCCTGGGACGGCCGCGCCGAAATCCTCATGCGCAAGCGGCTCGTCTAGCTCAGCCGACTTCGAGCACGACGCGGCCGCGCACCTTGCCGGCGAGAATCTCCGGCGCCAGCGCCACCACATCTGCGAGCGGTCGCGTCACCGTCAGCTCCGCCAGCTTGCCGCGGTCGAGATCGGTCGCGAGACGTTCCCAGGCGCGCACGCGCTTCTCCCTCGGCGCCATGACGCTGTCGATGCCGGCGAGCGTGATGCCGCGCAGGATGAACGGCGCCACCGACATCGGCAGGTCGAGACCTTGCGCCAGCCCCGTGGCGGCGACGCAGCCGCCGTATTGCGTCATCGCAATAGCGTTCGCCAATGTGTGCGAGCCGGCCACGTCGATGGCGCCTGCCCAGCGCTCTTTACCGAGCGGCCGCCCCGCCGACGACAGCTCATCGCGGGCGATGATCTCGGAAGCGCCGAGGCCGCGCAGATAGTCGGCTTCCTGCGGACGCCCCGTCGATGCGATGACGCGATAGCCGAGCTTGTGCAGCAGCGCGACGGCGACGCTGCCCACGCCGCCGGCCGCGCCGGTGACGAGCACCGGGCCCTTGTCGGGCGTCACGCCGTTCGCTTCCAGCGCCATCACGCACAGCATCGCGGTGTAGCCGGCCGTGCCGATGGCCATGGTCTCGGCGTTGGTGAAGACGCTGGGACGCTTGATCAGCCAGTCGCCCGGCACGCGTGCGCGCTGCGCGTATCCGCCGGGACGCCGTTCGCCGCAGCCCCAGCCGTTGAGGATCACGTCGTCGCCAGGGGCCAAGCCGGCATGCGTCGACGCGATCACCGAACCCGCAAAGTCGACGCCCGGCACAAGTGGCAAGCGCATGCCCGGCAGCCGTCCGGTGAGCACCAGCCCGTCCTTGAAGTTGATCGTCGAGTGAGTGACGGCCACCGTGACGTCGCCATCGCCAAGGTCGGCGTCCTGCATCGGCGTCCACGCCGCGCTCAATCCACCCTCGGCGCGACTCAAGAGAAGCGCGTTGTAGCCACTCATCTGCAATCCTCCGCAAATTCGAACAATCTAGTCTCGCAGCGCAGCACGCGGCTAGCCACCCGGCGAATGCGATCCGTTGTATGGGTGCGCACGGCAAGTGATGCATTTGTGCTGACCGGAGCGCCACCGCCGTTGCTCGCGCACGGCGATGACGCGGGCGCGCGGAGCACACCGGGTGTGTCCCGGCCGCCAGAGCATCGCGATCAGGGCCACTCCAAAGACGCGCGCTGGTTCCCTGCAACGCAAAAAATAATTCGCTTGGCAGAAACTTCGCAGCCAACTTACGCTTTGAACTTCGGCACGGCTTTCCGCGTTTCCGCGTGCCGCAAATCGAGCTGCCACAAAAGGCGGCCGCATATCTGGGAGGCGACGATGGAACTGGTGGTGCGACTGAACGTGCTTGCTGCGCTGCTTTCTTTCGGCTTCATCGCTGCGATCGTATTCGGCGTCGTATAGACAGCGCACGCGACAGGAAGCTTCCGCCCCGACGGTCTCGTCCGGCACGAGCTCTGAAATTTGAAAGGCGCGGGGAAACCTCCGCGCCTTTGTCATTTCCAGCACGCGGCGGCGATCAGGCGGCCGCCACGCGCAGCGAGCGCGGATCGTAGTTGAGCACCGGCGCCAGCCAGCGCTCTGTCTCCTCGATCGTCCAGCCCTTGCGCGCCGCATAGTCCGCGACCTGGTCGCGCTCGACCTTGCCGACGCCGAAGTAATGGCTGTCGGGATGCGCGATGTAGATGCCCGACACGGCCGCGCCGGGCCACATGGCGTAGCTCTCGGTGAGCTCGATGCCGGCGGCCTTGTGCACGTCCATTAGCGTCCACAGCGTCGCCTTCTCGGTGTGGTCGGGCTGCGCCGGATAGCCGGGTGCCGGGCGGATGCCGCGATACTTCTCCAAGATGAGATCATCGTTGGAAAGCGTCTCGGCCGTGGCATAGCCCCAGAACTCGCGACGCACGCGCGCGTGCAAGCGCTCCGCGAAGGCTTCCGCCAGGCGGTCGCACAGCGCCTTGAAGAGGATGCGGCTGTAGTCGTCGGTCGCCGCGATGCGCGCCAAGGATTCCTCCTCGCCAAGCCCGGCCGTGACGGCGAAACCGCCGACGTAGTCGGCGAGCCCCGTATCCTTCGGCGCCACGAAATCGGCGAGCGCGGTGTGGGCGCGGTCGCGCGAGGGATCGCGGGCGATCTGCTGACGCAGCGTGAAGAGGGTCGCGAGATCCTTGCTGCGCGTGTCGTCGGTGTAGAGCTTGATGTCGTCGCCCACGCTGTTGGCCGGCCAGAAACCGATGACGCCTGCCGCCCGCGTCCACTTCTCGGCAACCATGCGCTTCAGCATGTCCTGCGCGTCGTTGAACAGCTTCTGCGCTTCGGTGCCGACCTTGTTGTCCTTCAGGATGGCCGGATAGCGCCCCGTCAGCTCCCAGGTCTGGAAGAAGGGCGTCCAGTCGATGTACGGCACCAGCTCGGCGAGCGGGTAATCGGTGAAGGCCTTGGTGCCGAGGAACGTCGGCTTCGGCGGCGTATAGCTCGACCAGTCGGGCGAGAACCTGTTGGCGCGCGCGGCGGCGAGCGTGATGCGCTTCTTCGAAGCCTCGTTGCGCACGTGCGCTTCGGCGACCTTGATGTACTCCTTGCGGATCTCGCCGACGTACTCAGGGCGCTCGGTGTCCGACAGGAGCTTGGAAACGACGCCGACGGCACGACTTGCGTCGAGCACGTAGATCGCCTGGCCCCTGAGGTAGTTGGGGCTGATCTTCACCGCCGTGTGCACGCGGCTCGTGGTGGCGCCGCCGATGAGCAGCGGGCAGCTGAAGCCTTCGCGCTCCATCTCCATGGCGACAAAGCACATCTCGTCGAGCGATGGCGTGATGAGGCCCGACAGTCCGATGATGTCGGCCTTCTCGCGCTTGGCCGTCTCGAGGATCTTCGCCGCCGGCACCATGACGCCGAGGTCGATGACCTCGTAGTTGTTGCACTGGAGAACGACGCCGACGATGTTCTTGCCGATGTCGTGCACGTCGCCTTTGACCGTCGCCATGACGACCTTGCCGGCGGCCGGCTTGGACTCCTGCCCCGATAGCCGCTTCTCCTCCTCGAGGAAGGGTTGCAGATAGGCGACCGCCTGCTTCATCACGCGCGCCGACTTGACGACCTGCGGCAGGAACATTTTGCCGGAGCCGAACAGGTCGCCGACGACATTCATGCCGATCATCAGCGGGCCTTCGATGACGTGCAGCGGCTTGTCGGCCTCCTGGCGCGCCTCTTCGGTATCCTGCTCGATGAAGTCGGTGATGCCGTGCACCAGCGAATGCGTCAGGCGCTCCTGCACGGGAGCCTCGCGCCAGGAGAGATCCTTCTCCTTGGCTTTGGCGCCGCTGCCGTCGCCCTTGAACTTCGCCGCCGCGTCGAGCAGCCGATCGGTCGCGTCGGGACGGCGATTGAGGACGACGTCCTCGCACAGCTCGCGCAGCTCCGTCGGAATGTCGTCGTAGAGCGCCAGCTGGCCCGCGTTGACGATGCCCATGTCCATGCCGGCCTGGATGGCGTGGTAGAGGAACACCGAGTGCATGGCCTCGCGCACCGGCTCGTTGCCGCGGAAGGCGAACGACAGGTTCGAGACGCCGCCGGAGATGTGCACCAGCGGCATCTTCTCCTTGATGCGCCGCGCCGCCTCGATGAAGGCGAGCCCGTATCCGTTGTGCTCCTCGATGCCGGTGGCGACGGCGAAGATGTTGGGATCGAAGATGATGTCTTCCGGCGGGAAGCCGACCGTCTCGGTGAGCAGCTTGTAGGCGCGCTCGCAGATGGCGACCTTGCGGTCCGCGGTGTCGGCCTGGCCTTCCTCGTCGAACGCCATGACGACGACGGCAGCGCCGTAGCGCAGCACCTTCTTGGCGTGGTCGAGGAACTGCGCCTCGCCTTCCTTCATGCTGATCGAGTTGACGATCGCCTTGCCCTGCACGCACTTGAGGCCGGCTTCGATGACGCTCCACTTGGAGCTGTCGATCATCAGCGGCACGCGCGAGATGTCCGGCTCCGAGGCGATCAGATTGAGGAACGTCTGCATCGCCTTTTCGGAATCGAGCAGGCCCTCGTCCATGTTGATGTCGAGGATCTGCGCGCCGTTCTCGACCTGGCTGCGCGCGACGGCGAGCGCGGCCGGATAGTCGTTGGCCTCGATCAGCTTCCTGAATTTCGCCGAGCCGGTGACGTTGGTGCGCTCGCCGACGTTGATGAAGGTCTGCGCCGCGTTTGCTGTGGTCATTCTTGCTCGCCTTCGGCACGGGGAATCTCTGGTGTTCCCTCCCCCCTTGCGGGGGAGGGTTGGGGTGGGGGGTGTGCAGGAACCCAAACGCTTGAGCACCACCCCCTCCCCGTCCCTCCCCCGTCAAGGGGGAGGGAAAAAGTGCTCGCGTGCCTTTGTCAGGAGGACCGAAGCCATGGTCACCCGTGGACGAAGGGTTCGAGGCCGGAGAGACGCATCTTCGGCGCGATGTGGGGAATCTTACGCGGCGGATGCGCTTCGACGTGCTCGGCGATGTGGCGGATGTGGTCAGGCGTCGAGCCGCAGCAGCCGCCGACGATGTTGACAATACCGTCCTTGGCCCATGGCTCCATATCGCACGCCATATCGTGCGGGCTCTCGTCGTATTCACCCATCGCGTTGGGCAGCCCCGCGTTGGGATAGGCCGAGACGCGCGCGTCCGCGACCGCCGCCAGCTCGGCCAGATAGGGCCGCATCAGGTCGGCGCCGAGCGCGCAGTTCAACCCGATCGAAAACGGCTTTAGGTGGCGCATGGAGTACCAGAACGCCTCCGCCGTCTGCCCCGACAGCGTGCGCCCGGAGAGATCGGTAATGGTGCCGGAAATCATCATCGGCAGCTCGATGTCCTTTTCCTCGAACACCTCGAGCGTCGCCACGCCGGCCGCCTTGGCGTTGAGCGTATCGAAGATGGTCTCGATCAGGATGATGTCGGCGCCGCCATCGATCAGCCCGCGCACCTGCTCCTTGTAGGCTTCGCGTAGCTCGTCGAAGTCGACGTTGCGGTAACCGGGGTCGCTGACCCTCGGTGAGATGGATGCGGTACGGTTGGTCGGCCCCACTGCTCCCGCGACGAAGCGCAGCTTATCGGGCGTCTTCTTGTTCCACTTGTCGGCAGCCGCTCGGGCGATCTTGGCGGCGGCCACGTTCATCTCGTACGCCAGTTCCTCCATGCCGTAGTCAGCCAGCGAGATGCGCTGCGCATTGAACGTATTGGTCTCGAGGATGTCGGCGCCGGCTTCCAAGTACTCCTCGTGGATCTTTCCGATGATCTGCGGCTGCGTTAGCACCAACAGGTCGTTGTTGCCCTTGACGTCCCGCTGCCAGTCCTTGAAGCGCACGCCGCGATAGCCGTCCTCGTCCAGCTTGTAGCGCTGGATCATGGTGCCCATGGCGCCGTCGATAATGAGGATGCGCTTGTCGGCCGCAGCCGTCAGCGCGTCAAATGTCGGCTTTCTCTGCATCAAATGAACTCCTTACCCTGCCGCGCGCGCTTTGACCGGCGCGCTGGCCGCCGCCGCATGCGGGCGCAGGCCCAGCAGGTGGCAGATCGCGTACACGAGATCGGCGCGGTTGAGGGTGTAGAAATGGAACTTCTTCACGCCTTCATCAACCAGGTCCATGGCCTGCTCGGTGGCGACGGCCGCAGCCACCAGATGGCTGGTCGCCGGATCGTCCTCGAGGCCATCGAAGCGGCGCGCAAGCCAAGACGGCATGCTGGCGCCGGCGCGGTTCGCAAAGGCGGCGACCTGCTTGAAATTATGGATAGGCACGATGCCGGGGATGATCGGGATCCAGATGCCCGCGGCGCGCGCCCGCTCCAGGAAGCGGAGGTAGTGCGTGTTGTCAAAGCCGAACTGGGTGATGATACGGTCGGCCCCGGCATCGACCTTGGCCTTGAGGTTGTCCATGTCGGCAGCAGGCGACAAACTCTCGGGATGGTTCTCGGGATAGCCGGCCACGGACACTTCGAACGGCGCGATGCGCTTCAGGCCGGCAACCAGATCGGCGGCGTTGATGTAGCCGCCGGCGTGCGGCTCATAGGAGGTGCCGGGACCGCCGGCAGGATCGCCGCGCAGGGCCACGATATGGCGCACGCCTGACTCCCAATAGTCCTTGGCGACGGCATTGACCTCTTCCTTCGAGGCCGCGACACAGGTGAGATGCGCGGCCGGCTTCAGCGCCGTCTCATTGACGATGCGTACCACCGTGTTGTGCGTACGCTCGCGCGTCGAGCCACCGGCGCCATAGGTGACGGAGACGAATTCTGGGCGCAGCGGTGCCAAACGCTCCACGGCGCTCCACAGCGCTTGCTCCATCTTCTCCGTCTTGGGCGGGAAGAACTCGAATGAGACGTCGATCTCACCGGCCCCGAGCAGCCGGCTCTTGCGTTCCAATGCCACGGCCATCACGGGGCCTCCTCAAGGGCGCGCGCACGCGCCGGTTTGTCTTGTAGCGCCGCCGCCTGCGGGCGTTCGCCGAGCCAGAGCGACACGGTCAATGCCTGCGGCCCGGCGCCGGACGTGGGCGCCAGATCGCGCTGCAGGCGCGGCTCGAGCCCGGCGTCCTTCATCCAATGCTCGACCTGCGCAGGGGCAAAGCCAAGCCGGTCGTGCGCATGCTCCTCGCGCAGGAACTCGAGGTCATGTGGGGCGAAGTCGATGATCAGCAAACGCCCTCCGGGAGCCAGCACACGCGCGGCCTCCCTGATGGCGAGCGCAGGATCGGACAGGAAGTGCAGCACCTGATGCATGACGACGGCGTCGGCGACGCCATCGGGCAGGCTCAGGGCATAGAGATCGCCGTGGCGCACCTGCGCGCGCAGCAGCTTGGCCTTCGACAGGTTGCTGCGCGCGTAGGCCAGCATCGCGTTACTGAGGTCGAAGCCGATGCCGCGCTCGTAGCGGTCGGCAAGCAATTCGAGGATACGGCCAGTGCCGGTGCCGAGGTCGATCAGCAGCTTGAATGGGCCGTGCCCCAGCCCCTCGACGATCGCCTGATCGACGTCGTGCTCGGCGATGTGCAGGGCGCGAATGCGGTCCCAGTCGGCGGCATGGGATTGAAAGTAGGACTGCGCTGTCGCTTCGCGCTCGCGCTTCAAGGCGTCGGCCCGCTCACGGTCGCGGGCGATGACGCGGTCGGCCCCGTCGACGAGGCCGAGGATATCGAGCGCCAGGCGGCCGCCGGCCGAGCGGTCGGAGACGTGAAAATAGGCCCAGCTGCCCTCGCGGAAGCGCTCGACCAGCCCGGCCTCGGCCAAGAGCTTCAGATGCCGGCTGATGCGCGGTTGGCTCTGCCCCAGGATCACCGTCAAATCCTTGACACTCAGCTCACCCGCGGCAAGCAGCAGCAGGATGCGCAGGCGCGTCGGCTCCGCCGCAGCCTTGAGCGCGGTGACGATGTCGTCGCTGGCGAATGATCCGGCCAAAGGGTGGCCCTCCTTTGCGGCAGATCATATAAAGATATGTTTATGTGTCAAGAGACGCAACCAAGCCACATTGTGGGTTCTTTTCGGCACGCCGATTAACCCGAAAGTAAGCACGTGCGTTTACCTTTGATTGCAACCACCTCTCGAGCCGCGGATACCCCTTAAATGCGCGTCACCATCTACGACCGGGTCGAGCCCCCGGTGCCCTCAGAGCTGCCCCTCCACCTCACCCAAACCTGCTCACAGCGCGCCGCCACGGCCTTTCTCGTGCTCGTCGTCCCGGCTGCCCTCGGCGGCACGCTCGCCGCGATCGCCCTCGTCTTACAGGCCATGCTGGCGCCCGCCGCCCGCGCCGTCATCGATCAGCATCCGTTGCTCAGCCTCGAAGTGCTCGCCGCCATCGGTTTCCTCATCTACCTCGTCGCGCTGCCGACGCGTCGCCTCATCGCGCGCCTGACGACGACGCGCACGGTCGAGATCACGCACGGCTTAGTGCACGTCACGGAAGGCGGGAATTTCCGCTCCTGGACATGGGCCGCCCCCCTCGCCTCCTTCACCGGCGTTGCGCACCACGTGCGCGCCTCGCTATCGGGAACGCGTCACGAGCTGATCCTCGTGCACCCGATGCGCGAAAAATGTGTGCTCTTGAGTGTGGCGCCGCGGACATCGCAAGCCGAGGTCGACCGCGTTGCGACACTTCTTGGCCACAAAGAGATCCCGCCCAGCGAACTCTATCGCTTCAAGGCCCTATGGCCGCGAATGACACAAGCGTCTTTGCCCGAGGCCGCCCATGCCTGACGCAACACCCGTCCAAAAATTCGACGTTATCTCCGGTCAACCTTTGACGCAGAGAGGCCTCGCATGGCTAATAAAGCCGAAGAGGCTAGGGCCGCCCGGCGTATTTGCGGTCGCCGTTGATAGTTCGTACCCCAAGAGGGAGCCCGACCGGATGACGACCCCCGTGACCTTCATGCGCGCGCTGACATTGTCCGGCGCGGCGCTGCTGACGATGTGTGCAGCTGCGTCAGCGCAAGCCCCGGCCGCGGCGCCGGCGCAGGCTCCTGCGGTCAGCGCACAAGCTCCTGCGGTGAGCGTTCAGGCCCCGGCCGTGAGTGTCCAGGCCCCCGCCGTGAAGGCGGCCCCTTCGGTCGCCGCTGACGCAGCTCCGGTCGTGCGGCGGGAGACCCCCGCCGGCTTCATGAAGCGGGTCGGCAACGAGTTGCTCGCGGCCTCGCGCTCCGGTTCCTCGGCGCAGTTTGCCATGGTGCTGAACTCCAACGCCGACATCCCTTCGATCGGCATCAGCGCCCTCGGTGAATATGCCCGCAGCCTGCCCAAGAACGACCGCCCAATCTATTACAACGGCATGATCAACTTCATTGCGCGCTACGCTTCCAAGGAAGCACCGAAGTATCCGGTCGCGCGCTTCATCGTGACGGCGCAGTCGAAGGACGATGCGCGCGGCACCTACGTCGACAGCCGCATCACACTCGCCAGCGGCGACGGCTACGACGTGCGCTGGCTCGTCGTGAAGCGCGGCACCACCTACAAGGTACGCGACGCGCAGGTGATCGGCTTCTGGATGACGTCGTTTCTCGACAACCTCTTCCAGAGCTTCATCAGCGACAACGGCGGGAACCCCAAGGCGCTCGTCGTCGCCCTCAACCGCTGAGCTTCACTAGAACTGACGTCTGCCGCGCATTTCGCACCTCCGGTTCCGTCCGGGGGTGCTTTCGCTTACGCAGCCAAGTGACGGTGCGGCGGTGCTGCCTATTTGCCCGCGGCTGCGGAGGAAGTTAAGGTTTCGGCGCATGCAGAGCGCCGCCACAGCACAGACCGGCCGAGGCGGCTTCACAGCCCGAGCTGTGGTGCTGGCGTTCGTTGCGTGCTTCCTGTGCGCATTGACCGGCGCTGGATTGCCGGAGCCAACGCCGGCCTCCAGCCAAGCCGCGTTCGCCAATCACAAAACCGGCGTCGCCACCATTCCCCGTCAGGGCGTATCGGCACGCCTCTCGGCCGCGCCGCAGCGCGAGCACGCCAAGTCGCCGGCCGTTGGCGGCCCACTCGGGCTTCCCGGACTTGCCGTAACCGCCGTTGCGGACAGCCGCATCGTTGCGCACGTCGCCCCGTCATCGTCAGGGCGTCATCTCATTCGCGCGGCGCATCGGCCGCGCGGGCCCCCGCCCTTCACGAGCTAGCACCCGACTTTCGCCAGGCCTCGATCACCAGTGCCGCTCCGCCGAACGCTGAGCGGTACGGCGCGCGCGTTGCATAGCGCCGGCTCCGCACTGATCAGGCCTTCCGGTACTCCCCCGCGCGCCATGTGCCCGCGGGCGCTCGCGAGGCATTCCGAATGTTCTTTCCGGTCCCCAACTTCAAGGGCTTCGACTTCTTTCCGCACGGAACACGCATCAACTTCATGCGCTACAAAGGGGCGTGCATCGCCCTGTCGTTCGTCTTGATGGCGGCATCGCTGGTGGCGATCGCCATCGACGGCTTCAACTACGGTGTCGACTTCAAGGGCGGCACGCTGATCGAGGTGCAGGCCAAGAGCGGCCATGCGGACACGCAGGAGCTGCGCGACAAACTGGCGGGCCTTGGGCTCGGCAACGTCCAAATCCAGTCGTTCGGCGAGGCAGACGTACTCATCCGCGTCGAGACGCAGCCGGGCGGGGAAGCCGAGCAACAGGTGGCGATGCATACGGTCGTCGACGCGCTCGGCGACGGCTTCGAGCAGCGGCGCGTGGAGGTAGTCGGCCCCGCCGTTTCAAGCGAGCTGCGCACCACCGGCGTCATTGCGGTCGTCGGCTCGCTGGTGGCGATCGTCCTCTACGTGTGGTTCCGCTTCGACTGGCAGTTCGCGCTCGGCGCCATCGTGGCTTTGGCGCACGACGTGATCCTCGTCGCCGGCATCTTCGCGGTGTTTCAACTCGAGTTTGACCTGTCGATCGTCGCCGCGCTGCTGACCGTGCTCGGCTATTCGGTCAACGATACTGTGGTCGTGTCGGACCGCATCCGCGAGAACCTGCGGCGCTACAAGAAGATGGACATCGACGAGCTGCTCAACATCTCGATCAACGAGACGTTGTCGCGCACCGTGCTCACCGGCGTGACGACCATCGCCGTCCTGCTGTCGCTGCTGGTGTTCGGCGGCGATGTGCTGTTCAACTTCTCGCTCGCCATGCTCCTCGGCGTGGTCATCGGCACCTATTCGTCGGTGTTCTTGGCCGCGCCCCTCCTAGGCTACCTCGGCGTGCGACGCGACGCGTTCGGCGCGGTGTCGACCGCCCGCGGCAACGCATCGGCGAAACGGACGGACGTTCGCGATGCGGCGGAGTAGTTGTAACTCCCTGAGTGCGGCCTGCTTGGCTCTGGTGGTGGCAGGCTGCACTTCCGTATCGCCGCCGCACACGCATACCGCCGTCCCCGACTACAACACCTGGACGTGCGGTGAGCTTGCCAAGGAGGCCAAGTCGCTCGCGCGCAGGACGGCGGGCACGCGAGAGTTCCTGCTGCCGCAAGCGCGCAAGGACGCGGAGGAGCAGCGCAAGAACGATAAGCGGCGACTGAAAGCTGTGCAGCGCGCCGCGCTCGACCGGGGCTGCTAGCGCCAAGCCTAGTTGAGCGAGGCGGCTGCACGATAGTCCCGCGGCGACATGCCGAAGGCCGCCTTGAAGCTGCGGCTGAAGTAGGGAAGGTCCGTGAAGCCCCAGCTGAGCCCGATCTCGGTGACTGTGCGGCGCCCCTGCGCGGGATCCTGTAGCGCGAGCCGGCAGCGCTCGAGACGCTGGCTGAGGATGAAGCGGTAGAGCGAGGTGCCCCTCTCGGCCAGCAGTGCATTGGCGTAGCGAACGCTGATGCCGGCGAGCCGGGCCGCCATCGAGGGCGACAAGGTCGGGTTGCGGAGGTTCTGCTCGACCACGGCGCGTAGTTTCGCCTCGGATACCGCGCGCGGCGACGACAGTGTCAGCTTGCCCTCATCCTGGATCTCGGTGAGCGACTCCGCAAGCAAATCGAGAACCTGCTCCTGGAACATCGCCGCGCGATGCGGCTCGGAATTGGATGCACACTGGGGCAAAAGACTGAGATAGCTCGACGTGAGCTCACCGATCGCGCTGTTACCCAGCTGGAGCACGCTCATCGCCGACACGCTGCCGACGCGAGCCTCGAGACTTCTTCGCGCGACCGCGACGGCGATCAGTTTCGACTTGCCTTCGAAGCGCCCCGAGTAGGGGATGAGCGGGTCGAGCACGCAAAAGTCGCCCGCTTCCATCACAATCTCGCGGCCTTGCTGCTCGAGGAAAAGCCGTCCGGCGAGCGGGCGGCAGATGAAGATGTCGTCGGTTTCCACCTGCGCTATCTGCACACGCGTACGCGCCACAGACATGGGCGCATTTCGGAAGTTGAGGAGCTTGAGGTCGGCGAGCTGGCCGGCAAACAACTCCGCCTCGAACGTGGGGGCGGAAACCGGCTCGGAAAGATGGCCGCAGATCTGCTTGCACGCCACTTCGTGCCAGCAATCGAACCGGTCGCGCGGAAGCAGTCCGTCGGTACTGAAAATCTTTTGCATGGTTCCGTTTAGAGAATGTGCCTCAAATTACTCGTCCAATTGCGAAATCAAAGCAGCATCCCGCCGGTTCAACGAACGGTGCCGTGGCAGGCAATACGTGTATCGACGTCTATGAAATGATCGAATATTCGACTTCGGGGCCCCGAGTATGAGGAGCGCCCTATGCGGCGGACCGCCCTGCACTATAAGTCAGACAACGGCACGTTTCAAAGCCACGTGAGGCGGCGCTAAGTTGTTGCGGCGCCACAGGATGACGGATCAACCAAGAAATGGGCGCCGGGCCCCAGCGCGGCTATCCTGCGTCGGGAGGCGCGTTCACCCTCTTGAGGGCCGCTTATTTCTTGATCGGCGCCTTCGGGGTCGCCGGCTTGGCGGCTGGCGCTTTCGCCGCGGGATTTTGCGCTACCGGCACGGGCGCCTGCACCGGCACAGCGGCGACTGACAATCCGTAGAGCTTCCAGTGCCCTTCGTAAGGCTCGTACGTCAGGTCGAACTCGATCTGCGTCGGCTGCCCCGGGAAATGCCCTCTGACATGCAGACGCTGCTCCACGCCGCCCACTTCCGCCGTAGTCAACTGCGGCGTCATGATCGCCACGCCGGCAAGATCGATGCCCTGCGACTCCAGCTTGGCGAAGACGCGCGAGAGGGCTGCCGCGGTGTTGCCGCGCTGGAATGAGGGCCCCGCCCGATCGCGGAGCACCGTGTAGTTTCCCGTTTGCAGCGCGTCGTTGAGCGTTAGCAACGAAAGCCGGATCAGCAGCACCAGGTTCTCGGCCGGCGGAACCGGGAGGCGGAGAGCCGCAGCCGTGGCCTGTGCATTAGCCGGCGGCTTTTGGTCCTGCGCCATCGTCGGACCGGACGCGAGCAGCGCGGCGCCCGCGAGTGCGGCGACGGCCGCGAGGAAGATGATGCGCATCGACGTGCTCTTTCACTGATGCCATGACGCATGAACGGCGGCAGTCCTTCGACCGCCGCCGTTCGGTTTCTTTCGTCTCGGGCGCGGCTCAGAACCCGAAGGTGATGCCGCCCTTGCCGGCGACGGTGCCTTCTGCGCTGCCGTAGCCGATACCGCCGTCGATCACCACCGAGGTGCCCTTGCCGAAGCCACCGCGATCGAGCACGCCGGCGAGGCTGAGACCCATCGCGTTGGAGCCGTCGAAGTTGCCCCAGCCGAAGCGAGCCGCGAACGTCTGGTTGCCCTGGAAGGTCGGCGTCGACAGAGCCAGCGCGATGGCGATGCCTTCGGCCAATTCATTGTCACGCTTCTGCAAGCCGCCGATCTGCGAGTTGAGCGCGTTGATATCGCCCGTCGTCGCAAGACCCATGTCGGCCGCCGAACGCGTGGCAAGGTTGCCGGCCGCATCTGAGGTGACGAAGTTCACCGGGCCCCCCTGCGCCGCGCGGCTCGCCGCCGACGAGATGCCGCCGAGCGTGTAGGTGCTCGTCGACTGGCCGATAGCGACCTGGTTGTCGCGTGTTGTCTTCACCCCCTGGCCGATGGCCGCCGAGTTGGCGTGCGTCGCTTGCGCGCCTTGGCCAAGGGCCGTGGAGTTGGCACCCATCGCGGCGGAATCCTGGCCGATGGCCGTGGCGTTCGCACCCTTAGCTTCGGAGCTGTGACCAATAGCCGTGGTGTTGCTACCTGACCAAGCGGATGAGTACGCTCCAAGCGCCGTCGAGTTCTCAGTCTTGGCCTGAGACGTGGTCGCCAAAGGCCGACGCGAATTTGCCTTGGGTCAGCGCGCCCGTGCCGACGGCAGTAGAGAAGTCGGCTTGCGCCGACGCTGCCTTACCGACAGCGGTCGACTGATCGCCGACAGCCGCTGACTAGCGCCAATGCGCAGTCGAGTTTTCTTTCGTCGCATCGGCGCCGTGGCCGATCGCAGTTGACCATTTGCCGGTTGCATTGGCCTCGTAGCCGTTTGCCGTCGAGTTCTCGCCGGTCGCCTGCGAATTCCAGCCAGTCGCCGTCGCGTGCGATCCCGTTGCGGTGGCGCTGCGGCCGGTCGCGGTGGAATAGGCACCCTCAGCATTGGCCAGCACACCGGTCGCCGTCGACTGAAAGCCGGTGGCCTTCGAATAGCTGCCGGTTGCGGTGCCGTCCTCGCCGGAGGCCTCGGCGGCAGTTCCGGTCGCCGTTGAATAGAGTCCGGTAGCCTGTGCTGCCTGGCCGGTGGCCGTCGCACCATCCTTGTTAGCTACCGCGCCCTGGCCCGTGGCGGTCGAATTGGCCCCGGATGCCTTCGCACCTTGGCCCGTTGCGGTTGCGTTGGCGGCCGTGGCCTGACTGTTGTGGCCATTGGCGGTGGTGTTGGTCTGCGTCGCCTGCGCGTTCTTGCCGATCGCGTTGGCGTTGGTGCCGGTGGCCTGTGCGCCCTGGCCGATCGCTGTCGGCCGCATTCTGGGCGTAGGCGCCCTGGCCGATGGCGGTGGAGTTGGCGTTGAAGGCGGTCGCGCCGTTGCCTATGGCGACGGTGTTCGGGGAGTTCGCCTGCGCGTTGATGCCAATGGCGATGGACTTAAAGCCCACGGCCTGGGCGTTCTTGCCGATTGCCGTTGACTGGCCGCCAAAGGCGTTGGCGCCCTGCCCAATGGCCGTGTTGTCAGCCTGCCAAGCCTGCGCGCCGTTGCCGATCGCGGTGGCATTGTCGTCGCCAGCGGTCGCATTCGTGCCGCAAGCAAAGGAGTTGGTCCCGAAGGCGGAGGCATTGCCATCGCCGCCGCCGGCGCCGCCCTGGACCGCGCAGGTGTCGCCGGCGTTCGCCGATTGCGGTGCCGCTGCGAGAACCGCCGAGATCGCAAGCATGCTTGCGGACGCACTTAGCCACCAGGCGCGGCGCTTGCCGGCCTGCAACGCATTACTGGTCACGCTGTGAACTCCTATTGCCCCATGTACGCTGAACGAAAGGGCGAGCCCGGCCGGGACATCCCATGCGCTGCTTCATGCCCCACGAAGCGCACGCAGGGGCGGAGATAGCGTCGGTTGATGACAGACGTTCAATGTTCCGCTTGTCGGAAAAGCATTCGCTGGTTTCCGGAGCACTTTCATGAACCAAGTTGCGCTTGCGCGACACGCAGACTTATCGCGCTGCAATTGCCGATTGATCTACGTGAAGCTTTTGTCTCGCACGTGTGGCGCGCGATGATTTCGCCCCAGATCCTGCGGATCGCCCGTAAAGCCTTATACGCGCCCGATTGTTCCGCTTAATCGCCAGCGGGGTCACGATCAAACGCCTGCCGAAGGCGTCATCCGGGGGTTACATGACACGCAGGCTTCGACTGCTCGCGGCGCTATTGTTATGTCCGCTCGCCGCGCAGGCGGGAACCATCAACGACCAGCTGATGAAGCTCGATCCGGAAGAGCGGGCGCATCAGGCGTGCATCATCAAAGGCATCGACACCATCCGCCGCGACGGCAAGCTGCCGAAGGCCGATCGCCTGAAGACCAGCATCAGCGGCCGCGCGGCGTTCACGGGTACGCAGGTGGCGGCGAAGGGCGGCGCGGTGCGCGCCAAGTCGCACTGGTACGGGCTCAAGTTCAAATGCGACGTGACGCCGGATCAGATGAAGGCGCTGACCTTCACCTACGAGATCGGCAAAGAGATCCCGGAAGACAAGTGGGAAGACTTAGGACTTTGGCGCTGACGCGCCGGAGCCTCTGGCGCTGAGCGCGCGTGGCCTGCATCTCCGCTCTCCTCTTTTCGATGACCGCTATAGCTCCGCTCCCCCGCCACAGCGGAGCCATGTCTTCGCATTGAGCGGGGGAGGGAGAAGCGTGGCGCACCGGTTAGCGCCGATTAGTCGTTGTCGTAGCCGCGCAGCAGCTCGCCGGTGGCGGGGTGCACATGGCCCTCGACCTTGGTGCCGTTCTTGTCGATCAGGTCGACCTCGTAGGCGCCATCGTCCACCTCGATCTCGGTGACGCGGTAGCCGGCACCGGCCAGCTTGTCGGTGATCTGCGCCGGGCTCAGCCAATCGGCCTGCGGCACGTTGAGACGGGTGCCGGGCGCCGGTTCGGCAACAGCCGGAATTGCGGCGGCGGCAAGCGACAGTGCGAGGACGGGGGCGAGAATGTAGGTTCGCATGAGTTGCATCTCCTGATGTTCGCGACTTGAGTGTCGGTAACGCGAGCGTGGAACCGGCGAGGTGGCCGGCTGGAGCGCACCATGGACGAAGCCCCCTGACAGCCCTCTGACCCCTGCCGTCAGGGAGTTGTCAGCAATTGGCTCGCAGATTGGAGACATGCCGATGTGCGCCTTCCATCGCCGATGCAGTCTCGCCGCAGCGCTTGTCATCGCGCTGGCGGCCGGCGCTGCGCGCGCCGACGACGTCGGCCCCGAACTCGCCAAGCGGCTGCTGAGCGAGGGCCGCATCAAGCCGCTGTCGGAAATCATCAGCGGGGTCCAGGCGAAGGTCCCGGGCGAGATGCTGGAGGTGCAGCTCGAGCTCGACGACGGCATCTACGTCTACGAGCTGAAGCTGCTGCGGCCGGACGGCAAGGTGCAGGAGGTCGAGGCCGACGCGGCCTCGGGCAACATCCTCAAGGTCGAGGACGACGACTGATGCGGTTGCTGGTCGTCGAGGACGAGCCGCGTATCAGCGACGGCATCAAAACCGCGCTCGAGGCGGCGGGCTACGCCTGCGACGTGTCGGCCGATGGCGAGGACGCCTGGTTTCGCGGCGACACGGAAGCCTACGATCTCGTGGTGCTCGACCTCGGACTGCCGAAGATGGACGGCCTCTCCGTCCTCAAGCGCTGGCGCGCCGCGGGGCGCAACATGCCGGTGCTGGTCCTCACCGCGCGCGGCACCTGGCCGGAGCGGGTCGAGGGCATCGATGCCGGCGCCGACGATTATCTCGCCAAACCGTTTCGCACCGAGGAGCTGCTGGCGCGCGTGCGCGCTCTGATCCGCCGCTCCGCCGGCCACGGCAACGCGCTGATCGAGGCGGGCAGCCTCTCCCTCGACACGCGGCAGATGCGCATCCTCGCGTCCGGCAATCCGGTGCAGGCCTCGCCGCTCGAATACCGTCTCGTCGCCTACCTCATGCACCACAAGGGGCGCGTAGTGCCCCCGCACGAGCTGATCGAGCACCTCTACGGCGACGACGACGCGCGCAATGCCAACGCGCTCGAGGCGCTGATCATGCGCCTGCGCAAGAAGCTCGGCGCGGACGCCATCGAGACCCGGCGCGGCTTCGGATACCTGATCGCGGATGGCGCCACATGAGCTTTGGCTCGCTGCGCCTGAGGCTGCTTGCCGGCGCTGCCGCCTTCGTGCTCGCGGCCCTGGCGCTGTCGGCGGTCGGGCTGACGCTCCTGTTCCAGCGCCACGTCGAGCGTTGGGTCGACGCGGAGCTGGCCAGCGACCTCGATCAGCTCATTGCCGGCATCGACGCAGGCCCCGGCGGCCAGCTGGCGGTGACGCGGGCGCCCGCCGACCCCCGTTTCCAGCGCGCGCTATCGGGCCTCTATTGGCAGGTGAGCGTCGAACCCGACGGCCCGGTTCTGCGCTCGCGCTCGTTGTGGGACTTCGAAATTGCATTGCCGGCGGAGCGTGATGTCGACGACAAGGTGCACAGTTACGAGCTGCCCGGTCCTGACGGGCAAAGGCTGCATCTCATCCAGCGGCGCATCGAGTTCCCGGCCCGGCTCGGCGAGCGAACGGCGCGCGTTGCCGTCGCCATCAACGATGCCGACGTCAGCGCTGCGGTGAGCCGTTTCGCCAGCGCGCTGATCCCTTTCCTTATCGTGCTCGGACTTCTGCTCACGGCGGCGGCATGGGCACAGGTGACCATCGGCTTGCGACCGCTGGCCGCGATGCGCCGCAAACTGACGGCCATCGGCTCGGGGGAAGCACGTCGGCTCGGCGGCGGTTTCCCCGACGAAGTGCTCCCCCTCGCGCGAGAGATCGACACGCTGCTCGACGCGCGCGAGCGGCAAGTCGAGAAAGCCCGCGCCCGCGCTGCCGATCTGGCACACGGCCTCAAGACGCCGCTGCAGTTGTTGAGCAGCGACGCCGAGCGATTGAAAGCCAAAGGCGAGGACGAGCTCGCCGAGGAGATCGAGGATATCGCCGGCAGCATGCGCCGCCACGTCGACCGCGAGCTGGCGCGGGCGCGCAGCGGCGCCAATGCCGCCAACGCGGCCGCCAATGTCGCGACGGTCGCCGGCCGGGTCGTGCGCGTCATCGAGCGCACACCGCAGGGAAAGCGCGTCGCATGGACCGTCGATGTGCCGGCCGGCCTGATGGCGCGCATCGACGCCGAAGACCTTACCGAGGCGCTGGGCAACCTGACTGAGAATGCGGCCCGGCACGCGCAGGGCGCCGTGACGGTCAAGGCGCGCGCCGAGGACGGCGTCGTGGCGCTCGCTGTCATCGACGACGGACCGGGCATTCCGCCCGAGCGCGCGCAGGAGGCGTTGCGCCGCGGCGGGCGGCTCGATCAATCGGGCTCGGCCGGCCTTGGCCTCGCCATCGTGGGCGACATTGCCGATGCCTGGGGTGCTTCGCTGTCCATCGAGGCGCCGGCGCACGGCTGCCGCATCGTGTTGCGCATCCCAGGCGCACGGTTCGCAGCCGCTTAGCCGCGGCCGGTGTAACTTCCGAGGCGCCCGTCGCGTACGGATGTGGACACCATTCGCGCCCCAGATTCACGCCCCAGGAGCAGACAATGCCGTCCATCAAGCTGATGAGAATTGCCGTCATCGCCCTTGCGGGCATGGCGTTTAGCGCTGGGGCCGCTTGGTCCTTCGACGAAAAGCCCTTCGATCAGGCCGCCTTCGAGGCCGCACAGAGCTCCGGCAAGCCGCTCCTCATCGACGTCTTCGCACCGTGGTGTCCAGTCTGCAAAGCGCAGCAAGCGATTCTGGGCGGCTTGCAGCAGGACGCCAAATACAAAGACCTCACGGTGCTGAAGGTCGATTTCGACAATCAGCCTGACGTCTTGAAGAGCTTCAACGTGCGTCAGCAGAGCACGCTGATCGCCTTCAAAGGCAAAACCGAAACGGCCCGTTCCGCCGGCGACACCAACAAGGCGTCGATCGAGGCGCTGATCGCCACGGCGATGAAGTAGGCCGAACCCATGCTTCTCGGCAGCACGATATTCGCCCTCCTCGCCGGCATCCTCTCGACGCTCTCGCCGTGCGTGCTGCCGCTGCTACCGATCATCCTCGTCACCGCCGTGAGCGAGCATCGCCTCGGCCCTGTGGCGCTCGCCTCCGGTCTGGCGCTGTCGTTCGTCGCCATTGGCATGTTCATCGCCACCATCGGCTACGGCATCGGCCTCGACGCGAGCTTCTTTCGCATCATCGCCGCGATGATGCTGATCGGCATCGGCGTCATCCTGCTGGTGCCGCAGCTGCAGACGCAGGTTGCCGCCGCCGCGGCGCCGATCAGCGGCTGGGCCGAGGACCGCTTCGGCGGCATCGAGACCGGCGGGCTGTCGGGGCAATTCGCGCTCGGCCTGCTGCTCGGCGCCGTGTGGAGCCCATGCGTCGGGCCGACGCTCGGCGCGGCCTCCGTGCTCGCAGCGCAGGGCGAAAACCTGTGGCAGGTGGCATTCGTCATGCTGGCGTTCGGCGTCGGCGCTGCGTTGCCGCTGCTGCTGCTCGGGCTCCTGTCGCGCGAGACGCTGATACGCTGGCGCGGACGGCTGCTGGAGGCCGGCAAGGGCGGCAAGCTGGTGCTCGGCGGCCTGCTCATCGTCATCGGATTGTCGATCGTCAGCGGGCTCGACAAGCGCCTTGAAGCGGTGCTTGTCGAAGCTTCGCCGGCCTGGCTCACGGAGATAACCACCCGTTACTAGCCAAGGCGCTAGGATCGGGCAGGAAAGGTACCGATCATGGTCAGTACAGCCATCGCCCCACCGGCCCAGGAGATCGTCTACCGCCACACGCTGGCGGTGCGCATCACGCATTGGGTGAACGCCTTCTGCCTGTTGGTGCTGCTGCTGAGCGGCCTGCAGATCTTCAACGCCCATTCGACCCTCTACTTCGGCGAGAAGTCGGACCCGGCCCGCGCCGTTCTGAGCATGGACGCCATCCAGCGCGACGACGGCAGCTACGCCGGCATCACCACGGTCGGCCCATGGAAGTTCGACACGACGGGCGTGCTCGGGTTGTCGCGCGATGCGAACGGCGACCTCGAGGGCCGCGGCTTCCCGCACTGGATCACGCTCCCCTCGTACCGCGATCTCGCCACCGGGCGCCGCTGGCACTTCTTCTTCGCCTGGCTGTTCGTGCTCAACGGGCTTGCGTATCTCGTCTATGCCGCGTGGAGCGGACACGTGCGCCGCGACCTCGCGCCCACACGCAGCCAGCTGCGCCACATCGGGCAGTCGGTGTGGGAGCACATCCGCTTTCGCTTTCCCAAGGGCGAGGAGGCGAAGAGCTACAACGTGCTGCAGAAGCTGACCTACCTCGCGGTGATCTTCGGGCTGTTGCCGCTGATTTTCCTCACCGGGCTCACCATGTCGCCGGCCATGGACGCGGCATTCCCGTTCCTGCTCGACATCTTCGGCGGGCGGCAGTCGGCGCGCACCATCCACTTCCTGTGCGCGACGGGCATCACGCTGTTCGTCATCGTGCACGTCTTCATGGTTTTTGCCTCGGGCGCCTGGAACAACATCCGCTCGATGATCACCGGCCGCTACGCGATCGAGCCGGAGGAGGCGACGCATGGCAAGTGAACGCGGCATCAGCCGGCGCGGCTTCATCATCCGCGGTGCGGCAGTGGGTGGCGCGGCGCTGCTCGGCGGCTGCGATCAGCTTTCGCAAAGCCCGTCGTTCCGCGACATGCTCTACAAGGCCGAGGGCGTGACGGAGCGCGTGCAGCGCCTGGCGTTGTCGTCGCGCTCGCTGGCGCGCGAATACACCGAGGCCGACCTTTCCACTCACTTCAAGGCCAACGGCTCGACCGCCGTCGCCGACCCCGCCTACAAGCAATCGCTGCAGAACGGCTTTGCCGATTGGCGGCTGGAGATCGGCGGCCTCGTCGAGCGGCCGGCATCCCTGAGCCTTGCAGAGCTGCGCAAGCTGCCGGCGCGCACGCAGATCACGCGCCACGACTGCGTCGAGGGCTGGAGCGCCATCGGCAAATGGACCGGCGCGCAGATGGCGCCGCTACTGCAAAGCGTCGGGTTGAAACCCGAGGCGCGCTATCTCGTCTTGCACTGCGCCGACACGATGGGGCGCAGCGGCAAGTACTACGAGAGCATCGATCTCATCGATGCCTTCCACCCGCAGACGATCCTCGCCTACGACATGAACGGCGCGGCGCTGACCGAGCCGTACGGCGCCCCGCTCCGCATGCGCGTCGAGCGCCAGCTCGGCTACAAGCACGCCAAGTACGTGCAGCGCATCGAGGCGGTGGCGAGCTTCGCGATGATCCGCGGCGGCCGCGGCGGCTTCTGGGAGGATCTCGGCTACGAATGGTACGCCGGGATCTAGCGCGGCCAACGAGCGATCAGCCCGATCACGCCTTCTCATCGAGGTTGAGGCACACCGAGTTGATGCAGTAGCGCTTGCCGCTCGCCGTCGGGCCGTCGTCGAAGACGTGGCCGAGATGCGAGCCGCAGCGTGCGCAGGTGATCTCGGTGCGCACCATGCCGTGCGAGCTGTCGGTGTGCTGCTCGACGGCACCGGGCAACGCCTCGTCGAAGGACGGCCAGCCGGTTCCGGAATCGAACTTGGCGTCGGAGGCGAACAGCGGGTTGCCGCACGCCGCGCACGTGAAGGTCCCGTCCGCCTCGGCGTGCAGGAACTCGCCGGTGAACGGCGCCTCGGTGCCTTTCTCGCGCAGCACGCGGTACTGCTCGGGCGTCAGCTGCTTGCGCCACTCGGATTCGTCATTGGGCATCGGTTTTTGCGTCATGGTGAATAGATAGCGCGCCCCGTGCGCGGTAAAAAGGGGCTTCTGAGCCGAATAGCGAGCGCCAAACTTGCGCCGCCTGAGTTTGATCTTGCATCTGCGCCGATGAGGCCGGCGGGCGATGTTCAGTGTGGCGTGTGCCCCGCTATCCTTCGACGGCGTTGTCGCATAATTGAGTTCAAACTTGACATGTTTTGTCAGGTATTACCTATGGGCCTTTGGGGTCTCCAGCATTGGAATAGAATTCGGCGCCATGGCTTACAGTCGCTCGCTATATTCGAACGTCTCTAAACTAGCCGGCCTTGCTTTCGCATTGACGCTCGCCGGCCTCGCCGCCGCCGACGCTCAGGAAAGCACGCAACCGGCGCCGACGACCGCGCCGCCCGCAGCCGACCAGTCGGCGCCCCCGAACGCCCCGTCATCCGCCGCGCCCGCCGCCACGACGCCCCCATTGCGCCCGCCGTCTCCCCGGCCGCGACCCCGTCTGCAACAGCCTCGCCGACCCCGACGACGCCCGAGACCGCCGCGAGCCCGGCTCCCACCCAGCCGACAGCGCCGCCCGCAGAATCCGCCGCGCCCGCCGTCAACGATGTCACTGCCCCCGGTACGCCCGCGGCAGCACCGGTCGCCACGACCTCGCCCGCGCCCATGGTGCAGGCCCACAACCTCCCGCGCGACCTGTCGCCGTGGAGCATGTTCATGGCCGCCGACATCGTCGTGAAGTCGGTGATGATCGGCCTTGCTATCGCCTCCGTCATCACCTGGACGGTGTGGATGGCGAAAAGTATCGAGCTGTGGGCCGCCAAGCGGCGCGTGCGCAATGCGCTGCGCAAGCTCGCCGCCGCCAACTCGCATCGCCGAGGCCACGAACCTCATCGACGCCAAGCGCGGCGCTGTGCCGGCCATGCTGCGCGCCGCCGTGGCCGAAACTCGCGCATCCTGGGACGTCGCCGACAAGTACGCCATCAAGGAGCGCGTCTCCGCCCGCCTCGACCGCATCGAGCTTGCCGCCGGACGTGACGTCAACCGCGGCACCGGCGTCTTGGCGACCATCGGCTCGACGGCGCCGTTCGTCGGCCTCTTCGGCACCGTGTGGGGCATCATGAACAGCTTCATCGGCATCTCCGAAGCGCAGACGACCAACCTCGCCATCGTCGCGCCGGGCATCGCCGAGGCGCTGCTCGCCACCGCCATCGGCCTCGTCGCCGCTATCCCCGCGGTGATCATCTATAACCACTTCGCGCGCGCCATCGGCGGCTACAAGGCGCTCGTCGGCGATGCCTCAGTCACTGGTGCTCGGCCTCCTGTCGCGCGACTTCGATCGTGGCGTGCGGCCCGAGTTGCGCGCAGCGGAGTAGGAGTAGGCCATGGCCAGCCGCCTGCAAGACAGCGACGACATCTCGGAAACGCACGAGATCAACGTCACGCCCTTCATCGACGTGATGCTGGTGCTGCTCATCATCTTCATGGTGGCGGCGCCCCTGTCGACGGTCGATATCCCGGTCGAGCTACCCGTGTCGGCAGGCCGCGCCTGCCGCCAAACCCGACAAGCCGCTGTACGTGACGCTGAAGGCGGACCTTTCGCTCGCCGTCGGCAACGACATGGTGCTGTGGGGCGGCCTCGGCCCGGCGCTCGACGCGCAGACCAGCAGCGACCGCAACAAGCGGCTGTTCCTGCGCGCCGACAAAACCGTCCCCTACGGCGAGCTGATGCGGCTGATGGATACGCTGCGCGCCGCCGGCTACCTCAAGGTGGCGCTCGTCGGCCTCGAAGGCCCGCCCGTGCAAGGCGCTCCGTCGACGCCGGCCGCACCCGGTGCTTTCGTACCTTCGGCGTCCGCCCGCTATCCCGTCGAGCGGAGCCGCATCGCCGTCGCCCACGCCGTCGCCATGAGCGCCCACCTCGAATTCCTCGAAGGCGCGGGAGCGCGCGCCCGCCGCTGGATGCTGGCGGCGGCGATGATGGTGTCGATGCACGCCGCAGCCGGCGCCATCGCCCTCATCAACTGGCCCGTGGACGAGTCCAGCGACGAGGAGGCGGGCGCCTTCATGCTTGAGCTGGCACCCGTGCCGGTAGCGCCGCCGACCGAGAAGCTCAACCTCGCCATCGGCCCGCGTGCCGAGGAAGCCGCGGCCGCCGTCGCTCCGACCGAGGAGATCAAGGAAAAATCCGAGATCGAGACGCCGAAGGTCGAGGAAGCCCCGCTCGCTCCCGAGCCGGAGATCGTGGTCCAGAAGCAGACCCCGATCGAGGAGGTCGAGACCGAGGAAGTGAAGGAAGACCCGCGTCCCGAGCAGAAGGCCATCCCGCAGGCGTCCGTCGCCTCGCAGGAGACGAGCGCGCCGCCGCCGGTCGATGCCCCGCCCGCCGAGAAGCCGGCGGCGCCCAAGGCCGGCGTTTCCTCCAAGCCGTCGGAAGCGACGATGAGCTGGCAAAAGTCGCTCGTCTTCCATCTCAACAAGCACAAAAAGTATCCGCACGACGCGCGCAAGAACGGACACGAGGGCGTCGCCGGCGTGTCGTTCACGATCGACCGCTCGGGTAAGGTGATCGTCGTCCCACCTCGACAAGAGCTCCGGCTCCGACCTGCTCGATCAGGAGGCGATCGAAGTGCTGCAGCGCGCCAGCCCGTTTCCGACGCCGCCATCCGACGTGCCCAACGTCACGATCAATCTGTCGCTGCCGATCCAGTTCCGCATCAAGCGCTGACGCGCTGCGGCCTAGTAGACATCGCGGCAGTAGAGGCGCGCTTCGATCATCCGCTCCAGTCGTTCAGCGCCGAGGATGCCGGTGAGCGCATCGGTCACCGCCGTCGACATGCCGCGCAGGCTGCCGCAGACATAAATGGCGGCGCCCCCTTCGACCCATGCACGGATGTCATCGCCGCGAGCGCGCACGAGATCCTGCACATATCTGCGCTGCGCCTGATCGCGCGAGAAGGCGAAGTCGACGCGCTCGAGCACCCGGCTCCAGCGCCACTTGTCGATGTCGTCGCGATAGAAGAAATCGTTCGCCGCGCTGCGCTCCCCGAAGATCAGCCAGTTGCGCGTCGTGCCGGCCGCGGCGCGCGCCTTGAGGTGAACGCGCAGCCCGGCGATGCCCGTGCCATTGCCGATGAGGATCATCGGCCGCTCGTTCACGGGCGGGTGGAAGGCGGCGTTGGCGCGCACGCTGACCTCGATCGGCGCCACCGAGCGGCGCGTGCGCGGTGAGCCAACCCGAGGCAAGGCCGAGGCGCCCGTCCGGGCGGCGCGACTGGCGGATGAGCAGATCGATGCGCCTGTCGGCCGGCAGCGAGGCGATGGAGTACTCGCGGACCGGCAGCGGCGTCAGTGATTTTGCCAGCAGCGCCGGCGACAGTCGCGCCAGCGCAGCCGTCTCCTGCCGGCGATTGCGGCAGCGCGCTGCGGCTGAGGTGCTCGGCCAGCGGACGCATGCCGCCGTCGCCCTCGAGTTGCAGCTCGCCGTCGAGGCCGAAGCGCTGCAACAGCTGCGCGACCTCGGCCGGGTCGTTGTGCGGACGAATGATGGCGACGTCGCCAGGCTTCCAGTCGGGCAGCGGCCCGATCGGCGCCAGCGAGACGTAGTGCGCGGCGTGCTCGCGGATTGCCGGGGTTGGCGGGAGCGCGCGCGATCAGCCGCCAGGGGGCACCGGCAGGTGCGCGCTCGGGCAGCGCGACAGGTGCGCCGACGATATCTTCGACGCGGCGCCACCAAGCGCTGAGCGCGGCGGGATCGCCGTTGTGCACGCGGATGGCTTCGAACATGCGCGTGCCGCTGCGCGTCGCCAGCCAGTCATCGACCGCTTCGCCGAAGGCGCAGAAGCGCGTAAAGCTGCGATCGCCGAGCGCCAGCACGCCGTAGCGCAGGCCGGCGAGCTCGACGCCCGAATTCATGACGGTGCGGATGAAGCGCGCGGCGGGATCGGGCGGATCGCCCTCGCCCGTGGTCGAGACGATGAACAGCGCCGTCTGCGCGCGCGCCAGCGCCGCCGCATCGAGATCGGAGAACGACAGCACCCGCGCCGGGATGTTGCTTTGCTGCAGCGCCTTCGACGTGGTGCGCGCCAGCTCCTCGGCGTAGCCCGTCTGGCTGGCGTAGGCGACGAGCATCGGCGCGTCGTCGTGGGCAACTCTCGCCGTGCGTGGCGCGTCCGCGACGCGCCGCGTGGCGCATCATCACCAGCGTGACGAAGACGACATAGCATGATGCGACGACAGCCGCCGCGACGATGCGGCTGGGGTCCGCCGGCAGCGCGTCAAGCCAAGCCGCGTGCGCCGACGAGCCGAGCAGCGTCAGCGCGATCGTCGATGCCGTTACGCTGCGCACTCGCCTGACCCTCACGCCAGCATGGCGGCGAAGCGCGGCGTCAGCCGCTCGCGCAGACCGTCCGGCCCGGCGCTGACGAAGCGCGCCGCGAGCCCGATGCGCAGCGCATGCGCCATGCCGTCGTCGGGTCCGAGCACGGTGAGCGCCGTCGACAAGCGCGTCGGCGTGCATGCACTCGCGATGCAGGACCGTGACGGAGACGAGGCCGTGCGCGACGGGCGCACCCGTGCGCGGATCGATGGTGTGCGAGAAGCGGCGGCCGCTCGCATCGAAGAAATGCTCGGCGCTGCCGGAGGTGGCGACCGACAGCCCGTTGAGCGCGACGACGACGTCGGCCAGTGGCGTGTCCTGCGCGCCTACCAGCGAGGCGGGCGTTCGAGCGCCACCCACCATGGCATGCCGTCGGGCTTCACGCCCTCGCCGCGCAACTCGCCGCCGATCTCGACCAGGAAATTGCCGCAGCCGGCAGCGCGCAGCACCTCAGCCAGCTGGTCGACGGCAAAGCCCTTGGCGACAGACGACAGATCGAGCCGTGCGCCGCCCGGCTGCTTGGCCGCCTTGGTCGACGGATCGAGGACGAGCCGGTTCCAGCCGACGCAGTGCTCGCGCCGCGGCGATCGCATCGTCCGTGGGAACCGCAGGCGCCGAGGCGTGGGCACCAAAGCCCCACAGCGCCACCAGCGGCGACACGGTCGGATCGTAGGCGCCGTCGGTATCGCGCGCGACGCTCAGCGCGTATTCCAGCACGTGGAAGAAATTGCGCGGCAGCCCGTGCCACGACCCTGCCGGCGCGCGATTGAAGGCGCTGATGTCGGAGCCCGTCTCCCAGGTGCTCATCTCCGCCACGATGCGGTCGAGCGTACGCTCGATGTCCGCCTGCAGCGCGTCGAGCCGTGCTGCGGCGGGCGCGGCGAGCTTGACGCTCCACCGCGTGCCCATTGTCATCCCGTGCAGCGACATGCACGACGTCCCCCGCAGGCGCGCGCGTGGTCCGCTGCGAAAGGTGCAGCGGAACCGCGACGCGCCTGGCGGGAGTGTCGGCGCGCATCAAGGCTTCATCACCTCGAGCGTCGCCGAGTAGCTGGCGCGGCGCTTGGCGTTCTCGACCTGCGCCTTGCCGTCCTCGACCACGGCTTCCATCCAGTACATGCCGGGCTCCGGCCACGTGATGGAGACGACGCCATCGGGACCCGTGGTCGTCTTGATCTCGTTGATGCCGTCGCGATAGCGGATGCCGCCCGGAACGACGGTTACGCGCGCGCCCGCTGCCGGCTGGCCGTCGATGAGCAGGCGAAACTTCGCTGCCTCGCCGGCGAACAGATCGTTGGGGTGCGTGACGGGATCGAGCTCGAGGCCCTTGCCGGTCGGCTTGAGGACCTCCGTCGAGGGCTTGCCGGCGGTCACGAACGTCTCCAGCCGCCGCTGCTGCTCGGTGACCTCGACGTCCTTGGCATCCGCGGGAATGTCCTTCTTCAGGCTCTCGGCGGTGCCGCGCCAGCGCTTCTTCTCGCCGCCCAGCGTGTAGGACGCCGACAGGCCGCCGCCGACGACGGCCAGCTTGTAGGTGCCCGCCTTCTCCAGCGGCACGTCGAAGGTCGAGCGGAACTTGCCCATGCTGCCGTTCTGCGGCGCGATGCTCGAGCCGTCCGGCGCCAGGATGCTGATCTCCTGCCGCTGCATCATGCGTGGTGCCCCGCCGCCGGGAGCTCGGGCCTAGGACCCGCTCCTGCGGGACCGGGCGTGCAGCGGCCATCGCGCCGGTTGCCGCGGGCGCGCCGGGGGCGGCCCGCCGGCACCGCGTGGCCACGCTCGCCGCCCGGCGCATCGGCGCCGACGCCGACGAGGCGCATCGGGTTGTGATCGAAGTAGAACAGCGCGTCCGAGATGGCCGCATCGACCGTGATCCAAGACCCCGTGTCGGAGAGAATCGTGGCCGACGGCATCAGCCAGGCGCGGTGGGCGTCAGCCGGCAACGCGAGACACGACGCAGAACGGCAACACCATCCATTTGAGCGACGTTTTCATGGGGCAATCCTGTTCCAGCTTAAGGCTTGATCTGCAGTGCGACTTCGCCGAGCTCTTCCTTGCCTTTGGCAGAGCCCGAGACGGCGGCGGCGGCCGGCCACTTGAACGGAATGCGCAGGATCTCGCGGCCGCCGACCTCGCGCGCGGCTTCGACGACGAGCTCGTATTCGCCCGGCTTGCAGAGTGGCGAGCGGCGCCGTGGCGGCATCGAAATCGAGCGCGTGCTTGCCGGCGGGGCGCGTCGCGCTGGAGAGGCCGTCGACCGGCATGTCGAGATCGCGGCCGGCACGGCGCCACCACTGGCGCATGTCCTTCAGCCACTTGTTGCCCTTCTTGTCCTCCTGCTTGAGGTCGTACCAGACGTTCAAGTTGGCGGCGACGGTGCCGTCGGCGCCCTCGATCCACGCCGCGACGTACGGCGGTGATACTCGGCGACGTCGAGCTTGGGCACCTCGATGGTGACCGTCATGCTCGGCGGCCAGCGATTGCCCGCTGAGCAGCGGGCCGGCGAGCACGCCGGAGATGCCGAGAGTGACTAGTCTGCGCATCAGTTGACCTCTGTTAATGCACGAACAGCAAGAGCAGCACGACGGGATGACGATCCCGAGGCCGACGACGGGCCACGTCGCCGGACGGCGCGCGGAGTGAAACTGCAGCAGGCACAGCCCGGTGATGCAGAACACCAGGCAGGCGACCGCGAAGACGTCGATGAACAGGCTCCACATCAGCGCCGGTGTTGCGGCCCTTGTGCAGGTCGTTGAGGTAGGAGACCCAGCCGCGGTCGGTGAGCTCGTACTCGATGTCGCCGCTCTGCGCGATCGATGGTCAGCCACGCGTCGCCGCCCGGGCGCGGCAGCGAGACGTAGATCTCGCGCTTCTGCCATTCGACCTTGCGCTCGTCGATCGGCACGGAAACGTTGTCGGCGATCCAGCGGCGCACATCGGCCGGCAAGGGCGCCGCTCTGCTCGCCGGCCGGCAGCGATTTCAGCAGCGCCTCGGGCAGCTGCGCCTCGCGGCTCGTCACCTGCGGCTTGGCTTCGATGCTGCCGGCGTGATTGAGCGTGATGCCGGTCACCGCGAACAGCAGCATGCCGACGAGGCACAGCCCCGCGCTGATCCAGTGCCACCGGTGCAGGTGCTTGAGCCAAAATGCGCGTACCCCCGGATCCGACATCATTCGCCGCGCGTGACGAGCGCCGTGGCCGCCAGCGTCGGCGGCCGAGGCGGGCACCAAGCTGTCGGCGCGCGCCAGTGCTTCGCGACCGACGCTGGCGAGGCGCGGGTTGGCGTGCGCGGCGAGCATGGTCCCCGACCTCGCGGCAGAAGCTGAGCGGCGCCGTATCGCAACAGGCGCTCAACAAATGCACGGCACCGTCGATGTCGCCTTCGTCGGCAAGGAAGCGCGCGAGGTGAAACTGGCCGCGGAAGCAGCCGCGCATTGCAGCCCGCTGGTACCAGCGCCGCGCGGAGGAAAGCTTCACGGCGGCCGTGCCAGCCTTCCTCGCGAAAGCGGCCGAGCTTGTTCATCGCCTTCTCGTTGCCGCGGCGCGCGGCGCGCACGAACAGCGCCAGCGCCTGCACCCGATCGACCGGCACGCCGGCCCCGTGCAGGTACTGACAGCCGAGATTGTATTGCGCCCAGTCGTAGCCTTGGTCGGCGGCGCGGCGGTAGTAGCGCACGGCAGCCGCCGCATCGACGGGCACGCCCCAGCCGCGCTCGTAGCAGCGGCCGACCATGTTGACCGCCTCGGCGGTGCCGTCGCGCGCGGCGTTGCTGAACCAGCGGAACGCGGCCTCGGGATCGCGCGCGGTGCCATGACCGTTGAGCAGCATATGCCCCCAGGCGAGCTGCGCCTCGGGCCGGCCCTTCACCGCTTCCTCGCGCGCCCAACGCGTGGCGTACTCAGGGCTGCTGGCGAGCCGCTCGTGAAACTCTTCCGCCGTCTGGCGAACGTAGAGCGGGAAGTAGATATTGCGCGGCGACATGGCTCACAGCTCGGCCCAACGACGCAGAAGATTATGATAATGGCTGGTCAGCCCGACCACCGCCGGATTGTCGTCGGGCAGCAGCTCGCGGGTCTTACGAATGGCTACGTCGAGGTCGTACAGCATCGCCCGCTGGCCGTCATCCCTGATCATGGATTGGCTCCAGAAGAACGAGGCCCAGCGGCTGCCGCGGGTGATGGGCGTGACCGAATGCAGGCTCGTGGAAGGGTAAATGACCATGTGCCCGGCCGGCAGCTTGACCCGCTGGTCGCCGTAGGTGTCGGAGATCAGCAGCTCGCCGCCGTCGTACTCTTCCGGGGGCGAGAGGAACAGCGTCGAGGACACGTCGGCGCGCATGCGCATGCCGCTGCCGGGGATGGCGCGGATCGAGCCGTCGACGTGGGCGTCGAATTTCATGCCGACGTCGTAGCGGTTGAACATCGGCGGCAGCACGCGCAGCGGCAGCGCGGCCGAGTGGAAGATCGGGTTGCGGCCGAGGGCGCGCAGGACGATGTCGCCGGCCTGCATGGCGGGCGGCGAGCCTTCGGGGATCTGCAGGTTGAACTTCGCGACAGCAGCCTGCTGGCCGGCCGTCGCCTTGCCGTCGACCCAGAGGCTGTCATCGAGGATCTTGCGCACCTCGCGCACTTCCTCGGGCGTCAGCAGATCGGGGATCGAGACGAGCATGCTTCCTATGAGCCTTCAAACGAAAGGGGCAGGAGGGCGGGGGGCCCTCCTGCCAAGTTGCGTCGAGTTCGGCGACGGGAGTGACGCCGAGTTAGAACTTCTTGCCGACCGTGAACAGCACCGAGCGTCCCGGCGACGGGATGGCGCGGTTGTTGAACGAAGAGTCGTAGTTCAGCCGGTCGGTGAGGTTGTAGCCGTTGGCAGCAAGGCGCCATCCGTCGAGCTCATAGGACACAAGTCCGTCGAGGCTGAAGGTGTACGGGATGATGTACTGGTTAGCGCTGTTGTTCACGGAGAACATATCCTGCTGGTAGACGATGCCGCCAGCGATGGTCCACTTACCCGGGCCGGATATGAGGCTCTCTGACAGATTGTAGGATGTCCACACAGTGACCGAGTTCTCGGGAACGCCGCCGATCTCGTTTCCAACGTTGGCGCCCGTCAGCGTGCTCGTGATCTCGCTGTCGAGGTACGTGTAGCCGACATTCATGATCCAGGCCTTGGTCAGCTGGCCGGTGACACCAAACTCGACACCGCGAACGCGCTGGGTCTCGCCTGTCGCAATGACGGTTCCTGGATTGTCGGGGTTGGCAACGACCACGCCATTCTTCTCTACCTGGAAGACCGCAGCCGCGAGGCCGAGCCGACCATTAAGGATGCTCCACTTGGCGCCCGCCTCCCAGCTCTCGTTCTCTTCCACCTCATTGCGCGGAACGGTCGCCGACAGCGGGTTCAGAGAGTTGGTGACGAACTGGCCGACCGGCGAAGCGGCTCGCGCCCACGACAAATAGTAGGTCTCGGACTTGCTCGGCTCCCAGATGACGCTGACCTTCGGGCTCCAATAGTTGCCCTGCGAGGTGCCATCGAAGGCCGGCGACGGCGTTTGGCTGCGCAAAGTTGTACTCGAAGTCCGTCCAGCGAATGCCGCCGAGCACCGACCACTCCGGGGTCAGCCACATCCGGTCGCTGGCGAAGAGTCCGATTTCCGTCCCATCGCTGAAGCGATCGGCGGCCGGGCTGCGCACCATCGGATAGTACTGATAGTAAGTCGTATCGGGGTTGCGAACGCCCGTACCCGTAACGGTCGTCGGTTTTCCTGATTGGATATAACCGGGCCGATCATCTTCCTGATAGAAGATGTCGATACCCGCCACAGCCTCATGCTTGAACCCGCCGATATTCAGCGTGGCAACGCCGCTTGCGACGTTCTGGAAGCCCCACGACTGCTGATCGAAGGTCGGGTTTGCCACCGCCGAAGGAAATGTTCGGATTGCCGTCCGGCAAAGAAGCTCGGTCGGCACGATGCCAGCGTACAGCCCGGAACGGTGGTGGCGAAGTCACGCGTGTAGAACGCGAGGCGCGTGTCGTTGTAGAACGTGAGCTGACTATTAACACGGCTCTGCAATCGCGACGTGATCGATGTCGACGTCGGTCTCGTCGTGATCGGACGCCTTGCCGTAGAAGGTCGAGCGGGCGACGCCAAACTCCGTGATCGGCGCACCGCGCGTCTGGCCGGGCGGAATCACATTCGGCACGCCGTAGTCCGGCGTGCGTCTCGCCGTCTGATGCAGATAGTTGACGATCCAAGTAGTGTCGGTGCCGAGACCGAAGCCGAGCGAGCCGAGGAAGCCCCAGCGGTTCGACTCGACGTGGTCGCGATCGACGAACGTCCTGATCGTGCCACATGCATCGACCGCGCGCATGGCCGTGGTGCTGTCGATCTGCTTGTTGATGTCGACGGTCGAGCGATACAGCGGCCCGTGCCGACGCTAAAGTCCATCGCTGGCGGAATCGCCGAGGTGCGCCGACTTCTGCGCAGGTTGATGACGCCGCCCGTCGGTGCCCGGCACCGAAGCTCTCCGACGACGGCCCCTTCAGGACCTGGACTTCCTCGGTCGCGAAGCTGTCGCGCACGTAGACGCCGAAGTCGCGCAGGCCGTCGATGTAGAGATCGCCCTTGGCCTCGAAGCCGCGGATGCGGAACTGGTCGCCGTTGAAGCCGCCGCCGCCTTCGCCGATGGCGACCGTCACACCGGGGACGGTGCGCAGCGCCTGGTCGACGGTGGTGTGTTCTGCTGCTTCAGCTGTCGCCTGCGGAACGACGTTGACGACCTGCGGCGTTTCCTGCATCGTACCCGGGCAGGCGACCGATGCCGGTTCCGGCCTGGAGCGAGTTGCCGCGCGCGGGCGTGAATGCCTCTGTCTGCGCTGCCGTGGCGGCAGCGGGTGAAGCCGCGCGCCGGCGTCGGCGATGCGGGACGGGCAGCGGCGGTCGACGTGCTGGGCGTCGACTTCTTCGCCTTGGCTTTCGCCTTCGGATTGGCCTTCTGCGTCGTCACTTCCAACGGCGGAAGCGGAACGTTTGCTTCCGGCTTCGCGGCTTCCTGGGCTTGCGCGCCAAAACCGGCGGCACTGGCGGCCATCGCGGTGGCGATGCCGAACGATACACGACCGAGTGGCGCACGCTCACTCTTCCCGTGCGGCGAAACGCCGACGGATCTATTACGCTTAGACAAGACTGATGCCCCCCAAATACGCAGAACGAATACGCGGAGTAGGCGCTACGCTTTACGCCACATACGCACGGATCACGGGGTCGTCGCTCAAGGGGCTAACGCTTGCGCCTCGCTGCCGACACGATGACCACAAGGGGAATTATTAATACCATACCCAAGCAGTCAACAATAAAATGTAGACTAACAGCGTCTACTAACGCGTGAGCCGCAGAACGCGCCACACGCGTTGCAATGATGTGACTCTGTCAGATGGCACGCGACAGGTGCGTCAGCTCGCGGCCGGCCAGTTGCCGCAAATGCGCCCCAGGTGAATGGCGCAGTTCTTCCAGGATCGCGAGACCCTGCGGCCACGGGCCGAACCCGGAGGCGGCATCGAGCCCACCGACGCGACCGGCGTTGATGAATTCGCAGCTCCAAAAGCCGGCCCAGAACGCCGCCTTGCTCAACCGCATGTGCGGATCGTTGGTGCTGGCGACAATGGTGCTCGGAAAACCGAGCGGTTCCTCCGGCAGCAGCCACGCAAGACGCAGGTTGTCCGGATCGAACGGCGCCACGAGAAGTGCGCCCCCGATGCGGTCGGCGAAGTCGAACGCCGCGCGCACCGCCGCTAGACAGCCAAAGCCGTGGGCGACGATCCACACCGGCTCGTCGCAGCGGTCGATGTGCCAGCGAACTGACGCGGCCCATTCCGACAGGTCTGTGCTTTTGAGATCGGGCTGAGTGACACGACGCGTGCCAGGGATCGCGGCTTCGAACGATCGGAGCCAATGGCCTTCGCCACCGCCATCCAATCCGGGAACAAGGAGAGTGGTAGCCATGGTGGTACCTCGCTCTGATTGTTGGTCGATTTCCCCGTAGTTAAGCGCCTTTCCGAGTGCCTACGTGTTTGCCCGCATCCAAGCTACCCGGGGTGCGACATTCTGGGCAACGAAGAAATTGCGATGTCGATATTCGTTCTTCTGCTGAATTCGAACGTCGTCGATAACCGCCGCTTTCCATGTTGCACCGCACATTGCCGATGATTTTAGCGATCTGCGGCTGCCGCGGTAGGGATTGCCGCATGAGCAGGCCACGCCTCCGCTCATCGAGCGTGAATAGTCGACCTCGCGCGTTTGCGTCTCCGCCAATCGCGTGCCCGCGTCACAGCCATGCAGCAGGCGCCGCGTCAGGATGCCGTCCGGCCGTTCCGCCCGGTGTCGGCGTTGTGCGGGCTGGCGCGTTCGCCGGAAGCAAGTCGATTGCCGCGTGGGTTCTAACATTTGCAGGTCTTCTTATTTGACCTTGCAGTGACCCACTCCCATGTATGGACGCGTCGGCTCGTGTCGACCGCGGTGATTTGCAGAGCAGGTTGCGCCGCGAAACCAAACGCTAAGGTGCCGTGTTTGATTGCACGGCCTCGGCTCCAAGGAGAAGAACCATGGCAAATGTCGTGTCATCGACTATCGAACGCCTCGCGCAGACGAGCGGAACGATGAGCCACACCTGTTGCATGTGCTGTTGAAGCGTAGCTAGGCGGCGCCGAGCGCCAACCCCGCAAAAACTGTCATCAAAGCAATGCAAAGGAGCGCCGGTCACCCCCGGCGCAAGGTGAGCTTATGTCTTCACAGGCCTACATTATAGAAATCGGCAGTGACGCCGTCGGTATCGTTGTGCGCGAAGCAGGCGAGGCGTCCTTCCAGTTCCACTCGGCGCTAAGCGCGTATCGTTCGCTCGACGGCAAGAAGTTCGCTACGGCACAAGCGGCGCACCGCGCGGCGCTTGACCACGGCGCACATCGCGCACGCAAAGCCGCCGGTCGCCGCGTGCCTGAACTTGAATTCGTGTGATCCAATTGGGCCGCATTCCGCGCCTCGCCTGATGGCTGCAGGCACAGGGCCGGTCAGCGGCTCGCACTCCGCCTAGAGCGGAGACTTTGCCCCCGCGTAGTCCTTGGACGCTACGCGGGGGCATCGCGTTTCTGGGAAGGGATCCGTAGGGGAGGAAGCGCCGTTGGCAACGCGGCTTCACGCGGCGGATTGCACGGCCGCTTCGGGTGTCGCGGGGACGTGGCGCCCCAGCTTGAGGTGCCCATTGGCCGAACCGACCGCGCCATCGCAGCTCACTTGGACCGAACGCAGCTCAGCGAGCGACAGATCGAGACTCGCAACGTCGATCTCGCATCCTTCGAGATCGTGGAACCGGTGATCCCAGGTCGCTTCCTCGGCGAGCAGAAACGATACGCGATAGACCTGCGCGTTGCCGTCCGTGAAGGTGAAGGGATACCAGATGCGCTTGCCGTTCATCGCCTCTTCCGCCTCGCCAACTAATCGGTTTGGCCGGAAGCTAATCAGCGACGCAGTGCACTCAAACCAAGAAGAAGTGCATTGCTTATGATGTGGCCCGCGTCGCTACGCAGGAACGAGGCGGAGCGATCAGGAAAGGGCCGGTCACCTTAAGGCGACCGGCCAACTCCCCTGGTTAAGCAGCCATGTCGAAGACAAGCACCTCGGCGTCCGACGTGCCGCTCAGCTCGAGCTTGCCGGCCTCCTCGATGGCGACGCCGTCACCGGGGTAGAGCTGCTCCCCGTTGAGCTTGGCAGTGCCGCGCGCGACCTGCACCCAGGCGGCGCGCCCGGCCTTCAGCTCGTGCGCGACGGTGTCGCTGTCGCCGAGCACGGTGGCGTAGAAGTCGACGTCCTGGTGGATGGTCACCGAGCCGTCACGCCCGTCACGTGATCCAACCAGGCGCAGCTTGCCGCGCTTGTCAGCGTCCGTGAACGTCTTCTGCTCGTAGCTCGGCGCCAGCCCCTTCTTCTCGGGAACGATCCAGATTTGCAGGAAGTGCACCGGATCGCTCTGTGAAGAATTGAACTCGCTGTGGCGAACGCCCGAGCCCGCCGACATCCGCTGCACGTCGCCGGGACGAACCACGGAGCCGGTGCCGAGGCTGTCCTTGTGCTCCAGCGCGCCTTCGAGAACGTACGAGACGATCTCCATGTCGGCGTGCGGATGGGTCGGAAAGCCGCCGCCGCCGGCGACGCGGTCGTCGTTGATCACGCGCAGCGGGCCAAAGCCCATGTGCTTGGGATCGAAATAGGAGCCGAACGAGAAGCTGTGGCGGCTATCCAGCCAACCGAAATTGGCGCGGCCGCGCTCCTCGGCTCTGCGAAGGGTCAACATGTTGCATCTCCCTTTCTAGAGGGCGCCGGATGGGTCCGGCGTCTGTGGCCACCACATATCGTCCGTTGAACAAGCGCGCTCAATCCATGGATTGTGAACCTGTCTGGTTCCATATTGGCGACAATGGACAAGCTCGACGCCATGAATGCCTTCGCCAAGGTGGTCGCCGCCGGCAGCTACGCCGAGGCGGCGCGTCGCCTCGGCCTGACCCGGTCAGCCGTCAGCAAGGCAGTGATGGAGCTGGAGCAGCTGCTGGGCGCCCGGCTGCTGGACCGCACGACGCGGCGTGTCACCGCCACCGAGGCAGGTCTCGCCTATTACGAGCGCTGCGTGTCGATCCTCGCCGACGTCGAGGAGACGGAAATCCAAATCTCGCGTCTGCACGACGAACCGCGCGGCGTCCTGAAGATCAACGCGCCGATGTCGTTCGGCATCATCTATCTCGGCGATGCGGTGGCCGAGTTCATGGCGCGCTATCCGGAGATGCGCATCGAGCTGGTGCTATCCGATCGCTTCATCGATCCGCTCGAGGAAGGCGTCGACGTGACGGTGCGCATCGGAGCGCTGGAGGATTCCAGCCTCATCGCGCGGCGCCTGGCCCCGGCCCGCCGCGTGCTTGTCGCTTCGCCTGACTATCTCGCCCGCGCAGGCGCCCCCAAGACGCCGGCCGACCTCACAGCGCACCGCTGCCTCGCCTATGGCCACATGGCGGCGGTGCACCGCTGGCAGTTGATGCAGGGGCCCGAGGTGGTAGCGGTGCGCATCTCCTCGACGCTGTGCTCCAACAACGGCGAGGTGCTGCGCACCTCGGCGCTGGCCGGCAACGGCATCGCAAACCTGCCGACGTTCCTCGTCGGGCCCGATATCGAAGCGGGCCGCCTCGTTTCCGTGTTGCCGGAAAATCCGCCCACCGAACTCGGCATCTTCGCGCTCTACGCACCCAACCGGTATCTCGCCGCCAAGACGCGTGTATTCATCGATTTCCTGGTGGCGCGCTTCGGCGAAGAGCCGGCGTGGGACGCCTTCCGCCGCACTGTACAGCCCTAGACGGCTATTCTTCCCAGCGCGGCCGCAGCGAGCGCTCCAGCGTGAGGCCGGAAACGTAGAGCGCCGCCGCCACGAGGACGATTTGCGTCCACAGCGGCGGGGGAAAGCCGTACCAGACGGCTGCCACGGCGGCGATGCTCCAGGCGGCCGTGATGGCGAGCGTGACGCCCTGCAGGCGCTTCACGCGCATGGGGTGCACCCAATGCATCGGCACGAAGGTCAGCACCACGCAGGCAATCAGTGCCGCATACGTGAGCCAGCCGGGCGGCGAGAGCGCGAAAACGTAGAGCGCGACGATGTTCCAGACGGCCGGGAAGCCGACGAAGCTGTAGTCCTCGCCTTTACTGGCGAGATCCGAAAAGTGATAGAGCGACGACAGCAGGATGAGCGCGGCAATGATCAACCCGCCAGTACCGGTCAGGTAGCCGGCGCGCAGCAGTGCCAGGGCCGGCACGAAGACATAGGTGACGTAGTCGACGACGAGGTCGAGGCGCTCACCGGAGAAGCGCGGCAGCCTTTCCTCGACGTGCGCAAGCCGCGCGAACGTCCCATCGATGCCGTCGATGATGAGGGCGAGACCCAGCCAGGCGAACATCCGCTCCCATGCGCCGTCGAAAGCGGCGAGCGCAGCGAACAGGCCGCACACGGCTCCAAGGCCGGTGAAAAGGTGGACGCTGGCAGCAGCGAGATCTGAAAGCCGGAGGGGCAGCACTGCCGTCCCTCCCTAGCGCCGAAGATTAGAAGCGATGCTTGACCGAGCCGCGCACCGTCAGGTCGTCCTCGGGAGTGGGCGCAGGCGTCGGCTGGCCGGAGGGTGCATTCTCGGCCGCGCCGTAGAGCAGCTCGAGGCCGAAGTCCATTTTGGGCAGAACGCCGAGCTTGCCCAGACCTGGAATGCGGATTTCAGTTCCCGCTTCCGGCTTGGGAGCGGACTCGTCGCTGAGGCCGGCCTTGGCATCGCCGGGTGCAGCTTCGGCCGGGGCCGGTGCTGCCTCTGCAGGCGGGGTGCTGCCCTTCTGCTCCTGGAACGCAAACGCGCCGTGGCCGGCAACAACTGCCGTGGCCAACGCCAGCGCTACTACGAACCGGATCCGCATAGTGAAACCCCGCAACGTCAATTCAGTCGCCCCGAAGCAAAAATGCTGCCTCGACATGTTCATGACAAGGATGTTTTGCCCCTAGTTAAGCCCCAGTAAACGATTGTCCCAGCAAGTGTGATCTAGGCGCCATGTGGCAGAACAGCATCAACAAGGCCCCCATCCACCCTGATCGTGATTTACCCCCGTTTCGCCCGTCCAAAACCGGAGATTCGCCGCAAAAAGAAGAGCCGCCCGGTGAGGGGCGGCTCTCTCAGCTCTTGTGAGTTGTGTAAGGCTCAGAAGTTGATCACGGCACCCGTCATCAGGACCTGGAAGTCCTCGAGCGGGGCCGAGTCCGTCACCGCGCCGGCCGCGCGCAAGCTCAAGATCGAACTCGTAGTGCCGGTAGAGTGCGTAGAGCTTCATGTCGGCTGCGTCGATCTTCTGCATGACGCCGAGGCCCCACATATCGACCTCGCTGCTGAAGATCTGCGCGTTGCCGCCGAGAGATTGATCGGGTCGCGCGGCGTTGACGGTCTGGCGTGATGCCGCCACCGTAGTACTGGTAGTACTGGCCGAACAGCGTCGTCTTGCCGAGGTGGTTCCACTTCTGCTGGATGCCGACTTCGGCGGCCCAGAACTTGTAGGTGTCGTCGACGCCGGTGCCGGCGAAGGCCGCAGTCGCAGCCGACGGTGTCGTCCCACATCTCGCCGGCAGCGAAGTTGCCGTAAACACCGGACTTCTCGTCCATGACGCTGATCGAGCCGCCAATGCCCTGGCACTCCGAGTTGGCCTGTTGGGGTCGACGTTGCGAGCGGGGCAACCGTGGGACGCGCTGTTCGTCGACGTTGTCGGTGTTCTCGCATGTAGGCGATGCCAGCCTCGACCTTGACGTGCCCGAACTCCTTCTCGAAGCGCAGGCCAGCATCCCACATAGTCGTCGCCGCCCCAGGACGCGCTGGCGGTGAAGCCGGCGAACTCGGGCGTTTCGTAGAGGACCGCATTGCGACGATCGCCTTCACCCGGCTGCGAGCCGATGCGGCCGATCAGCCGGCGCCACTGCGTGGCGATAGCAGCGAGGAGACGCGGGCCGTAGAGCCCTTGCGAACAAGGAAGAAGCCGCCGCCGCTGTCTTCGACGTCCGAGTACTTGCCAGCGTCGCCGGTGCCGGCGAGGTTGATCTCGGTGATCTCCTGCGAAGCGCCGTGGGCCCCAGACCGACCTGGATCTTGCCGAACTTCTTGCTCTTCATGTTCCACCAGGCGTGGCGAATGTCGAAACCGATGTCGGTGCCCGTACCGGTCGGATCGATACTGATTGTCGCGCTTGGAGTTTGCCGAGCGCACGCCGACTTCGAGCTGGAAGTTGGCCGACAGATCCTCGTCGATCTTGGCGCCGCCCTTGAAGCCAAACCGCGAACGCGAGGCGTCGTTGGTGACGACGTAGGCGTTCTGCTCGGCGCCGTCGTCCCAGAACATGACGGCCTGGTTCACTTTGCCGTAGACTGTGAGCTTGACCTTCCGGTTGCCCTTGCGCGCGGTGGTCGCCTCAAGCTCGGCCACCCGCTCTTCGATATCCGCGCAGCAATCGCCGCCCAGATCGGCTGCCTGAGCGGAGACGGAAGTCCCCAGCAGAAGGCCGCCCGCGACGAGAATGGTTGCCCATCCCGCCTTACCAAGTCCCCCAAACATATACGCAACTCCCACGAAGGTACGCCTCAACTCGGCCTTCGATCGACGCAACTGCACACGCACATACGCAACTACGCTGACCACGCCGCTCAGCCAGTCACCGCACGCTGTCGCGTCGGTGGGCCTCGCTGGGATCAGGCTTACGCGAGTGATTCGAGGGGCGTAAACGGCTAATCGCATGTGTGACAGTTTGTGACAAACGGTCCGTGACACAGCCGCCACGAGACTATTGAAACCGCGAGTTATTTTGTGAACCAGGGGGGCTGGGGCTAAGTTGGACATGTCATGAAAAACGGCACTTCTTTCGATGTCGGCGTCGTCGGCACCGGTCCGGCCGGCCTGGCGGCAGCGCTGGCGCTCGCCGCGCAGGGCCTGCGCGTCGTCGCCGTCGGAGCAGCCCCGGCGAGGCGCGATACGCGCACCGCGGCGCTGTTCGCCGGCTCCATCACGCTGTTGGAGAACCTGGGCGTCGGCGACGTTTGCAGGCAGACCGGCGAGCCTATCCTCGGCATCCGCATCATCGACGACATGGGCAACCTGCTGCGCGCGCCGGAGGTCACTTTCACGGCCGCCGAGGCGGGCCTGGAACGCTTCGGCTACAACGTGCCGAATGCCGATCTCGTCGACGCCCTCCGCCGGCGGGCCGCCGAGCGTGCCGAACCTGGCGCTGATCGATGCCGGCGTCGAACAGGTGCTGATCCGGGATAGCGACGCGGAGCTGCAGCTGGCCGACGGCCGCAAGCTCACCGTCCAAACTGGTGGTCGGGGCCGACGGGCGCCAGTCGCTATGCCGCCAGGCGGCGCAGATCTCGATCAAGACGTGGGGCTACGAGCAGAGCGCGGTGACATGCACTTTTGCGCACCAGCGGCCACACGACGGCATTTCGACCGAGTTCCACCGCCCCGCCGGTCCGTTCACGGTGGTGCCCTCACCGGCGCGAACGTCGAGCCTCGTGTGGGTCGAGCGCCCGCCGATCGCGCAGGAGCTTGCAGCGCTCGACGAGGCGCAATTCCGCACCGCGCTCGAAGAACGGCTGCACGGCCTCCTCGGCGCCGTCGGCGAGATCGGGCCGCGCGGCGTCTTTCCGCTGTCGGGCATGTCGGCCGAAGTCGCCGGACGCAATCGCGTCGCCCTCGTCGGCGAGGCGGTGCACGTGATCCCGCCCATCGGGGCACAAGGGCTGAACCTCGGGCTGCGCGATGCCGCCTGCATCGCCGATTGCGTGGCGGACGCGCTCAATGCGGGCGGCGACATCGCGGCGCCGCCGGTGCTGGAAGCATACGGACGCATGCGGCGCACGGACATTGCCTCGCGCATCTGGGGCATCGACCTGTTGAACCGCAGCCTGCTGTCGAGCGCCATGCCGGTGCAGGCGTTGCGGGGGCTCGGGTTGCACATCCTCAAGAACGTCGGCCCGGTGCGCCGGCTGGCCATTCGCGAAGGGCTGGCGCCGTCCTTCATCGCTCCGCGGCTGATGCAGCCCGCCGAACAGAAAGCCGAAGCTTGACGGCGGCGGCTACCCCCGGCAAGACCGCCGTACCCTTGCAACGCGCGGGATCCCGAAGGCCAATGAAGAAAAGTGAGCGCCTTCAGGATCTGCAATGGCGCGCCGAGTACGCGATGCTGCGGCTCGTCGCCGGTTTCTTTCGCGCCCTCCCCCTCAACGTCGCGACCAATGCCTCGGCGTGGTGCTGGCGGCGCCTGGCGCCCATCATCAATCCCAAGCGCCACAAGCGCGCGCTCGACAATCTCGCCATCGCCTTTCCGGAGAAGAGCGAGGAGGAGCGCCGCGCCATCGCGCTGGCGCACTGGGAGAACCTCGGCCGCGTGATGGTCGAGACGATGCGCGTCGACCGCTTCCTCGAAGAGCCCGAGCGCATCGACATCGTCAGCCAGAACATCTTCTCGCGCTACAAGGACAAGCTCGGCCCCGCCATCGGAGTCAGCCTCCACATGGGCAATTGGGAGCTGGCGATCCTTCCCTTTACGTGGGCCGGCGCCAACCCGGCAGCGGTGTATCGGTCGGTCACCAATCCGTACGTCGACCAATATCTGCGCGATCAGCGCAAGGATCTTTACCCAGACGGCCTGTTCGGGCGCGGCAACGTCGGCGACCATGGCGACGACCAGCGGACGGCGCGCGCCATCATGGACTTCGTACGCCGCGGCGGACGTCTCGGACTGGTGTGCGATCTCTACGACCGCACGGGCATGCCGGTGCCGTTCTTCGGCCGCGATGCCAAGACGCAAGCCATCGGCGCCATGATCGCGCGGCGCGTCGGCGCGCGCATCTGGCTGTCGCGCTGCAAGCGCATCGGCACGCAGAGCCGCTTCGAGATCGAGCTCAAGGAGCTGCGCGTGCCGCGCACGGCCAACCAGGCCGAGGACATCCGCTGGACGATGGTCCACATGCAGCAGCAGTTCGAGGCGTGGATTCGCGAGGCGCCCGAGCAATGGATGTGGAGCAATCGTCGCTGGAGCTGATCCAGCGTTACGGCAGCGCGCTCCGACTACCGCAGACGACAGATCGGCTGAGCGGCGTTCGACGCCGGCACCTCGCGCACAGGACGCGCAATCAATCCAACTCGCCGATGTCCTGAGGTTTTTCGTAGAGGATTCAGTGTCCTTACGAAACCGTATGTGGCCGGTCAGGTGACCGCAAGCATCGCGGCGCAGCTTCGCGCCCGGGTGATCATGAAGCACACCCGACCAAAAGATGGAGAGTTGAAATGTCCAAGAAACTAATCGCGACCGCCATCCTTGCCGCCGTCGCTTTCGGCGCCGTGGCCCCGGGTATCGCAATGGCCAAGGGCGCCCCGAAGACCAAAGCGGCCTGCGAAAAGATTTCCACGATGAAGTGGGATGACGCCGGCGCCAAGTGCGTCAAGAAGTAATCGGCGGCCTCAGTGCGGCGGGTCCTCGGACCTGCCGCTCCTCTCAATCGAACATCAGCCGGATCGCGAGATCCAATTCCTTCCTCCGCACTTTCAAACGTGCGGAAATCTCGGGGAGCTAGTATATGAAGCGCTATATTCCGCTGTCGCTCATCGGCAGCGCAATCGTTCTTTGCCTTGCCGCAAGCACCGGCCAGGCCGCCGTTCCCGGCGTGAAGTCCGCCGTTCCCGCTGCCGCTCATGCCTCCATCGTCAGCAAGACCGCGCTGGTATCGCCACCATCGTCATTGCTGGTGGAGCCATCACCGCCGTCACTGCCGCTAAGTTTACGCACGCAATCTCCTCCGACCGCATCCCTTGGTGCAGTGCCCCGTGCACTGCACCATTTTTGTGTGCCATCGGATCGTCAGGCGCGCGGGAAGGACACCTCGACGCGCAGGCCGGGCGTATTGTCGCTGAGCACCACGCCGGCGCCGTGCAGCTCGGCGATGGCCGCGACCAGGCTGAGGCCCAGGCCGCTGCCGGGCGTCGATGCGCTCGCGCTCCAGCCGATAGAGGCGGCGAAACACGTTCTCGCATTCGTGCGCCGGGATGCCGGGCCCGCTGTCGGCGACGACGGCGATGTGGCGTTCGCCGCGCGTCGCCAGCGAGACATCGATGCGCGTGCCCGCTCGGCGAGTGGCGGATGGCGTTCTCGATGAGATTGGCGAAGAGCTGCGTCAGCAGCTCGCGGTCACCCGTCACCTGCGCGCGCTCGGCGATGGCGACGGTGCTGACCAGCCGGTCGCCGGCCTCCTCGGCGACGGGCTCGTAGACGTCGGCGACATCGGCCAGCACGGTGCCGAGCTCGACGTCGACTGAAGCGCGAGCGGCGGGCGCCGGCCTCGATCTGCGTGATGCGCAGCAACGCCTCGAACGTCTCGACGATGGAATCGAGCTCCTCCAGGGACTCTTCGACCTGCGTGCGGAATGTCTCGACATCGTGTGGCACTGCGTCAAGCGCCAGCTCCAGCCGCCGCCGCAGCCGCCCGATGGGCTTCTTCAGATCGTGGGCGATGTCCGACGACGCCTGATTGACGCTCTCGATCAGCTTTTGCAGATGCGCGAGCGTGGCGTTGATCTGCGCCGCGACGTGGTCGAGATCGTCGTGCGATTCCGTGATCGGCACGCGCTCGGCAATCTCGCCGCGGCTCACCTTCGACAGCGTCGTCGCGAACACGTCGATCTTCGCTTGCGCGCGGCGCGCCAGGATACATCGCCGATCCCACGGCGAGAAGGATGGTCGCTGCTAAGCCCCAGCCGAGCCCGTGCAGCAGGATGCGCTGCACCTCGCGCAGTGCGCGATCGCTGTTGCCGACCAGAAGCTGTCCCTTGGAGACCGGCGTCCACATGGCGAAGAAGCGGTCGTCGGGGCCGCCCTTGTCGGCGACCATCGGCAGCCAGGCGCGGTCGAGCTCGCCCCAGCCGGTGAACAGGCGCACGTTCTGCACGTTGCCGGCGCGGAACGAGCCGTCGTCGCCGCGCAGCAGGAAGATGCTGTCGAAGTCGCGCACCGACTTGGCCTCCTCGGCGACGACCGCCGCGAGCCCGTCGAACCCCTGCTGGGCGTCGATGGCGCGCAGCGTGTCGCTCATCTCCTCGACGCGCTGGCGGATGTCGCTTTCCAGCTCGGAGACGAGCGTGAAGTAGAGGACGGCGACGAGCGCGATGACGGTGAGCGCGAACAGGATGGCGAAAGCGCCGGCGAGGCGCACCGGCGTGCGCTTGAGGAGGTCATTGCTGATCATGCATGGTGTAGCCGGAGCCGCGCACGGTGTGGATCAGCTCCTTGCCGTACGGGCGATCGATCTTGGTGCGCAGGCGCGAGATATGCGTTTCGACGACGCTGGTGCGCGGCTCGAAGTGGAAGCTCCACACCCGCTCCAGCAGCATGGTGCGGGTCAGCACGCGGCCCTTGTTGCGCATCAGGACCTCGAGCAGGCGGAACTCGCGCGGCTGCAGATCGATGCTGTCGCCGCCCCGCGTCACGGTGCGGGCGATGAGGTCCATTTCCAGATCGCCGACGCGCAGCACGGTCTCGGCGTCCTTCAAGTGCGGCCGGCGCGCCAGCGCATTGACGCGCGCCATAAGCTCGGAGAAGGCGAAGGGTTTGACGAGATAGTCGTCGCCACCGACGTTGAGGCCGTCGACGCGATCGTCGACGCCGCCGAGCGAGGTGAGGAAGATCACCGGCACCTTCTGACCGACGGCGCGCAGCGCGCGCACCAGCGACAGTCCATCGAGACCGGGCAGCATGCGATCGACGACGAGGATGTCGTAGGTTTCGCCCATGGCCTGCGAGAGCCCGTCGCGGCCGTCGCCGAGCGTTTCGACGACGTGCCCTTCCTCGGCGAAGCCCTGCGTGATGTAGGCCGCCGTCTCGCGAGTCGTCCTCGACGACTAGAGATGCGCATGATGCTCTCGCTCCGGCGACCGCCATACGTTACGCTAGCCGTGTTGCGAAGAGCTTTCCGCAACATTACGGAAGCGTAAGAAGCGACTTAAGGCCTCGCCCAGGCTCGGGCAAATTGCCGCTGCCTCAGCGGGCGTCACCCGTGCCTCCTGCAGCAGCCCTGCGGCAATCGCCAGGCGTCATGCCGAACTCGGCCCGGAAGCGGCGCGTGAAATGCGAATGGTCGGAGAAGCCCCAGCTGAAGGCGATCTCGCCGATCATGCGATGCGCCTGCAGCGGATCCTCGAGCGCGCTGCGGCAGCGCTCCAGGCGGCCGCTGCAGGATGTAGCGCTCGAGCGGAAAAGTTCTCCTCGGCGAGCAGGTCGTTGGCATAGCGCACGCTGATGCCCGCCGCGGCGGCGGCGTCCGCCGGCTTGAGGCTTGGATCGCTGAGGCGCGCGTCGATCAACCATCTTCAGTCGCAGCAACGCGCTGGCGCGCGGCGAGGAAAGCATCGGCGTGCCGTCGCCGGCGGTGAGGGCAAGCGCGATGAGGTCCAGCGCCTGCTCGGCGAGCCGTGCCTGCACGGGCGCTTCGAGCGTGTCGGTGCGCGCCGCCAGCATGGTGAGAAATTCTGCAGCCAAGCCTGCAACCGGCGGCCTGCGTCGACACGCTTTTGCCGGTGATCGCCTTGCACCTACCCGCGCGTGCAGCGCCTTGCGCGGAATGCTGACGAAGATCGACGTCGTCTGCGTGAGGAACTTGATCTCCAGCGGACGCCGACTCCTGCAGATATATCGTGCCCGGGATCGACAACGAGGTCGCCTTCGCTCGCGCGACAGGATCGAGCGGCCGGAGATGCGTACGCCGAGGATGATGTCGTCGATTGCCGTCGCGCGCGATGTCGCGCCGCGTGCGCGAAACGTCGCACGGGCCGCAGTCGCAGCGTCGACAGCGCAAGATTGCCTAGCTTGGACGCCGTAGAGGCTAGCCGCGAAGCTCTCGTGGCCGCGCGCTGAAGCCGTGCCTGAAATAAGCCTGCGTCGCGACATCCACCCAGTAAGGGATGCGATCGCGCGGACTGCAGATCATGGGTTGTGAAAGCGACTGACATCTGCACCCCGAGCCCTGCCGGAAAACTTCCCCCACGGTCAACCGATTGTGCCGCCTCGGTCAAGCGCCGCGATCGGTTCTCTATGTTCAATCAGTCCACCGAGCTTCAGGATTCGAAGTGTTCTCGAACACAACCTCCTGGGCTGCATCAGCAGGCAACACGCCGAGGTGGTACACCCGTGAACTCTTCCACCTTGCATCTGCTGCACCGCGTCCATCAATGTGCCGGTGAACTCTTCCAGTCCCACATGAACGGGCTCGACGTGACCACCACCCAGTACACGGTGCTGGTGGCGGCGCGGGACAAGGACGGCCTGAGCCAGCAGGACATCATCAACGCGACGGGCATCGATCGCTCGACCGTCTCGCAGGTCGTGCAGCTGCTCATTCGCAAGGGTCTGCTGAAGCGTCGCCGCACGCGCCACGACGCGCGCGCCTATGCCGTGTCGCTGACCGATGCCGGCCGCGACGTGCTGAAGGCGTCCGAGCCGATCGTCGGCCGCATCGAAGAGGTGCTGGTCGAGGCTTTGCCGGCGGCCCGCGCCAAGGTGTTCGTCGCCAACCTGCGCGCCATCGTCGCCGCCTTCGAGCCGGCCAAGCCCTGACCGGCGCCACGGCGTCTGCCTTCGCCCAGCGCGCGCCTCTCGCCGGGCAGCGTCCTCGTTGACTCGCGCAAGCGGGCCAATAGAGTGCGCTGCACTGCAACACGGGAGCACTCATCGCGATGGCCGCCAGCCGCACGCCGCAGAAGTTTTATTCGCCCCTCGCCATCGGCGCCCCCGAACCCTATCGCGCGCTGCCCGTGCGGCTCGAGCGCATGATCCATTTCGTGCCCGCCGCACAACGAGAAGATCCGCGCGAAGATCAAGGACATCGCCGGGCAGGTCGACGTCGTGCTCGGCAACCTCGAGGACGCCATCCCGGCCGACCAGAAGGAAGCCGCGCGCGCCGGCTTCATCGCCATGGCGCGCGAGAACGACTTCGGCGTCCACCGGCCTGTGGACGCGCATCAACTGCCTCAACAGCCCGTGGATGCTCGACGACGTGCGCGAGATCGTCGCCGCCGTCGGCGACAAGCTCGACGTCATCATGCTGCCCAAGGTCGAGGGGCCCTGGGACATCCACTATCTCGACCAGCTGCTCGCCCAGCTCGAGGCCAAGCACGCCATCAAGAAGCCGATCCTCATCCACGCCATCCTGGAGACGGCCGAGGGCGTCAACAACGTCGAGGCGATCGCGGCGGCCTCCCCGCGCATGCACGGCATGAGCCTCGGCCCGGCCGATCTTGCCGCCTCGCGCGGCATGAAGACGACGCGCGTCGGCGGCGGGCACCCGGACTACGGCGTGCTGGCCGACGGCACCGGCGACGCCGGCGCCAAGCGGCCCTTCTTCCAGCAGGATCTGTGGCACTACACCGTCGGCAAGATGGTCGACGCCTGCCTCGCCTACGGGCTGAAGCCGTTCTACGGGCCGTTCGGCGATTTCTCCGACCCGGCCGCCTGCGAGGCGCAGTTCCGCAATGCCTTCCTGCAGGGCTGCCTCGGGGCCTGGTCGCTGCATCCGACGCAGATCGACATCGCCAAGCGCGTATTCTCGCCCGACGAGAAGGAGGTCGCCTTCGCCAAGCGCATCCTCGAAGCCATGCCCGACGGCACCGGCGCAGTGATGATCGACGGCAAGATGCAGGACGATGCGACCTGGAAGCAGGCGAAGGTGATCGTCGATCTGGCACGCGTCGTCGCCGCCAAGGATCCCGAGAAGGCCGCCGCCTACGGCCTCTAGTGCGGTCGCAATTGCGGTCGGAATGCCGCACTTCGTGAACCGAGTTTGCCCGCTGCGATTGACAGTCGACGATCGCTCCCTTCGAATGGCCGAAGGTCAGACGGACACGCACGATGGGCACGGTCAGGCAGGCAAAGTTCTCGGTGGGGCAGGTCGTGCGCCATCGCTTCTATCCGTTCCGCGGCGTCGTCTTCGACATCGATCCCGAGTTCGACAACACCGAAGAGTGGTGGCTGTCGATCCCCGAGGAGATCCGCCCGCACAAGGAGCAGCCCTACTACCACCTGCTCGCGGAGAACTCGGAGACGGAATACATCGCCTACGTCTCGGAGCAGAACCTGTTGCCCGACGAGACCGGCCAGCCGCTGCGCCATCCGCAGCTCACCGAGCTGTTCACCGAGGACGAGAACGGCGGCTATCGCGCGCTGTTCCTGCAATCCCACTGACGCCGTCCCACTGACGCTCATCGCAGGCTGAAATGCAAAAACCGCCCGGCTGTCGAGCCGAGCGGTTTTCGTTGTCAGTCGTCTACAGCCGAAGCGAAGTTACTTCTTCGCGGCCGGGGCGGCCGGGGCGGCGCCAGCGGCGCCGGGCGGCTGCGGCGGCAGGTTCTTCATCTGGTCGGCCTTGTACTTCTCCAGGGCCGCCTGCTGACGCTCGCGGATCTGCGCCATCAGCTGACCGCGGGCCTTGGCATATTCCTTGTTGTCGACCGGCTTGCCGGCATAGGCCTCGACGAAACCGTCGAGCGGCACGGGGAAACCGATCGGCTGCGCGCCGGCGTTCATGGCGATGACCATGATGCCGCCGCCCGTCTTCATCTGCTCGATGATTTCGGCCGTCGCCTCGACCTCGGCGGTGCAGCCGGCGGCGTGGCACAGCGAGTACTTGAGCGAGAGCGGCTTCAAGGTCTTCTCGTCGATCTTCTCGTTCTTGGCAGCCTGCGCCCACTGCTCCTTGGTGTAGACCGCAGCGCGCAGACCCGGCGGCAGAGCCATGCCGAGCGGCACCATCACCATCATGCTCTTCTTGTCGTTGCCTTCGATCTCGCGGATCGCGGCCGACACCATCACCATGCCCGTGTTGCCGTCGAGGCGCTCATGATGCGTCAGGCAGATGTTCTTCTCGTTCTTGACGTCCTTGCCGTCCTTGTCCTTCGTATTGAAGGGCGCCTTCTCGCACAGCTTGACCCATGCGCTCTTGTTGGCGGCAGCGGCACCGGCCTTAGCGGCTGGTGCACCGGCCGGAGCTTTGGCGGCGGGAGCGGCGGCCGGAGCCTTCGGAGCCGGAGCGGCGGTCTGCGCCGACGCCGGCGTGCCTGCGATCAGGGCGACCAACCCGAGGGCGGCACACATGGCCGCAGCCCCGCGGACGCTCCGCCCCTTGTCCAGGAGGTGCGCAACGTTATTTGTCATGGAATACAAACCTTTCTTAGAGAGCTGGTCCGGCCAGCTCACCCCTCGGGGGGCGAGCACGAATTGCGCGCCCCATATGACGCCCCTCGGCGCTCATCGAGGGGGCAGTAAGGCCCGGATTACGGCAATCCCGTGGCCGCATAAATGGGTCATGTGTGATCGCGCGATCGCGTTCGTGCATCGTGGCAAAGACGCAACGCCGAGCGTTGCCCAAGTCTCGTAATGCTCGCCGTAGCCGAGCTGCTAACGTGTGATAATACGGCACAAATCGCCAAGTCGCCGCAAAAGCGGGCAGGCCCCTGGAGCCCGAATGCTGCACAAGCTGATCGCTGCCGTTACACTCGGCCTGCTGCTTTTTCTTCCCGACGCTCACGCCGAGCCAGCGCACGGGATCGCACTCTACGGCGCACCCAAAGAGCCGCCGGGCTTCACGCATTTCTCTTACGTCAATCCGGACGCGCCGAAGGGCGGCCGGCTCGTGCTCGGCGCATTCGGATCCTTCGACAGCCTCAATCCACTTATCATCAAGGGCGTCGCCGCCAATGGCATCCGCGACTTCACGATCGAAACCCTCATGGCGCGGGGGCTCGACGAGCCGTTCACGCTCTACGGTCTCATCGCCGAGACAGTCGAGGTGCCGGAGGACCGCTCCTCGGTCACCTTCCATCTCAACCCCAGAGCGCGCTTCTCCGACGGCACACCGATCACCGCCGACGACGTCATCTTCTCCTTGCAGCTCCTGAAGGAGAAGGGCCGCCCCAATCACCGCACGTACTACGCCAAGGTCGCCAAGACCGAGCGCCTGTCGGATCACGCCGTTCGTTTCACGTTCGATGCGGCCGGCGACCGCGAGGTCCCGCTGATCATCGGTCTCATGCCGGTGCTTCCCAAGCACGCCATCAACCCGGACACGTTTGAGAACACGGGCCTGCAATTCCCCGTAGGCTCCGGCCCCTACCGGGTCGGCAAGGTCGATGCCGGCCGCTCGGTCACCCTCGTGCGCGATGAAAACTATTGGGGTCGCGATCTGCCGGTCAACCGTGGCCGCTATAACTTCGATGAGATCCGTTTCGACTACTTCCGCGAAGGCTCGGTGATGTTCGACGCCTTCAAGTCGGGTCAGATCGACCTGTGGCCGGAGGCGGACCCGCGCCGTTGGGCCAACGGCTACGACTTTCCCGCCATGCGCGATGGACGCGCGGTGAAGCGCGAGTTCGAGATCGGCCTTCCGGCCGGCATGACGGGGCTCGTCTTCAACACGCGGCGCAGCGCGTTCTCGGATGCCCGTGTTCGCGAGGCGCTGATCTACCTCTTCGACTTCGAATGGATCAACCGCACGCTTTACGCCGGCCTCTACAGTCGCACGCAGAGCTACTTCGAGCGTTCGATCCTGGCATCCGCCGGCCGGCCCGCCGATGCGCACGAGCGCGAGTTGCTGACACCGTTCGCCGGGGCAGTGAAGCCGGCGATCATGGAGGGAACCTATCGCTTTCCGTCGACCGACGGCTCGGGCCGCAGCCGCGAGAATCAAGAGAAGGCGTTTCGCCTGCTTCAGGAGGCGGGCTACGAGCTGCGCGGCGGTCAGCTGGTCAACGCCAGGAATGGCCGACAGCTCGAGTTCGAGATTCTCGCTTCGTCGGCCTCGCAGGAGGGACTGCTTTTGTCCTTTGCGCGCGACGTGGAGCGTCTCGGCATCAAGGTGAAGCTTCGCGTCGTCGACGGTGCGCAATATCAGCAGCGATTGACGAGCTACGACTACGACATGATCCAGAACACCTGGGACTCCTCTCTGTCGCCCGGCAACGAGCAGCTGTTCCGCTGGTCGGCGGCAGCGGCGAAGACGCAGGGCACTTATAACTTCGCCGGTGTCGAGAACCCGGCCGCGGACGCGATGATTCAGGCGATGCTGGCGGCGAAGACCGAAGAGGATTTCGTCTCTGCCGTGCGCGCGCTCGACCGCGTGCTGCTGTCGGGCGACTATGTGATCCCGCTGTTCTTCATCCCGAAGCAATGGGTCGCCTTCTGGACGCGGCTGCAGCATCCGGAAAAGACGCCGCTGTTCGGCTACAACGTCGACAGCTGGTGGGCCGCGGACACGAAATGACGGACGCCGAAGACGCGCTACCCCGACGGTTTAACATGGCGGCCTATGTCGTCGGCCGGGCCGCGGCGGCGCGACCACAGCATCCGGCGTTGCTCGTCATGTCCGAGCCTGGCAGCGTGCCGGTGGAAACGTGGACCTTCGCGCAGATCGAGGACGCGGTGGTGCGCATTGCCGGCGGCCTGCAAGCCGCGGGTCTCACGCCGGGTGCCCGCATTCTCATCCGTCTGGAGAACACGAGCACCTACGCGCTGGTCTTCTTTGGCGCCATAGCAGGCGGCTTCGTACCGCTGCCGACCTCGCCGCAACTCACCAGCCGCGAAGTGCAGTTCCTCATCGAGGATAGCGGCGCCGAAGCGATCGTGATTAGTGGCGATCTCGGTTTGAGCAATGTTCCGTCAGGCGTCCGCGTCTTCGATGCCGACGACATCGCGCGCATGCTGCGCGAAGCCCCACGCGCAGTGTACGCCGACACCCTCGCCGACGATCCCGCCTTTCTCGATCTACACCTCCGGCACTACGGCATCGCCAAAGGGCGTCCTGCACGCACAGCGCTCAGCCTTCGGTCGCAGCCCGATGTATCAGGGCTGGTACGGCATCGGGCCGGACGACCGCATGCTGCACGCCGGCGCCTTCAACTGGACATTCACGCTCGGCACCGGCCTTACCGATCCGTGGGCCAACGGCGCCACGTCGATCATCTACACCGGCGACAAGGATCCCGCGCTGTGGCCGCGCCTCATCGCGGAAACGGGCGCGACGCTGTTCGCCGGCGTTCCTGGCGTCTATCGCCAGATGCTGAAATACGCCAATCCCACGCGCGACGATCTCGGCGCCCTGCGGCACGGACTCATGGCCGGCGAGACGCCGCCACCCGGCCTCTTCGACGAGTGGGAATCGCGCACCGGGCGCCCGCTCTATGAAGCGCTCGGCATGAGCGAAATTTCCACCTACGTGTCGTCGGGCCCCGGCGTGCCGCGCAAGTCCGGCGCCGTCGGCAAGGCGCAGCCTGGCCGCCGCGTCGCCGTGCTGCCGATCGACGGTGGCAATGATCCCTTTCCGGCCGGCACCGAAGGGCTGCTCGCCGTGCACCGCTCCGACCCGGGGCTGATGCTCGGCTACTGGAAGCGGCCGCAAGAGGAGGCGCTGGTCTACCAGGGCGACTGGTTCGTCGGCGGCGATCTCGCCGTCATCGATGCTGAGGGCTACGTGTTCCATCGGGGCCGTGCCAACGACCTGATGAAGGCGCTCGGTTACCGCGTGTCGCCGCTGGAGGTGGAGGCGGCGCTGGCCGAACATCCTTCAGTCGCCGAGGTCGCCTGTGCCGAAGTGCGCGTGCGCGCCGACGTCACGATCATTGCAGCCTTCGTTGTCCCTCATGCCGGCACCAATGCAGATGCCGGAAACATCGAACGCTTCGCGGCCGAGCGCCTTGCCGCCTACAAACGCCCGCGCGCCATCGTGTTCGTCGAGGCGCTGCCGCGCACCGCCAACGGCAAGATCATGCGCCAGGCGTTGCGGCTTCCCGACGGTTTTTCCACAGCCTAGCGTCCCGATTCCGAAGTTCGCCGGAGCTCGCGGCTGGCATCGGGAGCGAACTTCGGAATCATAAGGGACACTAGAACCATAGACTTGCTAGTGTGATTTAGATCGAGAAATTCGCTCGATGCCTAGCGGCTGGGGTGGCGAATTTCTCGATCATCACACTAGCGCTGTGGCTTTGGCGCCGCGGCGCGGCTTTTTCAGCCGCCGCTCTGCTCACGCCGCAAAATAGAGTGCTAATGGCAAGCGTGCTGGCGCCCGGAGTTTTACCGGCATCGTCGACGTACGGCACGAACGTGGAGGCAGGGCATGTTGGGCGAGCTGATCCAATATCTGGGCGCGCATCCGGGCGTCATGGCCGCGATCGTCATCACCGCTTTGTTGGCGGTGGTCGGCCTCTGGTACGTCGTCTCGCACCACCTGCAAGCGATCATGATCACGTTGCTGACCGCAGCCGGCATCGGCTCAGGATTGCTCGTGCTCTATCGCGGCTTCCGCACCGACATGCGCGACCTGATGGGCATCGGCCTGTTCCTCGTCATCGTGTTCCCGATCATCTTCTGGCAGGCGATCAAGATGATGGAGCCGGTGGCGCCTGAGCAGCGCCCAACCCGGCGACCCACGCCCTCGCGCGCCTTCTTCAAGAAGAAGATGACCTGAGCGTCAGGCGGCTTTCTTCGCCTTGGCGGCGACGGCGGCGAGCTGGCCGATGAAGGTGCGCACGCCTTTCAGGCGCTCGGCCGGCAGATCCCACTCGGCGCGATAGACGAGCTTCTGATCCGGCTGCACCTTGAGGTGGCCGCGCGAGGATTGCACGTAGTGCACCAGGCCTTCGGGGTTGGCGAACTCGTTGCGGTAGAAGGCAACCACGGCGCCGCGCGGACCGGCGTCGACCTGCGCCACGCCCGCCTGACGGCACAGCGCCTTGATCTCCATCACGTCGAGCAGGTGCTCGACCTCCTCGGGCAGCGGTCCGAAGCGGTCGACCAGCTCGGCGGCAAAGCCGTCGATCTCCTCGCGCGTCTCCAGCGTCGACAGGCGGCGGTAGAGGCCGAGCCGCAGATGCAGGTCGGCGACGTAGGTCTCCGGAATGAGCACGGACGGTGCCGAGCGAGATGGTCGGGCTCCACTGCTCGGTGGCGCCTTCCAGATCGCCGCCCTTCATCGACGCGACCGCCTCCTCGAGCATCGACTGATAGAGCTCGAAGCCGACCTCGCGGATGTGGCCCGACTGCTCCTCGCCGAGCAGGTTGCCGGCGCCGCGGATGTCGAGGTCGTGCGAAGCGAGCGAGAAGCCGGCGCCGAGCGTATCGAGCGACTGCAGCACCTTGAGGCGCTTGTCGGCGGCTTCGCTCAGCGCCTTGCCGACGGGGATCGTGAAGTAGGCGTAGGCGCGCGCCTTGGAGCGGCCGACGCGCCCGCGCAGCTGATAGAGCTGGGCGAGGCCGAACATTTCGGCGCGGTGCACGATCAGCGTGTTGGCGTTGGGCAGGTCGAGGCCGGATTCGACGATGGCCGTCGACAGCAGCACGTCGTACTTGCCGTCGTAGAAGGCGGTCATGACGTCTTCCAGCTCGCTCGGCGCCAGCTGGCCGGTGGCGCGCGCGAACGTCAGCTCCGGCACCGCCTCGCGCAGGAAGTCGGCGACCTCGTCGAGGTCGGAGATGCGCGGGGCGACGTAGAAGCTCTGCCCGCCGCGGTAGCGCTCGCGGCGCAGGGCGTCGCGGATGATCATCGGATCGAACGGCGAGATGTAGGTGCGCACGGCGAGGCGATCGACCGGCGGCGTGGTGATCAGCGACAGCTCGCGCACGCCGGTCAGCGCCAGCTGCAGCGTGCGCGGGATCGGCGTCGCCGACAGCGTCAGCACGTGCACGTCCTCGCGCATCTTCTTCAGGCGCTCCTTGTGCGTCACGCCGAAGTGCTGCTCCTCGTCGATGATGAGCAGGCCGAGGCGCTTGAAGTCGATCGACTTGCCGAGCAGCGCATGCGTGCCGACGACGATGTCGATCGGTGCCGTTCGCCAGCCCTTCCTTCACCTCGACCAGCTCCTTGGCTGCCGACGAGGCGCGAGGCCTGCGCGATCTTGATCGGCAGCCCCTTGAAGCGATCGGTGAAGGTCTTGAAGTGCTGGCGCGACGAGCAGCGTCGTCGGCACGACGACGGCGACCTGCAGGCCGTTCATGGCGGCGACGAATGCCGCGCGCAGCGCCACCTCGGTCTTGCCGAAGCCGACGTCGCCGCACACGAGGCGGTCCATCGGACGGCCGGAGGCAAGATCGCCGAGCACGGCTTCGATGCTGGCAGTCCTGGTCCTCGGTCTCCTCGTAGGGGAAGCGGGCGACGAACTCGTCGTAGGCGCCTTCCGGCGCCGCCACCGACGGCGCCTCCTTCAGCTGGCGCAGGGCGGCGATCTTGATCAGCTCGGAGGCGATCTCGCGCAGCCGCTTCTTGAGCCGGGCCTTGCGCGACTGCCAGGCGACGCCGCCGAGCTTGTCGAGCTGCGCATCGGACTCGTCGGCGCCGTAGCGCGACAGCAGCTCGATGTTCTCGACCGGCAGGAACAGCTTGTCGCCGCCGGCATAGTGCAGCTCGAGGCAGTCGTGCGGCGCGCTCGAGCACGGTGATGGTCTTCAGGCCGCAGAAGCGGCCGATGCCGTGATCGGCGTGCACGACGAGATCGCCGACCGAGAGGCTCGTCGCCTCGGTCAGCACGTCGACGGCGCTGCGCTGCTTGCGGCGCGGCCGCACGAGGCGATCGCCGAGGATGTCCTGCTCGCCGATGACGGCGATCTCCGGCGTCTCGAAGCCCTGCTCCAGGCCGAGCACGCCGATGGCGGTCGCGTTGCCGGGCAGCGCCAGCGCCTCGGCGTAGCACTTCGACGCGCGTCACGTCCTTGAGGCCGTGGTCGGAGAGCAGCGTCGCCAGGCGCTCGCGCGCGCCGGGCGTCCAGGCGGCGACGATGACGCGGCGCGGCTCGCCCTGCAGGCGGCGGATGTGGCCGACGACGGCGTCGAACACGTTGACGTCGCCCTGCTGGCGCTCGGCGGCGAAGGTGCGCCCGCCGCGGCCGCGCCAGGAGCGCACGTTGGGGCCTTCGCCTTCCTCGAACGGCGTCAGCTCGATACGACGGCCGATCGGCCTGAGCGCCGCGGCGAACGATCTTGGCGTCGAGGAACATGCGCTCGGGCGGCACCGGCTTGTAGGGCGGGCCGCCGAACTTGTGCTCCTCCAGCGCCTCGTTGCGCGCCTCGTAGTGCTCGGCGATCTGCTCGAAGCGGCTCTTGGCCGATTCATCGCTGCGATGATCGAAGCTGACCGGCACGCCCGGCAGATAGTCGAACAGCGTCTCGAGGTGATCGTGGAACAGCGGCAGCCAGTGCTCCTGGCCCGGATAGCGGTGGCCGGTGCTCACCGCCTCGTACAGCGGATCGTCGCCGGTGTTGCCGCCGAACAGCTCGACGTAGCGCGTGCGGAACAGCTTCTCGGCCTCCTCGCCGAACGCGACCTCGCTCACCGGCATCAGCGCCAGCTTCTGCACCGGCTTGGTCGTGCGCTGCGTCGCGACGTCGAAGGCCTTGATGCTTCTCCAGCGTTGTCGCCGAAGAAGTCGAGGCGCACGGGGCTCGATCGTCCCGGCGGGAAGAGGTCGAGGATGCCGCCGCGCACGGCGTACTCGCCCTGCTCCATCACGGTGCCCGATGCGCGTATAGCCCATCAGCGCCAGGCGCTGCGTCAGCTGCGCCATGTCGATGCGCTGGCCGGGCGCCAGCGCCTTGATGGTGCGCTTCATGAAGCTGCGCGCCGGCACGCGCTGCAGCGATGGCGTTGACGGTCGTCAGCACGATGGTCGGATGCTTGCGCGTCGCCAGCGCCAGCTTGGCGAGCGCTCGCCATGCGGCGGGCGACGATGTCGGAGCCGGGGCCGACGCGATCGTACGGCACCGTGTCCCAGGCCGGAAACGTGATGACGCGCACCTTCGGGCGCGAAGAACGACAGCGCCTGCTCCAGCTGCTCCATGCGCCGGTCGTCGCGCGCGACGTGCAGCAGCGTGCCGGGCGTGGCGCCGGATTGCGCCTCGTTGACGAGCTGGGCGAGCACCAGCGCGTCGAGCCCTTCCGGCACGCCGGCGATGATGCGCGCGGTGTGCTCGATCGTCGCCTCTTGGCCGGGCGTTCATTTCGTCTCCAAACGCTTCGCCGGCCGCATGCCGGCGCCAATCCGTGATGCGCGCGCAGCGCCTCGATCAATCCGGCAAACTCGCCGGCGTCCGCAGCCGTTGCCGCCGCGCGAGAACCATTGCGTCAGCAGCGGGATCGGGCAGCGCCAGAAACCGCTCGAAGGCGCTCGAGCTCCTCATCCGCCATGGCGGGCAGCCGCGCCTCGGCATAACGGCCGAGCATGATGTCCATCTCCTTGGTGCCGCGATGGGCACGCGCGATAGGCCGCGCGCCGGCGCCGCATCTCCAGGTCGTCGGGCATAGGATGAACCGCTCTCTTGGATAACCCGCGCGCAAGGCTTGACGCCGCGCAGGCTCGCCGCCACCCTCGGCTGGGTCGGGACGTTGATATAGCGCCCGTTTCCGCATCGCGCAAAGGGCGGATGGCGCGGGCTATCCTCTAGCGCGGCGCGCACGCTGTTCCCGCGCCGTTCCGATCGGTCTGTCGAGGCCTCAAACGCCCATGCGGCCCATCGAGCTGACGCCCCTCTTCGCCTCGCTGCAGTCGCTGACCGGCATCGGTCCGCGGCTGATCCTGCTGATGCGCAAGTGCGTCAACCTGCCGGCCGGCATCACCGAGCCGCGCGTGCTCGATCTGCTGTGGCACCTGCCCAACGGCGTCGTCGACCGGCGCGCCGAGCCGGCCATCGCCGAGGCGGTGCCGGGCACCATCGCCACGCTCAAGGTGCGCGTCCTCAAGCACTACCCGCCGCCGCGCGGCAACAACCGGGCGCCCTACAAGGTGCGGGTCGAGGACGAGACGGGCAAGCTCGACCTCGTGTTCTTCCACGCCGAGCGCAAGTTCATCGAGCGCCAGCTGCCCGTCGGCGAGGAGCGCTACGTGTCGGGGCGCATCGAGCGCTACGGCGAGAAGCTGCAGATGTCGCATCCCGATTACATCGTGCCGCCGGAGGCGCGCGGCGACCTGCCGATGCTGGAGCCGGTCTATCCGCTCACCGCCGGGCTGTCGGGCAAGATCGTGCAGAAGGCGACGCGGCAGGCGCTGGAGCGGCTTGCGCGAGGTCGACGAGTGGCAGGACGCGACGTGGGTGGCATGCGCGCGGCTGGCCGGACTTCTGCGCGGCGCTGCAGCGGCTGCACAAGCCGACCGATGCCGGCGACGTCTCGACCGGCGGCATGCCGTGGCAGCGGCTCGCCTACGACGAGCTGCTGGCCGGGCAGCTGGCGCTCGCGCTGGTGCGGCAGAACTTCAAGACGCGCCCCGGCCGGATCGTGAAAGGCGACGGCCGCGTGCGCGCCAAGCTCGCCGACGCCCTGCCCTTCACGCTGACCAGCGCGCAGCGCGAGGCGATGCGCGAGATCGAGGCCGACATGGGCGCGCCGCGCCGCATGCTGCGGCTGCTGCAGGGCGACGTCGGCTCCGGCAAGACGGTCGTGGCGCTGCTCGCCATGGCGCATCGCCGTGGAGTCCGGCGCGCAGGCGGCCCTGATGGCGCCGACGGAGGTGCTGGCGCGCCAGCATCTCGAAACGATCGCGCCGCTGGCCGAGAAGGCCGGCCTGCGCATCGGCCTGCTGACCGGGCGCGAGAAGGGCCGCGCGCGCAAGGACGTGCTGGAGCGCCTCGCCCGCGGCGACATCGACATCCTCATCGGCACGCACGCGCTGTTCCAGCCGGACGTGGTCTTCCGCGATCTCGCCTTCGCCGTCATCGACGAGCAGCACCGCTTCGGCGTGCATCAGCGGCTGTCGCTGCAGTCGAAGGGCGGCAGCGCCGGCACCGACGTGCTGGTCATGACGGCGACGCCGATCCCGCGCACGCTGCTGATGACGCACTACGGCGACCTCGACGTCTCGCGCCTCAACGAGAAGCCGCCCGGACGCAAGCCGATCGTCACCAAGGCGATCCCGACGGATTCGCATGGAGAAGCTGATCGAGAGGCTGCGCGCGCAGCTCGCCGAAGGCGCGCAGGTCTATTGGGTGTGCCCGCTGATCGAAAGCTCGGACGTGTCGGAGCTCGCCGCCGCCGAGGAGCGGCACGCGCACCTGACGCAGCTGTTCGGCAAGGACAACGTCGGGCTGCTGCACGGCGGCATGCAGGACAAGGCCAAGGACGCCGCCATGGAGGCGTTCTCGTCCGGCCAGCTGAAGATCCTCGTCGCGACGACCGTGATCGAGGTGGGCGTCAACGTGCCCAACGCCAACATCATGGTCATCGAGCACGCCGAGCGCTTCGGCCTGGCGCAGCTGCATCAGCTGCGCGGGCGCGTCGGCCGCGGCACGCGCGAGAGCTTCTGCATGCTGCTGTACAAGGCGCCGCTCGGCGAGACGGCGCGCGCGCGCCTGGAAATGATGGAGAACACCGAGGACGGCTTCCTCATCGCCGAGAAGGATCTGGAGCTGCGCGGCGGCGGCGAGGTGCATGGGCGCGCGCCAGAGCGGCACGCCGGGCTTCCGCGTCGCCGAGGTGCCGGGCTTCGAAGCCCTGCTGACGGCGGCGCGCGACGACGCGCGCATGGTGCTCAGCAGCGATCCGATGCTGTCGACCCCGCGCGGGCAGGCGCTGCGCACGCTGCTCTACATCTTCGAGTGCGACGAGGCCGTCCGCCTGTTCCGCGCCGCCTAGCCTCGACCAAGTGGTATCTGAGCCTCCGGGCCTGACACCGATGCGTAAGCCGCCGGACCGGTCTTGATCTTCGGCTTGCGGCGCGCCTGCTCGGCGAGGTCGCGCAGCTTGGCTTGCGACTCCGGCGTCACCATGCCGGCCGAGATGATCACCTTGGCGGCGTCCTCGATGTTCATGTCGAGGAACACGACGTTGCGCCGCGGCAGGAAGCAGACGAAGCCGGTCGGCGGCACGATGCCGGTCGGCATGAACACCGTCAGCAGATCCTCCTCGCCGCCGGGCATCATGGCGCCGACCTCGCCCGTCGTCTCGCCGGTGACGAACACGATCGACCACAGTCCCTTGGAGGGAAACTCGATCAGCCCGACCTTCTGGAACGCCTGCCCGGGCCCGGTGGCGCTGACGACGGATTCGAAGATCTGCTTCAGCGCGCTGTAGACGTTGCGCACGATCGGCATGCCGCCGACCATCTGCTCGCCGAACGAGATGAGCGTGCGGCCGAGCAGGTTGGCGGTGAGCGCGCCGATCAGCGTCAGCGCGGCGATGCCGACGACGAGGCCGAAGCCCGGAATCGGGAAACGGCAGATAGGTGTCCGGCAGATACGCCGCCGGGACGAACGGCTTGATCCAGGCGTCGGTGACGTTGATGAACCACCACGCGAAGTAGAGCGTGATGGTGACGGGCCCGACGATGACGAGGCCGGTGAGGAAGTAGTTGCGCAGGCGCGCGCCGACGTGCCATCCGCCGCCCGATGGATCCTCGCGCACGAGGCGGCGCAGGCCGGCGCGCAATTCGGAGGACGCTTCAGTCTGCGGCCTTTGGGAGGGTCGGCTGGGCTCATCAATGGTCCACGAGTGGCTCGCCTCGCACCCGCGGATACGTCCCGGCCGGCCGAGGTTGCCGGACTTTCCCACGGATTGCCGCCGAGACGTAAGAGCGCAGCTTAGCTTAGGGCGTGACGACCAGGCAGTCGAAGCCGTCGGAGCGCAGCGCGACGCACAGATGCTCCGGCTCGTCGGCGTTGGCATAGGGGCCGAGGCGGACCCGGTAGAAGGTGCCCATGCTGCCGATAACCGTTTCGTCGACCTCGGGCTTGCGCCCGGCGAGCTGCTCGGCATGGCGACCGACGACCAGGCCGGCAAGCGCCTCGGCTTCCGAGCGCGTGCGCACCGCGGCGACCTGCAGCTTGAACTTGCCGGACGGCGTCGAGCGGGCAACCGGTGCTGCATCCGTTGCCGAGGTCTTGGGCTCGTCGACGGAGGCGATCTGCGTCACGAAGGGCGAAGCGATCTCAGGCGCTCGCTGCGGCGGAGCGCTCGCGGGCGCCACCTCGGTGGTGCCGCCCCAAGCCGGCGCTGTCTTCGGATTGCGCCGGCGGGCGGTCGATCGACGCCGTGGCGGAAGGCTCTGCGGGAGGAGGAGGCCCGCTCGAGCTGGATGAGCCGCCGCCGAACAGATTTGAGAAGAAGCCGGTGACGCCGCCGGAGCTTGAGGACGGTGTCGGCGCAGCCGGCGCATCGGAAGCGGCCGGCGCCGATGTGCTCCCGGCCATTGCCGTGTGCACGGCGGGATCCGGTTTGCTCTGGCCGGGAAGCGTCGGCGCTTCCGTATAGGATGACATGCGGCACCGGCGGCACGTTGCTGATGCCTGCTTCGTTATAGGCGAGAGCGCGAACTTTGATCGCGTCGGCGCGCTCGGCTTCCGACAGGCCGGGCTTGAGCCACAGCGCACTGGTCAGATCGGAGACTGCGAAGCCGGGCTTGCCAAGCTTGCGGAATGCGAGGCCGCGGTAATAGAGCATGCGTGGCATCTGGGCGCTCGGCAGTCCGCCGCGGATCGCCGCTTCGAAGGCGCGCAACGCCTCCTCGTTCTTGCCCACTCCGTAGGCCTTGATGCCGGCATCGAACGCCTGCTGCACTAGCAGCGGCAGTCTTGCTCTTCTCGTCGCCGGCGCCTTCGGGCGCCTCCTTCTGTTCCTTCTGGGTGGCGGTCGACTTCTTGGCGCCGCCCTTTTGCGTCGGGCCGTCAAACGCAGTAGCCGGCAGCGCGAAGGCCGCCACGGCCAATAGAAGCGTCAGATTGCGCAGAACGTCCCCCATAATCCGACCCGAATCCCCTGTGGTGCCCGCCCGTTATAAGCGCGGACGGTAAGCCAAGCGCAATATAGAGGCAATTCCGCGACCAGGAGGCTGGGGCTTTTCCCCTATTCGACCGTCACCGACTTGGCCAGATTGCGGGGCTGATCGACGTCCGTCCCCATGAGCACGGCCGTATGGTAGGCCAGAAGTTGCACCGGCACGGCGTATATCAACGGGTTGGTGAACTCCGAGGCGGTCGGCATGGCGATGTGGGCGGCGACCTTGCAGCCGACGGCTTCCGGCGGGCGCATCCGAGATGAGGATGATCTGGCCGCCGCGGGTAGCGACCTCCTGCATGTTGGATACCGTCTTCTCGAATAGGTCGTCCTGCGGGGCGACGACGATGACCGGCACGTTCTCGTCGATGAGGGCGATGGGGCCGTGCTTCAGCTCGCCGGCGGCATAGCCCTCGGCGTGGATGTAGGAGATTTCCTTCAGCTTCAGCGCGCCCTCCAGCGCCAGCGGATAGCTGGTGCCGCGGCCGAGGTAGAGCACGTCGCGCGCCTTGGAGAGCATGTTGGCGATGGCTTCGTACTGCTGCTCGTTGCGCAGGATGGTGGAGATGTGGCGCGGCACCTCGATCAGCGCCTGCACCAGATCGTGCTCTTCCTCGCGTGTGAGTTCGCCGCGCGCACGGGCCAGTCCCAGCGCAAGGCAGGCAAGCACGGAGAGCTGGCAGGTGAAAGCCTTGGTCGAGGCGACGCCGATCTCGGGGCCGGCGAGCGTCGGCAGCACGACGTCGGATTCTCGGGCGATGGAGGACGTGCGCACGTTGACGACGGCAGCGATGCGCTGCGCTTCCGCCTTGGCATGACGCAGCACGGCGAGCGTATCTGCCGTTTCGCCCGACTGCGAGACGAACAGCGACAGCCCGCCCTTGCTCAGCGGTGGCTCGCGGTAGCGCATTTCGGAGGCGACATCGATCTCGACCGGCAGGCGCGCGTAGCGCTCGATCCAGTACTTGCCGACGAGGCCGGCGTAGTAGGCCGTGCCGCAGGCCGATATGGTCGCGCGTTGCAGATCCTTCGGATCGACGCCGAGGTCGGGAATTCTGACCGTCGCTTCGGCCATGTCGATGTAGTTGGCCAGTGTGTGGCTTATGACTTCCGGCTGCTCGTGGATTTCCTTCGCCATGAAGTGGCGGTGGTTGCCCTTGTCGACCAGCAGCGAAGACGCGACCGACTTTATCTGCGCGCGCTCGACGCGCTTACCGCTGCGATCGAAGATCTCGGCGCCCGTGTGGCGCAGCACCGCCCAGTCGCCCTCGTCGAGGTAGGTGATCGCGTCGGTGAACGGGGCGAGCGCGATGGCGTCGGAGCCGAGATACATTTCGCCCGTGCCGTGACCGATGGCGAGCGGGCTGCCCTGGCGCGCGGCGATCATCAGGTCGTCGTGGCCGGCGAAAATGATGGCGAGCGCGAAGGCGCCTTGCAGGCGGCCCAGCGCATGGCGTACGGCCTCTTCCGGACCCACGCCCTTCGACAGCTCGTCGGCGACGACATGCACGATCACCTCGGTGTCGGTGTCGCTCTCGAATACGTAGCCCTTGGCGCTGAGCTCGGCTTTCAGCTCGCGGAAGTTCTCGATGATGCCGTTGTGCACGACCGAGACCTGGCTGTTCATGTGCGGATGCGCGTTGCGCTCGGTCGGGCGGCCGTGCGTCGCCCAGCGCGTGTGGCCGATGCCGGTATGCCCCTTCAGCGGCTCCTGCAGCAGGCGGCCTTCAAGGTTGCGTAGCTTACCTTCGGCGCGGCGGCGCTCGAGATGGCCGTTCTCTACGGTGGCGATGCCGGCCGAGTCATAGCCGCGATACTCGAGCCGACGCAGGGCGTCGACGAGATCTGTTGCAACCGCCTTCTGCCCGATAATTCCGACGATGCCGCACATGCGATCCCAATCCCCAATCTTGCGCCGCCATCATACTGCTAGCGGCTGCTTAATATGGTCCTCAAATCACAGTATGTTGCTGCGACTTTCTAGGTATCGCGCCTCGGTTGGTGGCCCAATCCCTAACCAGACTTTGCCTTCCGTTTCGCCATCATGGTCCGGAACTTGGCCGCCCAGCCGGGACGCTCCTGCTGGGCGGTGCGCTCGAGGGCCAGCGCGTCATTGGGCACGTTCTTGGTGATGACGCTGCCGGAACCGATATAGGCGCCGTCCCCGATCTTTACAGGTGCGACAAGAGAGGTGTTGGAGCCGATGAAGGCTCCCTCTCCCACTTCGGTACGGTGCTTGATGAAGCCGTCGTAATTGCAGAAGATGGTCCCGGCGCCGATGTTGGCGCCCGCCCCCACCGTACCGTCGCCGACGTACGACAGGTGGTTGGCCTTGGCGCCGACGCCGAGCGTCGAATTCTTCACCTCGACGAAGTTGCCGACGTGCACCTTGGAGCCGAGCACGGCGCCGGGGCGCAGGCGTGCGAACGGCCCGACGCGAGCGCCCTGCCCGATGCGGGCGCGCTCGAAGTGGCAGTTGGCCTTGATCTCGGCGCCGTCCTCGACCGTGACGCCCAGATCGAAGAAGACGTTCGGCTCGATGATGACGTCGCGCCCGATCTTGGTGTCGTAGGACAGCCAGACCGTTTCCGGCGCGATCAGCGTGGCGCCTTCGCGCATCACGGCGAGGCGCGCCCGCTTCTGGAAAATGCCTTCTGCGGCGGCGAGCTGCGCGCGCGAGTTGACGCCGAGCACGTCCTCTTCGCTGCAGGTGACGACGGCGGCGCGTGCCCCCTCCCCGCGTGCGATCTCGACGGCATCGGTGAGATAGAACTCGCCCTTGGCGTTGTTGCTGCCGATGCGCGACAGCACACCCAGCACATCGTCGAGACGGAAGGCCATGACGCCGGAATTGCACAGGCGCACGCCGCGCTCATCGGCGCTGGCGTCCTTGTCCTCGCGGATGGCGTTGAGCCAGCCGTCGCCGTCGGTCAGCAGACGGCCGTAGCCGGTGGGGTCGGCGGCTTCGAACCCGAGCACGGCGATGCCCGCGCCGTCGTCGAGACGGGCGCGCAGCTTGTCGAGCGTCTCCTGCGGCAGCAGCGGCGTATCGGCGTAGAGGACGAGCACGTCGCCCGAATGCCCGGCAATCGCCTCGCGCGCGGCGAGCACGGCGTCGGCGGTGCCGCGCTGCTGCTCCTGCACGAACACCTTGGCGGCCGGTGCCTGCGCCAACGCCTCGGCCCGCACCGCATCCATGCTGGGGCCGATGACCACCGACAGCGTGTCGGCGCCGATCTGCTGCGCCACCGCAAGCACGTGACCCAGCATCGAGCGGCCGGCGATCTTGTGCAGCACCTTCGGCAACGACGACTTCATGCGCGTGCCTTGACCGGCGGCAAGGACGACAACGAGCAGGGGGCGGCGGCTCATCAAGCTCTCGCGTTGAATGGATGACGATGGCGCTGTTTACCGGATCGTGACGACCCGGACGAAAGCACGCGGCGAAGCAACGAGGAACGGAGCACGTTCTATACCGGTCGTCGGCAGGCCCCAACAAGGCGGCGGCAATGTGTCGGCGCCGATGGCGTCCGGCGGTGCATATCATGTGGCCGGGCAGGCACATCCCCTGCGCAAGCTGTAGGCTTTTCAATACGTTGATTGCCCCGTTTGCGTCGTCCACAGGCACCGCAGCGCCCGCCTTAGTGGCGTCGTTGCCGGATGCGGGCGACTCACCGAACTTGCATCGAGCCATTCCAAGGCAGGTGCGCGTCGGGTTCCGAGAGCGTCCCGCACCGCCTGCCGAGCCTTAGACCCTGTGCCGCGTCTAAACCCTGGAAGCTGCAGAATGTCCGTTCTCCCTTCTATCGCCCCGCGGCGCCGCACGTTCACAAAGAACGTGTTCTTTTTCCTGGCCCTGGGGGCCATGGCCCTGGGCTATCTGACCTTCGTCGGCGCACGGCCGGACCTCGTCGCCGCGTGGCGCGAACGCTCGAGCGACACGCACACGGTGCTGGTTGAGACGCAGCGCAACGTCGAACGCGCGCTCGCCGACCTCGATCCGATCAAGCAGGGCGTCGGCGAGATGAAGATGGAAGTCGACAATATGAAGACCGGGATTCAGGAGGCGATGGAGCGCGACCGCGTCCTGCTGGAAAAGGTCGAGACGCTCGAACGCACCGTCGCACAGCCGCCGGAGAAGGTTGCAGCCGCCCCGGCACCGGCCGCTCCGAAAAAACAGGCAGCTGCACAACCCGCTCCCAAGGCCGCCGCGCCTACGGAGATTACGACGACCGTCACCAAGAGCATCGAAACGGGCAGCATCGAAGAGAAGAAAGCCGCCGCACCAGCGAAGCCGGCACCCGTCGGTGTGCTGCTGGCGACCGGCCCGTCGCTCGACTCGCTCCGGCTCTCCTGGCAAATCCTCAACGACCGCCACGGCGAAGTGATGAAGCCGCTGCAGCCCCGCTATGTAGTCAGCGGCAAGCCCGAGGAGCGGACCTTCGGTCTCGTCGCCGGACCGCTCGCGAACGTCGCCGACGCCAAGACGGTGTGCAAGACGATGTTGGACAACGGCATCTCTTGCGAGGTGAGCCAGTACCGCGGCAACGCCTTCTGAAATTTGGCTGAGAAGCTAGGGCTGCGACGCGCCGAACGTGTCGCACGCGTCCATATCGCCGGTCTGCACGCCGCGAACGAACCAGCGCGTGCGCTGCTGGGTGGTGCCGTGCAAGCCGACGCGCTGCACCTTTGCCTCCGAATGGCCGGCGAGGATGTTGTCGTCGCCGATATCGGAAAGCACGGCCAGCAGGTCAGCGCGGAAGGCCGGCGACGTCGCCCACGCGGCACTGTCGTGGATCCACACGCCCGCGAAGCAATCCGCCTGCAGCTCGAAGCGGCGCACGTAGTCCGGACCGTTTTCCGGCGAGGTATAGATCGCCTGGCTGAGAGCGTAGAAACGGCCGTTGAGATTCTGGATGTGATGGCCGATCTCGTGGCCGATGAGGAAGGTGATGCCGGCCTCGGCCTGCGGCCCGAACTTGGCCATCAGTCGATCGGCCGCCGCGGTGCCGACGAACACGGTCTGATTGCCGCTGCAGTAGGCCGGCCCGTCCCCCGCATAGAGCCCGTAGCAGTTGGCCGGCGCGAGGCGCGCCACGAACTGCACATTGACGGCCGCCACCTCCATAGCGCGGCCTTGCATCAGCCGGCTCCAGGTGGCGACCGAAATCTTCGCGCGCACGGGCGACAATGGCGCGCAGCCGAAGCTCGGGAGGCGGGACGCCGCTATCGGCATTGAACGGATCGGCGGGCACCTGAAAGGCGCCTGGGGGACGTGCGGCAGCATCGTCGAGCCGGCGCGAAAACTAAGGCAAAGCCCGCCGCGCCGACCAGGGCGGCACCCACCAAAGACCGGAACCGCGAGCGATGCTTCATGGCGCAAAGCCTTTCGCGCAGCATAACTCCTATAGGGCGCCACCGGTTTCAGAAGCCCTCATCCGAGGGCCTCATTCGTCGATCAAAGACTGCTCGCATTGAATGTATCGCACTGCGCGACTTCGCCCGTTTCCAGGCCCCGCTTGAACCAGCGCACGCGCTGCGCCGAGCTGCCGTGCGTGAAGGCGTCAGGCACGACGGTGCCCTGCTGGCGGCGCTGGATCATGTCGTCGCCGATCTGGCTGGCGGCGTTCAGACCTTCCTCCACGTCGCCCGGCTGCAGACGCTTCTTCACCTGATCGTTGAGATTGGCCCACACGCCGGCAAGGCAGTCGGCCTGCAACTCCATGCGCACCTGCAGGGCGTTGGCGTCCGTCTCGTCGGACGACTCCTTCAGCTCCTGCACCTTGTCGGCGATGCCCAGCAGCTTCTGGACGTGATGGCCGACCTCGTGCGCGATGACGTAGGCCTGCGCGAAATCGCCCGGCGCATCGAACGTCGCTTCATCATGTCGTAGAACGACAGGTCGATGTAGACCTTGCGATCGAGCGGACAATAGAACGGCCCCATCTGCGCCACGCCGGTGCCGCACGCGGTGCGCGTCGCGCCCGAGAACAGCACCATCTGCGGCTCGGGATAGCGGCGGCCGAAGCCGGCGAACACCTTCGTCCACACGTCCTCGGTGTCGGCCAGCACCTGCGAGACGAAGCGCTTCATGTCGTCTTCGGTGCGCACGGCAGTGCCGCCGGGCAGACCGGGAATATCGGGACCGCGGCTGGCCTGCCGGGGGCGATTTCGGCACCTCGGTCTGCTGCGGCATCTGCGGAACTTGCGGGAACTGCGCCTCGCTCAACAGGTCGAGCGGATTGATGCCGAGGAACAGCATGATGACGCCGATGATGACCAGCGTCGTGAGGCTGATGCCGCCGCCGCCGACCGGAATCTGGATGCGCGTGCCTTCGCGCCGCCGCCGGGGAAGCCGCGCGGGAAACGGAACATTGGTCCGCGCTCGCTGCGCCGATCCTCGACGTTTTGCTCTCGCGATCATCGTCACCGTAGCGCATGGCCTTCTCCGACATTGCGAACGGAGCTCAATCTCACGTGCGCGCGACGTCCGTCGGCGTCGGCGCGAAGCGCATTGTGCCTGGGGAGCCCGAGCAGTGACAAGGGCCGCGTGTACATTACGGCATGATCCAGCGCCTCGAGCCCTAGGTCTCGGCCTTTTCCGGCTCCGGGGCTGGAAGCGCCGGCGGCTGTGGCCTATCGGCCGCCACGATGGCACGCCGCCTTGGACTTTAGTTTCAGCAGGCTGCGGACGGCCCGCGAGGAGGCGACGACGCCCTCGTTGGCGTACGCCTCGTGATTGCGCTCGATCTCCTTGGGGTCATAGCGGTAGTTGACCATCAGGCCGCACGCCTCGCGCATGCTCTTTTCCGAGGTGTCGGCGAGGAAATTGATGCGGTCGAGCCGCGCGCCGTTGCCGAGATGGAAGCGGGCGACCGGATCGACCGGGCGGCCGTCCGGGCTCTTGGCGTTGAGGAAATAGTGCGCGGCAAGCGCCGTCAGCGCCGTCTCGATCTCGGCGTACTCGCTGTCGCTGGCGCCCTCGGGCCAATCCGTGCGCCGCATGGCCTCGACCAGCGCGCGCGCCTCGGCAGCGACGGCGCCGTCGTCCTGTTCGGCGGCGGTGCGCTCCAGCCACGCGGCGAACTGCGGCACCGGCGACAGCGTGACGAAGTTCTTGAGGCGTCGGCTTCTCGCGCGCCAGCTCCTCGACCACCTGCTTCAGCAGGAAATTGCCGAAGGTGATGCCCTTCAGGCCCTCCTGGCAGTTGGAGATGGAATAGAAGACGGCCGTCGTCGGCGGCTTGCCCGGCACCTCGGCGTGCGGCTCCTCCAGCACCTGCCCGATGGCGTCGGGCATGTCGCGCATCAGCGCCACCTCGACGAACACCAGCGGCTCGTCGATCAGCGAGGGATGGAAGAAGGCAAAGCAGCGGCGGTCGGCCGGATCGAGGCGGCGGCGCAGGTCGTCCCAGCCTTGGATCTCGTGCACGGCCTCGTAGCGAATGATCTTGTCGAGGATCGCCGCCGGCGTGTTCCAGTCGATGCGGCGCAGGACGAGAAAGCCGCGGTTGAACCAGACGTAGAACAGGCGGCGCAGGTCGGCGTCGACGGCGGCGAGCGCCGGATCGCGCGGCGGCACGCGCAGCAGGTCGCGGCGCATGGCGACGATCTCCGGCGTTGCCCCCGGCGCCAGGTTGAGGCGGCGGAAGAACTCGACGCGCGGGCTTTCGAGCGCCTTGCTGCAGCTTGGCGAGGCTGATGTCGGAAGGATCGTCGAGATGCGCCTGCGCCGCCGCGCGAGACGCGCGCGGCGTCGGGCCGCATCTGCGTAGCGAGGAAGTTGAAGAAGCGCAGACCGCTCGTCCGGCGTCGAGGCGCGCATAGCGATCGAGCAACTCGCGCGCGATGGCGACGCCCGAGGCTTCGCCGCGCCCCGAGACCAGCGCCCGCGTCAGCTCCTCGACATCATCGCCCGCGTCGGCTCCGAACAGCGACTTGGGCAGCAGCGCACGGCTCTGCTCGGCGACCGAGCTCAACAATTCCTGAAGAAACGAGACGTTCAAAGTGCAGCCCTTCCGCCATGGACGAAGCAACGATAGCGCGACTGCGGTCGCCGGGGACTGCAGCACGTCGGCACATATGCAGAATATGCCCAGCTGCTATGGCAAGTGGTGGTGGCTCCCGTGGGGCTCAAGTCGTGCCCTGCAGGACAACTGCCTCGTAAGTGAGCACCCGGCGCGTGCGCACCCACGGGTCGGTCAGGATGCGGAAGTCGGCGTAGTGCGGCAGCTCGCGGTGCGCCAGATATGCCGCTTGGTCCTCGTAGACTTGGTAGAGCAGGAACGATGCGCCTTCGAGCGGGTCGACGGAAATGTCATAGCGCAGACACCCCGGCTCGAGATCGAGACTGCTCTTGGCGTGGAACGCCAGCGCCGCGCGCAGTTCCGCCTCCTGGCCCGGTTCGGCCTCCAGGAACACCACCACGACGTGCATGCCGCCATCCCCTCCCTCGATCCCCGCGGACATCCGTTAACCATTCGTAAACCTCTTGCGATGACATTTCATTAACCAACGTTTGAGGCGTCTGATGGATAGCGGCATGGAAAACTTCCCCGGCATCGAGCGTATGACGTCGAGCCTCTCAGAGGCGAAGAACGATACCGGCCGCACCGCCTTCTGCGGCCCCTACGTCCTGTCGGCCATCACCGGCTACCCGATCTCGAAGATCGAGGACATCATCCGCACCGACCGCAATTGCGTGCGCAAGACGGTGGTGAAGGGAACCGGCGCCGACGAGGTCGCCGCGGCTCTCGCCCAGTTCGGCTACGAGATGACGCTGAAAGAAACGCACATGGCCAAGGCGCGCAAGGAGCGGCCGACGCTCTGGACGTGGATGCAGAAGCCGCGCAACGTTTGGGCGCACTACATCCTTGCCGTCCACAAGGGCAAAGAAGGCCACTGGATCCTCGTGAAGGGGGTCAAGATGTGCGACACCTACACGGAGGGGCGCTGGACCTTCGTGTGCGACGGCCCGCATCGCGGCGCCCGCATCATGGAAATCTTCGAAGTCCGCAAGTCGCTCGCCTGAGACCCCGCTGCCGTCTCAATCGAATTTATAGAGCACCTGGCCGAGCAGGCCCGTGCGCTCCGACTCGAGCTTGATGTCGCTCGGCGGCTGAACCGCCTGCGGCCCACCCAGCTCCCGGTCGTACGTACGCCGGGCGCTGGCGTTGGTTGTCCACATGGCCCAATAGCGACCACCGACACCGACGCTCCACCGTTCGGTCACGTCGTAGGAGAACATCACCTCGAGCTGCGTCCCGATGCCGGTCCCCGTCATCGGGTTGACGCTCGCCACGGTGGCGGTGTTGCCGGCAAAGTGGTTGTCCGCCGCATCAACCGTGACATACGGCAAGTAGGCCGCGTCGGCGGAGACTTTGAAGCGTGGCGCGAGGTAGAACTCGGTTTCCGCGCCGACGCGCAGCGACTGCCACATCCCGTCTTGGCTGATGACGGCATGTCCTGTCGGCGCGATGGCGCCGCCGCCGCCCGGTCCACAGGGACCCAATGGATTGATCAGCTGCACGCAGCCATAAGCGCCGAGGCTTTCACGGAAGTAGTTGTAGCCGACGTAGGTTCCGAAATCGATAGCCGTGGGTGCGCCACCAGTCGTATCCGACGTCGATCGTCCCGTACCAGGGCATCCCTCCACGGACGCCCCCCAGCAGCGCGTTAGTGTACGGAACCGTCGGGCCGAAGCCGCCGCCAGGAAGCTCCTCGCGCAACACGAAGTCCTCGTCGTTCATGTGTCCGTTGGTCGTCGTGCCGGTGCCGATGAACCCTTTGGCGAACAGGTTCCAAGGCGCCGTGATGCGACCGACGACCTCCCCCGCATTCGTCTGCAGATCGTCGTAGTTCAACCGTGATACATCCGAGATGATCGGCCGGTTGTCGGCCTTCCCAAAGCCGAGGTCGTACTTGTGGCGCCCCCAGCTGTACCAGTAGCGGCCCCCCACCTCGAAGGCGAACGGCGGATGCGCCACCGGAATCGGCTCGTCTTTGATTGATCCCTCACTGTCATCGGTCAGATCGCCGCCACCGCCGAAGCGATAATTCAGGCCGATCTTGAAGGCGTGGGTATCTTGCGAGACTTGGCCTTGCCGCGCGGGCACAGTGCCCGTCACGGTGCCGGCCGCGTCGAGGTACGCGTCGGGAGCAGCGTGACGTCGCGATCGCCGAAGGTCGTGTAATCGTACTCGCCCTTGACGGACCAGTTGGACGACAGCGCGTACTCGGCGCCGGCGCCGATCGTCCAACCCCACTGGGTGAGACTTGCACTCGTGGCGTCCACCGGATTGCCGAGCACACCGCCCAGCATATCGTTGGTGGCTATATCGATGCTGCCCGTCGACCAGGCCACGCCGGTCTTGCCGTACACCAGACCGCGACCTTGTGGACCGACGGCGACACCCAGCCGCGCGGCGAGGTTGCCAACGAAGTCCGCGTTCAGACGACAGGTCGAGTTGACGATGGCGGCATCGACGGCGGAGCAGGTATTGGTGCCCTCCATTTGCGGAAAGCTGATCTCGGCCTCGAGGCCATAGACCATAATGCCGGACTGATAGTTGTATCCGGCTTGCAACCCGGCGAAGGGGCCGGGACTCCGGATCGGATTGCCGAACAGCGCCGGCCCGAGTGGATCTGTGACGTCGATGAGATTGACGCCCCCGCCCAAATGGGCGCCGACGTAGAGACCGGTCCAATCGTAGCGTTCGGTGGCGCCTGAGGCCGGGGGCGCACCATCGGCCCACGGCGGATCCGAAACTGGCGGACAGCAGCACGCCGACAGTCGCCGTCAGGAGAGCAGTTCGACCGTGCATCGTTCTACCTTCGCCCGCTCTGAGATTTCGGAGTGCCCCCTGAATGCGGGCGATCAACAGACGCGGACTCGAATTCGGATTAGCTCAGCCGGCGCTCGCATGACTTCGAACGCCCGCGGCCGAGAGCCACGCCGTTGACGTGCGGGGTTGGTGCTCGAAGCCACGCGTTAACTCGAAGCGTCACGCGGCGCAGCCATGGACAGCCGGGACGAGTTGCATGTGGCGGCATCGGGCAACCAATTGCATTGCGTGCAAAAGCCGACGCCGGGGCAACGCGCTTGCTCTCAAAGTCAGGTTGCAGTCCGACGCCGCGCCGCAATCGCCAATCTCTAGAGGTTGATGACCTGTCGAAATGCGCAACCATGGCGGTAATAGTTGATTCTCTGAACATTCATCAACGTGGCGCGCGTCAACGACCTAGGAATAACTCGAGCGCAGAAATTCTCCGACCTTGGCAACAGGCCAGACGCGGGCTGGCCATCTGGAGAATTGGGATGCTGATCAGAACCATCATCGTCGGCTGTTTGACCGCGCTCGCGATGTCGACTCCTGCCGCGGCGGCCACCTCGGATACCCAGACGGTCGAGACTTGCCTTCAGGCTCAGAGCCTCCGCGAAGGGCGATGCAAACGCTTGCAAGGGACGGGTCGCCGGACCTTGCCTGGAAAAACCCGAGGGCATGTCGACACCGGGGCAGGTCGACTGCCTCATGAGTGAGACCAAGGCGTGGGACGACATCCTCAATGCGGAATACCAGCGTCTGCTGTCGCTGCTGAAGCCGGAGGCCGCCGGCGACGTGAAGAAGGCGCAGCGGCTATGGCTGCAGGCGCGTGATGCCGATTGCCGCGTGCCCTATTACTTCTACGACGGGGGAACGATCGTGAAGGTGCTCGGTGCCGAGTGCGATCGCGATCACACCGCCGACCGGGCAATCCTCATCAAGAATTGGCGCGAGATGGCGCAAGGCGACGAGCGGTAGGCCCGCCCGCTATCGCTGACGACGCGGGTCCCCATACTGTTGAGACAGCGAGACGAAGGAGTAGCTGGCGCTCAGTGTCCCGATTCCGAAGTTCGCCGGAGTTCGCGGCAGGTATCGGGAGCGAACTTCGGAATCATAAGGGACACTCGAAACATGCGACTTGCTAGTGTGATTCAGATCGAGAAATTCGCGCGATACCTTGCCGGTGAGTTGGCGAATTTCTCGATCATCACACTAGTCCTTGGCGCGTTCGACGTAGGAGCCGTCGGCCGTCATGATGACGACGCGCGTGCCGGTACCGATGTGCGGGGGCACCATGATGCGGGCGCCGTTCGCCAGCTTCGCCGGCTTGTAGGACGAGGACGCGGTCTGGCCTTTGACCACCGGGTCGGCCTCGACGATCTCCAGCGTCACGCGCGCCGGCATCTCGATGGCGATCGGCACGCCCTCGTGCAGCGACAGCGTGCACGTCATCCCTTCCTGCAGCCACTGCGCCTGATCGCCCATGACGTCCTTCGACACCGTGATCTGGTCGAACGTCTCGGGGTGCATGAACGTGTAGCCGTGGTCGTCCTCGAACAGGTAGTTGTAGTCCTTGTCGTCGAGGTAGGCGCGCTCCACCTGGTCGGTGGTGCGATAGCGCTCGGTCACCTTCACGCCGTCGGCGATGCGGCGCATTTCCAGATGCGTGACGGGCGTGCCCTTGCCGGGGTGGATGTTCTCGGCATGGATGACGACGGCGAGCTTGCCGTCGAGATCGAGCACATTGCCCTTGCGCACCGATGAGGCGATGACCTTAGCCAACGTCGTTCTCCATTGTAGAGGTCCGGCGCCGGCGCTAGGCGCGCTCGCGAACGGCCGATAAGGGGAATGTCGGCGCTCTCATACCCTTTCCCGCCAGAAAGGCCAAGGTCGGCCGATCGCGCCCCTTCGCTCCCTATTTTCGGGCTTGGGATGTGCTTGGGCGACGAGGATGGTCTACAGAAGCGGCATGAGCACCGACCGCCCCTGGTGGACACCCGAAATTCACGCCGACCGCCGGCCGTTCCTGGCCGCTCGCGCCCGCATCAAGGCGGCGTTGCGCGCCTGGTTCGAGGCGACAGGGGTTCATCGAGGTGGAACCGGGCGCGCTGCAGACGTCGCCCGGCAACGAAGCGCACCTGCACGCGTTCGCGACCGAGCTGATCGGACCCGACCTCGGCCGGCGCGGCCTCTATCTGCACACCTCGCCAGAGATCGCTTGCAAGAAACTGCTGGCGGCTGGCGAGGAAAAGATCTTCGCGTTCGCGCCGGTGTTCCGCAATCGCGAGCGCGGCGCACTGCACGCGCCCGAGTTCACCATGCTCGAATGGTACCGCGCCGGCGCGCCGTATGAAGCGGTGATGGACGATTGCGCAGCGCTGCTGAAGCTCGCCGCCGAGACGGCGGAAAACCGCTTCGTGTCGTGGCGCGGCGTGACGAGCAATCCGCGCGCGACGCCGCAGCGGTTGACCGTCGCCGAAGCCTTCGCGCGCTACGCCGGCATCGACCTGTTCGACACCGTTGCCGAGAATCGGCAACGACCGCGACGCGCTCGCCGCCATGGCCGAGCGCGCCGGCATCGTCCCGCGCGATGACGACACCTGGGCCGATATCTTCGCCAAGCTGCTAACCGCGTTGGTCGAGCCGAAGCTCGGTAACGGACGCGCGACGCTGCTGACGGGCTATCCCGCCAGCGAGGCGCCACTGGCGCAAAAGTCGCCCCGCGATCCGCGCATCGCCGAGCGCTTCGAGCTCTATTGCTGCGGCGTCGAGCTCGCCAACGGCTTCGGCGAGCTGAACGATCCCGAGTTGCAGCGCCAGCGCCTCGAAGCCGAGATGGACAAGAAGGAAGAGCGCTACGGCGAGCGCTATCCGATCGACGAGGACTTCATCGCCGCCTTGGCGCACATGCCGGCCGCATCCGGCTGCGCCATGGGCTTTGACCGCGTCGTCATGCTGGCGACGGGCGCGACCCGCATCGATCAGGTGCTGTGGACCCCGCTGCCGCACGATTGACGGAGGCGGCGTCGCATCGTCTGGACTTTGAAACGGGAACCGCCATATTTCCGGCATGGCCAACGTCCGTGACACACGCCTTTCCGACAAGCAGTTCGCGCAAATCGCGCGCGCGCTCGCGGAGCCGCGCCGCTACCAGATCCTCGAGCAGATCGGCAGCGCCGAGCCGGCGTTGCCCTGCAGCGCCTTGCACCACACGCACGAGGTCAGCGCCGCAACGCTCTCGCACCACCTCAAGGAGCTGGAGAGCGCCGGGCTCATCGACGTAACGCGCGTCGGCAAGTGCATGAGCATGACGCTCAACCGCGATGTCCTGCGCGCCTACCTCTCCCGCCTGTCGAAGATTTAGCCGTGTCGCTTTCGCCGCACCCTCCCCCCGCCTTGACGGCTCATGAGGTCGATACTTAGATGAGCATCGAAGTTAGACGGTTGTCTAATTATCGAAGGATGGAGACGGGTCATGGGAAAGCTAGCAGGCAAGGTCGCCGTCGTAACCGGCGCCTCGAAGGGTATCGGCGCCGGCATCGCCAAGGCGTTCGCCGCGGAAGGCGCCTCCGTCGTCGTCAACTACGCGTCGAGCCGCGAAGGCGCCGACAAGGTCGTCGCCGAGATCACCGGCAAGGGCGGCAAGGCCGATCGCCGTCGGCGGCGACGTTGCAAAGGCAGCCGACGTCAAGTCGCTGTTCGATGCGACGCAGAAGGCCTTCGGCAGGCTCGACGTGCTCGTCAACAATGCCGGCGTCTATAAATTCGCGCCCATCGAGGACGTCACCGAGGCGGACTACCGCTGGCATTTCGACATCAACGTTCTCGGCCCACTGCTGACGACGCAAGGAGGCGCTCAAGCACTTTCCGGCTGAGGGCGGCTCGATCATCAACGTCAGCTCGGTCGCGGCTTTCAGCCCGCACGCCCACTGCCTCCGTCTACTCCGGCACCAAGGGCGCGCTCGATACGATCACTCGTGCTTGCGCACGAGCTCGGCCCGCGCAATATGCGCGTCAACTCGCTCAATCCCGGGTGGCGTTGAAACGGAGGGCACACACACGCATTGGCGTCATCGGCAGCGACTTCGAGAAGGACATCGTCCGCCGGACGCCGCTCGGCCGCATGGGCCAGCCCGACGACATCGCCAAGGTTGCCGTGTTTCTCGCTTCCGACGATTCTGCCTGGGTCACCGGCGAGCGCCTCGCCGCCTCGGGCGGCTCTCCGCTAGAACGACGAGCTCCATGGCGGCAGAAATCTAGGCCGCCATGGCGCGAGCCCTCGCCACCACGTTCGTGCAAGCTACTGACCCCACTTCAGGCTGTTGAACCGGTAGTTCACGCCCGCGCGTACGAGGCTTCCGTCGGTCTCGACGTTCCAAGTATTGGCGCCGATGCCGGCGCCGGCCGGCGTCGTCAGCGTCACGGCGCCGAGATCGTAGTAGAGATACTCGAGCTTTGCGGTCCACGCGCCTTCGAGCGCCGCCTCAAAGCCGCCGCCGAGCGTCCACCCATTGCGGAAGCTGGAGCTCGATGCGCTGACCGTCGGCTCGGAACAGAAAAGTATCGCACTCCGCGAGCACGGAGACGCTCGTGTCGGCGCCGAGATAGCCGCCCGTGGCGTACAGCATCCAGCCGTTCATGAGCAAGCCGAGACGGCCGCGCAGCGTCATGTAAAAGTCCGCATCGGTGCTCGTCGAGGCGTCGTAGCCGAACGGCACGTAGTAGCCGCCGCTGCCGGCGAGGCCGAGATTGCCGAGATCGCCCTCGATGCCGTAGACCATCGGCCCAGCTGCCAGTTGTAGCCAAGCGTGCCGCCGGTTACGAAGACCGCTCGGCGAGTAGCTCCATGAATCGTTGAGGGTGACGCCCGCTTCGCCATTGGCGGCTCGAGCTGCCCCAAGTGCCGCCGAGATGTGCGCCGAGATAAAAGCCGCTCCATCCCTTGCGGGGTCGGCGTATACGAGGGGGCGTAATCGTACGACGGAGCGCCGTCGCTCAAAGCTGCCTCTGTTGCCCCGGCGATCGGAAACGCACGCAACGAACGCAGCTAGCAAATGACGACGCATAAACGCCTCCTCGTAATCCACGGACTGAAGGGACGCATGCACTGGACGGCGCCATCGGTACGCGAAAATCGGGAATGCTCGTGCGGAGTTGTTCAATAGTGTCCCCGCTATCAACAGCGCCGCCGCGGAACTTTCCTCACTGTGGTACGGACAGCACGCTATGCTTTGCGGCACGTCCGATGCCTCCCGGGAGCTGTCATGACCGCATTCCGCAGAACATTGACGACGACGAGCGATCTCGCCGATGCGGGGCTCATCTCCGATGCGCGCGCCGCGCAGATCGCGGCGGTCGGGACGCGCTACGCCGTCGCGGTCACGCCGGCGATGGCGGAGCTGATCGATCGGTCCGACGCCGCCGACCCTATCGCGCGCCATTCGTCCCCGATCATGCGCGAGCTCGAACGCGCACCCGGCCGAGGACGCCGATCCGATCGGCGACAACTCTGAAGAGCCCCGTGCCCGGCATCGTGCACCGCTACCCGGACCGCGTGCTGCTGAAGCTGGTCAGCGTCTGCCCGGTCTATTGCCGCTTCTGCTTCCGCCGCGAGATGGTCGGCCCGGGCAAGAGCGCCGCGCTGTCCGACGCCGACCTTGCGGCGGCGCTCGACTACGTGCGCGCGCACCCGGAGATCTGGGAGGTCATCCTCACCGGCGGCGATCCGCTCATCCTCTCGCCGCGCCGCGTCGCCGAGGTGACGGCGGCGCTCGGCGACATCCCGCACGTGAAGATCCTGCGCTGGCACTCGCGCGTGCCGTCCGTGGCGCCCGAGCGCGTCACCGCGGCGCTGGTCGAGGCGCTGCGCTCATCGTCGAAGACCGTGTACGTCGCGCTGCATGCCAACCACCCGCGCGAGCTGACCGATGCGGCGCGCGCCGCCTGCCGGCGGCTGATCGATGCCGGCATCGCCATGGTCAGCCAGAGCGTGCTGCTGAAAGGCGTCAACGACGACGCCGATACGCTCGAAGCGCTGATGCGCGGCTTCGTCGAGATGCGCGTGAAGCCCTACTACCTGCACCACGGCGACCTGGCGCCCGGCACGGCGCACCTGCGCACCACCATCGCCGAAGGCCAGGCGCTCATGCGCGCATTGCGCGCGCGCCTCTCCGGCCTCGCGCTGCCGACCTACGTGCTCGATATCCCCGGCGCGCACGGCAAGGTGCCGGTCGGCCCCGATTACCTGCGCGCGACCGGCGCCGGCCGCTACGACATCGAAGATCGCAGCGGCAAGGCTCGCACGTCTACGAGGATGCCTGCGCCGCACCCGTCACATGCTCCCTCCGTGGACTGACTCGGCTTGCACCGCCTCCTGAGCTGGGTCAGACTGCCGCACCGGCCGCAATGAAGCCCTCAAGAAGCTTCGGCGCCAGGCAACCTACCGGGAGGAACCAAAATGAACGAGCAGGCCAAGCGCACCACTTTCTTTGGCGCCTGCCCGCACGACTGCCCCGACACGTGCGCCATGATCTACGAGGTGGACGACGGCAAGCTCGTCAACGTCAAGGGCAACAAGGAGCATCCGATCACGCGCGGCGACCTGTGCGTGAAGCTCAAGGACTTCCACGACCACCACCACAATCCCGACCGCCTGATGTATCCGCTGCGCCGCGTCGGCCCCAAGGGCTCCGGCCCGAATGGCGGCAACAATTTCGAGCGCATCACCTGGGAGGAGGCGATCTCCGAGATCGGCCGCCGCTGGCGCGAGATCATCGCCGAGTACGGCGCGCAGGCGATCATGCCGCAAAGCTACCTCGGCAACATGGGCCTCGTGCAGGGCATCAACTCGGGCGATCCGTTCTTCAACCGCCTCGGATCGACGGTCAACGAGAAGACCTACTGCACCTCCGGCTCCTCGACGGCATGGCTGATGACGCATGGCCCGACGGGCGGCGTCGACCCCGAGAGCTTCGTGCACTGCAAGTACATCGTCATCTGGGCGTGCAATTCGATCTCGACCAACCTGCACCACTGGCCGTTCGTGCTCGAAGCGCAGAAGCGCGGCGCCAAGGTCGTCGTCATCGACAGCTACAAATCGCGCACCGCCAAGGCCGGCGACTGGCACATCTGCCCCAAGCCGGGCACGGACGGCGCCCTCGCCTTGGGCATCATCAATTCGATGGTCGAGCAAGGCGTGGTCGACGAGGACTACGTCAGCAATCACACGCATGGCTGGCCGGAGCTCAAGGCGCGCGCCGCCGAATTCCCGCTCGACTACGTCGAGAAGGTCACCGGCGTGAAGGCGGCCGACGTCGCCAAGTTCGCGCGCGAGTTCGCCACCTCGCAGCCCTCGGCCATCCGCATCGGCGTCGCCATCGAGCGCTCGGCCGGCGGCGCGCAAGCCGCGCGCGCGGTGTACGCCATTCCCGCGGTCGCCGGCTCCTGGCGCCACGTCGGCGGCGGCATGCTGCAGCTACCGCTGTGGGACTTCCCGGTCGATTGGGTGAAGGCGGCGCGGCCCGACTTCATCAAGCCCGGCACGCGCGTCGTCAACAACCTGCGGCTCGGCCAGGCGCTCAACGGCGAGATGAAGCTCGACCCGCCGATCAAGAGCCTGTTCGTGTTCTGCACCAATCCCGTCAGCCAATCGCCCGAGACCAACAAGATCGTCGAGGGCCTGAAGCGCGAGGATCTGTTCACGGTCGTCGCCGAGCACTTCATCACCGACACGGCGAAGTACGCCGACATCATCCTGCCATCCGCCATGGCCGGCGAAGCCGAGGACATGATGTGGTCGTGGGGTCACTTCTACTTCACGTACAACGAGAAGGCCGTCGAGCCGCCCGGCGAATGCAAGCCGACGAGCGACATGTGGCGCATGCTCGCCAACGAGATGGGCTTCGACGATCCGGTCTTCAAAATGACCGACAGCGAGCTGTGCGCCGAGTACATCAACTGGGCCGACCCCAAGATGGGCGGCGTCGACATGGATTACTTCAAGCAGCACGGCTACTACAAAATCGACGTCGGCTCCGCCGATACGCGCACGCCGCACGCGGAAGGCAAGTTCCCCACGCCGTCGGGCAAGGTCGAACTGCTGCTGCACGACGCCAAGAACTTCGTCGCCGGGCCGTTCCGCGCCATGTACGACGGCGAGCAGGATCGGGCGCGCCGGTCGATCCGCTGCCCGGCTACGTGCCGGTGCGTGAATCGCCGGAGACCAACCCCGGCCTCGCCAAGCTCTATCCGCTCAACATCATCTCGCCGAAGAGCCACGCCTTCCTGAACTCGTGCTACGCCAACGAGCCGCACAAGATCAGAATCAGGGCGAGCAGTTCGTGATGATCTCGCCGACGGACGCGGCCACGCGCAACATCCGCGAGGGCGATCCGGTGCGCGTCGCACAACGGCCGCGGCGACTTCGAGGGCGTCGCGCGGGTCACCGAGGACGTCAATCCCGGCATCGTCGTCGCGACGCTCGGCTACTGGCGCTCGCTCAATCGCTCCGACGGATCGGTGAACTCGATCTCGTCGGACGCCTGGTCGGGCCTCGGCCGCGCGCCGACCTTCTCCGACAACCTCGTCGAGGTCACGCGCGTCAACTGACGCGCCGGCGACCCCTTCAGATGATCAAAACGCACCGCGGCTCAGCGCCGCGGTGCTTTCCTTTGCGCGCGGTCATCGCTGCCCTTCGGGCCACGCCTACCGATTCGTTCGGCGCGCCGCGTTGTGCTGCGCATGCAATCTTACGATGACAGGGGCTATTTCCAGTACCGAATAAGTCATTCTCGTGCGCTCGGCTCTCCATACTCCAGGTGACGCCATGCACGTCTTGCGGAAATTCTTGCTCGCATTCTCGCGCCGCTGCTGCTGGGCACGCTGCTGGTCCGCGGCGGCGAGCTTCCCGCCGTGTCCGGGCCCGAACGGCAAGCTCAGCGTCGAGGGCGGCAGTAGCGTCGACGACGGCGAAGGCGTCGCCACGGGCAGCTTCGCCATGCCGTTGGCGCCGTTGGCTCGGCCTGCAGGCCGACGGCGCGGTCGGGACATTCGACGACGAAATCCTCGGCGGCGGCGGCCCTGCACCTTTTCACGCGCGACCCATCGAGCTACCTGCTCGGCGTCTACGGCAGCTATCACACGTGGGATCAGATCAATATCTGGCGGGCGGCGCTCGAGGGCGAGCTTGTACCTCGGCCGCGTCACGCTTGAAGGTCTCGGCGGCTATGAAACCCTGGACGCTGCCGGAGCTCGTCGACGGACTGAACGTGCTGACGCTCGACGACAATCATTTCTTCGGCCAGGCCGACGTGGCCTACTACATCACCGACGATTTCAAGGTGAACGCCGGCTATCGCTACATCAACGAAGCGAGCTTTGGCGCGGCCGGCGCCGAATATCTGATCCGCGGGCTTGACGTGCCCTTATCGCTGTTCGCGCGCGGCGACTTCGGCGACGAGAATATACACGAACGTCACCGGCGGCCTGCGGATTTACTCTCAGTGACGACCCGCAAAGTCGCTGATCGACCGCCACCGCCGCGACGACCCCAAATCTACATGCCGGTGTTCCCCACCAAACTGGCGACCAAGGACAAGCTTGCCGCAGTGCACGCTGGCCGTGCAGCTCGACGTGGAAAGTTCAGAGCCCGGCCAACGGCAATTGCATCTGCCCGCCGGGCTCCGCGGGGCAGAAGCCCGGCTCAGCGGCGGCGGCCGGTACTCCTGCCGAAACCTCTAGCCTCGTCGGCGGTCGCCGCGCCCGCAGACCTGAGGCCAAGGCGCGACTTGACCGCGCAGGCGTAGCTCGACCTACTCTCGCGGATACTGGCAGCGAAAGTGCGCTCTGATGTGGGCAATGAATTGGGGTTTGGTCGGCGACATCGGCGCCACCAACGCGCGCTTCGCGCTGGTCACGCGCCGCCGGCGATCCTGACGCCGCCACGCAACCTATCTTTGCAGCGACTACGCGACGCTCGGCGAGGCTATCGACGCCTATCTTGCGAACGCCGGCACCGCGCGCCCGCGCGCGCCGTGTTGGCCGTCGCCGCGTCGCCGCATGGCGATCGTGTCGCCTTCACCAACAACCCCTGGACTTTCTCGGTCGCGAGCTCACGGCGCATTTGGGCGGCGCGATCGGCTGCGCGTCGTCAACGACTTCCACGCCAACGCGCTGGCCGTGCCGCAGCTCGACCGACACCGATGTGCGCAAGATCGGCGGCGGAGAGCTGTCTCGGCACATGCCGATGGGCATCATCGGGCCCGGCTCCGGTCTCGGCGTCAGCGCTGTTGTGCCGCAGGCGAACGGCTATCTGCCGATCGCCGGCGAGGGCGGCCACGTCACCATGGCGGCGGCGAACGACGAGGAGAGCGCCGTGCTGGAGCTGATGCGCCGCCGCTATGACCACGTCTCGGCGGAGCGCGCTGCTGTCCGGCCCCGGCCTCGTCAACCTCTACAACGCGCTGTGCGAGATCGCCGGCATCGCCCGCCGCCGCACTGACGGCGGCGCAGATCTCCGACCCGCAAACTGTGTGCGACCGACGAGTATGCGAAGAAGGCGATCGCAAATGTTCTGCGCCATGCTCGGCACCGTCGCCGGCAACCTGGCGCTGACGCTCGGCGCGCGCGGCGGCATCTATATCGCCGGCGGCATCGTGCCGAAGCTCGGCGAAGCCTTCGCGCAATCGCAGTTCCGCGCGCGCTTCGAGGACAAGGGCCGCTTGCGCGCGTACCTGGCGGCGATCCCGACCTACGTCGTGGTACAGCCCCGACGCCGCCCTGCTCGGCGCCGCACAACTGCTCGATCCTGCTTAGGCAGCCATGCGCCGGCGCTGCGCACCGTTCATGATCTAGCGCGCCCCCCGCTCGATCCGCATTGGCGCTAATTCCAGCGTACGTTGACTGTCACCACTGCCGACGCCAAATTAAGTTAATCGGTCGAGCGGCTAAACGGGCATCGGGCAAACCACAACCCAGGAGGAGCCCATGCAATCGACAGTCAAATCAGCCATGCACAAGGGTGCAGAGTGGGTCGGTCCGCAGACGTCCGTCGCTGAGATTGCCAAGAAGATGCGCGAACTCGACGTCGGCTCAATTCCCGTTGGCGAGAACGATCGGCTCATCGGGATGGTCACCGACCGCGACATCACCTGTCGCGGCGTTGGCAACGGCCGCGACGTCAACAAGCTGACGGCGCGCGACGTGATGACCAAGGGCGTCGTCTACTGCCGAGATCACGACACCCTCGACGAGGCCCTCGGCATCATGGAGAGCAAGAAGATTCGCCGCCTTCCCGTCATCGACGATAGCAAACGCATGGTCGGGATGCTGAGCTTCGGCGACATCTCGCATGCCGCTTCGCCAAAGCTTGCCGGAGAGCTGATGGCGGCCGTCTCGTCGCACCACGCTTGACCGTCACCAGGACCTTGCGAAGAAAGCGCTGAGCGATCGTTAGGCTGAGAGGGCCCCGGGCGACGCATCGGTCGCGTCGTCCTCGATCAACAGCGGCGGCTCGTGCAGATAGCGGGTCGCCTTGCGCTTGGCCTCGATGTCCTGCCAGACGAGCGCCACCTGCTGCTCGGCGTCAGTCCCGCTGCGCGCGCGACTTCCGCCGCGGCGATGCCGATTCTCCAGGCCGTAGAGGCAAAGATCCATCTGCGCGTACGGCAGCGCAAAGTAGAATTCCTCCTGCGACTGCGCCATCGACCACGTGTCGGTCGTCGGGCGGCCGCGCGCAGATTTCCTGCGGCACGCCGAGCTCTTCGGCCAGCTGATACACCTGCGACTTGTAGAGGTGGGCGATCGGCTTGAAGTCGGCGGCGCCGTCGCCGTTCTTGACGAAGAAGCCCTGGTCGTACTCCAGCCGGTTCGGCGTTCCGGCGACGGCATAGTTCAGCCGGTCGGCGTGGTAGTACTCGATCTGCTTGCGCGTGCGCTGCTTCATGTTGGTGGCGGCGACGACGGCCTGATAGACGGCCAGCGGCATGCGCGCCTCGCGGCGCTCCCCGGCCGGCGTCTCGACGACGAGCTTGGTCAGGTTGTAGCGGTTGCCCTGCAGGGCGTTCGACAGCACGACCTTGCAGCCCCAGTCGGGTCCGAAGTCGGGGAACAACTCGCGGATGGCGCCGTCGCGGCGCAGGTAGCAGCCGGCGGCGGACAACGTCGGGGCGATGTCTTCGACGACGTGGCGGATGCCGTAGGTGTCGGCGACGAGGCGGCCGAGCCGCAAGCTGTCGGGATCGGAATCCTTCTCCGGCATCAGCACGGCCATGACGTTGGTGGAGCCCAGTGCCGCGACGCACAGCGCCGCCGTCACGCTGGAATCGATCCCGCCCGAAAGACCGATGACCGCGCCGCGGCGGCGCAAGCGGCGCAGCACCTGATCGCGTATACCCGCCGAGATAGAGGCCACCGCCGCCGCGCCGTCGAGGCGCAGATTGTCAGCGGAGAATCCGGCTGCGCGGGGCGTGCTAGCGACGGTCTCAGAGCGTTGCGTCATGGTGATTTCCAGCTTGCGTTTCGGCGACGAGGCGGCGGCTGATCTTTCCGGAGTCCGTCTTCGGCAGCGAAGGACGGAACTCGACGAATTTCGGGACCATGAAGTCCTCGAGGAAACGCGCGCAGTGGCGCACGACATCGACCGCCTCGACGCTGGCGCCCTGTTCGGTGGCGACGACCGCCTTGATGGCATTACCGAGGATGGGATCTGGAACGCCGATGACGGCAACCTCGGCGACGCCGGGCAGCGCGTAGATGACGTTCTCGACTTCCTTCGGCGCCACCTTCTCGCCACGCGACTTGATGATGTCGTCCTTGCGCCCGACGAAATAAAGGAAGCCCTCATCGTCCGTGCGGAAGAGGTCGCCCGTATGCAGCACCCGCTCCCATTCATGCGGACCGGGGCGCAGCGCGCGCGCGGTGGCCTCGGGATTCTCCCAGTAGCCCTTCATCACGTGTGCGCCGCGAATGACCAGTTCACCAACCACCCCCGGCGCAGCTCTGCTGCCGTCATCGTCGACGACGTAGGCCTCGGTTCCGGGAATGGCGATGCCGACTGACGAGATGCGGTTCTTGAGCTCGGCCGGCGGCAGCCAGGTGCAGCGCTTGCACTCGGTGAGACCGTACATGGAATAGAGCGCGACGTGCGGGAACAGCGCCTGCAGGCGCTCGATGTGCGTCGGCGGCAGCGCTGCGGCGGTGTTGGTGATGTAGCGCAGGTGCGGCAGCGCGCCGGGCTCAAGATTGCGCTGCGCGACGAGGATTGCCGCCATCGTGGGCACCAACGGCAGGCCGGTGACCTTCTCCTCGGCACAGCGGTTGAGGATGACCTGCGGGAAGGCGAACGACTTCTCCAGCACCAGCGTGGCGCCGACCTTCACCGCCATCAGCACCTGATAGAGGCCGTAGTCAAAGGCGACAGGCAGCACGTTGAGGATGATGTCCTCATGCGTGTTCTCAAGGTAGGTCGTGATCGAGGTGGCGGCGGCGGTGACGTTCTGATGCGTCATCATCACGCCCTTGGGAAAGCCGGTCGAGCCCGAGGTGTAGATGAGCATCGCGAGGTCGATGTCGATGCCGGAGGTCCCGGCAAGCAGCTCGAACTTCGGCGCCGTCAGCACGTCGTTCCAGTGCACGAAGCCGTGCGGCGCCATTTCGCCATCGGCGACGATCGTCAGCGCGACGGAGGGCGCCCCCTCGACGGCATCGGCGGCGACGGCGGCGGTCTTCTGCTGCGTGATCAGCCCGTGCGCGCGGCAGTTGTTGAGAATGTAGGCGAGCTTGTCGGCCTTGGTCGACGGGTTAACCGGACTGAAGACGGCCCCGGCCTTGAGGACGGCAAAAACTGACACAACCGCTTCGGCACTGTTGTCCAAGAAGAGGACAACGCGATCGCCGCGCGCAATGCCGCGGTCGATGAGGCCCTGGGCCAGCTCATCGGAAAGGTCGTCGAGCTGGCTGTACGTCAGCCGCCGGCCGGAGGCGACCAGCGCCGTCTTGTCGGGGAAGCGTAGGGCGCTGTCGCGCAGGAACTGTTCAAAGCGCATCTGGCTCGCTCCTCATGTCGTCCGTGCGGGTAAGAAAACCGCGCTCAGACCGCGATGGCGTTCATCGGCTGGGCGGCGTGCTTCATCTCGACGTAGGCGGCAATCTGGCCCACCGAATCGAGGTTTTCCGGCACGATCTCTTCGTCCTGCACGACAATGCCGAAGGCAGACTTCGAGGTAGGAGACGAGTTCGAGGATGCCGGTGGAATCGATGAGCCCGGCGCCGAGCAGGGATTCATCGTCCCCCAGCCGCTCACGCCCCTCGCGGAACAGAAAGCTGGTCTCGACGAACTCACGGATCGATTGCTTGGTGTCGATATTCATGAAGCTTACTCGCTCTTACGATTAAGGAACGGCCTGTGGGCCGGATGCCGTGGTGGGTGCTCTGCGCGGTGCTTTTGCTGCTTGCGAAGCAAAGGCTGTGCCACGGCTTCCCGCGGGCCCGTTTACGAACGTCTCGTGCCAGACCTGGGTCGACAGGATGCCCACGAAGGCGAGATTGTCGCGGAAGCCGGTCGAGGGCAGCTTCGAGCACTTGGCGACCAGCCGCTCGACGAACTCGGGCTCGAAGTATCCGGCAGCGTTGATGTTGGCGGCCGACATGTGGTCCATCACCGATGCAGCCGCGCCGGAGCGCAGGAAGGCGCGGCTTTCGGGCGCCCGGTAGGGCTGCTTCGGCCGCGTGGCGATCGAACCGGGCAATAGATGCTTCATGCTCTGCCGCAGGATGTGCTTCTCGACGAGCCCCTTCAGCTTCAGGCGCGGCGGGATCTTGGCCGCAAGCTCGATGAGGCGATGATCGAGGAACGGGAAGCGCCCCTCGACGGCGTTGGCCATGCCGACGCGGTCGCCCTGCGAGGAGAGGATGTATCCTGGCAGCAGGTAGGCGCTCTCCAGGTATTGCGACTGCGACAGCGGATGCCAGCGCATGAAGTCGGCCGGCAGTCGCTCGCGCAGATCGGCGAGTGGCATCGTAGTTGCCGATCTGGGCCCGCAAGTCGGCGGAGAAGAACGCCTTGGCGCCGGCGCTGGAGCGGAAGCGCGGCAGATGCGAATAGAGCGGATCGTCGAGCGCGTCCTTGTGGCCGCCGAAGAACGCTTCGAGGTAGCGCTGCGATTGGCCCTGCAGGCGCGGCATGTACGGATAGAGCCGCTTCAGCAGTTGCGGGCGGCGCTTGGAGTTCGGCTGCGCGGCGCAGAAGCGGCGCACCTTCGCCTCCTTGAACACGTCGTAGCCGGCGAAGATCTCGTCGGCCCCCTCGCCCGTCATCACCACCTTGAAGCCGTTGTCGCGCACCAGCCGTGACAGCATGAGCATAGGCGCGGGCGCCGTGCGCATGATCGGCCGCTCGGTATGGCGGATGAGCTTGGGCAGGATGCCGGCGATGTCTCCGTCGCGGCACAGCGTGGTCGAATGCTTGAGGTCGAGATCGTCGACCATCTCGCGCTGGAACTCGCTCTCGTCGAACTCGGCGCTTTCGAAGGCGACCGAGAACGAGCGCAGCTGGTCGGGCACGAAACTGCGAATTGCCGCGGTGGTGATGGAGCTGTCGAGGCCGCCACTGAGGTAGGCGCCGATCGGCACGTCGGCGCGCAAGCGGATGCGAACTGCGTCGAGCAACAACGCCCGCACCTCGTCGGTGAGGCGTGCCTCCTCGGCCGGCGACACCGGACGATCGTCGGCGGCATCGGGATATTCGAAGCGCCAGTACTGCCGGGTTGTCACGCCATTGGCATCGGCGACGAGCACATGAGCCGGCGGCAGCTCGGCGATGTCCTTGAACGGGGTGCGCGGCGCCAGCGGGAACCAGAACGTGAACATCTGGTCGAGCGCGATCGGGTCGGGCTCGGCGCTGATGCCCGGCACTTCGAGCAGCGCCTTGACCTCGGAGGCAAACGCAACGGCGCCGTCGCGCAACGCATAGTAGAGCGGCCGCACGCCGGCACGGTCGCGCGCCAGCACCAGACGCTGGCGGCGCGCATCCCAGATGGCAAAAGCGAAGTCGCCGTTGAGCGCCTGGACGCAATCGGGGCCGCGCTCCTCATAGAGGTGGACGATGACCTCGGTGTCGGAGTTGGTCTTGAAGGTGTGCCCGCGCGCGATCAGCTCGGCGCGCAGCTCGACGTAGTTGAAAACCTCGCCGTTGAATGTGATCCAGACGGTGCCGTCCTCGTTGCACATCGGCTGGTGGCCGCCGCCCACATCGATGATGCTGAGGCGCGCGTGCGCCAAGCCGACATCGCCGTCGACGTAAATGCCGTTGCCGTCCGGGCCGCGATGCGCAATTGCCTCGAGCATGCGCGCCAACAGTCCGCGGCGTGCCTCGGGCGCGACAGGCAGACGATAGAAGCCGGCAATTCCACACATATCGTTCACTCCCGGGCGCGCACGCCCGCGTTACGCAAACTCTCCGCCGATGAGGCGCGTCCAGCTTTCACCCGCAAGCCCCGTGAGCATCGCGCGCGAAGAACGAACCTCGGCGAGCAACGCCTTGTCGCGGGCGTGCACGACCATGGCGGAGACGTGAAACAAGATGCAGCGGCGCTCGAGCAATGCATCGAGCAGGTCCGTTTGGGCGCGGCCGCGGACGGCAACGCAGCCGATGCCTTCCGCGTGCCGCAGCAAGCTGTCCAGCGTGAGGCCCGCGGCCCCCGGCATCGTCAGCACCTGCAGGACGCGGGCGATCTCGCCGCGACGCCCGTAATACAGATAGCAGCCGGCCGGCTCACCGCGGCGATCGTAGACGATGCGCCGGTAGAGCTTGCCGTATAGTTCCTTGCTCTCGGCGTGCGCCAGCAGGAATGAAAGGTCGGGCGTCTGCCAATCGGGATGCAGAGCGTAGCTGTCGCTCAGCTTGGGGATGATGGCGGCAATCTCGGCGCTCGTCGCGTCCGCTTCGCGCAGACCTGTCGCCGCGTTGACCAGCGGCAGCGGGCTGCGGCCGCTCTTAGCGATTAGGCGATCGATCCCCAATGCAACGGGGCGAAAGATTTTGGCCGGCCCGAAGGCTTTGCCCGCGATGGCAGCCGCGAACCCGGTGGGACGCAAAACGCGCAGCCAATCGAGGCTCGTTGCCGGCAACCGTTCGCCACCCGCCTTCTCCCACATGCGCTGCGATACGTCGTTGGCGGTCTCGCTGAAGGATAGATCCTGCGGTCCGGTGAGGAACGAGCGCAGCAGCCGCGCGCCGGCGATCGGGTTTTCCTCCGGCCGGTCGACCATCAGCGACCCGGCCGCCGCCGCCTCGATGGTGCGGCCTTGCAGGACCATGCGGCGCGGCCAGATGCCGATGAAGCCGCGCACCTCGCCGGCCTTGTCGACGAACACGCGCGAGCGCGCCTCGGCGCCCGAGGCCGAGCCGCCGAACACGAGGTCCTCGAAATAGTTGGAGAGGTCGGCGCCGGGCAGCCGCTTCTGCTTCAGCAGCACGCGCGCGAAAATGCCGACGACGGCGGGGATGTCCTCCCGGCGGCAAGCGCGGATCATTTCAGCCATGGCCACCGTTCCAACCCATCATCGCAGTCATTGCACCGCCGTCGCGTCGCCCCAGGCTGAGGCAACGGTTCCCAAAGTGAAGCGTCGCCTGTCCGCCTGCCGCGGTTTGGACGGCCGGACAGCACATTAATTGTTGGTCAGTGCATAAGCCGGACCAGCGGTCGCGGGCAGTCACGTCCCCTTCCTGACATGGTGCAGGGTGGGCGGCAGATCATTGATAATTTGAATACGCGCGTTAACTGGAGGCCGGCGTCGCACGGCCTGCAGCAGGCGCTCAAAGGACCGACTTATTCTGTGGTTCTATGCATTTCGCGAGCGGCCAACTTGCTTACCGATCGGATGGGCCGTGCCGCACGGCCGCAGCCAAAATCAGTGCATGCTTAGGAATGCATGAACCCGATCGCACACGGTCAGGCCACGGCGATCGTGGCCTTCGCCCGCTGCTCTTGGAACGTCCGGCTACCGCGGCGCTGCTGCTTCTCGACGTACATGGCCTTGTCCGCCTCGATCATTAGCGTCTCGATCGACGCCTTCGACGAGCCCAGCGGATTGTAGTGCGCAAAGCCCACGCTGAAGGCGACCGGCACCGCCGCCGATTTGCTGTTGCACAGCGCAGCCGCGTCGTTGAGGCGTTTGCGAATGCGCGCTGCGCCGCTCGGCTTGGCGCCGATGGCCAGCGCGATGAACTCGTCGCCGCCCAGGCGCGCGGTGATATCGGAGGCGCGGAACGTCGACTTGAGGATCGAGGCCGTCGTGGCGAGCGCCTGATCGCCGAACTCGTGACCCATTTCGTCGTTGATCCGCTTCATGCCGTCGAGGTCGACGAAGGCGATCGCGAAGCAGCTACCGGTGCGGCGCGCGAGCTTCAGCTGCTCCTCGGCCACGGTGACGAAGCCGCGGCGGTTATATAGTCCCGTCAGCGTGTCCATCAGCGCCATGCTCTGCAGCGCGGCCACCAGGCGATGGCGCTCGAGAGCGTAGCGGACGACACGCATGAGCAGCGACCGGTCGGTCTCCGCCTTGACGATGTAATCCTGCGCACCTTCGCGCAGCGCGCGCACGGCGAGCTTCTCGTCGTGCAGCGTGCTGAGGGCGACGATCGGAACATCGCGCGCCGCGCAGTGCATCTGATGGATGGCCTCGATGCCTTCGGCATCCGGCAACGACAGGTCGAGCAGCAGCAGATCGAACGGCTTTTGCGCGAGGTAGGCTTTGCCGCGAGCCAGCGTCGTCGCCGTGGTCACCATGAACTTCGGGTCGCTGCTCAGCAGCAGCTTCAGCAGTTGCGCGTCCGTGGCGCAGTCTTCGACCAGCAGCACCTTGGTGATCTCGGTCTTAAGGCGACCGCGAGAATGCGAGGGCAATTGCAAACTCTCTCTTTACGCAGCACGAAGCGCGAACGGTCACGCGCCGCCCCGGTTGTATCGAGCTGTGGAGTTCAACCCCATTTCCTGTCAGGCGAAATTGTTGCATGCCACAGGTTGCCGTCGCCTCACTCGAAAGCACGGCCTGCCGACCAAATTTTACGAGAACTGTGCGGGTTGGAGCCGGACAGATGCGGCGGCCTCGAGGCGAAATCGCGCTGAGCCTGCTCGCCTAACGGCGCAGGCTGACGTCTTCGGCGAGGTAAAAGCGATTGACCCACCCCGACAGCTTGCCGTGACGGATCGGGCACCACAGGTCGCGGCAGGTGCCGACGATCTGCACGCCGCGTGAGGTGGCAGGAATGCGCCCTACGGCGGGATGATACTCGGAGGGCCCACTGCGCACGTTGAGCGTATCGCCAGCAACGACACCAGCGACACGGAACGAGGCCGGCGTCGGCTTAACTGGTTCCGTCTTGCGATGCGCCACAGCCGTGCTCTTGCGAACAGCGGGGGTGGTGACGCTGGCGGTTATAGGAGCGCGGTCGCGCGAGGCGACGGGAACCGACTTCACCTTGCGCTGCTTCGGGATCTTATTTTCCTCGGCACGCGATACGGGCGCATCGGGCTCCGGCGCGGTGGCCTGCTGGTAGACGGGCGCGGGCTCCTGCTCGTTCGGCGCCGCATCGTTCATCCCGAGCTTCGAGGGCTTAACGGGCGCCGGCTTGGACATCAGCGCCGCGGCGGCAAATTGCAGCGCCGGAGTGGTGTCGGATGGTGTCGGCGGCTCTTCGGGTGCCGGCACGGCAGCGCTCTCGGTAGGTGCCGGAGCGGGAGCGCGATCGGCGGGGGGAGCAGCAGCTGCCACCTCGACGCGCTTTTCCTTTTTTGGCGGACGCGGCGCCGGGGCTGCAGCGACGATCGGCTGCGCCTCGGTGATGGTCGCGGTGCCGCTTTCGCCGCTTCCCTCGGCCCAATAGACTTTGTTTCCGTCACGCCGCAGCGCCATGCAGCGCTGCTTGGCGTCGAACCACCGGAACCACTTCATGCAGAGCTTGTCGCCCTCGGTCCACCAGCGGCCGCGGTCCTTGGTGGCGCCGAGCGTCAGGCCAAGGGCGCCGGCCTCGGCGGACATCAATCCGTCGCTGCCGACTTTGACCGGAATTGAGAGGCGCAACGGCGTATCGATCTCGAGGAGTGCGCCGGGCATGGCCCGCTTGATGTCGTCGCCTGTCATGCGGACCGGCTCGGCCATCGCGGTGCTCGCAATGCCCATAAGACCGATCACCGTGACGCTGCGAAACATCGTTTCTCCTGTGCGCTCCGTGGGAGCCCTTGATGGTATGAGAAAGTGGCAAGAAGCCGGTTGAACGTGACCGAATTTGCTTCGGCCGCAAACAATCGTGCCCCTACCGCCCGCTACTCGATCGCGTCTCGAACCTGATGTCCCTGCCCGGACGGGTTGAGGCTGCATATCGACAGCGGCGCCGCGCGATGTTCGGCGCGCCCTCCAGAATGAAGGCTAAGGATTAAAGAACTGATGCACCGGTACGGGTTTGCGCCGGCTGCGACGGCGCACGCGGCGACTTGACCTTTGACGGGCTCCCCGTTCAACGTCCGGCGGCTACGGGGGCGCTTCGCGGCGCTGAATCTCAAAGAGGGCAGCAGGTGCAATTCGACGCTACGGCTATAGGAATGCTGGCGGCCGGCCTGACAACGACTGGCATTCGTTCCGCAGGTTGTGAAGACGTGGCGGTCGCACTCGACGCACGACATCTCGCTCGGAACATTCACGCTGCTCGTCGTGGGGGTCGCCACGTGGCTGGTCTACGGCGCGCTCATCGGCGATGTCCCGCTCATCCTCGCCAACGGCGTCACCTTGCTCCTCGCCGGCACGATCCTGGTCCTCAAGATCCGCAACGGCTAGACGCGCGGCCGGCTAATCATGTGACGCACCGCACCAATTAAACAGTAGACGGCAAAAAGTTCTCCGCGCACGGATCCGCGCGGCGCGCCTATGCTGCGTGTGCGGCAGCCGTAGGCCACCCTCCCCTCGCCTGCTGCCTGTTCCGTACGGAACTCCGTGCTCATCGTATTCGGCCTACTCATATGGGTCGTGATGCTTCATGGGCCACCGATGACATACTTTCAGACGTTCCACCCGCAACGCTTCAGCGGCCGTCGTTTGAAGGCCGCTCTGCTTTCTCTCATTGCCGCCGCCGCTACCGTCCCGGCACTCGGTGCCGAGGCGATCCTCAAGCGTGGCGACGCCGCGGTCACCGGCTTTTCCGGCGCCAAGGTGTGGGGCACCGTTCCGACCGACGTATCGCCGACCGACGTCACCTTCATCGACACCGGCGGCGCCGTGCTGCGCGTGTTCGATCTGGAGAAACTCGGAGGCCCGCCCACCGGCGCCTTGGCCAACGCTCCGTCAACGTTTCAGGCGACGGCCGGAGACGTCGGCCAGGTGTTCGGCGTCACGCTCGATAGCGAGACGGCAAACCGCATCCCCAACATCTACGTGACGTCGACGTCGCTGTTCGGGTTGCAGATCGTCTCCAAGGAAGGAACGCGGCTCGTCAACGGCGAGCGTGGTGCCCGCTGGATGCCGGGCCAGTTCGGCGTACCGAAAGGCGGCGGCCCCGGCTCCGTTTGGAAAATCAACGGCGCAACGGGCGCCGTCTCGCTGTTCGCCAACCTCGGCTACGACGGCAAGGACAACGCCGGCCCCGGTCTCGGCAGCGCCGCCTACGATCCCGTGTCGGATCAGCTTTTCGTCACCGATCTGGAGTTCGGCCTCATTCATCGCCTGGGCCTCGACGGCAGTCAGTCGCGGCAGCTTCGATCACGGCACCACCGGCCGCGCCAAGGCCGGGCTCGAGGCGATCACCTACGACGCCGCGCGCCGCATGGGCATCGAGCGGCCGGAGTTCAATGTCGAGGATCCGTCCACGTGGGGCTACGCCGATGCGCGCCGCCGCGTGTTCGCGGTCGCCGTCCAAGACGGGCGCGTCTACTACTCCGTCGCCAAGCCGCTGCAGATCTGGTCCGTCGGCCTCGACGCCGACGGCGGCTTTGCCGACGACGCGCGGGCCGAGTTCGACGTCAAGGAAACCCCCAACGACAACATCGTCACCGCCATTCAGTTCGATGGCCCCGGCACGATGTACCTTTCGCAGCGCGGCGGCGTCACCGGCAGCTACGACTATTCCATCTTCGCCAAGCTGGAGAAGCCCGTCGTCCGCCGCTACGTGCGCAACGAGAGCGACAAGAGCTGGTCGGAGGACGTCGGCGAGTTCGCGATCGGTCTCAAGCTGCCGTATCGCTCGACGCTCGGCGGCCTGGCGCTGAGCTACGGCTACGACGCCGACGGCCGCATCGACTACGGCAAATGCCGCCAAACCCTATGGACGACGGGCGAGCATTTGCGCGAGAGCGCCGACAAGGAGCGCGACTATAAGGGCGGCGCGCGCATCGGTGCATGGCCTGCAGGGGACCGCCAAAGGCAACGTCCGCCCCGGCCAACGCGCCGCCCTACCAGACGTGGTTCGTCGACAACGACGGCCAGTTTGACGATGCCGACTTCTACAGCCGCGTCGGCGACATCGCGATCTACGACCCGTGCGATGAGGTCATCGCCGCACAGCCGGCGCCGCCGCTCGCGCCCGCCGCCCGTTTCGCCCCCCGTGTCCGGCATCTGGATCAAGAAGGTGTGCACGCCGGCACCGTTCGGCGGCCCCATCCATTGCACCATCACCGTGACCAACAGCTCCGGCGCACATGCCGGAGGCGCCGGTCACGATCTGGGATGCCGCGACGATCCTCGCCGGCCCCGGCGCCGGCGGCGCGGTGATGATCGACGCCGTGGTGCCCGACATCGCGCAATGGTTCTGCTCGCCGACGCCGACGGCAAACCTGTCCTGCACGCTGGCGCCCGATTGGCTGCCGCCCGGATCGAGCCATTCCATCGACGTCACCGTTGACACCGCCCCCTTGCTTGCCGCCGGCAATCATGGCTTCCGCAACTGCGCGGTGCTCGGCGCGCCCTTCGTACGGCGAAGCCTGTGCCGAGGGCGGAACGCAGCTCTCCATCGTCAAGACCGCACCGCCAGCGTGCGTGCCCGGTGGCGACTGCACGTTCGGCGTCACGATCACCAACACCGGCTCGCTGCCCTTCAGCGGCGACGTCGTGCTGAGCGACAGCATGTTCATGGGCGCTGGCGTTCCCCTCCCCGCGCCGATCACGGCCATCGTGCCGCCGCTCGGCTGCGCTCCCGCCCCCGGCGCGCTGCCCTTCTCGTGCACGGCGCCGCTCTCCCTCGCTGCCGGCGCGGCTCTCAAGTTCGACATCACGGCGAAGATGCCCGATGGGCGCGCCGCCCGGATACTGGGCGCGCAACTGCATCGCGGTCTCGGCGCCGGGCGTCGCGCCGCCCGCGCTACCGCCTGCCGCGCCGGTCGCCTGCCAACGTGAGCTGCGCCTGGGTGCCCGTCGGCGCGCCGCTGCCGCTCAACAACCTGCGGCTCACGAAGTCCGCCCTGCACGCCGGCAAATGCTCCAAGGCGCCGGGTGACATCATCCTGTGCGACTATGAGATCAGCCTGATCAACGACGGTCCTTCGCCCTTCCACGGCATGCTGTCCGTCGATGAGAAGGTCCCCGCAGCCTCCACGCTAACCGTCGGCGACCCGGCCTGGACGTGCGCCGGAGGGCCGCCCGTCTACGCCTGCAACACGCTCGCGGCCGCCGACATTGCCGTCGGTGCGAAGCTTACCGTTCCGCTGCAGGTCTCAATCCCGCTTGCCCCGCTCGAGGCGGGCGGCTGCTCGCTGCCCAATACGGCGTCGATCGTCGCCCCGGCGGGCGGCAGCGCCGCCAACTTCGATGCGGGCGATGACGCGGACACCGCCGTTGCCGACGCCTTCCTTACCTGGGTCGACATCTTCGGCGTCACGCAGGTCACGTGCGATCCGACCAACCTGAAGACGAAGAAGGTCAGCAAGGGCGATTGCGTGGCGGCCGGAGAAATTTCCGCTGCGAGTACACCGTCACCGTGACCAACACGGGTCCCGACCCCTACCACGGCCCGCTGAAGATCTGCGAGCAGCTCGGCTTTGCGCCGACGTCGGTCTCGTTCTCGGCGCCCGTGGGGCTGCCCGGGCGGCGGCGCCAGCTATCAGTGCACGCATCCGCACGTCGACATGGTCAAAGGCGACAGCGTCGAGCTCGGCGTCACGGTGAACGTTCCGGGCGGCCGCCAGTGCGAGCTGGTGAACCGTGCGGCGACAATCTTCCCGGTGGCCGGCACGCGCTACAACAACGTCATCGGCGATGACCTCGCCGCCGCGACGGCGAGCATTCCGGCCAAGAGCTGCGAGAAGCCCGAGCGGCCGCAGTGCGAGCCGGGCACCAACGAGCTGCGCAGCAGCAGCGGCGCCTGCGTCTGCAAGACCGGGCTACATCCGCGACAGCTCGCAGGCTTGCGTCCGTATCATCGCCGAGCCGCAGCTTTGCCCCGACGGCACCCCGGTGCCGCGCAACGGCCGCTGCCCCAGCATCACGCCGAAATGCGAGCCGGGTCCTGGCGAGTTCCGCAACGATGACGGCCAGTGCGTGTGCAAGCGCGGTCTCGAGCGTGACGAGCGCGGCCGCTGCGTCGACAAGCCGACGCCGCAGTGCGAGCCCGGCCGCAACGAGTACCCGCGACGATGACGGCCAGCTGCGTGTGCAAGCGCGGTTTCGAGCGCGACGGACGCGGCCGCTGCGTCGAGAAACCGACGCCGCAGTGCGAGCCCGGCCGCAACGAGTATCCGCAACGACGATGGCCAGCTGCGTGTGCAAGCGCGGCTTCGAGCGCGACGAGCGCGGCCGCTGCGTCGAGAAACCGACGCCGCAGTGCGAGCCCGGCCGCAACGAGAACCGCAACGACGATGGTCAGTGCGTGTGCAAGCGCGGCTTCGAGCGCGATGCGCGCGGCCGCTGCGTCGACAAACCAACGCCGCCAACCAACCCTGCGGACGAGTGCCGCGAGAAGGGTAAGGTTTGGGACGGCACGCGCTGCGTCGACCCGACGAGCCCGGCCGACGAGTGCCGCAAGAAGGGTAAGGTCTGGGACGGCAAACGCTGCATCGACCAGACCAGCCCGGCCGACGAGTGCCGCAAGAAAGGCAAGGTCTGGGACGGCAAGCGCTGCGTCGACCAGACCAGCCCGGCCGACGAGTGCCGCAAGAAAGGCAAGGTCTGGGACGGCAAGCGCTGCATCGACCAGACGAGCCCCGCCGACGAATGCCGCAAGAAGGGCTGGAAGTGGACAGGCAAGCGTTGCGTCGAGCCACCCGGGAAACCGTGCCCGCGCGGTACCATCGGTACGCCGCCGAATTGCAAGCCGGTCGTGAAGCCGAAGTGCCCGTCGGGGACCACCGGCACGCCGCCGAACTGCAAGTCTGTCCCGAAACCGAAGTGCCCCTCGGGCACCATCGGCACGCCGCCGAACTGCAAGCCGGTCGTGAAACCGAAGTGCCCGTCGGGGACCGTCGGCACGCCTCCGAAATGCAGGTCGATCGTAAAGCCGAAGTGCCCGCCCGGAACGACCGGTCCGTTCCCCAACTGCAAGAAGGTCTCAATCCGGTAAGGGGTCAACCGTGCGGGAGCGCTGCGCCTACTCGACGAGGCACTCGTATCCGCCGGCGTGCAGCGAGTCACAAACCCGCTGCGGCTCCTCGGCGTTGGCGTAGGGGCCGAGGCGGACGCGATAGGCCCGCGCTTGATTTTCGCCCTGCATCTCGCTGACCACCAGCCGGCGCCGCCCGAACTCGCTTCCGTACTGCGAGGTGAGGCGCACCGAGAGGGCGAATGCCTCGCTGCGCGAGCCGACTGTTGCGATCTGCAGGTGGAAGTCTTTCGGTGGCCCCGCTGGGACTTCGGGGGCGGAGACGGTGGCGACGGAGACGGTCGCTACGGGCGTCGGCGGAGGAAGCTCCGCCATCGTGACTTGCACCGTGTCGCTCCAGCTCGAGCCGGCTTGAGGCGTCTCGACCGCAGGTGCAGCGGTACCGATCACTTTCCACTTGCTTTCGACGGGCGCCGGCGCGGGCGCGACCGAACCGGTCACCGTCGACTTGCTCGCGGCAGGCGTGGCTGCGGGCGCGCTGACCGGCAGCGCGACGGCCGGTTCCTGCACGCTTTCTGTGGCAACGCGAGACACGACGACGGAGTCTACGCTCGGCAGGCCCGCCTCCTGGCTTGCAGCAACGCGGTTCTCCTCGGCGTCGGACCGCTCTGCTGCCGACAAACCGTCCGGCTGCTGAAGCGCACGCGTCAAATCGGAGAGCGCGCGACCCGGCATTCCTTGCTTGCGATAAGCGAGCCCGCGATAGAAAAGCGCGCGCGCGGCCTGGTCGATGGAAAGCGATCCCTGCAGTGCCACGCCAAGGAGAGGGACAGCCAGCTTGAAGTCGCCGGTCACGTAGGCGCGAATGCCCGCGCGCAGCGACTTCTCGGAAGATGAATCGCTTTCAGCGGGATCAGAGCGTGCCGGGGCGGAGTCCACTGGCCCCCACGCGGCGAGGATCTTCGCCGGATTATCGGCAGCCGAGAGCGGACCGCACGCCAAAATCAGAAGCGTTGCCGACACCAGGCTTTGATGAGCATAGCGCATCGCGACGCCCCATCTGCTGCTCCGCGGCGCCACCCGAGGTGGTGCTGCAAGGCGCAACGTGTCGCATGATTCGCTACATGGTATTTGGGCGGAGCAAACCTCGGCAGCGTCCCAGCTGTTGGAAACCCCGTGAATTCGCTCAATTCAAGCGGACCGACGGCAATGCAGCAGCGTCGGACCATCGTCATTCAGCGCGAACGTCGAACAAAGCTGCGGTAGTAACGGCAAGCGAGCGCGAGGATCACAATGCTCATGACAGGTGCTCCATCTATTCGGCGGCGTTGCGCCGGATGCGATGGTTGCCCGATGGGGCTGTAGCGCGCTGTTCCGCACGGAACGCGGTGACACTCACTTACGCCGTTTCGCCCCACGACCTGTGGCACGCTTTGCCGTGGTCTTCCGCGCGGTCTTGCGGGAAGTCTTTGCGGCGCGTTTGGAAGGAAGCCTTTCGGCCATCTCCGTCAGTTCGAGTGGGCTCAGTGGCCTCGACACGGCAACCTCTTGAATTTGTTGTCTAGGAGCAGAACAGCCGCACCGTCGCCAAAGGTCCGGGAGCCCACGCACGAAAAGCCCCGTTGCATCGAGGGGCGGCGCCGGAGCTAAGATGCTACCTATATCGTGGCCGCGGTTTGTGAAGCCGGTTGTAAATCTGAGCGGCATCGCCGCGTCACACCAAGTCACTGAAAGGCTTGGTGGGTGATGTAGGATTCGAACCTACGACCCGCTGATTAAGAGTCAGCTGCTCTACCAACTGAGCTAATCACCCATACCGCCGTTAGACGGCCCGCCCTAGCCTTGTGTCGCGGGATGTCCGCGTGGCCAAAGACGGCAAAAGGGCCCGCCACGCGAGCCCTCGACGCAGCAGCATCTAGCATCATGGAACCCGGCTGTCCAGCAGCACCGCGCGCCGCTGGCAGGCCCCGCGGACGCTGCGCAACCGCCTGCGCGGCGCGCACTAACGGGCTGAAAACATGGAGGGCAGCGGCGCGCGCGCTACAGCGCCCGAGGCACCCTCTGCTACAACGTATACGGTGCTGAGTCGCGGCTCCGATCGCGCCGAATGAAGCCGTTGTCCCTCACCCCTCCGGTGACCCATGGACGACAAACGAAAGATCCCGCGCCGGCGCGTCCTCAAGGAGGGCAAGATCGTCTATGCCGACGGCCTGCGCGTGCTCGACTGCACCATCCGCGATATCTCCGAGCAGGGCGCCCGCCTGCTGATCGCCAATACGGTCGGCCTGCCGGACACCTTCAGCTGTTCGAGAAGTCCTCCGGGCTGCTGTACCCGGCCTCGATCGCCTGGCGGCAGGCCAACGCCGTCGGCGTGCATTTCGACGGGCCCGGCGAGCAGCATTCACGACCCCGCCAACAAGCGCTTCGCGCGGCTGAAATTCAGCCGCTGAGCCGCCGTCAGGGCTGCATCAGCAGGTGCTCGTGGTCGGCGAGCCGCGGCGAGCACCGCGGCCGAGCCCTTGACGACGCAATGCATCGGGTTCTGCTGCACGTGGAATTTGACGCCGACGCGCCGCGTCAGCGCCGCGTCGAGCTTGTCGAGCAAGGCGCCGCCGCCGGTCAGGTGCATGCCGCGCCGGGCGATGTCGCTGAGGATGTCCGGCGGCAGATCCTCGAGCGCCCGCTGCGCGAAGTCGGCCATGCCTCCACCGGCTCGGCCGAGCGCCTCGGCGATGTCCTTGGCGCGCAGCACGGCGCTCTTGGCGTTGCCCTGGCGCAGGTCGCGGCCGCGGATGTGCACCTCGGCGGCGCGGCCGTTGGCCGACGCCAGCGCGGTGCCGGCCTCGATCTTGATGCGCTCGGCGTTGCCTTCGCCGATGACCAGCTGGTGCTGCCGGCGCACGTAGCGGATGATCGCCTCGTCCATGGCGTTGCCGGCGACGCGCAGCGTGCGCGCCGAGACGATGACGCCGCTCGACAGGACGGCGATGTCGGAGGTGCCGCCGCCGATGTCGACCACCATGGCGCCGCCCGGCTCGCCGATCGGCAGGCCGGCGCCGAGCGAGGCGGCGACCGGCTCGGCGATGAGATAGACCTTGCGCGCGCCGACCGAGACGGCGGTGTCGTAGACGGCGCGGCGCTCGACCGGCGTCGCCTGCGCCGGCACGCAGATGAGGATGCGCGGGCGGCGGAAGCCGAGCATCGTCTTGGTGCGCTTGATGAACTGGCGCAGCATCTCCTCGGTCGCCAGGAAGTCGGCGATGACCCCGTCGCGCAGCGGCCGCACCAGCTCGAGGTTCTCGGGCGCGCGCCCGATCAGGGCCTTGGCCTTGCGGCCGACGGCCAGAAACTCGCGCGCCCCCCGATGCGAGCGCACGGCGACGGCCGACGGCTCGTCGATGATGATGCCGCGCCCGGCCACGTGCACCAGCGTGTTCGCCGTGCCGAGGTCGATCGCAATATCGTCCGAGAACGCGCTCCCCACGCCTTGCAGCATCACCGGGCTCACAAACTCAAGCGGCGCGGGCCTCTTGCACGCCGGGCCAACGCGGCTCTGCCGGTTTTACGCGCTTTCGCCCGCGCACGCCAATGTGCGAACGGCGGCGCCGTCACAACCGAGAGTTGCAGCGGCGACGCTGTTCAGTGCCGACTAAAGCGCCTGCTGCTGGACGCGCGCGGTCTTCTGGCGCTTCACCAGCAGCTTGTTGAGCGCCGAAACGTAGGCGCGCGCCGAGGCGACCATCGTGTCGGTGTCGGCGCCGCGGCCCGTCACCATGCGGCCGCCCTCCTCCAGCCGCACCGACACCTCGGCCTGCGCGTCGGTGCCCTCGGTGACGGCGTGCACCTGGTAGAGATCGAGCTTGGCCTCGTGCGGCACCAGCATCTTGATGGCGTTGAAGATGGCGTCCACCGGCCCGTTGCCGGTCGACTGCACGGTGTGCTGCACGCCGTCGATGTCGAGCGTCAGCGTCGCCGACTGCGGACCCATGTTGCCGGCGATGACGGTCAGCGACACGACCTTCATGCGGTCGTGCATGTGGGCGATGCCTTCATCGACCAGCGCCTCGATGTCCTCGTCGTAGACGTGCTTCTTGCGGTCGGCGAGGCCCTTGAAGCGCACGAAGGCGTCCTCGAAGGCGTTCTCGCCCAGCTCGTAGCCCAGCTCCTTCAGCTTGGAGCGGAAGGCGTTGCGGCCCGAGTGCTTGCCCATGACCAGCGAGGATTTGCCGACGCCGACCGATTCCGGCGTCATGATCTCGTAGGTCTGCTGGTACTTGAGGATGCCGTCCTGGTGGATGCCGCTCTCGTGCGCGAAGGCGTTGCGGCCGACGATGGCCTTGTTGTACTGCACCGGGAAGTTGGTCACCGCCGACACGAGGCGCGAGGCGCGCGACAGCATCGTTGAATCGATGCCGGTGTCGTAAGGGAGCGTGTCGCGGCGCGTCCTGATCGCCATGACGATCTCTTCCAGCGCCGCGTTGCCGGCCCGCTCGCCGATGCCGTTGATGGTGCATTCGATCTGCCGCGCGCCGCCGCCCAGCGCCGCCAGCGAGTTGGCGACGGCCAAGCCGAGATCGTTGTGGCAGTGGGTGGAGAAGATCACGCGGTCGGCATTGGGCACGCGCTCGCGCACCATGCGGAACATGGCGGCGTATTCCTCCGGCGTCGCGTAGCCGACCGTGTCGGGCAGGTTGATCGTCGTGGCGCCGGCCTTGATGGCGGCGTCGACGCACTGGCACAGGTAGTCGATGCCGGTGCGCGTGGCATCCATCGCCGACCACTCGACGTCCTCGACGAGGTTGCGCGCGCGCGTCACCGGTCGCGGCGATGATCTCCAGCACCTCGGCCTCGGTCTTGCGCATCTGGTGCGCGAGATGGATGGGCGAGGTCGAGACGAAGGTATGGATGCGCCCGCGCTTGGCGTGCTTCACGGCTTCGCCGGCGCGGTCGATGTCGGCGTTGATGGCGCGGGCGAGGCCCGCGACGGTCGCGTTCTTCACGCGGCCGGCGATGGCGGAGACGGCCTCGAAATCGCCGTCGGAGGCGATGGGGAACCCGGCCTCGATGATGTCGACGCCCATGCCGTCGAGGCACTCGGCAACCTCGAGCTTCTCCTCGAAGGTCATGGTGGCGCCGGGGCATTGCTCGCCGTCGCGCAGCGTGGTGTCGAAAATGACGACGCGGTCGGCGTCGCTACCTTGTCCGGCAGACTTGTGCGGATCGGTGGTCATCGGCTTCTTCTTTCGCTCGGGGCCGGCTCCTCGGGAGCGGCGTTGAACCATCAGCTTGCTCGACTTGTCATCCCCTGAGCGCCGGTCCCGGACGAGGCCGGAACCTATCGAAGGCTCAGGGGCTGCTAAGGAGGTTCAAAAGCTGAAGAAGACGCGCCGAGGGGCCGCGGCGGATCAGCTCCGCGCGGGTAAAGCAATCGCCGTCAATGCCAAATGCTCTGGCGCATGCGCCAACTCTTAGTACATCGCCTCAATTAAGGCTAGTGCGGTCGAGAGTCGGGCCGAACTCGCGGTTAGCGAAGCGCTAGCGACGCCCCAAACGGCCAACGTTCCCCGCGATGACCCGCAGGGCGCTGCCGCACCCGTCGACCGGACGCGCCGCCCAACGCACCTCGGCATCGACCGGTCGGTCGGGCCGATGGAACTTACCTGGACGGGCATCGTTCAGCCGGCATCGCCTCCCGGAGGGCTGAGGCGTAGCGCCCACCTACACTTCAACCTTGAACGCTGACGGCATGAGGGGACAACAGTTATGCAACTGCGACCGGTCTTGAAAACTCTCGCATCGTGGACGCTGCCTCCAAGTACATCAGCCAGACTGCAGCGCCGCCTCGACCCGTATAGAGGGAACGGACCACTGCTATCGCTTCTTGCGGGGCGCGCATTCCCGGAGTGGTTCGAGGCGGCACACCGGCGGCGAGCGTTCCAAGGCGCCTATGGCAGCGGGCAATGGGGCCTGGAGAAGGGTGCAGAGTTCTTCTCCGGCGCCGGCTCACGCGGAGCCTGCGCCGATGTGTACGTTGAGTGCGTCTCGAAAATAATTGAGAGCCGCTGCCGAGAAAGCGATCGACCGCTGACGGTCGTCGATCTTGGGTGCGGTGATTTTTCTGTCGGGCGTCAATTGCTCGAACGCACCGAGAGCGTGAAGTACATCGGCTGCGATATCGTTCCCGAGCTGATCGAAGCCCATACGGCGAACGTGCAAGATCCGCGCGCTTCCTTCCGCGAGCTTGATATCGTCGCGGGCGACCTGCCGGACGGCGATATTTGTCTCGTCCGCGAGGTCCTGCAGCACCTTTGCAACGCCGATGTCAGTCGTGTCTTGAAGAAGCTCGGCAAGTACGAGCACGTCTATATCACGGAAGCGCGTCCGGTGATCCTCGAGGGGCCAGCCAACCCGGACAAGCCGAGCGGTCCCGGTGTCCGCTGGGATTGGAGGACGGGGCGAGGACGCGGCATCGACCTGGACCAGCCCCCGTTTAGCCTGCACGTCGAAGAGATCTGTCGTGGCAAACATAACGCCTTGGAGGAGGTGGTGACCTTTCGCGTCCACTGCCGGTCGTGAAGGTCCCCGAACTCTCGGGGCTAGCAAAGGTCAAGCGGTGGCCTAAACGGCCAGCGTGCCTTCGATGACGCGGACGGCGCTGCCGCCGATGCGCACGGTTTCGAGCCGACCGCCGGAGACGACGAGGGTCAGCGAGATCGTGCTCGGGCGCCCCATTTCGTGACCCTGCTCGATCAGCCGCTTGTGCGTCCCGTCCGTCACCCCGTCGAAGTCGTGCACGATGCCGGCGAAACATACCGCCGCCGACCCGGTCGCCGGATCCTCGGGCACCCCGAGTTGCGGCGCGAACATGCGCGCATGGAACGCCGAGCCGTTGTGCAGGCACTCGCGCGTATAGAGGTAAACGCCGCCGATGCCGTCGCCGAAGGCCTCCGCCCAGGGACATGCTCGATGCGCGCCCGGCGGATCGCGTCGAGGCTTTGCACCGGCACAAAGGCGAACGTGTTCCCCGCCGTCATGCAAAGCGCGGTGTGGTTCTCAAAGCCGATCTCGCGCGGCAGCAGCGCCAGCGCATCGGCGATGCGATCGCGGGACGCCGGCGGCGTTGCCGCTTTCTCGGGCAGCTTGGGGGCGTCGAACTCGGCGAAATGCGCTTGTCCCGGTCGCAGGCGCACGCCGACCCGCACGGTGCCGATCGCCTGCTCCAGCACGATGATGGCGTCGCGCTCGCCGTTGACGAGCTGCGTGCGCAAGCCGGCGCAGCAAGATGGCCGTGCCGATGGTCGGGTGCCCGGCGAACGGCAGCTCGCGGACGGGCGTGAAGATGCGGATGCGCGCCGAGTGGGCCGGGTTCTGCGGCTTCAGCACGAACACGGTCTCGGAGAGATTGAGCTCGCGGGCGATGGCCAGCATCTGCTCATCGCTCAGCCCATCGGCCTCGCCGACGACAGCCAGGGGATTGCCGCAAAAGGGGCGATCGGTGAATACGTCGAGCGTGTACAGCGGCAACGCCATGCGAGCCATTATCCCCATTGAGGCCGGCGCACTCTGCCCAATTATCGAGGCTGGTCAAGCAGGCAAGAGAGAACGCAGCAAGGCGCACGCGTGCGCCGGCATGGTGCGCTCGTCGATGTCGGCGCACGTGCGAGCGATGACGATGTCGTCGAGCTCGGGCTCGGATTGGCGGCCGATGAGGTCGAGCATGTGCGCGCGCAGCTCCTCGGCGGAGAGCGCGCTGTGCCATTCGGCGCCGACCGCAATCTGCACCCCGACGAACGTGACGACGTAGCCGGGCACGCGGCGAAGGCTTTGCGGCGCAAGCCCCGTTTCCTCGCCGAGCTCGCGCAGAATGTTGGCCTCGATGTCGATGGCGCCGGCGCGCACGTCTTCGCCGTCGATCAGTCCGCTCGGCGGATAGATGCGCCCCGAGTTGAGCTGCCCGGCCCCTGCCGCCCGAGCAGAACGTGCCCCTCGGCGGAACGAATGACGGAGGATCCGAAGCACTCGCGCACCGTCTCCGTTTCGGCGGATCGGTGGTGGCGCCAGTAGAGCAGCGTCTTGAAGTCGGTCTTGAAAAAGGTGCCGGTCAGCTCCTCGCCGACGAGGGCATGATCGCGCAGCAGGTAGATGGTGCCGTCGAAGAGGCGCGGTATCTGCGCCTGTCGCCGCTCCCAGTCGGCGGCGATGGCGTCGGCGTTCTCCAGCGCGAACGGCCACGGCCAATCGGCGACCGCGAAGGCGCAGCTCGCAATGCGCGGGCACCGCCCTTCTTCCCTGACCGGTTGCAAATCCATCGTGTCCACGCACCTCGGATAGACGGCGAAATTCATGCCATCAAATTCCATCGGCGAACTGAAATCTTAGTTTCGCCGTGAACAAACCACGCTCGTTCCACGATGCGGGTATGGACTTAGGTGCGAAAACAAGAGGGTGCCGAGGGGGACTTTGCACACGCCTTGTACAGCCGATCACGTAGACGAATTGCCCGTGTCCGCACGCACGCAGGCTATGCCGTCTCGCGTCGTCAACGCGCCGTAGCCGCAGGTTTTCTGCGGACGGGCGCCCGAGTTTTAATCCGGCGGCGTCACTCTGTGATGCCGCTGGAGCGGACGGTGGAGGTCCCCGCTTCTCCGCCGTCCGTTTCTTTTTGCGCGCTCTGACCGCGAAGCGTCGCTTCGCAGCAGAGCTCCCGCCTGGAAGACTCGCGCGGCTGTAGCCTCCCGCTACCTCCCCAAAGCTGCCGCGCGGGTCTTCTGGTCTTTCAGCCGACCAGCGCCCTTACAGGCAGCCGAGCGTCTTCGATCCACACGTGTAGTAGTTGATCATCTCTGCCGAACAGCACGGCTGATCCGCGCCGCACCGCCAAGTCTTCACCTTGCCGCTTGCCGTCTTGTGCTTGCAGATCTTGGTGGCGCTCTTGGCGGCGTCGGCGGTGCCGGCCGTCAGCGCCAGCGGCGCAGCCGAGATGACGGCTGCAATGGCAATGGACGTCAGAACTCGCAACATGGCTGAACTCCCTGATGGCCCCCGAAGGGCGGGGCCACCAGTATGCGCCACGACTGCGGCGGTTTGGTTGCAGCCGCGCCTCAGTTCTTCGACTTGTCGACCAGCTCGTCTTGGCCTTGATCCACGGCATCATGGCGCGCAGCTTGGCGCCGACTTCCTCGATCGGGTGCTCATCGTTCAGGCGGCGCGTGGCCTTGAAGCGGCGCCGCGCCGGCCCTGTACTCCTGCATCCATTCCGAGGTGAACTTGCCGGTCTGGATGTCCGTCAGCACCCTCTTCATCTCGGCCTTGGTCTGCGGCGTGATGATGCGCGGACCCGAGACGTACTCGCCCCACTCGGCGGTGTTGGAGATCGAGTAGTTCATGTTGGCGATGCCGCCCTCGTAGATCAGGTCGACGATCAGCTTCACCTCGTGCAGGCACTCGAAATAGGCCATCTCCGGCGCGTAGCCGGCTTCGACCAGCGTCTCGAAGCCGGCGCGGATCAGCTCGACGAGGCCGCCGCACAGCACGGCCTGCTCGCCGAACAGGTCGGTCTCGCACTCTTCGCGGAAGTTGGTCTCGATGATGCCCGAGCGGCCGCCGCCGACGCCGGAGGCGTAGGACAGGCGCGAGGTCGAGGGCGTTGCCGGTGGCGTCCTGGTGGACGGCGATCAGGCACGGCACGCCGCCGCCCTTCTGGTATTCGCCGCGCACGGTGTGGCCCGGGCCCTTCGGCGCGACCATGATGACGTCGACGGTCTTCTTCGGCTCGATCAGGCCGAAATGGACGTTGAGGCCGTGCGCGAACGCGATCGCCGCGCCGTCGCGGATGTTGGCGGCGATGTCGGCCTTGTAGATGTCGGCCTGCAGCTCGTCGGGCGTCAGCATCATCATCAGGTCGGCCCACTTGGCGGCCTCGGCGACCGCCATCACCTTGAGGCCGTCGGCCTCGACCTTCTTGGCCGTCGCCGAGCCCTTGCGCAGCGCGATGGCGACGTCCTTGACGCCGGAATCCTTGAGGTTCAGCGCATGCGCGTGGCCCTGGCTGCCGTAGCCGACGATGGCGACCTTCTTGGCCTTGATGAGATTGATGTCGGCATCACGATCGTAATAAACGCGCATGGCTTCCTCTGTTCTTCTCGCTCGGTGTTGTGCGGCTATGGCGGCGCTGCGGATGCAGCGGCGCTTGGCGGGACCGGCCCCAATCGAGGCCGGCAGTGAATTCTGGCAGCTCCTTTAGACGCTCGCAGGCCCGCGGCCAATGGCGGCGATGCCGGTCCGCGACACTTCGACAAGCCCGAGCTCGGTCATGATCTGGATGAACTCCTCGAGCTTCGAGGGCTTGCCGGTCACCTCGAACACGAAGTGCTCGGTCGAGGTGTCGACGACCTTGGCGCGGAAGATCTCGGCGATGCGCAGCGCCTCGATGCGCTTCTCGCCCTTGCCGGAGACCTTGATCAGGGCCAGCTCGCGCTCCAGCGCGACGCCCTCGACGGTCAGGTCGCGCACGCGGTGGACGGGAACGAGGCGCTCGAGCTGATGCTTGATCTGCACGATGACGTCGGGCGTGCCGCTGGTGACGATGGTGATGCGCGACAGGTGCTTTTCGTGCTCGGTCTCGGTCACCGTCAGGGAGTCGATGTTGTAGCCGCGCCCGGAGAACAGCCCGATGACGCGGGCCAGCACGCCCGGCTCGTTGTCGACCAGCACCGACAGCGTGCGCGAGACGATCGCCTGTGCCGCGCCGGGACCCACGTAGTGGCTCTTGGGGAGTGGATTGGCCATGTTCTTACTTCTTCTCTGACGGCGCGCTCTCCGAAGGTGCGCTCGGAGCGCTTTCGGGGGCTGGGATCGACGGGTCGAGCACCTTGGGGACCGGCATCTTGGCGTCGGGGAACAGCGCCTGGAAGAACAGCGGGAAGCCGTGCTCGTCGACGTTGCGTCTTGAAGGTGGCGATCTGCTCGGGGGTGATCTTGTACTTGGAGAAGGCCGCGCCGACGCGCCGCCCCATCGATTCCGCCAGCATCTGCGGCGTCGGGCGCACCCGTCCTCTTCAGCTGCTTCGGGCGACATGCGCGAATAGATCAGCGCCAGGACCTGCGTCTCGAGATAGTCCTGCGCGATGCAGGCCTCGAAGGCCTTCGTATATTCGCGACGACAGGCTGTGCGTGCGGTAGCAGGCGTCGATGAAGACGAAGGCCTTGGTCGCGCCTTGCGTGCGCTGCATCTGCGCCAGCCGCGTCGCCGCCTCCTTGATGTTTTCCACCTGGTCCCACTTGGGATCCTGCGCGGCGACGAGCGAGGTCGTGCTCATGCCGATGACGGCGGCCGCGCCAGCGCCACCGCCACGCGGGCGACGCGCCGCGCGCATGCCGCGGGCGCCGTCGCGCAACGTCCATCTGGTGGTCGCCCTGCAGCATCAAACGAGCACCTTGCCTTCCGCGCTGATGGCGTTCTCGACTTCCTCGTCGGTATTGTCGCCGAGCAGCATCTCGTTGTGCGCCTTGCCGGACGGGATCATCGGGAAGCAGTTGGCGAGCGCCGCGACGCGGCAGTCGAAGATCACCGGGCCCTTGGTGTTGATCATCTCCAGGATCGCATCGTCGAGCTCGGCCGGGGTCCTCGCAGCGCATGCCCTTCCAGCCGTAGGCCTCGGCCAGCTTGACGAAGTCGGGCAGGCTCTCGGTGTAGCTGTGCGACAGGCGGTTGCCGTGCAGCAGCTGCTGCCACTGGCGCACCATGCCCATGTACTGGTTGTTGAGGATGAACACCTTCACCGGCAGATCGTACTGCACGGCCGTCGAGCACTCCTGGATGTTCATCAGGATCGAGGCGTCGCCGGCGATGTCGATGACCAGCGACTTGGGATGCGCCATCTGCGCGCCGATGGCGGCGGGCAGGCCGTAGCCCATGGTGCCGAGGCCGCCGGAGGTCATCCAGCGGTTCGGCTCCTCGAAATGATAGAACTGCGCCGCCCACATCTGGTGCTGGCCGACCTCGGTGGTGATGTAGGCGTCGCGGTCCTTGGTCAGCGCGTACAGCCGCTCGACCGCGTACTGCGGCATGATCACGTCGCGCTGCTTTCTTGTAGCTGAGCGACTTCTTCGCCCGCCACTGCTCGATCTGCTTCCACCAGCCCTTGTGCGCCGCCTTGTCGACCTGCGGCGCCTTCGACTTCCAGATGCGCAGCATGTCCTCGAGCGCGTAGGCGACGTCGCCGACGATGGGGATGTCGACCTTGACGTTCTTGTTGATCGACGACGGATCGATGTCGATCTGGATCTTCTGCGAGCCCGGCGAGAAGGCGTCGATGCGGCCGGTGATGCGGTCGTCGAAGCGCGCGCCGACGGCGATCATCACGTCGCAATCGTGCATGGCGAGGTTGGCCTCGTACGTGCCGTGCATGCCGAGCATGCCGAGCCACTGCTTGTCGGAGGCCGGATAGGCGCCGAGGCCCATCAGCGTCGAGGTGATGGGAAAGCCGGTGAGGCGCACCAGCTCGCGCAGGATCTGGCTCGCCTTCGGGCCCGGAATTGATGACGCCGCCGCCGGTGTAGAACACCGGACGCTTGGCGCGCGCCATCAGGTCGACGGCCTCGCGCACGGCGTTCTGGTCCGGCTTCACGCGCGGCTTGTAGGTCTTGTGCGCGATGTTCGACGGGCCGACGTAGTTGCCGGACGCGAACTGGATGTCCTTGGGGATGTCGACCACGACCGGGCCGGGGCGGCCGGCCTTGGCGATGTAGAACGCCTCGTGCAGGATGCGCGCCAGGTCGTTGACGTTCTTCACCAGCCAGTTGTGCTTGGTGCAGGGCCGCGTGATGCCGACCGTATCGCATTCCTGGAACGCGTCGTTGCCGATGAGGTGCGTCGGCACCTGCCCGGTGATGCACACCAGCGGGATCGAATCCATCAGCGCGTCGGTGAGGCCGGTCACCGCAGTTGGTGGCGCCGGGGCCGGACGTGACGAGCGCGACGCCGACCTTGCCGGTCGAGCGCGCATAGCCCTCCGCCGCATGCAGCGCGCCGCCTTCCTGGCGCACGAGGATGTGGCTTGATCTTGTCCTGCTGGAACAGCTCGTCGTAGATCGGCAGCACGGCGCCGCCGGGATAGCCGAAGATATGCTCGACGCCCTGATCGTTGAGCGCCGCGAGCACCATCTCGGCGCCCGTCATCGTGCGTGCCATTGCCAACTCCAAGAATTCAGCGCCCGCCGCGGCAGCAGCCGGGCCAGTCCGTTGGCGCGGAACCTAAGGCCGGGATACTGAAGGGTCAATGACCGCGCTGAATAAAAGAAACGAAATCGGCGTCTGTTGTTTGCATTTCTTGCGCGGACACAGCTCGCCACGCAATCATATTGCCGCGCGCCCAGGTGACCTGCCGTTTGGCGTACTGGCGGGTCTCGAGCTGCCCGGCGGCGATCGCCTCCTCGAGCGACAGCTCGCCGGCGAGGTGCCGGAGCAGAGGACGCACGCCCAGCGCCGTCATCAGCGGCAGCGACGGGTCGAGGTCGAGCGCCTTGAGTTGCAGCACCTCTTCCAGCGCGCCCGCCTCCATCATCTGCGCGAAGCGCGTATCGATGCGCCGCGCGAGCTCGTCGCGCTCGATCGCGACGAGAAGCGGAATGGTGTCGGCGAAGTCGAGCACCGGCTCGCGCGGCCGCCGCTGCCATTCGGCAAGCGACGTACCCGTTGCGTCCAGCACCTCGAGCGCGCGCACGACGCGCTGCGTGTCGCCGCTGGCGAGCCGACCGCCCATTTCCGCATCGCGTGCCGTGAGCACATCGTGAAGATGCGCGGCGCCCTTCTCGGCCGCCTCGCGGCGCCAATGCGCGCGCACGTCGTCGGGAATCGGCGGGATGGGCGACAAGCCCTCGGTGAGCGTCTTGAAGTACAGGCCCGTGCCGCCGACGATGATCGGGCGGCGGCCTTCGCGGCGCGCATCTTCGAGCACGCGCGCCACGTCCGCCGCATAGCGCCCCGCCGAATAGCTCTCGTTGCCGGGAACGAAGCCATAGAGCGCGTGCGGCACGCGCGCTTCCTCAGCCGGTCCCGGGCGCGCCGTGAGAATGCGCAGCTCGCGATACACCTGCATGCTGTCCGCATTGATGACGACGCCGCCGAGGTGCTCGGCGAGCCGCAACGCCAGGCCGGACTTGCCGCTCGCCGTCGGTCCGGCAATGAGGATGGGACGCATGTCGCTCATGCGCGCACACCTAGCGCACCTCGGCCCGGCGGCCAATGCGACGGGCGCACTGTCGGCCCTCTCCTGAACGTCAGCCCGCTGAAGAGCGGGATCCACGCCAGCTTCAGGACGCCCTCAGTAGTTGATAGTCGTGCGCAGGCCGAACACGGCGGCGTTGGGTGTCGGCACATTCGGGTCTTCGGGATTGGCCGAATGGCCGCCGGGGTTCCAGAAATACTGGAAGTCCGGCTGCACCGTCAGACCCTGCATGATCTGCGCCGTATAGCTTACCTCCAGCATGCCCTCGAAGCTCGGGATGACCGGAAATCCCTGCTCCCGACTGTAGTCGATGATCTGCGAGGAGACGCCCGTGTAGGCAAAGCCGATGCCGAGCATGTCGTGCGGACGCGCCGACCAGCACGCCGTCGAAGATGATGCCGGCGTCCCAGTAGTGATCGATCATGTTGCCTTCCGACGGCGCGCCGATCAGGCGCCCGAAGACGGTAACGCCTTTGGGATCGCCGTCGCCGGGCAGGCGATAGATCATCTGGTCGAGCATGATGTAGAGCGCGTGATCGTGCTCATCGAGCACGCCGGGGACCGGCTGTAGCCCGATCGGCAGACCGGCGTTGCCGGTCGCTTGCTGCTCGAACGTCCCGAAGAGCTTCCATGCGCCGAGCTTCAACGTGCCGGCAAGCTCGCCTTCGCCTTGGTTGTAGCGGATCCCCATTTCCGCCAGGATCAGGGGCGAGCTGAAATTGAAGTCGAGCCCGTGCGGATTGCAGACTTGCGGCAAGTTCTCGGGGCAATCGTCCGCCGGGTCGCCGCTAAAGACGCCCAGGAGCAGCGAGAGCTGATCGTTAGGATTGAAGGCCAGCCGCGCGGCGGGCGCAGCGAGCGGATATGCCGGACCGCCGTCGGGCAGGTTCACGCCGGCGATTGACGGCCAGCCCCAGGTCGCGTTGAGAAACGCGCCCGCGCTGTCGCTGACGAGAAATTCGCTATCGGCGGAGAGCTGACCGAAGCGAAACGCCAGCCGGTCGTCGAGCACCTTCTGCTCCAACCACAGCTCGAACAAGCGCGTCGACGGAAGCGCCTCGATGAAACTCACGGTCATCAGGGCGCCGAGGTTGTTGGCGGTGATGCTGCGGCCGTGAATCTCGTAGCGCGTTGGCGAACAACGTCAGCCCGCTCCAGCCGATCGCTTTCTCCATGTCGACGGTGATCGCGACTTCCAGCCGCCCATCATAGAACGTGCCTTGTGCAAAGCCGCCGGTAGGATTGCCGAGCACGTCGCCGATGTAGTTGATGGCGTAGGTGATGCCGCGCCCCGCCAGGGCCGAGCGGATGCCGGCCGGATCACCGAATGCGCGCGGAAAGTTGCCGGCGATCGATGGCTCGGGGATGCCCGGGACGCGGTCGCCCTCCTGCTCGATGGTCTGCGCGAGAGCGGGCAGCGCCAGTGCAGCAGCGGCAAGCGCGGCTGTCAGGCCCCGCCAGATTCCAAAGCGCGATAAAGCGAATGGCGACGCACCAAGTGCGTCCAGGCCACGCGCGCTTTGTCCCCCGGGCGCCATGCCCCCATCCCAATCCGCCGAAGCCACGTTGCGACGGCGCCGCGACGTGTTGTCCGTCTCGCGGGCGCTTACGTGCCTGAGAATTCGCACGATTCGACCCTCCGAGCCCGATTCCCTGCGCCGGTGCCCCGCCCCCAAATCATGCCCAGATTATCTTTTGCGAATGACGGTCCTATGCGAGATGGCACAGCGGAGCACCGTAAAACGGACTGCAGTCTCTTTGATCAAGACCGTAGGATTCGCATCCCCGCTTCGCACGGTGTGACCATCAAGGCACGTTAGCCGCGCGATTCGCCGCGCAAACAAGCGATCCACGTCAGCGTGCAAGACTTGTCGCGCTGCACCGAAGCCGCTAGCCATCTACAATTGGTTCGAAGGGCGGCGCCGCGCAGTGCCGCCGGGCAGCGAGGGGAGAAGTGCGCATGGCAGAAGAGGCGATCGTCGCTCAGGCGGGCCCCTATCAGGTCGAGCTCACCGAGGGAAAGCCGTACTTTTATTGCCGCTGCGGGCGCTCGAAGAATCAGCCTTTCTGCGACGGTACGCACACCGGCACCGGGATCGAACCCTTGCGCTTCGTCGTCGACCACACCGGCACTTTCAACATCTGCGGCTGCAAGCAGACGGACGACGAGCCGTTCTGCGACGGATCGCATCTTTTGCTTTAGAGTGAAGGGAGTTCGGGCGACGGGGGACGCATGGAATATTTCGTTCAGCAGCTGATCAACGGTCTCACGCTCGGCTCGATCTACGGGCTCATCGCCATCGGCTACACGATGGTGTTCGGCATCATCGGCATGGTGAACTTCGCCCACGGCGACGTGTTCATGGTCTCCGCCTTCATCGCTCTCATCCTGTTCCTCATTCTCACGCAGATCCTCGGCATCACGTCGCTCGGCATCGCGCTGCTGATCGTGCTCGTGCTCGGCATGGCGCTGACCGCGCTGTGGAGCTGGGTCATCGAGCGCATCGCCTATAGGCCGCTTGCCGGCTCGTTCCGATTGGCGCCGCTGATCTCGGCCATCGGCATGTCGATCTTCCTGTCGAACTTCGTGCAGGTGGCGCAGGGCCCGCGCAACAAGCCGGTGCCCCCCATGCTCAACGATGTGATCTCCATCCCGCTCGGCAGCGGCACGATCACCATCTCGGAAAAGCAGTTCCTCATCTTCGTCGTCACGGCCGTGCTGCTCGTCGCCTTCTGGGCGCTGGTGCAGAAAACCAAGCTCGGCCGCGCCCAGCGCGCCTGCGAGCAGGACCGCCGCATGGCGGCGCTGATCGGCATCGACGTCAACCGCACCGTCTCGCTCACCTTCGTCATCGGCGGCGCCCTCGCCGCGGTCGCCGGCATGATGTTCATGACCTACTACGGCGTGGTCAATTTCAACGACGGCTTCACGCCTGGCGTCAAAGCCTTCACCGCCGCCGTGCTGGGCGGCATCGGCTCGCTGCCCGGCGCCGTCATCGGCGGGCTTCTGATCGGATTGATCGAGACCATGTGGTCGGCCTACTTCTCGATCGACTACAAGGACGTCGCCGCCTTCTCCATTCTAGCCGTTGTGCTCATCTTCATGCCGTCCGGCCTGCTCGGCCGGCCCGACGTCGAGAAGGTTTGATCGCATGAGCACAGGCAGCCAGGGCGGGCTGCCGCCCGCATCCGTACCGATGCGAGAGCTGATCAAGGATGCGGCGATCTGGGCCCTGGTGACGCTCGGGTTGTGCTTCCCGCTGATCGCCTTCCGCACCGATTTGAACTTCTCGCATCAGCCCGTCATCGATGCGCGCCCGGTCCTCGTCGCAATCTTCGTGCTGACCGTGTTCGCAGGCCGGCTGCTGTGGCGCCTCTACAGCCATCCGCTTCGCCCCCGCCGCGTATTGTTTCCGCCGCTCGATCTCTCGCATCATCGTAAGGCATGGCTGCCGCGCGCCGGGCTCGCTGCGCTGCTGATCTTCCCGTGGCTTGCTTTGATGCTCACGGGCCAGGGCGGCGCCATCAAGTGGATCGACAATTTCGGCGTCCAGATCCTCATCTACGTGATGCTCGCCTGGGGCCTCAACATCGTCGTCGGCCTCGCCGGGCTCTTGGACCTCGGCTACGTCGCCTTCTACGCCGTGGGCGCCTACACCTACGCGATCATCGCCACCTACGTGATCCCGGCAACGGTGCCGATGCTGGGGCCGTGGGCGTTCTGGATCTGCCTGCCGATCGCGGGCATCCTCGCCGCCTTCTGGGGCATGCTGCTCGGCTTCCCGGTGCTGCGCCTGCGCGGGGACTACCTCGCCATCGTGACGCTGGCGTTCGGCGAGATCATCCGCCTGGTCCTCATCAACTGGGTCGACCTCACCAACGGCAACGTCGGCATCCAGACCCCGCGCATCACATTCTTCGGGCTGCCGTTTACCTCGCGCACCGGCGAGACGACGTTCGCCGACGTTTTTCACCTGCCGGGCTCGCCGACCGTTCACCGGTCGATCTTCCTCTATTACGTGATCTTGGGCCTCGCCCTGCTGGTCGCCTTTGTCACCCAGCGCATGCGACGCCTGCCCGTGGGGCGCGCCTGGGAAGCGCTGCGCGAGGACGAGATCGCCTGTCGTTCGCTCGGCATCAACACGGTCAATACCAAGCTGACCGCCTTCGCCATGGGCGCACTGTTCGGCGGCCTCGCCGGCGCGTTCTTCGGCGCCCGCCAAGGCTTCGTCAATCCGCGCTCGTTCGAGTTTCTGGAATCGGCCACCATTCTCGCCATCGTGGTGCTGGGCGGCATGGGCTCGCTGGTCGGCGTCGCCGTTGCGGCAGTCGTCGTCATCGGCGGCATCGAGCTGCTGCGCGAACTCGATTGGCTGAAGTCCATCTTCGGTAACGACTTCGACCCGGGCCAGTACCGCATGCTCATCTTCGGCCTTGCCATGGTGTTGATGATGGTGTGGCGTCCACGCGGTCTCATCGCCTCGCGCGAACCATCGATCGCGCTCAACGAAGCGAAGGCCGTCTCCGGCGCCCACGTCAAGGAAGGGCACGGCTAATGCGCTGGCTGCGTGATCCGCTGCTCGTCGTCGAAGGCCTCACCATGCGTTTCGGCGGTCTCGTCGCCGTGCGCGATCTGTCGTTCTCCGTCGGCCGCGGCGACATCACCGCACTCATCGGCCCCAACGGCGCCGGCAAGACCACCGTCTTCAACTGCATCACCGGCTTCTACAAACCGACCAGCGGCCTCATGGCCCTGTCGACCGGCGGCCCCATCGAAGCGGAGGCCGTCGCCGACCTCACCGCATCCAGCCGGCGCTACGTCTGCCGCGACGGCCGCATGGGCGCCGACGGGCTGTTCCTGCTCGAACGCATGCCGGACTTCGAGATCGCCCGCCGCGCCCGCGTCGCCCGCACGTTCCAGAATATCCGCCTGTTTCCCGGCATGACGGTGCTCGAGAACCTGATCATCGCCCAGCACAACCAGCTGATGCACGCTTCGGGATGGTCGCTGCTCGGCCTCATCGGCTCGCCAAGCTACAAGCAGGCCGAGGAAGCCGCGGTCAACGTGGCACGCTACTGGCTCGATCGCATCGAGCTGACGCACCGCGCCGACGATGCGGCGGGTGCGCTGCCCTACGGCGACCAGCGGCGGCTCGAGATCGCGCGCGCCATGTGCACCGATCCCGTGCTGCTGTGCCTCGACGAGCCGGCCGCCGGCCTCAATCCGCGCGAAAGCGCCATGCTCAACGTGCTGCTGCGCGCCATCCGCGACGAGCACGCGACGTCCATCCTGCTGATCGAGCACGACATGTCGGTGGTCATGGAAATCTCCGACCATGTCGTGGTGCTGGAGTACGGCATCCGCATTTCCGACGGCACGGCTGAATCCGTGCGCAACGACCCGAAGGTGATCGCCGCCTATCTCGGCGTCGAGGACGATGAAGTGGCGAAAGTCGCGGCGGAGGTCGGCCTATGAGCGCGCCGTCCCTCCTTTCGCTGCAAGGCGTCACCGCCTGCTACGGCAACATCAACGCGCTGCACGACGTTAGCATCGACGTGCCGGCGGGCGAGATCGTCACGCTGATCGGCGCCAATGGCGCCGGCAAGTCCACCCTCATGATGACGATCTTCGGCAACCCGCGCGCGCTTACCGGCAGCGTGACGTTCGACGGGCGGGACATCACGCAGATGCCGACGCACGAAATCGCCCGCCTCGGTTTGGCGTTGTCGCCGGAAGGGCGGCGCATCTTCGGCCGCATGACGGTGGAAGAGAACCTGCGCATGGGCGCCGAATTCGCCGGCCACCGCGACTACGAGCGCGAGCTTGCCCACGTCACCAGCGTATTCCCGCGCCTCAAGGAGCGTCTGCACCAGCGCGGCGGCACGCTATCCGGGGGCGAGCAGCAGATGCTCGCCATCGCCCGGGCCTTGATGAGCCGGCCGAAGCTATTGCTGCTCGACGAGCCGTCCCTTGGCCTTGCCCCGCTCATCGTCAAACAGATATTCAATGTGATCGCCGACCTCAATGCGCGCGAGGGCCTCACCGTGTTCCTGGTCGAGCAGAACGCCTTTCACGCGCTGCGACTTGCCCACCGCGCCTACGTGATGGTCAACGGCGCGATCACGTTGAGCGGAACCGGGCAGGAGCTGCTGGCGAGTCCCGAGGTCCGCGCCGCCTATCTCGAAGGCGGACGTCACTAGTGTCCTGATCGCGAAATTCGTCTCAGTGTGCGGCAGGTCGTAGAACGAATTTCGCGATCTGAAGGACACTAGCCAAGTTATGATCTCTAGTGTGATTCAGATCGAGAAGTCCGCCTCACTACCCAGCCGAGCATGATGTAGCGGACTTCTCGATCATCACACTAGGAGAGCACTTTGGATCGGACGCCATGAGCTTCTACGACACCGGCGACAAAGGCCTCTGGATTTTCCTGCTCGTCACCGTGCTGATTGGCGGCTCGGCTGCGCGCGCTGCCGGCTCGGCCATCGCCGCGACCTGGCGGCCGCCCTGGCAGGTGTTCGCCGCCGCGCTACTGCTCGCCTTTGTCGTGCGTTTCTTTCACTACGCACTGTTCCACGAAACGCTGCTTTCGTTGAAGAATTTCATCGTCGATTACATCGTCGTCGCGGCCGCCTGCGCGCTCGGCTTCTGGATGACGCGCGTGCGCCAGATGGTTGAGCAGTACCCATGGGCCTACGAGAGGGCCGGGTTCCTGCGCTGGCGCCGCCGCCAGGAGTTGCCCGTCCCACCACGGGGATGACTTTCCATCCGTTTCGGACGAACATGCGGCGCCATTGCCGGCGCGCGAGTGCGCGTGCCCGATCCATCTTGAGAGGACCCCCATGAAATCAGCGACTTTTGCAGCACTGGCGCTCGCCTTCGCCGTCCTGTTTGCCGGCTGTGACAGTGGCCCGGAGAAGCTGAAGGTGGGGGTCGCCGGTCCGATGACCGGCACTGACGCGGCGTTCGGCGCGCAGCTGAAGAACGGCGTCGAGCAGGCGGTCACCGACATCAACGCGGCCGGAGGCATCAACGGCCAGCAGATCGAGCTGTTCGTCGGCGACGATGCCGCCGATCCGCGCCAGGGCGTCTCCGTCGCCAACAACTTCCTTGGCGAAGGCGTGCACTTCGTCGTCGGCCACTTCAACTCCGGCGTCACCATGCCGGCCTCGGAAGTCTACGTCGACAACGGCATGCTGATGATCACGCCGTCCTCGACCAACCCGATGATCACCGAGCGCAAGCTGTGGAATGTGTTCCGCACCTGCGGCCGTGACGACCAGCAGGGCGGCGTCGCCGGCAAATACATCGCCGATCACCTGAAGGACAAGAAGGTGGCGGTCGTCCACGACAAGACGACTTACGGCAAAGGCCTTGCCGACGAAACCAAGAAGGCGATGAACAATCTCGGCGTCACCGAGGTCATGTACGAAGGCGTCAGCGCCGGCGAGAAGGACTTCACCGCCCTCGTCTCCAAGCTCAAGAATGCGGGTGTCGAAGTGCTGTACTGGGGCGGCGTGCACACCGCCGGTGGCCTCGTCCTGCGTCAGATGCGCGATCAGGGCCTGGGTGCGGTGTTCATCTCGGGCGACGGCATCGCCAGCGACGAGTTCGCCGCCATCGCCGGTCCCGGCGCCGAGGGGACGCTCATGACATTCGGTCCCGATCCGCAGAAGCGCCCCGAGGCCAAGGAGATCATCGAAAGGTTCGAGGCGCGCGAATACAAACCCGAGGCCTATACCCTCTACAGCTACGCCGCCGTGCAAATCCTCAAGCAGGCGATCGAGGCGACGAAGTCGGTCGACCCGAAAATCGTCGCCGCCTACATGCGTACGGGGGTCAATTTCAACACCGTGATCGGCGACATCGCTTTCGACGAGAAGGGCGACATCAAGCAGGTCGGCTACGTCATGTACACGTGGACGAAGCAGCCGGACGGCCGCATCACGTACGTACAGAACTGACCACGGCGGAGATCCGCCGCGGTTCATTCATCTGAAATCGTCTGGGATCGCGTGCGAAGGGAGGTATCGATCTCCCTTCGGGTTCGGCGTACTGGCGCCGGAGACATCGCGCCGGGGCGCGGTGATCTGCCGTCCATTGCTGACGGCGTCGTGCAGTGACCTGATCGAAACGGTAAACGTCAGTCGATCAGTCGCGGCCCTGCGAAGCGGCCATGCATTCGGTAACCAGCCGTTTCTCGATCAGCGCCAGATCGTCGGGGACATCGATCCCCGCCTGGCGGTACCCGCGGATCTTGGCCTGGACCTTCGCGTAGCACTCGCGCGGATCGTCGGATTCCTCGAGCTCGGAATTGAGCTGCTCAATTTCACTTTGCATCTGAATGGACATTACGTGGCCTTTGCCCTCGTTGCCTGATGGTTTCCTACCTACAAACCCGCCGGTAGCTCCGGCGCGGGACGCCATTCCTATAAGCGTAGAATGGCTGTCTCTAAGTAACTTTCTGTTTCGCTTGCTTACTATCAAGAGTAGAGCAGTGGAAATCATGGCAAACGTGACAATCTGCCCACAGTCACGATTGCTGCACGGCACTTCCAGCGCCAATTAATTGTGGCCACTTCTGGACAGTATTGTGTAGTTACTAGAAGACCTGAGTTACTTCTTGTGTGCGTTGCAACACGGGCACGGATGTGTGGACTTTCCATCTGCTTTCACTTAGCTGCACTTTGCAGCCCAAGTATTAGGCAAGCCATTCGTGCGCAGCATAGCGATTGAAGCCTGGGGCCAGCGTCTGCTACGGCTCCGCGCGTTCCCCCTCCGCGAGGCCGTGAAAACATGATTCCGCGCTATAGCCGTCCCGAGATGACATCCATCTGGGACCCCGAGACGCGCTTTCGCATCTGGTTCGAGATCGAGGCGCACGCCGCCACCGCCATGGCCGAGCTGGGCGTCATCCCGCATCACGCGGCGAAGAAGATCTGGGACAAGGGCCGCAACGCCAAATTCGACATCGCGCGTATCGACGAGATCGAGCGCGAGACCAAGCACGACGTCATTGCCTTCCTCACGCACCTTTCCGAGATCGTCGGGCCGGAGGCGCGCTTCGTGCATCAGGGCATGACGTCATCGGACGTGCTCGACACCTGCCTCAACGTGCAGCTGACGCGCGCCGCCGATCTTCTGGTCACCGACATCGACACGCTGCTCGCCGCTCTGAAGCGCCGCGCGCTGGAATACAAGACGACGCCGACCATCGGCCGCAGCCACGGCATCCACGCCGAGCCGGTCACGTTCGGGCTGAAGCTCGCTTACGCCTACGCCGAGTTCGACCGGGCGCGGCACCGCCTGATCGCGGCGCGCAAGGAGGTCGCGACCTGCGCGCTGTCGGGCGCCGTCGGCACCTTCGCCAACATCGACCCGCGCATCGAAGCCTACGTCGCCGACAAGATGGACCTCACGCCTGAGCCGGTCTCCACGCAGGTCATCCCGCGCGACCGCCACGCCATGTTTTTTGCAACGCTCGCCGTCGTCGCCTCATCCGTCGAGCGGCTGGCAACCGAGATCCGCCACCTGCAGCGCACCGAAGTGCTCGAAGCCGAGGAGTTCTTCTCCGCCGGCCAGAAGGGCTCCTCGGCCATGCCGCACAAGCGCAACCCGGTGCTGACCGAGAACCTCACCGGACTAGCGCGCATGGTGCGCGCCTATTCGATCCCGGCGATGGAGAACGTCGCCCTCTGGCACGAGCGCGACATCTCGCACTCTTCGGTCGAGCGCATGATCGGGCCCGACGCGACGGTGACGCTCGACTTCGCACTGGCGCGGCTTGCCGGCGTCATCGACAAGCTCGTCGTCTATCCCGAGAACATGCAGAAGAACCTCGACAAGCTCGGCGGCCTGCACAATTCGCAACGCGTGCTGTTGGCGCTGACGCAGGCCGGCGCCTCGCGTGAGGACGCCTATACGCTGGTGCAGCGCAACGCCATGAAGACGTGGAAAGAGGGCAAGGACTTCCTCACCGAGCTGAAGGCCGACAAGGACGTCACGGCGAAGCTGAAGCCGGCCGAGCTCGAGGCGATGTTCGACCTCGGCTATCATTTCAAGCACGTCGACACGATCTTCCAGCGCGTCTTCGGCAAAGCCTGATCTGAATTACGAATCCACTCGAATTCAGCCTGGGCAGTGCTAATCCTCATTACACGCGGATGAGGGAGCCGATCGCGATGCTGCAGTCGTTGGATAGCGTGTTCTATCGGCGCCTCGCCGTCACCCTAGCCGCGCTTGCCGTTTTCCGGCTCGGCTCGTATCTGCCGGTGCCGGGCCTGGCTCCGGAAGTCGTCGCCGAAGCGGCGAGAGGCGGCGGGGGCGCCATCGGTCGATTGTCGCTGTTCGCACTCGGCATCATGCCGCTGCTCAACGCCCTCATTCTCACTGAGCTCTTGAAGCTCGCCGCGCCTTCCGTGCGTCGCTGGGAGCAAGCCCCGCGCAACGCGGGCGCGTTCCGCTACGCCGTTCTCGGTTTGGCGCTCCTCCTAGCGCTGGCGCAGGGGCTCGGCGTCGCCCGAGCGCTCGAGGGCGTGACCGGCCTTGTGCCGGAGCCAGGGCTCAGTTTCCAGTTGGTCTGCACGATGACGTTTGTCGCCGGAGCCGCCCTCGTGATGGCGCTCGCGGCCGTTATCGATCGCGCGGGGCTCGGGAGCGGCATGTGGCTGCTCTTTCTTGTCCCGACGCTGGTCGAGCTGCCGCAGAACCTTGCAACGATCTCGCTGCTCTACGAATCCGGCCAGTACCCGCTCGGCGCCATCGTGCGCGGCGCGCTATTCACGGCTTTCGCCACGGCTGGAGTCGTCAGCATTGTCTTGGCAGCGCATGGCTCCAGGCCCACGGCGGCGGCTTGCGCGTGGACCCTGCTGCTCTCCTATGCGGTGCTGACGTGGGTGCTGATCGGCGTTGGCCTGGCTATCACCGGCGGCAGCATCGAGGCAGCCGTCGCCATCATCACATCGGGGAGCCTCATCCGCTATCTCGCGCTGGCCGCCGTCGTCATTCTCATCGCCTGGCTCTATGTGCGCTCGAACCGTGAGGCCGGCTTGCCGAGCCCGATACCGGCAGCACCGATCGCCGGCGTCATGACAGCCATCGCCGTCGCGGCGGAACTGTTGCAGACGCAGCTTTCTACGGCGCTGCCGCTCGGCAGCGTGCAAATTGCCGTCGCCGCCGTCGTGGCGACGACGATGCTGATCGATTGGGGATTTGTCGGCGGCGACAAACAGCCGGCCGACAACGACGGCTCAGAGCCGCTCAGTCCTCAGGCTTGAAGAGGTAGCTGGCGCGCAGCTGCACCTGGTCGATATTGGCGTTGCCGTTGACCGCCGATGGCTCGGTGCCGAGCGGAATGCCGGCCGCGCACAGGTCGCACGACGCGGCCGTGCTGAGGTTGAGCTCGGTGTGGCGATACTCGAGGCCGACGATGACGCTGGGCCAAAACGCGTATTCGATGCCACCGCCGATGGTCCAGCCATCGAAGAAATCGTCCGCGCTGGCGGTCTCTACAGTGGTGGGGTCATTTCCCGGACCCGTTGCGGTCAGGTTGGCATTGCCGCCCGCCCAACCGCCTTTGACGAACACCATCGTGCGGTCCCAGGAGAAGCCGATGCGCGGCTCCACGAATATCAGCCAGTCGATCTCGGTCTTGAAAGTGTCGGTGGCTGGAAAGAAGGGGCTCGGAGTCGATTGATTGAGGCCCATTCCCTCGAACGAGGCCTCGAGGCCGAAGATCCAATTGCCCATCTGCAGGTTGCCGCCGCCGAACACGCCGCCGGTGAAACTGCTCGGCGAAAAGCTCGCGCCTGTGCCTGGTGGGATGCCCCCGCCCTCAAACTCGTCGAAATTCTGCGTCCAGTTGATGTCGCTCCAGGCGCCGCCAAGCTTGCCGCCGATGTAGACGCCGCTCCAGTCGGTGACGTTCTGGGAATCCGTCATGGGCGTGCCGGGGACCCACCTACCGGATTCACCGGATTGCCAAACGTCCGCCTGCGCCGGCGCCATGACTGCGAGTGCAACGACAGCGGCGATCAAAAACACCGAGCGGCACGATGCGCGCGACTTATCCATAGGCTTCCCACCGTTTCTTCAGTCCCTTCTGCACTTCTACGGTGAGTCGCGAATCCCTCATACTGCATGGCAAGCACAGTTGCCGATCCTACATAGGCCACATGAAAACATCCGAAGCAGACATCCTCATCGTGCCCGGCTGGCTCAACTCCGGTCCGGATCATTGGCAATCCCGCTGGGAGCGTAGTCTCAAGACGGCGCGCCGCATCGAGCAGGACGATTGGCACGCCCCCGACAAGGACGCTTGGGTCGCCAGCATCGTCAAAGCGGTGCGTGACGCGGCGCGTCCCGCGGTGCTCGTGGCGCACAGTCTCGGCGTCATCGCCGTCGCCCACGCCGCACCGAAGCTGCCCGCAGGCACGGTCGCCGGCGCGTTCCTCGTTGCTCCCGCCGACGTCGACAACACGCAGAGCTGGCCGTCCAACCAGGGACACGTGTGGCCGCGCGACAGCTTCGGCTTCTCGCCGGTGCCGACCGAGCCGCTGCCGTTCCCGTCGCTGCTGCTGGCGGCGGAGGACGATCCCTATTGTTCCCGGGCGCGGGGGAAGGCTATCGCCGACGCCTGGGGTTCGATTTTTGTGGATGTAGGGCAGGCCGGCCACATCGCCGACCAATCGGGTCACGGGCCCTGGCCGGATGGGCTCCTGCGCTTCGGCAAGTTCCTCGCCGGCCTTTGAGGGTTGGCCGGTTAGGCCTTGCCGGCGGCCTCGATGTCGGTCACGGCCTTGGCCAGCAGCTCGCCCATGGCGGCGCGGATCTCGGCGTCCGAGACCTTGACCCCGGCGGCGGCGAAGTCGTTGTGAAGCTTGCGGAAAACGTCGTCGTCGCCCTTTTCCTCAAGGTCCGCCCTGACCAGCGAGCGGACGTAATCGGGGAGCTGATCGCCCGTGATTCCCAGCTTTGCAGCCGCCCACTCGCCCAGAAGCTTGTTGCGGCGGGCCTCGGCACGGAACTTAAGGTCTTGATCTAGCGCAAACATCCGCTCGAAACCCTTTTCGCGATCGTCAAACGTCGTCATTCCGTTTCTCCACTGGACCGGGGGTTGCCGCACATCCGCGCGGCACGGCGGAAAGGTTGCATATCCTGCCGCCAAATCAGCGACCGCGGGAGCCATAACCCGGGCCTTCCCGGCGTTCAATGACCCATCCCCGCCTGTTAGCGACACTTGCGACCTTTCCCATCCTTAAGATTGTTTCTAGGGAGCGGTTCGGCTAGTGTCGGGGGTGGGTGTCCGACCCCGCGAGCCACTCACCCAATGCGGCCACGGCAGACAAGAACAATTCGTAATTTCAACGGCTTGGCTCCTGCCGGCAGGCGTCACCAATCGCGCAGAACACGTAATTTTCAAGTCAAAGGACAAAGGCTCAATGAACAGGCGTCGTCGCATCTACGAGGGCAAGGCCAAGGTGCTTTACGAAGGCCCCGAGCCCGGCACGCTCATCCAACATTTCAAGGATGACGCCACTGCGTTCAACGCCAAGAAGCACGCCGTCATCGAAGGCAAGGGCGTGCTCAACAATCGCATCTCCGAGTTCATCTTCATGCGTCTCGGCGAGATCGGCGTGCCGACGCACTTCATGCGCCGCCTCAACATGCGCGAGCAGCTGATCCGCGAAGTCGAGATCGTGCCGCTCGAGGTCGTTGTGCGCAACGTCGCCGCCGGTTCGCTGGCAACGCGCCTCGGTCTCGAGGAAGGCGTGCAGCTGCCGCGCTCGATCATCGAGTTCTACTACAAGGACGACGCGCTCAACGATCCGATGGTCTCCGAAGAGCATATCACGGCGTTCGGCTGGGCTACGCCCCAGGAGATCGACGAGATCATGCAGATGGCGCTGCGCATCAACGACTTCCTCGTCGGCCTCTTCCTCGGCATCGGCATCCGCCTCGTCGACTTCAAGGTGGAGTTCGGCCGCCTGTGGGAGAACGACGTTATGCGCATCGTGCTCGCCGACGAGATCAGCCCCGATTGCTGCCGTCTGTGGGACATCGCCACCTCCGACAAGCTCGACAAGGATCGCTTCCGCCGCGACCTCGGCGGCCTGCTCGAAGCCTATCAGGAAGTGGCGCGCCGTCTCGGCGTGTTCACCGGCAACCGTCCGGCCAAGGGCCTCGGCCCCGTGCTGGTCGCGTCCAACCCGACCGCCAATGGCAAACCGAACTAGGCAGTAGGCAAGAACGGCAGTGGGCAGTAGTTGACTGACCCCACTGCCTACTGCCCATGCCCACTGCCTCGAGAGCTCAATGAAAGCCCGCATCCGCATCACGCTCAAGAACGGCGTCCTCGATCCGCAGGGCAAAGCCATCCAGAACGCGCTGTCGGCGCTCGGCATCACTGGCGTCGAGGACGTGCGCCAGGGCAAGTACATCGAGGTCCAGCTCTCCGAGACGAGCGAGGATCGCGCCAAAGAGACGGTCGAGCGCATGTGCAAGGACCTGCTCGCCAACAGCGTGATCGAGAACTACGCCTACGAGCTGCAGCGCGCCTGACGATGCCGCGTCTCCGCACCGCAGTTTGGCTGGCCGGCGCTATGCTGCCGGCGGCTGCGGTGGCCCAGATCCGCCACTCCTCCGACGCTCGATTGCAGTCTCGGCTTTCCACGGGCTGCAGGCCGCGGCCCAGCGCGCTTCCCAGCGCCCAGACGGGTGAGGAAGGCGGCTTCGACGTCGTCAGGCTATCCGCTGCCCGACGCCTGGCGCGTCGAATACGCCTTCACGACTAGCTGGCACCCGGCCTATCCCGCGGTCACGCTCCGCACCTTCCTCAAGCAGGTGACCGGCGTATGGACCGCCCAGAGCAAGGGATGCGGCTACGGCGACCAGGGGCAGTTCGCCGCCCTGATGGCGGATATGAAATCCGGTGATAAGAAGTTGACCGATGCCTCGCGGGCCGAGGTCGAGCGTGGCAAGCAGAGCCTGTCGCCGCTCGCCCCCACGCCGTAGCGAATGCGAACAGGAAACTAGAATGCTGCGCGCCTCCGTCGTTGTCTTCCCCGGCTCCAACTGCGACCGCGACGTGAAGGTCGCGCTGGAGCGCGTCACCGGATTTCCGGTGAAGATGGTGTGGCACGGCGATGCCTCGGTGCCCGCCTCCGACCTCATCGTGCTGCCGGGCGGCTTTTCCTACGGCGACTACCTGCGCTGCGGCGCCATGGCCGCCCACTCGCCGATCATGCGCGACGTCATCGCCAAGGCGAAGGCCGGCACGCCCGGTGCTCGGCATCTGCAACGGCTTCCAGGTGCTGTGCGAGTCCGGCCTGCTGCCGGGCGTGCTGATGCGCAACGCCTCGCTCAAGTTCATCTGCCGCGACGTCACCTTGCGCGTCGACAACGACAAGACGTTCTTCACCAAGTGCTACCGCAAGGATCAGGTGATCCGCCTGCCCATCGCGCATGCCGAGGGCAACTACTTCGCCGACGAGCAGACGCTCGACCGCCTCGAAGGCGAGGGGCGCGTGGTGTTCCGCTATTGCGATGAAGCCGGCGAGGCGACGCCCCAATCCAACCCCAACGGCGCCCAGCGCAACATCGCCGGCATCAGCGACGCCACCGGCCGCATCGTCGGCCTGATGCCGCACCCCGAGCGGCTGTTCGAGCTGGCGCTCGGCGGCGCCGACGGCCGCCGCATGATCGAAAGCGCGCTGCTCAGCGCCCTCGAGCCCACCGCCTAGGTTCTCGCGCCCGGCGGCCGGCTCCCCGCGGGGGAGTCGCCGGGCGCAAAGAAAAACGCGCCGGACCCGAAGGTCCGACGCGCGTGGCCGTGCATCAGTTGCGCGCCGATCACGCCTCGCCGATAGGTGCTTGGCGATCGGAGCGCGCTGCCGATGCGTTAGCGGGCGGTGTACGCCGTCTGCTGCATCGTCTCGACCGACATCGCGGCGGCGGCAGGGGCGCAGAAGAACGCCAGCTCCTTGCCCTCGCCCGTGTCGAAGCGGGCGTGCTGGCCGGCCTCGATCGAGGCGCGGAAGCGGGCAGGCGTCTGAACCAGAACTTCCTCGGCCTTCGGCTCCTCGCCGACCACGAGCGTCAGCTCGCAGACGCCGTCTTGGCCTGGTAATAGCCGACGGCGTGCTTCGAGCCGACGTGCACGCTGATGCCGTGCAGCGGCTTGAACGTGCTCTTGGACGATTCCGACGCGGCACTCTCCACCCCGATCGAGGTGAACCCGGCAAGCATGGCGGCAACAACGGCGCCCTTTTTGATCGCGGACATGCTCCAGCTCCTTATGCTGTAAAGTGGAGGTCAGGTCGGGGTTGGGTACAGGGGGAAGCGTCCCGCCGACGCGAACCAGCAAGGTAAGCGCGCGACTCGCCCGCGAAATAAGGATTGTTGCATTGCAGCAATGCTCCGCTCACAGCGCGCAACTGTCGCGGGTAGGTTGCGCTTCCCACCCTGCCGGGTAGTTCGCCGCCGCACGGAGCACGTGGCCAACGGCAGCGACACTCTTCGACCTGACGCCGCGCTGCCGACGACGCGCGAAAACGCGTCAATGAGCCTTCGGAGCACCTCGAATCTCCGACCGCCTCGGTCTGCATCGGCGCCTGGACGACGCCTCGCGCACCGCAGCTGCGACGCCGCGCATCCAAGCGGGGCGACAACGCGGAATGCGGTCGCTATAAGCGCAGCATCTGCCCCCCGGAATCGCCCTGAGAGACCCGAGCGCGCGCGCATGGATGCCAAAGCCGAGAGCCGTTTCGAGATCACGCCGGAGATCGTCGCCGAGCACGGGCTGTCGCCGGCCGAATACCAGCGGCTGCTGAAAATCCTCGGCCGCGCGCCGAGCTACACCGAGCTCGGCATCTTCTCGGTCATGTGGAGCGAGCACTGCTCCTACAAATCCTCGCGCGTGTGGCTGCGCACGCTGCCGACGACCGGCAAGCAGGTGATCCAGGGCCCCGGCGAGAACGCCGGCGTGGTCGACCTCGGCGACGGCGACTGCGTCGTCTTCAAGATGGAGAGCCACAACCACCCGAGCTACATCGAGCCCTACCAGGGCGCGGCGACCGGCGTCGGCGGCATCATGCGCGACGTGTTCACCATGGGCGCGCGCCCCGTCGCCAACCTGAACGCGCTGCGCTTCGGCGCCCCGGACCACCCCAAGACGCGCCACCTGGTCGACGGCGTCGTCGCCGGCATCGGCGGCTACGGCAATTGCGTCGGCGTGCCGACGGTCGGCGGCGAGACCAACTTCGACAAGGGCTACAACAACAACATCCTCGTCAACGCCATGTGCGCCGGCCTCGCGCGCACCGACAAGATCTTCTACTCGGCCGCCAAGGGCGTCGGCCTGCCCGTCGTCTACGTCGGCTCCAAGACCGGCCGCGACGGCATCCACGGCGCGACGATGGCCTCGGCCGAGTTCGACGACAAATCGGACGAGAAGCGCCCCACCGTGCAGGTCGGCGACCCGTTCACCGAAAAGCTCCTGATCGAGGCCTGCCTCGAGCTGATGGAGAAGGACGTCATCATCGCCATCCAGGACATGGGCGCCGCCGGCCTCACGTCCTCGAGCTGCGAGATGGCCGACAAGGGCGGCGTCGGCATCACGCTCAACCTCGACCACGTGCCCCAGCGCGAAGCCGGCATGACCGCCTACGAGATGATGCTGTCGGAGAGCCAGGAGCGCATGCTCATCGTGCTCAAGCCCGGCGCGGAAGCCGAGGCGGAGGCGCAGGGCATCTTCAAGAAGTGGGGCCTCGACTTCGCCGTCGTCGGCGAGACGACCGACACCGGCCGCATGATCGTCACCCACCACGGCAAGGTCGAAGCCGACATCCCGGTGACGACGCTCGCCAACTCGGCGCCCGTCTACGAGCGCCCGTGGTTCCCCATCACGCCGCCGAAGATGATCCTGCCCGAATGGGTGCCGGCGCCGAACGCCATCCTCGACGACGCTGAAGACCTGATGTCCGGCCCGGCGCTCGCCTCGCGCCGCTGGATCTGGGAGCAGTACGACCACATGGTGATGGGCGACACGGTGCAGCGCCCGGGCGGCGACGCCGCCGTCGTGCGCATCCACGGCACGCAGAAGGGCCTCGCGCTCACCTGCGACGTGACGCCCCGCTACGTCGCCGCCGATCCGGCCATGGGCACCAAGCAGGCCGTCGTCGAGACCTGGCGCAACCTCACCGCCGTCGGCGCCGATCCGCTCGCCATCACCGACAACATGAACTTCGCCAATCCCGAGCGGCCCGAGGTCATGGGCCAGTTCGTCGGCGCGGTGAAGGGCATGGCGGAAGCCTGCCGCGTGCTCGACTACCCGGTCGTGTCCGGCAACGTCTCGCTCTACAACGAGACCAACGGCGTCGGCATTCCGCCGACGCCGGCCATCGGCGGCGTCGGCCTCATCCCCGACGTGTCGCGCATGGCCGACATCAAGCTGAAGCGCGAGAACGACCTGCTGATCGTCATCGGCCGCGAGGCCGGCCACCTCGGCCAGTCGCTCTATCAGGAGCTGGCCGCCGGCAAGCTCGAAGGCGCGCCGCCGCCCGTCGATCTCGCCGACGAGATCAAGGCCGGCCGGCTCGTGCGCGCGCTGATCCGCGAGGGCAAGGTGACGACCGTGCACGACGTGTCGGACGGCGGCCTGCTGGTCGCCATCGCCGAGATGGCGCTGTCGGGCGGCATGGGCGCCGAGCTGTTCGCCTACGAGGGCCGCCTGCCCGCGCACGCGGTGTGGTTCGGCGAGGACCAGGGCCGCTACGTGTTGTCGGTCGATCCCATGCAGGCCGAAGAAGTGCTGGAGCGGGCGCGGCTGCTGGCGCTGCCGTCACGCATCGTCGCCCGCACCGGCGGCGACGCCATCGCCCTCAAGGGCGAGCCGCCGCTGCCGCTGGCCGACCTTCGCGCCGCCCACGAAGCCTGGCTGCCGCGGTTCATGGCCGCCGCGCACTAGTTCCGCGAACGAGGGCGCATGGCCGATCTAGAGCGCAACAAGCCGAACGTGACGGCCTTCTACGACCTGATGTTCAATCAGTGCCAGCCCGCCGAAGCCTTGGCGCGGTACGCCGGCAGCGAATACATCCAGCACAATCCGCACGTTCAAGACGGCAAGCAGGGCTTCATCGACTACTTCGAGCGCATGGCGCGCGAATATCCCGGCAAGCGCGTCGAGTTCAAGCGCGTCTTCGCCGAGGCAAACTATGTCGTTCTGCATTGCTTTCAGCAGTGGCCGGGCGATAAGAACTACGCCGGCATCGACATTTTCCGCCTGACCGACGACGGCCAAATCGTCGAGCATTGGGACGTCCTGCAGGTCATCCCCGCCACCGCCGCCAACTCCAACGGCATGTTCTGATCTGAAGCCGCCGTCCGTCTCAACTCGAACTCTTGGAGGGCCGCGAGCGCACGAACTCAGCGAGGCGCTTATATTCGAGCGCGACGGCCCGTAGCACGCGACGCCTGTTGGGGTCGGCCGTCGTCTCGGCAACGATCGTGGCCTCAGCGGCCAATTTCTGCAGCTCGTCCGCTTTCTTGGCGGCGCGGTCAGCGCTCATGGGAAGCCTTCTGGTCGGTGTGCCCTGACCCGTCCAACGCGAAATTTCCGCTTTGGTTCCGCGGCTTAAGCTCAGCGTTCGTCCCATTCGCCGGGCCGTAGCCAATGCGCGGCTTACCGCTTGGCGATCGCCCAAACCATAAGCGGGTACTCCGGGTCGTTGCGCATATCGCGCCCGAAACCGTAGTCCCTGACGGGACCGCCGATGTGGGCCCGAGCGCATCCTGGTTGCCCCACGAGGCGGTGCGGATATCGGCGTCGGCAGACCCGCCATCGACGAGCAGCTGGCGCAAACCGCCCTCGGTCCAACGGCTGTAATCGTGGGGGCGCGCGTGCACGCGGAAGAGAAACGGCGTGGCGATCAGGGCATGACCGCCGGGCGCAACCATCCGGTAGATGTTCTGGGTCTCCTGTAACGGGCGCCTGCGATGCTTCCAGAACCTGGTCGGCTATGACGACCTCGAACCGGTCGGGAAGTGCATCGCGGCAGATATCGAAGTCGGGGAAATCCACCGACCGGTGCGGTCATTGCCGACGAACGTCTTCCAATGCGTGTTCCAGCCCGGAGACACTTCCAAGACCTTGCCGGACGTGGCTGTTGCGAGAAACTTTTCGAAGGCATCGATCTGGGCCACGCGAAGCCAATTGCGGAAATCATATCCGGGCGCGTGGCGCTTGGCTCTGTGCAGACTGGTGCGCGCTAATTCGCCGATCCGCGCATACGCGCGCGCACCGAGCCGTGATCCCCCTCGCCCGCAGCGATCCGTTGTTGCCCGGGCGGCCTCGTCGGACAGTTTCCGCGCCTCGGCCGCTTTTCTAGCGGTCGTTCGCTGATGGCGCCCCATCGGCTGATAGCGTTTGAGCCCCCCAAAGCGGGATCGGCACATCGGTTCCTGTGCTTAGAACCCCGGCGGACGCCGACCGCGGATTAGGGGGGCGACCCGGCGCCGGGTTGACGTGGCACTCGGTCGCCGGAGTGCTTATTTGAAGGTTAAGCCTGGGAAAACGCGTATCTGGCCTTATGCTGGGGAGGATTTCGCATTCCGGAGGAGACGCCAGATGGCCATGGATGCCGGCGAGATCGAGCGGCTGATCAAGGCCAAGTTCCCCGACGCCCACATCAAGATGCGCGACTTGGCGGGGGTCAGCGACCACTATGCCGCGCACGTCGTCAGCGCCGGAGTTGAAGGGGAAGTCCCGCGTCCAGCAGCACCAGATGATCTACGAGGCGCTCGGTGGACGCATGGGCGGCGTGCTTCACGCGCTAGCCCTAACCACCGCGGCACCTTGATCCTGCCCGCGGCTCACCCTTGATCCCCCCGTGGCTCCCGCCTAAGGGCTGTCTGCCGCGGCTCCGCCGCGAGGGTGGGGGCCAAAGTCGATTTCCACGCGCCGATCCACCCATTGCCTCTCAGGAGGGCGCGTGGCACGGCCCCCGGCAACACGAGCCTTGCAAGGGCCCCCGATCAGCAACCCGCAGCGGGACATGCAAGATGGATCCGCACCACCGTCGCGAGCGACGACGTGGTGCTGTTCACAAAGGCAACAAGAACATGCCGCAGTGCTGGTTTTAGGCCCAGATCGACCACATCCTCCGCGGGCTGGGCGCCGAGTTCAAGGACGTCAACGTCCTGCGGGGCGTCGCCATCCGCGAGGGCATCGAGACCTATTCGAACTGGCCGACCATTCCGCGAGCTCTACATCAAGGGCAGGTTCGTCGGCGGCTGCGACATCGTCCGCGAGATGCTGGAAGCGGGCGAGCTGACGGCGATGTTCGAGGACAAGGGCATCGCCTAAACAAGGCGCATACCTGGCGGCGTAGGCGCTAAGGCTCTGCACGCGCTCAGCGCTCGCCGGTTACTCAGCTTTGATGCACTCACCGAGCGAGGCGGTAACGGAGCGCCTGACCACGGCGTTGGGATTGAAATCCCGCGCGCGCCATCGAGAGCAGGTGCAGCTCGGCAGCCGATAGAAGGGCACGCTCGGGTACCAATGGTGCTCGAGGTGGAAGCCGACGTTCGCGGCCGGAAGTACGCTCGAGCCAGGTCGGGATGGTGGTGCGGGTCATACTATATTCGCTCTCCTCGAATTCGACGGCGCTGTGCTGGCAGATCAAGCGGATGTACTGGGCCGCGATGTGCCAGGTGCAAAATGGCACGAGCCAATACAGACGAGGCCGGACCAGGCGCGGACAAAATGTCAGAAGAGCCAGCCGCCGTCGCGTCGAGTGCGAGCCGCGCGGCGACCATCCAACGCGGCGAGGGGATGAACGAAGAGCCGATTGGGCCGCGTAATCTCCCGGAAGCCCGTAGCAAACGCCGCTCGCCGCAGGATCATCAAGGCGAGGCCGAGCCGCGTCTTGGGAAACACCCACTCGGGCTCCGGCTCTCCCTCGGCGTTGTTCGTGCAGAGTCGCGGTTACCGTCTTTGGCGAGGCTTCTGTATTGGTGGTGCGTTCCATGAAATTGCGGAAGCCCTCGGTTGACGCGAACGTCGGCCACATCAAAAACAGGTTGCCGAAGAGATGGTTCTGCCAGCGCTGGCAGGTGGCGATAGTGCGAAGCGTCGTCGCCCAGAATTAGCAGCGCGTGTTGGCGCGCGCCGATGAACATCACCGCGATCGCGTCCAAGACCGGATGCCAATAGTACGCGCAGAGCGCAATCGCTGCGGCTATGGACGCCCACTCCTCAGCGGTCGCGATCAGCGCTTTGGAAGGCTGCAGCACCGACAGCTCCTTGAGCTCGCCGGCGGCGGCCGCTCCGGGATGGTGCGGCTGGTGTTGTGCGGTATTCGACGATCGGATTGGTCGAATGTGTTTCGACGGGTTCTCCGACCGCAGGGAAGCGACGATCCTGTTCAACTCGGCGAGAGCTGGCATTGGTCTCTTCCTTGCCTGTGGAGACACCGAAGGTGCGCATCTATGCACCGATCACTGCCGTGGCAACCCATGCAGCATTGAATGTCCACTGCGGGCCTCCCGGATATCCAGGCGCAGCGATCAACGACGCTCGCTTCTTTAGCAACGGCGAAATGTCGTCATCGCTAAGGCTGAGTTCCCGGCCAGGCTGAGCTCCAGCTTCAGGCCCGCCCGCTCCTCATCCATGCAGTTGATGAACTCGACCCAGCCGCGCCCGGCAACGGCTAGTTATAAACACATCATGTTCGGCGCGCAATAACCAACCAAGGCCGCGCGCGGCATTCGCCCTGTCGCCGTCTCGGGAACCCATCTGGTTATCCGGCAAATGTCTGATCCTTCTTGGACAACGCTGTCGCAACGTCGCCGTTTCCCACCATCATCCAGCCGCCGGGTCCAGGATGATCCTCCCGACATCACGATCACGCCCAACACGCGCTGCGTTGTGCTACCAAACACCCGCCCAGATCCCAGCGAGGACAAACGGTCATGCAGCTAGTCCCGAAAAGTTTTTTCCTGACACATGGCATCGGCGTCCATCGGGAACGGCTAACGGCGTTCGAGCTGGCGCTGCGAGAGGCGGACATCGAGCAACAGAACCTCGTCACCATCTCCTCGATCTTGCCGCCGTCCTGCACCGAGCTGGAGCGGCAAAAAGGTGTGGCCACGCTGCTGCCAGGTGAAATCACCTTCACCGTCGTGGCGCGCGCGGAAACGAACAAGCCCGGGCGCCGCGTGCATTCGAGCATCGGGTTGGCGCGCCCATCGGAGCCGTCAATGTACGGTTACATTTCCGAGCACCATGGTTACGGCATGACTGGCGACCAGAGCGGCGAGTATGCCGAGGATCTGGCCGCCTCGATGTTGGCTTCCACGCTCGGGATCGAGTTCGATCCCGGACGCTGCATGGAACGAGCGCAAGCGGGTTTACGAAACCAGCAACCTGATTATCGGGAGCACATCCGTGACGGCGTACGCCGAGGAAGGAGGATCGGGAGACGTGGAGCTGGACCTGCGCCGTGGCTGCAGCGGTCTTCCGCTTCATTTGATCCGCAGCTAGGCCCTCGCTGACGATCTAGTTGCCGTCGGCCAGCGTGGGAGGCGTCGCGCCGGTTTGTGCAAGTGACTGCTGGGCCATGAAGTCGGCTCGGCTGACGAGACGCGGGCCCTGCACGAGCCGCGGGCCCTCCACAAGCGGCACGTCCCGGGCTCACCGGCCGCGGGGGCAAGCGCAATATTACCAGTTCGCGCGCAAGCGATGGCGACACCGCGAGCTGCGGCCTTGGAACCAATCCACCCTCCAGCGCGGCAACTTCCATGGCCGCCCCCGTGTCATCGTCCGGCTGTTTGCCCTCCTCACGCAGGTCGAACCGCACTTGCGCCGTATCGAGCGCGATGTCGACGGTCGCGAACCTGCCGAGGTAGCCCGGAACGATCGGGTACACGCGCCTCCTCACGTAGTTCGCCTCGGCCTTGGTCGGAGATTGCAGGACACTGATGACAAGCGCCGCCACCCCTTGCTTGCGGAAGCCGAGCTTCTCTGCGGCGGCGCGCGATACGTCGAGCTTGCGCTCCCCGCTATAGGGGCCGGCGTTGGTGATCCGCAGCACGGAGGCGTCGCCGGTCTTGGGATTGTAGGCGAGGATGACGGTGCCGTCCGGCAGCAGCGGGCTTGCGGCGTTGTCGGGGAGATCGGCGCGGAAGACGGCGCCCGAGCTCGTCAGCCCGCAGGGATTCAGGGGTCGCGATGACAGCTGTCGTAGTAGGAAGCGAGCACGTAGCCGCGCCAGCCGACGAGCGTATCGGTCTGCGCCAGCGTGCCGACGCGATGGCAATAGCCGTGGAAGCAGTAGCGGGTGCCGGGAGATTTGGCATCCGCCGTCGGCACGGCAGCGTGCTAACGATGAGGGTCGCGGCAGCGCCGACCAAAGCCGGCAGCGCAAGCCGCCAACCTGCGGCAATACCCGAGGCTGCAGCACGCAGCGGACGCTTCTTCCGTGGCATGTGGCGCTCGCCGAGTTCGCCAAGATCAATTCTGACTTGCGAGACAACCGTGGCAAATGTTTGAGCAACCTCGCTCTGCAGGGCGATTGGAGAGCTGACGGCGATGGCCTAGCTGCCGCCCGCGCCGCCGAGGACCTGCTTGGCGGTGGTGAGTTCCAGGCCACCGAGGCTGATGAGCTTTCTCGAGTTGTTGGGCGTGACCGGGATCTCGCCCGCGTGCGTGGCGGACATGATCAGTCTGCCGTCGCGCGCCCCGAGACCGAAGTGCTTCTCGGCACCCACCTGCGAGCTGCCGGCAAACGACTCCTGCCCCAGATCAGGCGATGGCGCAGGCTTGAACCCGGGTGCGGCTATGCTCGCTTCAACAGCCGTTTTGTAGGCGCCTGCGGCATCGCTGATGCTGGCATACTGGTCGATGGACAGCGTCACCTTCTTCTTGCCGTCGACGCTGGTGAAGATCACCGATCTGGCTCGCGATGGGCCTGCCCACTCTCGTTTTGTTCGGCCCCGTACTGGCCTGCTTGGTAACATTGGGAAAGTACTGCGTCACTACACTCACGGGGAGGACGGCGTTGCGCGGCAGCAACGGAGGGCGGGTTGCATCGCCGCACGCCGCCAATGCCAAGCAGCGCCATCGCCGCGACCGAGAGCACCACCGCGCACGGGCCTCGTTGCCGGTCCAATTTTGCCTCCCAAGCGTAGAATTTGGTGACGCAGTTGATTCTCATAGGCCCACGAACGACCCGACGGAAGGCGCTGCCCAGGGCGCCTCGCTCCCGCGGTAACCATCCCGATCGCGGGGGGAACCACGCCTCAACGGGGAAACGAGTGCCCCCAAGAGCACATTGGAAGCACAAGACCGTTCAGCCATATAGCTCTGCTGCGATTTGGCGCTTGATTGCGGCAAGCATCGACTGGCATCAAGCGCAGTGGGCGTAGCCATGGCATGGCGGATCGATTTGCAATGACAAATTCGGCACTTCTGGGTTGGGGCCTTCCGGTCATCGTGACGATTGCGGCGGCGGCCGCGCTAACCGGGCTGACGGGCGAAGTCAGCGCGAGGGGGGCGGCTCGTTCCGCAGAGGAGACGGCGCCGCGCGATGCCGGCGAGCCGATCATGGCGATCGTGTCGATCAAGTCGCAGCACGTCACGTTTTATGACGCCGACGGCTGGATTCTGAAGGCGCCGGTGTCGACCGGCGTGAAGGGACGCGAAACGCCAGCCGGCGTTTTTGCCGTTCTCCAGAAGAACATCGACCACCGCTCCAACCTCTATGACGACGCCCACATGCCGCACATGCAGCGCCTTACCTGGAACGGCATCGCGCTGCATGGCGGCCCGCTGCCGGGGTATGCCGCCTCGCACGGCTGCGTGCGGATGCCGTACGGCTTTGCGTCAGAAGCTGTTCGACAAGACGCGCATCGGAATGCGGGTGATCATTTCCCCGGACGACGCAACGCCCGTCGAGTTTTCTCATGCGGCGCTGTGGTGCCGGACGCGGAAGCCGTCGCTGCCGCTCCGGCAGCGTGCCGAGACGCTCGCGCGCGACGCGGCCGAGGCCGCCAAAGCGGCCGGCGAGACGAAGAAGGCGGCGAAGCAAGCGGCGCGCGAGGAGGCATCGGCAAAGGCGGCGCTGCGCAAGCTGGAACGCCGAAGTCCTCGGCCGAGGACGAAATCGCCGACGCCGAGAAGGCCATCGCCAAGGCGAAGAAGGACGAGGCCAGGGCGCGAGCCGAGGAGCGGAAGGTCAAGGCAGCGGCCAAGGCAGCGGAATCGGGGCCCAAGGTCGAGACCGCCAAAGCCGATGCGGCGGCGAAGATCGATGCCGCGGCCAAGGCAGCAGCTGCCGCCAAGGAGGCCGCGACCAGGAAGGCCGAGACGGCCAAGGCGGCGGACGAGGCGAAGCTCGCGCTGGATCCGGTCTCGATCTACATCAGCCGCGCGACGCAGAAGCTCTACGTGCGGCGCAACACGCTCAAGCCGTGGCCGGACGGCGGCGAGGTCTTCGACGCGACCATCGAGGTTCCGGTCACCATCCGCGATCCTGAGCGGCCCATCGGCACGCATGTGTTCACGGCGATGGCGCAGGGCGACGCCGGCCTTCGCTGGACCGCGGTCACGATCGACAACGGCGACGATGCCAAGGACGCGCTCGACCGCGTCACCATCCCGCAAGACGTGCTCGACCGCATCGCGCCGACCGCGCTGCCGCGCTCCTCGATCATCGTCTCCGACGAGCCGCTGAGCCGCGAAACCAACTATCGCACCGAGTTTGTCGCGGTGCTGAGCAACCAGCCGCAGGGCGGCTTCAAAACGCGCAAGCCCACGCCGCCTGTCTCAAGCCTTGGGAGAAGCCAGCGGCGGCGGCGGCTTCTTCAATTTCTGGGAGCAGCCCAGCCGATAGCCAGCAACCTCGCGATAACCGTCGGCGCCGCCGCCAATCAGTGGAAACCGGGCCTTTTCTGGCAGTAAGTCACGGCACGCCGGTCGTCGGCGTCCTGGTGGCGCCATCGCGGGTTCGACCGTAGCGCTTTCAGCCAGCGCAAGTCCCATTCGGTCGGACAAGCCTACCGACGTGACGTCCGAGCACGCGTCCCGTGTTCCCTGAGCACGAAGAATTCACCACTCAGCTGGCGGCAGACGCGCATGTCCGCTTAGGCTCATGAGCGGGCGTCATCAGCAACAGGCGTCGTGCGAGGTCCGCCGGAGCTCGCACGCACTGTGGCGCTGGCGATACTTAATAATTCCCGAACGCAACCTGCCCGCGCACTGCCCCGTAGCGTCGATCGCAGTGAACTGTGCTCAGAAAGCTCGCAGGCGCCTCGGTAATTGCGCCAGGCCTGGCGTTGTGCGCGTGGGGGTTTATGCTGTGTTCGCGATTTGTGCGCTTGCCGCGTTGGTTCGGCGTATTGGCCGCCCTGCTGACGTGTGTCGCGCTGGCTCCCTGGGCGAGCAGCAAGGCCGAGGCCGCGGTCGCGTGTTCTTCGCTCGACGGCATAGGTGGTGGGGGTGCTACGACGCACCGGCGGCGCAATGCACCGGCAGACGCCAATTCGACGACAGCCACCTTTGGTTGCTCGATCGGCCCTTTGTGATACGCCGAATTGTGCCCGAGACTGCGGCTTCGTTTACCGCGCCTACCCCCCTGCGCGGGCATAATCTCCGCAGACGCAGACCGCGCGGCCCACCTTCAGCAACTGTGCCCAGGGCAACTACAGCTACTCGGTCACCTGGCCGGCAACGGCGGCCCACACCGCCCTGACGGCCAACATCTCGCTGGAGTGCACCGCGCAACGGGTTGCAGCACTTCGGTGACGACCACGTCCGCCAGCTTTGAAGGCGGCCTGCCGATCCCCAGCGTGACCACGACATCGCTGCCCAACGGCAGTCTCGGCGCCCTCTATAGCCAGACCATTGCGGCCAGCGGGGGCACCGGTAGCCTGACTTACGCCTCCACCGGCACGCTGCCCCCGGGGCTCGCGCTCAGCAGCACCGGAGAGCTGTCCGGCACGCCGACCCAGGCCGGAACATTTCCCTTTAGCGTGACGGTCACGGACAGCGCACCCGCGGCGAGCGGAGGCCCCGTGACGTCAGCTGCGCAGGCTCTGACGGTGGTCATAAGCGCTCCGACGACAACGAGCGTGGTCTCATCGCAGAACCCGAGCCAGTTCGGCCAATCTGTCGATCTTCACGGCCACCGTGACGGGCTCCTCCGGCACGCCGACCGGCGCGGTCACCTTCAAGGACGGCGCGACGGTGCTCGGCACGGTTGCGCTCAGCGGCGGCGTCGCGACGCTGACCACCGCGTCGCTCACCACCGGCTCGCATTCGATCACGGCCGAGTACGGCGGCGACAGCAACAATGATGCGAGCTCATCACCGATATTGACCCAGGGGGTGAGCGTAGCTGGCACCACCACCGCACTTACCTCGTCGCTCAATCCGAGCCAGGCGGGACAGGCCGTCACGTTCACGGCGACGGTGACCGGCGCCTCGCCGACCGGCACGGTCACCTTCAAGGACGGCGCGACGGTGCTCGGCACGGCTGCGCTCAGCTGGCGGTGCCGCGACGCTGACCACCGCGTCGTTCACCACCGGCTCGCATTCGATCACTGCCGTCCCGACGCCAACAACGGGCACTCCTACCTCCGCCACGCTGCTGCAGACAGTCAACACACCGGCGGACAGCCTCAAGCTGCGGGCGATGCAGGTGCTCGCCACAAAGATCCAGGCGCAAACTTCAGGCCAGGCCATTTCCGGCGCCATCGGCTCCGCCATCGGACAAGGCTTTGCCGGGGGTCCGTTCCAGGTGGGTGTCAACGGCACCGCCCTCTCCATTGCCGCCTTGGGCACTGCTCCCACTGATACTCGTATGTCGCTCGGCGCTGGACTGAACGGCCCGCGTCAAGCGGCGCCGCCGCGGTCCACGTGGATGCCGTGGGTGGACGTGCGCGGCACTGGCTGGGACACCGATGCCGAGGACGCCGACATCAACGGCACCCAGCTCAACACGCTGGCGGGCATCACCTGGAGGCCGGCCCCCGACTTCATCGTCGGCGCGCTCCCGGCTATGAGACCTTCGAGTTTAGCTCCGATTTGCTCTACGGGGCAGCTCGACGGTACGGGCTGGACGGTCGGCGGCTATCTCGGCTGGCGCATGGCACCGGGGCTGCTGCTCGATCTCGGCGGTACGCGCTCCGACATCGACTACGACGCCAGCGCCGGCGTGGCCGCAGGCTCCTTCACTGGCGAGCGCTGGCTCGTCTCCGGCGGCCTTACCGGCACCTATCGCAGCTCCGGCTTCATATTGGAACCCTCCGCGCGCGTGTTCGCCCTGTGGGGAGAGCGAGGATGCCTATGTCGACAACCTCGGGACCGCGCAGGATGCGCGGGACTTCTCGACCGGCCGCGCCAGTACCGGCCTGAAGGTCGGCTACCCGCTTGCGTGGTCGCATAGCGTCACCGTCGTGCCCTATGCCGGCGCCTACGCCGACTACTACTTCTCCTCTGACGACGCGGCCGCCCTCACCACCCCGGGCTGTTGCCGGAGGAGTTCGTCGATGGCGCCGCCGCGCGCATCGCCTCCGGCCTGGTGGTGACGACAAAGGATGCCGGCCGGCTCGCGCTGGACGGCGAACTCGGCGGACTTGGCAACGACTTCGAAACCTGGACCGTGCGCGGCAGCATCGCCACGCCGTTCTGAGTTAGGGTGGCAAGTACTATTGCTGTTCACGGGCGGCACGCCCGGAGGCCTAATGTCCGCGATGGGTCATGAGCGGACATTTTATCCCCCCTCCCAGCCTCCCCCATACTGGCCCGCATCCTTGCAGCAGCGGCTCACGCGAGCGCCTCCTGCCAGTGCGGATATGTGACGTAGGCGGTGATCGCTCCCTGCTCATGCGAGCGGATGGTGACCGACTCGCCCTTTGGCATATAGACGATCTCGCCCGGACCGGCGGTGACCGTGCCGGCGTCGGTCGAGACCGACAGCCGGCCCTCCAGGACCACCATGACGTCGTCGACGGCGAGCGTCTCGTCGATGCTCTGGTTGGGCCCGTAGCGGCCGAAGCCGATGGTGATCGGCCCACCGTGGCGCTGGTCGATCACATTGCCCGCGAACACCTCCCCATCCTGTCCGGGCGAGCGCTCGAACGATGCGTCGGCGATGGCGAACTTGCGAACAGTCATGGGAATCCTTCCGTCCTGCGCCAAGGCTCAGTGGCGCGCTCGACGCAACGCCTCGCGCACGCGCTTGGTTCAACGGTGTATTGCAGATGAAAGGGCGCAACACTTCGCCGTTCTCAGCGGGCCGGAAGTTGCCGACGACTTACGCCGATCTCAGCCACGGTCCGGCCCGCTCAATCCTCCTCGCTACAGGCGTAATGGCGGTCCCAGGCAGAACGCTGACCGCTCGACACGGCGCGGCGGCGCAGAGCGGCGCATTCGGCGCGCGCAGCTGCGACCTCGTCGGCGTAGCGGATGGGATAGCCGCTGAAGCTATAGCCAGCGGGCGGCGTATAAGAGCCATTGAAGCTCGGACTATAGAGATATGCTCCCCGAGCGGTGAGCGGCACGCTGGTGCCTGGCGAACGCGATCCGTACCGGGGCGCCCGGGCCTTGGGGTCCTCCTTCGGGTCGTCCTTGCCACCGGCGCGCTTTGATTTGCGCGTGGTGCTGGCCGGGGTTTCGTCCTCGCGGCTCTTCTGCGCGATGCGCTCGACACTCCGTTGGAGCGAAACCTGCGCCTTCGCCAGCGGCAGTGCGTGCGCCGACGGCAATGCAATTGCATAGGCGACGACGGCCAATGCGCCGGCGGCAGTAAGTGTTCGCTGCATCAGTGTCTCCTAAATTCCAGTCGCCGAGGGATCGCTTCGCGCCCCGATGGGATGCGGGGAAGGCGCCGTGCGCAACCCATTTACTATGCAGAGGCGCCGAGGGGTCGAGCCAAGCGCTCGGAAACTAATCCCCGCCCCCCGAAAACCGCCCCCATACTCCCCGCATCCTTGCCCGTCCGAGGGACGCAGCAGCTGAGCGTCTGAAGCGGGGCAGGATCGGTGCCCGGTTGAGGCGGCGTTGCTTTCCGTTCGCAGCGTCGTCGCGAGGATAAGCTCTCCTCAGATTCCGGGGCAGGCGATCGAGGCCGGGCGTGGCTGGCAACAGCACGCACGGAAGCCCTTCGTCAGCGGCGCTCCCGCATTCACTTGGGAGCGCAGACGCCAAAGGTCCTGAACGACGAAGTCCGGCGCCCTAGAAAGCCCCCGGATGGGACCTGAAGCTCGTTGACGCCGAAGTTGCAACCTCGGCACTGACAGAGCACCGCACGCGGGCGCCGAAAGGCTGCCGGACTATGTTACTAGATCGCGGCGTTTCGGCGCCCGCGCTCCCTCGGCTCTTTGCAACCTCGGGGCTTCGCCCGCGAGAACGCGGAGCTCGCTGACCTCGCTCGTCGCGGCAGTAACGCATGGCAATCCGCGAATGACGAGCAGAGATTGCGGGTGGCGCCCACCTACCGCTGTCACTCGCCGACTGCTCATGCCGCAAACTTGTCCCCGGGAACCGCGCGCGTGGGAGCATCGGCGTCGCAGTCAACGCGGCAGAACGGCATGGCGGCGCAAGAGCGGCAAGGCAGAAGGCTCAGGCATCTTCCTGAGCAACGATCCGGAGGCATTCGAGGCCGAGTTCTTCGACCGCATGGTCGCCTCGGCGGCGGGGCTGCCGCGCGTGTGCGCCTTGAAGAAGTGCCGCCGCCGCAAGCGCTGCTTCGGCCGCTACGACGGCGACCTCCCCTGCAAGCGCCAGCACAAGGGGCTCGCCCAGGCGCGCTTTGAAAGCGCGCTGAAAGTGCTCGGGTGGCCGAACCGTCAACGACGACGGCACGCCGATAGAGGGCGAGGAATGGGCAGTTGGCTGCCCTCCGCAGATCTCGGCTTCACCTGTCGCCTACTCCCTACTGCCTACTGCCTCACTGCCTACTGCCCACTGCCCACTGCCCACGGCCGGCCCTAGTTTTGCCGCGACGGCTGCTTTGAGTGACGGCAGAGCCGCCCGGCACTACAATCGCGGCGCGCGTTTGTTCAGGATGGGCAGCCCATGCGGCTCGGTGGCCGGCGTTTTCTGTTGAGCTTTGCCATTATCGCGGCCGCCGTGTTCCTGGCGCTCGGCATCAGCTTGCCGATCATCAAGCTCACCAAGTTCATCTTCTGGACCAGCGAGTATTCGCTGCTGACCACGGTCGAGGTGCTGCTGCGCCAGGGCCAGACCTTCCTCGGCCTCGTCGTGCTGGTGTTCTCGATCGTCTTCCCGATCGTCAAGCTGCTCTACCTGCTGCTCGTCTCGACGCTGCCCGCCGCCGAGCTGCGCCGCCATTCAAAGCGCCTCAAGGCCATCGAGTGGATCGGCAAATGGTCGATGCACGACGTGCTGGTGCTGGCGCTGACGATCTTCTTCTTGAAGAGCCAGGGCGTCTACGACGCGGCGAGCCTGCCGGCCGTCTACTTCTTCACCGCCGCCGTGGCGCTGATGATCCTGTCCTACGCCTGGCTGAAGACGGATGTCGCCGCGGCCGGCGGTATCGGCCTCGAGCGCGAGGTGCCTAGGCGCCTGTCGGCGGTGCGCAACTTCCTGCTCAGCTTCCTCATCATCGTGGCGACGGTGTTCTTCGCGCTCGGCATCATCCTGCCGGTGATCCGCTTCACCACCGTCTACGTGTGGACCAACGAGCACTCGATCGCGACCATCATCTGGGCGCTGTACGAGAGCAACGAGTACTTCCTGTGCGCGGTGGTGTTCGCCGTGTCGATCTTCTTTCCGTTCCTGAAGCTGTTCTATCTCTTGACGCTCGTCACCTCGCCCGACCTGTCGCCAGAGTTTCGCCGCCGCTCGTTCTCGACCATGGAATGGCTCGGCCGCTACTCGATGACCGACGTCATGGTGCTGGCGCTGATGATCTTCTACGTGAACTCCTCGGGCTACACCGAGGCCGTCGTCATGCCCGGCGTCTACTTCTTCGCCGCGTCGGCGCTGATCACCATGCTGGCGTACGGCTGGGCCAACACCGTGCCGCCGCGGCCGGCGGGGCTGCACACCGACCGGGTTGTGCCGGCAATCGAAACGGGCGCCCCGGGTGGCGAATTGGTGACGTTGCCGACCAACCCGGCGCGCCGTCACCGCCCGTTAAGCAACCCGTTAAGCAAAGAGCCAGGTTTCAGGTCCGCCGTCGCCGAACCCGAGCCGCTGTAGGAGATTTTCGCAACCGCCGCGGTGCCAGCATCCGCTATATTGCTGCAGCTGCGGAGACGACCCATGGCGGAGACGCTTCCCTCTGAACTGGCGTGGAGCATCGATCCGGACGGATTTCCCTTCACAGGATCCGCCCGCGAGCAGCTGGCCTTCCTCGTGCGCTACGCGGTGCTGGCTCCGTCGGGACACAACACGCAGCCCTGGCGCTTCATCTTGAGCGACACGCACGTCGACGTCGTCGCCGATACGAGCCGCGCGCTGCACATGGTCGATCCGCACGACCGCGAGATGACCATGTCGTGCGCCGCTGCGGCCGAGACGCTGCTGGCGGCCCTTCGTGCCTTCGGTCTTACCGGCACGCTGATGCCGCAGCCTCTGCCGCCCGTGCCCGACATCATCGCCCGCGTCACGCTGCTCCCCAAGCCCGCCTCGGGCAGCGTCGACCGCCAGATGCTCGACGCCATCGCCAGCCGTCGCACGGTGCGGCGCGCCTACGCCGAGACCACGGTGCCGGCAGAGGTGCAGAGCTTGATGCGCGAGGCGGCGCGCCCGTTCGGGGTTGAGCTCCGCCTCTTCGACGGCATGGACATGCGCGATGCGGTCGCCGAGCTGGTCGTCGATGCCGACCGCATCCAGTTCTCGTGCCCGGCGTTTCGCGACGAGTTCGCCTCCTGGATGCACCCGCTGGCGTCGCCGGCCGGCGACGGCCTCGCCGGCCCCGGCTTCGGTTTTCCGGACTGGGCGACGCGCGCGGCGGCGACGCTATTCCGCACCTTCGATCTCGGCAGCGCGGTTGCCCGCATGGACAAGCCGAACGTGCTGGGCGCGCCGCTGCTGGGCGTATTCTCCACGCCAGGCGACACGCGCGGGGAGTGGATCGCCACCGGCCGCGCTCTCGCCTCGGTGCTGCACACGCTGACCATGCACGGCCTCGTCAACGCCTTCCTCAACCAGCCGATCGAGGTGACGAGCATCCGTCCCAAGCTCGCCCAGCTGGCCGCGCCGGGCCGCACGCCGCAGCTCCTCAGTCGCTTCGGCTATCTCAAAGAAGGGGTTGCGATGCCCCCGCATGCCGCGCGGCGCCCGCTCGAGGACGTGCTCATCGCCGCCTGAAACGACAAAGGCCCCCGACAAGCGGAGGCCTTTGCACATTCGATTCGCGAGCGCTCGGCGCGGCGATTAGCGCGAGCAGAACACTTCTGTTAACGCGAGTAGAACTCGACGACCAGGTTCGGCTCCATGTGCACCGGATAGGGCACGTCGGACAGCGCCGGCACGCGCAGGAACTTGGCGACCATGCGGTTGTGGTCGGCCTCGACATAATCGGGCACGTCGCGCTCGGGGCTCTTGATGGCTTCGAGCACGAGCGGCATCTGGCGCGACTTCTCCTTCACCTCGACGACATCGCCGACCCGGCAGCGATAGCTCGGCACGGTGACGCGGCGGCCGTTGACCGTGACATGGCCATGGCTGACGAACTGGCGCGCGGCGAACACCGTCGGCACGAACTTGGCGCGGTAGACGACGGCGTCGAGCCGGCGCTCAAGCAGGCCGATGACGTGCTCGGAGGTCGAGCCCTTGAGGCGGGAAGCCTCGACGTAGATTTTGTGGAACTGGCGCTCGTTGAGGTTGGCGTAATAACCCTTGAGCTTCTGCTTGGCCTTCAGCTGCTGGCCGTAGTCGGACAGCTTCTGCACGCGGCGCTCGCCGTGCTGGCCGGGGCGCGATTCGCGACGGTTGAGCGGGCTCTTGGGGCGACCCCAGATATTCTCGCCGAGGCGACGGTCGATCTTGTGCTTGGCGCGGATGCGCTTGGTCATGGTAACAGCACTCCAATGGTTGCTTGTTGTGTTTGGAGCGCCCCCTCCTCTGCCCATCGAGGCTGCAAAGCCCTTCGGAGCCGACAGGCCACGTCGCTATCGACGGGGCCGCAGGTGCGCAATAAAACGCGGGCCATAAACGTATGGCCCGCGTACGAAGGGGTAGATACCGATTGTGGACCCCGGCGTCAACCGCCGCCTATGCGTCCTAGGGGCCAACCAGTGGTTACTTCTGTACCGGCGCCGGTTCGACGGTGGCGCCCGCTGCCGGCGCTCCGGCTGCAGGCGGGGGATTGTTGGCCGCCAGCGGTCCGGTCTTGACGTAGGCCGCGATCAATTCCTTCACCTTGGTCTTCTGCTCGGCAGAGCACGTCTGCGCGGCCTTCTCGGGCTCCTGCGCAACGACGACCTCCTTGTCGGGAGCCTTGGACTTGGCGGCATCGCCCCCCTCGGCCTTCTCGACCAGCTTGATACGGCCGGTCAGCAGCATGACGACGGTCAGATGCAACTGGTTGATGTAAACCATCTGCTGCGGCGTCCACTTCTTGCTCAAGCTCTGCCGGCGCATGAGCGAAGAGTGGTTTTCGCCCTGCTCCTGCGCCAAGCCGCACGCCTGCGCGTGTGCCGACAAACGGCCGGCACGGATGACCTCACGCGCCACGTCGAGCGGAATGGTGACCTCGGCGCGCTTCGTCTTGTCGATCAGGATCGTTTCGCCATTGGGCTTTGTGAAGCGCTCCGGCGTCAGCGTCCATGCGTATTCCATGAACGTGACTGTCGCCTTCTCGCTCAGCTCCTGCGCGTGCGCGGGCGCTGCCGCGAAAGTGGCGGCCATCACCACCGCGCAAGCCAAACCCCTCCCCGCCCATTTCATGATCCGCATCTCCTGAAACTGTCCCTGCGTTTATATTGTTACTGTTGCTTCTCGCCGCGGTTTCCGCGCGAAGAAGAGCGCAATTCCGGCCGTTGGAAGGGGCATGGCTCGGCTCAAAACTTGGCCAGATAATGGCGGTTAGATTGACGACTTGCGGGCATTTCCCTTGCCCTTCGCGAGCGTGGCAACAATACCACGCAGGGTGCGGACTTCCTGTTCCGTGGCCCCCATTCGGGAGAACATGGTGCGGAGATTGCGCACCACTGTCGCGCGCCTATGCGACGGATTGAAGAAGCCCAACTGCTCCAGCTCAGCCTCGATATGATTGAAGAATCCGAGCAGTTCCTCCTTCGTCGCCGGCCGGTCGTCGCCCATGTAGAGACCGGCCTCCAGCGGCTTCTCGTAGGTCGTGACCCGGCCGAGACTCTGGCCCTCGCTCCCCCGCATCCACTCGTAGCCGAGGATCAACACGGCCTGCGCCAGGTTGAGCGAAGCGAAACGAGAATTTACCGGAATCATGATTAGCGCGTCGGCGTTGGCGACCTCCAGGGTCTCGAGTCCGCTGCGCTCGCGCCCGAACAGCACGCCGCAGCGCTCGCCGGCGGCAATGCGCCGGCGCATCTCCGCCACCGCCTCGATGGGGGTGAGCACCGGCTTGCGCAGGTCCCGCTGGCGCGCGGTGGTGGCGGCCAGCCAGTTGAAGTCGCCGATCGCCGCGTCCAGCGTCGGAAAGTCCACCGCGTCGTCGATGATGTAGTTGGCGCCGGAGGCCGCAATGCGGGCCTTCTCGTTCGGCCAGCCGTCGCGCGGCGCAATGAGGCGCAGGTCATCGAGGCCGAAGTTGGCCATGGCGCGCGCCACCATGCCGACGTTGTCGGCGAGTTGCGGCTCCATCAGCAGTACCGCCGGGCGTCTCGCCTTCGCCGGCAAAGGCGGAGCCGCGCAGACCGGACCGGCGGATGCCGTGCCGCAGCTTGCGCAGCACGCGGCGCGCCCAGAACCAGTAGCGTTCCCCGCCCCACGTCGCGGCCAGCGTCTCTAGGCTGTCGACGTGCAGATCCTCCTCGCCCTTGCCCGCGATGCGCACCGCGCCACCGCCGATGACGATCTCGCGATAGCGCTCGACGAACCGGTCGAAGCTGGTGATGCCTTCGGCCTCGACGCGCTTGGCGCAGCCGGGGCAGGTCGCCGCGTCGGTGACGCAGCGCTCCTCGGCGCAGTAGACGAGCACCGGCTCGAGCGTAGCCGCGGTCGAGGCCGTCGATGGCGAGTTCGGCGAGGCCGACGTCGATGGTCCGGTCGTGGCAGACGCGGACCACCTCAGAGACGGCGGTGCCGCTCCCCAGAACCAGCGGCACGCGCCGGCCTTCGGCATCTGTTCCAACGTTGACGGTCAGGTCCAACTGCGGCGCCTTTGCTCTCTTGTTGCGGCGCAACACCGCGGATATGGTGCGAGTGAAGCCAAGCCGCGCCCCTTTCTTGAGGCCTAAATGCAGAAGATCAAGGTGACCGGAACCGTCGTCGAGCTCGACGGCGACGAGATGACCCGCATCATCTGGAAGTTGATCAAGGACAAACTGATCCATCCCTATCTCGACGTGCACGCTCGAATACTACGACCTGTCGATCGAGAACCGCGACGCCACCAACGACCAGGTCACCATCGACGCCGCCAATGCCATCAAGAAGCACGGCGTCGGCGTCAAGTGCGCGACCATCACGCCGGACGAGGCGCGCGTCAAAGAGTTCAATCTGAAGGAGATGTGGAAGAGCCCCAACGGGACCATCCGCAACATCCTCGGCGGCGTCATCTTCCGCGAGCCCATCATCTGCCGCAACGTGCCGCGCCTCGTGCCCGGCTGGACGCAGCCCATCGTCATCGGCCGCCACGCCTACGGCGACCAGTACCGCGCCACCGATTTCCGTTTCCCCGGCAAGGGCACGCTAACCATCAAGTTCGTGGGCGAGAACGGCGAGACGATCGAGCGCGAGGTGTTCAAGGCGCCGTCGCAGCGGCGTCGCCCTCGCCATGTACAATCTCGACGACAGCATCCGCGAGTTCGCGCGCGCCACCTTCAACTACGCGCTCAACCGCAACTATCCGGCCTACCTGTCGACCAAGAACACCATCCTCAAGGCCTACGACGGTCGCTTCAAGGATCTGTTCCAGGAGGTGTTCGACGCCGAATTCGCCGAGGAGTTCAAGAAGCGCAAGCTCACCTACGAGCACCGCCTGATCGACGACATGGTCGCCTCGGCCTTGAAGTGGTCCGGCGGCTACGTGTGGGCGCTGAAGAACTACGACGGCGACGTGCAGTCCGACACCGTCGCGCAGGGCTTCGGCTCGCTCGGCCTGATGACCAGCGTGCTGATGACGCCGGACGGCAAGACCGTCGAGGCCGAGGCTGCGCACGGCACCGTCACGCGCCACTACCGCGAGCACCAGAAGGGCAAGGAGACGTCGACCAACGCCATCGCGTCGATCTTCGCCTGGTCGCGCGCCCTGGCGCACCGCGCCAAGCTCGACGGCAACGAGGCCCTGGCGCAGTTCGCCGCTTCGATCGAGCGCGTGTGCATCCGCACGGTCGAGTCGGGGTTCATGACCAAGGATCTGGCGCTGCTGGTCGGCGACAAGCAGAAGTGGCTGTCGACTACCGGCTTCCTCGACAAGGTCGACCAGAACCTCAAAGCCGAGATGACCAAGGCGGCCTGATGCTGCGCCGGGCGCTCTCCACCGCCGCTGCCGCGGTTCTCGGGCTGCTCTCCTCAGCGCGCGTCTCCGCGGCACCGGAGCCGCCCCCTCCCCACGCCGCGGCATTCGACAAGGCCTTCACGCCCGGCTTTACCGTCGAAACCAGAGACGAGTACCAAGGCAAGACCCGCGTTGAGACCGTCCCGTTCAAGGTCGTCGAGGCCGGCTCGCTCCAGCTCCCGAGCGGCCAGGTGTGCGCCGCCGACCCTTTCATCGCGCTCTCCGATGCCAAGCCGTTTAAGCAGGCGACGCCGATTGGCGCTTTTCCCGTGCGGCTGGCGGTGGCCAACTTTCCATCCGGCGGGTTTCGCGTCGCCTTCGCGCGGGTCGATTTCAAGCGAGCACCCGTCGTGCGCTGGTCGATGGCAGTGATCGAGGGGCAAGACATCGCGACGTTGAAGCCGGACGAAATCTTCGGCTACGGCGTCGATGCCGGCACGGGCTCGTTCTTCGATCCGCTCGCAGGCAAGGCGGCGGCCAAGCTTTTGGATGCCAATGAAGACGCCTGGGAGGCCTGGCAAAGCGAGGGTGAAGCCAACGGACCGAAGACGATCGGGCCCTACTCGTTCCTGTTGGACCTGCCGCTCGGCGAGGCGAACGCCATCATGTTTCACAGCGGCTGGGGCGACGGCTTCTATGCGTCCTGGTTCGGCCATGATGCGAACGGAGACGTCGTGGCGCTGGTGACGGATTTTGCGACTATCGACTGGGCCACCGCGAAGTGGTGACCATGCCGCCCGACCGTAGGTTGGGTTAAGGCCGCAGGCCGAACTCGCAACGAGGCGTTGGGTTTCGCCGCGCTCAACCCAACCTACGACCTGCGGCTGACGCCGGGGTGACGTCGGACGACTTCAGCCAAAGAAGGTCTCGCCCCATCGCGCGCGTTGACGGACCTTAGGCCCCGGGGCGCAGGCGCAGCTCCGCGACGCCGACGGCAACGTTGAGGCCTTCCTGGCCCTGCACGCTCAACGGCTGCAGCGCGATCGATTTGTTGGAGCCGCCCAGCAACGCATTGGCGCCAATGCCGAGGCCCGCGGTCGCCTCGGCGGAAACACCCGCGTAGCCGCCGGCGAGGGCGCCGGCGGGCACATCCTTGGACGGCGCGAAGACGGTCCATACGATCTTGCCGCCATCGGTAAACCCGAGGTCGATGCCGAAGCGATCGATGGACCCGTGGTACGGCTCGGACCCGTGCGGGCCCTTGAAGGTGCACTCGAGCTCCTTGCTGGAGCCGAACACGAAGCCGATGCCGCCGGCGACCTTGCAGGTCAGAAAGCCGATCTCGATATGCGCAGCATGCGCCGGCAGGGCTGTCGCCAGGGCAGCGGCAAACAAGCCGGCAACCGTAGCGAGACGCAAAGTAGTGTTCGAACGATGGGCCGGACGCATGTGAGACATTCTCCGTGGTCAGTTTTGCCGTTCTCTCGATCCATACCACGCGCGGGGAAGGCGGCAATCGGAAGTGGAGCGTTTCGCCAACGTCACAGCGAGAAGGTAAACGCGCGCCATGCCATGCGGGCGCCGTTTTGCACCCCTGTTGTGCGCGCCGCCGTGCAGCAAGAGACCTCACCTAGATGAAGAAGTTCCTGCGCTATTCAATCATCGCCATCAGCCTTTTCGCCGCCTTCGCCTGGCTCAACAACACCTCGCTGTTCACCAATTCGCAAGCCGGGACGCCCGTGCTCCTCGCACACCGCGGCCTCGCGCAGACCTACACGCGCGAGGATCTGGAACGCGACACCTGCACGGCAACGCGCATCAATCCGCCCGAGCACACGTTCATCGAGAACACGCTGCCTTCGATGGAAGCCGCGTTCGCCGCCGGCGCCGACGTCGTCGAGTTCGACGTTCACCCGACGACCGACGGCAAGTTCGCCGTCTTCCACGACTGGACGCTCGACTGCCGCACCGAGGGCAAGGGCACGACGCGCGATCACACGATGGCCGATCTGAAGAAGCTCGACGTCGGGTATGGCTACACCGCCGACGGCGGACAAACATTTCCGCTGCGCGGCAAGGGTGTCGGATTGATGCCCACCCTCGACGAGGTGCTCACCGCGTTCCCCGACAAGCGCTTCCTCATCAACGTGAAGAGCAACGACGCCGGCGAAGGCGAGAAGCTTGCCGCCTATCTCGCTAAGCTGCCACCCGAGGCGCGCGCACGCCTGATGGTGTACGGCGGCACGCCGCCGACCGAGCTTGTGCACGAGAAGCTGCCCGATGTTGCCATCGGCTCGAAAAAATCACTGCAGAGCTGCCTGTTGGGTTACGCCGCGCTCGGCTGGTCGGGCTACGTGCCGGACGACGTGCCGCGCCGGCATGATGCTGGTGCCGCTCAACGTCGCGCCGTGGCTGTGGGGGTGGCCAAACAAGTTCCAGCAGCGCATGGACGACGCCGGCGTGCAGGTGTTCGTGCTCGGGCCCTACGACGGCAGCTTCGGCACCGTGGGCGTCGACGAGCTGGAACAATACGCCAAGTTGCCGAAGGACTTTGCCGGCGGCATCTGGACCAACCGCATCGACCGCATCGGCGCCGCTACGCGCGGCAACGCCATGGCGCCCTGACGCGCGGGGCTAACTCTTGCGCTTGAGCTGGCTGGCGCGCAGCCCGCGCGTCGGCCGGCCTGCGGCGCCCTGCAGCTGCTCGCGGAACTCATCGCGCTTCTCGTGGATCGACGCGATGACCGGACCCGTCGGCACGCCGAGGCCGACCAGGGTCGCCTCGGAGAGCTGCAGGCTCGCCTCTATCGTCTCCGGCACGGCGTCCGACACGTTCTGCTTGTAGAGCTGGCGTGCGTGCTCCGCATCGCGCGCGCGGGCGACGATGATGATGTCGTCGCGCATCTCGCGCACCGCACCGACGATCTCGCTTACAGCCGAAGGCTTGTTGATGGTGATGACGACGCCCTTGGCCTCGTCGATGCCGCAGCGCTTCAGGAACAGCGGGTTCTTGGCGTCGCCGAAATAGACGGGGAAGCCTTGTTCGCGGCAGCGCGCCACCGCGCCGGGATCCCGCTCGACAATGATGTGCTTCACGCCGTGGCGCGTCAGCATCTCCGACACGAGCGCGCCGACACGTCCGCAGCCAATGATGATGGCATCGACCCGCTCCTGCGGCGGCGGCACGCTGAGCGCGGGGTCAGCTGCCTGCCTCTTGGCCGTCACGCCGCGAGACCACCGGCGCGCGAAGTAGTCGAGCGCCGGCACCATGGCCATGGAGAACGATGTCAGGGCCAGCACCAATTCGCCCATGCCGGGCTCGACGATCTTCTTGGCCACCGCGAGACCGATGACGATGAACGCGAATTCACCGCCCGGCCCGAGCAGCGCCGAAGTCTCGATCGTCGCCGGCCACGGCACGCGGAACAGGCGCAGCAGCACGACCAGCACGCCCGACTTGATGGCGATCAGCCCCAGAAGCCCGAGCAGGATCGGCAGCGGATTGTTCCACAGATAGGCGACGTCGAGGCTCATGCCGACAGAGAAGAAGAACACGCCGAGCAGGAGACCCTTGAACGGTTCGATCGTCGCCTCGATGGCGCGGTGATACTCGGTCTCGGCGAGCAGCAGCCCGGCGACGAAGGCACCGAGGGCCATCGACAAGCCGGCGGCGGCGGTGACGAGGCCACTGCCGACGGCGACGAACAGCGCCGCAGCGACGAACAGCTCGGTCGAGCCCGCGGCGGCGACGGAGCGGAACATGGGTCGCAGCAGCGCCGTGCCGACGAGCGCGATGAGGCCGATAACTATGACTGCCTGTCCGAAGGCCTGGGCCAGGCCAGCGAGCAAGTTGCCTTCGCTCTCAGGGCCGAGAATGTTGACGAGGAACAGGAGCGGGACGACCGCCAAGTCCTGCAGCAGCAGGATGGCGAACGATGCGCGGCCCGTGCTGCTGCTCAGCCGGCCGCCGCGCGACAGGACCTCGATGACGACGGCGGTCGAGGACAGCGCCAGCGAAAGGCCGATGAGCACGGCAGCTCCGGCGCGGGCGCCGTACATCGCCGCGATGACGCCGATGATGACGGCCGAAATGGCGACCTGCAGCGTGCCCAGCCCGAACACTAGGCGCCGCATCGTCAGCAGCCGTTTGAACGACAGCTCGAGCCCGATGATGAAGAGAAGGAACACTACGCCGAGTTCGGCCATGGCGCCGAGGCCGCGCTCCTCGGAAACGGTGATCCACTGCAGCGGCGGCAGGTACCCGCTCAGCGCACCAAGCCCGTGTGGGCCTAGCACGGCGCCGGCGATAAGGAAGCCGAGGATGGGGCTGAGCTTGAAGCGCTGACCGATCGGCACCAGCACGGCGGCCGTGGCGAGGATGATCATTGCCTCGCGATAGACGATGAAATCGGTGCCTTCCGCCGTCATCTTCTTCCCCGCCGATCACTTCGACGCGTCCTCGCGCGAAGTCCTCCCGCCGATCAATAGCAGAATCGTCCCGACAATGAGGCACGCTGTCCGCTACCGGGCGGAAAGTCAGGCGGCGGTGAGCCGTGCTTCGATCGCCTGCAGTGCAGCATCGGCGCGCGATCCGTCCGGGCCGCCCGCCTGCGCCATATCGGGCCGGCCGCCGCCGCCCTTGCCGCCGACCGCTTCCGAACCGGCGCGCACCAGATCGACGGCACTCACCTTGTCGGCAAGGTCGGTGGTCACGGCGACGACGATGCCGAGCTTGCCGTCGGCCGAGTTGTTGGCGATGGCGACGATGCCGGAGCCGATCTTGGCGCGGCCGTCGTCGGCCATGGCCTTCAGGTCCTTCATCTCGACGCCCGATACCGAGAGCTTGAGGAACTTGCGGCCGCCGACCTCGATGATGGCCGGCCCGGCGTCCTTGCCGCCGCCGCCCATGGCAATCTGCTTCTTGGCGTCGGCGAGCTGGCGCTCCAGCTGCTTGCGCTCCTCGATCAGCGCCTTGACGCGCTCAGCGGCATCCTCGGGACGCACGTGCAGCGCCGCGGCGATCTCCTTCAAGCGCGTCTCCTGCTCGGAGAGGTAGGCGCGCGCGGTGTCGGCGGTGAAGGCCTCGATGCGGCGCACGCCCGAGGCGCTCGCCGTTTCGGCCAGAACCTTGACGAGACCGATATCGCCCGTGCGCTTGACGTGCGTGCCGCCGCACAATTCGACCGACCAGCCGAGGGCATTGCCGGTCGGCTCGCCCATCGATACGACGCGCACCTCATCGCCGTACTTCTCGCCGAACAGCGCCCGCGCGCCCGACTGCTTGGCGTCCTCGACGCCCATCAGCCGCGTCTCGACCGGCGCGTTCTGCACGATGATGGCGTTGGCGATGTCCTCGACCTGCGCGATCTCCTCGGCGGTCATCGGCTTGGTGTGCACGAAGTCGAAGCGCAGGCGATCGGGCGCCACGAGCGAGCCGCGCTGCGCGACGTGGTCGCCGAGCACCTGGCGCAGCGCCTCGTGCAGAAGATGCGTCGCCGAGTGGTTGGCGCGGATGGCCGAGCGGCTTTTGCCATCGACTTCCAGATCGACTGTCTCGCCGTGCTTGAAGCTGCCGCTCTCGACGGTGCCGAGGTGTACGAACAGCCCGCCAGCCTTCTTCTGCGTGTCGGTGACGCGGAACAGCGCGCCCTTGGCGCCCTTGATGATACCCTGGTCGCCGACCTGGCCGCCGGACTCGCCATAGAACGGCGTCTGGTTGACGACGATCGCCGCCTCATCGCCCGCCTTCAGCGACTTGGCTTCCTTGCCGCCCTTCACCAGCGCGACGATCTCGCCCGCCGCGCTCTCCGTGTCGTAGCCGAGGAACTCGGTGGCGCCGGTCCTCTCCTTGACCTCGAACCAGATGCTCTCGGTCGCGGCCTCGCCGGAGCCCTTCCAGGCTTTGCGCGCTTCGGCCTTCTGCCGCTCCATCGCGGCGTCGAAGCCCTTGGTGTCGACGGTGACGCCGCGCGCGCGCAACGCGTCCTCGGTGAGGTCGAGCGGGAAACCGTAGGTGTCGTAGAGCTTGAACGCCGTCTCGCCGGGGAGCACGTCGCCCTTCTTCAGCTTGCCGGACGCCTCGCCGAGCAAGCCGAGCCCCTTCTCCAGGGTCTTCTTGAAGCGCGTCTCTTCCAGGTGCAGCGTCTCGGTGATCAGCGGCTGGGCGCGCTGCAGCTCGTGATAGGTGTCGCCCATCTCGTGCACCAGTGCCGGTACGAGGCGGTACATCAGCGGCTCCTCGGCGCCGAGCAGATGCGCGTGGCGCATGGCGCGGCGCATGATGCGGCGGAGCACGTAGCCGCGCCCTTCGTTCGACGGCAGCACGCCGTCGGCAATAAGGAAGCTCGTCGCGCGCAGGTGATCGGCGATGACGCGGTGCGAAGCCTTGTTGTCGCCCGTCGCCGGCACGCCCGTCGCCTGCACGGAAGCGGCGATCAGCGCCTTGAACAGGTCGATATCGTAGTTGTCGTGCACGCCCTGCAGCACGGCGGCGATGCGTTCGAGGCCCATGCCGGTGTCGACTGACTGCTTGGGCAGGTCGATGCGCTCGCCGGGAGCGAGCTGCTCGTACTGCATGAACACGAGGTTCCAGATCTCGACGAAGCGGTCGCCGTCTGCATCCTTCGATCCGGGAGGGCCGCCGAAGATCTTGTCGCCGTGATCGAAGAATATCTCCGAGCACGGCCCGCAGGGCCCCGTGTCGCCCATCTGCCAGAAGTTGTCGCTGGTGGCGATGCGGATGATCTTGTCGTCGCCGAAGCCGGTCAGCTTCTTCCAGATGTCGTACGCTTCGTCGTCGGTGTGAAAGACGGTGATGGTGAGCCGCTTGGGGTCGAGACCGTAGTCCTTGGTCAGCAGCTCCCAGGCGAGCGGGATGGCGCGCTCCTTGAAGTAGTCGCCGAACGAGAAGTTGCCGAGCATCTCGAAGAACGTGTGATGGCGCGCGGTATAGCCGACGTTGTCGAGATCGTTGTGCTTGCCGCCGGCGCGCACGCACTTCTGCGACGATGCCGCGCGCACATAGGGGCGCGTCTCCTGGCCGGTGAAGACGTTCTTGAACTGCACCATGCCGGCGTTGGTGAACATCAGCGTCGGGTCGTTGCGCGGCACCAGCGGCGACGACGGCACCACCTCGTGGCCGTTCTTCTTGTAGAAGTCGAGAAACGCGCGGCGGATGTCGTTGACGGAGGCCATCGGGTCGCTTTCGGATTGGCGGCTGGCGGCGTCAGGGCCCCGAGGGTTCCTGCGCCGGAATGTTGGGCCTATCCGTCGGGGATGGGGGGCCGGTGTGTCAAGCGCCTGCGGCGCTTTCTACCGGCCCGTGGGTCTAAAGCGCGCCCCCTGGATCCCACTCTGCGGCGGGATGACGGTCACAGGAGGAGGACACAAACAAACGGCGTCGGACCCGGGGTACGACGCCGCTGCAATAACTTCGCCGGATCTCAGCGTTTGGCGCGGGCGGGCTTCTTGGCGGCGCCGTCGTCCTCGTCAGGCAGCACGCCGTCCTCGTCCGGCTCCTCGCCGTCCGCCGCGCTCGCGTCCTCGATCAACAGCTTATCGACGATCAGGCCGGCGTTCTCGCGAATGGCCTTCTCGATGGCGGCGGCCACCTTCGGATTGTCCTTCAGGAATGCCTTGGCGTTCTCGCGGCCCTGGCCGATGCGGTTGCCGTCATAGGAGAACCAGGCGCCCGATTTCTCGACGATGCCGACCTTCGATCCCAGATCGACGAGCTCGCCCATCTTGGAGATGCCCTCGCCGTACATGATGTCGAACTCGACCTGCTTGAACGGCGGCGCCACCTTGTTCTTGACCACCTTGACGCGCGTCTGGTTGCCGACGACCTCCTCGCGATCCTTGATCTGGCCGATGCGGCGGATGTCGAGGCGCACGGAAGCATAGAATTTCAGCGCGTTGCCGCCCGTCGTCGTCTCCGGGTTGCCGAACATGACGCCGATCTTCATGCGGATCTGGTTGATGAAGATCACCATGGTCCCCGACTTCGAGATCGAGGCCGTGAGCTTGCGCAGCGCCTTGCTCATCAGGCGCGCCTGCATGCCGGGTTGCATGTCGCCCATCTCGCCTTCGAGCTCGGCCTTGGGCGTCAGCGCGGCGACGCTGTCGACGACCAGCACATCGATGGCGCCCGAGCGCACCAGCGTATCGGCGATTTCCAGGGCCTGCTCGCCGCTGTCGGGCTGCGAAATCAGCAGATCCTCGACCTTGACGCCGAGCTTCCTGGCGTAGACCGGATCGAGCGCATGCTCGGCGTCGACGAAGGCGCAGATGCCGCCCGTCTTCTGGGCCTCGGCCACGACCTGCAGGGAGAGGGTGGTTTTGCCGGACGATTCCGGGCCGTAAATCTCGATCACCCGCCCGCGCGGCAGGCCGCCGATGCCGAGCGCGATGTCGAGGCCGAGCGAGCCGGTGGGGATCGCCTCCACGTCCATCGACTGGTCGCTGGCGCCGAGGCGCATGACCGAGCCCTTGCCGTGCATCTTCTCGATCTGGGAGAGCGCCGCCTCCAGCGCCTTCATCTTGTCCATTGCACCCGCACCCCCCTCGACGACCTTTAATTCCGGCCTATTCGTCATGTCGTTCACCTATATGGCAAGCGCCCAGCGTTCTCAATTTCGACTCGAATGTACCCTTTTTGTTCTTGTGCGTCCAGCGGGCGAGATACTCCCTTCGATTGGAGTGGCCATTTGGACGCAAGCGGAGGAGCGCCAACGCGGTAAGCTGGGCGATCAACCGAGAAGCCGATTCGCGTCGTTAGATGGTCGAGATCGCAGCATTGGCGATAGAGCTGGCGGGAGAACCCCCGCCGGCGAACGAGGCCGCATCCCCGGACGCTGCTGCGCCCGAAGGCGCGGCCGAGCCGCTATTTGGCGTGCTCGATGCCGACCAGCGCATTCGCAGCATCGCCGAGCAGAACGAGCGCACGCTGTGGACCAGCGCCATCGCCGTCACCCTGCTCTACGCCGCCCTCGTCGCGGCGCAGGTGATGAACCTCGGCGGCCTGTCTGCGATGGAGCATGCCCTGGAGCAGCAGCGGCAGGAGCGGCGCGGCCAGGACGGGACGACCATCAGCGTCGAGCTGGTGCCTGACCCCGACAAGGAATCCAAGACCACGAAGTGGCGCGAGGGGGCGCAGCAAGCGCCCAATCCCGCACCGCCGCAACCGCAGCAGCAGCCGAGCCCGCCGCAGCCGGAAGTGCATCCCGAGCTGAAGCCGGCCGAAAAGCAGGTCAAGGAAGAGCCGAAGGAGGAGGCCAAGGAAGAACCAAAAGAGGATCCCTCCGAGAAGGAGCACAAGGAGGCGGGTCAGCCTTCGCTTCCCGATCTCGAAGCCCTCGTCGACGCGGCGGCCACCGACCTCAACGAGCAGGTGAAGGCGCACTACGACCGCAAGCCGCGCCGGGCGCAACCGCAGCAGCAAGCCATGTACTCCGGCGGCGGCATGCAGGTGCGCGGCAGCGGCGCCAGCGGCAAGTCGGATGAATTCTCCAAAAGCGTCATCGCCGCGCTGATGAAGACGCGCCCTGGGCCGTTCGCCCTGTGGGGCCGCGTGCTCGTCACCTTCCAGATCACCCAGCAGGGCGATCTGCTCTACGTGCGCGTGCTGCATTCCAGCGGCAACAAGGCGATGGACGACGCGGCGGTCAGCGCCATCCACAAGGCGCAGTTCATCAAGCCGCCGCCCGGTCTCAGCCCCGAGGCGCGCACTTACATCATCGACTACGTCTTCGGCTGATCCTCGACCGAGTGTCGAACGCGCCACAACCGCCGCGCGGCGAATCAGTCATTGTCCACAGGTAACTAACAAGCTCCGGGAGGGCGGTATGCGCGTGCCTGCTTTGGCGAGTGCCGCGTTGCTGCTGCTCTTGGGTGCAGCGCATGCGGACGGAATTGTCTCCGCGCCGGCCATCGCGCCCGGCCCGACCGGCTGGGAATTTCAATTCACACCCTACGGCTGGCTGCCGTGGGTGAACGGCGATGCCGTCGTGCGCGGGCGCAATTTCGAAGTCAGCGAGAACCCCGCGCAGGTGCTCGAATCCCTCGATTTCGCATGGATGAGCTACATGCAGGCGCGGCGGGGAGCAGTAACGCTTTTCTCGGATGTCATCTACGCCGACGTCAGCAACGATGGCTCTTTCGCGAGATCAAAGACATTCTCTTCGCATGTAGCGGGGACCTTAGGGGCAACCCTATCGTCGGACTACAGCTACTGGATTGTCGAGGTCGGCGGTATGTACGAGACCAATCGCTGGAACTTCGGCAATAACTACGGTGGCGAAACCGACGCTTGGCTGGAAATTCTGGCCGGCGGGCGCTACTGGCATCAAGAACTCGACGTTAACGTCGCGCTCGCAGGAACGCTGAACGTCGACGGTCTCATCGTCTCGGGCACCACCGCGCTGGCGCGCTCGGGCGGCGTCGATTGGATCGACCCCTTCCTCGGCATGCGACTACACTACAAACCCACAGTCGGCGACGAGTTCGCCGTGCGCGGCGACATCGGCGGCTTCGGCGTCGGCAGCCAGTTCACTTGGCACGTGCTTGCCACCTACAGCTCCTACCTCGGCACGCACAGCGGCATCGTTTACGACGGCTACCTAGGGTACAAGGCGCTGTCGGTTGACTACGACGAGGGCGTCGGCGCCAGCCGCTACGAGTTCAACGTGCTGCAGCAGGGCCCCGTCATCGGCATCACCGGCAAGTTCTAGTCGAGCGACTGAAGCGGCGCCCAGCCGGGATCGTCGAATTCCTTGGGGTAGCGCGCCAGCGCCTCGTCGGCACGCACCAACCCATCGAGCGGACTGACGCCGGCTTCCGGCTTGGCCACCGCGCCAATACCAGTGACGATCTCCTTGAGGAGCGCGTGCAGCTTCTCACGCCCCTCACCCGAAAGGTTGCTGGTCGCCAAAATCCGGTCAGCCTCGATCTTCACTTGCGCGGCAAAGCGCAGCGCGTGGTCGGGCGGCATGCGCCGGTGCGTGATGAGCGAGTGGTTGATGCGCACGAGATCGCGGATCGCCAGCATGCCCTTGCGCACCGGCTCGTCGGTCGGCAACGGCGCCATCGCCTGGCCTGAACGCGGCACGATCTTGTCGGCCGGCGCCGCCGGAGTGCCGAGCAGGGCGAGCAGCACGGCGATGGCTATGATGCGTCCGATGACCATTCCCCCAAGCTCGCCGCGCTACTCGCGGCTCAGCTCTTCCTTCACCTTGGCGGCAAGCTGCGGCAGCGAGAACGGCTTGGGCAGGAAGGCGAAGTTTTCATCGCCCAGCGCCGCCTTGAAGGCATCGTTCGGATAACCGGAGACGAAGATGATCTTGAGATCGGGGTTCGTCTTGCGCAGTTCCTTGAGCAGCGTCGGACCGTCCATCTCGGGCATGACGACGTCGGAGACGACGATGTCGATCTTGCCCTTGTGCTTCTCCATCACCTCGAGCGCTTCGACGCCGGAGGCAGCCTCCAGCACCTTGTAGCCCTGGCGCTTCAGAGCCCGCGCCGCGAAGTTGCGCACGACCTCCTCGTCCTCGACCAGAAGCACGCGGCCGGTGCCGGTCAAATCGGCAGCCCGCTGCTCCTTCTTCTCCCGCTTCGGCGCCACGACGTCGTCTTCGGGATGATGCCGCGGCAGATAGATGCGGAAGGTCGTGCCCTTGCCGACTTCGCTGTCGGGGTAGATGTAGCCGCCCGACTGCTTGACCATGCCGTAGACGGAGGCAAGGCCGAGGCCGGTGCCCTTGCCGATGGCCTTGGTGGTGAAGAACGGCTCGAAGATCTTGTCCATCACCTCGCGGCTCATGCCGTGGCCCGTATCGCCGACCTCGATCAGCACGTACTCGCCGTGGGCGAACTCGCGGTGCTCGAATTTCTGCGTCTCGCGCTCGGGCACGTTGCGGGCGCGAATGCTCAGCGTGCCGCCTTCGGGCATCGCGTCCTTGGCGTTGGTAATGAGGTTGAACAGCGCCTGCGCGAACTCGTGCTTGTCCGTCATTACGTACCAAAGGTCCGGCGCGGTCGAGATCTTCAGCTCGCTCTTTTCCCCCAGGTAGCGCTTCAGCAGCGAGGACTCATCGCTCAGCACCTCTCCGAGGCTGACGCACTCGTTCTGCAGCGTCTGCTGACGAGCAAGGGCCAGCAGCTTGCGCACCAACTCGGCGGCGCGATTGGCGCTCGACTTGATGTTCATGATGTCTTTGTAGGCGACATCCTTCGGCCGATGCATGGTCAGCAGCATGTCCGAGAAGCCGAGGATGGCCGTCAGCATATTGTTGAAGTCATGCGCAATGCCGCCGGCCAGCTTGCCGACCACTTCCATCTTCTGGCTCTGCGCAAAGCGCGCCTCCAGCGCCTTCTGCTCGGTGGCGTCGACGACGTAGAGGATCGCCGCCTCGCGGGCGCCGCCGGCCGCAAACGGGCTCATGTAAACGCGCGTGACGTGGTCGCGCTTGGCGCCGGCGGTAATCTCGATCGGCACGTTGTGGGCGCGGCCGGAGATGACCTGCTTCAAGCCTTCGTCAACCGCCGCGCGCGCTGCCGGGTCGGCGGCGCGGCCCAGCGCGTCGGCGGCGGATACGCCGGTGCTGGCGGCACCGTCGAGCACCAGGCGGCAGAAGGCGGAGTTGGCGCTGACGATGCGTCCGTCGGAGCCCAGCATGGCGATGCCGAACGGCGCCGACTGGAAGAAGCGGGCAAAGCGCGCGCCCGATTCATCGCTCTCGAACTCGGCGGCACCTTCGCCGGCGAGATCGACGACGGCGACCGTCAGCCCCTTGCCGCTCGGCACGGCGCGGGCGAGCAGGCGCGCCGGCATGACGCGGCCGTCCTCGCGCGTCAGATCGACATCGAGGGTCGCCGACTGCTCGTTCTCGGCGCCGGTGAGGCGCGAGATGAGCCCGGCGCCTTCGCCCGAGGCGATATCGGTGAGCGTCAGGCGCTGATCGATGACAGTCTTAGGCGTGCGCCCGATCCAGCGGGCGAGCGTGCCGTTGACGTGCAGCAGCGTGCCGTCGGCGGCCACCGAGGCAAGACCGATCGGCGCGGCGTCGAACTGGGCGAGCTGAACTTCCATGCCAGCGACACGCGTTGCCTCGCGTTGGCGATCGGCGGTGACGTCGGTGAGACGCCACAGCACCAAACCCGGCGTTGCGTCGGCGGTCTCGGCGGTGAACGGGCTGACGGAGAGCTGCAGCGTACGGCGCGTGAGTTCGCCCGGTATGGGCCGTCCAATGGCGAACTCCTCGGCCAAGCCTTCGCCGCGCTCGGCGGCGCGGGTCAGACGGAACAGCGCCGAGCTCGCGGCGGCATCGCCGGCAAGGAACTGCTGCAGTCCGACGAGGCGGTCGCGTTCGCTGCGCCCGACCATCGTCTCGAAGGCGGAGTTGGCGTAGATCGGCTCGCCATCGCGGCTGGCGATCATCACGCCGACATCGAGGCCGTCGGCGGCTGCCTTGACGACATCGGCGAGCGGCGCGCGCTGGCCGACGCGAATGTAGCCGGCCGAGTAGGCGAAGAGGGAGAACAGCCCGACGGCCGCCAGCGCGACCAGCATGGCAATGAGCACGGGCATGCCGACGCCGCTGGCGAGGACGCCAAAGGCGATCACTGCGCCGATGACGATCGCGCCGACAGTCGGCAGGTAGCCCGAAAGCCCCTGCAGCGGCGGGATGGCGTCGAACGGCGCGGGGTGCATCTCGATTGCGTCGTGCTCGCGCATACGCAGGGAGGCTATCTGATTCTGAGTTGGGGAGGCGTGAGGCGCCGGCATGGGCGATGTACTCTGATACGCATTACACACAGCAAGCTTCGCACAATGGGAGCCGCGGGGCCGGGAGCCGAATTCGGCCCGTTTTGCTGGCGCGGCGGCGCCTCAGGTTGCGTCGCTTTACCCGTCAACAGTTCGATCATTAGGGTTAAAATCGCATGAACCGCCGCGTATACACGCAGGTGGTGCGCGGCAATGCCGCCGCGCATTTCAAATGTTCAAATGATGTGCGCGAGTTACGCGCGAAGGGTGAGAAATGAACTCAGTCCTGCTTCTCATCTTGGGCTTTGCCTTGGCTGCCGCAGCGATCGTCGCGGTTGCGCTCATCGTTCGAAAAGCGATGCGCGGCCCTGGCCTCACCACGCTGTTTGCGCCTAAGTCGCCCAAGCGCATCGACATCGTCGAGCAGGCGACGATCGACGCCAAGCGAAAGCTGTTGCTCGTGCGGCGTGACAACGTCGAGCATCTGCTGATGACCGGTGGCCCGGTCGACATCGTCATCGAGAGCGGCATCGGGGCGCCGCGCGGCGCGGGTGAAACGCGCACGCCCTCGACGCTACCGCTGCGTCCGCTCGGGCAAGCGGCCGGCGATCGCTAATCTGCGGTGGCATTCGCTGCCTTGGGAATAATCTGCGGAGAAATCCCTGATGCGCCGTTCACTGCCGACGAGTTTACTCGCCTTGTTGTGCGCATCGTACGTGTGCGCAGCCGTCGCGCTGTCCGGCACCCCGGCCGTTGCCCAGACCGCGGCGCCCGCGCCGGCCCCCGCCGCCACCGCGCCTGCACCTAAGGCCCCCGCGGACAAAGCCGCGCCTCCAGCTGCCGCGCCGCGCGAACGCCGCCGCTCCAGTCGCTCCGGCGGTCACCCCTGCGCCCTCCTCCGTTCCAGCGCCCGCCACTGTTCCCGCTGCACCAACGGCCGAAAAGGCGCCGCCGCCGGTGCCCAAGTCGAGCGGGCCGTCGGTCGAGGAGATCGTCAAACCGGTCAACGGCCTGCAGACCGCCATCGAGGCCGCCGAAAAGAACCTCGAGCAATCGCCTGGCAGCCAGCGCGATCTCTCCGCGCTGCGCACCGGCATCGAGAAGATCGAGAACAACGCCAAGGAAGCAGCTGATAGGCTGCGCAAACCGCTCGACGAAGTGCGCTCTCAAATCGCCAAGCTCGGCGCCCCGCCGGCCGCCAACGAGCCGCCGGAAGAGCCCGATGTCGCCGCCGAGCGCCAGCGCCTCAACGGCATCGTGGCGCAGATCGACGGCGCCATCAAAAAGGCTTCGCTGATCGAGGTGCGCGCCCGGCAACTCGTCTCGCGCGTGCAGACCGCGCGCCAAGGCATCTTCACGCGCTTTCTGTTCCGCAAGACTGACACACCGCTGCAATGGAGCGTGTGGAAGCAGGCCGGTGACCAATTGCATCTGGCCAACAAGCAAATCGGCTTCATTCTCAGCAACTGGTGGTCCGTCGCCAAGCTGAACGGCCTCGGTCTCCTCGGTGTCATCGGCGCGGCGCTGCTGAGCTTCTTCGGCCTGAGGCTACTGATGCGCCGGTTGATCCGCGCCAACCTCGACGCCAGCGGGCCTTCCAGTCCTTCGCTGCCCGAACGTGCCGCCACCGCTGCGTGGGTGGCGCCGGCACTCGCGCTCCCGGCGGCCGCGGCGCTGCTGGTGCTGTACGTCGGCCTCGATGAAGTCGGGGCTGCTCTACTGGCAGGTCGAGAAGTTCGCCAACTCGGCGCTCTACCCGCTCTTCGTCTTGATCGGCATCTCGGCGCTCGCCCGCGCGCTGCTGCAGCCGAAGCGTCCGCGCTGGCGCGTGTTCGAGATCGATGACGCCAGCGCACGCACGGTCAACTTTGCCGTGCAGGCGATCGCCGTCGTCTACGCTCTCGACTACCTCGCCCGGCGACTGATCAGCATCCTGTCCCTGCCGCTGTCGAGCAGCATCGTCGCAGCATTCATCGCCAGCATCCTTTACGCCGCGATGCTGTTCCTCATCGTGCGCACGCCGCTGACCTCGCCAAGCGTGGCGCCGGGCGTTCCCATATCGCGCTGGCGCCCCTACTGGCTCAAGGGTCTGCTCATCGCGCTCGCCGTCATGCTCGTCGGCGCCTCGCTGCTCGGCTACGTCGCGCTTGGCCGCTTCATCGTCACGCAAATTCTGACGACCGGCGCCGGCATCCTCATCGTCGGACTGCTGCACGTCGCCATCAAAGGCATCGTTCCCGAGCCGACCGCCGAGCGCGCCGGTGGCATGAGCGCCGTTATCGAGCAGCGCCTGCATCTTCAGGACTTCGGGCGCGGCCAGCTCGCAATGCTGCTGCGCGGTGTGCTCAATGTCGTACTGTTCGCGGTTGCCGTGCCGCTGCTGCTGCTCGCCTGGGGCATGTCCGGCGCCGAGATCATGAGTTGGGTACGAGCGGCCGTGTTCGGCTTCGATGTCGGCGGAGTGCGCGTCTCGCTGGCCCGCATCCTGGTTGCCGTGGCGCTATTCGTCGGCCTGCTCGCGGCGACGCGATTCGTGCAGCGCTGGCTCGCCGCAGGAGCGTTAGCGCAGGGGCGCATGGACCCCGGGCTCGCCAACTCCATCTACACCGGCGCCGGCTACATCGGCTTTGCCGTCGCCGCCCTGGCCGCCATCGCCTACGCCGGCTTCGACATCACCAGCCTCGCCATCGTCGCCGGCGCACTGTCGGTCGGCATCGGCTTCGGCCTGCAGTCGATCGTCAACAACTTCGTCTCCGGGCTGATCCTGCTCGTCGAACGACCGATCAAGGTCGGCGACTGGATCTCCATCAAGGAGGGCGAAGGCTACGTGCGCCGCATCGCCGTGCGCTCGACCGAGATCGAAACGTTCGGGCGCGCCAGCCTCATCGTCCCGAACTCCGAGCTGATCACGCAGACGGTGGTCAACCTCACGCACCGCAACCTGCTCGGGCGCCTCAAGATAAAGGTGCGCGTCTCGTATCAGGCCGACCCCGAGCAGGCGATGAAAGTGCTGCAGCACGTGGCCGAGTCCAACACCTCGATCCTCCGCCATCCCCCGCCGGTGGTGGTGCTCGACAATCTCGGCGACCAAGCGCTCGAATTCAGCGTGCGCGTCTATCTCGCCGACATCAATCGTTCGCTGCAGGCGCAGACCGAGCTACGCACCTCGATCCTCAAGGCGCTGCGCGAAGCCGGCATCGACGTGCCGTATTCAACCCCGCTTGCGGGGCACGCGCACGCCCCGGCCCCGGCGGCAAAGCGTGCCTCGGTGTCGATCGGTGTTCCGCACGAATGCGATCCCGAAGCGGTGCATGCGGCGCTGGTGGAAGCGGCGCGCCGCAGCGGCTTGCAGGCGGACGGCGAGGACGCCCAGGTCGCCTTCGAGGACATCGGCGACAACGCGCTCAACTTCTCGGTGTCGGTGCCGCTGACGGACGGCGTCAACACGGAAGATGCGGAGACCGCGCTGCGCACGCAGGCGGTCAAGACGCTGCGCGAGCGCGGCATCCCCTTGGGGAGCCCGCAGCGTCAGATACGCCTGCGTGACCTGGAAGGTCTGCGCGGGTTCGTCATGAAGTTGGCCGAGCAACGCGCGCGGCGCGGCGACACCCAAGGCGAGGATTGATTGTCGAAACCGCGGCGGTCAATGTCGCCGCGGTGGATCGCGCCGGACGTCAGTCCTCGCGATAAACGCGCTCGCGGCGCTCGTGGCGCTCCTGCGCCTCGACCGACAGCGTCGCGATCGGGCGCGCATCGAGCCGCTTGAGGCCGATCGGCTCGCCGGTCTCCTCGCAGTACCCATAGGAGCCGTCCTCGATGCGGGCGAGCGCGGCATCGATCTTTGCGACCAGCTTGCGCTGACGATCGCGGGCGCGCAGCTCCAGCGCGCGGTCCGTCTCCGACGTGGCGCGGTCGGCGAGATCGGCGTGCTGCGTCGATTCCTCGTGCAGCCCGACCAGGGTCTCGCGGGTCTGGCGGATAATCTCGTCCTTCCAGGCAACCAGCTTCTGACGGAAGTACATCCGCTGGCGCTCGTTCATGAACGGCTCGTCCTCACTCGGACGGTAGTCGGGAGGCAGCACTATCGACGAAGACTTGGCACGTGCCGTCATCTTTTTCCCCGCAACCTTCTGCTTTACGACTGCCTGCTTGTCGGCAGGCTTCTTCTCGTTGGCCTTCTTGTTTGCGACCGGTTTCGATTTTGCTGCCGCAGCGACTTTGCGCTTTGCGGAACGCGATGCTTCCGCGCGGGCCACGGAGGGGGCCTTCGCCTTGCTCGGCTTCCTGGCGTCGTGCTTGCTCATCCTGGCCTTCGAAAGGCTTTGAAGAGACGGCCGGTCCCTCAACCGGCGGTAACAAGCGAATTTAGGCGCCTCCTATTGGCGGCACCGGGGGCGTCTGTCAAGGCGTTCCGAGGGCTGACTTAAGTTGCGATAGGGAAAAGGAAAACGCGGCAGGGTCCGAATCGGTCATGAAGCGGTCATACGCCTATTCCCCGGGCAGGGCGGCTTGCGGCAACGGGTCCGCGACCGTGGCTTGCCCCTGCCGCGTCGCGGCCTCTAATGTCGAGCCAACCCTCTGACTCGACAAGGACCGCTCCCCGGCGATGAAATTCGATGGAACCCGGCGCTATGTGGCGACGGACGATCTCAAGGTGGCCGTCAACGCGGCGATCACCCTTTCCCGACCCCTGCTGATCAAGGGCGAGCCCGGCACCGGCAAGACGGCGCTGGCGCTGGAGGTGGCCGAGGCGCTCGGCGTCCCCATCATCGAGTGGCATATCAAATCGACCACCAAGGCCCACCAGGGCCTTTACGAGTATGACGCCGTCTCGCGCCTGCGCGACAGCCAGCTGGGCGACGCGCGCGTCCACGACATCAGGAACTACATCAAGCGCGGCAAGCTCTGGGAAGCGTTCGCCATGGACGTGCGCCCGGTGCTGCTGATCGACGAGATCGACAAGGCCGACATCGAGTTCCCCAACGACCTGTTGCAGGAACTCGATCGCATGGAGTTCTTCGTCTACGAGACCGGCGAGACGATCAAGGCGACGAACCGGCCCATCGTCATCATCACCTCCAACAACGAGAAGGAGCTGCCCGACGCCTTCCTGCGCCGCTGCTTCTTCCACTACATCAAGTTCCCCGACGACGAGACGATGCGCCAGATCGTCGAGGTGCACTTCCCGGGCCTCAAGGGCCGGCTCGTCTCGGAGGCGATGCGCATCTTCTATGAGATCCGCGACGTGCCGGGCGTGAAGAAGAAGCCGTCGACCTCGGAGCTGCTCGATTGGCTGAAGCTGCTGCTCAACGAGGACGTGAAGCCCGAGACCCTGCGCGAGACCGACAGCCGCAAGCTGATCCCGCCGCTGGCCGGCGCGCTGCTCAAGAACGAGCAGGACATGCACCTGTTCGAACGCATCGCCTTCATGGCCCGCCGCAAAGGCGAGTAGCAGCATGGGCGCGGAGAGCAAGGCAGACACCTACACCATCTCCGATACGGCGAACTGGGTCGCCTATCACCGGGCGGTGGAGTCCGCCCGGCCCGACGCCGTCTTCAAGGATCCGCTCGCCGAGCGCCTCGCCGGCCAGACCGGCAAGGACATCGTGGGGCGGGCGCCAAAACCGCTGAAGTCCGGCTGGCCGGTCATCGCGCGCACCGTAGCCATCGACGACATGGTGAGGATGGCGGTCGCCGAGGGTTGCGACTGCGTCCTGAACCTTGCCGCAGGGCTCGATACGCGGCCCTACCGGCTGGAACTACCCGCGGCTCTGCCGTGGATCGAGGCGGACCTGCCGGGCATGATCGCGGCGAAGGAGCGGCTGCTGGCCGGCGAGACGCCCCGCTGTGCGCTTCGGCGCGTCGCCGTCGACCTCGCCGATGCGGAGGCGCGCGCGGCATTCCTCGAGCGGGCCACGACAGGCCGGCGCCGCGTCCTGGTCATCAGCGAGGGCCTGCTCATGTATCTCGATGAGGCGACGGTACGCGCGCTCTCCGACGATCTCAAACGTTACATTGTCAGCTGGTGGGTGTTCGATGCCATCAGCCCGGCGGTGCGCGATCTTTTCATGAAAGAGATGGCGACCATCTTGGCTCGCGCGCCCATGCACTTCGCGCCCGAGAACGGCGTTGCCTTTTTCGAGGGGCTCGGCTGGCGGGTGCGCGAGGTGCGCTCGGCCGCTCAAGATGCGTATCGCCTGCGCCGGCTCCCCTGGCCGATGAACCTAGTGATGATGCTGCCGCTGCCGCAGCCAAACCCGCGGCGACTCGGAACGGCGCGTTGGGGTGGCGTCGTCTGCCTCGAACTCGCCACAGGGCCTAAAGCCCGCTGAGGCGACCGACGGATTTACACCTTTTCGAACGGATCGCCTTCATGGCGCGCCGCAAGGGGAGTAGTCTCACGAGGACACGAGTTCGACGAACGCAAGTTGCCAGACAAGTCGAGCGCCATGGGGGACTCCACAGGAGGTTCCGATGTTTTGCCGGACGTCAATTCTCGGCGCTATGCTTTGTCTCGCACACGCCGCGCACGCCGCTGAGCCACCCGCTCTCACACTGTTCGAGAACGTTCGCATCTTCGACGGCAAGAGCGACACGCTGAGCGCAAGCGCAAACGTTCTCGTGCGCGGCAACACCATCGAAAGAATCTCGAAAGACCCCATTCCGGTCGATGGGAACGCCTCGGCTAAGATCATCGCCGGTGGCGGGCGCACGCTCATGCCGGGCCTCATCGACGCGCATTGGCATGCGATGCTTGTTCGGCCCACTCCCGCAGCGCTGCTGGCCGATGATGTCGGTTACCTGAACTTGGTGGCAGGCGCCGAGGCGACGGACACGTTGATGCGCGGCTTCACCACCGTTCGCGACGTGGGCGGCCCGTCGTTCGGACTGAAGCGCGCCATCGACGAGGGCCTCGTCGCCGGACCTCGGATCTACCCATCCGGCGCCATCATCACCGTCACCAGCGGTCACGGTGATTTCCGTCATGCGCACGAACTGCCTCGCGTCATCGGCGCGCCGCTGTCGCGCCAGGAGAAGACCGGAGCCTCCATGGTCGCGGACAGCCCGGATGAAGTCCGCGTGCGCGTGCGTGAGCAGCTTCTGCAGGGCGCGTCGCAAATCAAGCTCACGGCGGGCGGCGGAGTGGCGTCACCCAATAGTCCCCTCGATGTCTCCACCTTCACGGAACCCGAGCTGCGTGCCGCCGTGGAAGCGGCCGAGAACTGGGGCACCTACGTCACCGTGCATGCCTACACGCCGGTTGCGATCCAGCGGGCAATCGCTGCCGGCGTCAAATGCATCGAGCACGGCCACCTCATGGACGAGGCGACGGCGAAGCTGATCGGTGAGCGGGGCATCTGGCTCAGCACGCAGGCGTTTCCGGACGAACTGGCCGATGCGTTTCCGCCGGGGTCGCAAGAACGTGCCAAGGCGTTCGAAGTGTTCGCCGGCACGGAGAAGACCATCGCGCTGGCCAAGAAATACAAGCTCAAGACGGCTTGGGGCACGGACATCCTGTTTTCCCCGAGGCTTGCCCAGCGCCAGGGCGAATTGCTCGTCAAGTTTACGCGTTGGTATACCCCCGCCGAAACGCTCGCCATGGCGACCGGGACCAACGCCGAGCTGCTCACTATGTCCGGGAAACGCAATCCCTACCCGGGCAAGCTCGGCGTCATCGAGGAAGGCGCGCTGGCCGATCTTCTGCTGGTCGACGGCGATCCGATCGCCGACATCAAGCTGATCGAGGATCCGGCCAAGAACTTCGTCGTCATCATGAAGGACGGGAAGATCTTCAAGAACAATCTCTAGGCTAATGACCGAACCGCGCGCCCTGGCAGCACTCAGAAGATAGGGGCATCGGGCCGCCGCATTAACCGGATGGTTCACGCTCGCTGGCCGCTTCGACAATTCGCCGCAAAGTTCGGATCACTGATCTCGTTGCCGAGATATTTGCGTACGGGGACTCCACATGACACCGATCAATCCGCCACCGCCGGCCGCGTCCGGCGCCAGCGACGCCGCGCTTTCAAGCATCGTCGTCAACAGTGGTTACGGCGGGTTACATGCCACCGTCCTTTCGGCTTTTGCCCTCGTTTTGTCCGCATTCTCTCTCTACGAGGCGAGCTTCAAGACGGCGGATCTGGAGATCTTCATTCCGCCGGTCATTCAATACGGCCGAGACGGCGGCGGCGACACGGAACTGTTCGTCGTACCGATCACCGTCACCAACTCGGGCGCGCGCACGGGGACCGTCCTTTCGATGGAGCTTGCCGTCGAGGATCTGAAGACCAAGCGGGTGAAGCGCTATTACAGCGCCTTCCTCGGCGAGCATCAGATCGATCCCGACGCGCCCAACCGCTCGTTCGCGCCGCTGTCCATTCCAGGGCACGGCACGTTCAGCGACACGGTACGCTTCTACCCGGTCGGCAATCCGCTGCCCAAGTTGGCGGAGGAAGCCGGCGACTACCGGTTCTCGCTCAGCCTCGTCACCGCGGCGCCGGCGAGACCCGACCTCGTCGATCGCGTGCTCGGCTCCAAGCCGGCGCCGGTCGTGTTCGAGCGGACGCTGCCTTGGGTCTCCGAGCAGCAGCTAGGCTCGCGACGCATCACGATTTCCATGCCCGAGAAGGGGTGGACCGCCGTGCCTGCGGCGGAAAGCGGGGGACCCAGCGTCCCATAGTGAGCTCGGCTTGCGCCCGGATTTGCGGAGCTGCGGCTCGCCAAGATGAACAGAGCCTGACGCGTCGCTTCAGCGGTCGTTCAATGGCTCACACCTAAGCTGCAAGCATCAACACACCGGACGCAGGTGGAGACTTGTCATGGCAGAATTCATTCGCAGCGGCTTGATCATCCTCATGGGAATGACGGTGATGGCCGCCGGCGTTCTGGTCATTTTCTATGGCTGACGCCGCTCTAATCGCCGCCGGCAACTTGCCCTCGCAACTTGCCGCGGCGCCTAACTCGCACTAGCTAAGGGGACCCTGAGAGGTCCCCTTGTCTGCTTCCGATCTGGATGACCCCACGCGCCAGGCTTGGCATCGCGCCGGCGCCATGTTGACCGACATGATGACGCCCACGCTACGGCTCGGCGTCACCGGGTTGTCTCGCGCCGGCAAGACCATCTTCATCACCGCGCTGATCCGCAACCTCGTCTCCGGGGGGCGGCTGCCGTTCTTCATGCCGGAAGCTGAGGGCCGCATCGAGCGCGCCTACCTAGAGCCGCAGCCCGACGACGAGGTGCCGCGCTTCGACTACGAGGCGCACCTCGACGCCCTGTCGCGCGATCCGCCTGAGTGGCCGGAGAGCACGCGACGTCTTAGCCAAGTGCGCGTCACCATCGAGTTCAAGTCGGCAAGCGCCCTGCGCCGTGCCTTCGGCATCTCGCGGCTCAATCTCGACATCGTCGACTATCCCGGCGAGTGGCTGATCGACCTGCCGCTGCTCGACCTGACCTACGAGCAATGGTGCGCCGAGGCGGTCGAGCAGGCGGCAGCACCGCGCCGGCAGGCGCATTCGAAGGCCTGGCGGGAGTTCCTGTCGAGCGTCGATCCCGCCGGGCCGAAGGACGAGCAGGTCGCGCTGCGTGGCGCCAACCTGTTCGCCGCCTACTTGAAGGCTGCGCGCGCCGACGATCACGTGCTGCACACGACAGGCCCCGGACGCTTCCTGCTGCCGGGCGACCTCGAAGGCTCGCCGCTGCTCACCTTCTGCCCGCTCGCTCTGGACGCCAAGCCGAGCTACGCGCGCTCTTCGCTGGCCGCCATGATGGCGCGGCGCTTCGAGAGCTATAAGACGCATGTGGTGCAGCCGTTCTTCCGCGATCACTTCAGCCGGCTCGATCGGCAGATCGTGCTCGTCGACGTGCTCGGTCCGCTGAACGAGGGCGGAGACGCGGTCGTCGATCTGCAGCGTGCGCTCGAAGCCATCCTGCGCGTCTTCCGCGCCGGCTCCAGCAACTGGCTGAGCGCGCTATTCGTGCGCCGCATCGACAAGCTGCTGTTCGCCGCCACCAAGGCGGACCACATCCATTCCTCTAGCCACGACCGGCTGGAAGCGATCCTGCGCGTCATCACCGATCGGGCGATGGGCCGCGCTGCGGGCGCCGGAGCAGGCGTCGGCGTGCAAGCGCTTGCCGCGTTGCGGGCAACGCGCGAAACCGATGCCAAGGTCGGCAACGAATGGCTGCCGTGCATCGTCGGCATCCCGATGCCGGGCGAGCGCATCGGAGGCAAGGTGTTCGACGGCAAGACCGAGGCGGCGGTGTTCCCCGGCGATCTGCCGGCCAATCCGCGCGATGCCTTGAAGCCCGACGCGGCGCCCGCCGGCCTGCACTTCGTGCGCTTCCGGCCCCCTCGCCTGCTGCCCCCCGGCGTCGATGGCGAGGCGCCGCCGTTGCCGCACATCCGGCTCGATCGCGCTCTCGATTTCCTGCTCGCGGATTGGCTCGTGTGATGATCGAGAAATTCACAACCATCGGCCGCCTTATGATCCCAAAGTTCGCTCCCGCGCCCAGCAGCGAACTCAGGCGAACTTCGGGATCGGACATCGCAGACGACACCGACACCCGCCGCCCGCGCGCGTTCGCACCCGACGATCCGGCCTTGCGCGCCGCCGCGGCCGAGAAGATCGAGCATCCGCCGGCCGACGCCGGCCCGCTGGCCGCGCGCCGCAAGCGGCAGGGGGCCCGCAAGACCGTGCGCCCAACCGTCACCGACCTGTCGCGTCGCGGCATCCGCTGGGGCGGCCTGCTGCTCTCCGGCGCCGCTGGCCTGCTCGCCATGGCGACGACGCTGTGGTTCGTCCGCTACGTCGAGATCGCCATCCAACGGCAGGACTGGGTCGGCTGGGTCGCCTTCTCGCTGTTGTGCCTCGTTGGCCTTTCGACGCTCGTCCTTATCCTGCGCGAGATCTTCGGCCTCTTCCGCCTCGCGCGCCTCGGCGCGCTGCGCAAAGAGGTGACGCGGGCGCTGAACGAGAACGATGCGGCCAGCGAGCGCCGCGCCGTGCGCCATTTGAAGAACATGCTCGGCGGCCGCGCCGATCTGCAGTGGCCGCTCGCACGCTTCACCGAACACGAGGCATCCGTGCTCAATCCGGGCGACCTGCTCGCTCTCGCCGATCGCGAGTTGATCATGCCGCTCGATCAAGAAGCGCGCCGCACGGTGCTGGCGGCGGCCAAGCGCATCGGCGTCGTCACCGCCATCAGTCCGATGGCGTGGATCGCGATGCTTTATGTGTTGGTCGAGAACCTGCGCATGCTGCGCGCCATAGCCGGGTTGTATGGCGGCCGGCCAGGTCCGCTGGGCGCGCTGCGCCTGGCCAAACTCGTCGTCGGCCATATCATCGCGACCGGTGGCGTCGCCTTGACGGACGATCTGCTCGGACAGTTTCTGGGACAGGACCTGTTGCGGCGCTTGTCGCGGCGGCTCGGCGAAGGCGCCTTCAACGGCGCGCTCACCGCCCGTGTCGGTGCGGCGGGCGTCGAGGTGTGCCGGCCGCTGCCGTTCATCACCGCGCCGCCGGTGCGCGCACGCGACATGCTGGCGGAGGCCTTCCGCCGCAATGCGAGCGCGGCAGTCGGTGACGAGCCCGCGAAACCTTAAGCGGCGCGCGTCGCGATCTCGACCACGCTCGAGGTCTCGAGCGAGCGCATGGCGATGTGATCGGCCCACTCGCCCGTGGCGCGACGAGCGCTCTCGACGATAGCCGGCGGGCTGCGCCCGTCACGCGTCGACAGCAGCGTACGCAGCGGCCGCGCTGCGGCGCGCGATGTCAGCCAGGTCAGCGGCGCGGCAAGGATCAGGCCGACGATCACGGGCGACATCCAGGCCAGCACGAGCGCCGACGCCTCATAGCACGCCAGCCCCATGACCACGCCGATCAGCATGTGCCAGCGGTGGTAGCGCAGCGCCTCCATGAACGGGATGCCGGCGCCGTCGCGGCTCTGCGTGCGCCAGCCCGAGTTCAAGCCCGAACAGCACCTGAAACACGGCGGCCGTCTGCGTCACCATCAGGATCGGCGACAGAAGGATGGAGAACAGCGTCTCGGTGATGACGCCGAGCACGGCGCGCGTTGTGCCGAGCGCTTCGCGCGCGTGACGCGTGCGCTTGATCTCGAGGGCGAGCCCCAGGAACTTCGGCATCAGCACGACCAGCATGGTGGCGAAGAACAACCGCAGCGCCGCGCCGGGGTCGATCACCGGCCACACGGGGAACAGCGTCTTTTCGTCGATGAAGTAGCTCGGGATCATCTGCTGGCCTTGCAGGGCCAGCACGACGCCGACGACCAGCGAGGACGCCCAGACGAGCGACATGAGATAGGACGTGGCGCCCATCAACAGATGCAGGCGGCCCATGGTCGTGATGCCCGATGAGAACACGATGCCCAGATGCTGCAGGTTGCCCTGCGCCCAGCGCCGGTCGCGGGCAACGACGTCGGGCAGCGTCGGCGGCTGGCCTTCGTAGGAGCCCTCGATCGTCGGCACCATGTGGACGCCCCAGTCGGCGCGCGGCGAGCAGCACCGCCTCGACGAAGTCGTGGCTCTGGATGTCGCCGCCGAAGGGCGCACGGCCGGGCAGCGTCGGCAGGCCGGCCGCCGTGGCGAAGGCGATCGTGCGGATGATGGCGTTGTGGCCCCAGTAGTTGCCCTGGTCGCGATGCCAGAAGGCGAGACCCGCGGCAACGAGCGGGCCATAAACGTTGGAGGCGAACTGCGTCAGGTACTGCAGCAGTGTCGTCGCGCCGGTGAGCCGCGGCACGGTCTGGATGAGGCCGGCCTGCTGGTCGCGCTCCATGGCGAGCACAAGGCGCACCAGTGTCATGCCGGACATGACGCTGTCGCCGTCGAGAATGACGAAGTGCTCATAGCCGCCGCCGAAGCGGCGCACCCAGTCCTTGATGTTGCCGGCTTTGCGGCCGCGGTTCTCGCGCCGACGGCGATAGTGGACCGGGATGACGTCCTTGAGGCGGTGGCGCAGGGCGCGATAGGCGCTCTCTTCGGCCGCGCCGTCGCGCTCGTCGCGCGTGTCGGACAATAGAAACACGTCGAACGCCGCGGCGCTGCCCATCGATTCCAGCTCGAGCGCGATGGCCTGCACGGTGCCGGCGATGCGCGCCGGATCCTCGTGATAGACGGGGAACAGCAGCGCCGTGCGCGTGGTCAAAGGTGCGCTCGGCAGCGGCAGGTCGATCGTGTCCGCCTTCTCGCCGCCGAACAGTGGGATGAAGCCCAGGGCGGCATTGAGCGAACCGAGCGCGATCCAGCCGAAGGCGATGGTCGACAGAATAAGGAAGAGGAACTGCAGCGGCGTCGCCTGCTCGACGGCGAGAACGTCGTAGAGCTCGTACGCGAAAGCCGCCGTCAGCAGCCCTGCGCCGGTGAACACCGCCGCGCGCGGCACCCAGTAGCCGCGACGGCGCCGCGGCTTTGCACCGCGTGCCTTGAAGTCCTGATCGGGCATTTCGAGCGGAGCTTCCGGCGGCAACAGCTCCGGGCTGCTCGCGTCGGGAATGCGGCCGATTTTCTGTCCGGCCACAGTGATGTCGCTCATGATTTCGTCCATCGATACAGCCACGTCTCGGAGATCTGTTGATCTCCAAGCCTCAGCGCCAAACGTAGTTCTGACAATTCGGTTCCGCCTGGATCGAGTTCAAAGCTGACCCGTACCCCATTTGCCTCGGGGTTATCGTGCACGGCGATGTCCGACACCGTGCCGGGATTGGCCGTAACGACCGCGACGGGCATCTGCCGCATGCCGGCCACTGCCTCTCCGGCGAAGTCGACGACGAACATCGTCGTGCCCTCTCGCTTGCCGCGCCCGACGCGCGTCGCCGACGTCATGGCGCCGCTCCAGGCGATCGGCAGCGTGTCCGTCCAGTACATGCGATAGCCGAACTGGAAAGGGGTGCCCGGCGCGGGGCCATTGGCCGGCTTCCAGTAGGCGGCGATGTTGTCGTGGATCTCGACCGTGGTCGGGATCTCGATGAGCTCGACGTAGCCGGCGCCCCAAGTGCCCTTCGGCTCGATCCAAAGCGTCGGCCGCTTCTCGTAGCGCGCCTCGAGATCCTCGTAGGAATGGAACGAGCGCGCACGCTGGCAAAGGCCGAAGCCCTTCAGGTTGCGATCGAGGAAAGCGCTGGTCTGCAACGTCCGCGGATTGGTGAGCGGACGCCAGATGCATTCGTTGTTGCCGTTGTAGATGGCGAGGCCATCGCTGTCGTGCACCGCCGGACGGAAGTCGTCGTCGATGCGATGGTGCCCGGGACCGTGGAGATACATGCTGGTGAGCGGCGCGATGCCGACGTGCGTCAGGGGGCGCCGTGGATAGAGAGTGGCCTCGACGTCCATAATGGTTGCTTCGCCGGGCTCCACCTCGAAGCGGTAGGCACCCGTCGTCGAGACACTATCGAGCAGCGCGTGAATGATGATTGAACGCGCACCGGGCTTCGGCTTCTCGATCCAGAACGAACGGAAGATCGGGAACTCTTCGCCGCCCGGTCGCGCGGTGTTGATGGCGAGACCGCGAGCCGACAGCCCGTATAGATGACCGCGGCCGACGGCGCGGAAGTAGCTGGCGCCCTGGAAGACGACGTATTCGTCGATAATAATCCGGACGATTGATCGGCCCATGCACGCGGAACCCCGAGAAGCCGTACGGCGCGCCGGGCTCCGCGTCCTGAATGAGGGGCCCGAGCGAGAACAGGTTGCCGTCGGCCTTCAGCCGCTTGGCCGTACCGTCGTCGACGAGCCATATCTCGACAGGCGCGTTGTAGAGCCAGCCCATCGGCAAGAGCTGCAACTCGAAGTCGACCTTATCGCCGCGCCAGATCGCCTGATCGGTGCGAAAGCGAATGTCGCGAAATTGGTCGTAGCCGAGCTTCTTGAAGGACTCCGGCACCGCCAGGGACGGACTGGCGTATTCGCTTGTCGACAGCTGCTGCGCGAGATTTTGGACCACCGACACATTGAAAGGCGTCGTGGCGTCGGTGACGGGCTCGGCGGAAGCAGACGAGACGGCCGGAAGCCGCCCACCAGCACCTAGCATCGCGAACGCACCAGCCGTCATGAGGACCGATCGACGATCCAACCGAGTCGCGCGCATTTATCTTTCTGCTTTCCGTGCCCTGTGGGAATTCCTCGCCGGCCTCAACGCACACCGCACACGGGGTTTGCCGCTGCCGACGCGCGCACAGGAGTGGATTTCCTGAAGCGCGCAGCCTTTGCAGTGACTTAACAGCCCTATGTGGCGTTCCATCCCGGCGAACTTTTTCGTACCGCGTGCCGCATTGCATCCGGCCGGCCACGCCCGCTTTGACCCCTGTCCCCCGGGATAAGCGAGCGTACGCGATCGATTGGCGCGACATTATTGCGCTGCAGCAGAATAATGTAGCCGTAAGATTTGGGCAAGGGCGTGACAATGCTGGGGCTTACTATTCGTAAGTCCTTTGACCGGCACGTGCGACGCCGGGGCGCATTCGGCATCCCGACACATTCCCTGCATAGTCTCTCCTCTGAGTTGCCAAGACCGCTCTTGGCGCGCGGATGGCCCCGGGGGATAGTGGGGCGCCGACGAGGTTAAGTAACAAGTTGCGTGGCGATGACGGGGCTGAAGCCTCCGGCGTCGTGGGGGAAAGCCGGATGATCCAAGAAGCGACGCTTATCGAAGCGATCCTTTCCATCCGCTCGCAGGTGGACTTCCTCTGGCAGTTCTTCGTCACCGTCCACATCGCGATCTTCGCGCTGCTCTTCATCTACGACGACGCCGTCGAGAGCCTGAACGTCGTCGCGCGCGCCTTCGCCCTCGGCGGCGTCGCCCTCTTCGAGTGGATCAACGGCAAAGCGCTGACCAACACATACCTCTTGCTCGACGCCACGCTCGACCAGTACCGGGCGCTCTATGGCGAGGTCAGCCGCTTCCAACCCGCCTTTTTCCAGCACTTTGTCGGGCAGACGTACAGTGACCGCCCGACGATGGTCCTCCTCACGCACAGCATGGCGTTCGTCGTCATCCTGCTGGCGCTGCTGTCGCGTGAGTTCATTCAGACGCGCAAGAGCCGGCGGCAGGGAGCGGAGAACTGATGCGATCGCTCCCAACAGACGCCCCGATAGCGTGGCCGAACTCACATAGCTCGGGCGCCTCTGGGGATAACCCAGCTCTCGGCGCACGTTCAAAGAGTTCGAAAATCGTGCTGGTGCAGAGGGTTGTGGCCAAAATGCGCGTCGTTGCAAGTGAGCCACAACGTCGGGGGATTTCGGCCGCTTCGGGCGTGCTTCAGGTTTCGCGGGGCGTCAATCTCTGCTTAATCTTTTACCCCGAGCGGTGATTCGGCTTCGCGGCCGCCGCGGTGCAAGTGACGAAGGATGCGTTGGGTTTTGTAGGGAGTAGGCGGCTCTTGTGCGTGGCGTCGCCTTCAAAAAGTAAGCAGACGGGAGTAGGTCAATGAAAAAGTATAGTTTGGGTGCCCTGGTGGCAGCAGGCCTGCTGGTTGGCGGTCTTTCCGCTGGCAGCGCCTCGGCCGCCGACCTTGGGGGCAACTGCTGCGCCGATCTGGAAGAGCGGATCGCCGAGCTCGAAGCCACTACCGCTCGCAAGGGCAACCGCAAAGTCTCGCTCACCATCTCCGGTTGGGTTGGCCAGCAGGTCATGTGGCTGGGACGACGGCTTCGAGCAGAACGTCTACGTCGGCGACCTCGGCGCCACGCTGTCGAGCCACTTCAAGTTCACCGGCCAGGCCACGATCTCGCCCGGTTGGTACGCTGGCTACGTGCTGCACGTCGAAGCCACGCAACAGCTGACGACAGCCTCGCTCGGGCCCAGCACTCATGGCGTCAGCACAGCGGCTGACACGCCTCGGCCTGCTGCAGTCGTTCTGGTTCATCAAGAGCGACCACCTCGGCAAGGTGAGCGTCGGTCTGCAGTCGCAGGCTTCGGACAACACCGCGATCCTCGTTGACGGCTCGGGCTCGCTCGTTCCCGCCAACTGGGTGGCGTTCGACTACAACAGCTTCTTCATCCGTACTTCGACGGCGGCTTTCGGCGCCGACATGGGGCTCGCATCGGCGGCTGCATCGGCGGCGGCGCCATCGGCGACTGCAACGGCTTGACGCAGAACGTCGTTCGCTACAACTCGCCGACCTTCGGTGGCTTCTCGGTGTCGGCCTCGTGGGGCGAAGACGACATGTGGGACGTTGCCGCTCGTTATGCGGGTGAGTTCAACGGCTTCAAGGTTGCAGCCGCTGCCGCCTACAACGAAGTCAGCTCGGACTGCCTGAACAGCGCACCGTCTGGCTGCTCGTCGGCGACACGTTCAACTACTTCCAGGCTGGCGCTTACATCGAGCACGTGCCGACCGGCTTCTTCGCTCTACGGCGCCTACGGCACATGAACGAGTGCGACATTGCCGCCGGCGACCTCCGAGACCTGGTACGTCAAGGCTGGTCTGCGTGAGCGTTGGACCCCGCTTGGCCACACGGTTCTCTACGGCGAGTACGAGAACAACCAGGTCTGACGGCGCTCTCTCGAATCGTTGGCAACACCGACGGACCGACGTTCAACCTCTGGGGTCGTGGGCGTGGTGCAGGAAATCGACGCTGCTGCCATGTCGGTCTGGCTCTCCTACCGCACCATCGAAGCTGACAACGGAGTTGCAGGTGTTGCGGCGTAGGGTCAGTAGCTGGCTCCTGCTACGGTGAGGGCGACTTCCAGTACGTCAAGGCCGGCGCGCTCATCAACTTCTGAGCCCTGGTTATAGATCGAGAAGGGAAGCCGCCCGGTTCGCCGGGCGGCTTTCTGCTTTGCGGGTAAGCCATCACCACTCTGCGCGGCCGGCGCCGACGCCGTGGGAAAGTCGACGCAAGGTCGCGCATCAACACCGAGCAGCGCCACCGCTTGTGAGAAGAATTGGTTGCGTGAGGGAGAGCCGAGGGCACCGCCTCCAGCGCTGTCGGTCACACGGATAGAAACAGCACCGGGTGAGCATCACCCGCCGTCGGGCCAAACACCGGCGACGATTTCGCCTCGGCCGGCTCGCGAACGGGCAGCTCAGATCCCCGGCATCCTCCGCGCTGGCCACCCTCGATAGATCCGACATCGAGCCGGTGCTTGCCGCGCCGCACGAGGCTGCTAGAGCAAGTTCCGATCAGCCGAAATCGCGGCGCTCCAATTCCCCTCCCGGTCATGGCGAAGCGTCACGGCGCAGCCGTGCTTCGCCCGGACCTCCGCATGGACCGGAGGTTGAGGTGTGCGCCCGTCTGATCGGAAATCCGCCCGCATGACGGCCGAGGCTCGCAATCCGCATTGGAACGACCCGCTTCTCCGCATCGGCGCTTGTGGCGTCGCCCTTACCGACATAGCGGCATGAGACTTGGCGCGCGCGCCCGCAACCCTAACAGCGCCCACGCCGCGCTCAGCCGCTCAGTTGCGTTTGATGTCGGCGCCGCCGTTGAGCGCGCTCTTGCCGCCAAACAGAATTTCGGAGTTGTCGATGTACCACTTCTCGGTCTCGACGATCTCCGGCGGCTTGCCGCTGGCCAGCAACCAGCCGTCAACGGCGTAGCGCTGCTTGGACTTCGATTCGATGAGGATCGCCGCGTAGTGCGTCCAGCCGTTGATGCCGCGGCGGATGTCCTCTTTCACATAGACCGATCCGACGCTGTGATGGCGAAGCAGCTTGTGCCGCTCCAAAATCAGCAGGTAGCTGGAAAGATTGGTCGCCACGTCGACGCAGTCCATCTGGCCTGGGTCGCCGTTGCCCTTCATGTCGTCGCCGGGGCGATCTCCGGCGGTGCCAACCGCGGTGTCGGCGCGATGCCCCATCCAGGCGAGCGCGGCTTTTGCCGCCTCGCGCTCGGCCGCGGGCGTGGCGGTGCGTGAGCCCGACATCATCTTCTGCACTTTGGCAATGTCGGCGGCTGCAAAGGTAAACGCTGTCTGTGTTCGGCAGCCATAGGAGCTGCACACGAACACCTTGTCGGCCTCGGGCATGCGGGCCTTATACCGCCCGTAGTGCTCGTCGATAGGACCGAGGCTTGAATAGGCGCAACCGCCGAGCAGAGCGGACAAAAGCACGCCAAAAACGCTGGCCCCCAGCATCGGGGACTGCCCGAGTGGCTTCACGAACGACACCCACCATCAGCCGTGGCGGCCAGCTTATTGATTTTGGTGTGGATAAGCCACGCTGCTGTAGCTCAGAAGCTCAATAGGACTTCGAAGTGTCGGTTTGGACACGGATATTGATTCCCTTCCGGGGACGTCCGCCTCAATGGGTGGCTACCTCCATATATGCGCGACAGACGATGTCGGACCTCGAATAGCGCATCGATACGTCCGACTGCGCCATGGCCCGAGCCGCTCACCTATTGTTGCTGCCGCAACGACCTCAACGGGGTGGGGGTAGGATCTACCAGCTCTCCTCCCCCTCATTCCCGGCCGACGCGCAGCAACCGCCCTCGCCGGGATATCCACACGCCATCCCCAGGTCTCGACGACGGCCGTGGCAGGCGGGAAGCGGTTGGGTCACACTGTTCACTGCAAACCGGTGATTTGTTGCGTGGGCGGGCCCGGAGATGGGCCCGCGAGATCGGCATAACACATTGGCGTTGCATACCTATCGCCGAATTATCCCTGTGCGCCGCGTCCGCTGCCCTGCTGCCAAAACCCGCCTATTGTGTAGTCGCCGCCGCACAGACGCTCGTTGCCCCACCGCCACACCCGCGGATTTGTCAGGGCAAATTCGGCACTGCCTAATTGTTGCACTCACGCGAATCACAGCAGTGTCCGGCCTGGCACGCAGCGATCCTTGAGGGATACGCATCGCGCATTGCTAGGGCGGTTTTCTTGTCTCGCGTTCGAATTGTTCAGCGTCCGCCATCAGCTGAGACGAAGACGGGAGACGAAATATGAAGAAATCCAGCCTTAGCGCCCTGGTGGCAGCGGGCCTGCTAGTAGGCGGTCTCTCCGCCGGCAGCGCATCTGCAGCCGACCTTGGGGGGAATTGCTGCGCAGATCTCGAAGAACGTATTGCTGAGCTCGAAGCCACGACCGCCCGCAAGGGCAACCGTAAGGTTTCGCTGACCATCTCAGGTTGGGTCGGCGAGCAAGTCATGTGGTGGGACGACGGCAATCCCAACCCGGTCTTTAACGAAAGCAATACCTACGTGACGGGTCTCGGCTCTACGCTGTCGAGCCACTTCAAGTTCACCGGCCAGGCAACGATCGTCTCCAGGTTGGTACGGCGGGCTATGTGATCCACCTCGAAGTCGATGTACTGGCGACTGCTTGACACACAACGAGGTCTCAGCCAGTTCCTGCTCTGACAGCATCATGCAGGATCCGCTCTTCGGGCCGAGCTTCGGTGCCTACGGCGTTCAGCTCCTGCAGTCCTACTGGTTCATCAAGAGCGACCACCTCGGCAAAGCTCGGCGTCGGTCTGCAGTCGTCGGCTTCGGATAACGCGGCGATCCTGGTTGACGGCTCGGGCTCGCTCGTTCCCGCCAACTGGGTGATGTTCGACTACAACGGCTTCCTGCTCGTAGCCAAGTGGCACGATCTCCGGCCTCAACTGGCAGGCTCGGCGGCTTCTGCCACGGCGGCGGCGGCGCGGGTCGGCGACTGCTTCGGCGCTCCGCGAGACTTCGATCCGTTACGACTTGCCGACCTTCGGTGGGTTCTCGGTCTCGGCCTCTTGGGGTGAAGACGACTTCTGGGACGTCGCGGCTCGCTACTCGGGTGAGTACAACGGCTTCAAGCTTGCTGCCGCTGCCGCTTACTCGCAGTGGAGCCAACGACTTCTTCGAGCGGCGCAGCATCCCTGGTAGCTTGTTGGTCCCGGATTTGCTGCAGCTGGTGACCTTGGTGCGTTGGATGCCGACTACTTCCAGCTCGGTGCCTACGTCGAGCACGTGCCGACCGGCCTCTGGCTCTATGGCGCCTACGGCACAGTTGATCCGAACGGCACAACTTTCGCCACGCTCGGCAGTTGACCTGGTCCCGTTGCCGCCGGTGGTTCGACCGGGCGACGGCGACACCTACTACATCAAGGGCGGTCTGCGCGAGCGTTGGACGCCCCTGGGTCATACGGTTCTCTACGGCGAGTACGAGAAGTTCGCGACGCCAATCCGATGCCTCGTCAACACTGGTATCAACGCCAGCACGCAGCTCTGGGGTCTTGGTGTTGTGCAGGAAATCGACGCCGCTGCTATGTCGCTGTGGCTGTCCTACCGCCACATCGAAGCTGATCATCGACGGTGCCGGTTGCGCCAACGCGTCAACGGCTGCGTCGGTCTCGACGTTGGCTGCGCAACCGAGAGCTTCCAGTACGTGAAGGCCGGCGCTCTGATCAACTTCTGATCGCCTGACTTCTATCTCTCTCTAAACTCGAACCGCCCTGGTAACCCCAGGGCGGTTTTTTTTATGCGCCCTCGTGCTGCGCGAGATACGCACGCAGCTGGCGCGACGCACGCGCATCGCTTCTTCGATCTGCACAGAGAAGCGCGCGGCGCAATGCGCGCCGAATGACCCGACTCAGTGTGCGTGTTAGCGACGCTTGATGCAGCCGGGGCACGCGCGGATTTCATGATCGATCGAAGCAAGAAATCGCGTCGCCGCAGCGTGCGCGCGCGCTGGCTGGAGAATTTCCGTCGCGGCAGTGCTGTCTGCTGCACTGGCCGCGTGCGCGTATCATGGCAACGGACCGATTGACGAGCACTATGCCAGGTACAAGGCAGGTATGCCCGAGGGCGACAAAGTGTTCGTGTGCAGCTCCTACGGCTGCCGGACGCAGACAGCGTTCCGCTTCACCGCCGCCGACATCGCCGAAGTGCAGAAGATGATGTCGCCCGCCCGTACCGCGACGCCGGCCGCCGAGCGCGAGGCGACGAAGGCCGCGCTCGCTTGGATGGGCCATCGCGCCGACACCGCGGTCGGCACCGCCGGAGATCGGCCGGGCGACGATATGGCCGGCAACGGCGACCCGGGACAAATGGATTGCGTCGACGTGGCGACCAACTTGACGAGCTACATGCTCGTCATGGAGCGCCACAAGCTTTTCCGCCACCACAGCATCGGATCGATTTACGTCAAGGAGGACATCCGGCGCGGCTTCGACGGCTGGACGCACTACGCGGGCATCCTCGTCGAGACGAAGTCAAAGCAGAAGTTCGCGGTCGACGGCTGGCTGCTGGCGAGCGGCAAGCCGCCGGAGATCACCGAGGTCGAGAAGTGGTACATCGACGACAAGGACCTTTTGTTCGGCGCCAAGAAGCCGATTGTAACGGGAAGCGTCCGCTAGCTCGCGCGTCCCGCGCCGGCGCCCCGCCTAGATGCCGCTGTCCTCCGCCCTGGTAACGCCGGGGCGGTTTTCTTATGGTCGCATCGTCCGTCACTGAGTTCGAAGGATGCGATGTTCGTCACCTTCTTTCACGCGCTGAAGCGCGCCGGCCTTCCCGTTACGCTGAAGGAATACCTCACGCTGCTCGAGGGCCTCGACGCTGGCGTGACCGGGCGCCAGGTGGAGGACTTCTACTTCCTGTCGCGCGCCTGCCTCGTCAAGGACGAGCGCAACCTCGACCGCTTCGACCGCGTGTTCGGCGAGGTGTTCAAGGGCATCGCCGCGCTGCCGGACGCAATCGAGGCCGAGATCCCCGAGGACTGGCTGCGGCTCGTCTCCTCGCTGCACCTGAGCGAGGAGGACAAGGCGCGCATCGAGGAGCTCGGCGGCTGGGAGAAGATCATGGAGACGCTGAAGAAGCGTCTCGAAGAGCAGAAGGAGCGCCACGCCGGCGGCAACAAGTGGATCGGCACCGGCGGCACCTCGCCCTTCGGCGCCTACGGCTACAATCCGGCCGGCGTGCGCATCGGCCAGAAGGAAAGCCGCCACCGCCGCGCGATCAAGGTATGGGACAAGCGCGAGTTCAAGGATCTCGACGAGAAGGTCGAGATCGGCACGCGCAACATCAAGGTGGCGCTGCGCCGTCTGCGCTCGTTCGCGCGCTCAGGCGCGGCCGAGGAGCTCGATCTTTCCGGCACCATCCGCGGCACGGCCGAGAAGGGCTACCTCGACATCCGCATGGTTGCCGGAGCGGCACAACACCATAAAGGTGCTGATGTTCTTCGACGTCGGCGGCTCCATGGACTGGCACATCAAGGGCGCCGAGGAGCTGTTCTCCGCCGCGCGTTCCGAGTTCAAGCATCTCGAGTACTACTACTTCCACAACTGCCTCTACGAGCAGGTCTGGAAGCACAACGCGCGCCGGCGCAGCGAGCTCAACGCCACTTGGGACGTGCTCCACACCTATCCGCCCGACTACAAGGTGATCTTCATCGGCGACGCCTCGATGAGCCCCTACGAGCTGACGCATATCGGCGGCGCCGTGGAGCATATGAACGACGAGCCGGGCGCCCTGTGGCTGCGGCGGGTTACCGCGACCTACCGGCATTGCGTCTGGCTCAATCCCGTCCCTGAGCAGTATTGGGGCTACACGCCATCAATTGCCATGATCCGGGACATAATGGAGGGGCGCATGTACCCGCTGACGCTCGAGGGTCTCGACCGGGCGATGGCGGAACTAATGCGCTAGCGGGCCGCGGGGCAGTAACCAAGGTTGCTTAGACCGCCTAAAATAAGCCTTTGAGCGGCCCTTCAGCTGCAATTGACGGGACTCAAATTGGCGCTAAGGTCCGCCGGGGATGGATGGGAATGAGGGGCGCGCCATGAAGGCCGCAGGCTTGACGCTCGCGATCGTCGCGGCCGCGCTGGCTGGCTGCTCGGCCGGCTCCGGGCTGACGACGGGCGCGCTGCTCGGCGAGGACAAGCCCGCAGCGCCCGTCAATGACGCCCCGGCGCGCGCCTTCCAGGTCGGTACGGCGTCCGCCCGCGCCGTCAAATGCGGCTTCAACTTCGATCCCGCCAAGTTGAGAACCACGTACATCGGCTACGAGAAGCAGCAGCCCGGCGGTCAGGATGCCGCCAAGGTCGAGCGCATCTACGACGTCTCCTTCAATGCGGTCGCCAAGGCGATCGCCGCCGAGGGGGACTACTGCTCCGACGCGAAGACGAAGCAGATCAAGGCCGACCTCACGCGTCACCTCGCGGGCGACTACACGCCGAATCCGCCGAAGGTCGAGCAGGAGGATGGGCTGTTCTCCGGTTGGGGCGGCGCCAGCGAAGGCGAAGGGATGAAAGTGAAGCATCCCATGGACAACAGCGATTGAAGCCGGGCATTGCGCTGCTGAAGCCGCGCATGCGAACGCATCGGAGCACCGCTTAAGTGCAGCAGCTCCTGTGGCTTGAAACTCTCCTGAAGCTCATTCCGGGCCTGCTGCTGGCGCTTACGCCTTTAACGACCCTGCGCATCCTCGGCTTGCCGCGTCCCGATACGGGCTACTGGCCGCGGCTGTGCGGAGCGCTGCTAATCGGTATCGCCGGCGCGCTGTTCATCGAGGGCACGTCCCGCGGCCATGGGCTCGGCCTCGCGGGCTGCATCGTCATTAACCTTTGCGGGGCGACCGTGCTCGCAACCCTGCTGGTTCTCGACCGCGGACCGACCTCTGCGCGGGGGCGCGCGGTCGTATGGGCGTTGGTGTGCACGCTCATCATCCTGAGCGTTGTCGAAATCGCAACACTCTGAGGGCTTTAACACTTGCCGTGGCACGCAGCTTGCTCCGCACTGCGCACATCGGGAGCGGCATCCTCAGTGGTACAGACCTCGGAAGCACGAATGAGTTCAGCGTCCGGCGCCGCCCGCAAATCGCGCGACGACATCCCATTCGAGGGGGGCGAGGATCGCGCGGCCCTTGCCGTTGCCGCTGAGCCGGGCCGCGCCGCGGAGCCGTGCAGTTTCGAGATCATCACCACCCGCGCCGGCTTCGATGCCCTCGCGGCGGACTGGAACACGCTCTTCGATCGCGCCGGCCGTGGCGAGCAGGCCTTCCAGACGTTCAATTGGAATTGGCACTGGTGCAACCACTACCTGCGTGAAGGCCGCGGTCAGCAGCTCGCCGTCGTCACCGGCCGGCGTGCCGGACGACTAGTCATGGTCTGGCCGCTCGTTACCCAGCGCGTCGCGGGGCTCGTCCAGCTCTCGTGGATGGGCGATCCCGTCAGCCAATACTGCGACGTGCTGATGGATAGCGGCACCGAACCTCTCCCTCAGCTGCGCGCCGCGTGGGCGAATATCATCGCCTCGATCAAGCCGGACCTCGTCTGGCTGCCGCGCGTGCGCGAGGACGCCGCCATCGCGCCGCTCATCGCCGAACTCGGCGCCTTCTGCGCGCAGCGCCGTACGGCGATGTTTGCGCGCCGCGAAGATGCAGACACCGCGACCCCGTCGCGCAACCGCCGGCGCTCGATGGCCAAGAACCTCGCCAAGCTCGGATCCGTCGCCTTCGTGCAGCAGGCCGGCAACGCGGCGGCGAGCGCCCTTGCGCTCGAGACAATCGCGTGGAAACGCGCCCAACTGCAGGAGCGCGGATTGATCTCCCCGGCTCTCGCCGACCCGCGTTTCGACGCCTTCTTTGCCGATGTTGCCGGCGATGCCGGCAGGCCGGCGGGCTGCCGCGTGGTCGCCCTCGAGTGCGACGGCCAGCGCCGCCGCCGCCAGCATCGTCATCACGTGCAAGGACTACATGGCCGGGCACGTGGTGGCGTTCGATCCGCGTTTCGAAAAGGCGAGCGTGGGGATGATGATGCTGGAGCGCGCCATCGCGGAAGCATTCACCGAGGGCTTCTCGACCTTCGATCTTCTGGCGCCCGCCGATGCCTACAAGGCGCGGCTTGGCGCACAACACGATCGGCGTCAACGATTGGGCGTTGCCCGTCACGCTCAAGGGCAAGGCCTATGCGCGGCTGTATCTCGGCGGCGTACGGCCGGCGATGAAGTCAGCGCTTTCCGCCCTGCCAACGCCGTTCGGCCGCTTCATCGCCGCGCGCTACGGGCGCTGGACGCCGCTCAGCTGACGCCCAGCTTCTTCTGCAGGCTCGACGACGACGTCGTGTACTGGAACAGCAGCTTCTTGCCCGGATAGACGATCTTGGCGGCCTGCTGCGCCATCAGCGCCACCTCGTGGAAGCCCGACAGGATCAGCTTGAGCTTGCCCGGATAGGTATTGATGTCGCCGACGGCGAAGATGCCTTTGACGCTCGTCTCGAACTTCTCGGTATCGACGGGGATAAGGTTCTCGTTGAGCGCCAGGCCCCAGTTGGCGACGGGCCCGAGCTTCATGGTCAGCCCGAAGAACGGCAACATCACATCGACGTCGATGCGCTCCTCGCCGTCCTTGGTCTTGATGGTAGCGCCCTCAAGCGCATCGCCGCTGCCGTGCAGCGCGCCCACCTGACCGATCATCAGGCGCACGGCGCCGGCCTCGACCAGCTTGCGCATCTTTTCGACCGAGTGCGGAGCGGCGCGGAAATCGTCGCGCCGGTGCAGCAGCGTCAAACTCTTGGCCAGAGGCTGCAGGCTGAGCGTCCAGTCGAGCGCGCTATCGCCGCCGCCGACGATGAGGATCTGCTTGTCCTTCATCGTCTCCATGCGGCGCACCGAATAGACCACCGACTTGCCCTCGAAGGCCTCGATCCCTTCGAGCGGCGGACGCTTGGGCGTGAACGAACCGCCGCCGGCGGCAATCACCACCACCTTGCAGACGAACTCCGTGCCGGCGTCGGTCTTGAGACGGAAGCGTCCGTCGGGCAGCTGCTCGAGTTCGTCGATGCGCTCGCCGAGGTGCAGCTCGGCGCCGAACGGCTCGATCTGCTGCAGCAGGCGCTCGGTCAGCTCCTGACCGGAGACGATCGGCAGGCCCGGGATGTCGTAGATCGGCTTCTCGGGATAGAGCTCGGCGCATTGTCCGCCGGGCTTGTCGAGGATGTCGACGACGTGTGCCTTGACGTCGACGAGCCCCAGCTCGAAGACGGCGAACAGCCCGACCGGGCCGGCGCCGATGATCACCGCATCGGTTTCGATCGGAACCGTAGCCGTGGCCGGACTGGCGTCGGAGCTCATCCGCTACCCTTTCGAATTTTCAGAACTGCTTCGCCGGCACGCGCACGACGAGCCCGTCGAGCTCTGGCGTCAGTTTGATCTGGCAGCTGAGGCGGCTCGAATTCGCGCACATCGAAGGCGAAGTCGAGCATATCCTCTTCCATTTGAGATGGCGTACCGGTCTTCTCGCGCCAAGCATCGTCAACGTAGACGTGACAGGTCGCGCAGGCGCAGGCACCGCCGCACTCGGCCTCGATCCCGGGCACATCGTTCATCTTTGCCGATTCCATGAGCGTTAGACCCGTATCGGTCTCGATTACCTGCTCGCTACTGTCCGGCTGAATAAAAGTGACCTTCATCGCGTTTGCGTGGAACTCCGTTTGGCGGGCTGGCGCAGGAGTGCGGCCGGGCAAAGGCGCCGCAAACGGCGGTCAATGCCCCGCACCAATAATCGGCGGCACCAGCAAATTCAAGCGTAGGAGGGTCGCAAGGTGGGCGGTTGGACTAGGCGGCGCGGGCCAGCGAGGCAATGTATTCGCGTGCCTCGCCCGCTGCCGTCTCGAGGCGGCAGACTACGGCGCGCCGCACATCCTCATCCGGCAGGCCGTGCAGCCGCTCCGCACCCTCCGCAATCGCCGCCAGTGGCCAGGCGCCTACGGCTCGGGAAGACCCTTTCAACGTGTGCGCAGCCATAGCCCAATCTTTCTCGGTGGACGCATTCAACAGAGCACCGATGGTGATGGGGAGCTGGTCGGCGAACAGCCCGAGGATTTCAAGCTCCAACCCGCTGTCACCCATCGTGTAGCGGCGCAGATGCGCCAAATCGATCGGCGCGCCGTCGCCGCCGGCTTTGCTCGCGCCGCTCTGCTCGTCGAGAGAATCGCCTGCCGGCATATCGCTATCCGTCACATTGAGGCCCCGGACCGCCTAAACGGGGTTTCCGCACATCTACGTGGGCGGGCAACGACCCTCACACACAGCTTATAAACGCCCGTAAATTGCGCCGCTCCAACTTGAGGATTAACCTTCGGCCAACTCACACGCGCGTATGCCGCGGGGCGAAGGCTGTTGAACCTTTCTTTTGCCCCAAACTCCGGCCAAGCGTTGGGAGACGGGTGGATTTAGCATTTCTGACGGCAGGCGTTGAAGTTGGCCTTGTGGGGAGGCCGTACGCCGCCCCGATTTGCTGGCAGACTTCCCGTTCAAGTCGCGTGCTCTTGAAGCAATCACGGGGGAGACGCGTCAGGCATGGACGGGGCAATGGCGCACGACAAGAGCACGCTCGACGCTGAGGACGGCGAGGTTCGGCCCGAGCCGACCCTTTCGCTACCCGCCGAAGGCAGCGCTCCGAGCTCGACCGACGCCGACAACGGCAGCGAGCCGCCGTTCAAACACACCCCGCCTATGCAGCTGTTGCCGCCTCCCCTGCCCGGCGCAGCTGTTGCTCAACCTGCCGCCGACACCCAGACCGAAACGCCGCCGCCCGCCGCAGAGCTGCCGGTCGAAGAAAAATCGCTGCTCGACGACCTCCATCCCGAAGTAGAGCCCACCGACGCCACGCCGCGTCGGCGCATGGCACGCCGGCGGGCCGCCGGCCCGTCGCGCAACCGCATCGCCGCCAACGACGACGGCCCCAGCATCGGCGGCCTCATCTTCGCGCTGCAGCAGAAACCGTCGAACGCGCCCTTCAAGTTCGCCACCATCGCCAGCATCATCTGGGCGGCGATCGGCGTCGCGTTCGCGCTTGCCTCGATCGGAACCGACGCACCGGTTCTCGGCTTGCTCGACCTCGTCACGCGGCCGACGACGTTCCTCACCATCGCCGCCATCATCGTGCCCATCGCGATGCTGTGGCTGATGGCCCTGCTCGCCTGGCGCACCGAAGAGCTGCGCCTCAGGTCCTCGACCATGACCGAGGTCGCCATTCGCCTCGCCGAGCCCGATCGTCTCGCCGAGCAGAACGCCGCCTCGCTGGGCCAGGCGGTGCGCCGCCAGGTCGGCTTCATGAACGACGCCGTGTCGCGCGCCCTCGGCCGCGCTGGCGAACTCGAAGCCATGGTGCACAACGAAGTCTCCGTGCTCGAGCGCTCCTACGAGGACAACGAGCGCAAGATCCGCGGCCTCATTTCCGAGCTGTCCGGCGAGCGCCATGCCCTGGTCAACACCTCCGACCGGGTCACCGAAAGCCTGATGCGGCTGGGCAGCGAAATCCCGACGCTGATCGAGAAGCTTTCGGACCAGCAGGTCAAACTGGCCAAGGTCATCGAGGGCGCCGGCGAGAACCTCACAAACCTCGAAATCCTCGCTGGCGACGAGCGTCGGCAGCCTGGAGACCGCAGTCGGCGGACGCACCGAGCAGCTGCAGAACGTGCTCGAGAACTACACCTCCGCACTTGGCACCGCCCTCGGCACCCGCGCCGAGCAGATGCAGATCACCTTCGACAGCCAGCTGCAGCAGCTGGATAGCTCGCTCGGCAACCGCACCGAGAACCTGCAGACCGTCTTCGAGGAGTACGCACGCGCTCTCGACGCTGCGCTCGCCAACCGCGCCCAGGCGCTCGACTACCAGCTCGTGGAGCGTACACGCTCGCTGGATGAGGCCTTCGGCGAACGCCTGCGGCTCTTCGATGAGTCGATCATGCGTTCGACCAGCGCCATCGACACCGCTGTGGTCGACAAGACGCAGGCGCTGACCAACGCGCTCGACGCGCATGCCATCAGCTTCCGCGAGACCATCGGCAAGCAGGCGAGCGACCTCGACGAGTCCCTGATGCATGGCATCAACTCGGTGCGCCGCGCTTCCGAGAACATCACCCGCCAGTCGATCAAGGCGATGGAAGGCCTCGCCGGCCAGTCCGACCTTCTGAAGAACATCTCCGAGAACCTGCTGAACCAGATCAGCGGCGTCACAGGCCGCTTCGAGAGCCAGGGCCAGCAGATCATGAAGGCGGCCAACGCGCTCGAGACCGCCAACTTCAAGATCGACAAGACGCTGCAGAACCGCCACGCGGAGCTGACGCAGACGCTGGATCTTCTGTCCGGCAAGGCCGAGGAGTTCTCGAGCTTCGTCGGCGACTACTCCTCCACCATGGAAGGCTCGCTGTCGGAAGCCGACCTGCGAGCCCGCGGCGAGCTGGAGCGCATGCGCGCGCACACCAGCGCCGAGAGCGAGCGCACGCTGGAAGACCTCCGCCACCGCCTGACCTCGGTGTCGACGACCATGACCACCGAACTCGGCTCCCTCAGCAACCGCTTTGCCGCGACTTCCGAGGAAATGCGCCAGCAAGCCGCCCGCGCCACTGCCGACATTGCCGCCGAGCAGGCGCGCCTGCGCAGCGAGGTCGAGCGCCTACCCGTCGCCGCCCATGAAAGCTCGGAAGGCATGCGCCGCGCTTTGCACGATCAGATCAAGGCGCTCGATCAGCTCTCGCAGCTCGCCTCGCGTTCCGCCGTGCAGCGCGACGTCACGCCTCCGCCGCATCATCAGTCAGAGGCACTACCGGCCACACCTCACGCACCGCCGCGCGCGCACGAGCAGGCCCGCTCGATCACCTCGCTGTCGTCGACCATCGCGCAGGAGCTCGGCAACCGGCAGCGCCAGCGCGGTGCGCCGCCCGATAACCGCGAAGGCTGGTCGCTCGGCGATCTGCTCGCTCGCGCCTCGCGCGATGAAGACGGCCACGGCCAGGCCCAGGGCCAACCGCAAGGCCATGCCGGCGCCCCGCGTCCCGCGCCCGCCGCATTCAACCTCGACCTCGAAGCCATAGCCCGCGCGCTCGATCCCGCCACCGCTGCCGCCATCTGGCAGCGTCTGCGCTCCGGCCAGCGTGGCGTCATGGTGCGCAGCATCTACGGCAACGAGGGCCGCGCCGTCTTCGACGACATCAGCCACCGCTGCCGCAACGACGGCGAGCTGTCGCGCACGGTGGGCCGCTACCTCGCCGATTTCGAGCGCATCATCACCGAGTCCGACCAGCGCGATCCGAGCGGCCGCCTGTCGCACGGCCAGCTCGTGTCCGATACGGGCCGCGTCTATCTGTTCCTCGCCCACGCCTCCGGCCGCCTCGGCTGACGAGCACATGTCCTCCTCCGGCGAAGCCCATCTCGTTGAGGCCGCCGCCGAAGCGTGGCCACTTGCCAAACCCTTCGTCATCGCCCGCGGCGCCAAGACGGAAGCACACGTCGTCGTCACAAACGTCGCCGGTGGCGGCCACACCGGCCGCGGCGAGGCCGTCCCCTATGCGCGCTATGGCGAGACGGTCGATGACGCGCTGCGCGCCCTGCGCGGCCTCCACGGTCCTCTGAGCCGTGAGCGGTTGCCGGCGCTGCTGCCTGCCGGTGCTGCGCGCAATGCACTCGATTGCGCCCTATGGGATCTCGAAGCCAAACGCGCCGGCAAGCGCGCCTGGGAGCTCGCCGGGGTCCCCGCCCCGCTTACCGCCATGACCTGCTACACGCTCAGCCTCGGCGATCCGGGGCGGATGGCGCAGGACGCCAAGGCGGTGCCGCACCTGAAACTGCTCAAACTGAAGCTCGGCGGCGACGGCGACCCCGAACGCATGGCCGCCGTCCGCGCCGCGCGCCCCGACGCGCGCCTCGTCGCCGACGCCAACGAGGCCTGGACGCCGGATCAGCTGGCGCCGTTCCTTGCCGCCGCTGCGGCCGCCCATGTCGAGCTGATCGAGCAGCCGCTACCCGCCGAGGCCGACGAGGCGCTGACGGATATCGAGCGCGCCGTTCCGATTTGCGCCGACGAAAGCGCCCACACCGGCGCCGATCTTGCTCGGCTCGCCGGCCGCTACGATGCCGTCAACATCAAGCTCGACAAGACCGGCGGCCTCACCGAAGCCCTGGCCATGGCGCAGGCGGCAAAGGCGCGCGGCTTCAAGATCATGGTCGGGTCGATGGTGGGGACTTCGCTCGCCGCGGCGCCGGCGCTGCTGCTTGCAAGCTACGCCGACTGGGTCGACCTCGACGGTCCGCTGCTGCTGGCCCGCGACCGCGAACCGCCGCTCGCCATCCAAGACGGCTGGATCAGCCCGCCGCTGCCGGAGCTGTGGGGCTAGGCACAACCGCCGTTTGCGCCTCGTCGGTCCACAATGCGCCCCCGTCCCAGCCGCGCCACAGCATCACGCCGGCCGTGCAGCCGATCACGGACACGAACGTCGGCACCAGGAACACCGCGCCGCCGATTTGCGCGAACAGCGCGCCCGAGACGAGCCCGACGATTCCCAGCGCCAGCCCGGCGGCGATGGTGGCGTAGAACGCCTGCGCGCTGCCCATGCCTTTGTGGGGCACGGCGCGGGTGATGAACAGGATGGCGCCGAGGTGGGCCGCGCCGTAGGTCAGCGCGTGCAGCACTTGCAGCGGTATGAGGACGCCCAGCGGCGGATCGAACGCCATCACGCCCCAGCGCACCACCGACGCGCCGGCGCCGGCGACGATCAGTTGTGCCGGGCCGAAGCGCTGGACCACCGGGGCGGACAGCGCGAACAGCACCACCTCGGCGAAGACGCCGATGGCCCACAGCGTGCCGACCCAGGCGGCGGACAGGCCCTGCGCCTGCCAGTGCAGGGCTCCGAACGTATAGAACGTCGCGTGCGCCCCATGCGTGCAGCCTATGGCGATCAGGAACAGGATGAACAGCCGCGATTGCAGGAGCCGCGCCGGCGAAGAGGTGCGCCAGCTGACCCGCTGCGTCGTCACGGTTTGCGCGGTGACCGGCGGCGGCGGCAGCGCATGCGCGGCGGCGATGGTCGAGACCGCGGCGAAGGCGATCATCCATAGCGCGAAGCTCCCGCCCAGCGCCTCGATGGCGATGCCGCCGACGAAGTTGGCGATGATGAAGGTGATCGACCCCCACAGCCGCATGCGCCCGTAGTCGAGCCCCTGCGTGCGTACCCCGCCCACGGCGATGGTCTCGATCAGCGGCAGCATGGTGCCGTTGGCGAGCAGGAAGGCGACGCCGATGACGAGGATCGGCAGGTAGCCGCCGACGAGGCTGAGCGCGAGGATCAGCGCTAGCGCCGACCAAGCGAGCGTCACGATCACCAGCCGGTAGTTGCCGAGCCGGTCGGCCAGCAGACCGATCGACGGCGTGACCAGCAGGCGAATGAACAGCGGCAGCGCGGTGACGGTCGATATCTGCAGCGGGTCCAGCCCACGCGCGTTGAGCCAAACCGGGAAGTAGGGAACGACCACCCCGTAGGCGAGGAACAGGGCGCCGAAGAACAGCGAGATGCGCAGCCCGAGCGGGCTCGCCGTCGGGCCGTTGCCCAGCAGATAGGTCAGCGCCTGCATCCCGTCCCCGACGGCGTATCTCGCGGCACGGCACGCGACGGCCGAACCTTGCTGCGACCTTCTACTGGATGCTGGGGCGGTAAGGAAAAGGCCGTTGCGGGTGGCACAAAAAGAAACCGGCCCGGAAGTTCCGGACCGGTTCTTCAGCCAAGTCGGGTGGCGCCCCTAATCGCCGGCCCGACGCTCCCCCCGGAGCTTGAAAACGACGCCGCAGCATCGCGTTGGCCAAATTTGTTACAGAACCCCGAGCCGCCCGCAAGAGGTCCAAACCATATTCAGAAATGGTCGATGCAGCGGCGCCACAGGTTGCCCTCACCGCAGCTAGAGAACTCAGGATTTACGGGGCCGGCGCGATGTATGCAGAAGATCGACAGGGCCCGAGCCACTGCCGATTTTCAGCTCGCGGCCAGCTAGGAGAGCGGCGTGAACGAAGTACTTTGCAAAGGCGACCGCATCTTGCAGGGACTCGCCGAGCGCAAGGCCGGCGGCGATCGCGGCCGACAGCGTGCAGCCGGTGCCATGCGTGTTCCTGGTGTCGACGCGCGGCAGCACCAGCCGCACCGGTTCGCCATCGCGGATCAGCAGGATGTCGACCGCTTCGCTGCCCCCGCCATGACCGCCCTTGAGCAGCACCGCTTTGGGCCCCAGCGCCAGCAGCGCCCGCGCCTGCGTTTCCATCGCTGCCACGTCGGTGGCAACCGGCTGCCCGAGGAGCCGCGCCGCCTCCGGCAGGTTGGGCGTGACGATGTCGGCCAGCGGCAGCAGCTCGCGGCGCACGGCATCCACGGCATCGGGCTGCAGCAGCATGTCGCCGCTGGTCGCCACCATGACGGGATCGACGACCAGGGGGTGCAGCCCGTGACGGCGCACGCCCTCGACCACCGCCAGCACCGTGGCGCGGTCGTTGAGCATCCCGGTTTTGACCGCGGCTATGCGCAGGTCGGTGGCGACGGCGTCGATCTGCTGCGTCACGAACTCCGGTGGCACGGCCAGGATCGCCGCTACGCCGCGGGTGTTCTGGGCCGTCAGTGCCGTCAGCACGCTGGCGCCGTCAACGCCGAGCACCGTGAATGTCTTTAGGTCAGCCTGGATGCCAGCGCCGCCGGACGAATCCGATCCGGCGATGGTCAGGGCGACGGGCGTCTGTTCCTGCTCCGCCATGCTCTCCTGCGGGTTACTGCTGCGGCGCGCCGCGCTGCATGATCTCGGTGCCGAGATTCTTGGGCGTCACCGCCTGCTCGATACGGCTCAGGGCCGGGAAGTTGTCGAGCAGCCAGCTGCCGAACCAGTTGATAGAGCCGGTGAAGAACAACAGCCCTGTGACGACCAGCAGCGCACCCATCGCTTTCTCCAGCGTGCCGAGGTGGCGGCGGAAGCGTTGCATGAAGCCGAGGAACGGCTTGATGGCGACGGCGGCGAGAATGAACGGGATGCCGAGGCCGAGCGAATAGACGAACAGCAGCTTCACGCCCGTCGTCAGGCTGCCTTCGTTGGCGGCAAGCGCCAGCACCGTCGCCAGCACCGGGCCGATGCACGGCGTCCATCCGAACGCGAACGCCAGCCCGATGACGTAGGCGCCGAGATAGCTGACGCCATGATGATGCGTGCCGTGATAGCGCGCTTCCTTGTAGAGCAAGGCGATGCGGAAGACGCCGAGGAAGTGCAGGCCGAAGAGAATGATTACGAGGCCGGCGACGATCTCCAGCTCGCGCTTGTAGGTCTGGATCAGCTGGCCGAACAACGAGGCGCCGGCGCCGAGCCCGACGAACACCGTCGTGAAGCCGAGCACGAACAGGATCGACGCCAAGATCACGCGCCGCCATACGTGTCTGCGGACGCCGCCCTCGGCGGTGAACTCGTCGATGGTCGTGCCGCCGAGATAGCCGAGGTAAGGCGGCACCAAGGGCAAGACGCATGGGGAAAGGAAGCTCACCAGCCCGGCGAGCGCCACCCCGAAGTAAATCTGCAAGTCCGCCCACATGGCCACGCGCTACTTTCGTTGCCGCCCGAACTTCAGGCTTGCGCGCGCAGAAGCGCCGCCACGCCCGGCAGCTCGCGCCCCTCGAGCCATTCGAGGAAGGCGCCGCCCGCTGTCGAGACGTAGGTGAAATCTTGGGTAGCGCCGGCCGCGTTCAAGGCCGCCACGGTGTCGCCGCCGCCGGCGACGGTGGCGAGCTTGCCCTCTTTGGTGAGACGCGCCGCTTCGCGGGCGAGCTTGAATGTCCCGTCGCCGAAGGGCGCGACCTCGAAGGCACCGAGCGGGCCGTTCCACAGCAGCGTGCGGCACTCCTTCAGCACGTCCGACATATGCGACACCGTCTTGGGTCCGACGTCGAGGATCATGGCGTCGCTCGGCACGGCGAGGATCGGCACGATGGCGTGCGCCACACCCGACTTGAACTCGCGCGCAATAACGGCGTCCTCGGGCAGCACGACAGCGCAGCCGCGCGCCTTCGCCTCCGTCATGATCTCGCGCGCCGTCTCGACGAAGTCCGGCTCGGCCAGAGACTTGCCGATGTCGACGCCGTGCGACAGCAGGAACGTGTTCGCCATGCCGCCGCCGATGATCAGCTTGTCGACCTTGCCGGCGAGGTGCTTGAGGATCGGGATCTTGCTCGATACCTTGGCGCCGCCGACGAGCGCCGCCGTCGGCCGCTGCGGATTTTCCAGCACGGCGCGCAGCGCGGCAATCTCTTCCAGCATCAGCGGCCCGGCGTAGGCCGGCAGCACTCGCGCCAAACCTTCGGTCGAAGCGTGCGCCCTGTGGGCGGCCGAGAAGGCGTCGTTGACGAACAGGTCGCCGCTGCGGGCGAGGGCCGTGACGAAATCCGGGTCGTTCTTTTCCTCGCCCTTGTGGAAGCGCAGGTTTTCCAGAACCGCGATGTCGCCCGGCGCCAGACGCGAGACGGCATCCTCGGCGCTGTCGCCGATGCAGGCGTCGACGAATTGCACCGGCTTGCCGAGCAGTTCAGACGAGCTTGGCGGCGACCGGAGCAAGACTCATGCTCGGATCGGGACCGCCCTTGGGACGTCCAAAGTGGGAGATGACGATGACGCGGGCATTGCGCGCACTGAGGTCCTTGAGCCCGGCGAGAATGCGCTCCAGACGCGTAGCGTCGGACACCTTGCCGTCGGCGATTGGCACGTTGAGATCGGCCCGCACGAGCACGCGCTTGCCCGACACGTCGGCGTCGGAAATCGGCCTGAGCTTGGTCAAGTCCATGCTGGCCAGGCTCACTTCTTGACGAGGCTGCGCGCGGCTTCGGCGACCGCGTCCGCGGTGACACCGAAATGCTTGTAGAGCTGCGGCGCCGGCGCCGAGGCACCGAAGTCGCTGAGGCCGACGAAGCGGCCGTTGTCGCCCAGCCACTCGTACCAGCACTGCGCGACGCCGGCTTCGACCGCGACGCGCGGCACATCTCCCAGCACCTTCTTGCGGTAGCTCTCAGGCTGGGCGCGGAACAATTCCATCGACGGCATCGATACCACGGCGGCGCGGATGCCCTCGCTCTCCAGCTTCTTGGCGGCTTCGGCGGCAAGCGCCAGCTCCGAGCCGGTGCCGATCAGCGTCACCTGGCGCCCGCCCTCGGGCTCGACGAGGACGTAGGCGCCCTTGGCGCTGAGGTTCTCATCCGACGGTGTCTTGCGCAAATTCTCGACCGCCTGCCGCGACAGCGCCAGAACGGACGGATTGGCGTCGTGCTTCAGCGCGATTTCCCAGCACTCGGCCGTCTCGACGCCTTCAGCAGGACGCATGACGAGCAGATGCGGAATGGCACGCAGGGCCGCGAGGTGCTCGACCGGCTGATGCGTCGGTCCGTCCTCGCCAAGGCCGATGCTGTCATGCGTCATCACGTAGATGACCCGCTGACGCATCAGCGCGGAAAGGCGGATCGAAGCGCGACAGTAATCGGTGAAGACGAGGAACGTGCCGCCGTACGGGATAAGCCCACCGCTCAGCGCCATGCCGTTCATAGCCGCGGCCATGCCGTGCTCGCGCACGCCGTAATGGATGTAGTTGCCGGCGAAGCTGCCCTTGCCGACGGGCACATGATCCTTGGTGCGCGTGCCGTTGGAGCCGGTGAGGTCGGCGGAGCCGCCGATCAGCTCGGGCAGCACCGGCACGATGTGATCGAGCGCCAGCTGCGACCACACGCGGGTGGCGCGCTTGGCTTCATCGCCCAGTGCCGCGGTCTTGGCTGCGGTGATCGCCTTCGCCACGTCGGCAGCCCTTGTGGAGCCGGCCGGATCTGCCAGCGCGGCAGCGGCGGCGGGACCGGCCTTGTCGAGCCGCGACCTCCAGCTCGCACGCTCCTTGGCGCCGCGCTGCCCGGCGGCGCGCCAGGCGAGCAGCACCGGCTCGGGAATGTCGAACGGCAGATGCGGCCAGACCAGCTTCTCGCGCGTGCCCTTGATCTCTTCGTCGCCCAGCGGCTCGCCGTGCGTCGATGACTTGCCCGCCTTGGTCGGCGCGCCGTAGCCGATCGTCGTCTTGCAGGCGATCAGCCAAGGCTTGGAACTGTCGGTACGCGCATGAGCCAGCGCCGCGGAGATCGCTTTTGGATCGTGGCCGTCGATCGCCACTGCGTTCCAGCCGCTGGCCTTGAAGCGGGCGACCTGGTCGTCGGTCACCGACAAGCTGGTCGGGCCGTCGATCGAGATGCCGTTGTCGTCGAACAGCACGATAAGCTTGCCGAGGCCGAGGTGGCCGGCGAGCGAGATCGCCTCGTGGCTGATGCCCTCCATCAGGCAGCCGTCGCCAGCGATCACGTAGGTGTGGTGGTCGATGACGTCGTCGCCCAGGCGCGCATTCAGTAGACGCTCCGACAGTGCCATGCCGACCGCGTTGCCGAGTCCCTGACCGAGCGGACCCGTGGTGGTCTCGATACCGGCGGCGTGCCCATGCTCGGGATGACCGGCGGTCTTGGCGCCCAGCTGGCGGAAACGCTTTAGGTCGCTCACTTCCATGCCGGGATAGCCGGTAAGATAGAGCAACGAATAGAGCAGCATCGAGCCGTGGCCAGCGGAGAGCACGAAGCGATCGCGGTTCGGCCAATTGGGATCGGCGGCGTCAAAGCGCATGGCTTCGCGGAACAGCACGGTCGCCACGTCGGCCATGCCCATCGGCATGCCCGGATGGCCGGACTTGGCCGCTTGCACGGCGTCCATGGCCAGCGCGCGAATGGCATTCGCCATGTCGTTATGCGCGATAGCCTTCGCCTCGGTGATCGTCTCGCGCGCCTCGGTCATCGATGCATCCCTAATGGCCTGAGCGGACGCATTTCCGGCCTTCGGGCCGGGCGCCCCCTTTGCGTCAGGCACGTTTAACGGCGTGGCCGCGCCCCGTCCATGCCCCGAGCAGCGAAAGCAGGTGCGGATTTCGCCTCAATCCACACGTGCGGCGAGAAATTCGTCGAGTTCAGCGCCTGTTGGCAGGCCCGCACGGGCGCCGAGCCGACGGCACTTGAGTGCGGCAACCGCCGCTGCCGTGCGCGCACAATCGGCCGCCGATTGTCCGTTTGCCAGCGCCCATGCGTAGGCGCCGTGAAAGGCGTCGCCGGCACCGGTCGTATCGATTATTTCGGCCGGGAATCCCGCTTGGTGTCCTGCCGACCCGCTTTTCGACAGCCAGGAATAGCCGTCCGCCCCGCGCGTCACACCGGCGTGGCGCACGCCGAGCGCCAGGACGCTATCGAGTTGCGCACGCTCGTCCATGCCGGGCGCGAATAGGTCCAGCGCCGGTGCGGAGAATATCGCGTAGTCGGTGAGTGTCAGGAATTCGGCAAGGAGCCCTCCGACGCCGCCGCCGAGATCGGCGTCAAGCAGCGTTGGCACACCGCGCTCGCGTGCTTCCTTGAATGCGTCGCGCGTGCCTTCGAGCCACCGCAGGTCGCTGAGCACGGCCGCAGCGCCCGCTATGCGCTCGAGCGGCAGCCAGTCCGAGTCCATCGGCATGGCGTGGTCGCGCTCGCCGATGATCAGCCGCTCGCCAGCCTTGTCGACGATCACGGCGGAGGTCGAGGACCGCGCGCCCTCGTGCGTGCGCACGAACTGCGTGTTGACGCCGTCAGCCTCGAGGTAGGCGTGGATGCGCTTGCCGGCGCTATCGGACCCGGTGCGGCTCCACAGCTCCACCGCGCCGCCGAGACGCGCGATGGTGGCCGCAGCGTTGGCCGCCATGCCGCCACCGCTCTCGATATGCTCCAGCGAGCGCACCTTGGTCGGCTCGGGCGGAAACGCCTCGATGCGGTAGACGTAGTCGAGCGCCGCGTGCCCGACACAGATGATCGGCTTCACCTGGAAACCTCCTCAGGCTGCGCGGCCGCGCGCAACCGAACCTCTTCGGCGGCATCCTCCTCGAAGAGCATTTCCAAGGTCTTCACGTCGCTGCGGGCGCGCTCGCGCAGTTTGTCGAGGTCGCTGGCCAGCTTGTAGTCCTCGATCAGGCGGCGCTCGTCGTGCGTCCGGAAGGTATGGATCATGCGGCCCGCTTCACGGTCGGACATGCCGAGACCCTTCAGCAGCTGCTTGGTGATGTCGAGCGAGGAAAGGAACGTGGAGCGCTGCAGATAGGTGACGCCGAGATCGAGCAGCCGGTGCGCGTGCGCACGGTTTCTGGCGCGGGCATAGATCGGCAGGTCGGGGTACTTGGATCGCACCAGCTCGGCAGTGCGCATGGAGGCCTCGACGTCATCGATGGCGAGCACGAGGGCGCGCGCCTGGCGGGCGTCGGCGGCCTCGAGGATCTCCGGCCGGCTGGCGTCGCCATAGAACGCCTGGGCGCCGAAGCGGCGCACGAACTCGACCTGCTCGGCGCTGATGTCGAGTGCCGTGAAGGGAATGCGCTTGGCGGTGAGGATTCGGGCGACGATCTGCCCGACACGGCCGAAGCCGGCGATGATCACGTGCCCGTCGTTGTCGGGTGGCGTGTCGTAAACCGGCAGCGGGCCCTTGCGGCGGCGGGACAGCAGGCTCTCGATCTTGAGCAGGATCGGCGTCGCCGCCATCGACAACGTCACGATGATGGTCAGCAGCTCGGTGTTCTCGCTGGTCAGCGACCCTGCAGCGTAGCCCACGGTGAACAGCACGAAGGCGAACTCGCCGCCCTGCGAGAGCACCAGGCCGAGGCGGCGTGCCGGGCCTGGCTCCAGTCCCTGCCAGCGGCCGAGCGCGTAAAGGATAAGCGTTTTGACGGCGATCAGGCCGGCGACCAGCGTGAGGATGATGACTGGCTCATCCAGCAGCAGCCGGACGTCGATGGTCATGCCGATAGCGGTGAAGAACAGTCCGAGCAGGAGGCCCTCGAAGGGCTGGATGTCGGCCTCAAGCTGATGGCGGTAGGACGATTCCGCCAGCAGCGCACCGGCGATGAAAGCGCCGAGAGACGCCGAGAGGCCGGCCATCTGCATCAGAATGGTGACGCCGACGACGGTCAGCAGCGCGGCGGCGGTCATCGCCTCCTTGACGCGCGTCAGGGCGACAAGGCGCAGCAGATAGTCGAGCACGAAGTGTCCGACGACAACAATCACCGCGATGAGGCCGAGGCCCTCGAGCACGCTGATGAGGTCGACTTTCGGAGCATTGGCGGCGGCAGCCAGCGCCGTGGTCGCGAACAGCGGCGCAAAGGCGATGAGCGGAATGGCGGCCAGGTCCTGGAACAGCAGCACCGAGAAGCCGAGCCGGCCGTGCCGCGTGTTGAGGTCCCCTGTCTCCTCCATGATCTGCAGCGCCAAGGCCGTCGATGAAAGCGCCAGCGCGAACCCCGCGAAGAGCGCCGTCTGCCACGAGAAGCCGATCAGCAGGCCGACGCCCGCCAGCACGGCGCCGGTGAGCAGCACCTGCGCACTGCCGAGCAGGAAAACCGCGTTCCGCATGGCCCACAAGCGCTTGGGGCGCAACTCGAGGCCGATGAGGAACAGGAGCAGGACGATGCCGAACTCGGCGAAGTGCAGGATTTCCTGCGCCTTATAGTTCGAGAACGACCAGCCGAGCGTGTTGGGGCCGAGCAGCATGCCAACGACGAGGTAGCCAAGCACCGCGCTGATGCCGAGCCAGCGCGCCAGCGGCCCGGCGATGGCGAGCGCGGCCAGCAGTATCGCTACCTCGTTCAGTGATACGCCGACCATCCGTTCACTTCCCCCTCAATAGACATCCACCGGTGCGCAGCATTCGACTGCGCGCAGCGGGCCGTATCGTTGAATTACGTCTAACACGCGCGCGCATTTTGGCATTGGTGACAAAAGCGATCATGCGCGATGCGATCAGACGCGCACAATGATGATGCTGCGCGGCGCGTTGAACGTCTCGCCGAAGCGTTCGGAATTTGAGATACTTATTCGTGGGAGTGATTTGATTTGCGGAAGGGGGACTGTCCGTCGAATTCGAGCGCGCGTTTACCGGCGCGTAACCTTAACGCCGCATTAAGCGCTCTTTCCATACGATGAACGCGTCGGCCGATCGTCCGCAGTTTCGGCTCGGACAGGCGGCGCGGTCGATGAGCGAGCAAGCAGCTTCACGATAGGGGGTCGCGCGATGTCTTTCGATCTCGTCATGCGAACGCTAGGGGTGCTCACGTGCCTCTATACGGTCGCCTACTTCGTCACCACCATGAGCGTCGCCGCGCTCAACGGTGTCACCTATAACTCCGGGCCGATGTGCGGCCAGGACGGATGCGTCACCATCGCCAGCAAGCAGCATTCGGGACCGCGCTACGCCTACGCGACCGATGATGCGCCGCTGTGGACGGCCGCGACATTCCTGAGCATCGACTAGGCGGCAGCGGCCGAAGCCGGCAGACTTCACGAGGAGCGCGTGCCTTTGGCCGCGCTCCTTTGTTTTTTGACGATCGCATCGATCGCCATCAATTCCGCCATCAACGCGCCGAAATCCTGCAGCGGCACCATGTTCGGCCCGTCGGACGGCGCGCGGTCGGGATCCTCGTGCGTCTCGATGAAGACGCCGGCAACGCCGACGGCCACGGCCGCCCGCGCCAGCACGGGTACGAAACGCCGGTCACCGCCCGAGCTCGCCCCCTGCCCGCCCGGCTGCTGCACCGAATGCGTGGCGTCGAAGATCACCGGACAGCCCGTCTCGGCCATGATCGGCAGCCCGCGCATGTCGGTGACGAGAGTGTTGTAGCCGAACGAAGAGCCGCGCTCTGTCAGCAGCACGTTAGCATTGCCGGAGGCGACGATCTTGGTGACGACGTTCTTCATGTCCCAGGGCGCGAGGAACTGGCCCTTCTTCACCTTGACGACGCGGCCGGTCTTGGCGGCGGCGACGAGCAGGTCGGTCTGCCGGCACAGGAAGGCGGGGATCTGCAGCACGTCGACGAAGGGGGCGAGCAGAGCGCACTGCGCGGCGTCATGCACATCGGTGACGATCGGCAGCCCGAGCGTCTCGCGGATTTCCGCGAACACCGGCAGCGACGCCTCGAGCCCGATACCGCGCTTGCCGGACAGCGAGGTGCGGTTCGCCTTGTCGAAGGACGATTTGTAGACGAGGCCGAAGCCGAGCTTGGCCGCCGCTTCCTTCAGCGCGTGCGCCATTTCAAGCGCGTGCGCGCGGCTCTCCATCTGGCAGGGGCCGGCGAACACCATGAGCGGCGCGTCGTTCGCCACCTCGATGCCGCCGATGGCGACGCGCGGATTGGGCTGCAGGGATTTGTGCTTGGTCATGGCCGTTCTATATCACGGACGGCGCGGGAGGCATTCAACCACGCCTAACGCAAATGGCCGCGCCGGGCGGCGCGACCATCCGCAAAAACAACCAAACCGTTAGGCGACGCGGCGGATAAGGCCGATCACCAGCAGCAGGAGAATTGCTCCCAGCGTCGCCGATAGGATGATCCCCGGATAGCCCGGCAAATTCCACAGACCGAGCGAAGGAAACAGCCAATTGCCGATGAAGGCACCGACGACGCCGACGACGATGTTGCCGACGAGGCCGAAGCCGTAACCCTTGACGACGATGCCGGCGAGCCATCCTGCGATGGCACCGACGATCAGCAGAATAATCAGTGATTCAAGACCTGGCATCTGTATGACTCCCCTAAGCGCGAGCGCTTTTTGCACCGCGGGTCATGCCGCGGTGTCGTTTGAGGAGGACGTGCCAAAATCCACGTCTACTGGAGCCCCGGCGGCGACGTCCTCCGCGTTCCCCTTATCGCCCGATTCGGGCTAAGAGGCCCCGCATCCTGTTTACATCGAGTTGCAGCGGCACGATAGGCGCCGCCCAGGGACAGCGGCCCGGCACGTGGCCAGGCGGCCACATGGGCCAGGGATCGTCGCTGGGGAGGTCGGTGGTTAGGGTTAGGGCCCGCCGGGACCCACGCCGTTAAGGCGACGCAGGATCCCGGCGAGGAAGGCGGCAAAGAGTTGCCGCGGGTTAGATGGCGGCCTCGGCGGTCTCGCCGGTGCGGATGCGCACCATGGCTTCGATCGGCGAGACGAAGATCTTGCCGTCGCCGATGGCGCCCGTGTTGGCGGCAGCGCGGATGGCCGCAACGACGCCGTCGGCCTGCGCGCCGGCAACGGCGAGCTCAATCTTGACCTTCGGCAGCAGGTTCACCGTGTATTCGGCACCGCGGTAGATCTCGGTATGACCCTTCTGACGGCCAAAGCCCTTCACCTCGGTCACGGTCATGCCGTTGATGCCGAGCTTGGTCAGGGCCGCGCGCACTTCGTCCAGTTTGAAGGGCTTGATGATGGCAGTAACGAGCTTCATGGGGAGCACTCCTTGTGTAAGTCCCTATCGCCCTTTCGGGCATTCCCCGCCGGAGTTTCACACCCGACGATTGGTTAACGCCCATAGAGGTAATCAATTAACGTGCCAAACTGCCAGGACGGCGCTTAGCACCATGTTATTGCGATATAACTCGAGGAATTCTCCACCTGTCATCAGACGGTCGCAGAGATTGTTTCGTGCCCGAGTGCTTAAACTTTAGGCTGTGAACTGGGCAGGAAAACAGTCGCCGACCGCATCGCAGCGGGTCCGATGCACCGCACTTTGGGATCCGTGGCGATGGGCAATTCGGAGCCGGTTGGCCTCCGCCTCCCGCTCACCCCAACGGTCTACCACCGGGTTACCGGCGGCGCTCGGCTCCGGTCGACATCCAGCTGCCCTTACGGCGCGGCATGCGTCCGCGGGGCAGCGCTCTCGCCGCCAGGCTCGCAGCGACGCGCGCGACGAGATCTTCGACGGTCACCGGCTCCTCAAGCTCATCTCCGGGGCCGACGTGAACATCGAAGACGTCCTCGAGGTCGAGATAGATCAGCGGGAGATCGAAGAGATCGATGTCGAGTTCGCTCAGCGCCATAGAGCCGGCGACCCTCAAAGCCGGATCGCGCATGTATTTCTGAAGGATGGCGACCAGTCGGGGCGTTAGGTCGTGCATGAAGCTCTCTCTGCGGCGGTGGCGAACACGTTTCGCTGCCATCTACGCATTTCCCGCGCCTGGCGCCGTTCCCTGAGGAACCGCCACAGACCGGCGCCGCGCCGGCTACACGAGGCGGCTCTGCTCGACCGCGGCGGCGATGAACGAGCGGAACAGCGGATGCGGCTCGAACGGCCGGCTCTTCAGCTCGGGGTGGTACTGCACGCCGATGAACCACGGGTGGTCGGAGTATTCCACCGTCTCCGGCAACAGCCCATCCGGCGACAGACCGGCAAAGCGCAAGCCCGCCGCCTCCAGGCGTTCGCGGTACTGCGTGTTGACCTCGTAGCGGTGGCGGTGGCGCTCTGAGATTTCCTTGGCCCCGTAAATGCTGGCGATGCGGCTGCCGTCGGTGAGCTGCGCCGGATAGGCGCCGAGGCGCATGGTGCCGCCCAGATCGCCGCCGTGGCGCCGCTGCTCCAGCTCGTTGCCGCGCATCCATTCGGTCATCAGGCCGATCACCGGCTCCTCGGTCGGCCCGAACTCGGTGGAATTGGCGCCCTTGATGCCGACGAGATTGCGCGCCGCCTCGAGGCACGCCATCTGCATGCCAAAGCAGATGCCGAAGTACGGCACGTTGCGCTCGCGTGCGAACTTGGCGGCGAGGATCTTGCCCTCCGAGCCGCGCTCGCCGAACCCGCCCGGCACCAGGATGCCGTTGACGCCCTCGAGGTATGGGGCCGGGTCCTCGCGCTCGAAGATCTCGCTCTCGATCCATTCGATCTTGACGCGGACTCGGTTGGCGATGCCGCCGTGCACCAGCGCCTCGATGAGCGACTTGTAGGCGTCCTTCAGCCCCGTGTACTTGCCGACCACGGCGATCGTTACGTCGCCCTCGGGCGTGTCGACGCCGCGCGAGATGGCCTCCCAGCGCGTCAGATCTGGCTTCGGCGCGCCGGAGATATTGAACGCGCGCAGCACCTGCTCGTCGAGGCCCTCGCGGTGATAGGCGAGCGGCACGTCGTAGATCGAGGCGACGTCGAGCGCCTGGATCACGGCCTCCTCGCGCACGTTGCAAAACAGCGCGATCTTGCGGCGCTCGGACGGCGGCACCGGGCGGTCGGAGCGGCACAGCAGGATGTGCGGCTGGATGCCGATCGAGCGCAGTTCCTTCACAGAGTGCTGAGTTGGCTTGGTCTTCAATTCGCCGGCCGACGGGATGTACGGCATCAGCGTCAGATGGATGAAAATCGAGGACAGCGGCGGCAGGTCGTTGTTGAGCTGGCGGATGGCCTCGAAGAACGGCAGGCCTTCGATATCGCCGACCGTGCCGCCGATCTCGACCAGCACGAAGTCGATGCCCTCGTTGCCGCTGGTCACGAACTCCTTGATGGCGTCCGTGACGTGCGGGATCACCTGCACGGTGCCGCCCAGGTACGCCCCGCGCCGCTCCTTGGCGAGGATGTCCTGATAGATTCGGCCCGTGGTGATGTTGTCCGACTTGCGCGCCGGCACACCGGTAAAGCGCTCGTAGTGTCCGAGGTCGAGATCCGTCTCCGCGCCATCGTCCGTCACGAAGACTTCGCCGTGCTGATACGGCGACATCGTGCCAGGGTCGACGTTGAGATACGGATCGAGCTTGCGAAGCCGGACCGAATATCCGCGCGCCTGTAAGAGCGCGCCGAGGGCGGCGGATGCGAGGCCTTTGCCGAGGGAGGACACCACGCCGCCGGTAATGAAGATGTACCGCTGCTGCATGGGATTCGAGGCTTACATGAGCTGGAGGACGATTCGAAGTGTATTTATCGCCTCATCCCCGGCCGACGCCGTAAAGCGGCGATTCTCCAAGGAAAAATGACGAAGCAGTAGGTCAGATGGCCTGCCCGCAACCGGCGCGGGCTTCCTGCTCGGCGGTGGCCTTGGCATCCGCCGGGATGACCTCGTTCGACAACTCGCCGTTGAGCGCCTCGTAGCTCTCCTTGGTGCTCACGTAGCTGGGGTCAACCGGCTCCGCGGCGTAGACGACATCGAGCTTCACAGTCTGCCGGCTACCCGGACGCGTCTGGCCGCCCTTGTAGAACTCGTGTCCCTTCGAGCAGGCGACGCCGAACTGCACGCTGGAGACCTTGTAGAATTTCATCTTCTGCTCGACGCCGATTTGCGCCGCGCGGGCGCGGGCGATCTTCTCGATGCGCGCCTTCGGCGTCGCTTCGGTGCCGGTCGCTTGCACCTGATACTGATTATCGCTCACCTTGGTCTCGCTGTAGCCCGAGGGCGACATCATGTTCGCGGCGCTCGAGCGAGGCCACCGGCGTCAGATCGGTGCCGGCACAGGCACCAAGCAGCGCCACACAGGGCAGAAGAGCCAAGAGGCCCGCAGCTTTGATCCGGCGCATGCGATGTCCAGTCGTTCGGTGAGAGAATCTCACCAACAGACTAGCGCCCACTTGCACTTCGGATAGTGCGTGGAAGCAACTGATCAACAGGTTGACGCGCCGGAGAGGACGCGCCGTCGCCTCAGCGGTTCTGCGGAACCGAAGGCTCCTGCAGCTTGTCGAGGATGCCGCCGCGGGCGCCCTCGGGGGCCTTGGCCGCCGGAGCCGGCGTCTGGCCAGGCGCGGCGTCGGTTGGCGCGCCACTCGTGGCCGGGGTGCCGTCGAAGATCGAGCGCGTCGGCGCCGTGTGCTGGGCAAGCAGCGTCAGCAGGATGCTGGTGGCGAAAAAGGCCGCTGCCAGGGCCGCAGTGGTGCGCGTCAACAGGTTGGCCGTGCCGCGGCCGGTGAGAAATCCGCCACCGCCGCCGCCGCCAATGCCCAGCGCGCCGCCCTCCGAACGCTGCAGCAGCACCACGGCGACCAGCGCCGTGGCAATCATCAGATGCAGAACGAGAAGTGCGGTCGCCATGGCAATCTCTTGATGCTCGAGGGGATGCCCTGCAGGGGCGTTTTCCGCGTTCTATAGCAGATGCGCTGGCGGTGCTAGGGGGCGTGTTTTGGCGGGTTCCGGCCGGCTCGGTGGCGTTATCTCAATCCAGGCAGCGAAAACGGGCTTACGTCGCCGGGAGCCACGTAGGCGCTGCTGGGATTGCGCCGCGGGTTCTTCTTTTTGGCAACCACGCCTGTCAGATCGCCCGGCCTTTTGACGCCCTGGACCGGCACCGGGCCGCCAGGCGTCGGACCAATCGGGACTGCCACCGCCTGCTGATTTGGGTCCGCGACCGGCGGATTTGCGGCCACGACGGGTCCCGCCTGCGCAGGCTTTGTAGCGGGGACCACTGCTGGCGCTGCGACAACCGGGGGCGCCTTCGTTGCGACCGCCGGAACAGTCGCCGCCGGGGCAACCGACGGCGGTAGGGCCGAGCTGCGCTGCGTCGGCGGCGCGGGCGCGACCTGCGCCGGCTTCAGCGCGGCGGGAGGCTTGATGATCGGGGCCAGCAGCGCCGGAGAGCTGGTGCGTTTCTCGGCTGCCGGCGGCGTCGGGCCGAGGCGTGGCGGCGGCTGCTCGGCCGCCTTGGTGCTGTCCGGCGGGACATTCGCGGGCAGTACGCCCGGAGTGGTTGTTGTGCCGGAAGTGGTTGTTGTGCCGGGAGTGGTCGTTGCAGCCGGTGTGTTTGGTCCGCCCGGTGTTGTGGTCGCGCCAGGCGCCGCAGTCTGCTCCGGCTTGGCGGTGGCCTTGGCGCGCCCGCCGCAGCGGAATTCCAGCTGGTCTTCGATTTCGAGGAGCCTCAGCGCGCTCTGCAGCCGCTCGGGGGGCATGTTGGCCTTGGCCCACTCGGGCCCGCGCTCCATCTCCGCTTTGACGCCCGTCGCCAGCACCGAGTTCAGCTCGCTCGCCAGGCTCGCGCACGCCGCCTTGTCGAGCTTGGTCGCGAGCGCCGCCGCTGGTCCGGCGACCCAAACGGCCGCCGCCACCACGCTGCGTATTGTCCGGCCTCCACGGCTCATCGGAAATCTCATGGCATCGCTGACTTCTACGACGTGGACAGAGCCAACTCTACCATCAGTTGCCGTGATTCCTACTCCATGGCGAGCCGTCAAGTTCCATAGGCGGCGATGATACCCAGGAAGTCGGAGGCCTTGAGGCTGGCGCCGCCCACGAGCGCGCCGTTGACATCCTTAATGGCTAGCAGCTCGCGGGCATTAGAGGGCTTTACTGAACCGCCGTAGAGAATGCGCATGCCGGCGCCCTCGGCGGCAAAACGCTCCGTGAGAACTTGCCGGATCGCCGCGTGCACGCGCGCTACGTCTTCGTTGGTGGGAGTGAGCCCCGTGCCGATGGCCCATACCGGCTCGTAGGCAATGACGGTGTTGGCGGCCGTCGCGGCATCGGGGAGCGATTTATCGAGCTGCCGACGAACCACATCTTCAGTGAGACCGGCGCTGCGCTCGCCTGCCGTCTCGCCGACGCAGACGATGGCGATGAGCCCGGCGCGATGCGCTGCCGCCGCTTTCGCGCGCACGATGCGGTCGAGCTCGCCGTGCGCCGCGCGCCGCTCCGAATGACCGACGATGACCGCGCCCGCGCCGGCGTCGGCCAGCATCTCGGCGGCGATATCACCGGTGTAAGCGCCGCTCGCGGCGACGTGGCAATCCTGCCCGCCCAAAAGGACCTTCGAACCTTTGACGGCCCAAGCCGTCTGCGCCAGCAGCGTTGCCGGCGGGCAAATCATGACATCGACGGCTGGATCGGACTTGAGCAGCGCATCGCGCACCGCCTGTGCCTCGGCGAGTTGCGCCGCAAGCCCGTTCATTTTCCAATTGCCGGCAACCAGCGGCCGGATCGGCCCCCCGCTCTTGTCCGCCGTCATCTGCTCTTCGCCCCCGTCATCGCGCCCTTTTCATGACAAACCGTCCACATTAAGCATCAGCGGTGGGCGGCAGCCGGTGCCGGAACGGCAAACTTGCAAAGCCGCGGCGGCTGCGCTTCATATCATGCCACATCCCAGGCCACGCGCCGATTTCGCGGGCCGCTCACTTGCCCTTGGGACCGGAAAACCTTTCCGGCTCAAGCGGCCAACAGCCAACGGAACGATCTACAAAATGCTCGACGCTCTGCGACGCGGCTCCACTGGATGGATTGCCAAGCTGCTTTTTGCGCTTCTCGTGCTGAGCTTTACCGTCTGGGGTGTCGCCGACGTATTCACGGGCTGGGGCCGCGGCGCGCTTGCCAAAGTCGGCAACCATGAGATCCGTGTCGAAGACTATCAGCGCGCGTTCCAGAACGAGATCAATGTCATCTCGCAGCAAGCCGGCCGCCGCATCACGACAGAGCAGGCGCACGCCGCCGGCCTCGACAACCGCGTCCTCGCGCAGCTCATCGCCTGGTCGGCGGTGGAAGCGCACGCCAATGAGCTCGGCCTGGCGCTGTCGGACGATTCGCTCGCCGAATCGATGAAGAACGATCAGGCCTTCAAGGGGCCGGACGGCAAGTTCTCACGCCTCGCGTACGAGAACATTCTCGACCGCCTCGGCGTCAGCGAGCGCGGCTTCCTGCAGCTGCGCCGACGCGACGAGCTGCGCGAGCAGCTGACCTCGGCGCTGATCAACGGCGTCGCCGTCCCCGACAGTATGCTCGAGCTGATCAACAACTGGCGCGGCGAGACGCGTATCGCAGAACATTTCGCGATCGACCCCGACAAGGCCGTTACCGTGCCGGAGCCGGACGAGGCCAAGATCAAGGCGACGTACGAGCAGAACAAGCAGGCGTTCATGGCGCCCGAGTACCGCAAGATCGCGTTGCTCGCGCTGTCAGTGGACGAGTTGAAAAAGTCGATGGCCGTCACCGACGCCGAGGCGCAGGCCGCCTATGACGAAACGAAGGCCGACTACAACACGCCCGAGCGCCGCCGCGTGCAGCAGATCGCGTTCAAAGACAAAACGGCGGCCGAGGCCGCCAAGAAGGCCATCGCCGGCGGCAAATCCTTCGCCGATGCCGCAAAGGAAGCGGGCGCCAAGGATTCCGACATCGATCTCGGCCTCATCTCCAAGGACCGGCTGATCGATCCGAAGATCGCCGATGCCGTGTTCAGCCTCGCTAAGGACACCGTTTCCGATCCGATCGAGGGCCGCTTTGCCACCGTGCTGGTGCGCGTCTCCGACATCCAGCCGGCCGTCAACCGCTCCTTTGCCGACGTCAAGGACCAGGTGAAGGACAAAGTCGCCGCCAAGAAGGCGTCCGAGCAGCTGCAGGCGAAACTCGACCAGGTCGAGGATCAACGCTCGGCGGGCAAGTCGCTGAAAGACATCGGCGCGCAGATGAAGCTGCAGTTCTACGAAATCCCCGAAATGGATCGGGCCAACAAAGCGCGCGACGGCAAACCGGCGGTGATCATTACCGACACCAACGCCGTCGTAACGGCGGCGTTCAACAGCGGCGTGGGCGTCGAGAATGACGTGATCGAGCTCAGCAACGGCGGCTACGCGTGGCTCGACGTGCTCGACATCGCGCCGCAGAAGCAGAAGCCGTTCGAGGACGTGAAGGCCGAAGCCAAGCAGCTCACTATCGCGACGGCGCGCGCCAGGCTCATCAACGAGCTGGCGGCCAAGCTCGTCGAACGCGCCGACAAAGGCGAGGCGATGAGCGTCCTGGCGACGGCAGCAGGCGCCGCAAAGGTCGACACGACGCCCGCCTTCAACCGCACGACGACGCCGCAGGGCATGAGCAAAGACGCGGTCACGCGCGCCTTCGCGCTGGCCAAGGGCGCGGCCGGCTCGGCACCCGACGAAAACGACAAGACGCGCATTGTCTTCAAGGTGACGGAGATCACGCCGGCACCGCCGCTGAGCGCGGCGCAGCGCACGACGGTCACCTCCGACCTCAAGAACGCGCTCGCCGACGAGACGCTGAGCGAGTACGTGCTGGCGCTACAGCAGCGGCTCGGCACGCACATCTACGAAGACGAGTTCAAGAAAGCCAGCGGGCGGACTGCGGGCGAAGAAGTCCAATAGGCACCTAGCACGAGCCGTTTGAGCACGCTCCAGCGCACGAAGAGAACAAGGCCCGGTCTAATGGAAGCGTTGCCGACGCTCGCCGCCTTCGCCGAGCGCTATGACGCGGGTGCGCCGCAAGTCGTGTGGACGCGGCTCGTCGCCGACCTCGAAACGCCCGTCTCGGCGTACCTGAAGCTCGCCGCCGAGAGGCCGATGAGCTTCCTGCTGGAGTTGGTCGAGGGCGGCGCCGCGCGCGGGCGCTATTCCGTCATCGGGCTCGAGCCCGATCTCGTGTGGCGCGCCGAGGCCGACAGGGCTTTCGTCAACCGTACGCCGGTCGCCAAACCCGATGCCTTCCAGCCGGAGGCGACGCCGACGCTCACCTCGCTGCGCGCTTTGCTCGCCGAGTTGCAAATCGATCTGCCGCACGAGCTGCCGCCGATGTCGGCCGGCATCTTCGGCTATATGGGCTACGACACCGTGCGGCTCATGGAGCGGCTGCCGGATGTGCCGCCCGACGCGCTGGAGATCCCCGACGGCATCCTTATGCGCCCGACGGTGATGGCGATCTTCGACATCATCAAGGACGAGATCACCATCGTCACGCCCGTGCGGCGCGACGCCAAGGTACCGGCGGAGAAGGCCTACAAGGCGGCGTGCAAGCGCCTCAAGGGCGTCGTCGCTGCGCTCGACGAGCCGCTGCCGCACTCGCCGTCGGTCACCGCGCGCAAGCTGGCGGCGCCCAAGCCGACGTCGAACACGACGCCGGCCGAATACAAGTCGATGGTGCAGAAGGCGAAGGAGTACATCGTCGCCGGCGACATCTTCCAGGTCGTCGTCTCGCAGCGCTTCTCGGCCCCATTCTCGCTCCCCTCGTTCGCGCTCTACCGCGCCCTGCGCCGCACCAACCCCTCGCCGTTCCTCTTCCATCTCGACTTCGGCGGCTTCGCGCTCGTCGGCTCGAGCCCGGAGATTCTGGTGCGCGTGCGCGAAGGCGAGGTCACCATCCGACCCATCGCCGGCACGGCGCCGCGCGGGGCCACCGACGCCGAGGATCAGGCGCTCGCCGAAGCGCTACTCAAAGACCCCAAGGAGCGTGCCGAGCACCTGATGCTGCTTGACCTCGGCCGCAACGACGTCGGCCGCGTCGCCGAGATCGGCACCGTCGACGTCACCGCGCGCTTCTTCATCGAGCGCTACAGCCACGTGATGCATATCGTCTCCAACGTCGCCGGCCGGCTCGACAAGAAGTACGACGCCGTTGATGCGCTGATGGCCGGCTTCCCGGCCGGCACCGTGTCAGGCGCGCCGAAGGTGCGCGCCATGGAGATCATCGACGAGCTGGAGAAGTCCAAGCGCGGGCCATACGCCGGCTGCGTCGGCTATTTCTCCGCCAGCGGCCAGATGGACACCTGCATCGTGCTGCGCACCGCGCTGATCAAGGACGGCACCATGCATGTGCAGGCCGGCGCCGGCCTGGTGCACGATTCGGTGCCCGACAAGGAGCAGCAGGAGTGCATCAACAAGGCGCAAGCCTTGTTCCGCGCCGCCGAGGAAGCCGTGCGATTCGCGACACGCGCTAAGTGAGTCGCGTTCAGCCCACCTTTACATCCCGCCGATTCTGCCGACACAACCTGTGCATAAGGCGGCTCGCGAAGCCGCCGAATTGCTGTGCCGTGCAGACCTTAGTTCCGCGTGCGACGCCTTCACTCGTGGGACAAAGCAAGCGTGGCGCACGACAGATGCAAACTCGCAACGACGATGCCAATCGCGGCAGCGCGCGCCATCGAGTTGCCATCGAAGACAACGCCCGCATGTTTCAAGCATTCGACATGGCGGCGGGTGCTGGCGACGGGCGTCGCCAGCGCAGCGCTATTCGCCTACAGCGGCCGGCCCGTGCGCGCCGCGCCGCCGACCGGCTGCACTTCTGATCTCAGCGGGACAATCGTCACCTGCTCCGGCGATCAGTCGGCTGGCGTGCTGCTGAGCAATGGTGGGGGCACCTACACAACCCTCAATGTCAACAATCTGACGACCAACATCACTCCGGCGACAGGCGTTACGGGAGTAGAGTTCAACAGCAACGGCGCAGTCGAGTTGAACGTCGACACGGGGCCGTTTGCCATATTCGCCACCGATGCGAACGGCATTTTCGCCTCCAGCAACGGCGGCTCCGTGAGCATCAACTCGACGGCCGACATCGTCACCACGGGCGGCAGCGCCACCGGCGTCCAGGGCAGCGCGCAGAACTCGCCTGCTGACAATCACGTCCTCCGGCAACATCGCGACGTCCGGCAATAATGCCTTCGGCATCGCCGCCGGCACTGTCTACGGCGACATCATCGTCAACTCGAGCGGTGACATCGCGACGTCCGGCACGTTTTCCGCTGGCATCAACATCGGGAGCATTGGTTCGTTGCCCCCGCCCCCGCCCCCGCGAGGTGCCATCACCATCAACTCGTCCGGCGATATCGTAACGACGGGCATCAATGCCATCGGCATCAACGTGTCGTCCGTCTACGGGCCGGTCACGATCAACTCGACGGGCAACATTGCCGTGTCGGGCACAGCCTCAATCGGTATCAATGTGCAGACCCAGGGCGAGGTCGAGATCACCTCGACCGGCAACATCGCGTCCGGCCCGGATAGCTCGGTGGGCATCTTGGCCCTCGTCGCAATCGCGCTCGGTCCTGGTCACCTCCACCGGCGACATCGCGACCGCCGGCCAAACCGGCATCGGCATCTACGCCCGCGCCGGACAGACGGCCACTGTGATTGCCAACGGAAACATCACCACACGCGGCGACAACGCAGCCGGGCATCGCCGCGTCGGGCTACACCGGCACCGTCGTGGTTTCGACCGGCAACATCCGCACCTACGGCGCCAACGCGCACGGCATCACGGTCATATCGGAGCCGGCGACGTCGCCGTCATCTCGTCGGGCAACATCACGACCACCGGCGACACCTCCGACGGCATCAACGTCGTCAGCACCAACGGCATGGCGGCCGTCGTCAACTCCGGCGATATCTCCGCCACCGGCTCTGGCTCGGCCGGCATCTACGCCGCGGGCTACGCTGGCACGAGCGTGATCAACTTCGGCACCATCATCGGCTGCCCGTGCGGCGCCGGCGTCATCCTGCGAGCGCTCGACCGGCGACAACAACCTCATGAACTTCGGCTCGATCATCGCCGGGCCTGACCGGCTAGCGCGATCGAGATGGACACTGTTGGCCGGCAGCCAACACTGGTCGAGAACTTCGGCACGGTCACCGGCAACGTCGTCGTTGACCGGCGTCGGCGGCAGCCAGTTCATACAACAATGCCGGCGCGCTCTTCAATACCGGCGACAGCGTCGATGCTGGCGTCGTCACCAACGCAGGCACGCTCGCCCCGGGCGGCCGCGGCACGGTCGAGACGACGGACCTTGACGACAGCCTGACACAGAGCGCCGGCGGTGTTTTCGCCGTCGACGTCGACGGCGCCGCCGCGACTTCGGACCGGATAATCGTCTCCGACTTCGCCGACCTCGCCGGCAAGGTCGCGGTTACGCTGACTGAGCCTGCCGACGACCGCGGCGCAGTCCTACACTGATCCTGCAGGCCCTGGCGGCGTCACCGACAGCGGCCTGGCTCTCATCGCCAGCCCGGCGCTGCACGCGACGCTGCATTCCCAAACGCCCACCGACGTCATGCTCGGCATCGCGGTCGACTTCACCGTCGATGGCCTCAATCCCAACCAGCGTGCGATCGCCGAGAACCTCGACCAGATCCTCTTCTCCGGCGTCGGCACGCTCGGCCCGGCGCTGCTCGGCCTGCTCAACGTCGGCAGCATCGACGAATTCAAGAACGCGCTCGACCAGCTCTCGCCCGAGATCTACTCCGACGCCGAGATCGCCGCGCTCTATTCGAGCCTCGCCTTCTCCAACAGCCTGTTGAGCTGCAAGGTCAACGGCACCGATACCGCCGTCGATCATCCGCGAGGGCCAGTGCCTGTGGGCCGGCGCCAGCGCGCGCTTCCTCGACAGCGGCACGACCAGCGACCAGATCGGCTTCAACGAGGCGGCTGGTCTGTTTACGGCCGGCGCGCAGGTCGCGCTCGACGACGTGTGGCGCCTCGGCTTCGCCGCCGGCTACCAGTCGAGCACGCTGCAGACCGCGACGGGCGCGCAGAGCGAAGGCTCGCTGGCCCAGGCGGGCGTCTCGCTCAAATACAATCCCGGCCCGCTGCTGCTCGCCGGCGCGCTGACCGGCGGCGGCGCCTCGTACGACACGACGCGGCCGATGGCTTTCGGCGGCTTCACGGGCCTCGCCGAGGGCGACCAGGATCTCGGCATCTTCTCAGCAACGTTCCGCGCCGCCTACGTGCTCGGCGCGCCGCACCTCTATTTCAAGCCGATCCTCGATGCGAACCTCACGCATCTGGAGTTGGGCGGCTTCACCGAGAGCGGCGGCAACGGCGCCGCTCTCACCATCGATGGCGGGGCCACACGGTGTTTTCTCTGGCACCGATGCTCGAAACGGGAACGGAGTGGTGGCTCGGGAACGGCACGCTCGTGCGTCCGCTCATTCGTGCCGGCGCGATTTGGTACGAAGGCGCCGACTTCGCGACGACGGCCTCATTTGCGGGTGCGCCGCTCGGGGTGTCGCCCTTCACGATCAACACCGACATCGACGAGGTGATGGGCCTCATCGGTGCCGGCGTCGAAGTGATCAACGGTAGCGATGCAGTGTTGCGGCTGTCGTACGACGGTCAGCTCGGCGCCGACACGCAGATCCATAGCGTCGGCATCAAGGGCAGCAGCAAGTTCTAGCGTCAATTCTACGGCATCGGCCGGCGACGTGCGGTCGGCGACAGCGTTAGCATGAACCGCGCCGGCACATTGTCATCCCGGTGACGGCCGCCGTTCTGGGCCGCGTACCAAGCGGCAAGCAGACCGACGAGCAGCGCCGTCACCGTGGCGAGGCCGGTCAACACCGCGGCCTGACGCGCCTTATCGAGCGCCGCCACCGCATCCGTATAGGCTTGGTCGACGCGCTTCTCCGCGTCCGCCTGCGAGATCCCCGTGCGTTCCGAGACGATCTGAGCGAGCGTACGCTTCTGCGCCGGCGTCAGCTGTCCGGCCGCGGCTGCCGCGATCAGCGTGCGCGAGATCACGGCGCGGGCATCACTGTCTGGAACGACGGCGCGCTCTCCGGTGCCGGGGACGGCACTCGGGGCGGGCGTTGCCGCTGGAGCTGCAGGGGCGGCCGCGGGAGCCGCGGCGGTCTGCGCCACGCGTGGCGCCGAACAGGGTGTCGATCGACGGCGCGACAATGGCATCGCGGTTGCTCATGGCCCCGGCTGCGACTTGCGCGCTCGAATTTGCAATAGCGCCGGCGGCCAGGAACGCCAGCAAGCCGCCGGCAACGATGCTCAGCGCCCAGACGAGCAGGCCATGCATGCCGTCGCGGAACTGCACCTCATCGGAGGTTGCGGATTCCCACGCCGACCGCATGCGCCCGGCGATGTAGCCGCCGACGAGGAACGACAGGATCGGCACGGCAACGGACCAGAACACCGCGACTGACGCCGCCGTCTTCGAATAGGACTCACCGGCGTAGGGCGAGATCAGCGACAAGCCGATCGACGCTCCGGCCGTGAGAAGCACAAATGAGATGGCGCTAGCCGCCAGCGCGCCGGCAATCACGGCACCCCACTCGACATAGCTGCCGGCCCGCGCCGGCGTTGCGACGACATCGACCATTGAGAGAACTCCTGAAGATCAGCGAACGCCGAGGAGACCGAGAATGAACATGACGACGACGACGAGACCGATGAGGTAGATGATTTCGTGCATGGCTCTTATCGCTTTTCCCAGCCTAAGACGGTGCGGGGATCGAACGCGCGCTGCCCGCCGAAGTTCCGTCCACGGAAGCCCGCGCGCAGCGAAATGCATGCTGCACCGCGAAGCCGTACGACGCACTTTCCTCGGCAATCGGCGGATCTGCATGTGGGGTGCGCAACGCGACGCCTTGACAGCGCCGCCGGGCACGGCATCGTCCGCCTATGCTGACGGTTCTCCTGCTCCGCCACGCCAAGTCGAGTTGGGACACCATGTCCCTGCCCGACTACGACCGGCCCCTCGCCAAGCGGGGGCTGAAGGCGGCGCCCCTGATCGGCGCGGAGATCGCGCGCCTCGGCCTGCGCCCCGATCTCATACTTTGCTCCGGCGCGGCCCGCACGCGCGAGACCCTGGCGCTGGTGCTGCCGGCGCTCGGATCGCCGGCGCCGCAGGTCGTCCACGACGACGCGATCTACATGGCGACGCCGGCCGCCCTGCTGACGCTGCTCCGCAAACTGCCCGCGGGAGCAAGCGGGCCCAAGACAGTGATGATCGTCGGGCACAATCCGGGGCTGGAGGAGCTGGCCGAGTTGCTGGTCGGCGGCGGCAACGACGACGCGCAGGAGCAGATGGCGGAGAAGTTTCCCACCGGCGCTCTCGCCGTCTTTACCTTCGATGCACCTAGCTGGAGCGACATCGGCCTCGGGCAGGGCAAGCTCGCCCACTTCGTCACCCCGGCGCGCCTGACTTGACGCTTCGGGGAGCGCTCCCTACACCCTGACGGGCTATAACGGCGCGGGCTACGAGGCGGAACGCATAGGCGGCCATGCTGATCCTCATCGATAACTACGACAGCTTCACCTACAATCTCGTCCACTTCCTGGGCGAGCTCGGCGCCCCGTGCGAGGTCATTCGCAACGACAAGATCACCGCCGATGAGGTGCTGGCCAAGAAACCGCAGGCGATCGTGCTGTCGCCCGGGCCGTGCACGCCGAACGAGGCCGGCATCTGCCTCGAACTCATCGCCAAGGCGGGCGGCAAGGTGCCCCTGCTCGGCGTCTGCCTCGGCCATCAGGCGATCGGCCAGGTCTACGGCGGCAACGTCATCCGCGCGCCCGAGCCGCTGCACGGCAAGCTGTCCACCATCCGCCACACCGATGTAGGCGTGTTCAAGGGCCTGCCACCGAAGTTCGACGTCACGCGCTACCACTCGCTGATCGTCGAGCGCGGCAGCCTGCCGGACGACCTCGAGGTGACGGCCGAGACGCCCGACGGCCTGATCATGGGCCTGCAGCACAAGACCCATCCCGTGCACGGCGTGCAGTTCCACCCCGAGAGCATCGCCTCGCAGCAAGGCCACGCCCTGCTCGCCAACTTCCTGGAGCTCGCCGGCATGAACCCCCGACGCCGCAACGCGCCGTCGGCGCGCGACGCCGCCTGATAGGCCACACATGCCCGCCATCGAGCTGAAGCTCCTCATGCAGAAAGTGGCGAGCGGTGCCTCGCTCGCCGAGGACGAGATCAAGGACGCCTTCGAGACAATGATGTCGGGCGTCGCCAGCCCGGTACAGATGGCGGCGTTCCTGATGGCCCTGCGCGTGCGCGGCGAGACCATCCCCGAGATCACCGGCGCCTCGCGCCTGATGCGCGAGCGCATGCTCCCCGTCGAAGCCCCGCCCGACGCGGTCGACATCGTCGGCACCGGCGGCGACGGCCACAACACCTTCAACGTCTCGACCTGCGCCGCCATCGTCGCCGCCGGCGCCGGGGTACCGGTCGCCAAGCACGGCAACCGCGCCGTCTCCTCGCTGTCGGGCGCCTCCGACGTGCTCACCGCCCTCGGCGTCAAGATCGACGTGGCGCCGATCGTCATCTCGCGCGCCATCGCCGAGGCCGGCGTCGGCTTTATGTGGGCCCCGATGCACCACGGGGCGATGAAGGCCTGGGCGCCGGCCCGCGCCGAGCTCGGCGTGCGCACCATCCTCAATCTGCTCGGGCCGCTCGCCAACCCGGCCGGCGTCACGCGCCAGGTGGTCGGCGTGTTCAATGCCGCCTGGACCGAGCCCATCGCCGAAGCGCTTGAAAAACCTCGGCTCCGTGCATGTCTGGGTCGTGCACGGCGGCGACGGCCTCGATGAGATCACCACGACCACGTCGACCCGCGTCACCGAGCTGAAGGACGGCAAGATCCGCTCCTTCGAGGTGCGCCCCGAGGATGCCGGCCTGCCGCCGGCGACGCTGGAGGACCTCAAGGGCGGCGACGCCACGGTCAACGCGGCGAAAATCCGCGAACTGCTCGCCGGCGAGCTCGGCCCGTTCCGCGACATCGTCGTGCTCAACGCCGGCGCGGCGCTGATCGTCGGCGGCAAGTGCACCGACCTGAAAGAGGCCGCCGCCCGCGCCGCCCGCGCCATCGACGACGGATCGGCCGCCCGCGCGCTCGACAAGCTCGTCGCCGTCACCAACGAGACCGTCTGAGCTTAGCCGGCGCCAATCCGCCCAGGCACTAGTACAGCGGGAAGTTGGTGCCGACGCGGAAGATGTGTCCCTGGGTGTCGAACTCGGGACGGAAGGTGAAGGGCTCCGGGGCGCCGCCGATGAGGAACGGCGCGGTCAGGGTTTCCTGCCCGAGGTCATAGAACAGGTATTCGGTCTTCACCGAGAACTGGCCGAACGAGATCTCGACGCCAGCACCGGTCGTGTATCCGACCTTCAGCTGCGAGTTCGAAGCCCCAGCAAATCCGCCTCCCACAAATTGCGCGTCCGTGAGCCCGAAGGCATATTCGACCTGTCCGACCGCCAAACCGCCTGTCGCGTAGAGGAGAACGTTGCCTGCGGCGTATCCGAGCCGTCCACGCACCGTCGAGAGGCTCGACAGCTCCTGGTGCATGAACGTGTCACGCACGCAGCATAGGAATTGCTGCTGGAAGCTGCTTGTCGTGTCGATGCTCGTGTAGGCGATATCGGCTTCAACGCCGACAACGAGATTGCCCGCCTCGAAATTGTACCCGATCTGCGCGCCGCCGAGAAAACCCGTGTCGTTCAAGCTGAAGAAGCTCCCGGGAATGCCGAATGACTGGCCCGTCGAGCACACGTTGGGATCGGGATTGGTGTAGTCGAAGCAATTGAGGAACGGGTTCGGGCTGCTGCCAGACGGCACCGGCCACCACGCCGACGTAGCCACCCGCGAAGTTGCGCGTCAGAACGACGGGCGGCGGCGCGACGGGCGTGTAGGGCGTCGAGGAACTCGTTGTCATAGCTCGGCGGCGGCGGCGCGGCGTATAGGCCTGCTGCTGCGGCGCCGGCGTTTTGCTCGGTGAAGGCTGCGACGGCGTCTGGGGCGGCGTCTGCGGCGCCTCGGCCTTCTGCACGTCCGGCTTCTTGGGCCCGCACTGGTTCAGCTCCACCGCGGTGCGCGTGAACAGCGGCGTTGCATCGATGCTCGGCGGCGTGACGACGAACGGGAACGCGGTGGCAAAGCTGATCGGCCGCGTCGCGCCCGGCCATCCCTGCGGGCCATCGAGGCTGCCGGCCGGCGTGATGTGCACGACGCCGCACGGATTGGTGACGTCGGCGCACTGGTTGGCGGCGTTGCACGCGCGCACCGAGCCTTCCAGCAGCAGCAGCCACGTGCCGCCCGCCGCATCGACGTAGACGTCGAAGATGGTGCCGCGCACGGTGATCGAGGCCGACGGCGTGCGCAGCTGGTAATTGCCCTTGCGCGACAAGCCGGTGATGAAGCGGAAGGCGCCCGACAGCAGGTTGACGCTGACCGTGCCGGCCGAGGGCGCGGGATCGTAGACGAACTTGTCGAGCACCATGCGCGAGCCGGGCCCGAGCGCCAGCTTGGTGTCGTCGTTGAGCTTCAATTCGCCCAGCGAGTCCGCCGCCACCGCGATGGCCTCGTTCTGATTGACCGCGTCGGAGGTCTTCAGATCGCGCTGCCGCTGATCGATCTCGCCCGTCACTTTGTTGACGATGCGCACGGCGGAGCCGATCGGCTCGGCGAAGGACGGACGAGGCGGCCATACACGAGACAATCAAAGCCAGCGTCGCCGCAATGAATGAGTTGGTTTTCATCGAGGCCCTAATTCGTTGTTGGGAAACTGTGAATGACCACCGTTCTCAGCACCAAGACGTTCCCGCCCTCGGCGCAACAACGAATCAACCCCCTGATGCATTCCCGCCGCATGCGGATGGGCGGCGCTTCCCCCTCCACTGTCATCCTCGGGCCATGCCGGAGGCATGCTTCCAGCATGACTCCCGAGGACCCACCTCTCAGCCTTTCGGCGTGCAGGCACTCGCGACAGCGGTGCGCCTTTGTCCTTTGAGCTCGGCACCCGTTGATGTTTGGGTCCTCGGCCTAAAGCCGAGGACGACACCTGAGCAAGCATCAACGGCCGCGCGGGCCGTAGCCCCGAAGTTTGACGCTGCGAACGGAAAGCAACGCCGCCTCAACCGGGCACCGACCTTACCGCGCTTCAGACGCTCAGCTGCTGCGTCCCTCGTACCGGGCGAGGTGCGGGGAGTATGGGGGAAGAAGTGAAAGCGGGGATACTTTACCGATTAACCTATGATATGAATTTCACACTTTGAGCATTTTACGAGCTTCTCATGAACGGTTTTCCAAAGCCCAAGGTCCTGCTACAGCGTATCGCCTCGATTGATCAGAGCCCAATTGCCATTGCTGTGTGTCCCGATTTCGAGAAGGGCTCTTGGAAATTCAAGGCTCTAGCCGAGCACCTCTTTGATTGGCTACCCGACGTGGCTCTACGCCCTCGAGAGCGTGAAGCACTACTCTACGAGCCCAACAAACAGCTAGCCCGATCCTGCAGACGGCTGTTCGACACCCAAAACTCTTCAAAGAGAGGCGAGGTTGGAGAAATTCTCCTGCACGCTGTGTGTCGGCAAGAATTTAAAACGGTGCCGTTTGTCGCCCGGCTGTTCTACAAAATGCGCACAAACGACAGCGTGACCAGTGTTGATGTCGTACACGTACTTCGCAACACAGACACGTCGAAACTAGAATTGTGGTTTGGAGAGGCAAAACTATACGAAGATATTAAGGAAGCGCGCTACGCCGCTCTCAAGAGCATAAAGCCTCTATGGGATCCAGAATTCCTCACCGAACTAAAGGCCTTAGTTGGGCCGAAGATTGATGCGCGCTCCCCCTTTGCAGAAGAGCTCTCTTGGCTATTTGAAGAGGAAACTTCACTAGACCAAATCATAAGTCGGATTGTTATTCCTATTTGCATCGCAGCTGACTTTGCTCCCACTGCCACCGCAAACAGCCGTACGGAAGCTTATCTTGCGGAAGTGTCAAAGGAGTTGCAAGAAGCGAGAACGTACTTCGAAGAACGCGTTCCCAGCCCGATATCGTTCGTTATCATTATGGTGCCAATGGATAGCAAAGAAAAGCTAGAGAAAATGATAAACGCACGCGTGAGGACGTATCTGGATGAACCATGCTGAGGTACTCGCTCGACTAAATGCCCGAGCACCCACGGGCGATGATATATTCAAAGCAGTGCGGTCCGTCGCATATTATTATCAACGCTCAGACACAGCCACCGTCAAGTCGCTGGACCTCATTGTTCGGTTGATTGATAAGAGAGACAGCTTGAAGAGCGGTGCAAAGGCGTCAATGGCATGATTGACGCCATTGCTAGGGAAGCCGGCCTGTTTCCGTACGTGCGCGGTGCGCGCGGCGGGACTTGGCGGGACGAACTAGCCATTGAAATCATGCGAGCGCCAGGTCTTTCGGACACCATTTTCCATATCGAACAGGCAATCGTCTTCAACAAGCTTGCTGACGGCCGCAGCATAATTCTGTCCGCTCCGACGAGCTTTGGGAAAAGCTTGCTAATCGATGCGCTAATTGCCTTCCAAACGCCACACACAGTAGTTGCGGTTGTTCCGACAATCGCGCTTCTCGACGAATTCCGGCGGCGGATGACGCGTGCTTTTCCTAAATATCAGATCATTACTCGAAGTTCCCAGGTTCGAGAACTGGGATAACGCTATATATATTGGCACACAGGAACGTCTGCTTGAAAGAACCGATATTCAGAACATTGATCTGTTTATTATCGATGAGTTCTACAAGCTTGACCTGGAGCGAGAAGACCAGAGATCAGTGGCGTTGAATGCAATTCTCGCCCGACACAGTCGCCGGGCAAAGCAAATTTATCTATTAGGCCCATCGATAGACGACGTTCCCAATATCAAACAGTTTCGGAACGACGTCGAATTTATTCGAACGAAGTACAGTCCCGTAACCGCCGATATAATCGACAGGACTAAAGAGGGCCCAGACCCGGAGGCATTAATACGGGATCTTCGCACAGTTAAAGGCTCGAGCTCGCTTATTTATGTCCAATCCCCGCCCTCCGCGGCCAGGCTTACTTATAAGCTCCTAGAAGCTGATATTTTTACGGAAACCAGTTTCTGCGCTGACTTCGGGGAATGGCTCAAGCAATACTTTCATCCCCAATGGGTCCTTGCTGAGAGCGTGGCGCGCGGGGTTGGCATTCACCATGGGAGAATACCTAGGTCGATTGCTTATCTAATGATTTCGCTTTTTAATAAGGGGGATCTGGCAGCCATCGTATGCACATCATCTATGATTGAAGGCGTAAATACGGCCGCGGAGAATGTCTTTATCTTCGATCGCAATATAAGCACCACAAAACTGGATCGATTTACGTTTGATAATATTAAAGGACGGGCGGGACGAATGTTTCGCCACAACATTGGAAAGATCTACATGTATAATCCGGCTCCAAAGGAATCGGACTTCGCCGTCAGGATACCGTTATTCGGAACAGACGAATTGATGATGCCCGAACTGTTAGTACAGCTGGAAGACGATGCGTTAACGCAAGTTGCTCGGCGAAGAAAGAAAGCTATTACAAACTCTAGCGCCTTGCCGGCAAAGTTGCTGGCGACGTGGGCAGAATTTGGCATCGACGAGCTGAACGCCTTGGCAGAGACGCTAGCCGATGAGTTCTCCAGCCCGCATACCTTGCTTGGGTGGAAAGGCGTTCCATCCTTCAATCAGATAGAGGCGACGTTTGGGCTAGTTTGGACGGGTCTGAGGTTTCCCAAGCATGATATTAGAACGCCAAAGCAGTTAGCCCTTTTTTCCGATCGGCTTCGTCGCAGCGGCAGCATGAGGGGTTATCTCGACGGTTTTGTTCGTGACGTTGGGCCCGCAGCGCAACCGCAGATCGACCAGTGCTTCAATTTTCTTCGAGGGGCTGAGTATACATTTGCCCAGGTGCTCAGGGCATTGAACGATATTGCTGACGTCGTCCTCGGCGAGGATGTTGTGAACTATCGCGTATACGCCGCCCAGCTTCAGAACCTTTTCCTACCCGGCGAGCTTAGAGCGCTGGATGAGTATGGCGTACCGCTTCCATTAGTTCAGCGAATTGCAGGTCGGCTTGACGCTGATGATGTCGACGGGGCACGCGCTGCGTTAGCAAGTCCCGAAGCACCTTCGCGGCTCGGTTTGTCGGGATTTGAGGCAGAGCTGCTTAAGCTTGGTCTACGATCCTAGGCGCCGGCAGCCGAGGAACAGCGTGTCAGTTGGGACGTTTCTTCTCCAATAATTGCTATGGGAGAACGCGTGCCACTGACGTTACACCTCCAGCGACGCTGCGGGTGGCTGGTCGGATGCCTGGGGCTGGCCATCCTGCTCACCCCGCCCGCACCCACCCACGCCACCGCCCCGCCCACGCTCGCCTTCCTCGGCACGCACTTCCAGAACGACAACGCTGCCCTGGAGCCGACCACCACGTCGGAGGAGGTGCGGCTGGCGCGCACCGGCGCTGAGTTCACGCAAGCGCTGGCCGACAGCGGCCGCTTCAGGATCGTCCCGACGACGGAGGCGGTGGAGAAGCAGATCGGCGCCGGCCAGACGGTCGGCGCCTGCGGGGGCTGCGAGATCGACTACGGGCGCACGCTGGGGGCCGACATCGTCGCCTGGATCCGCGTGCAGAAGGTGTCCAACCTGATCCTCAACATGAACGTCTACATGGCCGACGTGAAGTCGGGGCGCATGCTGCTGACGAAGAGCGTCGACCTGCGCGGCAACACCGACGACAGCTGGTCGCGCAGCCTGCGCTACCTGGTCAAGAACGCGGTGCTGCCGGCGGACGTGAAGCCGGGCACTTAGGCGCGCCGGCGCTGCGCCACACTCAGCGATCGGGCGTGCCGCGGTTGGGGGAATCCGGCGGCTCGACCACGGGACGGCTCGGCTCGCCGGGGAGCTCCTGCGGCTGCGTGGGATCGCGCGCCGGCGGGTCGCCCTCGGGCGGGCGGCATGGGTCGGGGATCGCCGTCCGGCCCTGCGGCATCGGCACGTCCGGATCGGGATTGGACGGCGGCGACGGGATGGGATTGTCGGGCTGCGGCGTGTCGGGCGTCGGGGTGTCTGGCTGCATGAGGGGCGAACGCCACGGCCTGCCGTTCGTTCCTCTCACCCACGGTGTCCGATCCCACACTGTCATCCTCGGACTTGGTCCGAGGACCCACCTAACCAGTGCTCCAAGCATTGCTGTTGGGTGAAACAGCCCAGCGAGTCCCTCGGACGATGGAACCCGTTGATGGCTGGGTCCTCGGCCTAAAGCCGAGGATGACACCTGAGCAAGCATCGGCGCTCTCGTCGGCAGAACGTCGCCGTCAGGGCGTCACGCTCTCGATGACATAGCCGCCCGACTTCTCATCCAGCTCGAGCTTGAGATAGCCGCGCGCCTGCGCCTCCTCGAGCAGCTCGTTGAAGGAGGCGAACCCGTAAAAGAACTCATTGAACCCGGGGTGACGGCGCTTCAGCGTCTGCTTGATCATCGATCCCCAGAGCTTGGCCGTGTCGCCCCGCTCCGCGTCCAGCGCCTTCGTCGTCTCCAAGACGAGATCGATCCCTTCCTGCTTGCGGTCTTGCTGCGGTTTCGCCGCCTTGGCTGCCGGCAAGCGCCGCGCCGGCCTGTTGTCCTTGCGCGGGGCCGGTACCTCGCGCACCAAATCGTCATAGAAGATGAACTCGTCGCAATTGCTGATCAGCAGGTCGGACGTGGAGTTCTTGACGCCGACGCCGATCACGGTTTTCGCATTCTCGCGCAGCTTGCTGACCAGCGGCGAGAAATCGGAATCACCGGAGATGATGACGAACGTGTCGATGTGCTCCTTGGTGTAGCAGAGGTCGAGCGCATCAACGACCATGCGGATGTCGGCCGAGTTCTTACCCGATTGGCGGACGTGCGGTATTTCGATGAGCTCGAACGCCGCCTCGTGCATGGCCTTCTTGTAGGTCTTGTAGCGCTCCCAATCGCAATACGCCTTCTTGACGACGATGCTGCCCTTGACCAGCAGCTTCTGGACGACGAGCCGCATGTCGAAATCGGCGTACTGGCTGTCGCGCACGCCGAGCGCAATGTTCTCGAAGTCGCAGAACAGTGCCAGGTTGCGGTCGCCGTTCGCTGCCGCCACGTCTTTGGCTGCGGGCATATTTCTACCTCTTGTCAAAGCCGGCGACGCCACGCGGCGCACGACCTACGCGCGCGGCGGTGGTGACAGCGTCGAAGGCGGCGGCGAGGTCCTTGGCGCCGGGCAGCCTGGATTCCTGCACCATCTTGGCGTCGGTGGCCGCGATCAGCTTGGCGACGGTGTTGTTGCGCGCCGCCACCGGGTTGCGCTCATAGCCGCCGCGCTGGAAGAAGTTGGTGGTCGGCACCTTCTCGCGCAGGGCTTTCGGCATGGTCAGCATGTCGTAGCCGTTGCCGTCGCCGGTGAGGTTCATCATCTCCAGCTCGGCGGCGGTGAGCGGGGCGGTGTAGCCCTTGCGGCGGGCGAACTCGACCGACGTGGTCAGCTTGCGCGTCTGCAGCAGCGGGCCGACGTCGATGTCGAGGTTGAGGGCGTGCACGCCGATGCCCTTGGGCGTGTTGGCGAGGCGCCCGTGCGCGTTCCAGTCGTTCGGCACCGTGCGGGCGAAGGCGATCATCTTCTTCAGCTTGGCGGTCTTGTCGGCCAGCGCGGCCTTGCGGTCGGCGTCGGCGCCTTGCGCCTTGGCGTTCAGCGCGGCGAGGAAGTCGTCGCCGTCCTCGGCCAGCAGGCCGACCGTGTTGGTGGTCAGCAGCTGGTTGTAGCCCAGCGCCGTGGAGATGACGCGCGCCTTCCTGTCGTACTCGCGCCCGGCCTGGATGTCGTACTTGCCGTCGCCGCCCGATTCAAAGCCGTAGATCTTGACGGCCGCTTCCTTGGTGAGGCCGGCGGCGGCGGCGACCTTGGCGTAGGCGCGCTTGTAGGTGACCTCGTCGGCGGGCGCCTCGGGGACGAAGCCGAACTCGGCCTGCGCGTTGGCGAGGAAATCTTCGACGTCGGGGATCTCGCTGTTCTTCTTGCCGGGCTGCAGCGGGTTCTCCGGCTTGTCGGGGCCGTTGTAGACCGGCGGCTGCGTCATCACGTAGTCGTCGGCGGTGAGACGCATGTTGTTGGCCACCTTGGTGCGGCGGCGCGAGCGCTTGTCGGTGACGTCGCGCCAGTAGGGGCCGGCGGTCTTGTCGAAGGCGTCGTAGGCCTTGGTGTAGGCGGCGAGCTTCTTGCGGTACTCGGCCATGGCGGCCTTCATCGCCGTCTCCGTGCCGGCTTCCGTCGCCGCGTCGACGGCGTGCGCGGCGGCCGGGACAAAGCCGAGCAATGCGCAGGCGAGCGCCGCAACGGTTATGGCGCGTCGAGCCGTGACGGGCGAAGTGGGCATCGAGCCTCCTCGATTTGTCGCTGGGCGCGCCGCGGCGCACGAAGCGAAAAGCCTATATCCGATTTCCTTGGGGCTTTGGCGTGGCAAGCTCACCAGGGTTTATGTGCATTAGCCATAGCGGGCGCGGCATGCGTTAACCGCGCGCCAGCCGCAGGGCATAGGCGCGCACGTCCGTCGGCCAGGCGGCCATCTGCTGCGCCAATCGATCGTAGGCGCCGGCGAACAGCGCGCGCGCCGCCTCCTCGAAACCGGGCCTATCGCCCGCCATCGCCGCCATAAACTTGTAGGCGGCGGCGTGCTTGGCGGAGGCGTTGTTTTCGCTCGCCGATCGCGCCGCATGCACCAGCTTGCGCAGCGTCACCGAGGCGCCGCCCGGCTGCGCCGCCAGCCAGTCCCAGTGCTGCGGCAGCAGCGTCACCTCGCGGGCGACGACGCCCAGCTTGGGGCGCCCGCGGCCGCGCGGCTCCTCCGCGGTGTCAGCTGCGGGCACGGCGCGCAGATCGAGGTCGATGACGGCGCCCGTGGCGTCGTCGAACGTCAGCACCGACGCGGTGGGCGCAGCCTCGGCCGTCGCCTTGACCGCTGCGGTTACCGCATCGCGCGCGCCGCTGGCGAGCACAGCGTCGCCGCGGAATGCCGTGCAGGTGGAAGGGGTGTCGCTGGCCATCGCGCGCTCCGGTTTCGGTCGCAGCGTATTACCCGGGTAATAATGCGGCTGTCAATATCACCCGGATAATAAATTGGCCGCCGCGGCGCTGGACGCCGTACCTGGCCGGTGAGATTTTCGCCGCGGCATCGGGGGGAGACATGGAAACCGAGTTCATCGAGCTGACGGATATCGTCCTGCGCGTCATCGGCGCCTTCTATGCCTTCGCAGGCTATGTCGCGACGCGTGCGGGACTGATGTCGCGCCTTATCGATCAGGCCATCGCCGCCATCGCGATGAAAAAGCCGCCGCGCACGGAGACGGCGCAGAACGCTTGGCTGCTCGTCACCGCGGCGCTGGTTGTCGTCGGCGGCGTGCTGCTGCTCGGCGGGCTGGAGTTGGCCGCCTGGGTTTTCGTCGTCTCGTCGCTCGGCCAAGCCGCCTACATCTACGTCGTCGCGCCGCGCTACTTCGACCGCGAGGATCCGCCCGATGCGAGTGGGCGCCGGCAGACCACCAACGCCTTCGTCATCTTCACGGCGGCGACGGCCTTCATTGTCTGGGCGGCGTACCGCGGCCGTCTCGTCGACGTGCAGGACGCCTCGACGCCGGCGCTGGTCGCCATCGCGACCGCGCTATTGCTCTACGCCGGCTACGTTGCGCGCGGGCTGTGGTGGTCGCCGCGCAAGACCAGCGGCGGCGGCTTCAGCGAATTTTCCGCCGCGGCCCACGACGAGCCGTCGCTGCCGCCGCACGAGTCCAAACGCATCAAGGTGATGAGCGACTACCAGTGCGATCCGCTCTGGGCACTCGATGAGGAACGTTACGGCTGCTTTGCGCCCGAGCTGATCGACCTGTCACCGGAGCTCACCGCCGATCTGAACGCCTGGGCCGCCGCCTACGACACCTGCTTTGATCCCGACGATCCGGCCGAGAGCCGGTGGAGCGATGCGCAGCTCACCGAGCACGCCGCCGAAGGCCGCCGCCTCGCCGGACGCCTCAAGCGCGAGCGTCCCGACATGATGGTCTACGTCATGGAAGCCGATGTCGGCGTCGTCGAGATCCACGCCGACGAACCAATCTAGGCGGCGGTCCGCGCATGTTGGCGCTGCCAGCGCGAGCGCAGCATGGGCGCGATCTGCCAGGCGATGAACGGCGAGACGATAAAGCTGACGGCGACCACCAGCGGCAGCCAGAACCATGCATCGGCCTCAAGCTGCGGGATAGTCAGCACGGCTATGGCGCCGACGCCGAACACGACGGCGTTGACCATCATGGAGACGAGGAACGCAATATAGGTGCGGATCGACATGTCGGTTTCCTTGAAATGGCTATGTCCGATTAGCGCTCCAACGCCCCTTTTTCGCTGCTGTTCCAAACGCTGACCCACGTCAGTCCGCTTGACCGGCCCCGGCCCCGCGGCTAGCTAGCGCGGCACCGGCGGCGTATCCTCCCGGACCCCGCGGCAATCGTAGGTCCCATGGCCGACATCCTCGAGAAGATCACGCGCTACAAGCTGGAAGAGATCGCGCGCGCCAAGGCGGTAACGCCGCTGCGCGTCATCGCGGAGCTGGCCCGCAGCGCCCCGCGCGTGCGCCCGTTCGCCGGCGCCATCGAGGCCAAGCACAAGGTGGGGCTGCCGGCGCTGATCGCCGAGGTGAAGAAGGCGAGCCCGTCGAAGGGCCTGATCCGCGCCGACTTCGATCCCCCTCGCCTCGCCAGGGCCTACGAGGCGGGCGGCGCGGCGTGCCTCTCGGTGCTCACCGATGGCCCCTCGTTCCAGGGCGCCCCCGAGTACCTGACGCAGGCGCGCGCGGCGACATCGCTGCCGGCGCTGCGCAAGGACTTCATGCTCGACACCTACCAGGTTGCAGAGGCACGCGCCTGGGGCGCCGACTGCATCCTCATCATCCTCGCCCAGGTGGACGATACCGTCGCGCGCGACCTGGCTCAGGCGGCGAAGGACTGGGGCATGGACGCCATCGCCGAGGTGCACGACGACGCCGAGCTCGATCGCGCACTAGCGCTCGACTGCCGCCTCATCGGCATCAACAATCGCAACCTGAAGACCTTCGAGACGGCGTTGGAGACGACCGAGCGGCTCGCCCCGCGCGTGCCGAAGGACCGCATCGTCATTGGCGAGAGCGGCATCTTCACGCCGGCCGACATCGCGCGCCTGGAGCGCGCCGCCGTCAACACGTTCCTGGTCGGCGAAAGCCTGATGCGGCAGCAGGACGTGACGGCGGCGACGATGACGCTCCTCGCCCGCTCGCTCGCGGAGACGCCCCATGCCCACCGCCGGGTAGGTTCGCGCTCGATGGGTAAGCTCTCGCACATCGACGAGAAGGGCGAGGCGCGCATGGTCGACGTCTCCGACAAGGCGGTGACCGCGCGCACGGCCACGGCCGAGGGCTTCGTCAGCATGGCGCCGGAAACGCTGGCACTCCTGCAGAGCGGCGAAGCGCCGAAGGGCGACGTGCTCGGCACCGCCCGCATCGCCGGCATCATGGCGGCCAAGCGCACGAGCGAGCTGATCCCGCTGTGCCATCCGCTCAACCTCAGCAAGGTCGTCGTCAACCTCGAGCCGACAGAAACCCCGGTCGGCGTGCGCGTGACGTCGGAGGTAAGGCTTACGGGCCAGACGGGCGTCGAGATGGAGGCGCTGACCGCCGTGTCTGTCGCCTGCCTGACGTTGTACGACATGCTGAAGGCGGTCGACCGCGACATGAGCATCGAGGGCGTGCGCGTGACGCACAAATCGGGTGGTCGCTCGGGCGAATATCCGCCCAAGAAGGGCGGCTAGTGTGATGATCGAGAAA
>CAVRND010000020.1:0-28631 GCA_963722495.1 uncultured Alphaproteobacteria bacterium | reverse complement strand
CCTGGCCCTTGTCGGCGCACTGCCGAATTGGGGACATAGCCGCAGTTGGGGCTACGGTCCGTCCGGGCCTGCTCGGCACGGTTTTGATCATCGTGCTCATCATCTACTTGCTGCAGCGCGTATAGCCGGCTCGGCCGCGATGGCCGTGAGATCAGCTCACACCATCGCGGCGTGCACGCCTACGCTGAAAGGGCCAGGCCTACTATCCCTTCGGCGGGTATTCCGTGCGCGCGGTGTCGAGATGCGCGTCGCGCAGCGCCGGGACATCTTCGCCCACACGCCCGTCAGCACGATTGATCCAACGCCTCCGAACACGGCCGCTCCGATCGGGCCGAGGAAGCGTGCCGCCACGCCACTTTCGAACTCACCCAATTTGTTCGACGCACTGATGAACAACGACGACACGGCGGTCACGCGCCCGCGCATCGGATCGGGCGTCACGATCTTAATCAGGCTCTGCCGAACGAAGACCGAGACGGCGTCCGCGGCGCCGAGCGCTGCCAGCGCCAGCATCGATACCCAGATCCACGTCGACACCGCGAAGATGACGGTCGCCACGCCATAGGCGGCGACCGAGACCAGCATCCAGTAGCCGGCGTCGCGCTGGATCGGACGCGTGCTGAGTGCAAGCGCCATTAGCCCGCCGCCGATGGCCGGGCCGGAGCGAAGCAATCCGAAACCTTCCGGTCCGATGTGCAGGACGTCACGCGCGAACACGGGCAGCAGCGCCGTCACGCCGCCCAGAAGGACGGCGAAGAGATCGAGGGAGATGGCGCCGAAGACGATCTTGTTGGACCACACCTAGGCGAGCCCCTCGGCGATCAACTTGAGGCGCCCGCCACCCTTGTGGTCCGGCTTGGTGTTGGCGGCGATGAAGGCCACCGCGATGCCGGCCGCGACATAGAGCATCGCCGCCGTCCAGTATGCGGCAGGCACCGAAACGGCGCACAAGACGCCGCCGAGCCAGGGACCGATCACCATTCCGATCTGAAAGGCGAGCGTGTTCCAACCGATGGCGCGCGGCAGGATCTCGCGCGGCACGAGCATCGGCCCGAGCGAGGCACTGGCCGGCATGGTGAAAGCGCGGCCCACGCCGAACAGCGCCGCCACGGCGAAGATGGCGACGAGGCTCGGGTGATCGAGGCCGGCGATGATGGCGAGGCTGACGGAGCAGACGACCTGCAGCGCGCAGCAAGCGAGAAAAATTTTGCGCCGGTCATATCGATCGGCGGTTTCGCCGGCGAGCAGCACCAGCGCCAGCATGGGGACGAACTGCACCAACCCGATCATGCCGACAAGAAAGGACGAATAGGCGATCGAGTGGTCGACGCGCGCGATCGAATAGACTTGCCAGCCAAGCGTCACGCTTTGCGTCAGCATGGCGACCGACGACAGGAAGCGCGCGAGCAGCAGAAGACTGAAGTTGGGGTAGCGCAAAAACGGCAGATCTTGCATTCGACGCATATGGAAGCTCGTTTCGGCGGCGGGCAAGGGCGCCGCCCTCAGGCGGCGCGTGGAGGCGACGTTATCGCTGTGGGAATGGGTCGGCAATCAGCGGCGGCCGAGCGGCTGGCTTGCATAAGCTGCCGGGCGCCTGGCAGCAAAGTCTTCGTCAATTTCCGGCGACGTTGCCTATCGATCGGCTGCCCAATCGGTACCATCGCCCTAAGCCGCGTCTCATTTGCAAACGGTTTGGTTGCGGATGGTCTGACGACAGATTGAGTAACTCAAACATCCCAAGAACTGCTTAGTATTAGGGCACTCCTTACCTCTCTCCCGTATAACAGCCGGCAGATTTTCCGACGTGAGATTTCCTGTTCGAGGGCTTTCATGAAAACAGCAGGGTCAACTGCGGCCGCGCCGCTTCCCACCAGAAGCGAATCCGAGGCGATGCGCAAACGCGCGGCGGCACTGCGCGCCGCGGGGTCGCAGCCCGATCAGATCGACCGGATCAATCTCTGGCTCGAGGTGGCCCTCAACAACATGGCGCGCGGTTTGTCCATGTTCGACGCCAACCAGAAGCTCATCCTGTGCAATGAGATGTACCGGGAGATCTACGCGCTGCCCAAGCAGCTGACGCGCCCGGGCACACCCCTTGCTCGCATCGTTCGTCATCACGTCAAGCGGGAGACGGGGCGCGATCGCCCAGCAGACCAGCGCGCCCAGCGCCAATGGATCTCCGGCCATCTCGCCAAGCTGGCTCTCGGCAAGCCGTTCAATCACACGCAGCAGCTCAGCTCGGGACGCACGATCCTCGTCACCAATCAGCCTTTGTCCGACGGGAGCTGGGTCGATCTGCAGGAGGACATCACCGAGCGCTGCCAAGCCGAAGAGAAGATCTCATGGCTCGCGCGGCATGATGCGCTGACCGAGGTGCCGAACCGCTTTCATTTTCACGAGCAGCTCGATCAAGCGCTGCAAGGCCTTCGGCGCGGCGACGGACTAGCCGTGCACTGGATAGACATCGACCACTTCAAAGACGTCAACGATGACCTCGGGCACCCCGCCGGAGACGCCCTTTTGCGCAGCATCGGCGCGCGTCTGCGCACCAGCGTGCGCCAACCGGATTTTGTCGGCCGCCTCGGCGGTGACGAGTTCGCCGTCGTGCAGATGGGCGTCACGACGGCGGCGCAGGCAACGGCTTTCGCCAAGCGTATCCTCCGTTCCATCAAGGAAACGCACCAGTACATGGGCCAGCCTATCGACATCGGCGCGAGTATCGGCATCGCCTTGGCGCCCGCGCACGGCAGGACTGCCGAAGACCTGTTGAAGGCGGCCGATCTTGCGCTCTATCACGCGAAAGCAAGCGGGCGCGGCGCGTTCGAGCTTTTCGACCCGCTGTTCGGATATGAAAAGAAGGCCCGGCGCAGACTCGAGGGCGATCTCGCCAACGCGCTCAAGGAGCGGCAGTTCGAGCTGCACTACCAGCCCATCGTCGATGCCAAGACCGGCGCCACGCATAGCTGCGAAGCGTTGATGCGTTGGCGCCACCCGAGCGAGGGACTGATCCCTCCGATGGATTTCATCCCGCTGGCCGAGGAGACGGGCCTCATCGTGGCAATGGGGGAGTGGGCCATTCAGCAGGCCTGCAAGGACGCGTCGGCATGGCCCAACGCGATCGGCGTGACGGTGAACCTGTCGTCGTCGCAATTCAGTTGCTCCGACCTGTTCGGCACGGTCAGCAACGCCTTGTCGCGTTCGCGCCTGCGGCCCGATCGTCTCGAGCTGGAGATCACCGAGTCGGTGCTGCTCCGTGACGACCCTTCGACGCTGCAGACGCTGCACAGATTGCGCGCCCTCGGCGTGCGCATCGCTCTCGACGACTTCGGCACCGCCTTCGCCTCGCTGAGCTATCTGCGCAGTTTCCCCTTCGACACCATCAAGATCGACCGCAGCTTCGTGCGCGAGGTGCCGCAGCGGGCCGACTGCACGGCCATCATCGAGGCCATGGCAGGGCTTGCCAAAAAACTGCAAATGTCGACGGTCGCCGAAGGCATCGAGACGCAACAGCAGGCGTCGGCCGCAGAATCCGCCGGCTGCGATCAACTGCAGGGCTTCCTGTTCAGCAGGCCGATACCGGCGGCGGAAATTGTCGTCCTATTGCAGAAGGCGTCGGTGCCGAAGGGCCGATCGACGAGATCACGGCGCAGGCTCGATTCCTGATCGCAGCGTCGGCGGCCACCTGCGCCCCGCTTATGGGCGCGGCGATCGCCGCCGTACGTAAACCATGTGCGCCATCGCCGGCGCGCTGGCTAATCTTCCAAGACAAATTGCCAGGACTGCCTGCGGCGGATGTGCCAGCGTGCGCGCAATCTCGAAACTCGAAATCATTCAAGAGTTCCCATGCGCAACATGATTTTGGCGTTTGCTATCGTTACGATCACCGCGGGTACCGCCACGGCCGACTGCACCAGCGAGGTAAACGACGCGTTTGCCAAACTGCGCAAGTCCGCGGCCTTCCGGATGGAGACCAAGATCACCAATCCGCAGGGCACGTTGACGATGAGCAACGACTATGTGCTCCCCGACCGGATGCATCAGACGGTGTCGATGGGCGGCGATGGTCCGCAGGCGATGCAGATGATCCTCGTCGGCGGCAAAGCGTGGAGCAACCAGGGAAACGCCGGCTGGGCCGAAGTCCCTGAGAAGTTCGCGACGACCATCGCCAAACAGATGAAGGATACGGTCGTCGAGCCGCCGAAGGACGAATCCCAGTTCGAGTGCCTCGGCGATGTGTCGTTCGAGGGGAAGACCTACGCGGCCTACCGGACCAAGCGGGCGCCGGGCGCAGCCGATAGCGCGGCCACGACACCGGCACCGGCGGCAGACGCCACCAAAGCGCCGGCCGGAGACGCCGCCAACGTGCAGACCGTATACATCGACAAGGCGCTCGGCGTGCCGGTGCGCAACATCGTGACGCCGGTCTCCGATCCCAACAAGCGCCTTTTCGACGGCACTTTCAGCCTGCGCGCCGGGCTGAAGATCGAGCCGCCGAAGCTGTAAGCCCGGCTTGGCGCATCAGCCTATTGTCGCGCATCCGCCTTGCTGATCATCGGGCAGGCGAGCGCGGTTTCCAACGCCGCCGCCACCTCGTCCGCGGTATCGGTTGCCGCATAGAGGCCGCCGGTCTCGTCGGCGAGGCAGCGCGATGCAAACACGCCGTCCGACCCTACGGAGCTGGCGATGTGATAGCTGATGACGTGCACGGTGGTGCGCGCGCCCTCCGTCTTGAGGGCTTTGGCCAGGTCACAGGGCACCGCGCCGCACGTCTCCTCGCCATCGGTGAGCAATACGATGGTCGCCGGACGCTCGCGATAGCCTAGCGCCTCGGCTGCCATCCGCACGCCGCGCGTCAATGGCGTGCGCCCGTCGGGCTTCAACTGATCCAATTGCGACATGATGCGCGCCGCGGCATTGGCCGTCGGCCGCAACGCCAGGCTGACGTTGACGCACGCCGGGCGAGAGCCAGGCCCATAGATGACGAGCCCCAAGCGCCGCTTCGGCGCAACCCTCGGCAGGATGCGCGCCAGCGCGGTGCGCACGCTATCGATGCGTCGCAGCCCCGTGTTGTCGCCCGCCGCTGCCGCCATGGACTTCGAAGCATCGAAGACAATGATTGCGTCCTCGGTGCACGGCTGCTGTGCCGATGCTCCCGCCGCAACGAGACACAGCAGGGTGGTGGAGGCCGAGAGCTGCGTAAGCCTCCGCCTTGCGCGTTTCATTGGTGTGTGCCGGCCGGCGGCGCCATTTGGCGCGGACGCCCGCGCCGCAACCACCGCGAGCGTACGCGCGCCGCCGCCGGTGCTTATGCGCTTGAGCTCGCGACCGCTGGCGACATCGAGCACTGAGACGTCGCCTGAGAACCAGTTGGCGACGTAGGCCTTGCTCCCGCGCGGCTCGACGACGATGCCCTCTGGAAACCGGCCGACTTTTGCTTGCTGCAGGACGCGCATTTCGCGGCTGTCGATAACCGAGACCGACCCAGAGCTCTGATTGCTGACGAGTATGCGCGCGCCGTCGATTGTCGTTGCCACGCCATATGGCATATGGCCGACCGGCACCGTCTTGATCGTCCGCAGCGTGTCGGTGCTGATCACCGAAAGGTTCGCGCTTTGGACGTTGGCCACGTACACGCGCGTTCCGTCCGGCGAGACCGCGAGCGCGAACGGTGCGCGGCCGACGGGCATCGTGGCGACGACCGAAAGCGTCGTGGCGTTGAGGATGGTGAGGCTGTCGCTCTCGCGATTGGCGACGAATACGAGAGCTCCGCGCGGGCTCGTGACGATGCCGGCCGGCGAACGGCCCACCTCCACTTTACGCAGTTCCGCCCCGGTCTGAGGATTGATCGCCGTGACGGTGTTGTTGTTCCAGTCGCTGACGAACAGCGTGTTGTCCTGGCTCGACCGCGATGCCAAAGGGCGTGCCGCTCACCTTGAGCGAGCGGACGGCCTCGCGCTTCCCGGCGTCGATGACTGAAATCTCGCCGCGCTCGGGATGCGTCACGTAAAGCATCGTGCCGTCGCGATCCACGGCAATGCTGGCCGGCGCGAAGGCGACCGGGATCGTTGCCGCGACCTCGTCGGAGGCGGTGTCGATGACGCTGACGGTTGCCGCCTCCTGATTTGCAACGAAGATGTAGGCCGCGCCGTCGGCGGCAAGCGCGGAAGGCGGCCAAAGCGTCGTCGCCAGCCAGACCGCGAGACAGCGCAGCCGCATGTGCTACTTGGCCTCCGCCTTGGCCTTCAGGCCCTGCAGACCTTCCGTGAGGAAGGCCTTCATCGCCTTGACGGCGGCGGCGTCGTTCTTGTCGGGCGCCGGCTCGTTGCCGGTATCGGCGCGGTAGAGACGCGCCATCCAGGTGACGAGGCTGCCGCCGCTAGCACCGGGCTTTACGGTGATCTCGGCGGTGTAGGAGCTGACGGGGAAGACGTCGACCTTCTCCTTCGACAGTCGATATAGATAGGTCATCTCCTTCTCGCTGTAGTAGTCGAGCCCTTCCTGTCAGCTCGCCGGTCTTCAGCGTGATCGTGCGCGAGGCGCTGTTCTCGTTGCCGCCGGTGCTCTCGATCTTCGAGACCGCCGGGTTCCAGTCGAGTTTGCCGAAGTCCTTGATGATCCCCCACACCTTCTCCGGCGGGGCGGCGATCTCGATCTTCTCCTCGACCTTTTGCGGCGTCGGCCGTGCGCGTGCGCCATCAGCGCCATGGCGCCAAGCATGAGACCAACCAGCGACGGTGCGTAACGACAACATTCGTGTGCTCCTTCACTTAAGCTGAAACAGGCGACGGCCATCTGCGCGCTTTGACGCAACGTCAGCGCGCCGAGGCCGTAGAGGACGGTGAGTAAGGCGAGGGCAAGGGCGCCGGGAAAGGCGCGCACGTCGGTGGCGACCTTGAGAGGGCGCGCATGCGCGGCAGCGATGAGCGGCGCGCTGAGGTCCTGCACCTCGCCCATGTGGGCATAGGAAAGTCCGGTAATGCCGGCTAGCTGCCGCAAGTATGTCTCGCGCACCGCCGCCATGTGCTCTTTGTTGTTGACCACCGCGTTGCCGAACGGCGCCCACTTCGGGTGATAGCCGGGGCGCGAAGCCGCATCGGGGGGCGGGGGGCCTGAGCGGTTCTCCTGCGGCACTTCCTGTGCGGCATAGGTGCCGACCTCGCGGCCCGCCTCGTCGTACTTCAGCAGCGGCGTACGGTTGTGGCTGCCGGCGCCGACGATAGGCCGCCGACGTCGCCCGGCTTGCCCTCGAATGGAGTCAGGCCGCTGAACGGCAGCGGCGGCAGCTCGTGCCCATCGGTGATGAAGATGAGATCGGACTTCAGGCTCTTGGCGATATCGATGGCACTGTAAAGTCCCTTGGAGACGTAGCTGTCGCCCTCCCAGGCCATGCGCCAGTCGAGCATGGCAATGGCTTCGTCGACGGCGGCGAAGTTCTCGCAAACCTCGACGGGATTGAACAGCAGGAACGTCTGGCGCTCGGTGAAGATGCCGAGACCGAGACGCGAGCCGCACGGAAGCTTGGCAAGCGTCTCGCGCAGCGACGCCTTCTCCGCGTCGAGGCGGCTCGCGCTCTTGCCCCCGCTGATGACGTCGCGCGTATTCATGCTCGTGGTGATGTCGACGACCGCGAGCACGTCGTAGGCGTCGCGCGTCAGGTCGAGGCGCGGAACGACGAGGGCGAGCAGGGTCAGAGCCAGCGCGCCGGCGATCAACCAAGTGCGCACATCGCGAAGCGGCGTCCAGCTCATGGCAGCCCCTTGGGAACGCCCGGCAGATCGGTCCACAGCTTCTGCGGCGTCTCCAGCGGCTTTTCCTCGTCCTCGCCGACGGCCTGCGGAAGGTCGCGGACGAGGCGCATGGCGATGTCGAGGTTGTATTTCGCGTCCCAGTCGGCGGCATCGAGGCGCAAGGCGCTGCGGTATTCCGACTTCGCCAGCGCCACCAGCGGAATGGCCTTGTCGTAGTCGCCCTTGCCGATGGCGGCGATGGCCGCGCGCATGCGCGCATTGGCCATGTTGTAGAGCATGCGGTGCGAGGATGGTCGGATCCGCGCGCACCGCCGCCTGATCGAGCATCGGCTGCGCCTCTTCGATACGGTTGCGCTTCAAGAAGGAACGCGGCGCGCGCGTCGAGCAACGCCGGCGGCGCGCTCGCGGCATCGACGGCGACCTCCGATCCGGCCCGCAGGCGGTCGATGGCGGCATTGGTCCGGTACTTGGCGAGGAACTGCGCGCCGGCCACGACGAACACTGCGGCGCTGGCAGCGAGGGCGAGCCACAGCAGCGCCAGCCGCACGGCGCCGGGAGACATCTGCGGGCGGGAAATGCGCATGCTCACGCCGCCTTCCGCAAGGGTTTGCTGGTTGGCGGCGCCGCGTTGGCCGCGACCGCCGGCGAAGCGACGGCTGCGAGGCGCGCCCGCGTCGAGGCGCACCTCGGCGAGCTTGGCCAGCAGCAGCAGCAGCAGCGCCGCCGCCGCAGTCCCGTACGCGACGTTGGTCAAATCCTGCTCGGGAATTCGCTCCTGATAGCGGATGGGATTGCGCTCGAGCTTGCCGATCTCGGTGATCGCGTCGGCGACCGCCTGGGGATTTTCGGCCTCGAAGGCGCGATAGGGCACCTTCAGCGTATGGAAGAAGAGATTGAGGTGGCGCTCAGGAAGCGCCTGCGGCGTATCGGGCACGTCGGGACCAGGCGCGTCGAAGATGCCCGGCGCCCCGGCGGTGCGCAGGTACAGCCAGTAGAGATTGACCGGCCGCTTGGCGATCTGCGCGCGCAGCTTCTCCTGCACGCGCCGGTCGATCACCGCCGCGCCGTCGGAGACGAGGAGAATGGCGCGCGAAGCGGCGGTCGGGTCGAGCTCGTGCATCGACAGCGCCAACGTCAGGCCAAGTCCGACATTGGTGTAGGCGAGGCCGGGCCTCGTAATGGCATCGACGGCGCCGAGCACGGCATCCTTGTGGCTGGTGATCGGCAGCACGTACATCGGCTGCGTGGAAAAGGCGGCGACGCCGAAGCGGTCGTGCGGCCGGTCGCGCGATGAAATCGCGCAGCAGGCGGCGCGCGGCGGCAGACTTCGACGCTTCGCCGTCGCCGGGCGGCCGGCCGGCGAACGTATCGTCCATGCTCTTGAGCGATCGATCAGCAGCACGACATGGGCGCCTTCGCCGATGCGCTCGACGCTTTGTCCCTTGAGATGCAATCCGCCGATGCCGGCGATGAGCGCCGCGATGGCCAGCGCGCCCAAGACGTGCAAGCCGATATCGATGGCGCGCGACAACGGATCGGGCGCGACGGCGACGAGCGAGGGATAGCCCTTGCGCCTTCTGCACGGCGAAGATGAGCGGCAGCAGCGCCAGCGGCAGCAGCACGAGCACCATCGGGATGTCGAGCGCGAGGTTCATGCCGCCCTCCGCTCTGCCGCGCCGAGCCGCGCGCTGAGCTCGGTGAGCGCCGGCAGCGGCATCGCCGATCGGGCGTGCTCGACGTCGTTGGCAAAGAACGCCTGGCGCGAGGATGCGAACAGGCGCTCGACATCGGCCCGGTAGGGCGCGAACTCGGGATGCTGCTGCAGAAATTCGGCGACATCGTCGGCCAGAACCCGTCGGCCGGCGGCCAGGTCGAAGGCGCGATGCAATTTCAGCAGAGCGGCGCGGTAGCCGCCCGCCCCCTGCAGGCGTGCGCCATTCGTCCGCAAGTAGCGCGCCGCCTCGGTGAAGGGGCGCGCCGGACGCCAATGGAACGGCCACCACGCATTGTGCCAGGCCAGGCCGGCCAATGCCGCAAGCGCGACCGCGGCCGAGACGAGCATCAGCGTGCGCTCGCGCCCTGTCGGCAGGCGCGGCGCCGGCCGGTCCGGACGCAGCGCCACCGCGGTGTCCGACGACTGCCCCTTGTCGGTGAACAGTTGCCGAATGGGCGACGTCAGGAAACTGAACTCGGGCACCGTGACCTCGGCATCCGTGCGCTCCGCTCAGCTTCAGCTTGAATGCCGGAATGGCGAGCCGGCGCGGATCGAGGGGCGCGTAGAACGTCTGATAGGTCAGCGACAGGCGATAGAGCGTGTCGTCGCCCTCAGCTGCTCGTTGTCAGATCGGCGGCGCTCAGCTCGAGCCAGTAGTTGAGGGGCCCGGGCCGCGGTATCGATGCCATGTCGAGCGTGTCGCCGGGACCGACGCGCAAGACGAGCTCGCGGTGGATCGCGTCGCCGATGAAATAGCCGAAGGGACGTGGCTCGCTGACGCTCAGCTTCGGAGCCCGACGCTAGCGCGCCCCCCGCCGCGACGAGGCAGAGGGCCGCCAGCGCCATGAGCACCCGCGTCATGCGTGGCCACCGACCAGATGGGCGCCCAGCCGATCCCAGTCGATGCGGTCGCGGATTTCGAACGGCTGGCGCCCGAAGCGGGCGGCGATCGCATTTAGCTCGGCGCGGCGGCGCCCGCTCCTCCTTTGCCATGCCTCCCGCAGTCGCGGGCGCATGACGACGAGACGCCGCCGGCCGACCTCTAAATCGGCAAGGGAGAGTATCCCCCACCGAGGTAGCTTCTCCATCTCGACGCTGTCCGAGAGGATGATGGGAACGATGTCGTGGTGCGATAGCGCCGAGAACACCGCTTCGATGTCGGCGGCCGGCATGTAGAAGTCGGAGACGAGGAACACGAGCTTGCGGCGCCCGGCGACCAACGCCGCGGCGTCGATGAGGCCACGGCTGCCGCGGCCCGTCGGCTGGAAGGCGCGCAGGCGACGCAGCATTTCCATCTCGGCGCCGCGCGCGCGGGTGGCCAGGAACATGAGGTCCGGTTGCACGATGGCGTCGCAGCCGATCAGCCCGAAGGCATCGCCGGCGCGCCGGACGGCAGCGGCGAGCGCCGAGCAGAGATCGGCGGCGAGGGCCATCTTGTCGGCGTCGCCGCGAAAGCCCATCGACGCCGAGACGTCGACGAGAGCGTAGACGGTCACTGCCGCCTTTTGCTCGAAGCGGCGCACGTGCAGCCCTTCGAACGGATCGCGGGCGCTGACGCGCAGATCGATGCGGCGCGGATCGGGGCTGCGCAGCAGCGGCACGAAATCGCGGAAGTAGCCGCCCGCTCCCTCCAGCTTGCTGCGATGCGCGCCGATGCGAACGTCCGAGCTCCGCCACGGCAGACGATAGGGAATGTCCGCGGGCGTGTCGCTGCTCATGGCGCCGGCACGCGCTCGAAGAGCTGGCGGCAAAGTTGGCGAACGATCGGCTCGCGGCGCAGCTCGTAGATGGGATCGAAGAAGATGCGGTGCGCCATGGTCTCGAAGAAAACGGCGCGCAGATCCTCGGGCACGACCATGCTGCGCTGGTCGAGCCATGCGGCGACGCGCGCGGCACGCAGCAGGTAGCTCATGCCGCGCGGGCTGGCGCCGCCGCTGACGAGGCGCTGCATGTCGACGCCGGGGATGTCGATGCCGGCCGCCGCGGGATCGCGGATCGCCTGCCAGAGGTCGAGCGTATAGCGCTCCAGATCCGGGCTTGTCTCGATGGTGTTCTGGATGGCGCTCGCCACCGCCGGCAGCTCGCGATGATCGAGCAGCGCCTCCGGCACGGCGGCGATCAGCTTGTCGGCATCGTGAAAGCGCGGATCGAAGGCGAGCGCCCTGCGAATGTCGGCCTCGGCCGGCGTCGCGATGCCGATCTCCATGAGGAAGCGATCGCGCGCCGCGGCGGGCAGCTCGAACGTCTCCTCGCGCTCGATGCGGTTGCGGTCGGCGAACACCAGGAGATAGGGGAAGTGGTATTCGCGATTGAAGGCGCTGATCGACGCGCTCGGCCATCAGGCGCAGCAGCAGCGAGTGCACCTGCGGGCGCGCGCGGTTGATCTCGTTGAAGAAGAAGACGGTGAGGTCGCCGCCGTAGCGGATGACGGGCCCCGGCTCGACGCGCGGGCGTCCGTCCTCGCCGATGTAGGTGTGATAGATCATGTCGGCGGGCATGAGGTCGATCGTGCCTTCGACACGCTCGTATGCACCCCCGAGACCGCGCGCCGCGGCGCGCAGCAGCGTCGTCTTGCCGACGCCGACGTCGCCTTCGAGAAGCACGTGGCCGCGCGCAAAAATGGCGATGGTCAGCAGGCGTATGACGCGCCGCTGCCCGATGACGACCTTGGCCAGCTCGCTTTCGAACTCGCCGGCGCGCTGGCGCCAGGCCGTGAGGTCGATCGCGTTGAAATCCCTGACCGCTTGCACGCCTTCGCGGGACAAGGGGACACTCCTGTGCGAGGCAGCCAGACGTGCTTAGGCCGCTAAGGACGACGGTAGATCGTGAAGCAGGGTGGGGTGCGGCGGCAGCCGCACCCCGGTTCCTCGGGAGGAAGCAGTTCTAGCGTGGCACTGCTCCGAGGAAGTTCCGCCGCTGCTTACTCCGTGATCTCGTCGACGTCGTAGACCCACTTGCCGGTCTTGACGAAGTTCGCCGAACGCTTGGCGTTGCGCGCCTCCATCTCCTTGATCGAGTTGGCGCCCTTGGCCAGCTCGGCCGGATCGTGCTTGGGGTCGTACTTCGAGCCGGCGACCTTCTCCGGGAAGCCGGGCTTCGGCTCCCAGCAGTTGCCGGGCGCTTTGCACTTGGTGCCGTCGTAGGCAAAGGCCGACGTGGCGGCGATGAGGGCCGCGGCAGCGACCGTGCCGATGAATACCAACTTCTTCATGACTCATTTCCTCCTGGCTTCGTTCACTTCTTGATTTGGCGGTATGCCCGCCTTCTTTGCTCGCGCCCCTCCGGAAGCGAACATTTCGTCACTTCGCCATCGGACCACACTTGTCGTCCGGCGCTGCTTTGGCCTGATCGATTGTTCCGTGGTCACTACCTTCGGGCAGCTTGTAGGGCGTGTAGTTCGCCTTCTGCTCCTTGGTCAGCCACTTCGCGCCCTCGACGGGGCCGGTGTAGAGGTGACGGATCCACGCCATCGCCAGCAGCAGCTCGTTGAGCTGCAGGTCGTTGTGCGGTCCCATCATCCCCTGCCCGCCGCCGAAGATCGTCTCGAACAGGCCCTTGTCGGTCTTGTTCTTGGGATAGGTCCAATAGTTGTCGTTGAGGCCGGGGCCGACTTTGCCTTCCGCAACGTGGCCGTGACAGCCCGAGCACGAGGACAGGTAGATGTACTCGCCGCGTGGCAGGCACTCCTTCATCTCGGTGAACGGATTGACGCCCGTCTGCGAGAAACTTCTTCACGGCCTCGAGGTCACGGCCTTCCTTGGGAGCCGTCTCGATGTCGAGAACGTCACCAGTGATGGTGTGACGGAACGGCTCAAGCGCCACCGCAGCGAGCGGGATGAGTGCAACGGCCGCGCCCGCCAGCATCCACTTAGTCAACTTCATCATCCTTGACGTCCCTCTGGGGTCTTAGCGAGTTCGTCCAGAGGAATGCCTTCGTCCTTCAGGATGCTCTCGATTTCCGGCCGCACCTTCTCCAGCGCGGTGTTGATGTCGGCGAGCAGCTGCGCGTCGTCCTTGCGGACGCCGATCGACTGGTCGAAGTGGAACGGCAGATGCTGTCCGTCGGCGCGCGTGGCGTTGTCGGGAATGACGACCAGCTTCAGCTCGTCACCGCGGGCCTTGGCGTAGCGGGCCACTTCCGGCGCAAAGCCGACGGCAAAGTCCGCCTTGCCGTCGGCGACGTCGCCGACAAGCCGCTCAGGCGGCACGCGCACGTACTGGTTGCGCTTGCTCTTGAAGCCGATCAGCGACTTCATGTAGTTGAAGTTGCGGTTGAACAGCCCGAGCTTCTCGAGCATCACCTGCGCCGGGCTGTCCTGCGCCATGCCGATGCGCTCGGCCTTCTTCAGGTCTTCGCTGTCCCAGCTGGTGATGTCGAGCTTGGAGTTGGCGCGCATGATGAAAACGTATGGCGCGCGATAGTACGGCTTCGACGTCAGCACGCGCTCATCGCCGGTATCGAGGCCGATGACGACGTCGCAGTTCTTCTTGTCGAGCTGATCGCGGACGAGATAGATCGCCGGCTTGTCGGTCCACACGAACTTCGCCTTGCGGTCCATGGCCGTGGCCAGCACCTTGGCGATCTTGTTCTCGAAGCCTTCGCCGTTGCGGCTCGAATAGGGTTGCTCGACCTCGGACGCGCAGATGCGCAGAACGGAAGGGTCGGCAGGCTCGGCGGCCTTCTCCGCGGCCCAACTCGGGCTGGCGAGGGCGGCCATGATGACGGCAGTCGAGAGCAACAGCCCCGACCGGTGTACTGATGTGAATGACTTGCTCATTTTACGCTTTGAGTCCCTGAAGCTGGCCTGCTCGCCGCCAGGCGGTTTGCAGGATGCAGCACGTTTCCGTTGGAGGAGTGGACGGATCGGTCGCTGGCGTTGCCCCCGCCAGGCCGCATGACGGCCTGGCGGGAACGAACGTCTCTAGATCAGAGCTTCGGCAACTCCGGCGGATACTCGTCGAGCATCACGTCGTCGTACGGTCCCTTGCCATCGAGCGAGAAGACCAGCATGCCGCCACCCATCTGCGTCCAGTTGGCGAGGTTCTTGAAGGCGCCAACCGCACCGAGACCGGCAGTCGGATCGTTCAAGTCGAACACCAGACCAACCGCAGGCCAGCCGCCAACGCCGTAGTAGATGGCGACGTACTGCGTGCCCTTGTGGGTGTAGGTCATCGGGTAGCCAATGGCGCCCGACGGCATCTTGAACTTCCACAGCAGCTTGCCGGTGTCGCTGTCGCGAGCCTTGATGTAGCCGTCCAGCGTTCCGTAGAAGACCAGGTCTCCGGCGGTCGCCAGCGTGCCACCCCAGGCGGCAAAGCGCTCCATCACTTCCCACTTATACTTGCCGGTGATGGCGTTGTAGGCCTTGACCTGACCCAGGCCGAGGTAGTTCTGACGGTCGCCCTTCGGGCCCGGATACATCCACAGTGTCGCGCCGACGAAGAACTGACCGGCACGATACGGCAGCATGAATGGTTCCCAATCCATGCAGATGTGGTTGATCGCGAGATAGAAGAGCTGACGGGTCGGATCGTAGCTGTCGTGAGCCTGGTCATGGTAGCCCATGGCCGACGGGCACACGTTGGTCGCCTTGTGGTCCATCCGCGTGCCGTACTCAGGATCGCGGACCGGGATGCCAGTCTTCAGGTCGACGTGCGTCCAAACGTTGACGGTGTCGTCGATCTTGTCGGCAGAGACGAGATCGCCGTTGGTACGGTCGAGCGTGTAGACGATGCCGTTGCGATCAGGATGGGTAAGAAGCTTGCGCATCTTGCCCGCCTTGTCCTTCTGCGTGCGAGAGCATCATGACGTTGACGCCGGCGTAGTCCCACTCGTCGTGGGGCGTCTTCTGGTAGCCGAAGCGAAGCTCGCCCGTGTCGGCGTCGCGGCCCATGATGGTCATGGTCCACTTGTTGTCGCCGGGACGCATCGTCTCGTTCCACGGCGAGGGGTTGCCCGAGCCGTAGTAGATCAGGTTCTCTTCCGGATCGTAGGCATACCAACCCCAGTTGGTGCCGCCGCCGATCCGCCAAGCGTCGCCTTCCCAGGTCGCGGTGCCGAGACCCTTCTGGCCGTAGTGCGGGTTGGCTGCGTTGAACTTGTCGCCGATGCCGACTTCCTCATCGGGACCGGTGGCGTACTTGCGCCACTTCTGCTCGCCCGTCTTCACGTCGTAGGCGGTGGTGTAGCCGCGAACGCCGAGCTCAGCGCCCGACGAGCCGACGATCACCAGATCCTTGACGACGTAGGGAGCGATGGTGAGCGTCGAGCCGACCTTGATGTCGGAGTTCTCGAGCTTCCAGAATTCCTCGCCCGTTTCAGCATTCAACGCGACGACGTGGCCGTCGAGCTGATTGTTGATGATGAGCGGAGGCGTCTTGCCGTCGCCAGGCCAGTAGGCAAGGCCACGGTTGACGAGATCGCAGCAGGCGACCGAGCGAGCGGCCGGATCCTGCTTGGGCTTATACTGCCATTTGATCTTGCCGGGATTGTCGAGATCCAAGCGCATACACGTTGTTCGGGAACGACGAGTTAATGTACATCACGCCGTTGACGACGCGCGGCGTGCCTTCGTGGCCGTGCAGCAAGCCGGTCGAGAATGACCAGGCAGCCTTCAGCTTCTTGACGTTCTCCTTATTGACCTGCTTCAGCGGGCTGTAGTTGTTGGAGTCATAGTTCTTACCGGTCATGACCCAGTTTTCGTCGCTCTTCGACAGCTCGACGAGCTTGTCGTTAGCGCTGGCGCTGACGACGAAACCGACTTGCAGCAATGCCGCGCAGGACGCGGTCGCCAACAAGCCTGACTTGAGGTGTGCTTTCATCAACAAACCCTCGCGTTTTCGCTCCCAGGAAAGGCGGATTGCTTGACGATGCAGCAGCCGATCATCCGCGCGAAATCGCGGACGGCAGTAGCATCTCCGCCTTCTTAAAAAATGCAGCCAATGGGTCGTTCGAGGACCCGAGCTACACGGGTTGAGCCGCGCTCCTTCTGACGATTGGCGTCAGAGAAGAGCCTCTCTCAGCCGTGAGCGAAGCTAGAACGCAGGTGTTGCTGCGTCTTTAGGCCGACTTCCAAGAGTGGTGCGGCACAGGTGGCAACGGTTTGGCATGTTGTGCCCTCGCGGTGCGCTGCAAACTCGCGCTAGGATTTCTGCGGTTCGCGACGATTGATCGGCATATCGCGCCTGTCGGGAAGACATCCGTGGCTCGTTTCCAAATGATGACCTTCGAATGACGCATAGAAAGCAGCCCGCACGCGGCGCCGCGATGAAGTTATGCTGCGCGCGCACATTGAGATTCACGTTAATTGCAGCGCTGGCGCTGACGTTCGCCGCGTGCGGCGACGAGGTCGCTCACGACACCGCAGAGCGCGCCGGCACCCGTCGCCGCGCAAAGCGAGTCGCTGAACGCGCTCGAATGGCTGAAGCAAACCGCACGCCATCGCCCCGGAACATTGGCTCGCCAGCCGCGAGGCGGGCGCACGATCTCGACCTGTACGATCCTTCGGTCGGTCGACATGCGCCGCGTGCTGGAGACGGCAGCGATGCGCTTTCGCGATCATCCGCGCATGATCGCCAATCGTGCCGTGCAGCTCGAAGGCATGCTGAAGGAGAAGGGCATCGAGGAACAGCGCGCCGCGCATCATCACGAATCTGTCCCAGGTTCCCGGGCGAGACCCGCTACGTGGAAAGTTTTGCCGCGCTCACCCAGCAGTACTTCAATCTGCGCATGGAAGGTCGCAGCCGCGGCCAAGCGATCGATTTGTTGAAGGCGCAGGACGTCGGCAGGCCATAGCGCCCATTTACTGTTGCCAATCGTTCCCTTGCGTCAAGTTCTCGCGAGACCGTAGACCTGCCCGAGCCGCTGCGCGCGATCAGCACCTCATTGCAGGCCGGCATCAGGACAAAGGCCGCCTGATGAAAGTGCTCATCGTCGACGATCATCCGATTGTCATTCAAGGATGCCGTCGACTGCTGGAGGACATGGGCGTCGACGAGGTTCTCGTCGCCTCGAGCCTCGCGGAGGGATTCCGCATCTATCGGCAAAAGCGCCCGGACATTATCATCGTCGATCTGTCGATGAAGTCCGGATCGCTGGGCGGTTTGTCGTTCATCCGCCGGCTACGCGTACACGACGAGCAAACCCCCGTTCTCGTGCTCAGCATGCACTCGGATCGCATGATCGTCAGCAAGGCGCTGGAGGTAGGAGCGAACGGCTACCTGCTCAAGGACACGTCCTCGGAGGAGTTCGCCAAGGCCTTTCGCAGCGTGCGCGACGGTAGACACTACCTCAACCACGAGCTCGCTTCGCAGATCGCCTTCATGGAAGCGCGCGGCGATCGCAATCCGCTGAGCCGCATGACGCTGCGCGAGCTGCAGACGCTGTCGCTCATCGCCGAGGGCAAGCCCTATATCTCCATCGCCGACGAGCTGAACGTCAGCTACAAGACGGTGGTCAACACCTGCGCGCAGCTGAAGGCCAAGCTCGGCGTGCGAACGCTGCCCGAGCTGATGCGCATTGCCATTCAGCATCTGCCGTCGAACGTCGGCAAGACGGGCGCCCAGAGCGCGGGTTTCTCCGCGCTGTTCCTGACGCGCCGCCAGCGTGCGTCCGGCCTCCAGCAGCATGGAGATTTCTTCGCTGCTGAAGGTGCGCTCGGCGCGATTGGCAATGCCCAGCGTGCCGACGACCTCGTCAGCGAGGAACATCGGCACGACAATGGCTCCGCTCAGCGCCGTGGCGCGTGCTCCCGGACGCACATCGCCGCTGGCGTCGGTCTGAATGTTGCAGGCGTTCACCGGCATGCGCCGTTCCGCGGCTAGTCCAGCCATGCCCTTGCCTACCGGGATCGTGCGGATGGTTTGCAGAACCACATCCGGCATGCCTTTGCTCGCGGCGGCGAGGTGCAGGCAGCCGTCCTCACCGAGGAGATGGATGGTGCCGCTGTCGGCGGCGAAGTGCCGGACGATGCACGCCAGCGCATCGTCGCTGCTCGATGTTTCGGCAAGCTGCTTGGCGAGCGACATGGCTAGCCGCGCCCGGGGTTGTCGCCGCCGGGCAGTCGGGCCCGATGTACTTTCCATCGATGGTCACGCCCATGCGTCGGATAACCCTCGGGTGGATCGAAGGTCATCTTCATGACGGCATGATAGCGCGAGTTGAAGTCGCCGCCGAAGGCGGTGCTCATGGTCTGCTTGCCGAAGGGCTTCTTGCAGACCACGTCGACGATGACCTCACTGCCGGCCGGCGTCACCTTCGGCTCCGAGCACTCGCCGCTGTCCGCCGGAACGGCGATGTTGTCATCCTTGCCGACGCATGCATCGACCGTCGTCTTGCCGATCGCTTCCGAAACGGTCGTGATCTCCCAGTGGCCAGGCTTGCGCTTGGGAAGCTCTGCGGTCTCCGCATATGCAAGCGTCGCGCATAGTCCGATCAGAGTGATGCCAAAAATGATTCTCATAGGGCCTCCAAGGCGCCGAACTAGGTTTAGATTCCTGCGGACCTTATCCAGTCCATCATTGACCAGGCATGGAAGGAGCACCACCAAACATGCTGGAGGTTTGTCTCCAGGCCGTTGCCTAATACTCCCGACCATTCAGCTGCTTGACGACTCCACGCGGGGAGATTGTCCCCCGCGCAGGATGGTATTGCCGTCATAGCGCGAGCGCTGATCGACTTCGGCCTTGGCCCAGTCGGCCTCGCGCATCTGCCCGCTCTGGCCGTAGGCGCTCAGCGCGTTGCCGTAGGTCACCCGTTGCACGTCCTCCGGCGAGATGCCCTGCTCGGCGAGCAGCATTGCCGTCTTGGGGACCGACAGCGGATCGGAGATGCCCCAGTCGCAGGCGGAGTCGACGATCAGCCGCTCGGCCCCGTGCGCGCGCACGATCTCGACCATGCGTGCCGCCGTCATCTTCGAGTGCGGGTAGATGGAGAAGGCGGCCCAGAAGCCGCGCTCCGTCACCTCGCGAACCGTTTCCTCGTTCACGTGATCGATGACGACGCGGGCGGGCGACAATTTGTGCTCGATGATGATGTCCATCGAGCGCGAAGCGCCGCGCTTCTTGTCACGATGCGGCGTGTGGATCATCACCGGCAGGTCCAGCTCGCGCGCCAGGTCGAGCTGCAGGCGAAAGTACTTCTCTTCCAGCGCCGTTTGCTCATCGAAGCCGATCTCGCCGATGGCGACGACGCCCTCCTTGGTGGCGAAGCCCGGCAGGATCTCCATGACCTCTTCGGCCAGCGCCTCGTTGTTGGCCTCCTTCGAGTTGAGCCCGATGCAGCAGTAGTGCTGGATGCCGAACTGGCTGGCGCGGAAGCGCTCGAAGCCGAGGATGTGCGAGAGGTAGTCGCGGTAGCTGCCGACGTTGGTGCGTGCCTGGCCGATCCAGAAAGCCGGCTCGATCACCGCAACGATGCCCGCGGCGGCCATCGCCTCGTAGTCGTCGGTGGTGCGCGAGATCATATGCGTGTGCGGGTCGATATAGGCCATGGACTAGCTCCAAGCGTGTTCGTGCATCAGCTATCGATGAGGGTGTCCCAGCTCAGCCGTCCGCTGCGGATGTCATTCCAAAGCGCGGGTGCCGATTTCGAGGACGATGAGCGCATCGGGCGAGGGGCACTCGGCCAACGCCAGGCCGGCGGCCTTGCGCTCCACGCTCGAGGGTGACTCGAACACGCGCAGCAGCTCCTCGATGTAGCCGTCGCCCGCGAACGGGCCAACGCATCGCCACAGCTCCGGGCTGACGTCGCGCCCCGCTGCCCAGCGCTCGTGGGCGTAGTCGACCAGCATGCGCGCCAGATCCTCGTTGCGGCGCTCATCGATGCCCTGGATCGGCGCCAGCCGGCTGCCGATGAACAGCGCCTTCACCACCATCTGATTCCACATGGCCTCGGTGAACTGCTCGGCGGGGTAGGGGCTGCGATGGGCGACGGCCTCGTAAATCGGCTGCATGGCCGAGCGGATGCCTTCGCTGGCGATGTGCAAGACCTGCCGCGGGGCCGGATAGAGCGGGAGACCACGGTAGAGCGCGATCTGCTCGCCGATCTCGCCCGAGCGCGCGAGCGTTTCCAATCGCGCCGCGAACGTGGCCTCGGCTCCGGCATGGCTCGCAAGAACGAGGAGAATGCGCGCCGCCTGATCGACGGTCCAATCGCCTGCATCGAGCCCCGGCCGCACCTCGTTGGCAGCAACGGCCTCGGCCTCGCTCGGCATCAGCCGCTGCTTTCCGACGCGCCGCGAGGCGAGGCCAACCGCGATTGTGAGCGCCTTGCCATTCGGCGTCATTGGCGATACGCGCGGCCTGCTCGTCGATCCACGCCGCTTGCTCAGCGTCGAGCCTTGCCGCCAGCCAACCGCGCAGCATCTCTATGCGTCGCTTCACGTCCTCGTTGGAGTTCATCGTGCTGCCGTTCTCGATAGGGCCGTTAGCTTGCCGGGACATAGCGCTGCAGAACCAGCGTCAGCGCAAAACACCCGATGCAGGCGTAGGCTGCATAGGTCTCCCCGGTCGTCGAGGCGAACAGGGCGTCATTGAGGGCGATGGCGGCGATCAGCATGCCGACCGCGCTCGACACGTCCTTCGGGCCGCGCCTGTGCAGAAGCTGCGCAACGCGCAAGGCGCACCCGGCGAGGGCGATGAGCGCGACAATGAAGGGGAGGGAGAAGTCCGTACGCGAGAACGCGACGGCTACGGGCGCCGCCAGCAGGAGAAGCGGCCACAGACTGCCGATGCGATCGAGATTCTCCAGGCGCGCGGTGTAGGTGAGCCCGGCGACATAGGCGAGCATGGCTGCCGCTGGAATGAGAACTGCGCTCGTGAGCGAGGCGGCAGCGGCGGACGCCGCCGCCACGTAGACGAGCGCGCGGCACAGCCCCATGACAAACGGTGCCGCCGGATTGCGCTTGTGGTGCCAGTTGTAGAGCAAGATTGCGCCGCCGAGCGCCAGCCCGGCGAGCCCGACGCCATCGTTGATGGCGGCGAGCGCAACGATGCCGACGATGAGCAGCGAGAAGCCGACGACGAACACGGCGTCGGCCGTGATCTCACCAGCCGGGATCGGCCGCTCGGGTCGCTCGACGGCGTCGACGTTGCGGTCGAACGCATCGTTGAGGAACATGCCGGCGACGTACATGAGCGAGACGATGATGGCGATGGCGATCGTCAGGTGCAGCGGCGCGCCACCGGCGAGAGCGCTGCCGGCAATAACGTTGCTCCACACCGTAGGGACGTTCGAGACGCGACCCAGCTTCAGCGCCGTGCGCCAGCCGCTCACGCGCTCAGCTGCGAGCGAACCCATGTCAGCTCCCTGGCGATATCGCTGCCGAGATCGCCGTCTCGCATGTGCGCCGGCAGCACGCCCCACGTATACGTTTCAACTTCCAGGTGCGGCGTCAGAGAGCGCGTGCGGCAGGCAGCGAGAAGCTTTGCCAGCGACTCCTGCGTCGACTGCAGCGCGCCGTAGTTCGACTGAAACAGGGGGACATGGCAGTGGACGCGCCATTCGCCGCCCGCCTCGCCGCTGTGCAAGGCGGCGAGCGCATCGGGCAGGTCGGCGTAGCGCGTGAGGTTGCCGTCGCGCGATTGGATGGTCTGATGCAGGTAGACCCCGTCGTCGAAAGGCAGCAGCAGCTCGGGCGCATCGGCGCCGACATGCGCCAGCTTCAGCGCCGAGCTCAACTGGATCTTGGCGACGCGGATGCCGGCGGCATCGAGCCGTTCGACGCAGTCGACCGGATCCTCGAACTCGACCGCCGCATGGCAGACGTCGAGACAGACACCGAGATGGCGCCGTAGCGCATCGGCAGCCTCGGACGCCGACGCGTGCGTCACGCGGCGGAATTGCTCGATGGCCGAGCGCGCAAAAAGGTGATCCTCGAAGAAGGCGATGGCCTCGTCCGTCGTCTCGAGAAAGCAGCAGGGCTCCGGCTCCAGAGCGAGCACGATCTGCTTGCCGGTGGCGCGAGCAATGGAGTGCAGGTGCGCCGCGTGCCGCACCATCGCGCTCGCCATGCGCGCAACGTCCTCCGCGCCGGCGACGTTCGCCTTGTAGGCGCCGGGAACGGTGCTGATGCTGCCCTCCGTACCGTCAGGCAGCAGCCGCGCCATGATATTGGCGACGTGGTTGGTGAAATGCAGGCGCCCCTCCTGCCGCCAGTCGGGCTCATAGACCTTCTCTTTGACGCGCGTGCCGTGGAAGGAGCCGTAGGGAAAGGCGTTGATCGTAAAGACGTAGAGATCGGCCCGCTGCAGGAAGGCGATCAAGCCGGCGAGGGCGCGCGGCTCGCCGAGGTCGGCGGCAGCGGCGCCGGAGAGCCGCAAGCCGATTCCCATCGGCTTCGACGGCGACACCAGCCGCTTCACCGAAGGCAGGTGGGCGCTCAGGGCTCGCTCGATGTCGCTCCAGCTTTCGCCTGCATGGATGTTCGTGCAGTAGGTGAGGTGGGGCGAGCCTGGCAGGTCGAGCTGCATTATGCGCCGCCCTGCGGCCGCAACCACTCGATCGCCTGATCGAGCAAGTCGTGGTCCATGGTGTGCACGTCGACGCTGGTGCCGATGCCGCTGAGCAGCGTGATGGTCAGCTCGCCACCGAGATGCTCGCGGAATTCCTCGAGACCGGCGAGCAGGAGCCGCTGGCGCCCGGCGCGGCGCGCATCGCACGTCGGATGCCAGAGGTTGAAGCCCAGGCGCTCGAGCAATGCGCGCACGCGCACGTCGGCGCCGGCCGGCAGCAACCCGGCGAGCACCGAGTAGCGGGTGTCGAGCGCGATGCCGATGGCTACGGCTTCGCCGTGGCGCAGCTCGTAGTTCGACAGCGCTTCCAGCTTGTGTGCGGACCAGTGGCCGAAATCGAGCGGCCGGCCGCTGCCGCGCTCGAAGGGATCGCCGCCGTTGGAAATCTGCCGCATGTGCAGCAGCGCGCAGTGGCGGATCAGACGTTCGAGCGGCTCGGAAGCGAAGAGGGCCAGCGCCTCCGCCTTCTCCTCCAGCCAGTCGAAGAAGGCCCCGTCGCGGATCAGCGCGACTTTCACCGCCTCGGCCATTCCGGCGCGCTTGTCGCGGCCGGGCAGGATGTCGATGAAGGCGCTGTCGTTGATGACGGCGACGGGAGGAACGAACGTTCCCAGCATATTCTTGTAGCCGAACGCATTGACGCCGTTCTTGACGCCAACGCCGGAGTCGTTTTGCGCCAGCACCGTGGTCGGGATGCGGATATGGCGAATGCCACGATGCGTTGTCGCGGCGACATAGCCGATGAGATCGAGCATTGCGCCGCCGCCGATGGCAATGACGTAGGAATGACGATCGACGCCGTAGGACACGAGCAGCCGCTGCAGCCGCTCGACGAGCTCCGGCGCGTTCTTCGATCGCTCGCCGCCCTCGACGATCTCGACAGGCCCGGCGAGCTCGATCTGATCGGCGTTGGCAGATACGTACGCCGCGATGCGCTTGGGCAGGTCCGGCATCTCGCGGACGACGCCTTCGTCGACGAAGAACACCACCGCGGCTGCTCCGGCCGGCGGCTGCCTTTGTCGATGGCCTCCAGCAGCGTAGAGCTATTCTCCGCGAGAACATCGCGGATGAAATAGACCGGAAATTCGTAGGATACTGAGAACCGCTGAACGAAAGCCCGGACTTCGCCTGAAGTTTCGACTTTCGCCAGCGCATCGCTGACGGCTAGACGCACGCGTTTCCCCTTGGATCGCTTTTGTTTGGAATGCCGCATTTACATCGGCATTTGCCATTGATTTCTTTTGTGACACCGAATTCCCGGCCCTGCGGGAGGCGTAGCCCCTCGGCGCGGGAACTTGTTCCACCCACCGATCATGCTCGGTTTGTCCAGGCTAAGCAACGGATTTGCTTGCAGCTTTCGCTGCCGCATAAATCTGGATCGCAGGCAAGGGCAAATGCGGCAAAAACAGCCGGGAAAAATTGGCAATAATCTACGCCTCGATCCCGTTGGCAAATCGGGCTCAAATTCTGCAATTCGCACCCGGCTCCATTGCCGGACGATATTTGTTTCACTAGCGTTCAAAAACTCGCATGCGGCCGAGGATAAATCTTCGGCCAACTGAATAAATGCGAGAGAGCGCAAATGCGCAACGCGAAAAAGTGTCGCTGAATAACTTCTGAAATGGGAGAACGTTCAATGGGAATGCGGTTGGTCAAAGCCGCGTCGATGGGGATGGTTGTGCTCGGAACCGTATGTGCGACCGCAGTGGTCGCGCAGACTGTTCCCACGCAACCGTCTGAGGTCGCGCGTCCGGGCGGCAAGCTGCCCGGCGATCCGAAGATCGCCCTGGTCAAGCTCGCCGATGGCTTCAACGATCCGGTCGGTGTCGCCTCGGCCTTCGACGGCTCGGGACGCATCTTCGTCGTGGAGCGCGTCGGCAAGATCAAGATCGTCAAGGACGGCAAGATTGCCGAAAAGCCGTTCCTCGACCTGACCAAGAACAGCCCGCTGGGCACCGAAGTGCAGACCGGCTTCGTCGAGCAGGGCCTGTGGTCGGTCGCCTTCCACCCGAAGTTCAAGGAGAACGGCTACTTCTTCGTCAGCTATTCGTCGCTGCCGTTCAACGGCGCCCACATCATCGCGCGCTATACGGTCGACCCGAAGAGCCCCGACGAGGTGACCGTCGAGCAGGCCAACAAGTCCGTCAAAGTGATCATGAACATCCCGCAGCCCTACTATAACCACTACGGCGGCGGCATCCAGTTCGGGCCCGACGGCTATCTCTACATCGGCAAGGGCGACGCCGGCTGGGAAGGCGATCCCTTGAACGCCGGCCAGGATCTGAAGCGTGCTCTGGGGCAAGATGCTGCGCATCGACGTCAACACGCCGGACGACGTCGCCTACACCATTCCGCCGACCAACCCATTCGCCAAGGCCTACCAGGATCGCATGATGACCCTGTTCGGCATCACCGAGGAGGGCTTCTCCAAGATCCACATGGGCGCCCGGCCCGAGATCTGGGCTTACGGCCTGCGCAATCCCTATTCGTTCGGCTTCGACAAGAAGACCGGCAGCCTGTTCATCGCCGACGTCGGCCAGAACCATCTCGAGGAGATCGACTGGCAGCCGGCCGACAGCAAGGGCGGCCAGAACTACGGCTGGAAGCACAACATGGGCACCAAGTGCCATCCGATGACCGGGCCGGACGACAAGTGCCCGATCGTCGGCACGCTTCCCGTTGCCGAGTATCCGCACCAGGAGCCCTATCCGGGCGCCGAGAAGCTGAAGGACGGCTGGGGCTGCTCGGTCATGGGCCTCGGCGTCGCCAACTACGCCGGCATGAACGGCGTGTACCTCACCGGCGACTGGTGCTCGGGCCGCGTGTTCGGCACCGGCTGGGACGGCTCGAAGTGGCAGCTGCAGGAGCTGGCGCAGACGTCGCTGCAGTTCACGTCCGGCAACGTCGATGAGGACGGCACCGTGCTCGCCGTCAACTGCGACTGCTTCTACACCGACGACAAGGGACCGTTGGCGAACCCGCCCGGCGCGCTGTGGCGCATCGTGGCGGCCGACAAGGTTCCTGCCGGCGCCGAGGTAGCCAAGACCAAGAAGTGATCGCTCGCGATCGCTGATCTGCGCAGGGCCCTTCGTTCCCGTCTGCGAAGGGCCCTGTCGCGCCAATCAAGCCCTCAGGAATTCCGCTCAATGCCCGCCATCATGCGCACTTCGCGAGCCCTCGCCGCTCTTGCCCTGGCGCTCGCTCTCGTGGTGCCGGCCGCCGCCGCCGTCGAGTTTTTGAATGCGCTCGATGACTCGCCCATCGATCTCAGTCCGATTGCCGGCGAGCAGTTCACCGACGCCGTGAAATCGTTCCAGGAGACGGGCAAGAACCCGTACGTCGGCAACGCCGACGCGATCGCCGCGGGCAAGGAGCTGTACAACGCCAACTGTCAGGTTTGCCATAAGCCCGACGGGTCGGGGCGGCATGGGCCCCAGCCTCATCGACGACCAGTACGTCAACAAGCGCGCCAACACCGATGTCGGCCTATTCGAGGTCATCCACTCCGGGGCAGCCGGCGCCATGCGCCCGTTCTCCAAGCGCGGCGTCACGCAGGACCAGATCCTGAAAATGATCGCCTACATCCACACCCTCAAGAAGTAGCGCGTGCACGTCAGCCGAGGAGAGGCATCAGCGATGCATCCTCTCGTCGTTCTCAACATCGTCGGCCTGACGCCCGAGCTGATCGGCGCGCATACCCCCAACCTGGCGCGCTTTGCCAAGCGCGGCGCGTTGCGCCCGTTGCGCACCGTCACGCCGGCCGTCACCTGCTCCGTGCAGGCGACGTTTCTCACCGGCCTGCCGCCAGCAGGCCACGGCGCCGTCGGCAACGGCTGGCTGTTTCGCGACCTCTACGAGATCTGGCTGTGGCGCCAGTCCAACCGCCTGCTCGCCGGCGAGCGCGTGTGGGATGCGGGCAAGAAGCGCGATCCCGCCTTCACCTGCGCCAACATGTTCTGGTGGTACAATATGGCGTCGAGCGCCGACTACGCGGTGACGCCCCGCCCCATCTACAAGGCCGACGGCCGCAAGCTTCCCGATTGCTACGCGCAGCCGTCCGCGCTGCGCGATGAGCTGACCGCCAAGCTCGGCGCCTTCCCGCTGTTCTCGTTCTGGGGGCCGGCAACAGACATTGCCTCGTCGCGCTGGATCGCCGATGCGGCGCTGCACGTGATGGCGACGCGCGAGCCGACGCTGACGCTCGTCTATCTTCCGCATCTCGACTACGGCCTGCAGCGGCTCGGACCCGACGATCCCGCAATCGTCAAGGACCTCGGCGAGATCGATGCCGTCGCCGGCATGCTGATCGACGCGGCCGCAAGCTCGGGCCGGCGCGTGCTGATCGTCTCCGAGTACGGGATCGTCCCCGTGCAGCCGGCCGGTGCATATCAATCGCGTCCTGCGCGAGGCGGGGCTGCTCGCCGTCCGCGACGAGGACGGCGGCGAGCTGCTCGATCCGCCGCAGTCGCGCGCCTTTGCGGTCGCCGATCACCAGGTCGCCCACGTCTACGTCGCCGACAAGGGCGACATCCCGCGCGTGCGCGCGCTCCTCGAGCGCGTCGACGGCGTCGCCGAGGTCTGGGGCGAAGCGGAAAAGCGCGCGCATGGCCTCGACCACGAGCGCTCCGGCGAGCTGGTCGTGCTGGCCGAACCCGATGCGTGGTTCACCTACTACTACTGGCTCGACGATGCGCGCGCGCCCGATTTTGCCCGCACCGTCGAGATCCACCGCAAGCCCGGCTACGACCCGGTCGAGCTGTTCCTCGATCCCGCCATCACGTTTCCCAAGCTGGCGATCGGCTGGCGGCTGGCCAAGCGCGCCCTCGGCATGCGGGCGCTGATGGATGTGATCCCGCTCGATGCCTCGCTGGTGCGCGGCTCCCACGGACGCGCCGATACGTCCTATGCGCGCGGGCCGCTCGTCATGTCATCCGAGGCGGCGCTGCTACCCGAAGGAATCATCGATGCCGGCCAAGTGAAGCAACTGATGCTCGACCACATGTTCGACACGGACGCGAAGGCAAGCCTCTCCGCGGCAGGGGCGCCGGCGCATCCATGAACGATGCGCTGGAGAGCGTGATCCTGGTCGACACAGCGTGACCGTCCGCTCGGTACGGCGCCCAAGCTCGACGTGCACCAGCGGGGCGATCTCCACCGCGCCTTCTCGGTCATCATCCACGACGGCGCCGGGCATCTGCTTCTGCAGAAGCGCCACCCGGCCAAGTACCACTCCGGCGGGTTGTGGACGAACGCCTGTTGCGGTCATCCGCGCCCCGGCGAGGCGACGCTGGACGCGGCCTCGCGCCGGCTAGCGGAAGAGATGGGCTTCTCCTGCCCGCTAACGCCGCTGCAATCGCTCATCTACCGAGCCGACGTCGGCAACGGGCTCGTCGAGCACGAGTTCGTGCACATTTTCGCGGGATGCTGGCAGGGGAAGGTGGAGCCGGCCGCGGACGAGGTGGAGGCGTACTCCTGGTCGCCTCTGGAAGCCGTGCAGATCGATGCCGCCGACAACCCGGGGCGCTACACGGCCTGGTTCCGGTTGTACTTGCAGGACACGCAGATCGCCACCGGCGTTCTACACGCGACCTCTTAGAGGGGTCTGATTTTTGTGGTACCGCCTGCCCGGGTTGAACGGGTGACCTCTAGATCCACAA
>CAVRND010000019.1:0-10782 GCA_963722495.1 uncultured Alphaproteobacteria bacterium | reverse complement strand
GCTGATTAATCGGCATTACTTCAGCAAATGGTGAAGAAAGCGGAAATGTGCTGGGGCAGTTGCCGACCTTGGACCGCTAAGCGACGGTCTGGGATGGACCTGGCCAACTGTCACGGGCCGGTCCAGCCTGGTTCTACAGAGTATTACTGCTCTGGAAGCAATAATTATTGCGATGTGGTGACAAATAAATTGGCCGTGGAACGGTCTCAAGCGCCTCGTCAATGATTTATACTTGATGTCAACGCGCCGAGACGGATCCATTTGCTTGGAATACCAAGGCGGTGGGAAATTTATTCAACTCTTATCAAATGGAATAACCGATTGTTAGGAAACATTTATGAGCAAATTAGTGCGTTTTACCAACGTTTAATGCGTGCGGTTTCATATGGCCCCAGTCCCGCAGCGGAAAGCTGTGGGCGCACTTTGCGACCTAAAAAACTGGGAGATGCTGTCAATGAAGAACTTCCTCGCTCGTTTCGCTCAGGATGAGTCCGGTGCAACGGCAATCGAATACGGTCTGATCGCCGCGCTGATCGGCCTTGCCATCGTTGCCGGTGCCACGCTCATCGGCACCAACCTCAATCAGCTCTACAAGGATATCGCCGCAAAGCTCGTCAAACCCGCGGCGTAAGCTGGTTCGCGACATTGCTTTCGGACCGCCCGGCGCAACAGCGTCGGGCGGTCTAGTCTTACGGTGGAGTCCCAGCCGGAGATTTGTGACGTGGCCCAGGTGCTGTTACTCGCGTTCCCGCTCGCCATGGCCTACGCGGCGGCGTTCGATCTTTTGACGATGCGCATTCCCAACGGCGTATCACTCGGAATCGCAGCGGCATTTCTTGTCATTGCTCCCATGGCCGGGATGCCGGCACAGGAGATGTTGATGCATCTCCTGGTGGGAACTGCCGTGCTTATCGCCGGCATGATCCTCTTCAGCCTCCGCTACGTAGGTGGCGGCGATGCCAAGCTGCTGGCGAGCGGGGCTCTATGGATGGGATACGACCAACTGCTGCCCTATCTAGCCTACGTGACGATCTTCGGAGGCGCGTTGGCGCTGCTTCTGCTGGCCTATCGGCAAACACCTGCCGGAGCTCTGCCGCTGCCGGATTGGGCGATGCGCCTGCACAAGCCCCGCTCTGGTATGCCTTACGGGCTCGCCATCGCCGCCGGCGCCCTCGCGGTCTATCCGCTGACAGCTTGGCCGGCGTTGCTCAACGCCTAGGAGATACATCTCCAGCCTCAATGTGCGACGGCAATTAACCATGCGTTGACGTTTGTCCGGCAGTGTCGCGGTAGCAAACTGAACCGCGATTAAAGGCACGAACGCCGTGAAGAGAGCGCAGTTGATCGGCATTGCGATTGCGGGTGGGGCAGGGCTCCTTGCCTTCATTCTCATGCGCTCGGTCGTCAGCGGCCCTTCGGCGCCTACCCAGATCGCCGTGCCCGTCAATGCCACCGAGGTGCTCGTCGCCCGCCGCGATATCGGGCTTGGTGAAGTCACCAAGGATACGGACTTCCGCTGGCAGACTTGGCCTACGGATGCGGTGACGTCGTCCTTCATCACCCAGACCGACGGTGACGAGGGCATGAAGCTCGTCACTGACGCGATCGCGCGCGCTCCTCTTCTCGAAGGTGAGCCGATCACGCGTCAGAAACTGATCAAGCCGGGGCAAGGCGGCGTGTTGGCGGCAATCCTGCCCGCCGGTATGCGCGCCATCTCCACCAAGATCAAAGAGGAGACGTCGGCTGGACGCCTCATCCTCCCGAACGACCGCGTCGACGTCATTCTCACGCGACGTGTCCGCGGTCGGACCGGGTCGGAGGACTACACCGCTGACACGCTCTTCAGCAATGTGCGCGTCCTCGCCGTCGGGCAGGAAATCGGCGCCAAGGAAGGCACCAAATCGTCGGATGGCGGTGCCAACACGGCGACACTCGAGCTTACCCCCCGGCAAGCGGAAACGCTGGCGCGTGCGAACTCGTCGGGCGAGATCAGTCTGTCGCTGCGCAGCGTCGCCGACGGCGACCCGAAGGGTAAGGGCCCGACCGAGGCCATGAACGATGACCGCAGCGGCGCCGTACGCGTACTGCGCTATGGCGTGCCCATGCGTGCGTACGGCGTGAACTGAGTTGCGTTGATTCAGTCTCGGCTGTCGAAAAGGTAATCTATAAATGCGAACGACCCTAAAGTGGGCTCGCGCCAGCATGGCTGCAGTGCTCTTCGTCGCGACGTGCGTCGGAGACGTCGCCGCAGCCGATATGAATGGCAAACCTGGAGGTCAGGTGGGCAGCGACTCGGTGCTGCGCATTCCGGGCAACGCGGCGTTCCCTCTGTCGAAGCGTATCAATCTCGGCGTCGGTCGCTCGATCGTCGTGCAGTTTCCCATCCCCCTCAAGGATGTCCTGGTCTCCGACCCGAGTATGCTCGATGCCGTCGTGCAGTCGTCCGACCGGGTGTTCCTGATCGCCAAGAAGACCGGCCAGACCAACGCCTTCTTCTTCGATGAATACGGACAGCAGATCCTGACGCTCGAGGTCGCGGTGGGCGCCGACCTGTCGGCGCTCGACCAGTTGCTGACCCGTCTCATTCCGGGCTCGAACGTTCACAGCGAGATCGCCGGCCGCGCCATCGTGCTCACCGGCACTGTGCGCACGCCCATCGATTCCAACCGCGCCGCGCAGATCGCCGCGCAGTTCGCGCAAGCGAACGCGGATTCCGACAGCATCGTCACGGGGCCGACGCTGTCATCGAACACGAACAGCACGACCACCACCAATATCGGCCGCGGGACTTCGAACTATCAATCGAACAACGAGTCGAGTTCGAGTACGTCGAGCGGCGACGACGACGTCTATGCGGCGAAGCCCGTGATCAACCTTCTCACCGTCGAAGGCGAAGAGCAGGTGATGATCCGGGTCAGCGTCGCCGAAGTCCAGCGCAGCATGCTGAAACAGTTCGGTATCAACGTCGGTGCTCTCGTCAACTCGGGTAACTTCACCACCTCAATCCTTTCGGACAACAACAATCCGTTGACCGCAGCGGCCCTTGGCACGTTGCCAACGTCCGGAATCGCCACGACCGGAGCGGCGGCGGGAATGCTGCAGCTGTTCAATCAGGGCCCGCAGAACGCCGTCTCCAACCCATTCGGAAACTCCGGCGTCACAATGGGATGGCAGTCGGGCAACCAGGCCGTCAACGGCGCCCTGCGCGCCATGGAGCGGGATGGCTTGCTGCGGACGCTAGCTGAGCCGAACCTCACGGCCGTTTCGGGCGAGCCTGCGAAGTTCCTCGCCGGCGGCGAATACCCTGTCCCCGTAGTGGACAGCCTCGGCCAGGTGAGCGTCGTCTACAAGGAGTACGGCATCGGCATCGCCTTCACGCCGGTCGTGCTCTCGGAGGGCCGCATCAGTCTCAAGATCGAGACTGAGGTCAGCGAGCTCACCAACGAGGGCGCGGTCGTGCTGTCGGGCATTCAGATCCCGGCGCTGAAAAAGCGGCAGGCCAACTCGACGGTCGAGTTGCCGTCCGGCGGCTCGCTCGCCATGGCCGGCCTCTTGTCCGAGGACTCCCGGCAGAACATCGACGGCTTCCCGGGACTGAAGGACCTGCCGATCCTCGGCACCCTGTTCCGCAGCCGCGACTACCAGAAGCAGGAGACCGAGCTCGTCGTGATCGTCACGCCGTACATGGTGCGCCCGGTGGCACGCCAGGAGCTGGCGCGTCCGCTCGACGGCCTGGGAGATCCAACCGACCGCAAAGCCAACTTCCTCGGCCATATCAACCGCATCTACGGCGGCGGCCGGGAGGCCCCGGTGGGCGACCTCAAAGGCGACTACGGATTTATCGTTGAATAGCGAATGGGCTGGAGACGTACCATGACTGCCTCGATTGCGATGCGTCCGGCACGCACAAGCAGCGCCCGTTCGATGGGAGCAAAGCTGCTCGCTGCTTCGGTCGTCACGCTCGCGCTGACCGGCTGCAAGACGCTCGATAATCCGGCCCGAGTCGCAGGGTGGACCTTGATCGACAGCTCGCAGCGTCATCCGATCCTCGTCTCGCAGGAACCGACGACGCATCTCATCCGGCTGGGTCGTGGCTCAAACGGGCTCTCGTCGTCACAGCGGGCGCAGCTCCTCAATTTCGTGGCGCACTTTCGGGCGACCGATGCCGGCAACAGCCGCCTGATTGTTGCGGTGCCGAGCGGGGGCAGCAACGAGGTTTCGACCATGCATGCCGTCGGTGAGATTCGCATGTTGCTGACCGATCAAGGGTTCGGCGAGGCATCTATCTCCGTCGAGGCCTACAACGCCGAAGGCGCCGGCGATCCGCCCATCCGCGTCTCCTACCTGCGCTACATCGCCGAGCCGCCGCAGTGTGGTGACTGGTCTACCAATCTCGCGAACGACCCGATGAACTTGCCGTATCCGAATCTCGGTTGCTCACAGCAGCGCAACCTCGCCGTCATGGTTGCCAACCCCGCCGATCTGCTTGGCCCACGCAGCGAAACCGCGCGACCGGGCGAGCGCCGCGATCAGGTGTGGGGCAAGTACGTCCGCGGCGAACCCACGGGGGCCCGTAAATCTGTCGATGAGCGCGTGAACAGAGACACCAGCAATTGATCCAGTCGCCAATCCAAGGTCGTTGAAGACATGTCGAATCAAGCCAAGCCCATCATCAGCTCCGAGGAAGTCGTCGGTGTCGGTGCTCCCGTGGCCGAGCTCGATTACGATCGCATCGAGCCCGCCGCCGCACGCGCGCGGCCCATCCCGCGCATCTCCATCCAAGCCTTCTGCGAGAACGGAGCGACGGCCGAGATCATCCAGATCACCTCGGAAGACCGCCGGCTGGCGAAAGCGCACGTCAGCGTGCACATGGGCGGCGTCGAAGCCGCCGTCGCGCATTATCAGCAGAACCCGACCCCGAATCTCATCATTATCGAGAGCAGTCTGCCGCGCGATCACATCCTGGCGGAGTTGGACCGGCTGGCCGAGAACTGTGATCCGGGGACGAAGGTCCTCGTGGTCGGCCACGTCAACGACGTGATGCTGTATCGCGAGCTGCTGAAACGCGGCGTGAGCGAATATCTGGTCGAGCCCGTCGCCCCGATGCAGCTCATGGAAGCGATCTCCAACCTCTACAACAATCCCGACACCGAACCCGTCGGCCATGTTTACGTGTTCGTCGGTGCCAAGGGGGGCGTCGGCTCCTCGACCGTTTGCCACAACGCGTCCTGGGCGTTGTCGGAAATCCTCAAGGTTGACGTGGTCATCGCCGACTTCGATCTTGCCTTCGGCACCACCGGCCTCGATTTCAATCAGGATCCGATGCAGGGAATCGCCGACGCCCTGGCGAGCCCCGAGCGTCTCGACGAAGTGCTGCTCGACCGCCTGCTGACGAAGTGCTCCGAGCACCTGTCGATCTTTGCAGCGCCGGTTCTGCTCGACCGCGATTACGATCTATCGGTCGAAGCTTGCGATCAAATCATCGATGTCGCGCGCCAGAACGTGCCCTATGTGACCGTCGACCTTCCGCATACCTGGACCGCCTGGGCCAAGAGTATCCTCCTGCAGGCCGACGAGGTGGTGATCACGGCGGCGCCCGATCTCGCCAATCTGCGCAACGCAAAGAACATCATCGACATGCTGCAGCAGTCGCGCCGCAACGACAGCAAGCCGCGCTTGGTGATGAACACGGTCAACACGCCGAAACGTCCGGAGATCAGCATCAAGGAATTCGAGTCCGCGATCGGTCTCAAGGCGGTCAGCATTATCGATTTCGACAGCGAGACGTTCGGACAAGCTGCCAACAACGGCCAGATGATCGAGGAGCTGAGCGCCAAGGCGCGTTCGGCGGCGGCGTTCCGGGAGATCGCCATGTCAATCAGCAACCGCCGCGATACTCAAGCGGCGAAAAAGTCGTCGGGATCGATCTTCGAGAGATTTAAGCTCAAGCGTTAGGAAATGCAGATGTTCGGTAAGCGTAGCAGCGACACGGCGCCCCGCCGCCTTCCGCAGCAGCCGGTATCGGCGCCGGCGATGAGCGAGCCGAAGGTTCCGGCTGTGCGAACGGCGGCGCCGGCGATTGCGCCGAACGAGCCTCAGCGCCGGCATTCGGAAGAATACTACGACGTGAAGACGACGGTCTTCAACGCGCTCATCGACACCATCGATCTGACGCAGCTCGCCAAGCTCGACGTCGCCTCCGCGCGCGAGGAGATCCGCGACATCGTCAGCGAGATCATCCAGATCAAGAACGTCGTCATGTCCATCGCCGAGCAGGAAGAGCTGCTCGAGGACATCTGCAACGACGTGCTCGGCTATGGACCTCTCGAACCGCTGCTGGCACGCGACGACATTGCCGACATCATGGTCAACGGCGCCAACACGACCTACATCGAAGTCGCCGGCAAGGTACAGCGCACGGGCGTGCGCTTTGCCGACAACCTGCAGCTCATGAATATCTGTCAGCGTATCGTCAGCCAGGTCGGCCGCCGAGTCGATGAATCGAGCCCGATATGCGACGCCCGCCTCCCCGATGGCTCGCGTGTCAACGTCATCGCTCCGCCGCTGGCGATCGACGGTCCCGCGCTCACGATTCGTAAGTTCAAGCGCGACCGGCTCAACCTCGATCAGCTGGCCAAGATCGGCACCATTTCCAACGACGGCAAGCAGGTCCTCGACATCATCGGCCGCGTCCGCTGCAACGTGTTGATCTCCGGCGGCACCGGTTCCGGCAAGACGACGCTGTTGAACTGCCTCACCGGCTCGATCAAGGACGACGAGCGCATCATCACCTGCGAGGACTCGGCCGAGCTTCAGCTACAGCAGCCCCATGTCGTGCGGCTGGAAACCCGGCCCCCCAACCTCGAGGGTGAGGGCGAGATCAAGATGCGCGATCTGGTCAGGAACTGCCTGCGTATGCGTCCCGACCGGATCATCGTCGGCGAGGTCCGTGGTCCCGAGGCTTTCGATCTCCTGCAGGCGATGAATACGGGCCACGACGGATCGATGGGCACGCTCCACTCCAACAGCCCGCGCGAAGCCATCAGCCGTCTCGAGTCGATGATCATGATGGGTGGTTTCCAGCTGCCCGTGCGCACCATCCGCGAGATGATCACCGGTTCGATCGACGTCATCGTCCAGGTGGCGCGTCTGCGCGATGGCTCGCGCAAGGTGACCCACATCACCGAAGTTCTGGGCATGGAAGGCGATGTTGTGACGCTGCAGAACCTCATCGTCTTCGACATCACGAGCGAGGATGCCAACGGGCGCATCCTCGGCCGTCACCGCTCCACCGGAATCGCACGGCCGCGTTTCTGGGATCGCGCGGTGTACTTCGGCGAGGAAGGCCCGCTGGCCGAAGCGCTGGCGTCCTCCGAAGTTCTCGATGAAAACGGCAATCCGCTCGGCGACAAGCATGTCTGAGAACGACCTCCTCTCCTTCGGTGCCGCAGCTCTCGGCGCGCTTGCCGTCGGCGGTCTCGCCTATGCGTTCCTCTACCCATATTTCGCCGCTGACCGCGAGACGAACGCGCGCGTAAGGGAGCTCGTAGGGCCCAAGGCGCGCGACGGCATGACCGTGCTGGAGCAGGCAGCTTCGCGCCGCAAGTCGGTCACCGACACGCTCAAGGACATGGAGAACCGGCAGAAGGCGGCGGAAAAGGTTTCGCTCCGGTTGCGCCTTCAGCGCGCCGGTCTCGACATCACCGCGAGGAAGTACTGGCTCGCCAGCGTGGCAAGCGGCATCGTCTTGGCATCGCTCGTTATGTTTCTGCTGCCGTCCAGCGGGACGCGCATGTTCCTCACCGTGATCGTCGGGTTGGTCGGTGTATTCGGCGTGCCGCGCTGGTTCGTGAACAAGCTGATTGCGCGGCGCCAAGCGAAATTCATCGCCGAGCTGCCGAACGCCATCGACGTCATCGTGCGCGGCATGAAATCCGGCTTGCCGCTCAACGAGTGCTTGTCCGTCGTCGCGCGCGAAAGCGAAGAGCCGCTCGCCGGTGAGTTTCGCGAGGTCATCGAGCAGCAGCGCGTCGGTGTTACCCTCGGCGAAGCACTCGAGAAGATGACGGCCCGCATGCCGTTGCCCGAAATCAGGTTTCTGCAGATTGTCATTGCCATCCAGCAGCAGGCGGGTGGCAACCTGTCTGAGGCGCTCAGCAATCTTGCCGGCGTGTTGCGCGATCGCGTGCAGTTGAAAATGAAGGTGCAGGCGCTGAGCTCTGAGGCAAAGGCATCGGCGATGGTGCTCGCTTCCCTGCCGCCGTTGGTGACCGTTTTGATCTACATGACGACGCCCGACTACATCGGGTTGCTGTTCCACACCCGCGTCGGCAACTTCTTCCTTCTAGGGGGCGGATTGTGGATGCTGACCGGCGTGCTGGTGATGCGCAAGATGATCAACTTCAAGTTCTGAGCTCTCCGAAATGAGCGCGCGACGCTCACCCTGGAAGTAACGGTGTCCGGCCCATGCAGCTGATCGATACGTTCATCAATCCAACGTTTCTCGTCACGATCTTGGCGGCAATTTGCGCCTTCGCCACTGTGTTTACGATCGCCATGCCGATGCTGGCGCGCGACCGCATGAACTACCGCATGCGTACGATGGCGGTTGAGCGCGACAAGTTGCGGGCCGAGCGGCTGGCCGAGATGAATGCCCGTCAGGGCCGCTTGCGGCACAATACGGGAGGCTTCAAGCAGCAGATCGTCAACCGCCTCAATCTGCGCAAAATACTCGACACGGAGGAGCTACGCGATCGCCTGAAGCGTGCAGGTTTGCGCGGCCCCGCTCCGCTCATTTCGTTCATGTTCTTTCGCGTCGCTTCGCCGCTGATCTTCTTCCTCGGCACAGCGTTCTATCTGTTCGTCATTGGCGCGCTCTCCTATCCGCCGCTCGTCAAATTGATGATGTGCGTTGCGGCCGCGTACCTTGGCACCTACGCGCCGTCCATTTTCATTCAGAACCTGATCCAGAAGCGCCAGACCGCGATCAAGATGGCGTTCCCCGACGCTCTCGACATGCTGCTCATCTGCGTGCAATCGGGAATGTCGGTCGAGGCGGCCTTTGGCAAAGTTTCCAAGGAGGTCGCCGCGCAGTCGCTGGAGCTTGCCGAGGAGCTGAGCCTGACGACGGCCGAGCTGTCATACCTGCAGGATCGCCGCCAAGCGTTCGACAACCTCGGCAAGCGCACCGGCATCCCGGGCGTCAAAGCCGTGACGACCGCGCTGATCCAGGCAGAGCGCTATGGCACGCCCGTTGGCCAGGCGCTGCGCGTCATGGCCAAGGAGAACCGCGACATCCGTCAATCGGACGCCGAGAAGAAGGCGGCCGCGCTGCCGCCGAAGCTCACCGTGCCGATGATCCTCTTCTTTCTGCCGGTGCTGTTCGTCATCATTCTCGGACCGGCCGCCATCCGCTACTTCGAATGGCAATAGCAGCTAGTGTCCCGATTCCGAAGTTCGCCTGTGCTCCAGGCTAGGTGGCGAGCGAACTTCGGAATCAAAAGGGACACTAAAATCATAGACTTTCTAGTGTGATTCAGATGAGAAATTCGCTCCGTACCGAGCCGCTCATAATGGCGAATTTCTCGATCATCACACTAGCGCCGGCGCAAACCGGCGTTCGTGCCTGGCTGCTGTCTAAGGCTAGATCGTCCTCAGCGCTTGCTCTGAGCGAGCTGCGAAGACCACGGGGCAGCTTCTGCCTTCGCTACTACCGGCATGGTCGGCCCGTCGTTGGTCACCACCCACGCCGTGTCGTGCACGGCTTTCGCATCGACCGGCGGCATTGGCTGCACGTCGGCGACCTTCTGCACCGGCACGGCGGTAAGGGCGGGCGCTTCGGCGATGTTCGCTTCCGTATTCCATTCAGCTGGCAGCGGATCGGAGTTCGGCACCGATTTCGCATCGAGCTTCACCACCTGCCGCAGGTAGTCGGCGTTGTCCGTTGCGTTCGTCATCGGCATATCGCGGGCGGCGACCAGCTTGGCTTCGTCGTACTTGCCTTGCAGGCCGAGCACCAGAGCGAGGTTTTGGCGAATGCGTGGCGAGTTGTTGTCCGACGTTGCCGCCTGGCGCAGCATCGATTCGGCTCGCTTGGGCTCGCCGTTCATGGCGTAGGCGAGGGCGAGGTTGCTCATCACCGATGGCTGATTGTGGGCCAGCGAAAGAGCCTTCTCGAACAGCGGAATGGCCTCGTTGTAACTGCCTTCCTTGGCGAATGCTGCGCCGCGGGCGGAGATCACTCGCCAGTCGGGCTTAGAGGGATCATCGGCAAAGGCGAGCAGCTTCTTGGCGACCTGCACCTGGTCGAGGTCGAGGGCAAGCCGCCCATATTCGCTGGCGAGCTCGCGGCTGTCAGAGTGAAACACCCCGGCTTGCTGGAATACGGCGAGCGCGCGGCGCTTCTCACCCATGGCCTTGAGATTGCGCCCGTAGCTCAGCGCCGTCTTCAGATCGCGCGGGTTCTCCGAGTACTGCTTGCCCCAGTAGTCGGTGGCCTTCTGCAAGTCGTCTCCATCGGCGGGACCCGCCGGCTGGGCCGCAGCTTGAGCCGTCTGCGCCTGCTGCGCGGGAGAGTTGGAGCCACCAATGGAGAGAAGGTCGCTGCCGCCGGCCGGATTCAGAGTTTGGCCGCAGGCTCCAAGCATCAGCGCGGCGGTGAGCGCGGCCAGCGTAGGCGCCAGCCGAAGCGCACGCGATGATGCCGAGTGCCTGTGAGAAACGAACGCCATTGAGGTCTCCCTGATCGGTTGGGATCACAGACACGGCGCAGGCCCCAAATCT
>CAVRND010000018.1:0-8862 GCA_963722495.1 uncultured Alphaproteobacteria bacterium | reverse complement strand
TAGCAAGCCACAACTACCCTGTGAACATGCGGCCGAGGGCGTCGAAGGCGCCCTCGCCGAATTTGGCGAGCAGGCCGCCAATGACGGCTGCGGCGCCCCAGCCGACCCAGCGTCTCGCTGCCCTCATGTAGTTCGTGCGCACGCGCACCGTGATGACCTGATCGGGCAGCGCCGTCTCGGCCGCCAGACCGTCGGAGCTGACGGTGCGCGCCGATATGATGAGTTGCAGGCGTCGCCGCCCCCTATCGCGCGGCGTCACGTGCCACCGCCAGCTGGCAAAATCGTCCGACGACAACAGCATCGCCTTCTCGATCCACTGCGTCTCCGGCGATGCCGTCTCGATGAAGAAGCCGCCATCAGGCGCGCGCAGGCGCACCGACATGGCTTTCGTCACCGTGACTTCGTGCTGATACGCGGCTCCGCCGCCCTGCAGGCCTTCGGCCAGCGCCTGAACGTCGGCGCGCGCGATGCGCACCTCGATCAGCGCCGGCACGGCGATGCGCATGGAGCGCGGGACGTTCTCGACCAGCTGCCCGATCTCGGTGCGCGGCGAGGCCGAGCGGCGGTTCGCCGGCGCAGGCGCGCGGGCAGGCTGCGCGCCACCGGAGAGAGCGCGGCCGAAACGCTCGCCACCGTTGTCGTAGCCCATCGGCGGCCCGGGGTTGCCGGGCTTGGCGAGGTCATGTGCCTCCGGCCACGGTGCCAAGGGCGGCGGACCGGGGCGAGGCCCTGCCGACGAGGGCGCCGGCATGGGCGGCAACGCGGGGGCGCGCGGCGGCGGAGGCGGGGCGCCGAAGCGCGAATTGGAGGGCGGCGATGGCGCCGGCGGCGGCGTCCAGCTGTCGTGTGTATCAGGCACAGGGACGGGCGGCGGAAACGGTGCCGAAGCCGGCATTGGCGGCGGGCCGCTGTGCTCGTAGCTTTGCTCGTAGCTCGGCTGACTTTCAAACGCCTGGCCTTCGTAGCGCGGCTCGACCTCGTGATATTGGTTCGGCTCGGAGGCCGGCGCCGGCTCAACCGGCGGCTCCTGCTGCTGCTCGTACGCCGGCTCGGCCTCGTACCCGGACGGCGGGTCGTAGTGATGCTGGTATTGCGGCTCGGAGGATGAAGGCTCGGGGCTTGGCTCTGCCTCGTAGGCAGGAGGCGGCAGCGCGCGCGACTCTTCCACCTGCAGCGGCTGTGGATCGGCCCCGCCGGCGGCGTCGTCGAATGCGCTCTCTCCGTTGAGCGGCAGCCGACGCGCCGTCACGCCCGTGCGCGATTGCACGCGCTCGCGCGCCCCGGCGAGAAAGGTCTCCGCGTCTGGCGCCGGTAGCGCGCGCTGCTCGGGCTCCGCTGGCTTGCTCTGCAATGCCCTGATCGCGCCCTCGAACGTGAGGCCGAGAGCGCTCAAAACCTGCGCCGCAGCGCTCTTGCCGTCGCCGACGATCGCCGCCAGCACGATAGCGCCATTGATCTCGCGCCGGCGTCCGCCGCGCGCCGCTGCTGCGGCCGCTTCGAGGATGCGGCGCATGTCCGATGCCACGATGAGGTCGGCGTCGGGCGGCTGCGTCCGAGTCGGCATCGCGGCGAGCTGTGCGTTCACCTCGCCGATCAGCTCCCCAACGTTGACGTTGCTCGCCGCCAGCACCAGCGCCGCATCGGTGTCATCACACAGCGCGAGCAGCATGTGCTCGAGCGTTACTTCGCCGTGGCCTTGCGCGCGCGCGTAGTCCGTTGCCCGCGACAGCGAAGCCGCAAGGCCGGACGACATAGCGATACGGCTCAAGCCGTCGGCGATCATGAACGAGCTTCTCCCGGATGGAGCGCTGCGGCACGGGCGCAATTTTGGCCCCGGGCGCGCTCATGTTGGATAGCGCACTTTGGGCACCTGTGTAGTGGCTGATTGTGGGGGAATTCCGTTGTGACGAGGCGGCTTGGCGTCACGGCTCTCAACGGACTGAGCTAAAGGCATGGGGCTTGGCGGCATTGGGTCCGCGGTATAAGAGCAGGCCTGCAGTTGTGCAGACGTGCATTGTTGTATCGCCCCGGCTACTGCCGCGGCACACAAAAGCCTAGGCCAGGAATATGAAGCCGATCATGCCGCCGCAAGGCGCCCCTGCGGTTCCCGAGCCCGATCCTTCCCCGCTTGTCCAGGCGCGCATCCTGGCCGAGGCGCTGCCGCACCTCATCCGCTACGACGAGCAGACGGTTGTGATCAAGTTCGGCGGCCACGCCATGGGCGACCAGGCCCTCGCCGACGCCTTCGCGAAGGACATCGTCTACCTCAAGCAGTCGGGGGTTAACCCTATCGTCGTCCACGGCGGCGGACCGCAGATCGCTGCGATGCTCAAGAAGCTGGAGATCAAGTCCGACTTCGTGCAGGGCCTGCGTGTTACCGACAAGCCCACCGTCGAGGTGGTCGAGATGGTCCTCTCGGGCCTCATCAACAAGGACATCGTCTCGGCCATCAACCGGCAGGGCGGCAAGGCGGTCGGCATCAGCGGCAAAGACGCCAACCTGATGATCGCGCGCAAGATCACCGAGATGCCCGACCCCGAGTTCGAACATCATGAAGGCGGTGGACATCGGCTATGTCGGCGATCCGGTCGAGGTCAACCCGCACATCGTCGAAGTGATCTCGCAGTCGGACCTCATCCCGGTCATCGCGCCGGTCGGCATCAGCCGCGAGGGCGAGACGCTGAACATCAACGCCGACACGTTCGCCAGCGCTCTTGCGGCGCGCATGAAGGCGAAACGCCTGCTGCTGCTCACCGACGTGCAGGGCGTGCTCGACAAGGACAATAAGCTCGTCCACCAGCTGACCATCGAGGAAGCGCGCGAGCTGATTAAGACCGGCATCATCTCCGGCGGCATGATCCCCAAGATCGAGGGCTGCATCGAGGTGGTGGAAGCCGGCGTCGAAGCCGTCGTCATCATCGACGGCCGCGTGCCGCATTGCGTCCTCCTCGAGCTTTTCACCGCTCACGGCGTCGGCACGCTGGTCGGTCGCGCGCGCCGCAAGTCGAAAGCGCGCAGCGAATGACCGCGCAGCGCCGCAACCGGGATCGTGGCCGGAGCGGCGCAGCACCGGCTTTGCGTTTTGAAGCGGACCTGCCGAGCACCACGCGGCGCGGCTTCGAAGACACCCGCGCATGGGTGTTCGATCTCGACAACACGCTCTACCCGTCGGCCTGCAACCTCTTCGCCGAGGTCGACCACCGCATGGGGGCGTTCATCGCCCAGCACCTAGACGTGCCTCTGGAGCACGCGAAGTATCTGCAGAAGCGCTACTACCACGACTACGGGACGACGCTGACCGGCCTCATCAAGCTGCACAAGGTCGATCCGCACGCCTTCCTCGAGTTCGTGCACGACATCGACCTGGCGCCGCTGAGCGCGGCGCCGGAACTGGCAACCGCACTTGCCGCGCTGCCCGGCCGGCGCATCATCTTCACTAACGGCTCGCGCCGCCACGCCGAGCGCGTCGCCGAAAAGCTCGGCGTCCTGCATCTGATGGAAGACATTTGCGATATCGCCGCTTGCGAATTCATCGCCAAGCCCTCGCCGGATGCCTTCAAGCGCATGACCGACCGGCACGGCGTCGCGCCCGCCGAGGCGGCGATGTTCGAGGACATGCCGCACAACCTCGAAGCGGCCCACGCGCTCGGCATGACGACGGTACTAGTGCACTCCGACTATCTCGATCATCCCGCCCAGGCGAAGATGCGCGCCTGGACGGAGCTGCCAGAGCACATTCATCATGCTACGGATGACCTGACCGCATTCCTGTCTACGCTGGCGCCGCTAAAGTCCTAACAGCGGCCCTGGCCGGTGAGCGCCTCGATGCAGAAGCCGCTTCAGAGCGCCGATCTCATCGCCCTGCTGGCGCGTGTCGCCAAGCAGGATCGCAACGCATTTTCAGCGCTTTACGCGGCAACCTCGGCGAAACTCTTTGGAGTCGTGTGGCGTATCTTGCCAACGCAGGATCGCGCCGAGGATGTGCTGCAGGACGTCTACGTGAAAATCTGGAACCGCGCTGCGAGCTTCGATGCGACCAAAGCCTCACCGATCACGTGGATGGCGACCATCGCCCGCAACCGCGCTATCGACGAGGTGCGGCGGCGCGCGCCCGTGTCGATCGAGGACGCACCGCAGGCACTCGACGTTGCGGCAGAAGGGCTGAATCCGCTCGAGGCGGCACAGCAGAGCGCCGAGCTACGGCAGCTGCAGGATTGCCTGCAGGGATTGGAGCCCGAGCGCCGCGAGATCGTTCTGCTCGCCTACTACACTGGCCTCAGCCGCGATGAGATTGCGCAGCGGTTCGGGCACCCGGTGGGAACGATCAAGGTTTGGCTGCACCGCAGCTTGGCGCAACTCAGAAAGTGTCTCGGGTCATGAGCGAGGCTGAGGACATCGACGCGCTTGCCGCCGAGTATGCACTCGGCACGCTTCCCGCCACCGAGCGGACGAGCGTCGCCTTGCGCGCGCGCAGCGAGCCAGCGCTCGCCGCCGCGATCGAAGCGTGGGAGCGTAGGCTCGGTCCGCTCGCCGAGACGGTTGCGGTACGCGAGGTGCCGGCCCACGTTTGGCATGAGATCGAAGCGCGCCTCGACGCGCAGTCCGCGGCGCCCGGCAACGTCGTCGACCTTCGGAACAATCTGCGCAAATGGAAAGCCGCCACGTTCGCAGCGTCGGCCATCGCCGCATCGTTGTTGGCGTTCGTCGGCATGCGCGAGCTCGCTCAGCCGCGCGCCGATAAAACGCTGGTTGCCGTGCTGCAGAAGGACGCGCAATCGCCGGCGTTTCTTGTTTCTGTCGACCTCGAGCGCCGCCAGATGACCATTCGGGCTGTCGCCGCCAAGCCCGAGCCCGGCAAGAGTTATGAGCTGTGGCTTGTCCACGATCAGCTCAAAACGCCGCGCTCGTTGGGCCTCATCGGAGCCCAACCGGTCACCGTCGGTCCGACGCTCGCCGCCTATGCGCCGAACGTGATCGAGGATGCGACGCTGGCCGTGAGCCTGGAGCCGCCTGGCGGCTCTCCGACCGGCGCACCGACGGGGCCCGTGCTGTGGTCCGGCAAGCTGCTGCAAGCGACGCAATAGGACGCGAGCGGCTGAGCTCCGCTTTGGGCCAGAGCCAGACATCAGTGGCAGGCACGGCTTATTAGAGTCCATTGCGGTGGAGCAGTCCCGTTGCGGAGCTCGAAAGGCCCGCACCACACTGGGGGTCACATGGCCTTCAGGTATTCGTGCACGAACTTCACCGCCATGGCGCCTTCGCCCACTGCTGAGGCGACTCGTTTGATCGAGTCAGCTCGCACGTCTCCAGCTGCGAACACGCCGGCGCGGCTCGTTTCCAACAGGAATGGCTCACGCTTGGCGGTCCAATGGGGGGAGTGAAAGAGTTCCGCCCCTGTGCGGACGAACTCTTTGGCGTCCTTCTCGATCTCCGGCGGCAGCCAGTTGGTGCGGGGCTCGGCGCCAATGAAGCTGAAAACCGCGGCCGTCGTCAGCGTTTGCGCCTCGCCCGTTTCGTTGTTCACGATCTCGATCTCGCGCAAGTGGTTGTCACCCCGCATCGAGCGAACGGTGGTGTTCAACAGCACCACGATGTTTGGCGTCTGCTCGATGCGCCGCGCGAGGTAGGCCGACATGTTGGCATAGAGATCATCGCCGCGAATGATGAGATAGACCTTGCGTGCGATGGTGGAAACGAAGACGGCCGCCTGCCCAGCCGAGTTGCCGCCGCCGATGACCACGGCTTCCGCGTTGCGGCACAAGGGCGCCTCGTTACGCGTGGCCGCGTAGTAGACACCGCAGCCCTCGTAGCGCTCGCAGCCTTCGGCGGGAAGCCGACGATAGTCAGCGCCGCTGGCGATCAGTACGCACTTGGCGGTCAGTGTCTCGCCTCCGTCGATGTGCAGCGATGGGTACTGGCTCTCTAAGGTGAGGCGAATGACCGGCGACGGAACCGCGATGTGTGCCCCGAACTTGTTGGCCTGCACCGCCGCGCGCTCGGCAAGTTCGCTGCCGGTAATGCCCGTCGGGAAGCCCAGATAATTCTCGATGCGCATGCTACGGCCGGCTTGGCCGCCTGGGCCTGCGCTCTCGAGCACGACGGTAGTCAATCCTTCCGAGGCAGCATAAACGGCCGCGCCGAGGCCAGCCGGCCCGGCGCCCACCACGATCAGATCATATGTCGTGTGCCCGAGCGGGCGGCGGATGCCGAGCGCCTCGGCGAGCTCTCTGTCCGAGGGGTTGCGCAAGATCAGCTTGCGCCACCACGTCACCACCGGCGTATCTGCCTCGCTCACTCCAAACTGCTTTAGGAGCTGTGTGACGTCGGGGTTGGCTTCGAGATCGAGCCACGTGAAAGGAAGCCGGTTCTTGGCTAGGAAGTCGCGTACGCGCGAGGTGTCGCTCGAGTAGCGCGAGCCTATGACGCGAATGCCGGCGAATTCGCCGGACTCTCGTAGGAGCTGCCGCCGCGCGATGAACGCCTGGAGAATGGTGTCGCCAAGCTCCGGGTGCAGGTTGATCACCTCGCGCACCCCGCCCGGGGAAATCTCGTAGACCTCACAATCCCCTCGCGCCACGGCGCTCACCAGAACCGCTTCGCCGGTCAGATGCGCAACGTCGCCCGTGAAGTTTCCCGGGCCGTGAATGGTGACGCTCTTGGGCACATCCCCAAATTCATCTATGATCTCGACCTTGCCCGACTTGACGACAAAAAACCCGAAGTCGCGGTCACCCGCCTGAAACAGGTGTTCTCCGTCGCGAAAGCGCTTGAGCATCGCCGCGCTGCAGCGTTCGAGGCCCGCCATCTGTTCGTCCGTCAGCTTTGGAAACGCGACGGCGTTGAGGTCTTGCGCGATCATCGACAGATCCCTGGCCGGCGACTGGCTGGCGGTTTTGCTTGTCTTTTCTACGGAGCCGGCAGCATCAGCGGCGCTCTAAATTTCACAATGTTTCGAACCCCGTCCGCATCGACGATCTCGAGAGCCGACACAAGCCCGCCCTGCTGCTGAAAGTGTAGTTCACGGGGCCGAGAGATGATGTGGTCGAGCCCCTCTAGAGCTACTTCGACGATGTCGTCTTTAGGATCGTACGCGATGCCTATGATGGGCACCCATTCCGCGGCGATCTGGTCACCGAGGCTAAGGGCTGCGATCTCGATCTCGGCCTGCTGTCCGCTCAGGCTCTTGGATAGCGTGTCCAGGGCCGCGCGCCATCCGCTCTTGTCGATTTTCTGATTCATTACATTTTTGACCTCAGTTGAAGGGTTCTCCCTATGCCTTTCGCAATCAAGCTGTCACGGCAGCGAAGAGTCACTTTGGTCAACGTAGGCAACTAGAGATAATGATGAGCAGTAGTCCCGGGTTCACGCCACCGCGAGATTATTTCAGCAGGCGCCCGATTGCCCGCGTGAGAGTGTCCCAACGAGGAAACCGCAATGATGATATTTGGCGAAACGCGGGCGAACTGGGCTGGGCTCAACCTCTATCAGCGCTTCGAGCAGGTCGTTGTCCTGGTGCTGGGCTTCCTCATCTCCGTCGTTATCGTCGCGGCTCTCATCAACGTGCTGCAAACCGTGTTCGCGTTGCTGCGTCTCGGCTTGCTTGATCCAGCCCGGCCAGAGGTATTCCAGACCGTTTTCGGGATGATCATGATTGTGCTCATCTCCCTTGAGTTTAACCACACGATCGTCGGGCTCCTGGACCGTGGCCGCAGCATTGTCCAGGTTCGCGCGGTCGTGCTAATCGCCTTACTCGCTGTGCTGCGCAAGTTTATCGTCATTGAGATAGGGGAGACCGACGCGCTGGTCCTCCTGGCTTTGTCAGCGGCCACACTCGCTCTCGGCGGCGTTTATTGGGCCGTGCGCGAACAAGACAGAGCAATGCGAACGACCGACGACGACGCGGCGAGCTAGGCCCGCTCGGAGCCCGGGCGGCTGCGCGCGCCAAAAATCTTATTGGTGTTGACCGCGGTTAAGCCTGCTCTGGGTCAGAAGCCAACGTTCCAATAAATAACCGGCGCTGAAACCCGCGCAGGGCCGCTCCGTATCTAGTCCATCGCCCCAAAAAAGGGGCGTCTAGATCGGAGGACTACCCATGCATTGCGCCATCAAGAACACTTCGGCGTTCCTCGCCGGCGTCGCGGTCATCGCGCTCGCCTACACCGCCGCCCTCTCCACGCCCTCGTTCGCCGAGAAGACCGTCATGGTCGGCGGCGCCGAGATGTATCCCTCGAAGAACATCATCCAGAACGCCCTCAATTCGAAGGACCACACGACGCTCGTTGCCGCGGTGAAGGCTGCCGGCCTCGTCGACACGCTGTCGGGCAAGGGGCCTTTCACGGTCTTCGCGCCCACCAACAGCGCCTTTGACAAGCTGCCCGAGGGCACGGTCGCGACACTTCTGAAGCCCGAGAACAAGGGCAAGCTCACCGGCATCCTCACCTACCACGTCGTTCCCGGTAAGCTGACGTCGGAAGAGCTGGCCATGATGGTCGACAAGATGGGCGGCAAGGCCGAGCTGAAAACCGTCAACGGCGAACCGCTGACGGTGAAGCGCATCGGCGATAAGCACCTTGCGGTCTACGATCCTGAAGGCCGTGCCGCGCGCATCACCATCGCCGACGTGATGCAGTCGAACGGCGTCATCCACGTCATCGACACGGTCGAGCAGCCGAACTGATCGCACAGAATGATGGGTGCCGACTCATCCCGGCGCCCATCGACCTGCGTCTCGGCGCGCAAGCCTGATCGCTCCAAGCGGGGATTGGTCTTGCCCGGACGAGCGTAGGAGTTGGGGCCGGCCGGATGGGTTATCTGCCACCACCCATTTGGCCGGTCTCGGCCCTGTCAGCGCGGCAGCCGGCT
>CAVRND010000017.1:0-27818 GCA_963722495.1 uncultured Alphaproteobacteria bacterium | reverse complement strand
CGTTTGCTCGACCGGTTGGTAGCGCAGGGTGGGGAGGATCAACGGTTAGGCGCCACTGCTCTCGAACGCCTCGGTTTTCCCGCGGTGTCGAGCTAGCCGGCGAGATTACCAGACGCGAATGTGTGGCCGAGAAATATGTCGACCGGTCCGGGGGGCAAGCTCTTGTCGGAACCCGTCTTGCCGAGCACGGCCATGTGCTGGTTCAACGCGGCGCTGGGGGGCGATTTGCATTGGCCCCCCTCAGCCGGTCAGTTTGAAGGGGATGCGATCCCGTGGGCGACTGGAATGGTGGTAGCGGGACCCGGACTTGAACCGGGGACCTACGGATTATGATTCCGCCGCTCTAACCAACTGAGCTATCCCGCCACGCAGGCGCGTCTATAGGGAGCGCGCCGCATGGAACTGTCAAGAATACGCGTCGCAGATGCGTGGCCGCCGACGGCAATTATTCGGCGGCGATGCGGCTGGCGGGCCGCGTCGTCGCGCTTGGCAAAGCGCAGCATCGTGAACAGGCCGAACGGGCGCAACGCCTTGCGCTCGACCAGCTCGAGGTCGTCGCACACCGTGACGCGCGAGACGTCGAACACCGAGCGCCAGCCGATCTTGTCGGCGAACGGCGCCATGCGCCGCTCGACCCAGCCGCGCACGCCTTCGCGCTGGCTGAAGTGGTTGACCAGCATCACCTCGCCGCCGGGCTTGGTCACGCGCGATAGCTCGCGCATCACCGCCTCGGGCTCGGGCACGACGGTCATGACGAACATGGCGACGACGGTGTCGAACGAGGCGTCGGCGAACTTCAGGTCGCCGGCGTCCATCTCGTGCAGGCCGGTGACGTGTCCGAGGTCTTCCTCATCGACGCGCTCGCGCGCCTTCTCGAGCATCTCGGGCGACAGGTCGATGCCGACGACTTCGAGATGCTTTTCGTAGTCGGGAAGTGAAAGCCCGGTGCCGACGCCGACCTCGAGCACGCGCCCGCGGCTCGAGTTGATGACTTCGACGGAGTGGCGGCGCCCCTCGCGGGCGACGAGGCCGAAGGTGTAGTCGTAGACCGGAGCCCATCGGCGGTAGGCGTCGATCACGGCGCTTTCCTCGATGCGCCCGATGCCGACGATGCGGCCCTGAACGCGCTCGAGGAGTGGTGCCGGCTGGCGGCGGTAATCAGTCTGCGACATCGATTTCATTGGGTATCCGCTCCTTGTCGTCGCGACCCAAGCCTCCCGCTCCGCTCACCTATCCAAGGCCGCACGGCTCAGCTCGGGTGCCTTATGCGGCTCCGGCCTGCCTGGCGATCGTGCGGGCAATGAAGCCCCCGCCCAGAAGCCGGGCGTCGTTGCGCCCCGCTGGCATAGAACACGCAAGCCTGGCCCGCCGCGACCCCGTCCTCGCCGTCTTCTAGCACAACAGTGGCCGTTCCGTCCGCCTCGGCGAAAAGCGTCGCCGGCTGCGGCGGCTGGGACGAACGGATGCGCGCGAAGATGCGCAATCCATCGCAAGCCGCCTGTGCAAACGGCTCATCGCCCAGCCAATTGATGTTTCTAAGGACAAGCCCGTGGGTGCGCAAGCAGTCACGCGGTCCCACCACGACCTCGTTGCGTGCCGCATCGAGGCGGACGACATACAGCGGCTCGGGGCCGGCGATCTTCAGGCCTTTGCGCTGACCGATCGTGTAATTGATGATGCCGTCGTGGCGGCCGAGGTGGCGGCCGTCGACATGCACGATGTCGCCGGGCTTCAGCGCGCCGGGCTTCAGGCGCTCGATGACGCCGGTGTAGCGGCCCGTGGGCACGAAGCAGATGTCCTGGCTGTCGGACTTCTCGGCGACGGGCAGATGCGAACTCGCGCGCAAGCTCGCGCACGCTGCGCCTTGGGCATGCCGCCGAGCGGGAACCACAAGTAGCGCAGCTGCTCGGGTGTCGTGGCGAAAAGGAAATAGCTCTGGTCGCGGTCGGCATCGACGGCGCGCGCCAGCTCGGGACCGTGCGCGCCGTCGCGGCGCTGGATGTAGTGGCCCGTCGCCAGCACGTCGGCGCCGAGCTCCTTGGCGGTGTCGAGAAGATCGCGGAACTTGATCTGCTGGTTGCACGTGACGCACGGGATCGGCGTCTCGCCGGCGGCGTAGCTCTCGGCGAAGCTGTCGATGACGGCCGGCGGCAAAGCGGCTCTCGTAGTCGAGCACGTAATGCGGAATGCCGAGCGCATCTGCAACCCGGCGCGCGTCGTGGATGTCCTGGCCGGCGCAGCAGCTTCCCTTGCGGCCGGTGGCGGCGCCGTGATCGTAAAGCTGAAGGGTTATGCCGATAACGTCGTGTCCGGCCTCGTGCATCAGCGCGGCGACGACGGAGGAATCGACGCCGCCGGACATCGCCACGACGACGCGCAGGCGCTTACCGGCGACATCGCCGGGCGCGAAAGCGCTTGGAACGCCGGAGGGCTCGTTTTCGACCACGCGTAGGGGCACCAGCGGTTTGGACTGTCCGGCATCTACCGCCCGGAATAGGGCGAAAGTCCTGCGTATTGCAGCGCCGCAGTTGCCGCAAACTTAGGGCGGGAGCGGGCAGGTATGCAAGTCGCGGGGGGCGCCTTTTCCGGTCACGGCGCCGCATCCCCCTACCCGCCGGAGCAAGGCCGCTTCTTACGTAAACCTTAATCGAGCACGGCACGCGGCAGGCCGGCCGGTTTATGTTATGTTTACTCAACAACTTAGGCCGGTCTTAATCGTGTTGGGTTATCACTGATGGCTGGTCAGCGAGTGTGTAATGAGTATCATGACCGAGCAACAAATGAGAGCGCGGGTGCGCTACGTCATCGGCCCCGATGGGAGCCCGCTGACGATTGCGGATCTCCCTCCCCGGGATACGAAGCGCTGGGTAATTCGCCGTAAGGCGGAAGTGGTCGCTGCTGTTCGCGGCGGTCTGCTCAGCATCGAGGAAGCGTGCGACCGCTATAAGCTGACCGTCGATGAGTTCCTGTCCTGGCAGCGCTCAATCGACAAGCATGGGCTTCCGGGCCTGCGGGCGACGCGCGTGCAAGAGTATCGCGACTAATCGATAGGCGGGCCTGAGACGGGCTGCTGCCGCTAGTCCTTTTTGGCATGGCTTTTCTTTGGCCATCCTTTGAGGGCTCGGGTGGTGTTGCCTTGTTCTCGGCCCAGCCGCCGGCTTCCATGTCCGCACATCCGAACGCGCCAGCGCCCCAGCGGCGGGCGCCCGCCTCCATTGATGCGGCCGTCGGCTCGGGCATCTTCAGATTCTCGAACAGCAGCGTCGTCGCCTCGCCGTCCGGCGTGATGGCGATGCGGTAGGCGCGCGGACCCTTGGGATTGTCCGCAGTGCGGTCGCGCTCATGGATGATGATCTCGGCTTTGCCGCCCTTCGCCGGCCGGCTCGGCCTCGGCGTGATAGACGTAGTTCGCTTTGAGCGGGCCGTTTGTCCCAAACCAGCACGACAGCACTCCGCGCGCGATGCGCTCGTAGACCTCCGTCGGCGAGCCGACGATGGGCGCCTCGGTGATCGTGCCGGTCAGTTCCGGCAGGGAGGGCAGCGAGGGCGGCGTGGCGCCGGAGCAGCCGCCGACGATGAGGGCCGGTAGCGCGGCGAGGCCGATGAGCGCCGGTCGCTGCATGTGTTCGTCGCCTGCCTGATCGGTTCTCCTGCGCCCTCGTGGCATGCGCAAGTTTCGAAGACAAGGCCGGAAAAGCGGGCGTCAAACGCAAAACCGGGACCGCAGGCTATGCTGCGATCCCGGCTTATAATTCGTCAGATGCATTCAGCGCAGGACGGCGGTCGCGGTGCGCTCGGCGCGGCGGCGGGTGCGGATCTGGTCCTGGCCGACGGGCGAGTCGGCCCGCGCGACCTGCTCCACGGCATCGTCGCGTTCGCGCAGGGCGGCTTCGAGCTTGGCCTTGAGGCCGTCGGCCGAGGCGCGCAGGTTGTCCCGGCGCTGGCTGGCCGATTTGGCGAAGGTCGAATAGGCGAAATGGGCCGGATCGCGCACGCCGGTGCGATCCTCCTCGGCCTTGATCTGACGATCGAGGTCGCTGGCCATGCCGTCGAATTCGCGGATCATGTGCTCGAGATCGGCAACTTTGCGCGCCTTCTCGTCGGCGGCAAAGCGCTTCAGTCTCAGCGCCGATTCACGTGCTTTCATCGTTCGATACCCCGGACCAATTCGAACTCTCTTGGCGACACACACAAGAACCGTGCCAGCGCCGCTCTTGAGAGACGCGCCACGTGCCCCGTCGATCGTCTGGATGAGCGTCGCAGGTGCAGTAGGCGCGCGCAATGTTCGCACCGAATCTGACACGGTGCCATTAAGTTGCGGTAAAGCAACGCGAAGATCAATCCCTTCGCTAATAGATGCATTGGGGCGAAAAAATGGCTGTGGACGGCTAGGGCCCCCCCGCGAATTCTGTTACCTCTTGATTCGTAAGCGCATTGGGCTCGACCGGCGCATCCCTGGCTGAGGGCATCCCGCAAGGGAAAGAAGGCCAGGGAAGCGCGCCGTGCCGGGTTCGCGGGTTCCGGCGGCATACCAGCACATATTTATCGCGTGGCGACGTGGCCCGTTAAGGCCGCGAGTAGCCTTGTTTTGGGCGGGATGGCTGCGGCTTCCGGCTCGGGCGGGCGAGTCGCGTCTGCAGCGTCTCCGTAACTAGGTTGCTTAGAGTGTTTGGGTCGCGGAGCAAGACTTAATTAGGGTTTGTTAACTTTCGGCGGGTAAATTCCTAACGATGGCTTAGCTTGAAGAGAAGCGGGCGCTTTCTTCTGGCTTCTGGGCAGCGGCGCGGACTAAGAGGAACGACCATGAGAGTCCTTTTGATCGAGGACGACAGTGCAACGGCGCAAAGCATCGAACTGATGCTTCAGTCCGAAGGGTTCAACGTCTACACGACGGACCTGGGCGAAGAAGGCGTCGACCTCGGTAAACTTTACGACTACGACATCATCCTTCTGGATCTCAATCTTCCAGACATGAGCGGCTATGAGGTCCTGAAGACCTTGCGCGTCGCCAAGGTCGGGACACCGATCCTTATCCTTTCCGGCCTCGCCGGCATTGAGGACAAGGTTCGCGGCCTCGGCTTCGGCGCCGACGACTACATGACCAAGCCGTTCCACAAAGACGAGCTCGTCGCGCGCATCCATGCGATCGTGCGGCGCTCAAAGGGTCACGCGCAGTCCGTCATCGAGACGGGCGACCTGCGCGTCAACCTCGACACCAAGACGGTCGACGTCAACGGCGCGCGCGTGCATCTGACCGGCAAGGAATACCAGATGCTCGAGCTGCTCTCCCTGCGTAAGGGGACGACGCTCACCAAGGAGATGTTCCTTAATCATCTCTACGGCGGCATGGACGAGCCGGAACTCAAGATCATCGACGTGTTCATCTGCAAGCTGCGCAAGAAGCTGCAGGCGGCGACCGGTGGTCAGCACTACATCGAAACCGTTTGGGGCCGCGGCTACGTGCTGCGCGACCCGGCCGACGACACGGTCGCCGCCTAACGCGATCGACCAAGTGTACGTGGCTGCGTTTCGGGAGCCTTCGGGCTCCCGATTGCGTTTCTGCGGCTTTAATTGCTGAGCAGCAGCTTGCCTTCGATCTGCAGGATGCACTCGTCGATGTTGTGCAGGACCTCGTCCGCCTCTGCAGCTCCTGCTCGATCGAGGACAGATCGTAGATCGGCTTTTCCTTGCGGAAGATGCTGGCAACCCGCGTCACCGAGGCGATGACGCCCGGCGCCGGCGCGCGCTCGGCGCTGGCCCGCTCGCTACGCACCTCCTCCTTCTGCGCCGCCTTTTGCTGGCGCACCAGAACGCGCCGATGCAACCCGACCTCCTTCTTGCGGTGACGCAGCTCCTTGATGGCGCGCTTGGCATCGGCGGGCGACGTCACCTGCACGGTGACATCCGTCCCCTCGATGGTGGTGAAGCGCATCGGCGTCAGTTTCATCAGCTCGTCCCCGTACGTCCTCGTCCCGATGGCCCCCTGGACCGGCGCGATTATACGCGGCGCACGGGCGGCGTCAGCATGCCTCCGCCGCGCAGCCTTGACCGGGCGCCGGGATGCCGCAACATGCCCGGCGATCTTGAAAGGGCGGCGGCATGGAAGGGCACGACAGCATGGAACGGCCATCGGCTTCATCGGCGTCGGGCTGCTGTTGCTCGCCTTTGTGCTCAACCTCGCCAAGATCCTGAAGGCCGAGGGCATCCCCTACCTAGCGCTGAACCTCGTCGGTGCGGTCCTCGCCTGCGTGTCGTCCTGGATGATCGACTTCATGCCGTTCGTGATCCTGGAGTCGACATGGACCGGAGCAACGCTCGTCGCCCTCGTCCGCACCTTGACCGGCCGGGCTACGCAGCCGTCCTGACGCAGCTCGGCGGTCTCCGCGTCGGGCAGCCGGTCGCGCACCGCCACCCAGAAGACGAACAGCGAGAACGCGCTGACGATCAGAAGATCGACGTACTTGGGCAGCACGCCAAGACCGCCGCCGAAGTTGCCGAGGTAGGACAGAGCGCCGAGCCCGTCGATGAAGAGCCAGAACCACAGCGACTGGCGCAGATTGATCCTGCCGGTTTCGCCGCCCCAGTAGTGCAGCGCCATGAGGATGCCGCCTCCACCAATGGCGAGCGCGAACACCTTCCAGTTGGTCTGCCAGCCGGCCCAGTAGACGATGCAGCCGACGAGCATGAAGGCGATGGCGGAGATGGCGACGCCGCCTTGCAGGCGGAACGGGCGCGCGTGGTCGGGGAGCTGGTGGCGCAGCGCGGCGAGCGACACGGGGCCGAAGGCGAGCGACAGGATCGCTGCCGAGCTGATGAAGCCGATGAGCTCGGACCAGCCGGGGAACGGCAGCAGCATCAGCAACCCGATGACGAAGTTGATGGCGATCGACCACACCGGCACCTGCGCCGTGTTGAGGCGCATGAAGATGCGCGGCAGCTGGCCGTTCTCCGCCAACGCATAGTTGATGCGCGCGGTGGCGCCCGTATAGGCAAGCCCCGTCCCGGCAGGGGAGATGATGGCGTCGATGTAGAGTGCCGCGGCGAGCCCTTGCAGCCCGAGGATGGTGGCGAAGGCGGCGAACGGACCGTCGGCGACGTTCTCGGCCAGCTTCGCCCAGCCGCCGGCCAGATGGGCTTCCGGCACGGCGCCGATGAAGGCGATCTGCAGCAGCACATAGATGAATAGGCTGATGACGACCGCGCCGATCATGGCAATTGGCACCGTGCGCTGCGGATCGCGCGCCTCGCCCGCCATGTCGATGACGGTGCGGAAGCCGAACAGCGAGAACACCACGCCGCCTCCGGCGACGGCCGCGAACACGCCGTCGATGCCGGCCGGCATGAAGCCGCCGTGGTCGGTGAAGTTGGTGTGATCGAAGCCGAAGACGATCAGGCCGGTGGCGGCCAGAAGCGGCACCGCCAGCTTCCAGGACGTGACGGCGACATTGGCGCGCGCGAGCCAGCGTACCCCGGCGAGGTTGATGACGACGAAGGCAAGCAGCAGCGCCGCGGCGACCGCAAGACCATAGGACGTGAGGGCGCGGTCGCCATCCGTGATCGTCGTCAGCCACGGCAGATAGTTCGAGGCGTATTGCAGCACCGCCGTCACCTCGATGGGCGCCGTGGCGACGTAGGCGATCCAGCACAGCCAGCCGGCCATGAAGCCGCTCATGGCTCCGTGCGAGAAATAGGGGATGCGCGCGATGGCACCGGCGAGCGGCAGCATGCCGCCGAGCTCGGCGTAGACGAGTGCCAGCATCAGCGCGACGCCGCCGCCGATCAGCCATGAGAGGATCGCGGCAGGGCCGGCGAGCTGCGCGGCGTAGAGCGAGGCGAACAGCCAGCCCGAGCCGATGATGCCGGTGATGCCCGTGAACAGCAGGGCCACGGGGCCGATCTGGCGCCGCAGTCGGGGCCGCTCGTCTTCAACTTGCTTCAACATGCATGCCTCCGAACGTCGCCGCTGGAAGTGCGATGTCGCTGCTATAGGTGATTCGCGGGTTTGTGGGCCCGAGTGGCAGCTACCCCTTCACGAGGCGCTGGACGCAGTCGGCGACACCGTCCTGCCAGGCGGGCATTCGCATCCGGAAGGTGCGCTCAAGCTTGGTGCAGTCGAGCTGCGAATTCATCGGTCGCGGCGCCGGCGTCGGATAGTCCTTGCTAGCGATGGGGTCGACCTCGGCGACGGGACCGCCAAGCTCGCGCGAGCGGCGGAACACCTCCTCGGCGAAATGCCGCCAGGTCGTCGTGCCCGAATTGGCGGCGTGATAGACGCCCCACGGCCCGTTGGCGCCGGGCTTCGACAGCCGGCGTGCGAGTTCGAGAATGACGGTGACGAGATGCGGCGCGTAGGTCGGGCTGCCGCGCTGGTCGTCGACGACGCGCACGCGCTGCTGCTCGGCCGCCTGGGCCAGCATCGTCTTGACGAAGTTTCGCCCGCCCGGGCTGAATATCCACGACGTGCGCAGGATGACGTGCTTGGGGTTTGCCGCGCGCACGGCCTCCTCGCCTTCGAGCTTGGAGCGGCCGAACACGGTGAGCGGCGTCGTCGCGTCGTCTTCGACATAGGGCTCGTACTTGCGCCCGTCGAAGACGTAGTCGGTCGACAGGTGGATGATCGGGATGCCGCGGCGCGCGGCGGCCTCGGCCAGCAGGCGGGCTCCGTCGCGATTGAGGGCGAAGGCGCGCGCTTCGTCGCTCTCCGCCTTGTCGACGGCGGTATAGGCGGCGGAATTGATGACGACCGTCGGGTTGATGCCCGACAACGCCCGCTCGATCGATCGCGCCTCGCAGATGTCGAGCGCGGCGCGGCCCACGGCGCAAGCCGTCACGTCGGGACACGCGGGCGCCGCCTCGACGAGCGCGCGCGCGACTTGTCCTTGCCAGCCGGCGATCAGCAGACGCATGGGATCATCCGTTGCATGCTAGTCCCGTTCGATGGCGAGGCTGGTCTCGCCGGCGCCGCGGCCGCGCCGATTGACCTGCCAGATCAGCGAGCCATCCTCCGCGGAGAAGGCGAAAACGTGGCCCATGCAGGCGGCGATGACGATGCAGTTGACGACGCGCACGGTAACTGGCTGGCCGTCGCAAGGTGCGCCGGCCGGAAGGTCGGTGAGCGCACGCTCCCAGAGGATGCGGCCGCTGCCGGCCTCGAGCAGCAGGACCGTGCCGGCGTGGCCGACGGCGACCAGCGCGATGCTGCGCTCCGAGTAGGTATGGCGCTCAGGCAAGCTCGTCGTCCCTCTGCGAAAGGAAGATGAGAACGAACGCGATGCAGCCGATGAACCGGAACGCTGCGTCCTGACCGTTCCAGGTCTGCGACTGCCACATCTGGAACCACTCGCCGCCGACGACCATGAAGCCGAAGAACCATAGCGCAAACCCGAGCACGAGGCCGGCGATGGCGGTATCCTTTGCGGCGTGGAAATCGGAGGCGAAATAGGCGCGTGCGTTCCACAGTTTCAATGCGCCGAGCACGCAAAGAACGCCGGTGAGCAATTCGGCGGCGATGATGCCGGCATAGGCAGTGTGGTACAGCGCCGGGCTAGTGATGGCGCGCCAGGTGAGCGTCGAGTTGGGGAACACCGTATCCATCGACATCACGTGCTGCACGAAGGCGTAATTGGTGCCGTAGTCGATGATGTTGTCGACGCCGACGAGCAGCGAGAACAGCCCGATCAGCAGCACGAGCAGGATCTTCGCGGCACGCACGATCATGTTCCGGCCTTTCGCAGATTCGCCCCAGCGATTATGCGGCTCTGGCCCGCCGCGGCCAACTCCGCTAACTAGGCCGCAGCAACTGATTTACCCGCTGAAGGCTAGACCCGCGACATGGCAAACAGAGACAAATCCGGCGATGCGGCCGCCAAGGGCCTCAAGGCGGCCATCGTGCCGGTGACGCCCTTCCAGCAGAACTGCACGCTGATCTGGGATCCCGAGACCATGCTGGGCGCCGTGGTCGATCCCGGCGGCGATCTCGACCGCATCGAGGCGGCGATCGCCGAGGTCGGGCATGAAGCCGGAAAAGATCCTGCTGACGCACGGGCACATCGACCATGCCGGCGGGGCGGCCGAGATGCGCGAGCGGCTTGGCGGCGTGCCGATCGAGGGCCCGCACGCCGACGAGCGTCCGCTGCTCGACAACCTGGACAAGCAAGGCGCGGCCTACGGCATCGAGGCGCGCCCTGTGACGCCCGATCGCTGGCTCGCCGACGGCGACACCGTGTCGGTCGCCGGGCATACGTTCGAGGTGCTGCATTGCCCGGGGCATTCGCCGGGCTCGGTGGTCCTCGTCAATCGCGCGCAGCGGTTCGCGCTCATGGGCGACGTGCTGTTCCAGGGATCGGTCGGCCGCACGGACCTGCCGATGGGCAGCCACGAGGCGCTGATGAATTCGATCCGCACCAAGGTGCTGCCGCTCGGCGACGAGTTCGCCTTCATCTGCGGGCACGGGCCGACGAGCACCATCGGCCAGGAGCGGCGCACCAATCCATTCATCGTCGGCGACGCGGCTTAGGGCGTAGCCGCTGCGCCAGCAACCTCGTCATCCCGGCACTCGTTGCCGGGATCCAGTTCGACTTGGCGCGGAGCACGGAGGCGCGCGGTAATGCGCTGGCGCGAGCGGAGCTTAGAAGCCCCACTCCCAGTGCAGGCAGCCGGCGATGCCGCATTCCTGCTGCAGCGTGCCGACGCCGATGGGGTTGGCGTTGTCGACCTTGGCCCACACGTCGATGGTGTTGACGCGCAGCGTCTCGGAGCAGCTGGTCTTGCAGTAGACCCAGGTGCCGTGCGGCAGGCGCACCTGATAGCCGACGTTGGTGTTGCGGTAGGGCGCGCGGATCGACCCGTTGCCGTCATGGCTGTAGGCAGTGACGGTGCCGAGGATCTTGCTGACGGCGCGCGGGCCGGCGAAGGCGTGGCCGCTGATGATGCCCAGGGCAACGGCGGCAAGGACAAACGGGCGGCGATGGTGTGGTCGCATCATCTTGTCTCCGGCGCTAATCGCCTTCAGGCGCAGAATCTTTGAACGCACGTTAACACGATTTGCGGTGCGCACCAGCGCACCGGCCACGCCACTCGGCCGGCGCCTGTGGCGCATGCGCACCGCCGTTCAGGCGTCAGCTCAGCTGGCGCGGGCGAAGTTGATGCTCACGCCCTTCAGAACGGAGCCCTGCGTCGACAGCGAGACGGACTGAGTTTCCCCGCCGATCGACACCGACAGCGAGCCCGTAAGCCCGCCGCCGCCGATGCTGAGGCGCAGCTTGGAACTCGTCGGCGCTGCCGGTGATGGTGCCCGACTGATTGTAGTTGCGCTCTTCCCAGGTGCCGGTGACCTTGCCGCCGGCATACTTGAGGACCGAACGCAGCTCGACCTTGGTCGAAGCGTTGGCGCAGATGATGTTGAGCTTCAGCTCGGAGCCGCCGGAGCCGGAATAGTAGCCTTTGCAGGAGAGCTTCTCGCTCTTGCCGCCTTCGAGGCGGGCCGTGCCCGTGCCGCTCCAGGTGCCGACCAGCGCCGAGAACGGTCCGCCGGCGACGGCCGGGATGCCGATCATCGCTATGGCGATGGCGCTCGCGCCAGAACCTTTGCGCTCCCCCTCGAACCAGCCCACCTTACACCTCCAAAGCCTGACCTACGGACCCACGTCGCGCATGCTGCAGGCCGGAATGTCTCCCGGCTAGGCGCACTGAGACCGCCGAAGAGAACGTATCGGCATGTCTCAAATTAGCACATCCATAGTTAAATAAGTATCTCGCCCGTGCATCGACAACCCTCCCGGTCCTCGCGCATACAGTAGAATTTGCTTTGGCGTGACGGTTGTTGAACGCTTGTGGCCGTTGGGACGCGGCGGTTGCGCGGGGGCTCGCGCTGGCTATATTGCGCGGCCTGCGATGGAGGGGTGGCCGAGTGGCTGAAGGCGCACGCTTGGAAAGCGTGTGGGCGGGAAACCGTCTCGTGGGTTCGAATCCCACCCCCTCCGCCAGCAGCGTTGTCTGAACCATCTTCAGGCTGTCCAGCCTCGCCAACTTACTGAAATCACCTAGCGTTTATCTCGTTCGGCGGCTCGTCAAAGCGGCGCCAGGTCGCGCGCCAGATCGGTCAGGTTTCACGGCTTGAAGCCGAAGTACCGCGCTCGCAGCCGTTCAACCTCGCCGCTCTCCTGCAGCCCGACGATGCGCAACGACACCGGTTTGGTGAGTGCGCTGCCGGGCGTGAAGGCGAAGCCGTATTTGTCTGGGTGAAAGGTATTGCCCACCACGTCGAGCGCCAGATCCGGGTGGGTATGGGTAAAGTATTCGAGCAGCGGGTTGTCATCCACGACCGCCGCGATCTCTCGCCGCACGAGCGCGTCGGCCGCTTCCGCGAGGCGATTAAATTCCCGTGCTCTGACGTCGAACGTCTTCATCGCGTTCTCGGCGACGCTGCCGCGGCGCACACCTACGATCCTGCCCTGAAGGTCGCTGACGCTATTGATCCGGTTGGCGATGTGCGCCGCGGTCATGACACTGGTTATCGAGGAAGCGACGTAGGCGATCACGCCGACACTGAACAGTAGCCACATGCCTTCGCCGATGCGGCCGGCCCAGCCGAACAGGTTCTTGCGCTTGGCTTCGCCCTTGATGGCCAGCGCGATCACGTGGTGGAAGTTCTCTGCCAACCCGTCGCGCCAGCGCTTATGGAACTCGGCGTCGAGCCGGCGGTCGAAAGCGGTTATCAGCACCGTCGCGGCGAGGATGGCGATGGCAAGCCAGGCGAAATTCGCGAGGTGGCCGGCATCGCGCAGACCGCCGATGACCTCCAAGAGACCGACGTTGGAGCCGGCGTGGACCATCACCCGCAAGCCGGCGTCGAACCACGGCTGCGTGAAGTCGACCATCCGGGCATGGCTCGTGGTGATGCTGACGTTGCTCGCCGCGACATCGACCGTGCCCTCGGCCACGGCCTTGACGAGCTCGGCGGGGTTCGCGAACTCCCGGTATTGCGGGACGAAGGCCATTTCGCTGGCGACCTTCTGCCAGAGCTCCATCGCCATGCCGGTGTAGCCGTCGCCTTCCTTCATGACGAAAGGCGGGTTGATATACACGCCGATCTTGACGACCCGCGGCGCCGGCGGTGCGGCAGCCTGGGCTGCGGGCTGCGCCATGGCCGACCCACCTGCCAGCAGGCAGGCCAAAGCCGCCACAAAGGCCGAAGGAAAAACGAGACAATTCATCCGACGCAACAAGCCGGGATGCATAGCCAAAGGTCCCAATCTGCGAAAGCTGCTCTCGAGCGTGACCAGTGACGCTTGCAAACATTCATTACGAACAGATTGCACGAACAGGTTGCCTTGGCGGGCGTTCGGTCGCGATCGGGGAGCTGTCGAACTATCTCGACGCGCCCATCAGTCCGACACAAGCATATCAAGAGCATATCAAGCTGATGCAGCGCGCGCGGTTCACAGGGCGCACGTCAGTCTCCCTCACTAGCGGCGCCGATAAGAGAGCGTTTGCCGGCGCTCGGCGTGCCGGAGTATTGCCGCGGAAACAGCTAGTCTAAAACGTCGGGCAAAAGCGAACATTCTAATTGGCTCGGGATAAAGTACAACGTTCACGTCGCCTTGGATGTTTCGCTCCACCACCGTAGCATTCCGCAATCCTATGCGCGGGCGAGGAAACGAGGAAACAAATGTCAAAAGGCGTTTATGCAATACCGGCTAGCATTGCCGTCCTGTCGTTGATTTTATTCGCGGGGCCGGCGAATGCGCTGAGCGAGAAAGAATGCAGCACAAAATATCAGTCCGCCAAGGAAGCGGGCACGCTGAGGGGCGCGAAATGGAATGAGTTCCGCAAAGCTGAATGTGGTCCCGACGCCTCAATGCAGCTCAAGACCGTGAACGTTGCTCCGGCGGCCGGTGGTGCCGGCCCGAGCATTGAGGAATGCAGTGTTCGCTACCAGTCGGCCAAGGCAGCCAACACCCTTGGCAACCTCACTTGGAACGAGTTCCGCAAGGCTGGCTGCCCTGCCAATGCAGCGACGGAGGCAGTTCGCCCCAAGGAAGCAACGGTGCAGCGTGCGCCTGCCGAGAGCGCAAAGGTAAGCGAGCGCGAATGCAGTGCCCGCTATCGCCGTGCGAAAGAGGCCGGCACGCTTGGAGGCATGAAGTGGAACGAGTTCCGCGAGGGTGGATGCCCCGACCAAGCGGCAGCGGCGACGATGCCCATCCCCACTGAGCAGCCGGCGCCGAGCCCAACTGCCGAGAGCGGCAACGGCGCGAATGTAAAGGTCAGTGAGCGCGAATGCAGCGCGCGCTATCGAGCCGCGAAGGAGGCGGGCACTCTTGGCGAGCTGACGTGGAACGAGTTCCGCAAGGGCGGGTGCCCCACAACGACCGCTAATGCTGCCGGCAGCATGGTGCCGACAATGGGATCGATCTTCCCGGCCGGCATCGCTCCCAAATACGCGGCCATGCACGCCGGCAAGGCGCGTCGCCGGACGTGTCTCGATCAGTACCGGGCCAATAAGGCAGCCGGTATCACGCAAGCCAAGTGGACCAAGAAGGGCGGCGGCTATTACAGCGAATGCAATAAGCGATTGAAAAGGCAATACTAAAGAAGGCGCGGTGACGCTCAGGACGGTCCGCCCGATTTGATCCATCGAAGGCCGGACGTCCTCGAGCGTGCCCGCGGGGGATCGCTGACCGATGCGTTTGATCGTGTGGTCGACCGTTGAGCCCAGGCAGTTACGACGCAACGACCGAACAGTAGCGCTGTGTCCACTACGAGCCTGGGTGAAACGGCGACTACACCATATGTCCCGCCTTTTGTGGCGCTCAGTGCACTGATCGAGCATGCTGAGACACGCATTTGTGCGTGTAGATGCAAGCGGATCGGGACGAATGACGATACACGCAGAGCTATTCGCCGCCCGCCGCGCCCCCGCATCCCCGGTGCACGTCGAGATCGCTTCCGTCGCCACGGCGGTACCGAAGCACGTGACAGGGCAGGAAGAAATCTCAGAGCGCGCGCACAAGATCTATCCGCAGTACGCCCGTCTCGACGCGCTCTATACCAACACCGGCATCGAGCGGCGCTACTCGGTCGAGCCGAAAGAATGGTACCTCAAGACCCACACCTGGGAGGAGCGCACCGAGATCTACCAGCGCAACGCCGTCGACCTGCTGGAGCAAGTTGCGGTGCAGGCGATAGCCGAAGCAGGGCTCACCCTGCACGACATCGATACCATCGTCACCAACACCATTACCGGCCTCGCCATCCCGACTCTCGAAGCGCGCCTGATGAACCGGCTTGCCTTCCGGCCGGACGTGCAGCGATTGCCGATCTTTGGGTTTGGCTGCGGCGGGGGCGTTGCCGGAATTGCCCGCGCGGCGCGCATGGCGCAAGCGCAGCCGGGCTCCAACGTGCTGTTCCTGACGATCGACCTTTGCTCGCTCTGCCTGCGCATCAACGATCCCAGTCTCACGATGTTTGTGGCCGCAGCGCTGTTCGGCGACGGCGCCGCCGGCGTCGTGCTGCGTAGCCACGGTGGCGGGTATGAGACGAGCAAACAAGCTGGTCCCGTGCGCGCGCGCATCGGCGCCATCGGCGAATACTTGTGGTCGAAGACCGAGCACATCATGGGCTGGGACATCAAGGACGACGGCTTCGGCATCGTGCTGAGCCCGGAGCTCCCCACCTTGATGCGCGAGCGGTTGGGCGAGGGCCTATTGCCGTTCTTTGTCCGCGAAGGGCTGTCGCCAGAGGACTTCGCGGGCTATCTCCTGCATCCCGGCGGTAGCAAGGTGCTCACCACCATCGAGAGCGCGCTCGGCCTCCCGCGCGAGCAACTCCGCTATTCCTGGAAGGTGCTCAAGGACTACGGCAACATGTCCTCGGCCACCGCGCTGTTCGTCCTCAAGGAAGCTCTCGCCGACAAAGCCCATGGACGGTTTCTGCTGGCGGCGTTCGGCCCCGGCTTCTCCGGCTACTTTATCGTGCTCGACCTCTAAGCAATCAGGGATGCGCTAGGCCGAGACGCGCGCTCTCGCAATCGAGAGGCGTATCCGCAGCCCGTCGGGATTCCAATCGCGAGTAATCTCGCCTCCCAATTGGCCCTCGACCGTCGTGCGAGCAATCTTAGTGCCGAAGCCCTCGGCATCGGCTTGGTGATTGACGAGCGGTCCGTTGTGCTCGGCCCACGCCAGAATGAACCGTTCGCCATCCTCATTACAGTCGATATCGATGTGGCCCGCGGGCGTCGACAGTGCGCCATACTTGGCGGCGTTGGTCGCAAACTCATGCAGTAGCAGTGCCAAGCTGGTCAGGGCACCTCCCGCGACCGGGATGTCGACCCCGCTGAGGGATACGCGCACGTTCCCGTTGGTGGTTTGACCGTCATAGGGGGCAAGGATCGTCCGGATCAAAGCGTGCAGCGTCGTCGACTGTTCCAATCGATGACCATCATCTGTCATCACCGGAAGCGTAAGGGCGTGTGCGCGAGCCAGAGCCGATAGTCGCTCGCGCAGGGCCGACGCGAGCTCAGTAAGCGATTTTGCCGAGCGTGCACTCAGCGCGACCACCCCGCTGGCGAGCGTAAAGAGGTTCTTGATGCGATGGTCCATCTCGCGGAGCAGCATGTGCTGCTGCTCCTCCGCGCGCCGGCGCTCGCCGATGTCGCGCGCGATCTTCGAGGCGCCGACGATCATGCCGTCGGGATCGCGCAGAGGTGAGATCGTCAGCGAAATGTCGATAAGGCTTCCGTCCTTGCGCTGCCGAATGGTTTCGTAGTGGTCGACAGGCTCGCCCTTGCGAATGCGGGCGAGGATTGCCGGCTCCTCGTCGTGCCGATCGAGCGGGATCAGCATGGTGACCGGCTGGCCGACAGCCTCGTCGGCGGTGTAGCCGAAAAGCCGTTCGGCGCCGCTGTTCCAACTCGCGATGATGCCGTCCAGGTTCTTTGATAGAATGGCGTCGTCGGAGGACTCGACAATGGCGGCAATGCCCCGATAGCGGGCTTCGCTGTCACGAATTTTCTTCTCGGCTGCGTGCCGCTCGGTGATGTCGACCAGCGCGTTCACCGCACCGATGAGCGTCCCCGCGGCATCGAACAGGGGCGTTGGATATGGAATGAACGGAACGCGCGTGCCATCCGGCCGCTCGGCGATGGCTTCCATGCCTCTGATGGGGCGCTTCTCCCTTAGCGCCAGAGCCATCGGGCATTCGTCATGCGGCAAGGGCGTACCGTCGGGCCAATAAAGCTTCCACGAACCGCAGAACTCGCTCTTGCCGAGTTCCGGGCGGCATCCCCAAAGTTCGGCCGCGGCCTCGTTGAAGAACGTGATGCGGCCCGTCGCGTCAGTGGTGTAGACCGCCGCAGGCAACGCCTGCAGAAGCTCGGTTGAAGTCTGCGCGCGTCCGTTCACGTAGGCGGGTCGTTGCTCGGGCCTTTCGCGGAATACATTCACCGCACCGACGATACGGCCAGCACCGTCGCTGAGCGGCTCGATATTCACCAGCGCTACAATGCGCGTGCCGTCAGGTCGCTCGATGGCAATTTCCTGGTCGCGCAGCCCCACTCCGGTGGCGAGGACGTCAGCCATGGGGCACTTGGCGTGAGGCACAAGGCTCCCGTCCAGGCCGAACAGGCGATAGGACCCGCAGTAGCGAACCGACGAGTCGCCCAGCCGCGGCGAGCAACCCCACAGTTCAGCGGCGGCGCGATTGTAGCGGATGATCAGGCCGGCCTGGTCGCAGACGTAGACGCCGACCGGCAGCAAATCTAGCAGGCGGTCGGGAAGGTCGAGGACGCGCTCATCGAGTAAGGCTTGCAGATGATGCGAAGCGTCTTTGACGATGGCAACGTTTTCCAGAGACTGTTCCTAACGATGCTAAGGCACCCGCGCAGAACGCCGCGAGCGTTTGGGCCGTTCCCACCAGCCGCCCTATTCCTCCCCCAACCCTAGCACTTTGACCCCACTCCGCAATAATGGTTCGAATGATGGTTTCGCGGCCGTTCTGTACAATAGCGGACCATTGTTCAAGCGGCGCGACTTTGACCGGGAACGCTAAAAGGCGTGCGTTAAGACCGGCCGCGTTGGGCGTACGTGTGCCTTGATGTCGAGCCGCCATTTCTCCGGCTTTGCCTTCAATTCAAAGTTTCGAGAAAGGCTACTTCGATGCGCCCTCGGCCTTTTCGGCGGGGATACCCAGCTTGCCCTCGAGCGTGGTGATCTGCTCTTGCAGCTTCTTCTGTTCCTGGCTGCGGCGGACCATTTGCATCTGGATCTTGCCGATTTCCATCGACAGGTTGCGGCGCGCGTCTGCGTCGCCGGAACCGTGCCGGTTTCGTACTGCCTTTCGAAGATCTTCTGCTGGTCGGCCTGATTGGCCTCGCGCAGTTGACGCAGCCGTTCGCGCGCCTGTGCCAGGGCAACGATATTCGACGTCTGCTCGGCGTCCGACTTCTTCTTCACTTCGTCCTCGAGCGAGCGCATCCGCTGCTGTAGGGCCTCGGGATCCTCGCCGACACCGCGGGCTGCCGACCGCTCTCCCGTGCTCGGCTGGAAGTAGAACTCGCCCGTCAGTGCCGAGTGGTCCCACGGTACCTGCTTGCCGCCGGTTGCAGCCAGAACGTCCTTGCGCACTTCGATCATTACCGAGGTGAGATTGCGGTCCGGCTCGCGCACGCGTTTGGCAAGCGCGGCGGTGAACGGCGAGTTGCGGCCGGTGCCATCAAGCGCGACGTTCCCCGGCTGGGTCGAATAGGCGATGAAGGTGCCGACTCCCGTATCGACCTGCGCCAGTCCCTTGCCGATGCTCGCCGAGCGCGTGCCCATGGAGCGCGCCAGGTTGCGCGCAAAGGGATTGTCGCGGCAGGCGTCGAGGAACACGATGTTGGTCTTATCTGCGCGCCCCAGCTCCATCTGCTTCAAGACGAAGTCGAGATTGACCGCGTCGAAGTCGAGATCGCGCTCGGTTTGCACGCGCGCATCTACGGGCAACAGAAAGTTTCGACCGGCCACCTGCAGTCCGTGCCCTGCGTAGAAGAATATGGCGGCGTCCGCGTCTTCCAGGAGGTCGGCGAAGTTGCGGACCTTCGTGTCGAACTCCCGCTTGTCGACATCGATGCCGAGAATGACTTCGAAGCCTGCCGCCTTGAGCGCGGAGGCAATGTCGTTGGCGTCGTTGGCCGGATTGGTGAGGGCGCCGACCTGGGCGTAGTTCGAGTTGCCGACGACGAGGGCTACGCGCTTTTCGGCGGCGGCCGGCAGGCTGCACAGGAGAGAGACGAGCAGCAGGGCAAGCGGGAAGCGGAGAAATGGCATGGAGGATCTCGGTTTGCTCTTGGCATGGCCTTATGCACGGCCGCCGGGGGAGCTAGCTCAGAGGAGCGTGACAACTTTTAGACTGCGGGCTCCGGGAGGCGATATTCGTTCGGAGCGCCGGGTTCAGGCGGCCGGGCGCGAGAGGACGTAAAGCGCCGAGGCGAGCATGAAACCGGCAACGGCGATCACCGCCCAGGGGGCCGGATGGGCGCTGAGCCAGAAAACCGAGAACCCGAAGGCCATGCCGGCGCAGGCCACCGCCTTCGTCGACGGCGAGATGGCGCCGCGATCGCGCCAGTTGCGCAGCGTCGGACCGAACTTCGGATGATCGAGCAGCCGCTGCTCCAGCCGCGGCGAGGAGCGCGCAAATCCCCAGGCGGCGAGGATGAGGAAGACCGTCGTCGGCATCACCGGCAGCACGGCGCCGATAAGCGCCAGCGCCAGCATCAGCCAGCCGAAGCAGAAGTAAGCAATGCGCGTCATCGATCCTTCCGTCGCTTGCACACAGCATGCCATCGAACGCAGGGCAAATCTATACGACTAGAGTCGGCTTTGTCGCGGGTTTTCCCGCGCATTTCGCGGCGGTCAGATCCGCTGCAGCCGCGCAGGCTCGCCGAGGTTCTGTGACAAGCGCCCTGCGACGGATTCGGAGCCGGGCGGCGTTCCGCCATAGAAATGCTATGTACGCGCGCGGCTTCTGCCTGAGTGCGGCAAAACGGGGATCCATAATGAGTGAAGACGCCGAATCCGCTCGACGTTTCACAGGCTTTGCGGCCCGCATGGGACTTGTGCCGGTCCTGGGGTTGGCAGTGCTGCTTCTCGGTGCCCCCGAAGCCTCGGCCCAACGCGGGCCGAGCGGATCGGGGCGCGGTGCGGCTGCGGCGCCGGCGGTGACCATTACCGACGTCAAGCTAGCGCGCATGAACGAGCGGATCGCCGCCGTGGGCTCGGCCCGCGCGCGCCAGCAGGTCACGCTGACGACGCGCGTTGCCGGCGTCATCGACAAGGTGCTGTTCGAGGGCGGGCAGCTGGTCGAGGCCAACCAACCCCTCGTCAAGCTCAACAGCGATCCCGAGGCGATCGCCGTCGAGACGGCGACGGCGCAGCGCCAGGAAGCGTCCGACACAGTCGATCGCTACAAGCAACTCAACGAGGGCACCGTCACGCGCGTCGCCGTCGCCCAGGCGGACACGGCGCTGAAGGTGGCCGACGCCGCGCTGCGCCGCGCGCGCGACGAGCTCGACCGCATGACCATCAAGGCGCCGTTCAAGGGCATCATGGGGCTGTCGAACCTGCAGGCGGGCGACTATCTCGCCGTCGGCAATCCCATCGCGCCGATCGACGATCGCGAGACGCTGCTCATCGAGTTCACGGTGCCGGAGGCGGTGGCGCCGTCGATGAAGATCGGCATTCCGGTGCGCGCCACGCTCGTGACGCGCTCGGGCGAGCCGTACGAGGGCAAGATCCAAGCCGTCGGCACGCGCATCGATCCCGTCACGCGCACGCTGATGGTGCGCGCCGAGATCCCCAATCCGGAGCTCAAGCTGATCCCCGGATCGACGTTCTCCATCAGCGTGCAGTTGCCGGGCGAGGATCGCCCGATGGTGCCGGCGCTCGCCATCCAATGGGACCGCCAGGGCGCCTTCGTGTGGCGCGTCACCGACAAGAATACCGTCGAGCGCGTCAACGTCGCCATCCTGGCGCGCGATGCCGACCAGGTGCACGTCGATGCCGAGCTGAAGGCCGGCGACAAGGTCGTGTTCGAAGGCGGCAGCTCGCTGCGCGCCGGGCAGACCGTGCGCCAGCAGGGCTCGTGACGTCATAGCCGCCGCGCCTCCGCAATCAGCCGGGACATCTCACCGTGGAACAGAAAGACATGACCTCGGCTGAACCGGGGAGCGCCCCAGGGAACGCGGACGACGGCGGCTGGGTCGGCGTCTTCGTGCGCCGCCCGATCCTGGCGCTGGTGCTCAACCTGCTCATCATCATTGCCGGCATCGCCGCCTACCAGGGCATCGAGGTGCGCGAGCTGCCGGACGTCGACCGGCCGGTCGTCACCGTGCGCGCCACCTACGCCGGCGCCACGCCGGAAAGCATCGACTCGCAGATCACCGCCGTCATCGAAAGCGCGGTGTCCCGCGTGCAGGGCGTGACCAGCATCTCGTCGAACTCCTCCTACGGCTCGGCGCGCATCTCCATCGAGTTCTCCAGCAAGCACCAATCTCGACACCGCCGCCATGGACGTGCGCGATGCCGTGGCCGGCATCGTCAATCAGCTGCCGAAGGACATGGAGGACGAGCCGCGCGTCGTGAAGGCCGACGCCGACGCCACGCCCATCATGCAGATGTCGGTGTCGGCCGCGAAGCTCTCCGAGGGCGAGCTGACCGACCTCGTCAACAACGTCATCGAGGACAAGCTGGCGGCCGTCGAAGGCGTCGCCGCGGCGAACTCCTACGGCCTGCGCGCCAAGACCATCGAGGTGCGCGTCAATCAGACGGCGCTTGCCGGGCGCGGCATCAGCCTCGCCGATCTCACCACCGCCATCGGCAAGGCCGCCGTGACGGCGCCGTCGGGCGCGCTCGAGAACGCCACGCAGCAGCTGCTGGTGCGCGCCGAGGCGCCGGTCGCGACGCCCGACGACGTCGGCGACCTGGAGATCAACGCGCAGACGAAGGTCAAGGACGTCGCCTTCGTGCGCTGGGGCTTCCAGGAGGCGACGGCGATCACGCGCCTCGACGGCAAGACGGCGATCGGCATCGACATCATCCGTCAGGCGCAGGCCAACACCATCGACATCTCCGAAGGCGTGCACGCCGCGGTCGAGGAGCTGCGCAAGACGCTTCCTGCCGGGGTCGACATCTCGATCACGCGCGACGACGCGATCTTCATCCGCGAGTCCGTGCGCGAGGTGATCATCAGCCTCCTGCTGGCCAACGTCATCGTCATCCTCATCATCCTCGCCTTCCTGCGCTCGTTCCGCGCCACCATCGCCCCGGCGATCTCCATTCCCGTGTCGCTCATCGGCACGCTCGCCGCCATCTGGGCGGTCGGCTTCTCGATCAACATCATCACCCTGCTGGCGCTCGTGGTGGCGACCGGCCTCGTCGTCGACGACGCCATCGTCGTCATCGAGAACATCGCCCGCCATCGCGCCATGGGCGCCGGGCCGCGCGCCGCCGCCGTGCTCGGCACCAAGCAGATCGTGTTCGCCGTGCTGGCGACGACGGCGACGCTCGCCGCCGTGTTCATCCCGGTGTCGTTCATGCCGGGCATGGTCGGCAGCCTGTTCTCCGAGTTCGGCTTCGTGCTGGCGTTCTCGGTCAGCATCTCCGCCGCCGTGGCGCTGACCGTCTGTCCGATGCTGGCCTCGAAGTTCGGCACCGGCGAGGAGGGCCACGACGACAACAGCCTGATGGGCCGCGTCGGCAACGGACTGACCAATCTCTACATGGGCATCGTCGAAGCGTGCCTGCAGGCTGCGCTGGATCGTCGTCGCGATCTGCCTCGGCTTCGGCGTGCTGGGTTTCATCGCCTTCGAGACGCTGAAGCAGGAGATCACGCCGGCGGAGGATCGCGGCGTCATCCAGATCCGCCTCACCGCGCAGCAGGGCGCAACCTCGACTACATGTCGAAGCTGACGCAGCGCGTCGAGGAGGTGCTGGCGCCCTACAAGCAGTCGGGCGAGGTCACCGACGTCCTGAGCTCGATCGGCAACGGCGGCGCCAACCGGGCCATGGTCATCGTCTCGCTGGCCGATTGGCACCATCGCGAACGCACGCAGCAGCAGATCCAGACCGAGCTGCAGAAGAAGCTCGACAGCATCGCCGGCCTGCAGATCTCGCTGCAGGGCGCCAACAGCCTCGGCATCCGCGGCGGCGGCCAGGGCCTGCGCTTCGCCATCGTCGGCCCGAGCTACGAGCGACTGGCGGCGACGGCGCTGAAGATGGTCAACAAGCTGCAGGAGCTGCCCGACTTCCGCAGCGTGCGCACGGACTACGACACGACGCAGCCGCAGCTGTCGGTGCGCATCAACCGCGAGGCTTCGACCAAGCTCGGCGTGCCGATCGAGACGATCACCAGCCTGATCAACGCCATGATCGACTACCAGAAGGCGGCCGACCTGTTCGTCGAGGACGAGATCGTCGAGATCCAGGTGATGGCCGGCGGGCGGCCGATCAACGACCCGTCCGATCTGCAGAACCTGTTCGTCAAGGCGGCGGACGGCAAGTTCATCACTCTGTCGTCGCTGGTGACCATCAAGGAGGTCGCCATCGCGCCGACGCTCGGCCGCGAGGACCGCCAGCGCGCCGTCGGCATCACGGCGAACCTCAACGACGGCGTCGTGCTCGGCGACGCGGTGGAGAAGATGCGCGGCGTCGCGGCGACGGTGCTCGACCCCGACATGTCGATCACGCTGCTCGGCGAAGCGCGGACGCTGGCCGAGACGACGCAGAACACGGCGTTCGTGTTCGCCATCGCCTTCCTCGTCGTGTTCCTGGTGCTGGCGGCGCAGTTCGAAAGCCTGACCAGCGCGCTGGTCATCATTTGCACCGTGCCGTTCGGCCTCGCGTGCGCCGCCATCGCCATCACGCTGACCGGCGGCACGTTGAACGTCTACAGCCAGATCGGCCTCGTGCTTCTGGTCGGCGTCATGGCCAAGAACGGCATTCTCATCGTCGAGTTCGCCAACATCCGGCGCGACGAAGGGGCCAGCGTCGACAGTGCCATCCGCGAGGCCTGCCGTACGCGTCTGCGGCCCGTGATGATGACGATGGCGGCCGCGGTGCTCGGCGCCGTTCCGCTGATCTTCGCCAGTGGCGCCGGTGCCGAGGCGCGCCTCGCGCTCGGCTGGATCATCGTCGGCGGCCTCGGCCTGGCGACGATCTTCACCCTGCTGCTGACGCCCGTCGCCTACCGCATCCTGGCGCCGCTCTCACAGCCGCGTGCGGCCGAGACACAGAAGTTGATCGACGAGCTGAAGGCAGCGCCCCGCACCACGAGCCATGCCTAGCGGCGGGGCTGCCTGCAATCCGTACAAACGAAAACGCGAGGCCGGGTAGGCCTCGCGACGAATTGTGCGGCGTACGCTGCAGCCTTAGAAGCCGAGATAGATGCCGAAGCCCGGGCGACGGCGGTAATAGTACGGATATCCGTACCCGCCGTAGCCGCCATAGTAAGACGGGCGGTATCCATAGTAGCCGTAGGGACGGTACCCATAGCTGCGGTACCCATACCCGCGGTAGCCACGATAGCCACCCCAGCGGCGATAGCCGCGGCGGCGATAACGCACTTCCTCGGTTATGGCGCCGGTCTTCGCATTCGGCACCGCGACGTCGGCGCGCGACGGCGCCGGGAGAGCCGAAGCGGTCGGCGCCGACATGTACAGGAAGCCGGCGAGAGCTGAAGCAACGAGGGCCGTCGTTTTTAGACGCATCGAAGTTACTCCTACGAGTTCTCTGCCATTGAAACACGCGTACTGCGGAGTAGTTCCGTAGCATGCGGTGAGATCTGTCCGATTATTCTCCGAACAGGGCAATATTTAGGAAAGCTGAGGCGAGCGACAATACTGGGCGCCAACTCGTGAACGATTTATTGCAAGCGGCATGCGCCCTCGCGCCGCTGCGCGTCATTGCGCGCCCTGGCTTCGCATTTGCGAACGACTATATCCGGCGTGGCGGCCCGTCTTGGCGCGCCCGCACGCAAACTTTCACTGACGACAGGAGTTTTCCATGGCGAACTGGTTCATCACCGGCGTCAGCAGCGGTTTCGGCCGCGCGCTCGCTGAATCCGTGCTGGCCAAAGGCCACAATGTGATCGGAACGGTTCGCCAGGAGGCGGCGCGCGCGCCGTTCGAGGCTCTGGCGCCGGGTAAGGCTTCCGCCGTCGTCCTCGACGTCACGGACGAAGTCGCGGTGCATGAAGTCGTCGACGAGGTCGCCGCCAAGCACGGCGCGATCGACGTGCTGGTCAACAACGCCGGATACGGCCTGGAAGGCGCCGTCGAGGAGGTGAGCCTCGATCAGGTGCGGCGGCAGTTCGAGGTCAATGTGTTCGGCGCCGTGGCGATGATCCAGGCCGTGCTGCCGCACATGCGCAAGCAGCGCTCCGGGCACATCATCAACATCACCTCGATGGGCGGCCTAACGGCCTTTCCCGGGGTCGGCATTTATAACGGCAGCAAGTTCGCGCTCGAGGGCATCTCGGAGGCTCTGGCAAAAGAGGTGAAGCCGCTCGGCATCAAGGTGACCATCGTGGCGCCGGGATCCTTCCGCACCGACTGGGCCGGGCGCTCGATGGAGCACATCGAGAATCCGATTGCAGATTACGAGGCCACCGCGGGTGCCTTCCGCCAGTCGCTGGCGCAGCGCAACGGCAAGCAGGGCGGCGACCCGCGCAAAGCGGCCGAGGCGATCATTCTCGCCACCGAGGCGGACCAACCGCCGCTGCATCTATTGCTCGGCCCCGATGCCTTGCGCTTCGTCGGCGAGAAGCTCGGCGCCCTGCAAAGCGAGATGCTGAAGTGGGCGCTCGTTTCCGCGTCCACCAACTTCGACGACTTCACACCGCCGAAGCTCTAGGGCGCCGCGCTCCATTTCGAGCCGTGCCGGCGCGGGGGGCGATGCTTCGTGATTCGATTTCTGGGCGCCGGCGTCGTCGAGCAATCGGCCTCATTCGTAGGGTCGATGTGCTGAGTTCGGCACAGAATGCTCAGTCATTGGTCAAGACGTATACGTCCTCTAGAGGTTGAAAGACGGGTGTGCGTGACACTCCCGCCACGTCTTCATTTATACCAACCCAGAGGTGTGCCGTTTCGTTGACACACTTGTTCCCCGCGCGAATAACAGAGTTCATCGAACGATGTTTAAAATGATCCGTGTGCGGCGCCAAATTGCGTTGTGTGCTGCGTAAGTACCGGACGTCGCAGGCAAAATGATCCCGCTGGAGGGTTCAGCCATGCTTGTGAGCACGACTCCGCGTTGGCCGTTCGCGCTGATCTTGATCAGTCTCGGGCTGACGCTCCCGGCCGCCGCAGCAGACGTCACCGTGACCACGCAGGGCGAGTTTGACGACGCGATCGTGGATGCAACGCAGACCGGCCAGCCCGACACAATCAACGTCGAAGCGAGCAGCGTGTACTCCGAAGACATGGTGCTTCCGGGGGCCGCATCCCCGCTCATCATCAACTTCAACGGCGTAACGCCTCCGGTTGGACCGCCCCCGGTTTACAATGGAACCTTCGAGGTCGGTTTCGGCGGGACCGGCACCCTCGTTGTAGGCACCGGCACTACCCTTCAATTCAACGCGAACCACATCGGTTCGGTCGCCAGCTTGCGGGTCGGCGTCTACGATGCCGCCGCAACGGAAGACGGCCACGGTACGGTCACCATGACCGGCGGGACGATCAGCGGAACGCACCCTTCGCCAAGCCAATATTTCTCCCTCAACGTGGGCCGCGGCAGCGCCGGTTCAGTCGGAACGTTCAATCAAAGCGGTGGCCTGGTCGAAATGAACGCCGGCGCGTTCAACATCGGCCGCGACGGAGCCACGGGCACCTACACCATGTCGGGCGATGCCGTAGTGGATATGGGCGCCGGCACCGTCTTTCTCGGCACCGGCGGGGGCAACGGCACGCTGAGCATTGGTGGCAATGCGCAGTTCCTGGTCAACGAAGATCCAACTGTAGGAAATGGTCAGGTCTATTTCGGCGATAACGGTGGCACTGGCACTGTCATTCAGAACGGAGCCGGATCGAAGGTTGTTCTCAACGCGCAGAACGGAACTCATCTCGGGTTCGGCGGCAGCACCGGGGAGTACCAGCTTTCGGCCGGCCAGCTTGTGCTAGACGGCCTCGCGAGCGGCTCCGCCGGGCTAAATCTCGGCGCCAGCGTCGGCGGCACCGGCATTTTCACCCAGACGGGTGGCACAGTGACGTTGAATACCGGCCAGATCCGCTTCGGCGTCGGTACGGGCAGGTACGATCTCATTGGCGGCACGCTGCAAGTCGATGTCGCCAACCCGTTTGCAGCGGCCAACGCTAACTACGAGTTCAACCTTGGCGGCGGTATGATCCAGGCCTTGACCGGCTTCTCTACCGGCCTCGCTTTCAGCCTCACGGGCGAGACCTCGACCATCGACACCAATGGCTTCAACGCCGCGTTCAGTGGCATCCTGGATGGCGCCGGCGCTCTGAGCAAGGTCGGCGCGGGCGCGCTGACCCTGAGCGGCAACAACACCTATGGCGGCGGGACGGTGCTCGACGGCGGCACCGTCGTTGTCGGAAGCGCCACCGCTTTCGGCACCGGCGACGTGACGTTCGCTGGCAGCACGACGCTGCAGTTCGCCGGCGCCTACACGCTGGTCAACGGCATGACCATCGATCCCAGCGTCCTTGCGACCATGAACACGAACGGCAATACGGATACCCTCAGCGGCGTCATTGACGGAGTTGGGGCGCTGCAGAAGACCGGCACCGGCACGCTGATCTTCACGGCAGCCAATACCTACGCAGGCGG
>CAVRND010000016.1:0-15010 GCA_963722495.1 uncultured Alphaproteobacteria bacterium | reverse complement strand
GGCGACGGGAGCAGACTCGCCCCCGGACGCGAGACGGTGATCGGCGCCTATTCGGGCGCGCCGTACAATTACCCGAGCGCCGCGCGCATCACCAACCCCGGTAGTCCGGCTGCCACCGATTTCACCGTCGATCCGGTCAACTGGTATACCAACCCGTTCAAGAGCCCGATCTACTACGGCGCGCGCGTGCAGCGCTGGTTCTCCGGCGGGCGGACCGGCGGGATGGTCGACTTCATCCATTCCAAGGCCATCGCGCCGCTGCAGGAGGAAACCGGATTTTCCGGCACACTCGACGGGCAGCCGTTGCCGCCACGGGCGCGCATCGCCGACGTATTCCGCAAGTTCGAGTTCTCGCACGGCCACAACATGCTGCTGCTCAACGGCCTCGTACGCCTGCCCGGCATCGGCGCCCGCATCAGCCCGTACGCCGGCGCTGGCGTTGGCGCATCGCTGCCGCACACAGAAGTCGAGCTGACCAACGGCGGCCACCCGCGCACATACGAATACAACTACGCCGGCCCCGCCACGCAGGCTTTGCTCGGTCTCGAGATCCGGCTGGCGCGCGTGTCGTTCTTCGTCGAGTACAAGTTCACCTATGCGCACTACAGCGCGCCGCTGTCCGGGGTCGATGGCAGCTGGTTGCCGCTGGACATGTGGCGCCAGGCGAAGCGCTGGTTGGCCGGCGAGCCCCCGCCCGGAGGGCACATCGCGACAGAGCTTGCCGCGCATCAGATCGTCAGCGGCCTTGCCGTGCGGATCGCTCCCGCCCCATAAGAACGGACGCTGTCAGCCGCGGGCTATTTCAGCCGCGGCACATGGCCGTGCATCCCGGCGCCGGAGCGAGATATATCTGACGGGTGTCTTTCGGCTGAATGTCGCCGATCGTTTCGGTGATGATGCCGCTCTTGTCATCCCACAGATCTCGTCCGGTCTGCCAATAGCCGCCGTTCTTCTCGATGATGTCCTCAAGGCTGGCCAGCCAGCGCTCCGAAACGCCGGCCGAAGCGTAATATTGCTTGAGGAAGCGCTTCAAGGAGCTGCCGCCCGGCACCGCCGTCGTAATCCCGTCGACGCCGCCCACGAGTTGATGGCGCCATGAGCGATGGAAGAACCACAAGCTGCTCAAGGCCGCCGTGCGCCTGTCGCTGGCGAGGAATATGGGAATGCAGGCGGAAGCGCACGTGGCGCCGCGCTCCACGACCGTCGTGAGTTTATGGGTTGTCTTGATGTGGCGCAGGACGCCGATCACCTCTGCCATGTAGTCTGTGCGCCCGCCGCAGGACTGCAGTGACAGCTCCACCGATTTGACGCGACGTCTATGGGCGTCGAACTCGGCGGCAATCGTCTTTGCCATGCCGGCGTTGACGGTGCCCAACCATTTGAGAAGCAGCTTGTCGCCATCCACAATGCTCGAAGAGCTCAGCTCCCCTGCGGCACATGGGTCGGCGGCCGCGGCAGGCTGCCACGGCCAAGCGAGCACGACGATGAATAGAACCCCCAGAAGTCTCCCCATCCCCATGCCATCGGCTACGACGATGGCAAATTCAGGATAGGGGGCAACAATGCTCGGTCTTGGTGAACGGCGGACGGATCAGAAGCGGCGGAGCAGACGCTCGTAATAGTCGAGCTCCATGGTCGGGCGCGATGGCTGCGCCAGCCGCTTGCGCAGCTCCTCGAGAATTTCGCGCGCCCGCTGCATGTCGATCTCGTCCGGCACCTTCACCGAATTGCCGGCGTCCGGTCCCTGGAAGCGCTGCGGCCGGCCGAGCGGATCGCGCGGCTGTTCGCCGTTCTGGCCGTAGCGCGAAGCCCCGCCCTCGGCCATGCCCTCGGCCATCTTCTGCGCGCCCTGGCGCATCTGGTCGAGCGCCTCCGACTGATCGCCGAGCGCCGTCTCCGTATCGCCCTCTTCCAGAGCCTTCTGCGCGCTGTCCATGGCGTCACGCGCCTTGTTCAGCTCGTCCGACTTGGCGCCCAGTTCGTCGATCTCGCGGCGCAGCTTTTCGAGCTGCTCCTTCAGAGCCTGCTGCTGCTGGCTCAACGGTCCTTTGCCCTGCTGGCCTTGCTGGCCCTGGCCGCCCTCGCCCTGTTGGCCCTGCTGACCCTTTTGCCCGGACTGCCCGCTTTCGCCCTGCTCGCCGGGCATGCCCTGGCCCATCTTGCCCTTGGCCTGTTTGTCTCCACCCTTGCCGGGCATCGTGCCGCCAGGCTGCGCCTGCTTGCGGTTCTCGCGATATGTCTCGTCCATCAGCCGCTGCTGCTGGCCAACGATGCCGCCGAGCTCACTCAGCTTCTTCTGCATCTGCTGGCCGCGCTCGCTATCCTGCTTGGACGCCTGGCCGGATTGCAGCTTCTCCAACAGATCACGTAGCTGGCTCAACATCTGCTGCGCCTGCTCGCGCGAGCCCGATTTGGTCATGTCCTCCAGATTCTTCATCATCTGGTCGAGGTCTTGCTGGCTCAGCTGCTGGTTCTGTTGGTCGAGCCCTTCTGGCGGCGCCTCGTTCTGCGCATTCTTGGTCAGCTGCTCGACGTATTTCGAAAGGGCCTCACGCAGCTCCTGCATGAGGTTGTCCACCTCGCTGTCCGGCGCGCCCTTCTCTAGCGCCTCGGCCAGCTTGTCCTGCGCATCCTTCAGCGCCTTCTCGGCGTCGGAAAGATCGCCGTCCTCGATGCGCAGCGCCAACTCCCACATGCCGTCGGTGACCGATTTCATGCCTTGGCGCGAGGTATCGCGTTCGAGGCCGCGCAGCGCCGCGCGCATGCCGAGATAGACCGACGTGCTGTCGATGAACCCTTCCGGTTCCAGCGTCAGCGCTTCGAGGGCGCGCTTCACGAGTGGCGCATAGCGCGGATCGTCGAGCAGCTTGGCGCGTTGCTCGATGACGGCTCGGGCCAGCGGCTTTTCGAACTGCCGCTGCGGCAGCACCAGCTTCATCGGCTTGGAACGCCCGATGTTGCCGGCCACGTCCTTGGCTTCCAGCGTTAGGATCACTTGGCGCCCGGCGTAGGGGTGCGGGCCGAAGTCGATATAGGTTTGCGCTTCCTTCTGCGAGGGGCGCGGCAGGCGCAACGTGATCTCGGGCGGCGGCTCGAGCGGCGGGCGCGGGCCCTTCAACGCTTCCGGCTGCGCCCAGGCCTTCTTCGGGTCGACCGGCTTCTCGGCGCTGCGATCGCGCTTCACGTCGGCGCCGGCGGCGACGACGCCGTAGTCGTCCTCGACCGAGTAGGTGAGCTTCATCGAGCCGCGGCGGGTGCGCTCGGCGGGTTTCGTCATGGCGATGGTCGGCGCCTTGTCGGGCTTCACGTAGAACGCCCAGCGCGCCAGCTCCGAGCCGCCCGATAGCACGCGGATCTCCGAAGAGGCGCGCAGCTCGTAGCGGATCTCGTTGATGTCGGTGTTCGGCGCCGACGACTTCCCGGCCTCCGGCTTCTTGGCTTCGACGTGCTTGCGCTCGGTCGCTCCTTCGGCGAACACGTCGAGCGATGGCGCACCAAGTCCCTTGCCGCTGGTGCGCACGATCAGCACGCTGCGCTCGGGCACCTCGACGAGTTTGGGCGGCGTTGTGTCCGATGCCGGACCGCGCGAGCCGTCGGCCAGCATCAGCGGCGGCTTGCCCGTGTAGGACGGCGGCGTCACCCAGGCGTCGAGCCGCGCTTCCGAAAGTGCGATCGCCGAGTTGAAGCGGAAGGCGGAGCGCAGACGATCAGACGTGCTGTCGCCGACCAGAGCCAGCAGCGCGATGACGCCGAGGACCAGCAGCCCGCGCAGGGCGATCGGATCCTGCCGGTCGGCGCGCGGATGCGGCGGCCCCACCTTGAGGCGTGACAGCGCCGCGGCAAGCCGGGTGCGGTGCGCCTGCCAGATGGCGGCGGTGCGCGGATCGTCGGCGTTGGCGGTGATCGTGTCCTCGTAGGACGAGGCGGGGCGGTGCGCCACGCCCGAGACGCGCTCGATGCGGCGAACCGCCTCCTCGTGCGAGGGGAACGGCGTGCGCACGGCGTGCAACAGGGCGGCGACGCCTGCCAGCGCGAAGCCGGCCAGCAGCACGTAGTGCAGCGGATCGGATAGCATCGGCCACACGCCGGCGAGCGAGACGAGCAGGAACACGCCCGCCAGGCCGAAGATCAGCCATAGTCGCGGCCACAGGCGCTCGAATAGGAGCGCCCAGCGGCTAACGCGCACCTTGCGCGCGAACTTGGCGTCGAGGGGGGGAACGGCCTTCGGCTCCGACATGGCAGGACGATAACCGGAACATTACGGCCGGCAAAGCGGCGCGGCCGCGCACCAGGATTAAAAATTGGTCATCAACCCGTGTTTTCGGCCTAGTCCAGCCAGCTGGGGAAGCGGTCGAGGGCGATGATCGCTTCGACGCTGACCCGGGGGCGCACGACAGCGTAGTTCGCCCCGCTGACCAGCACCTCAGGGATCAACGGCCGCGTGTTGTAGCTCGACGACATGACTGCGCCGTAGGCGCCGGCCGTCATCACGGCGATCAGGTCGTCGGCCAACAGCGGCGGCAGGTTGCGGTCGAGCGCCAGGTAGTCGCCCGTCTCGCACACCGGCCCGACGATGTCCTGCACGATGGGTGGCATTTCGGTCTTGGCTTCCTGCACCGGCCAGATCTCGTGCTGCGCCTCGTACAGCGTCGGCCGGATGAGATCGTTCATCGCCGCATCGACCACCGTGAACGTCTTGTCGACGCCCTCCTTGCCGTAGATGACGCGCGTGACGAGCACGCCGGCGTTGCCGACGATGACGCGCCCCGGCTCCATGACGATCTTGAGCCCAAGGTCGCCCAGCTGCTCCTTGACGATCTCTGCATAGGCCGAAGGCGGCGGCGCCATCTCGCCGTCCGACATGTACGGCACGCCGAGGCCGCCGCCGATGTCGAGATGAGCGAGCTTGTGTCCGTCCGCGATCAACTCCTCGGCCAGCTTGCGCATCAACCCGAACGCGTTGCGGAACGGCTCCAGATCCGTGATCTGGCTGCCGATGTGCATGTGAATGCCGCTCACCACAATGCCCGGCAGCTTGCCGGCCTCGGCGTAGAGCTGCCGCGCCTGCCCGTACGGAATGCCGAACTTGTTCTCCGCCTTGCCGGTGGAGATCTTGGCGTGTGTCTTGGCGTCGACGTCCGGATTGACGCGCAACGCCACGTGCGCCGTGTGCCCGAGCCCCTCCGCCACCTCGCTCAGCGCCCGCAGCTCCGGCTCACCCTCGACGTTGAAGCCGAGGATGCCCTGCTCCAGCGCGTAAGCCATTTCCTCGCGCGTCTTGCCAACGCCGGCGAAGATGATCTTGTTGGCGGGCACGCCGGCAGCGAGGGCACGCCGCAGCTCACCCTCGGAAACGACATCCATGCCGGCGCCGAGCTTGGCCAGCGTGCGCAGCACCGCCTGGTTGGAGTTGGCTTTGACGGCAAAGCAGATGAGCGCGTCCTGCCCGGCGAAGGCTTCGGTCAGCACGCGATAGTGCCGTTCAAGCGTCGCGGTGGCGTAGCAATAGAACGGCGTGCCCACCTCGGCGGCAAGGCGCGCGAGCGAGACATCCTCGGCGTGGAGCACGCCGTCTTTGTAGTGGAAGTGATGCATGGCGGGCTTGTAGCCCGAGATTCGGCTTAGCGCAGCAGCGGATCGAGCACGAAGGTGTCGTGCGGCTTAGGCGGGGCGGCCGAGTCCGGCTGGGTGCCGGCGGCTTCAGCCGACTTGGCGGTGCCGGCGGCCTTGGCGGACGGCGGCGGGTCGAGCGAGCCGCGGACGCCGCAAGCGCCGAGCCCGAGGCACAGACCCGCGGCCACGAGCGCGGCAATCGTCGCCTTCGGTGTCAACGTTACGCGCATGTCCCCGACCGATCCCACTGGCTAAACAGCCGAAAAGGCAGGGCACTCCACCGCTGAGGCGGAACTGGGGCGCCCGGCTGTATCTGCCAGTTCTAGCCCCTGGCGGGGGCCTTTTCCAACCGCTTCCGCCAGCCCGCGGCCATTTTGGCGACGTTCTGTGGCGCAGTTCCCCCATGACTTACCCGGCTGGCGACCGAGTTTTCCGGGCTCAGGACCGAGAAAACATCGGCGGTTATGCGCGGCTCCACACCCTGCATATCGGCCAGCGACAACTTATCCAGAGGAAGATCTTGGCTTCCGCGGCAGCGACGATGCGCCCGGTGACGTGGTGGGCGTCGCGGAACGGCATTTTCAGCACCCGCACCAGCCAGTCGGCGAGGTCGGTGGCCGTGGAATAACCGCCGCCGGCGGCCGCCAGCAGGACCTTTTCCTGCGGCTGCATGTCGTCGACCATGCCGGTCGTCGCGGCAATGCGCGAGCGCCAGGCTGTCGAGGGCGTCGAAGGCGACCTCCTTGTCCTCCTGCATGTCCTTCGAATAGGCGAGCGGCAGGCCCTTCATGACGATGCAGCAGGCTCTGGAAGGCGCCGGCGATGCGCCCGACCTTGGCGCGCGTCAGCTCGGCGGCATCCGGGTTCCGCTTCTGCGGCATGATCGAGGAGCCGGTGGTGAACTTGTCCGACAGCTTGATGAAGCCGAACTGCGGCGTCGACCACAGCACGACTTCTTCGGCAAAGCGCGACAGATGCACGGCGCAGATCGAGGCCGCGGCCAGCGTCTCGAGGATGAAGTCGCGGTCGGACACGGCGTCGAGCGAATTGTCGGTCGGCTTGTCGAAGCCGAGCGCCTTCGCCGTCGCGTGCCGGTCGATCGGGAACGAGGTGCCGGCGAGCGCCGCCGAGCCGAGCGGGCACTCGTTCAGCCGCGCGCGCGCATCGGCAAGCCGGCCGCGGTCGCGCCCGATCATCTCGACGTAGGCCAGCAGATGGTGCCCGAAGGTGACGGGCTGGGCCGGCTGCAGATGCGTAAAGCCCGGCATGACCGTCGCCGCGTGCGCCTCGGCCTTGCGGACGAACGCCAGTTGCAGCGCCGCCAGCGCCGCGTCGAGCCCATCGAGCCGGTCGCGCACGTACAGCCGGAAGTCGGTCGCCACCTGGTCGTTGCGCGAGCGCGCCGTGTGCAGCCGCCCGGCCGGGGTGCCGATCACTTCCTTGAGGCGGCTCTCGACGTTCATGTGCACGTCTTCGAGCGCGCGCGAGAAGACCATCTTGCCGCTGTCGATCTCGGCCGCGACCTGATCGAGGCCCTTGATGATTGCCGCGGCGTCCTCGGGCGCGATGATGCCCGCATCGGCCAGCATGGCGGCATGCGCCTTCGAGGCGCGGATATCCTGCGGGGCCAAACGCTTGTCGAAGCCGATGGAGGCGTTTATCTCCTCCATGATCTCTGCGGGCGAGGCCGAGAAGCGCCCGCCCCACATGCTGTTAGCAGGCTTGTCCGTCACGGCGTTGGTGCTCCGTCAGGGGCCGTCGAAGGTCGCGATCAGCCGCCTTGAGGAAAGCAGAACCGCTCGATGGCCAAATATACGTGGCTTGCCGCACTGTCGGCGCTGGCGGCTTTCGGCGCGGTATACGTCACGATGGGGCGCCCTGACAATCAAACGGTCGCGCCACCGTCAGCTGAGACCCCGGCGCTAACCGTTAAGACGGGCGCGCACCCGCTCGCTACCGGCGCCATGACGACATTCGTTTACAAGCCGCAGCCGGAGGCGTTGCCCGACATCCGATTTCTTAACGCCAGCGGCGTCGAGACGAGCCTCGCCGGCTTCCGCGGCAAGGTCGTGCTGCTGAACGTATGGGCGACCTGGTGCGCGCCCTGCCGCGAGGAGATGCCGGCGCTCGACAAGCTGCAGGCGGCGCTCGGTTCCGACAAGTTCCAGGTGGTGGCGCTGGCGGTGGATAAGTCCGGCGTCGACGGCGCCAAGAAGTTCCTCGCCGACATCAAGGCCGAGAAGCTGGAAGCTTTCGCCGACCCGACGGCTAAGGAAGGCACGCGGCTGAAGGTGATCGGCATGCCGACCACCATTCTCATCGACGCCGAAGGCCGAGAGATCGGCCGGCTCATAGGGCCGGCGCATTGGGACAGCGCCGAAGCCAAGCGGCTGATCGAGGCCCAGCTGTAGGTCGGCCGATCGACCCCTCCGCGGCCTCGGTCCCGAGGATCTAGAACTGGTCGTATCGGCGACGAAACATCCGCCGGCGGAAGCGGGCCGCCTGTGTTGAAAGTCGCAATCGCGGACTGATATTGTCCGATCCCGTCAGTCACACTGGATCGATCGTCACCCGCATGCCCTTCTACCGGCTCAACGAAGACGATCTTCGCCCCGACGACGATCTTGATCCTGAAGCTGTGGCGCGCGCCGTCGTTGCCGTCGGGTTCGACATGTTCACCAAGGGCATGGAGATGCCCATTCATCAGCATCGGAGGGCCCAGCTAATCCTGACCTTGCGAGGAGTCGTCAGGTGCGAAGTCGACCAAAGCGTTTGGATCGTCCCCCCGCGCTGCGCGGTGTGGATTCCCGGCAGTCTTCCCCACAGCGTGAGCGCCGCCGGAAATGTCGAGGTCTATGTCCTGTTGGTCGAACCGGATGCGGCCCCGGCGCTGCCCGGACAATGCTGCACGCTGTCGATCTCGCCGTTGCTGGAGCGTCTGCTGCTGCACGTCACCCGGATGCCGGTCCTGTACGATGTCGATGGCGCCGACGGCCGGATCGCCACGGTGCTGCTCGACCAACTGTCTGTAGCGCCCGTCGAGAAGCTGAACTTCCCGATGCCGGTCGACGCCAAGCTCCGCAAGATCGCTGCCGCGATGATGGCCGATCCCTCCGATCGCGCCACGATAGATGACTGGGGCCGGCGCATGGCCGTCGCCCCGCGAACCCTGACCCGTGCCCTGAAACGCGAAACCGGCATGAGCTTCGGCCGCTGGCGCCAGCAGCTCCACATCCTGATCGCGCTGCAGCGTCTCGATCAAGGGGCATCGGTCCACAGCGTGGCGCTCGATCTCGGCTATGAGGGCGCGAGCGCCTTCGTCACCATGTTCCGCAAGGCCCTGGGCAAGCCGCCCGCCCGCTATCTAGCGGAACGCCGCATCCCCGGCTAATCTCATGGGATCTGCTAGTCCCCCATCAGCGTGCTGACCATGCGGTTGGCCGTGTCGCCGCTGGCGATCATCTCGTAGAACTTCGTGCCCTCGGCGGCGGCTTCGGCGCTGCGCGGGAACATGGCCTGCTCGTAGGCGGTTAGGGCGACTTCGACGTCGCCAGGGTGCGCGGCAATCGCCTTGCCGAGTTCGGCCCCGTCAAGCATGGCCAGGTTGGCGCCTTCGCCGTTTGGAGCGGTAAGATGGGCGGCGTCGCCCAGCAGGGTCACCCCCGGCATCCGATCCCACCGGTGCGCATCCGGCAGGGCATAGAAGGGGCGAAAGACCGGCGCGGTGTCGCCGTAGATCCGCCGGGGCGACATCGCCACGACCCTGTATGCCGCGACGAAGGACACGACGGACTACAAGTTCAACGATTCCATCGCGGCGCTGGAGGAGCACGCCGACGGCGTAGACGTGACGTTCGTTAACGGAGACACCGTGACCTACGACATCGTCATCGGAGCGGACGGCCTGCATTCGAACATCCGATCGCTCGTCTTCGGCCGCGAGTCCCAGTTCGAGCGATACATCGGTTTCTGCTTCGCCGGCTTCACGATGCCGAACACATTCGGCCTCGATCGCGGCGCGCTCGCCTATACGCTTCCGGGAAAGAACGCGGTCATCTATGCGACCAACGATGGCGGCCCGGTTTACGCATTCCTCGTCTTCAAATATCCGACCTCGCCGTTTCGCAAGAGCCTCACCGACGCGGACAAGCGCGATCTGACCGCCCGCATGTTCGAAGGGGTCGACGGGTGGATCGTGCCGCAGATGGTGGAAGCGATGCGAAAGGCCGAGGACCTATTCTTCGACTCGGTCAGCCAGATCTACATGCCGGCCTGGTCGAAGGGGCGCGTGGTGCTTGCCGGGGATGCGGCGCATGCCACCTCCTTCATGTCGGGCCAAGGATCGAGCATGGCGCTGGCCGGCGCATATGTCCTGGCCGGCGAGATCGCGACCAAAGCCGACTACAACTCTGCCTTTGAAGCCTATGAGAAGCTGGTGCGGCCCTTTGTCGAGATGAACCAGGCTCTGGTCGATGAAGGCAAGCGCATCATGATCCCGGACAGCCAAGCGGAGATCGACGCCCGCAACGAGATGTTTCGGACGATGGCGGCCGAAGCGGGAGGCGAGGTCGCTCGAAAGGACAGTTCCCGTGAGATCCACAGCGCGCTGACTTTGCCCGACTATGGCTGATCACGGCCCTGCCGCGGCCAGGGCGTCGGTCGCGACGCAGCTCTTCCCTGCCGCCCACTGACCAGAAATCGCAATTTATTGTCCCGTTTGCGGAATGCGGTCAGGCGGGCGATTTCGTATCCTGGCTCCGACGCTGACACCTGGCGCGCCGGCGGGCGCATTCCCAACGGAGACGGAAACGTGGATTCACTCAGCAGCGGCCCGGTCGCGGAAGTTCTCGAAGCGCCTGCATCAGGAAGCGGAAGCGGCCGACGCGCCGCTGATGCAGACCCTCATGAGCGAGGCGACCAGTCAAGAACAGGCGATCACCCAGTTCATCGACGCCGAGACCAAGGATATGAAAGGCGTCTATCACGGACTCGCGGGTAATTTCCTCAGCGTCTCTCCGCAGTTCGGCCGCTTCCTCTACATGTGCGCCCGTAGCTGCAAGGCCAAGCGCATCGTCGAGTTCGGCTCCTCGATGGGAGTTTCAGCGATCTATTTGGCGACAGCGCTACGCGACATGGGCGGAGGGCGCCTGATCGGGACCGAGCTCGAACCGGGCAAGGCCGAGCGGGCGCGGGCGAACGTCGCCGCCGCCGGACTGACCGACCTGGTCGAGTTTCGGGTCGGCGATGCGCGGGAAACTCTCAAAGCCGGTGTCGGCGGCGACATCGACATGGTGATGCTCGACGGCGCCTTCATTCTCTATCTTCCCATCCTCAAGCTGCTGGAGCCCCACCTGAAGCCCGGCGCGCTGATCATCGGCGAGAACGCGTTCGAGCAAGCCTCGGGCTATATCGACTACGTGCGCGATCCGCAGAACGGTTATCTCTCGCTGCCGCTACCGTTCAATCCAGGGCGCGGCAACGAATTCACGGTGAAGACCAAGTGACCCGCGTGGTAGAGCCGCCTGCGCCGGGTCGAATGACGCGGACGTTGCTGCGATGGCTGATGCGCCCTGCGCGTGTTGCCGCGGTCGAGACGCTCTCGCCGCATTTTCGACTGGTCGACCTGGAGGGCGAAGCGCTCAGAAGCGTCGCCTGGACGGTTGGCCAGAAGGTCCAGGTCGCGATGGGCTCGGGCCTTAGCGCGCGGACCTACACGCCGATGTCGTGGGACGCCGGCAGCGGCAGGACACGGTTGCTCACCTTCGCGCACGGCGACGGTCCCGGCAGCCGATGGGCAAGCGGCCTGCGCGAAGGCGACACCTGCCAGTTCTTCGGCCCGCGCCGCTCGATCGATCTATCCGGTCCCAATTTGGCCGGCCTTGAATCGCCGGTGGTCCTGTTCGGCGATGAAACCTCGTTCGGCCTGGCGGCGGCGCTCCGCGAGTGCCCGCAGGGTGCCGGTGCAATCCACGTGTTCGAGGTCTCGGATGTCGCGGAGTCGCGGCAGGTAGCGGAAGCGATCGGCCTCGGCCAAGCGACGTTGATCGAGCGCATCGCCGACGACGCTCATCTCGCCGCAGCCGAGGCCGAGGTGTTGCGCCTTGCCGCAAGCGGCGCGCAATTCGTTCTCACAGGCAAGGCATCGTCCATCCAGCGCGTAAGCAGGGCCCTGAAGGCAATCGGCGTCGCATCATCGCGGCTGAAGGCAAAGGCCTACTGGGCACCGGGCAAGATCGGGTTGGACTAGGGCGGCGCTCAACGAGCTAAAAAATGAAGCGCGAGGCGAGCGAGATAGCGGCGAAGGCCAGGGCGCCGAAGAACAGCACCTCGTTGCGGCGCGCGGCGCTCTCGGCCCGCTCGACTTGCATTTGCAGCACGCCCAGCTCGGCGAGCTTGCGGTCGATTGGCTCAAAAGATTTGTAGCGCAACCCAAGGAAAGTGGTCTTGTCGCCCTCGATGGTGTCGAGGCGCGTTTTGATATCCTTGCAGCAGCGCTGCAGCTCGGTGATCTTGTAGTCGCGCGAGTTCTTGAGGGTTTCGTCGAACGACTGGAAGCGCCGGTTGCGGTTGGCTTCCTCGGCCATCTCGGCGACGGTCGCCCGCGATTTCTCGAGCTCGCGCTCAAGCCGCGCGATGGTCCCATTGATGCGGTCGAACTGCACAGCCGCCTCGGCGACGAACCCGTCCCGGCCGACCCACTTGCCGTTGGCACCCGATGGGGAAACCGTTACTACCCTGTCGCTCTGCAACACAACACAACCCCTTGCTGACCGCCCGATCCGCCACCGGAATGTTCGATGATCATGCACAGACCGGTTTAACGCGACGTATCTAATTGACGGTTCTGGCGTAAGAAATCGTTCGCATTGACACCATTTTATCCGCGCGCGACAACGCGTGCCCTTAGCCGCAAAAAGACAAAACCGGGGAGCCCGATGTCTCAGAACGTGAACACCTCCGAGTTGCAGAGCGCGATCGAGGCGGTGTGGGAAGAGCGGCAAGGCATCTCCTCCGGCACCACCGGGGTGGTGCGCGACACCGTGGAGACGACGCTCAACTTGCTCGACAAGGGCGAGGTGCGCGTCGCCGAAAAGGGCGCCGGCGGCTGGACGGTCAACCAATGGCTGAAGAAGGCCGTACTGTTGTCGTTCCGCTTGAACGACATGGTCCCCATTTCCGGCGCCCCCGGCGGGGCCACCTGGTGGGACAAGGTGCCCTCCAAGTTCGACGGCATGACCCCCGACGACTTCCGCCGCGCCGGCTTCCGCGCCGTCCCCGGCTGCATCGTGCGCCGTTCGGCCTACATTGCGCCGGGCGTCGTGCTGCTGCCCTCGTTCGTCAACCTTGGCGCCTACGTCGATGAAGGCACCATGGTCGACACCTGGGCCACGGTCGGCTCCTGCGCGCAGATCGGCAAGAACTGCCACATCTCCGGCGGCGCCGGCATTGGCGGCGTGCTTGAGCCGCTGCAGGCCGGCCCCGTCATCATCGAGGACAACTGCTTCATCGGCGCCCGCGCCGAGGTGGCCGAGGGCGTCATCGTCGGCGAGGGCTCGGTGTTGTCCATGGGCGTCTATCTCGGCGCCTCGACGACCATCATCGACCGGGCGACGGGCGAGAAGTTCTTCGGCAAGGTGCCGCCGTACTCGGTGGTCGTATCGGGCTCGATGCCGCCGAAGAAGCCACTGCCGGATGGGACGCCCGGGCCCAATCTCTATTGCGCCGTGATCGTGAAGAAGGTCGACGCTCAGACGCGGTCGAAGACCTCGATCAACGAACTGCTGCGGGACTAAGCTTTATGCAGCAGGTGGCCGACGGGAACGCTTGGGGCGCGTGAGCGAAAAACGCATGAACTCCTATCGCAATCTTGCCAGCCAGAAGATCGTCGAGACGCTGGCGACGCTCGCCTCGCGCATTGCCGAGCGCTTTCCCCACTCCGGCCTGCTCAACGTCTGCCGCGAGCTGACCCTCATGGCAGAGCAGACGAACGCCCGCGCCGACAAAATTGCGCGGCGGAACATTCCGCTGCTGGCGTTGATCGCGGGGCTTCTGGCGCTGGCCGGCGGGACCGTCGTCTGGCTCGCTTTCAAGGCGCTCAATCTGGAAGCCTCGACCGAGCTCACCAACGTCATGCAGGGGGTCGACGCCGGCGTCAGCCTGCTCATCGTGCTGGGCGGCGCCGCCTTCTACCTGTCGAGCGTGGAAAGCCGCTGGCGCCGCCGCGCCGTGTTGAAGGCGCTGCACGAGTTTCGGTCAATTGCGCACGTCATCGACATGCACCAGCTCACCAAGGATCCGAGCGCGCTCGGCGGCCCGCGCACGAGCTCCTCGCCAGACCGCGAGATGACGCGGTTCGAATTGGTACGGTATCTCAGCTATTGCTCGGAGATGCTGTCGCTGGCCAGCAAATCGGCGGCCGTCTACGCCGAGAAAATCGATGACCCGGCCGTCGTCGACGCGGTGGGTGACATCGAGCGGCTGACCACCAATCTCAGCCAGAAGATCTGGCAGAAGATCACGCTCGTCGAAACCGAGCTCGAGGACGTACGCGGCGCCAAGGCCGTGTCGGCCGGCGAGCTCTCGTTCTCCCACCATGCGAAAGACGGATAGGCGCGCCCGGTGCAACGATGAACGATCTGCTTCGACTGCTCGCCTCGTTCCGCGGCCGCATCTCCCGCCGGCAGTGGTGGATCGGCTTCGTCATCGTCTGCGTCGGAAATGTGCTCGGCGGTCTGCTGCTCAACCCCGACTTCTTCCTCGCCGACACGCTCCCGCCACCCAGCTGGCCCGATACGCTCTGGCAAATCGCAATGCTCTTTCCGGCCACGGCGATCACCGTGAAGCGCTTCAACGATCGCGACTGGCCGGCGTGGCTGGGCTATGCGTTCGCGCCCATCGGCGCCGTGCGTATCTTGCGCCGCACCTCGGCCAGACGATCGGGCCTCAGTCTCCGGCGATCCTGATGGTCTTGTTCTGGGCGTTCGCCGCATACCTCGTGTTCGCTTATCGACAACGGCTTCGTTCGCGGCACCGATGGCCCTAACCGCTATGGCCCCGACCCCTTGGCAGGGATCGCGCAACCGGCATGAATGACATCGTGCAGTTACTGTCGACATTCAACGGCCGCATCAGCCGCGGGCAATGGTGGCTGGGCTTCGTCATCACATTCGTCGGCAGCGTGGTAGGAACAGTGCTGTTCAACGCGGAGATATTCACGGCCGAGGAAGTTCCGCCGCCGAACTGGCTCGATACCTTTTGGCAGCTCGCTTGGCTCGTTCCGAGTACGGCCATCGCCGTCAAGCGCTTCAATGATCGAAACTGGCCGTGGTGGTTGGGCTATGCTGTAGGCGGCGTTGGCGTGATCTGCCACGTGGCTGCCGCACTTCGGGCTTCCCGT
>CAVRND010000015.1:0-13153 GCA_963722495.1 uncultured Alphaproteobacteria bacterium | reverse complement strand
GGCGATGTAGTTGACGTCGGTGTCGGGGGCGAGGCGCCAGCTGTCATTCATGACATCATAGATAATGCCGGACAGCTGCGGAGCAACGAAGCCGGCGTCGCCGAGATACCGGCTGAGCTCGTCGGTGGTGACGAAGCGGTTCCAGTCGTGCGTGCCGCGCGGCAGCCAGCCGAGGATGTACTCGGCAGCGACGATCGCCAGAGCGTAGGACTTCAAGGTGCGATTGAGCGTCGACAGGATCAGCGCGCCGCCGGGACGGACAAGCGCGCCGAGGCTGCGCACGAATGCGGCCGGATCCGGCACGTGCTCGATCACCTCCATGCACACGACGGCGTCGAAGGTCTCGCCGGCCGCCTGCAGCTCCTCGACCGAGGCGGTGCGATAGTCGATGGCGAGGCCCTGGCCTTGCGCGTGCCGGCGCGCCACCGCGATGGAATTCGACGGTCGGGTCGATGCCGGTGACCGTCGCCCCGAGGCGCGCAAGCGGTTCGGAGACGAGCCCGCCACCGCACCCGATGTCGAGAATGGAGAGGTCGCGCAGCGGCTTCAATTCCTTCGCCGGGCGCTCGAAGTGGCGCACGAGCGCCTCGCGGATGAAGCCGAGCCGGGCGGGGCCTTGGTCTGATGCAACGGGCGCAGCTTGCCGTTCGGGTCCCACCACTCATTGGCGAGCCGCTCGAAGCGCTCGACCTCGGCCGGGTCGAGGTTGCGGCCGGCGGCGGCGGGCTGGGGACGGTCTGTGGAATGCTTGCCATGTGGCCGATACGGGCGGCCGGACAACAGATTGTCAAGACACGGCATATTGCGGGAAGGGTGGGATGCCGTTAAGAGAACGCCGCGTAAACGGGATTCCTGATTGCCCCCAGGCTGTTTGCGCCGAACGACGGCCGCGCCCCCGCGTGAGCCGCGCCGCGAGGGCCAATTCCAAGCATTGCAGCGAACTTGGCACGAGCGGGAAACGCGATGGCTGTTGTTGTCATGAAGTTCGGCGGCACGTCCGTCGCCAACGTCGAGCGTATCCGCAACGTTGCGCGCCACGTGAAGCGCGAGGTCGATGCCGGCAACAAGGTCGCCGTCGTGGTCTCGGCCATGTCCGGCGTCGACCAACCAGCTCGTCGGCTGGGTGCGCGAGGCGTCCGTGCTGCATGACGCGCGCGAGTACGATGCCGTCGTTGCCACCGGCGAGCAGGTGACCGCGGGTCTCCTCGCCATCGTGCTGCAGTCGATGGGCTTGCAGGCGCGCTCCTGGCAGGGCTGGCAGATCCCCATCACGACCAGCGCCGCGCACGGCTCGGCGCGCATCACCGGCATCGACGGCGCCGAGCTCCGGCGACGCTTTGACGAGGGCGAAGTGGCGGTTGTCACCGGCTTCCAGGGCATCGAGCCCGATCGTCGCCGCATCGCAACATTGGGCCGCGGTGGCTCCGACACGAGCGCCGTCGCCATGGCCGTCGCACTCGGCGCCGATGTATGCGACATCTATACCGACGTCGATGGTGTCTACACCACCGATCCTCGCATCGTGCCGAAGGCGCGGCGGCTCCCGAAGGTCTCGTACGAAGAGATGCTGGAGATGGCGTCTCTGGGTTCCAAGGTGCTGCAGACGCGTTCCGTCGAGCTCGCCATGGTCAACCGGATGCGGGTTCGCGTGCTGTCGAGCTTCGTCGTGCCCGAGGCGATGTCGCCCGTGAGCCTCGACAGGCTGGAAGACATCGGCACTATCGTTTGCGATGAGGATGAGATCGTGGAAAACCAGGTCGTCAGCGGCATTGCCTATGTCAAGGACGAGGCCAAGGTGACGCTCATCAAGGTCGAGGATAAGCCGGGCGTCGCCGCTCGCATCTTTGGCCCGCTGGCCGATGCCAACATCAACGTCGACATGATCGTGCAGAGCGTCACGCCGGACGGCAAGCACACCGACATGACCTTCACCGTGCAGGCGACCGAGCTGCCGCGCGCGCTTGAGACGCTGAAAGGTGCCAAGAAAGACATAGGCGAGTTCGAGGTTCAAAGCTCGGCCGACGTCGCCAAGATTTCCGTAATCGGCATCGGCATGCGGAGCCATGCCGGCGTCGCCGCCATGATGTTCAAAGCTCTTTCGAGCAAGGGCATCAATATTCTGGCCATTACGACTTCCGAGATCAAAATCAGCGTTCTGATCGACGCGGCTTATGCCGAACTTGCCGTAAGAACACTGCACTCTATTTATGGTCTCGACGCAGACTGAGCGCGCAGGCGCGCGACGGTCGAGCACTGACCCGCCATTCCGGCGGGTCCACCCGGGCGGCACGACCTATGCAGAGGCGAGGCGACGAGCCACGAGTGATGACATCCGAGCCGGCGCTGCGTGTAATCATGCGGCGTCTGCGGGAGATCATGTCCGATACCGGTGACGGACAGGCGCGCCTCGACAAGATCGTCAAGCAGATCGCCGGCGTGATGGTGACCGAGGTCTGTTCGATCTACCTCAAACGCCAGGACGGCTCGCTCGAGCTGTTCGCCAGCGAAGGCCTAAACCCCGGCGCCGTGCACTCAACGCGCATGAAGCGCGGTGAAGGCCTCGTCGGCCGCGCTGCCGAGTTGAACGTCACGGTCAACGAGCCCGAGGCGTCCAGCCATCCGGCGTTCTCCTACCGGCCGGAGACGGGCGAGGAGATCTACCACTCGCTACTGGCGGTGCCCATCCAGCGTAGCGGGCAGGTGCTCGGTGTCCTGGTCGTGCAGAACCGCGCGCAAAAAGAATACTCCGACGAGGACGTCGAGGTGCTGCAGGCGACGGCAATGGTCGTTGCCGAGCATCTGGTGTCGGGCGCCGTGGCTGGTGCCGGAACGGCGATCGAGCTGGAGAAGTCGCTGTCGGCGGTGATCCAGGGCGAGCAGATGGCCGAAGGCATCGCGCTGGGCCATATCGTGCTGCACGAGCCGCGCATCGTCGTCACGCACCTCATGGCCGAGGATCCGGCCGAGGAGCTGATCCGTCTCGAGACGGCGATCGCCTCGTTGCGCGCTTCGCTCGATGAGATGTTCGACCACGAGAACCTGTCGGGCGCCGGCGAGCATCGCGATGTGCTCGAGGCCTACCGCATGTTCGCCCACGACAAGGGCTGGGTGCGGCGGTTGCGCGAAGCGGTCGAGGCTGGCCTGACAGCGGATGCGGCGGTCGAGCGGGTGCAGAACGGCACGCGGGCGCGCATGCTGCGCCAGAACGACGCTTATTGGCGCGAGCGCCAGCGCGACCTCGACGATCTGTCGGATCGCCTGCTGCGCATCCTTGCCGGTCGCGTGACCAGCGCCGACGAGCCTTCCGAGTTGCCGCCGGACACCATTCTCGTCGCGCGCACCATGGGACCGGCGGAGTTGCTCGACTATGACCGCAAGCGGCTGCGCGGCTTGATTGTCGAGGACGGCAGCGGCCAGAGCCATGTCGCCATCGTCGCCAAGGCGCTGGGCATCGCCGCTGTCGGGCAGGCGCGCGGCATCGTCGATCGCGTTACCGCCGGCGATGCAGCGATCGTCGATGCGACCACCGGCGAGGTGCACTTGCGCCCGTCGACGGACGTAATTGCCGCCTACTCTGACAAGGTGCGGTTCCTCGCGCGCCGGCAGCGCCAGTATCGCGCCTTGCGCGATGTGCCGGCCGTCACGGTCGACGGCGCGCGCGTCAATCTGCATATGAATGCCGGCTTGCTCGTGGACATGCCGCATTTGAAGGACTCCGGCGCCGACGGCGTCGGCCTGTTCCGCACCGAGCTGTTGTTCATGCTGTCGAATACGCTGCCCAAGGTGGAGCGGCAGGCGGATTCCTATCGCGCCATCGTCGCTCGCGCCGACGGCAAGCCGGTGGTCTTCCGCACGCTCGATATCGGCGGCGACAAGGTGCTGCACTACCTGCGCCAGCCGAAGGAGGAGAACCCGGCCATGGGCTGGCGCGCCGTGCGCATGGGGCTCGACCGGCCGGCGCTGTTGCGGACCCAGGTGCGCGCGATGATGCGGGCGGCGGAAGGGCAAGAGCTGCGCCTCATGATCCCCATGGTGTCGATGGCCGCGGAGATGGATCTGGTGCGCGCGCTGGTCGAAAAAGAGCGCGCCATCCTGCTCTCGCGCAAGCACGGGGTGCCCAAGCGGGTGCTGATGGGCGCCATGATCGAGGTGCCGTGCCTCTTATTTGAACTCGATGCGCTTATGAAGAAGGTCGACTTCGTCTCCGTCGGCAGCAACGACCTGCTGCAGTTCATGTATGCGGCGGATCGGACGAACGCGCGCGTCGGCAGCCGCTATGACGCGCTTTCGCCAGCGCCGCTGCGCGCATTGAAGGCGTTGGTGAAGGCGGCGGAGAAGCACAAGGTGCCGCTGACGTTGTGCGGGGAGATGGCCGGGCGCCCGATCGAAGCGCTGGCGCTCATCGCGCTCGGCTTCCGCTCGCTGTCGATGGCGCCGGCGTCGATCGGACCGGTGAAGACGATGATCCTCTCGCTCGATGCGAGCCGCGCCGCGAAAGTTGTGGACGAGCTGTTGAAAAAGGGCACCACCAACATTCGCGAGCGCCTTGATAGCTTTGCAAAATCGGAAGGCATCGAGGCCTGACGGCTGCAAGTTCTCTCTTTGACAAGCGATCACTTTCATCGGACGATGGGCCTCGGGGGAACATCCGTTCCGAGAATTTTTAGTGGCGTTCGGTCATGCGTGAAGGCTATCAGCCGGCAAGACCTAGTCCTGTCGTGCGCCCGCTGGGTGCACGCACGTCCGTTTCGCAAACCTCTACAGCAGTGATGGCGGCAGAGGTCGCGCACTTCTTCAAGGAGCTGCGCGGCGCGCTGCGCTTGACCCCCGCGCAAACCGCCCAGGCTCTCGCAACGCGCGTCGACATTATCGCCGCCTTGGAGATGGGGCAGATCGGTGCGCTGCCGCCGTGGCCGGAGACCTGCCGCATCGTACGCACGTATTCGGGTTTCGCTGGGCTTGACCCGCGACCGATCCTGCATTCGCTCGAGCAGTTGTTCGTCGCCGCACCCCGAGTGCAAACGCCGATGCCGCGCGGTCCCCGTCGCAACCTGATGCCGAATTTGACCAAGCAGGGGGCGCCGATCATGGCGGCCATCGGTGGCGGCGGCCGGCGGGCAGCCGAGGCGGCCCGTAACGTGCGTGCGGCCGTCAATGACCGCGCCGGGCGCCCGGGAATGGCCCTTTTCACCGTCACGATGGGCATCGCACTGATCCTCCTCATCACCCAGACAACGGTGCTCGAAGCCGCCGTTTCGCAGCTGCCGCCCTCGATGAAGCGTTTCGTCCGCGGCGCCCAGAACTATGTCATCGTGCGCTTCGCGCCCGTCCGCGATGGGCTCCGCTGGATCGACGTCGCGGATCCGCGCACCCGTCGGACCGACAAATTGCAGTCGACCGCCCAATCGGATTAGATGCGGCGCGCCTCGGCGCGGGTGCCCATATCCGCCCCCAGTTGAAGTTCAGTCGACGGCTGCCCGGCGCGGCCGGCATAGCCATTCGAGATTGCGCAAGTACCCAAGACCATGGCCGGCATCCCTAAAGACAAGCTCGAGAAGATGGTCGGTCGCTGGAACGCGATCCAGTCGGAGCTCAATGCCGGCGTCAACCAGGCCGCCTACGCCAAGCTGACGAAGGAATTCGCCTCGCTCAGTCCATTGGTGACGACCATCGAGGCCCTGCGTGCCGTCGAAAATGAGCAAGAAGACCTCAAGGCGCTGATCGACGATCCCTCCTCCGACAAGGAGATGATCGCGATGGCGCGCGCCGATCTCGATGCGTTGAAGCCGCGCCGCGAGGAGCTGGAGCAGGTGCTCAAGGTCCAGCTACTGCCGAAGGACGCCGCCGACGAGCGTAGCGCTATCCTGGAAGTCCGTGCCGGCACAGGAGGCGACGAGGCTGCGCTATTCGCGGCCGATCTGTTCCGCATGTACAGCCGCTACGCCGAGCTGCACGGGTGGAAGGTGGAAATCATCTCCATGTCGGAGAACGACCTCGGCGGCTACAAGGAGATCGTCGCCTCAATCTCCGGGGTGAACGTCTTTGCGCGGCTGAAGTTCGAATCGGGCGTGCACCGGGTGCAGCGCATTCCGGAGACCGAGACCGGCGGGCGCATCCACACTTCGGCGGCAACAGTGGCCGTGCTGCCCGAGGCCGAGGAGGTCGATGTCGTCATCCGGCCCGAGGATATCCGCATTGATACGATGCGGGCGGGCGGCGCCGGCGGCCAGCACGTCAACAAGACCGATTCCGCGGTGCGCATGACGCACTTGCCGACCGGCATCATCGTCGTCTCGGCCGAGAAGTCGCAGCACCAGAATCGGCGGCTGGCCATGCAGGTGCTGCGCTCGCGCGTTTACGAGCTGGAGCGGGAGCGGGTGGACGCGGCGCGCGCCTCGGCACGCAAAGGCCAGATCGGATCGGGTGATCGCTCGCAGCGCATCCGCACCTACAACTTTCCACAGGGCCGCGTCACCGACCATCGCATCAACATGACGCTGCACAAGCTCGATACGGTGCTGGAGGGTGCTGCACTCGACGAACTGATCGATGCGCTGACCACCGACCACCAGGCGAGCCTGTTGTCGGACATGGAAAATGCCTGACGCGCCCGCCGCAAGGGGGTCTAACGTGACGCTCGGTGATGTCGTGCGCGACGCGCAGCGGGCCTTGGCCGGGTCCGGGATCGAGGATGCCGGGCGCGAAGCGCGCCTGCTCGTCGCCGCCGCCGCGGGGGTCGATACGGCGCAGATCATCGCGCATCCCGAGCAACAGCTTTCCGTCGATATCCAGGCAAAGTTGCGGGCGATGCTGGCACGACGCTGCACGCGCGAGCCGTTGTCGCGCATTCTGGGTGAGCGGGAGTTTTACGGCCGCCGCTTCGTGCTGTCGCCCGCGACGCTCGATCCGCGGCCCGACAGCGAGACGCTCATCGACGCGGCGCTGCGCATTGCGGCGCGCGAGGGCTGGCGCGAACGGCCGATCCGCATCCTCGACATCGGCACCGGCTCGGGATGCCTATTGCTGACGCTGCTCGCCGAGCTGCCATCGGCGACGGGGCTCGGTACGGACATCAGCGCCGGGGCGCTACAAACGGCTGCTATGAACGCCGCTTCGCTCGACGTTGCCGCGCGCACAACCTTCGCGCTTGCCGACATGCTAGACGGCGTCGACGGCCCATTCGATCTCATCGTCAGCAACCCGCCGTATATCGGGAGCGCGGACATCGCGGCCCTTAGTCCGGAAGTGCGAAAATACGATCCGCACGCGGCTCTCGATGGTGGTCCGGATGGGCTAGAGTTCTACCGCAGGATCGCAGCCGGCCTCGAGCGCGTGCTGCGCGGCTGGGCCATTCTTGAAGTGGGCGCTGGGCAGGCCGACGCTGTGGCTCTGCTGTTGCAGCAAGCGTTCGTTAAGACACGCCGTGCAGAACTGACCCGACACAGCGACCTCGGGGGCCACACACGGTGTGTGGCAGTTCGGTTACAGTCGTAAACGGTCGCAAATAAAAGATTTGATTTGTCCAGGGCGGGCGCCTAGTCTTGATGAAGCCGATTGATCGTGCGTCGCGCTTCAAGTGGTTGGAGCCTGACTGATTGCACGAGCTGGGATTGCGAAGCACGGGGACACGGCGCGAAAGCGCGAGGCCCTTGCTCCCGCTAAAACGGCAGTTCGCGAGCCGCTTGGCGTGCAACGCCCCTTTCCGATCGGAAGTAGCGACTGCCGGCTGAAGCGTCACGGGCACGAGATAGAGATACAGTGCGCGCGCATGGGCGCCGCCAGAAACTGGCCAAAGATTGTCAGCGCCTGCTCGAAGGCATTAGCGGTTATGTCAACGCTGACGGCGAACCGCGCACCTTTTTCATTTCATCACGACCGAGAACGGAGCCAATGAGGCAAGGACAGCAAAACCGCCGGGGCCGCGGACGTAACAACAACAACCGCAAGGGCCAGAGCCCGCTCACGCGCAGTTTCGAGAGCACGGGTCCGGAAGTTAAGATCCGCGGCACTCCATCGCACATCGCCGAGAAGTACATGTCGCTCGCCCGCGATGCGACCTCCACCGGTGATCCCGTGCTGGCTGAGAACTATCTGCAGCACGCCGAGCACTACAATCGCATCATCATGGCGGCGCGCGACCAGCAGGTCGCGCAAGGCGGAGACGCGATAAACGGCGGCTCCATGGCGCGCAATCCGATGGATAGCGACGACTACGGTGACGACGAGGGTGATGACGGCGATATGCAGCCGATGCACCAGCCGCAGGTGCGGCAGGATCATCAACCGCGCATGGATAATCAGCGCTTTGACGGCAATCGCGGCTCGCAGGATCAGAACCGGCATCGCGGCGACCGGGATCATCGCGATAACCGCAATCACAACAATAACAACAACAATCGCAATGATCGCAACGATCGTGGCGGCGAGCGCAATGACCGCAACGAGCCGCGCTTCGATCGGGGCGGCGGCGGCGAGCCGAATGGCAACCAGCCGCAGCCTCCGCGTCCGCAGAACGTGGACCCTGCAGGCGCACCGCCCCAGCAGGCCGGCGGCGATCAATTCCGCCGCCGTGACCGTTTCCCCCAGCAGCAGCATGAGCAGCCCGAGTTTCTACGCCGGCCGGTCCGCCGTCCGCGTCGCGAGGGCAGCGCCGGTGCTCCTGAAGAGGTGAACGGCGCAGCAGCTACCGACGATACCGACCGCGACTGAGGGTGCGGCGGCCTGCTTTAACGCCCTTCTTGCAACTGCCGGTCAGGCAGCAACGGGATCGCCGACGGCGATCGTGCCGTCCGCGGTGACGCGCGCGTAAATGCCGAAATCCGTGTGCCCGAAGGCGCGCTGCAAGGCGGTCGGGATAGCCATGTCGCGTTTGCCCGTGTCCGGATCGACATTGGTCGCCGCACAACGCTCGGTGCGTTTGAGCACTTCTAGCGGCACGTCCCCCAGCTGCACCGGCTGTCCGATCCAATCGAACTCGACCCACGGCTCGCCGCCGTCGATGACAACGTTGGGGCGGAACCGCAGCGGGTTCACCGGGCGGCCGACGACGCGCTCCAGCTCGCGCACCGAGGCCATGTTGACGATGTGCAGGCATTTGGCCGCGACGTCGGAGAAGCTGTGACCGGGGGCGAAGACGACGCGCGGCGCTCCGCGCAGCTCTTCCTGCATGTAGGCGGCGAGGAACTGCTCGATCATGTTGCGCCCAATCGGCGTTCTCAAGTCGCCGCGTGCCACCTGCTTGCCGCCGCGCAGCACCGTCAGCGTCTCGGTTTCGTCCTCAAAGCGCGTCTGCAGCGTCGCCAGGCGCTCGTTGCGCATCAGCATGAGGAAGTTGATCTTCGGCAGGTGAGCCGGCTTCTGGGGATCGAAGCGCCCGGGGCCGTTTTCCACCGCGTAGGCGCGGTCGAAAGGCGCGGTCTGGCCCGCCAGCAAAGGCATGCGTTCCATCCCCTCAGGCGACATGCCCTTGACGGGATAGCGGTAAAGACCGCGGACGCTCGGTCCGCTTGGATCGGTCATCGTTGATGCAACTCAAAGTCGGGGCTTGAACGAACGAAGACAGCCCTTTTGTCCGATTTCGAGCACACTATATCACCTCTTGGAAAGGTTTCCGTTCGATGCTGCCGTTCCCGGCGAGGTCGGCGGAAGCCACCACAATCCTGACGTAGAAGGTGCCGGGCCGTGCCGTTAGGGCGGATCGGTACGCCGAGGAGGGACAATGAATTTCGAACAGTTTACGGACCGCGCTCGCGGCTTCGTTCAATCGGCGCAGAGCCTAGCTTTGCGTGAAGGCCATCAACAGTTTTCGCCGGACCACCTCCTGAAGGTGCTGCTCGACGACAACGAAGGGCTCGCCGCGGGCCTCATCCGCAAGGCGGGCGGCGACCCGAAGGCAGCGCTGAACGCCGTCGAAGCCGCGCTCGCCAAGCGCCCCAAGGTCTCCGGCGGCGGTTCCGGCCAGCTGTACATGGCCTCCGAGCTTGCCCGCATATTCGACGCCGCCGAGAAGATCGCCGAAAAGGCCGGCGACAAGTACGTCACAGCGGAGCGGCTGCTGCTGGCGCTGGCGCTGGAGAAAGATACCGACGCCGCGAAGATCCTCGCCGATGCCGGCGTCACGCCGCAGGGCCTCAACACGGCAATCAACGACCTGCGCAAGGGCCGCACGGCGGATACCTCGTCGGCCGAGCAGGGCTATGACGCCTTGAAGCGCTACGCCCGCGACCTCACCGAGGCTGCCGCCGCCGGCAAGCTCGATCCCGTCATCGGCCGCGACGAGGAAATCCGCCGCACCATCCAGGTGCTGTCGCGGCGCACGAAGAACAATCCGGTGCTGATCGGCGAGCCGGGTGTCGGCAAGACGGCCATTGCAGAAGGCTTGGCGCTGCGCATCGTGCAGGGCGACGTGCCGGACAGCCTGAAGGACAAGAAGCTTCTGTCGCTCGACATGGGCGCGCTGATTGCCGGCGCGAAGTATCGCGGCGAGTTCGAGGAACGGCTGAAGGCAGTTCTCAATGAGGTGCAGTCAGAGGGCGGCCGCATCATCCTGTTCATCGACGAGCTGCACACCATCGTCGGCGCCGGCAAGACCGAAGGCTCGATGGACGCCGGCAACCTGCTGAAGCCGGCCTTGGCGCGCGGCGAGCTACACTGCATCGGCGCCACGACGCTCGATGAGTACCGCAAGCACATCGAGAAGGATGCCGCGTTGGCGCGGCGCTTCCAGCCGGTGTTCGTCAACGAGCCGAGCGTCGAGGACACGATCTCGATCCTGCGCGGCTTGAAGGAGAAGTACGAGCTGCACCACGGTGTGCGCATCACCGACAGCGCGCTCGTCGCCGCGGCGACGCTGTCGAACCGCTACATCGCCGATCGCTTCCTTCCCGACAAGGCGATCGACCTCGTCGACGAAGCCGCCTCGCGCCTCAAAATGCAGATCGACTCTAAGCCGGAAGAGCTGGACCGCATCGATCGCGAGCTGATGCAGCTCAAGATCGAGCGCGAGGCGCTGCGCAAGGAAAACGATGCAGCGTCGAAGGACCGTCTCGGAAATATCGAGAAGGAGATCGCCGACCTCGAGGAGGAGAGCAAGATCCTGACGCAGAATTGGCAAGCCGAGAAGGAAAAGCTCGGCAGCGCCCAGAAGCTGAAGGAGGAGCTCGACCACGCGCGCACCGAATTGGAGCAGGCGCAGCGGCGCGGTGACCTGGCGAAAGCCGGCGAGCTCGCATACGGGCGCATCCCCGAACTCGAGAAGAAGCTGAAGGTCATCGAGGCTCAGGAAGCCAAGGGCACCATGGTCGAGGAGGCGGTGACGCCCGATCAGATCGCCGGTGTCGTCTCGCGCTGGACCGGCATCCCGGTCGACCGCATGCTCGAGGGCGAGCGCGAGAAGCTGCTCAAGATGGAGGACGCCCTCGCCAAGCGCGTCGTCGGCCAGCGCGAGGCGGTGGATGCCGTCGCGACGGCGGTGCGGCGCGCGCGCGCCGGCCTGCAGGATCCGAACCGGCCGATCGGCTCGTTCATGTTCCTCGGCCCGACGGGCGTCGGCAAAACCGAGCTGTCGAAGGCGCTCGCGGGCTTCCTGTTCGACGATGAGTCGGCGCTGCTGCGCATCGACATGAGCGAGTACATGGAGAAGCACTCGGTCGCCCGTCTGATCGGCGCCCCGCCGGGGTACGTCGGCTACGAGGAGGGCGGCGCGCTCACCGAGGCGGTGCGGCGGCGGCCTTACCAGGTGATCCTCTTCGATGAGATCGAGAAGGCGCACCCGGACGTGTTCAACATCCTGCTGCAGGTGCTTGACGACGGCCGCCTGACCGACGGCCAGGGGCGCACGGTCGACTTCCGCAACACCATCATCATCCTCACTTCGAACATCGGCTCCGAGTACCTCGTCAACCAAAAGGAAGGCGAGGACACAGCCCTGGTGCGCGACCTGGTGCTGGGCGAGGTGCGGCAGAAGTTCCGGCCCGAGTTCCTGAACCGTCTCGACGACATCATTCTGTTCCACCGCCTGCAGCGGTCGGAGATGACGAAGATCGTCGATATCCAGATGCAGCGCCTGCACAAGCTGCTAGCCGACCGCAAGATCACGATCGATCTGGACGATGCAGCTCGCACTTGGCTTGCCAATCGCGGCTACGACCCGGCTTACGGCGCGCGTCCGCTGAAGCGCGTCATCCAGCGCCACGTGCAGGATCCGCTCGCCGAGCAGATCCTCGCCGGGCGCATCAAGGACGGCGATACGGTGCGCATCAGCGTCCGCGACGGCAATCTGGTGCTCAACGGCGAGCCCGTGAAGGTCGCCGCCTAACCAGGCATGATGACGGCGTTAGGCCCGCAAGGGTCTGACGCCGATTCCCCTTCAGGTTTACTTGCTGGCGGTCATCACCGGCGCCAAGTGGCGCAGGTCGTCAATGCGCACGCGCTCCTTCTGGAACTCGGCGAGCTGGCGGCCCTTGAGCTCGCGCTCGCGAGGCACCTGGATGGCCAGCGGATCGACGAAGCGTGAGTTGATCAGCACCTCGTAGTGGAGGTGCGGGCCGGAGGCGAGGCCGGTCGATCCGACGTAGCCGATGATCTCGCCCTGACGCACTTTCGCGCCTGCCGCTACGCCCTTGCGGAAGCGCAGCATATGGCCATAGGCGGTGTGATAGCCGTTGGGGTGGCGAATACGCACGTAGTTGCCGTACTGGCCCTTGCGGCCCGCCTCCTCGATGACGCCGCTGCCGGCGGCGAGGATGGGCGTGCCGGGTGATGTCGCCCAGTCGACGCCGGTGTGCATGCGCCGCTCGTTGAGCAGGGGATGGAAGCGCATGCCGAAGCCTGACGCGAGACGGACGTCGCCGCGGACGGGCCGGCGCATGAGGAACTGCTTCGAGTTGTTGCCCTTCTCATCGTAGTAGTCGACGACCCCATCGGATGAGCGAAAGCGGTAAAAACGGTAGGTTTCTCCGCCGCTTGTGATGGATGTAAAAAGCAATTCTCCAGGCGGAGAATCCGGCTTCGGATCGTCCTTCATGTCAAAGAAGAACTCGACCGCATCGCCCGGGCGCAGGCGGCGCCGGAAATCGGTTTGCGAGGCGTGGATCTTCATCACCTTCATGATCGAGTTTTCCGGCACCTCCTGCAGCAGGCCGGCGTAAAAAAC
>CAVRND010000014.1:0-138300 GCA_963722495.1 uncultured Alphaproteobacteria bacterium | reverse complement strand
GCCGTTAACGGCACAGGTACCGCAGGGCAAGCCGAAGGCCGTCAAGATGGCGGCCAAGCTCGCCTACCGCAACCTCTTCCACGATCGCCTCAGCCTCGTCGTCACGCTCACCGGCATCGTGTTCTCCGTCGTGCTCGTCGCCGTGCAGTGCGGCCTCTACCTCGGCTCGGAGCGCATGATCGCCGCCATGCTCGACCAGGCCAAGGCCGACCTGTGGGTCGTGCCGCTCGGCACCAAGAGCTTCGACGATCCCTCGCTGCTGACCGGCCGCGAGAAGTACGCCGTGCTGTCGACGCCGGGCGTCGCCGAGCCGGAGGAGCTGGTCGTCGGCTTTGCCGCCTGGCGCAAGCCCAAGGGCGGCACGACCGCTGTGCTGCTCGTCGGCTCCGATCACGAGAACGGCACGCTGAAGCCGTGGAATATCGTCGACGGCAGCCTCGGCGATCTCGACGCGCCGATCGCGGTCGCCGTCGACGACACCTACTTCACGGACCTCGGCATCGAGAAGATCGGCGAGACCGCCGAGATCAACAACGTGCGCGTCAGGATCGCCGCCGTCACCCACGGCATCCGCTCGTTCACGACGCTGCCCTACGTCTTCACGCTCGCTCAAGCTGGCGCGCATGCTGCTCGATGCCAGCCGCCAACCAGGCCTCCTACGCGCTCGTGCGCGTCGCGCCCGGCGCCGACCTCGAAGAGGTGCGCGACGATCTCGCCGCCCGCCTGCAGGACCGCGAGGTGCTGACGCAGCAGGAGTTCCGCAAGCGCAGCCTCGACTACTGGCTGTTCCAGACCGGCGCCGGCGCGGCGCTGATCGCCGGCGCGGCGCTCGGCATCATCGTCGGCGTCGTCATCGTGGCGCAGACGCTCTACTCGAGCACCAAGGACCACTTGAACGAGTTCGCCACCTTGCGCGCGCTCGGCGCCTCGGCCGGCTACATCCACAAGGTCATCCTGATCCAGGCGATGCTCAGCGCCGTGCTCGGCTACGCCCTCGGCATGGTGCCTCAGCATGCTCGTCATCTGGGCGTCGAAGGACACCACGCTGCTCATCGTCATGACGCCGGGCCTGGCGCTGCTGCTCTTCGCGCTGACCATCGGCATGTGCGTCATCGCCGCCATCTCCGCGATCTTCAAGGTGACCCGCATCGATCCCGCAGGAGTGTTCAGCCGATGACCGAGACGAGCTCCAACGCCAGACCGCAAGGTGCTGCTCGAGGCGCGCGACATCGTCAAGGTGTTCGGCTCGGGCGCCGGCGAGGTGAAGCCGCTGAAGGGCGTCGACCTCAAGCTCTACTGCCGGCGAGCTGACGCTGCTCATGGGCCCGTCGGGCACCGGCAAGACCACGCTGCTGTCGATCCTCGGCTGCATCCTGTCGCCGACCGACGGCCAGCTCGAGCGTCGCCGGCAACTCGACGCACGGGCTCGACGCCGAGGGCCTGGCCAACCTCCGGCGCCAGCACGTCGGCTTCGTCTTCCAGGCCTACAACCTGTTCCCGACGATGACGGCGAGCGAGAACGTCATGCTGGCGCTCGACGTGCGCGCCAAGCCGCGTCGTCGACCCGCCGACGCACGCGCTCAACGCGCTTGATCGCCGTCGGCCTCGGCCATCGCGCCAAGGCCTTACCCGGCCAAGCTTCGGGCGGCGAGAAGCAGCGCGTCGCGATCGCCCGCGCGCTCGCCGGCTCGCCCTCGGTCATCCTCGCCGACGAGCCGACCGCGGCGCTCGACGCCGAGAACGGCCGGGCCGTGATGGCGCTGCTGGCCGAGGTCGCCAAGGATCCCAACCGGGCTGTTCTCGCCGTCACCCACGACCACCGCACGCTGCCTTATGCCGACCGCATCATCCGCATCGAGGATGGGAAAATTCACAGCGACGAGCGGCCGACGAAAAGCGCCAACCCGACCTACGGCGCCGATCCGCACCACGACGCGCATGCATCACACGCCGCGCCGGTGAGCCCGCCTAGCCGGGGCCAAGCCGGACGACGACAACCCCACAACTCCGCCGAGCTCCATCGGTGGCCGCTATAGGATCAGACGTCATGCTTAAGACTGTTGCAATCGTTGCCGCTCTCGTCGCCGCCGCGCTCGGCGGCTACGTGCTGAGCGAAGGAACGTACTTCTCCGGTGAGACGAAAACCACCAAGGCCGAGGCCAAGACCGGCACGCCCTGGGTGGCGGCGGCTCCCGGCCGCGTCGAGCCGGGCAACGGCGAAGTCAACATCGGCGCCGCCATCCTCGGCCAGGTCGCCGACGTGCCCGTCAAGCTCAACGACAAGGTCGAGGAGGGCGAGCTCTTGATCCGCCTCGACGACGAGGAAGCGCGCGCGCGTCTCGCCGCCGCGGAAGCGGAGGCCGGGCCTGCGCAAGCGTCAACGCGACGCCGAGCCGTCCACCTCGGGCCGCGAGGACGTGACCAAGGGCGAGGACAACGTCTACTCCTCCGAGCGCGAGGTGATCGGCGCGCGCTTCGAGCTCGACGCCGCCCTTGCCGGCAAGCGCCGCGGCGAGGCCACCGAAGCAGCAGCTCGCCGACGCCCGCCGCCGCCTGGCGAAGGCGCAGGAGCGCGTCGAGCGCGAGCGCCTCAACTATGCCCAGGCGCAGGCCAAGGCGAGCCTGCCGTCGCCGAACCAGTTCGAATTCGGCGCTGACCGCGGCCCGCGCCAACGTCGCGCTCGCCGCCTCGCAGCTCGACAAGACGCGCATCCGTACGCCGCGCGCCGGCAACGTGCTGCAGCTCAACGCCAAGAAGGGTGAGATCGTGGCGCCGTCGCCCGAGCAGCCGCTGGCCGTCGTCGGCGACATGTCGAACGTGCGCGTCAAGGCCGAGGTCGACGACGGCGACGTCGCCAAGATCAAGGTCGGGCAGAAGGCGTTCGTGCGCTCGATCAACTACCCGGGCCGCGACTTCGAAGGCACCGTCGCCGACCTGGCGCCGACCATGGCGACGCCGCGCATCTCCGCGCGCGGCCCGCGCCGTCCGTCGGACATCGAGGTGCTGGAGATGACCATCAACCTCGACGGCAAGGTGCCGCTGCTGCCCGGCATGCGCGTCGACGCCTTCGTGCGCCCCGACCGCTGATACGAGCTGCGGCCGCAACGGCTACGTCACTTCGCAGGAATGCCGAGGCGCGCGAGCAGATCATCGCGCGCCTTTTGCGTCTCGGCGTTCCAGCTCGGCCATCTTCGACGCGACGAGATTGGCCTCCGAGCGCAGGATGACGCCGTCCTCGAGCACCTTCAGGCCGTTGGCGGCCAGCGTCGCCCCGGTCGTCGTGATGTCGACGATGAGATCGGCGGTGCCGGCGGCCGGCGTTCCCTCCGTGGCGCCGAGGCTTTCGACGATGCGATAGTCGGCGAGGCCCTTGGCCGACAGGAAGCGGCGCGCCAGGTTGATGTACTTCGTCGCCACGCGGAGCGGGCGCCCGTGCGCGCGGCGGAACGCGACCGCCGCCGCCTCGAGGTCGGCCACCTCGCTGACGTCGATCCAGCAGCGCGGCACCGCCGACGACGACGTTGGCGCGCCCGAAGCCGAGCGGCTTCAGCAGCGTCACGCGCTCGTCGGCGTTGGACGATGTTCTCGCGCACGAGATCCTCGCCGGTGACGCCGATGTGCGCGCGCCCGCTGTTGAGCGCGGCGACGATCTCGGATGCCGAGATGAAGGCGACGTCGATGCCCTCGAGGCCCTCGATCTCGCCGCGATAGCCGCGGTCGTGGCCGACCTTGCGCAGCTTGAGCCCGGACGCGCCGAGGAACTCGGCCGTCTGCTCCATCAGCCGCCCCTTCGAGGGCACCGCGAACGTCAGACGCGCGCTCATCGCTTGCCTCCGCGCACGACGGCGAGCAGGCGCTCGGTGTGGATGGCGCCGCCGACGGCGGGCACGTTGCGCGGCGCGCCGACCGCCTTGCAGCAGGCCGTCGTAGCGCCCGCCGCCGCCGACCGGGCTCGCCGGCCCGAGCGCATCGACCATCACCTCGAACACGAAGCCGGTGTAGTAGCCGACGTTGCGGCCGAACTCGGCGGAGAACTCGCACCGCGGTCATGTCGATGCCGCTCTCCGCCAGCAGCATGCAGCGCCGCTCGTAGGCATCGAGCGCCTCGTCGAATGCCGGCGCTCGCCTTGCCGACCAGCTTGCGCAGCGCGGACGTGGCCTGCGGCGCCGGCGCAGCTTGCGTCTTGACGTAGGCTTCGATCAGCGCGGCCGTCTCCGGCTTGCAGCGGCGGCGCCTTGGCGTCGGCGGCGATGGCGAGCAGCCCCTCGGCGATCTCGGCCGCCGTGCGCACGCCGATCGAGCTCGATGCCGCCCTTGCTCCAGGTGCTCGGCGACGAGGCTTTCGGCGCCTGCGCGGTATCCTCGGGATCGAGCGCTTCGATGAGCGCGCGCGGAAACGCAGCGGCCGAGCGCGCCGGATTGGTCGACAGCCGCTTCAGCTCGGCGCGGAAGGCCTCGGGGCGCCAGAACTGGTGGCGCAGGCGGCGGCGCCAGCGCTCGGGCATGTCGGCGGCGACCGCAGCAGCGCGTCGAACAGCGCGACGTCGCCGATGCGCAGCTTCCATCCCGGCAGGCCCGCCTGCTGCAGCGCCGCGCAGCATCAGCACCAGCGTGCGCGCGTCGGCCTCGCCGGCGTCCTTGTCGCCGAAGGCCTCGATGCCGGCCTGGCGGAACTCGCGCGGGTGCGCGGCGTCGGCACTCGCCGGTTGAAAGCGGAAGGCCGGCCCGTTGTAGCTGTAGAAGGCCTCGCGATCGGCGCGCCGGGTGGCGCTGCAGATAGAGCCGGCAGGTCGGCACGGTGAGGTCCGGCCGCAGGCACAGCTCCTCGCCGTTGAGGTCGGTGAACACGTAGGTGCGCCCGCGCAGCGCCTCGCCGACCACGTCGAGGAACACGCCCGCCGGCTGGATGATGTCGGGCGCAACGGCCTCGTAGCCGGCGGCGATGAACACCGCCAGCAGCGTGCGGGCTTGCGCCTCGAGTGCCTCGAAATTTGCCGGCGGCGCCGCGACCATGACCGCGCCATGTCCTTGTCAGCGTTAAGGGTCCGATCTTTTGGACGAGGCGGCGCGGCTCGGCAAGGGCCATGATGCCGCCGGGCCGGTTCATGATGCCCGGAGGCCGCAGTCGCCCGCCGGCTACGTTTGACCGGACCGGGAGCGATGCCTTACGGACGATGACAGGCTATGTTGTGCATCCCGCTTGGCGCCTAACGCGTTAGCCAAGCGTCCGAGACGTGAAGCCATCAGGGGGCCGTCGATGAATCGCTACCTCGTCGCAGCCGGCTTGAGCGCGCTGGCGACTCGCCGCCATCGCGACCACGACCTTGGCGGTGACCCCGCCGGCGCCGGTCCCCGCCGTGCCGCCGGAAACCTCGGCGCCGCCATCAGCTGAGACGCCGGCCGCAACCGAGCGTGCCCACCGCGCCGTCGCCCGCACCCGTCACTCCACCTGCGGCAGCGCCCACGGCTCAGCCGACTGCGCCCGAGCCGCTGCCGCTCGAAGACGACGTGGTCGAGGAGGTATGGCCGATGCCGGTCGAGGACTTCCTCGCCGGCAAGTATCTGGAGCGCGCCGACGTCGTGCTGACGCGCCGCGAATGGGACGTCTCCTCGTGGGCGATCCGCTGGGCGACCAACTCGCCGTTCTCGCACGCCGCCATGGTGTTCACCGGCCCGCAGTTCGAGAGCGGCTACACCAGCACCTTCGTCATCGAGTCCGGCACCAGCGGCGTCGACCTCACCAACCTGCGCGACTACATCGCCGACAAGAGCGCCTTCATCGCCATCAAGCGCTTCAAGCAGCCGTGGTTCGACGAAGCAAAGCAAAGCCGCGTGCGCGGCCTGCTGCTCGACAAGATCAAGGCCAGCGTATAACTACTGGGCCATCGGCACCATCGCGCGCAATCTGTGGTTCGGCGTCGAACGCAGCGTCAGCGGCGACCGCAAGACCATGCGCCGCTTCCGCGAGCGCAAGTGGGACGCGCCCACCGAGTTCATCTGCTCGGGCCTGGTGCAGATCGGCTTCGTCGAGGCGGCGCTCGAATACATCAAGGCGGGAACGCTGCCGCCGACCGCGCTCAACGAGGTGGTGTTCGAGAAGCGAGGCGGCGACGCGGCTGCCCGAGCGCGAGGACTGGGGCTATCTCGACGCCGAAGTCCTCGAAGACGACGGCGGTGCTGTTCCGCAAGCAGAACTTCGACGCGCTGCAATCGGTGACGCCCGAGGATCTCGCCGCCAGCGAGAAGCTCGAGTGGCTGTACTTCATCAAGAACGGACATGGTCTACAAGGTCGCCACCTACGACGACGTGCGCAAGCTGATCGAGTAGCGCGCGCGGCCTCAGCGGCCGACGTCGAGCGGCTCGTTGCCGGATGCCGGCTCGCCGCGCGGCACCGGTTTGGCCGGCGGCGGCAGTCCCGGCATGCGCTGCAGAACCTGCCCCGGGGCGCCGCCGCATCCGGCGACGCACGTCGTGGCATCGGAATACGCAGCGCTGTATCCGGCTGGCTGCGCAGGCCACGCGCGGCCGTCCAGGCTTCCGGCCGTCGTGCGCATTTCGCCGGCACGGCTTCTCGAACGGCATCGGCAGCACTTGCACGATCCACGGCTTGCCGTCACAGCCGGCGACGCAGATCGTGACGAATTCTCGCGGGTGCGCGGCGAGCATGCGACTTCACGCGCGGGTTGCGCTCGCCGGCATGCTCTTCTGCCGGCCTCGCTGAACTCGGCGACGTCACCGCCCTCGACATCTCCTCGCCTCGGCGGCGAAGCGCGAAGGGGCGAGGATCAAGAACGGCGCTCGCCATCAGGCAAGGAGCCGACGGCGAACGGAGGGCACGATACGGCGCCAGACCGGCGCCCAGTCGCCCGCGGCGAACGTGTCAAAGACCGAATGCCGTTGCCAACGCATATGCACTCGCCGCCCGCCGGTTAGCCGGCGCGCGCCCTCTTGGGCCGACCGAGGATCGACCGACGGCGGAAGTCTCGCAAGGCAGGGTAAATAATCCCTTCGCCCGCCGCCCGGACATTGGCGCAGCGGGCGCCGGAAGCGCTGTCAGGGCAGGCGCGGGTGCGTAGCGCCAGTAATCGCCGCGCCGGCGTCGTGATCTTGCCCGGCTTCAGGATGCGCATTTCCGGCGGCCGCAGGCCGGTCTTCAGCAGCTCGCCGATGTCCTCGAGCAGCTTGTTGTTCGACGCATAGCCCGAGTGATTGATGGCGAAGGTGTCGGTCGAGGCCGCCGTCACGTCGATCGTGTCGATGCCGGGGAGGATCAGCGGCCCGGCGGGCGGCACGTCGCCGGCGCGATAGCTGCCCCAGAAGTTGCGCGACACGATCAGCGCGCGGTCGTTGGAAGCGACGTACAGCGTCACGTTCTTGGCGAGGCCCTGGATCGTCTTCGCCAGGTTGGAGAAGCTGTCGGCATCGACGTCGGGCGCGGCCAGGATCACCTGGCTGATCTCGACGCCCTCCGGCGCCGGCGTTGCGCATGTCGCGCAGCACGTCCATCAGCGGCTGGTTGCCCATCGAGTGGGCGATGATGCTGACCTGACTTCGCGCCGGTCTGCTTCACCACCATCTCGAGGAATTCGCGCAGGTACGGCTCGGACGCCTGGGCGCTCTCGCGATCGTAGGTGTAGCTCGCCACCGCGCCGCCCGACGGCCAGCTGTAGAGGAAGGTCGCGCCGTCGAAGTCGATGTCGTAGGCGATCTGCGCCGTGCGGTAGAGCGCGTTGTCGAACGACGTGTTGTAGCCGTGCACGAAGACGATCGCCTGATCCTTGAACAGCTTCGAGGCGCCCAGGCGCGCCTTCACCTGCGCCAGCAGCTCCTCCTTGGTCAGCGCCTTGATCTCTTTGACGGTGAAATGCTTCTTGGGATCTTCGCTCTCGGCGTAGAGGGTCACGTCGAAGTAGGGGATCTTCACCACCCACGGCCGCTCCACGTTCGGCACCTCGTGCACCTTCGGCACGGTGACCAGCGCCTCGCCCAGCTGCAGCTTGCGCGCCCGGTCGGAGCCGAACACGAATCGCTTGGCGTTGGGCTGCACGGCGCGGTCGGTGCCCCAGTAGACCGGCACGGTCTGCCAATCGGTCTTCGGGAGCCGGCGCCACGGCGCCGCCGCCGGACGGCGCACGGTGACCCTCGCCGGCGGCGGCGGGGCCGGAGCTGCTGCTGCAGGCGATGGACGCGGCCGACCCCAACGGACGGCGGCCGCGTCGCCGATCGCGCGCGCGCCAAATCCGCCGCCGCCTTCGGCGAAGGCGGCGGCGCTTCGGGCATGGGCGGCGGCGGCGGCGGAGCGCGATGGCGCGGGAGCCTCGGCGACAGGCGGCGGCGCGCCGCCGAAGGCACCCTCGGGCGGCGGCCCGGCATTGCCGAGCGGCGCATCGTCCTCGCCGGCGCGGGCGCGGCCCGGCTTCATCTCGTCGGTGGCGCCACTCGGCAGGTTCGCCCTGGCGCCATCGGCGCCGGCGAATCTCGATCGGCGCTTCGGGCGGCGCGCCATCCGGCGCGCGATCGGAAGCGCGGCAGCGGCGTCGACGCGCAGGTATCGTCCGTCCTCTCCCGGCTTGCCCTTCTTGCGGCTTCCTGCGCCTGAGCGCGTTCTTCGGCTGCGCTCTGCGCTCCGCCTTGCTGCAGCCGCTCGCCGCCCTCTGCGCTCTCGCCTCAGCGCCTTCGCTCGCTTCGTCCTGCTTCTTCTTGTCGCAGCCTCGCCGTTCTTGCGGTGTCGGTGCGGCTCGCGGCCACGCATCGTCTTGCGCGTCCGCGGCGCGGCCCATCTTGTCGTAGGCGACGGCGAGGCGTTCGCGCGAGGCGGCAACGTCTGGCTGGCCCGGCGACTTTTCGCGGATGGATAGCGAGCGCTTCAACAGCGGCTCGGCCTCGGCATATTTGTTCTGCGCTTCGTAGAGCCCGGCGAGCGTATCGAGCGCCTGGGCAACGTCGGGACTGTTGGCGCCCTTCTTCTCGGCCAGGGCCAGCGCCTGCTTGGCGAGCGGCACCGCCTCGGCATACTTCCCGGCGGCCTTGAGCTGCGCGATCTGCTTGTTCGAGCGCGGCGTCGTTTCCGGCCGTCGCCGGGCGCCGGCGCAGCGGCCTTCTTGCGCGCGGCATTCTCAGCTTCCCCGTAGCTCTGCCACGGCGGCCAGCGCTCCTGCGCGCCGGCAACGTCGCGCGTGACAGACGGAGAACAGCGCGACAATCAGAAAAAAGCCAATGGATGCAATCGGCTGGCGAGACAGACACGGTTGTAATTCCTTCGATAAGCGGCAATCGACGTGCCGCGATACTCCCGGGCTGTGGCCCCCTTAGGGCGCCGTATAGCGCCAGAAATCGCCTTTCGGCGACGGCGTTCGCTTGAGGGCCGGCAGCCGCTGATCGGGCGGACGCAGGCCGCTCAGGATGAGCTTACCTATGTCCTGCAACAGATCGTTGTTCTCTGCGTAACCGGAGTGGTTGAGCGCGAAGCTGTCCGTGCTGGCCGCCGTGACGTCGATGGTCTCGATGCCGGGCACGATCAGCGGGCCCGCGGCCGGCACGTCGCCGGCGCGCGGATTGCGCCAGAAGTTGCGCGACACGATCAGCGCGCGGTCGTTCGAGGCCGCATAGAGCGTCACGCCCTTGGCGATGCCCTCGATGCGTTGCGCGACGTTGGCGAAGTTGTCGGCGTCGACGTCCGGCGCGGCGAGGATCACCTCGTTGATCACCACGGCTGCGGGTCCGCCCGAGCGCATGTCCTTCAGCACGTCGAGCAGCGGCTGGTTGCCCATCGAATGCGCGATGATGCTGACCGACTTGGCGCCCGTCTGCTTGACGACGAGGTCGAGGAACTGCCGCAGGTAGGGCTCGGAGGCCTGCGCGCTCTCGCGATCGTAGGTGTAGCTCGCCACGGCGCCGCCCGACGGCCAGCTGTAGAGGAACGCCGCGCCGTCGAACTTCAGGTCGTAGGCGATCTGCGCCGTGCGATAGATCGCGTGGTCGAACGACGTGTTGTAGCCGTGCACGAAGACGATCGCGTGATCCTTGTAGCGGTTCGATGCGGCGATGCGCTCGCGCGCCAGCTCCAAGAAGTCCGCCTCGGGCAGCTTGTTGATCTTCTGCATCGTGAAGTGCTTGTCGGGATCCTCGGCCTCTTCGTAGATCGTCACGTCGAAGTAGGGGATCTTCACCACCCACGGCCGCTCGATGTTCGGAACCTCGTGGCTCTTCGGCACCGTCACCATGGCCTGCCCGAGCTCCAGCCGCCGCCCGCGCTCGGCATTGAATTGGAGGCGCTTGGGATCCGGCTGCTCTTCACGGTCGGTGCCGAAGAAGACCGGCACCAAGTCCCATGTGGTCGTCGCAGGGGGCGTTGCCGCCAACCCGCGGGAGGGATCGCCGGCGCCTGGCTGCGGCGCGGTCCCGTCCGGGCCGGGATCGCCCGAACTTGGCGAGCCGTTGAGCCGGTCCGACGGGCGCGAGCGGCGCGCGGGCCTGCGCATCGCGGTCGGCCTCGCGAAGCAATTCGTCCTGGAGCGGCGATGACATCTGCGGCGAGCTCTCCGGGAGCGCGCCTCGCATGGCGGGGCTGAGGAGCAGCAGGCCGGCAAATGGTACGGCAATGAGAAGCAGGAGGCCGCCGCGCACCAGAACCTGCACGGCGGTGGAGCGGCCGGACGTGGCGCGCCAAGCCAAGCCGTAGACAATAAGCGCCGCCAGAACGCCGAGGGCGGCTATCGACAGGCCGGAAAGCGCGAGCATCGCCGTCCCCTCCCCTCGCACCCCTTGTGCTTGGGCGGCACATTATGAACCGCCAAAGGCGCCCGCAAGGAGGGGGATTTCGGCCGGGCGCGCGCATGACGCGCTTGCGGAGGCCTTTTCTATCCAATTATCAACAGGTCACCGGATTCGAGGAGCACCCATGACGACCATCGCCAACGCAGGCCCGTCGCTCGACGCCTACATCGACGGCGTCCGCTCCGGCGACAGGGCCATGCTGGCGCGCGCCATCACCCTCGTCGAGAGCACCAAGACCGAGCATTCGGCTACTGCGCAGAAGCTTCTGCAGGCCCTGCTGCCGGCGACGGGCGGCGCCATGCGCCTGGGCGTCACCGGCGTCCCCGGTGTCGGCAAGTCGACGACCATCGACGAGTTCGGCATGAACCTCGTCGCCGCCGGGCACCGCGTCGCCGTACTCGCCGTCGACCCGACGTCGAAACGCACCGGCGGCTCGATCCTCGGCGACAAGACGCGCATGAACCGGCTTGCCCAGGAGCCGAACGCCTTCATCCGGCCCTCGCCCACGTCGGGCACGCTCGGCGGCGTGACGCGCAAGACGCGCGAGACGATGGCGCTGTGCGAAGCGGCCGGCTTCGATGTGGTCATCGTCGAGACCGTCGGCGTCGGCCAATCGGAGATCGCCGTCGCCGACATGGTCGACTTCTTCCTCGTGCTGCTGCTCTCCGGCGGCGGCGACGACCTGCAGGGCATCAAGAAAGGCATCATCGAGATCGCCGACATGATCGCCATCAACAAGGCCGACGGCGACAACGTCACGCGCGCCGAGCGCGCCGCCGCCGAATACCGCGCGGCGCTGCAAATTCTGCATAACCCGTCCTCGTCGTGGTCGCCGCCGGTGATCACCATATCGGGTCGCGAGAACAAGAGCCTAGACGTGCTGTGGGAGAAGATCCTCGCTCACCGCTCGGCCCTCACGGCCTCCGGCGAATTCGGCGAGCGGCGTCAGCGGCAGGCGGTGGCCTGGATGCAGGACATGCTGAACGATCGCATCATGAGCAGCGTTCGATCCAATCCACGCGTCGCGCATCGCCTGCCGGGAATTGAAGCGGAGGTGCGCGAGGGACGCTTGCTGCCAACGCTCGCGGTCGACGAGATCTTGCAGCTTGCCGGCATTTCTTCCTGAGCTCTATCGAGGGTGCCTTGGCATCACGCCGACCGATCATTCTGCTCACCGGCTTCGGCCCCTTCCCGGGCGTCGACAGCAACGCGACGGGCGCGCTGATCCCCGAACTGACCGAGGCGGCGCGCGCCCGTTTCCCTGAGTACGAGGTGATCGGGGAAGTGCTCCCCGTGGAATGGAGCCGCGGGCCGCAGGCGCTCGATAGGCTTTTGGCCGGCGATGGGGCAGTGCTCGCGTTGCACTTCGGAGTCGCGCGCGAAGCCGAGGGATTCCAGATCGAGCTTGTCGGCCGCAACCTACGCGGCGCCCGTCCCGACGCGAGCGGCGCCTTACCCGGCGGCGAAGCTGTCATCGATTCCGGCCCCGCAGCGCTGGCTTCGACACTGCCGGCCAAGCGCATCCTTGCACGGCTGGCGCGCGGGGATTTCCCGTGTTGCACGTCGAACGACGCCGGCGATTATCTTTGCAACGCGCTGATGTATCATTCGCTTACGGCAGCCCGGACGCTGCCGACGCCGTTCCTTTCGGGGTTTATCCACGTGCCGGCAAGCTTGCAGGCAACGAGCTGTTTAGAGACGGAAACGGGCCCGCAATGCGCCCTCACATGGTCGGCCGCGGTGGCCGGCAGCCTGGAAATCATCGCCGCCTGCCTCGAAGTCGAGGACCTGTTGTAACGGCATAAAGCTCCGTTAACCGCCGCTGGCCTCAGACTTGCTTCCCACCAGGCATGGTCTCACGAGGTTCACAGCGATGACGCTCGATCGCCGAAACGTGCTCTCCGCCGGCATCGCCGCTGGACTGGCTGCCGGTGTGGCTACTGCTGGCGCGCGTTCTGCCGAGGCGCGGACGCGCTCGGGAGCCAGAGGCCAGCCTCGAACTCGTTCCCGGCAGCTCCGTCGACCAGGGCCCGGTGCTGCAGGCCGCGCTCGATGAAGCGGTAAGCCGCGGGGCGCCGCTGGAGCTACCCGCCGGGCGCTATCGCGTCGGCGCCATCGAGCTGCGCGCCGGAGCGCGTCTCATCGGCGCCGCGGGCGCGACCACGCTGGAGTTTGCCGGCGGCGGCGCCTTCATCACCGCCGACCATGCCGACGGCATCGTGCTCGAAGGCCTCGTCCTCGACGGCGCCTATCAGGCGCTCGACGACGGACGCGCCGACGGCCTCGTCTCGCTCCGCAATTGCCACGGCGTGCGCCTGCGCCAGCTAACGGTTACGCGCAGCCCGGCCAACGGCATCTCGCTTATCGCCTGCTCCGGCAGCGTCGCCGACTGCAAGGTCGCGCAGGTCATGCAGGCCGCCATCCGCAGCCTCGACGCGACGGGCCTCGAAATCGCCCACAACGACGTCGCCGACTGCGGCAACAACGGCATCCAGGTCTGGCGCTCGGACGCCGGCGAGGACGGCAGCATCGTCTCCGCCAACCGCATCGTGCGCATCCGGGCCGACGGCGGCGGCACCGGCGAGAACGGCAACGGCGTCAACGTGTTTCGCGCCGGCAGCGTGCTCGTCTCCGGCAACCGCATCACCGACTGCGCCTTCAGCGCCGTGCGCGGCAACGCCTCCTCCGACATCCAGATCATCGCCAACTCTTGCGCGCGCCTCGGCGAGGTCGCCATCTATGCCGAGTTCGGCTTCGAAGGCGCGCTGATCGCCAACAACCTCGTCGATAGCGCGGCAACCGGCATCACGGTCACCAACTTCAACGAAGGCGGACGCCTCGCCGTCGTGCAGGGCAACCTCGTGCGCAACCTGTTCCGCCGCGAGCACGAGGCCGTCGACAAGCGCGGCCACGGCATCACTGTCGAGGCCGACACGGTGCTGTCCGGCAACGTCGTCGAAGGCGCGCCGACCGCCGGCATCGTCATCGGCTGGGGCGTCTACATGCGCGAGGTGGTCGCCACCTCCAACCTGGTTCGCGCCTCGCGCGTCGGCATCCTCGTCGTCCGAGCTCGGGCGCCGGCGCGTGCCTGTTGTCGAACAACATGGTCTCGGGCGCCACCGACGGCGCCATCCGCGCCATGGACGGCGCCGGCGAGCCGACCGGCCCCGAGCTGACGCACGGCGCCGACGGCAAGCTGTCGCTGGCCGGCAACCTGGCGGTCTAGATCACACTTTGAGGCCGGCGAGGGCGTCCTCGAACTCGGCCGAGGAGCGCACCGAGCCCACTTCGAGCCCGCGCCAGGTCTTGATGGCGCCGACCGGCATCAGTCCGCGCGCGGCCGGATACATCCGCTCGACCAGCGCCATCGCGGCGCCGGCCGCCGCGCGCTTGGCGCCGTCCTGAACCTTCAAGGCGAACCCCAGCCCCAACTCCGGGAAGGCGCCGCAATAGACGCCCTCGGCGCCCGTCTTCATGAACACCTGCCGCGGCAGGGCGCGCATGACGACCGTATCGGCGCGGCTCTTGCCCGCCACCATGTCGGGGTATTCCCAGCACGCATCGAGAATGCGCGCGACCGCGGCGCGGCGCTCGGCCGTCATGCCATCGCCCGTCACCAGCTTGGCGAACATGCGCGCCATCGCCGACAGCGGCATGGCCCAGTTCGGCACCGAGCAGCCGTCGATGCCGCGCACGTCGGCGCCGAGCGGCAGCCCGGAGATGTCGGCCAGCGCGCGGTGCACGCGCTGCTGCACCGGATGGCTCTCTTCCCAGTAGCCGCGCGTCGGCTCGCGCAGATGCACGGCCGTCGCCAGCATGCCGGCGTGCTTGCCGGAGCAGTTGTTGTGGAGCTGCGTCGGCGTCTCGCCGGCGGCGATCAGCGCGTTGGCGGCCGAAGCGCCGAGCGGGGCGTGCGCGCCGCAGCCCAACGCATCCGGCTTCAGTCCGGCGCGGTCGAGCATGGTGGCGGCCAGATGCGTGTGCCGCTCGGTGCCGGCGTGCGAGCCGCAGGCGAGCGCGATCTCCGCCGGCCCGAAGCCGAAGCGGTCGGCAGCGCCCGATTCAATCAGCGGCAGCGCCTGCAGCGCCTTCACCGCCGAGCGCGGAAAGACGAGGCGCTCGACGTCGCCCATGCGCAGCGCCAGGGCGCCGGACGGCGCGGCGATCGCGATGGCGCCGCGATGCCAGCTCTCGACCAGCTGGCCGCGCATCACCTCGATGAGAATGGGATCGGTCATGTCCTCGCTGTCGCCCGTCCGTGCGAAGGCAAATCAGCTGGCAGCATCGACCGGGCGCGCGACACGATCAAGGCGGGTGTGGCTTCACGCCGCTCAACCTTCGGGCACATGACGGTGGAAATTTCGCGCTCCCGCCGTACTTCGCGAGCGGCGTTACTTCGCGGAGCACTTGGAGAGATCGGCCTCGCGCTTCTGCGCGGTGGCTTTCGAGGCATCGGGGCTGACGGATGCGCACCACGTCGCGTGCGCGCTCTTGTCGGCCGACCACTCGGTGCCCGACAGCCCGCACTTGAGCTTCAGGTTGCGCTGCTGCTGCTCGAGCGACGTCTTCACGTACCAATCGCAGTTGGCGGAGGCGGGCGCCGATTGCACACCAAGGACGCCGAGCACGGCGAGTGCCGGTAGTGCAGCGCGCAGCCAAACGGTCGTCATCGTCCTCACCTCAACGGTCCTTCGCCGGATCGCTACGACGACCCTAGGCGCGCGGCCATGAACCCAGACTGAATAGGGTCATCCCACCGGCCCACCCGAGCCATCCCCCGGCCATTCTCCCCGCCGGCAGCTTGCTTGATACACCGCAAATGCGGCCCCGGCGAGCCTTCTCGGCGCCCGGGATGCCCATGCGCAAAACCCTTAAAAACCTGTCACTCCCGGAACAGCGCGCTCCCTCGCCCTGGGACATTCTGACCCCATCGGCGGCCATCAAGGCCGCACCAGTGAAAGGGAGAGTGTCGTGCACGGTCGGATCACGAAGTTCAGCAGCAAAGTCGGCTTCGGCGTCATCGAGGCCGAGGACGGCGCCAAGTACCGCTTTGCCAAGGACCAAGTCGTCAACCTCAACGGCAAGCTCGTCGGCCACACCGTCGACTTCCTCGTCAACGCACGCCGCCCCAAGGAGATCTTCCTGATGACCGGCACGCCCTGGACCGCCTTCGGCGGCGGCAGCCACTAACCAATCCGAGCTGGAGCACACGACAATGGCCATGACCTGGGACCTCACCGACATTCCGGCCGTAGACGCGGCCGACCTCGCCGCCGCCATGCGCTCCCTCATCGAGGACGGTCGCGGGCTGGTGCTTCTCAACGGCGCCACCGATGCCGACCTCGACACAGCGCGCGCTGCTCTGCAAAGCCGTCATCACGCCGAGCCGCAGCGCGCGCTGGCCGCCTTCGTCCGCTTCCGTCACCTGGTGGAAGTGTTCGGCGCCCGCCGCCTCAAGGATCTGATGCTCGGCAACGGCTACGCGCTGATGGCCCCTGCCATCGCCATCGCCGCCTCGCTGCGCCTCAACGGCAACCGCGGCTTCAACCCGCAGCGCTTCCTCCTGTCGCTGCAGGACGCTCTCGCCGCCAACGTCGTCACTCTCGAGACGCGCCCGGCCGCTGTCATGGTCGAAGCCGAGCTGCTCGCCGCCTAACCGGCGACGGCCAACAGGCTCGGCAGCACGAAGCGATGCGTCAGCAGCGCGGCCAAGGCAGCAATGGCAGCCGGCGCGGCGCCGCTCACCAGCACCGAGGCCGCCATCAGCGGCGCCGTCATGTTCTCGTTGTAGGCGGCGGCCAGCATCCCGCCCTCGACCGCAATGCCGACCAGCCCGGCGCCCGTCGCCGCCCATAGCGTCGCTTCGGCGGCCTGCGGCAGAACCCACACCAGCGCCGCACCAAGCAATCCCAGCAGCACCATCGCCACCGCATCGGCCAGCTGCACGCGCGACCATCGGATGCCCGAGCCCATCGACTCTTCGGAGACGCCGCTGATCAGCGCCCCGTTCAGCGCAACAAGCGCCGTCATCGTCACCGTCAGGCTGAGCAAGGTAATGACAAGCCGCATCGGCGAACTCCTACGCGAAGGTCACGCGTTCGTCAGGTTTCAACAAGCGACGCGTCATCATCGCGCCTGTCGCAGCGGCAACCGCCGGAATGGCACCGCTCAAGAGCACAGACAGCACCTTGAACGACAGCGGCGGCGGCGTCGGGTTGGGCGACACCACAAACGTGATGGCGCACATCACCATGCCGGCGACACCCAGCACGGCGGCGCACCAGAGCATCTTCTCGGCAACGGCGGGCTTGAACCAGATAAATATCGCCGCCAGCAGGCCGAGGACGACCAGCGCGCCGGCGTCGCCGAACAGCGCCCGCGCCCACGGGGTGACAGGATTATGCGGATCGTCGGTGAAGTTGGAGAACAGCGCCACCATGAACGTGACGACGGCGGTCAGCGCGGTGACGACGGAGAGCAGAAAGCTGACGAAGCGCATGCAGCGGATCCTCGACGCCCCCTGAAAGGTGCAGGCGCGCGCCTTCAGCCTTAGCCGATCACCGCCTTAACTGCCAGATGCAGCAGCATCCTCGCCATCCCGGTTCGCATCGGGCCTCAGGCTTCCATTCGCCAATCGCGCCGATTGCGCGCGCGCCGTAGCAGCGGGTGAACTATGCTGGTTCGATCGTAGTTAAGAGCCGGCTGACCGATGCATTCGCTTCTTTCCAAGGCAGGCCTTCCCGCCGTGGGCATCTTCTCCGAGCTCGGCGCCGATGAGCGCGCCGCTCTCATGGCCGAGCTGGAAACGCGCGCCTTGAAGCGCGGTGACGTCCTCGTCCGCCAGGGCGATGCGGCAGACGAGCTCTATATCGTCATCTCCGGGCGCTTCGCCGTCACCCTCGAAGGCCGCCGCGATCCGCTCACCGAGATCGGCCCGGAGCAGCCGATCGGCGAGATCGCCTTTCTCACCGGCGGCACGCGCACCGCCACCGTCTCGGCCATGCGCGACAGCCTCGTGCTCCGCCTCGGTCGCGCCGAGTTCGAGCGCATCTCGGTCAAGTGCCCGGGCATCTGGCGCACGCTGACCACGGCGCTGTCGCAGCGCCTTGCCGCCACCACGGCGCATCGAGCCTGCCACCCACGATCCGCGCCCGCGCACCATCGCCGTCATTCGCGCCGGCGGCGCGCAGATCCCGGACGAGTTCCTTGACCAGCTCGCCTCCGTGTTCTCGGCCAACGCCAACACGCTGGTGCTCGATGCGGCGCGGGCCGGCGATCTGCTGCCGCGCGGCGTCGCAGCTCGACAGCACCGAGGCGACGGCCGCGCTCAACCAGCTCGAGAGCTCGTACGACTACCTGATCTTCCTCGCCGATGCCGAGCTGACGCCGTGGTCGCAGAAGGCGATCCGCCACGCCGACCTCGTTCTTGCCGTAGCGACCGACGATGCCGATCCGACACCCAACGCGCTCGAGCAGCTGGCCGCCGCCTTCGTCAACACCGAGGCGCGCCGCCTCGTCGTCGTGCACGAGCGGCGCGAGCTGATGTCGGGCACCGCGCGCTGGCTGCGCCGCCGCAGCCTCGCCATGCACCACCACGTGGCGATGAACGACCGCAGCACGATCGCGCGCCTCTACCGCTTCATCAACGGCACGGCGCTCGGCCTCGTCGCCTGCGGCGGCGGCGCGCTCTGTGCGGCGCACGTCGGGCTCTACAAGGCGCTGATCGAGAGCGGCTTCGAGTTCGACATCGTCGGCGGCACGTCGGCCGGCGCGGCGATGACCGGCGCTTTCGCCATGGGCAAGCACCCCGACGACATCGACCGCGGCACGCACGACATCTTCGTCAACAACCGCGCCATGCAGCGCTACACCTGGCCGCGCTATTCGCTGCTCGACCACCGCCACTACGACACGCAGCTGTCGCGCTATTTCGGCGGCATCAACATCGAGGATCTGTGGATCCCCTACTTCTCGGTGTCGACCAACCTGTCGAGCTACGAGCTGCACCGGCACGACCGCGGCGACCTGTTCGACGCCATCCGCGCCTCGGGCTCGATCCCGGTGCTGCTGCCGCCGGTCTATACGCCGGAAGGCGAGATGCTGGTCGACGGCTGCCTGCTCGACAACGTGCCGATCCGCACCATGCACGAGTTGAAGAACGGCCCCAACGTCGTCGTCAGCTTCCACATCCCGGAGCTGGAGCGCTTCGACGTCGACTACAGCAAGCTGCCCTCGCGCGCCGAGCTGATCAGCATGAGCATCAATCCGATGATGCGCGGCAAGCTTCCGGCGGCGCCCGGGCTCACCACCGTGCTGATGCGCTCGCTGATGGCCGGCCGCGACGACTTCAATCGCCAGCTGAAGCCGGACGACGTGCTGTTCGTGCCGCCCATTCCGGCGAACATGGGCATCCTCGATTGGGACCGGCACGCGGAGCTGGTGCGCAACGCTTACTGGTGGGGTCTGGAAGAGGTGCAGCGCCTGAAGCGCGCGCGTCATCCTCTCATCGCCGCCGTCGAGGCGACGCGCGGCTGCAGAGCACGCACGCTGAGGAGAGCTTGCGAGGTCTACGACTGGCACCGCGTGCAGTCGCTCGGCGCCTTGGTCCAGGTGAACGTCTGGCTGAACAGCTTGACGCCGGCATAACCGACGATCTTCAGCTTGTTGCCCTGCGGCACGATCTCGACGTCGAACTTGGCGTCCTTGTCGGGATCGTAGATCCAGCCCTCGTCGAAGGTGCCGTCGCCCATCGGCTTGACGTCGCCGAGGATCTGCAGCCCGCAGCCCTTGGAGTTCGCTTGAGTCGGCGACCCATACGACCTTGCCGCACAGGTTGCCGCCGCAGTCGGTGATTTCCACCGCGCCGCGGCCCGTGTGGTCGATCCACACGCCGAGCGGGCTGCCCTGGGCAAATGCGGTGGCGCTGATCGCCACGGCTGCCGCTACGGAGGCGACCGCAAGGCCCGCCATCACACGAATTCTCATGTCCTTCGCCCCTTCTCAGGTCCCTTGCGTATAGTCCCCACGCGCCGAATCCAGCGTACCGGGGGTATAGCGCGGAAAATGTGTCGCTCCACATGCCGCAACGCAGCTGTTACGCAAGGAACAGCGCGCAGCGACGATAAGTTCAAAATCCCCGCCCGCACAATGCCGGAGGCGAATGCCAGGTGTGACAATTTACGACCCGCAGCCATGGGCATGGCCCGGATCGGCGCCGAGGATTTGGGGCCGATGAGCGCGGTTGCGCCGCTGCGCGTGCGCCATGTCGACAGCCTCGCCGCAATCGCAAGCGACGACTGGAACCGGCTTTTTCCCGGCCGCGCCGAGGATTGGGGCTACTTTCGCGCCTGCGAACTGGCCGGCCCGCAGGGCTTTTCGACCTCGGCCATCGCCGCCTACGCGGGCGATGAGCTCGTGGCCGCGGCGCCACTCTTTCGCACCGACTATCGCCTCGACATGTCGCTCGAGGGGCCGCTGCAGCGTCCCGTCGCGTGGATCTACCACCGGGCGCCGAAGCTCGTTGCCGTACCGATGCTGGGCATGGGCTCGCCGCTGACCGAGGAATGCCCGATCGGCTTTGCGCCCGGCATGCCGCCTGAAGCGCGCACGGCGACGCTGCAAGCCCTGCTCGCCGGTCTCGACGCGCACGCTGCTTCAGAGAACGTCCCCCTGCTCGCGCTGAAGGACATCACCCATCGCGACAATCTTTGGGCGCAGGCGCCGCTCGCCGACGCCGGATTCACAGGCATGCCGACGCTGCCCATCGCCACGCTGCACCTGCCGTTCGCCAGCGTCGACGAATACCTCGGGTCGCTCTCCCCCAACATGCGCTCGAGCCTCAAGAAGAAATTGAAGCACGCCGCCAACGTCGACATCGAGTTTCGCCAGTCGATCGACGGCATCGAAACGGAAATCGCGGCGCTGTTCGAGGAGACGCACGCGCATCGCAAGTCCGACTATGGCGCCTTCGACGACGTACCCGACGCTTACTTTCGTGAAGTGCTGGCAAGCGCCGGCGAAAATGCGGGCGTCATGCTGTGCCGCGTCAACGGGGAGCTGGTCAGCTTCAACATCCACCTGATCGAGTCGAACCGCGTGCTCGGCAAGTACATCGGCATGCGCTACCCGGCGGCACGCGAGCATAACCTCTACTTCATCAACTGGATGGCGATGGTGCAGCTGTGCATCGAGCGCAGCATCCCGTGGCTGCAGACCGGCCAGACCGCCTACCGGCAGAAGGCGCGCTTCGGCTGCCAGCTCAAGCGCAGCTGGATCTACGCCAAGCACCGAAACCGCGCGCTCAATCCGCTATTCAAGCTGCTCGGACCGCGCATGGCGTTCGACAAGACCGATCCCGATCTGCAGGCGCTCGGCTCGGACGCGTCGCTACCTCGACGCAGACGCGGCGCCGTAAGCGTTAACGTCCCTCCGACTTGATCAAATCGATCGCTCCGCCTCTCCGTCATGGCCGCGCAGGCGGCCATCCACGCCAGCTTCAGAGATTGGGTGGGTGAGGTCAGGCAATAGCAACCAACTAGCTCTCATATCCTCGGCTGTAGTGTTGTGGAGACTTGCGTGGATGGCTGCCGTCCGTGCGGAGCACGGCTGCGCCGTGACGCGGCCATGACGATTGATTGCCGCGAGTGCGCGAGCAGAACGTCCATCACTCCAAGGGGGAGCCCGCGCTAGTCGGCGTCCATCTTGGACCCGCGCAGGCGCTTGACGTTGGAGCGGTTGGCCTTCGCCTCGTGGCGGCGCTCCTTGGCGGCGCGCGGCGGCCGCGTCCGAACCCGTCGTTTGGGCACGATGGCCGCCTGGCGGATCAGATCGAACAGCCGCTCGCGCGCGTCGTCACGGTTGCGCTCCTGCGTGCGGAAGCTCTGCGCCTGGATGACGAGCACGCCTTCGTCGGTCAGCCGCCGTCCGGCGAGGCGCTCGAGCCTCCGGCGCACCTCGGCCGGCAGCGAGGGCGAGCCGCGCACGTCAAGGCGCAGCTCCACCGCAGTCGATACCTTGTTGACGTTCTGGCCGCCCGGGCCGGAAGCGCGCACGAAACGTTCCTGCAGCTCGCCGTCGTCCAGCGTCACGTTATCGGTGATGCGGATCTTCGCCATGGCCTCAAGCTTTGTCGGGCTCGTTGGACTGCACAAATAGCAGACGATTGAAGAACGGGTCCGTCACGCGGATCTCGCGCGCCCACGGCGTGGTCTCGAGGCCCGGCCGCGCGTATCCATATTTCTTCGCGGTCAGCTCGGCATGGAAGTCCTCGATGCCCTCCATCGCGATGCGAATCGCCGAGCCGGGCGCGGCATCGCCGTGATGCTCTGAGAGGTGCAGCTGGCAATCGCCGCGCGAGACTTGCATGTAGAGCGGAAAGTCCGGCTCGAAGCGGTGCTCGAAATCAACCGTAAACCCGAGGAAGCCCAGGTAGAACTCGCGCGCCTTGGCGATGTCGAACATGCGCAGGATGGGCGTCACCGCTCCGAACTTCATGGCTTGCTCCTCGGAAATGTGCGCCAGTGCGTAGTGGACCTTGCGGGGAGAATTCGGCCATCCAGGTAACGGACCACCCGCCGCTCTCGTACACCAGAAAAATGGAGGAAGGTCCAATGCTCTCGTTAGCACGCCTGGCGTTGCTGTTTACATTTCTGATGGCGGGAGCGGCCCAAGCCCAGAACATGATGGGTCTCGACGTCAGCTCCGACGCCTTCACCAAGTCGATGATGAGCCGTCCCGAGCTGGAGGCCGCCATCGCCAAGCTGCCGGCGGGCGAGGTGCTCGACCTCACCGGCAAGAGCCTCAACGGCCTCGACCTGTCGGGCATGGACCTGCGCCGCACCAAGCTGCAGGCGGCGCGGCTCAACGATGCGAATCTTTCCAACACCAACCTCGAAGGCGTCGTCCTCGACCAGGCCTGGGCGCTGAAGTCGAACTTCACCGGCGCCAACCTCAAGAACTCGAGCCTGTTCGCGACGCAGTTCGGCGGCGGCAAGCTCGACGGCGCGAACTTCGCCGGCGCGCACGTCGCTGCCGACTTCAGCAACGCCAGCGCCACCAAGGCCAACTTCGACGGTGCCGACCTGTCGGCCGACGAGAAGAACCAATCGATGGGATCTGATGCGCGGCGCCTTCAAAGGCGCCAAGCTCGACGGCTCCACCTTCAAGGGCGCCAACCTGCAGCGCGTGTTCATGGAGTTCGCTTCGCTGCGCGGGGCGGACCTTTCCGGCGCCAACCTGCGCAAGGGCGAGCTGGCCGCCGCCGACCTGACGGACGCGAACGTTGCCGGCGCCAACTTCGACGGCGCCGATCTCAACTCGGCGCGCATCGGCAAGATGAAGGGCGCCGACCAGGCGCTGAACCTCGACAAGGCGAAGAACCGCGACCGCGCGATCGTCTGACTTAGCATCGTCAGCGCGAGCGGCGCGAACGGGCCCACGCGTCCGCCAACCCTTGAAGTCGCGGATGATCTCGCGCGCCGCATTGTGACCCGGCGCGCCGGTGACGCCGCCGCCGGGGTGCGCACCCGAGCCGCACAGGTACAACCCGCCGATGCGGCATCCGATAGTCGGCGTAGCCAAGACGCGGGCGCGCCGAGAACAGCTGATCGAGCGACAGCGCGCCGTGAAAGATATCGCCGTCGACCATGCCGAAGCGCTGCTCGATGTCGAGCGGCGACAGGATCTGCGCGGCGATCACCGACCGCTCGAAATTCGGCGCATAGCGCGTCACCGTGTCGATGACGATGTCGGCGAACGCTTCCTTCTCGCGCACGTCCGCCCAGCTGCGCCCATCGGGCAGATGCGGCGCCACGTGCTGCACGAACAGGCTGGCGACGTGCTGTCCCGGCGGCGCCAGCGTGTCGTCCAGCGTCGATGGGATGAGCATCTCCACCACCGGTTCGCGCGACCAGCCGGTGAGGCGCGCGTCGAGATAGGCGCGCTCCAGGTAGCTCATCGACGGACCGATGACGATGCCGGCGCCATGGTGATCCTGCGCGTTGGTGCCCGGCCGGCAGGTGAAATCCGGCAGCTCGCTCAGCGCCACGTTCATGCGGAACGTGCCGGAGCCCGTCTTCATGCCGGTGAACAGCGCGCGCGTCTCGGGCGTCACCGCGCTCTCCGGCACCAGGTCGCGGAACAGCAGCTTCGGACCCACGTTGGCGGCGACCGCACGCGCGAAAATTTCCTCGCCGCTGGTCAGCACGACGCCCGTAGCCACGCCGTCGGCGGTCATGATCTCCTGCACCCTGGCACCGGTGCGTATCTCGACACCCCGCTTTGCGGCCACCGAAGCCATGGCGCGCGTGATGGCGCCCATGCCGCCGATGGCATGGCCCCAGGCGCCGCGCTTGCCGTTCACCTCACCGAAGCAATGGTGCAGCAGCACGTACGCGGTGCCGGGAGTCGATGGCGCCGCGTAGTTGCCGACGATGCCGTCGAAGGCGAAGGCGCCTTTGACCACATCGCTCTCGAACCACCCGTCGAGGAAGTCGGCGGCGCTGCGCGTGAAGAGGTCGAGCAGCGTGCGTTGTTCATCGAGGCCGAGGTGCATCATGCGCCGGCCCAGCATCCCACCCTTGATCAGTTCGGCTATGCCGCCGCCGGCGTTGGGCGGCGTCGTCAAAACCAGGTCGCGCAAAAAGTCGGCGGCGCGCTCCAGCATCGCGTCATAGGCCGGCAGCCGCTCGGCATCGCGCACCGAGAACTGGGCGATTGCCGCCTGGCGCTCCACCAAGCCTCCGCGCATCAACAGAAAGCGCTTGTCGTCGATGGGCCAGAAGTTCGCCGCCGGCCGCTCGACGATGCGCAGGCCGTGCCTTGGCCAGCTCGAGATCGGCGATGACCTTCGGATTGAGCAGGCTGACGGTGTAGGCGGCTACCGAGTTGCGGAATCCCGGGTGGAATTCCTCCGTCACCGCCGCGCCGCCGACGACGTGGTTCTGTTCCAGCACGACGACCTTGAGCCCCGCCTCGGCCAGGTAGGCGGCGCAGGTGAGGCCGTTGTGGCCGCCGCCGATGATGACGACGTCGATGTCCGCCGAATCTGTCATTCTGCCGCTCGCCGCCCGCTCTAAGCCCGTCCGCGCATAGCCGCTGGCGCGCCGTTGTGCCAGAGCGAACCGCTGTTCAACGTTCGTTTATGCAGATTTTGCTCAATTCCGACGGAACCGGACGCATTAGCGTCTCGTTTATGGTCGAGTCCTTAGTTTCGGCGTACCAGATCCGAACACTCGGAGTAGATCATGCAGCCGACCGGAAACGCATCCGCCCTCCCCAACGACCATGCGCGGGATGATGCCTGGTACCAGTTCGCCGGCCTGCTGATCGTGGCGCTGTTCCCGGCGCTGTTCTGGACGGCCGTAGCAGCCGGCATCGGCGCCGCCGTCGGGTCCGTGCCCACCCCCGCCGCACTAATGACGTTCGGCGCCGCCGTCGCAACATTCTGCGGCGTCGTCGCTCAGACGCTGTTCTCCAGAAGCTAATCCAAAAAGTCTGCGGTCAGCCCAAAGTCAGCTGACGCCGCCCCAGCCGCAGCGCATCTGGCGGCACGTTCCGCTCAGGCCCTTGCACGAGACCTTCACCAGCTTGCAGACGCGGCAGCTATAGCTCGACAGGCAGCCGCGATATGAGCCGCCCTTGCGGAAGTTGCAGGTGCGAATTGTCTGGCAGTCGCGCCCCGGATTGATGAAGCCGCCAGGCCCTTCCTGGGCGCGTGCGAAATCCGGTGCCACGGCAAGTGCCGCAGCAAATATCATCGCCACCAAACCCAAGCGCTGCATCTTTTTGCCCCGATGCAATCTCAACCCTGCCACAGTGTGTGGGAGGGACACGGAGCTTGCAATCAAATGGCGAAAATTCGGTGCACGACCTGCCGCCGGGTGTGCCGTTGCGGCAACGGCTTGCATAGGCGCACCTTGCCGGGACGGCAGAAAACCGCGCCTGCCGTCTCGTTGTCCCTGTGGATTTACTCGGCCGCTTTGCGGGCGGGCTGGACGATGGTCATGTAATCGTTGAGCAGGTTCTCGGTGATCTGCGCCGGCTTGTACTTGTGCTCCCCGATCTCGGAGACCGGAGTGACCTCGGCCGCGGTGCCGGTGACGAACACTTCGGAGAAGTCTCCGAGCTCCTCCGGCATGATCGCCCGCTCGATCACCTGATAGCCGCGCTTCTTGGCCAGCGCGATAACGGTGCGGCGCGTGATGCCGTCGAGGAAGCAATCGGGATCGGGTGTGTGGATGACGCCATCCTTGACGAAAAAGATGTTGGCGCCAGTGCACTCGGCGATGCGGCCGCGCCAGTCGAGCATCAAAGCGTCGGCATAGCCGGCGTTCTCGGCGCGGTGCTTCTCCACCGTACAGATCATGTAGAGGCCGGCGGCCTTGCTCTTGGAAGGCGCCGTCAGCGGGTCGGGGCGACGGTACTTCGCCATCGTGAGGCGGATGCCCTTGAGGCGCTGCTCCATCGGGAAGTAGGAACCCCACTCCCATGCTGCGACTGCGAGATGAATTTTCGTCGCTTGCGCGGAGACGCCGATCTGCTCGGAGCCGCGCCAGGCAATCGGGCGGATGTAGCAGTCGGACAGCTTGTTCGCCTCGACGACGTCGCGACAGACCTGATCGATCTGCGCCACCGTGTAGGGCACCTCGAAGTCGAGCGCCTTGGCGCTCTCGATCAGGCGCTGCGAGTGCTCGCTCAGCTTGAAGATGGCGCCGTTATAGGCGCGCAGCCCTTCGAACACGCCGCTACCGTAGTGCAGCGCGTGCGTGAGGATGTGGATGTTGGCCTCGCGCCACGGGACCATCTTGCCGTCGAGCCAGATAAGACCGTCACGATCATGAAAAGGTGTTGGCCCGGACATTTCGTATCTCTCTCCGTGGACTTTCGCGCCAAGATCGCTACTTAAGGCTGGCTGATGAAGAGAATGCTGCGGGCACTTCGGCCGGGTGATCCAGCCCTTCCCCCGCGCATGTCGCTCCGGCATAAGCCGTGCGCGCGAACGCGCCGATCGCTTGCGCAAAATAGCTTGCCATGACTAACAATCGGGGCCAAATAAGTCAACATGACTGACATAACGTCCGACAGCGTAGCGGCCCGCCGCATGTCGCGCTCCAACGCCGCTTCTGCCGACGCCAACGGAGCCCAGCGCCCAGCCGAAGAAGATGGCTCGCACGCCGAGCTCGTCGCGTGCGTTGAGCTGCTGTTCTTCGCCTATCGCGATTTCACCGGCGGTCCCGATGCGGTGCTCGAGGAGTATGGCTTCGGCCGTGCCCATCACCGCGTTCTGCACTTCGTGCATCGCAATCCCGGCCTGCGCGTCGCCGACCTTCTCGACATCCTGAAAATCACCAAGCAGAGCCTAGCGCGCGTCCTGAAGCAGCTCATCGATAAAGGCTTCATTATGCAACGCGCCGGAAACGACGACCGGCGCGAGCGGCGGCTGTTCGTCACCGCCAAAGGCAGCCGCCTTTCCGATAAACTGACAGCCCAGCAGATTCAGCATATCGAGGCAGCGCTCGCAAAGGCGGGGCCTGGGGCAGCGGAGTTTGCACACCGCTTCCTTTTTGCCATGATTACGGAGTCGGATCGTCCTCGCGTGGAGGCGCTGGTAAAGCTCGCGGGCACGCGCACCTAGAGTGCGAGACTTCTAGACGAGGGGCATACATGAGAGCCGCAAAGGTGGCGAGCGCGCCACTTCCTGACAACGCTCCGCACGTGCTCATCGTCGACGACGATCAGAAGATTCGCGACCTGCTTGGCCGCTACCTGTCGGAGCAAGGCTTTCGCGTGACGACGGCGCAGGACGCAGCATCCGCGCGCGCGGGCATGCGGGGGCTCGAGTTCGACGCCGTGCTGCTCGACGTGATGATGCCGGGCGAGAACGGTCTCGAACTCGCGCGCGAACTCAAGGCGACGCGCTCCATTCCCATCTGCATGCTCACCGCACGCTCCGAGCCCGAGCATCGCATCGAAGGTTTGGAGGCCGGCGTCGACGACTACCTGCCCAAGCCCTTCGAGCCGCGCGAATTGCTCCTGCGCCTGCGCAACATCCTGCGCCGTGCTTCCGGCGCCGCCGGCCCCAGCGAAGAGATTCGCATGGGCAGCCATGTATTTCATGTGTCGCGCGGCGAGCTGAAGCACCACGAGGAGACGATCAAGCTCACCGAGCGCGAGCGCGACCTGCTGCGCATGTTCGCCCAGCGCATCGGCATGCCGATCCCGCGCCATGAGCTGGCGCCGGAGGATTCCACCGGCAGCGACCGCGCCATCGACGTGCAAATCAACCGTCTGCGGCGGAAAATCGAGACCGACCCCTCCAATCCCGTGTACCTCCAGACAGTGCGCGGCAAAGGGTATATTCTCTATTCGGATTGATCCGCCGGATATCGAGGTCGGTTGATGCTCGCCCGAGGCGACGAGCCAGAGCGCCGTTCGTTTGCGTCACTGCGCGTGCTGTGGCAGCAGCTGCGCCGTTTTCCGCTGGCGCGCTTGCATTGGCGACACTGGCGTTGGCCGCGCCGTAGCGACTTCTACATTCCGGCACCGGTACGCAACGCGTGGCAGGCTTTGCCTCCGGCGCCGCGGCCGCTGCGCGCCTTTGGCACCTGGTTCGCCAAAACCCACACGCGCAACATGCAGCTCATCGCCGGCTGGCTCGCCGATGTCCTGCCCAAGGGCCTCTATGCCCGCGCGCTGATCATCATCATCGCGCCGATCGTCGTGCTCGAAGGCGTCGTCGCCTTCGTGTTCATGGAGCGCCACTGGCAGGCCGTGACGCGGCGCCTATCGGAAGCCACTGCGCGCGACATCGCCGCCGTCATCGACATCTACGAAGAGTATCCGCGCCAGGACCAGTATGCTCAGCTGATCGAGATGGCGCGCGACCGGCTCAACCTGTCGATGCAGGTGCTGCCGCCGGGCGATCTGCCGGCGCCGCGTCCCAAGCCGTTCTTCGCGCTGCTCGATCGCGCGCTGTCGGACGAGATCCGCCGCCAGGTGCAGCGGCCGTTCTGGATCGACACCGTCGGCCAGTCGCGGCACGTGGAAATCCGCGTCAAGCTGCAGAACGCCATCCTGCGCTTCGTCGCCACGCGCTCGCAGACCTACGCCTCGAACTCGCACATCTTCCTGTTGTGGATGATCGGCTCGTCGGTGATCCTGCTCACCGTCGCCATTCTCTTCCTGCGCAACCAGATCCGGCCGATCCTGCGGCTCGCCGAAGCGGCCGATGCGTTCGGCAAGGGGCGCCGCGTGCCGGACGACTTCCGCCCGCGCGGCGCGCGCGAAGTGCGCCAGGCGGCGACCGCGTTCCTCGAAATGCGCGATCGCATCACGACCCACGTCGAGCAGCGCACCACGATGCTGGCCGGCGTCAGCCACGACCTGCGCACCATCCTGACGCGCTTCAAGCTGGAGCTGGCGCTGCTCGGCGATACGCCGGAGGCGATGTCGCTGCAGGCCGACGTGCGCGAGATGCAGGACATGCTCGAGGATTATCTCGCCTTCGCCAAGGGCGACGGCGGCGAGGAATCGGCACCCACCAACCTGCGCGAGCTGCTGCAGGAGGTGTACGACGAGGGCCAGTACTTCGGCACGCCGATCGAATTGAAGTTGCGCAAGCGGCGCGAGGAGCTGGTGCTGCCGCTTGAAGCGCCAGGCATTCAAGCGCGCCATCACCAACCTCGTGTCGAACGCGGCGCGCTTCGGCGATCAGATCATCATCCGCGGCGCCGTCGAAGGACAGTGGGTGCGCATCGAGGTGGATGACAACGGTCCCGGCATACCCGAGGCCGAGCGCGCCAACGTGTTCAAGCCGTTCTACCGGCTCGACCACGCGCGCAATCAGGACGAGGGCAACACCGGCCTCGGCCTCGCCATCGCCCGCGACATCGCCAAGAGCCACGGCGGCGACATCACGCTTGGCGAAAGCTCGATGGGCGGCCTGCGCGCCATCATCTCCGTCCCGCTTTAGTTCGCTCTGCGCTGATGACAGTCAGACACTACGACAGCGCGCCGGGCGGGACGGTGGCGGCAGGATCGGCTGCGGTGTTCGGATCGGCGCCGGCTGCGGGCTTGGTGCGCTTGCGCGCCGCGTCGGCGCACTTGTTGGCAAAGCCACAGAACTTCGACACCGCGTCGTCGATTGACTGCAGCGTGCGCTCGCCGCGGCGCAGTCGCCGGTCGAGCGCCGCCATGGTCTTGGCCAGGCCCGGATCGTCGTCGCTGAGCCAGGTGCGGTAGACGGAGGCATACACCGCGCCGAGGCCGGTCGCGCGCACCTGCCCTTCGAGCCCTTCGCTGCGAATGCCGGCGGCGCGCAGCATCCACGCCTGCGATTGCCCGAGCGCGCGCACGAGCGCGGCATCCATCGGCCACGCGGCGGCGATCGACTTCAGGGCCGGCTTGTAGCTCGCCAGCACGTCGAAGCGGCTCATGATGACTTCGAACAGCGCATCGCGCACCGGCTGCGTACCCGAGCGCTGCGGCGCGCGCGCCAGCACCGCGTCATCGACCATGCGCACGAACGCCGCCAGCACCTCGCCCTTCGTATCGAACGCGTTGCGCACGTCGACGAGACTGACGCCGGCGGTCTCGGCGATGCCGGCCAGCGTCACCTCGCGCCAGGGACGTTCGGCGGCGAGCTTCATGGCGGCGGCAACGAGACGCCCTTTGATGGTCAACTGATCCAGCATGGCCTGCTCCCGTGTTGCTACCCTCAGAGTAGGCACCCGCCGCGCCAATCTAAAGGCGGCGGACGCCACAAATGTCATCCTCGGGCTTGTCCCGAGGACCCACAGGACAGCTCGCTCGATCAGGCGCCGGCAGGGCAATCCGAGCAACACGTCTTGTCGGGCCGGAACAAGCGGATCGTTGGGTCCTCGGACAAGCCCGAGGATGACACCTAAGCGGCAGCCGGGCGTAAGTCCCGGCGCCGACTGGGAAATATTCCCACCGCCGACACGATTTCGTGAGCGCGACAATTCGTGACTTGCCGTGAATGTAATAACATATCATAACGCTGAGCCACGGTGTGACGCGAAGGCGCCTTACACGCGCAACTCGGTTCAGAACCTATCCTCCTTGGTTCCAGAACTTGGGGTGCCGCCGCCCGCCGAAATTGCCTGGGCCCGCCGGGGCTAACGCCCGCTCAGGCAACGCAAGAGACGCGGCCGCGGATTGGCAGGAGCCTCCAGCTCATTTCGCCAGGTCGCGGCCGCGTTTCGTTGCCGCCGCCACCGCCGCAGTCATCAGCTTCTGCATCCCGTCTTCGCCACCGAGAATTTCCAGCGCCGCCGCCGTCGTTCCGCCGGGCGAGGTCACGTTTTTGCGCAGCTCCGCGGCCGATAGGTCGGAGGCTTCGAGCAGCGCGGCCGAGCCGCTGACGGTCGCCCGCGCCAGCTCCTCGGCGAGCCTCGGCATCGAGCCCAGCGGCGCGTCCGGCCTCGGCAAGGCATTCGGCGAGCAGGAACACATAAGCCGGACCTGAGCCCGACACGGCGGTGATGGCGTCGAGCAGCGACTCGTCGTCGACCCAGACCACCTTGCCGACGGCCGACAACAGATCGTCGGCAAACGCCCGCTGCACCGGCGTCACATTGCGATTGGCAACTGCGGCCGTGATGCCGCGGCCGATGGCGGCCGGCGTATTGGGCATGGCGCGCACGACGGCGCCGCCGGGGAGATACTTTTCGAACGAGGCGATACGCCGGCCGGCGGCAATCGACAGCAGTAGCGTATGCGGACCAGCGAGCTTGGCCAGCGGCGGCAACACCTCGTCCATCAGCTGCGGCTTCACGGCGAGCAGGATCACGCCGGGCGGCTGCGTCAGCTCGTCGATGAAGGGAAGAACGTCGATGCCGTTGTCGGCCAGCAGGTCGGCGACCGCCTTGGCCGGATCGGGATCCTGCACGATCACCGAGCGGGCATCGAGGCCACGGGCGAGCAACCCCGAAAGGATCGCTCCGCCCATCTTGCCCGCGCCGGCCAGCAGCAGCGGACCTTGCACTGTGAAAGTCATTTGGGCGCCCCGCTTATGACGGGCGTTGTCGCGCCCTCGTTTTAGGCCTGGCCCTCGGTCTCGAACATGGTCGAAACGAGCGCTTCGCGGCTTGGCTTACCCGCCCAGACGACGAACTGGAAGGCCTGATAGTAGCGCTCGCAGCCTTCGAGCGCCGCCTGCAGCATGGCTTCGCACTGACGCGCCGTTGCCACCGAGCCGTTGAGCAGCAGGGCGTGGCGGAACATGACGAGGCCTTCTTGCGTCCACAGGTCGAAGTGGCCGAGCCAGAGCTGCTCGTTGATCTGCGCCACCAGCTTGTACATTTCGTTGAGGCGGTTCTCCGGCACGCGGAAGTCGAACGCGCAGGCAAGGTGCAGTGCCTCGAGGTCGTCGCGCCAGTTGAGCGAGACGTGATAGTCGGTCCACGTTCCGGCGATGACGAGCGTCAGCTCGTCGTCGTTTGTACGGTCGCAGCTCCAGTCGTGCGCAGCGGCCAAGCGCTCGATGAGATCGATCGGGTTCTTCATGCGCTCGGGGCTGAATTGAGCCGACATGCTTCGAACATCCCTCTATAGGTCGCGGGCTTTTTTCGTAGTCGATACAAAGCTACGCGACACCACAGGGCGACAAACTCAGTCAACGGCGCGACGAAAACAGACAGGGGTGCGAGTCGCAAGTTCGGGGCGGCATTGTCCACGGGCAATGTACGCCCGCTTGAACGATTGTCGCCTACGCGGTGCCGGGACGAGCGAGTTGCGTCTCCAGCGCGAGGATGCGCGCTTCGAGGCGCTCGTTCTCGGCGCGCGCCTTCTCGGCCATCGCCTTCACCGCCTCGAACTCCTCGCGCCGCACGACGTCCATCTCGCGCAGGAATCGCTCGCCCTGCGACTTGAACAGGGTCTCGGCCTCTTTTCTGAGGCCATCGGCCGCGCCCGCGGCATCCGTCATCAACTTGGCAAACTCATCGAGGAAGCGATTGGTCGTCTGAGTCATGGCGTTGCTCCGGGGAGAGGCACGGCGTGTATGAGCGCCTTTGCGCGGACTATGGGCGGACCTGCCGGCCCGTTCAAGACGGCGCGCGGCCCTTGACAGCGCTTGCTCCCTGCCGAAATCGTGCGGCGCCCGAAATGAGCCCATAGGAGAGGCCGCAAAGTCGGCCCGAAAGCGATCCATGCACCTGCTGATGAACCTGTGGGCCATTCCGTTTCCGAATATCGACCCGGTCGCGTTGCAGATCGGACCGGTGGCGATCAAGTGGTACGGCCTCGCCTACCTCGCCGGGCTTCTGCTCGGCTGGCTCTATATCCGCCAGCTCCTGTCGACGCCGCGGCTGTGGGCCGGCGACAAGCCGCCCTTCGACGTCGCCAAGGTCGACGACCTGCTGCTCTATATAACCGCCGGCGTCGTTCTCGGCGGCCGGCTCGGCTTCGTCATCTTCTACGAGCCGAGCTACTACCTCGCCAATCCGCAGGACATCATCGCGGTCTGGAAGGGCGGCATGGCGTTCCACGGCGCGCTCGTCGGCTGCATCATCGCCATCTGGGCGTTCGCGCGCCGCAACGGCGTCAACCCGTGGAGCACGGGCGACCTCGTCACCGCCGCGGTGCCGATCGGCTTGTTCTTCGGCCGCATCGCCAATTTCATCAACGGCGAGCTGTTCGGCCGCCCGACGACGTTGCCGTGGGGCATGGTGTTCCCCGAAGCGGCGCTTCACCATCCCGACGTCGAGCCGACGCCGCGCCACCCGAGCCAGCTCTACGAGGCAGCGCTCGAGGGTCTGCTGCTGTTCCTCGTGCTGCGCCTGCTGACGCACTACTTCGGCGCCCTCAAGCGGCCGGGTCTCGTCAGCGGCGTGTTCCTCGCCGGCTACGCGCTGGCGCGCTCGACATCGGAGCTGTTCCGCGAGCCGCATTTTGCGCACGCCTTCAATGTCGGGCCGCTGACGGCCGGCATCGTCTATTCGATCCCGATGCTGCTGCTTGGCCTCTTCGTCATCTATCTGGCGCGCACGCGCGACCTGAAATGACCGGCGGAGGGCCGCGCGCCGCGACGCCGCTGGCGCAGAAGCTGGCGGCGCGCATCGCGCGCGATGGACCGATCGGCGTTGCCGACTACATGCAGGCGTGCCTGCAGGATCCCGAGCACGGCTACTACCGGCGGCAGGCCGCCATCGGCAGCGGCGGCGACTTCGTCACCGCGCCGGAGATCAGCCAGGTGTTCGGCGAGCTGGTCGGGCTGTGGTGCGCCGTCGTCTGGCAGCAGATGGGAAGCCCTGACCCGGTGCGGCTCATCGAGCTGGGTCCGGGACGCGGCACGCTGATGCGCGATGCGTTGCGCGCCGTGCGCCTCGTGCCGGCGTTTCGTGCCGCACTGCGCGTCGAGCTGATCGAGAGCAACGCCGCGCTGGTGCCGATCCAGCGCGCGACGCTGGAGCGGCGACGACGTTCCGCTGCGCTGGAGCGCCGAGCTCGAGCCCGGCGCTGGCCCGGTCGATCGTCATCGCCAACGAGTTCCTCGACACGCTTCCTGTCGCGCAGTGGGTGTTCCGCGGCGGCGCCTGGCGCTCGCGTTGCGTCGGCCTCGATGCGGCCGGCGCGCTGGCCTTCGTCGACGGCGCGCCGGACGCCGACGTCGCGGCTGCCCGCCGGGATGCCGGCCGCCGCGACGAGGGCGACATCCTCGAGTCGCGCGCGGCTGCACTCGCCGGCTTCGCCGCGCAAGCTCGCGGCACTCGGCGCGCCGTTGGCGGCGCTGTTCATCGACTACGGACATACCCAGCCGGGCCTGGGCGACACGCTGCAGGCGGTGCAGCGCGCATCGCTACGCCGATCCGCTTGCAGACGCCCGGCGAGGCCGACCTCACGTCACAGGTCGACTTTGCCGCGTTCGCCGCGGCGATGCAGCGCACGCGGCTTCGCCTGCGATGGCCCGTTCCGCAGGGCGAGTTCCTCGGGCGCCTCGGCATCATCGAGCGCGCCTCGCGGCTGATGGCGGCCAACCCCGCCAAGGCCGGCGCAGATCGAAACCGGGATCGCCCGCCTGATGGCGCCGAGCGGCATGGGCTCGCGCTTCCAGGTCATCGGCGTCAGGAGCAGCGAACTCGCCCCGCTGCCCGCGCTAGCCGCGGTGGACACTCGCACCGGCGCATCTTAGGTCTCGAACCATGCTGCAACCGATCGAAGCCCGCTCCCTCGCCCGCCTTCCCGGCATCCGCCACGGCTTCTTCACGCGCGCTCGGCGGCGTGTCGGAGGGGATCTACGCCAGCCTCAACTGCGGACCGGGCTCGGCCGACGCGCCGGCGAACGTCGCCGAGAACCGCGCCCGCGTCGCCCGCCACCTCGGCGGCAGCCACGCGGACGTCGCCACGATCTACCAGGTGCACAGCGGCGATGCGGTCGCCATCGACGGCCCCGTCGACCCGGCGCCCGGCCCAAGGCCGACGCCTGGTGACGCCGCACCCCCGGCCTCGTCATCGGCATCCTGACGGCCGACTGCGCGCCGGTGCTGTTCGCCGACCCGGAGGCCGGGGTCGTCGGCGCCGCCCACGCCGGCTGGCGCGGGGCCGTCGGCGGGCGTGATCGAGGCGACGGTCGCGGCGCATGGAGAAACTCGGGGCGCGGCGAAATCGCATTATCGCGGCAATCGGGCCGGCCATTAACCAAGTTTCATACGAAGTCGGTCCAGACTTCGAAGAGGCCTTGCTCAAAGTTTGCCCGACGAACGAAATGTTTCTCGCCCGCAATAACCCTCACGGGCGGGCGCATTTCGACCTTCCCGGCTTTGTCGGGACGCGGCTTGAGGCAAGCGGTGTCGGCCAAGTTGAGCAGCAGAGTGTGTGCACGTATGCGAACGAATCGCTTTTCTTCAGCTTCAGGCGCTCGCAGCACCGTCTCAGAGGGCGATTACGGCCGTCAAATCTCCGCCATTGTCGTGGCTTAATTGCACAATCCACAATGGCGTCCTGCGTTTCGCTCGGGGAATTACTATCGGACGCCATGACGTTCGGATTCGATCTGGACGCGGCAGTAATGACTGGTTAGACGATTCTGGAGAGGTACCGGTCATTAAGGAGTTCAAGGCCGCAAGGTTCGTACGCCGGCCGCCGGAAGAAACAGCGAGTACTCAACGGGGGAGCGTCGCCGTGACGACCTTTGATACTGCTGCGGCTTGGCAAAAAACGAAGCCACTTGCATTCGCACTGTTCGCGGGCTGGATAGCCTTCGGATTGGCCGGATGTGAAACTGCCAATTCGCTGACATCATCGCTATTCAGCTCGTCGGCGGCGATGCGCCGACGGCGTCGGTGTCGCCAGTCCGCCGCCGCTGGCGGCGGCGAAGGGCGCACAGTTCGCCATCGCACCTGTCATCGGCCCGCCGGAGAACGTGTCGGGCGATCTGCGCACACAGCTCATGGCCGACATGGAGCGCCAGGGCATCCGCGTCGCCAAGGCGCCGGACGAGAAGGCGGAGTACACGCTGCGCGGCTACGTCGTCTCCTCGCTGGAGAAGAAGGGCACCAAGTCGAAGGTGTCCTACATCTGGGACGTCACGGACGCGAGCGGCAAGGGCGTTCACCGCGTGAGCGGCGAAGAGACCGTCTCCTCGGGCAAGAGCAAGGATCCGTGGACGGCCGTCACGCCGGTCCTCGTGCAGTCGATCGCCTCCAAGACCGTCACCTCGGTGACCGCCTGGATGCCGGGCGGCGGGCGGGCCACGCCGGTAGCGCCAGTGCCGGAACAGCCGGCGGCCTGGTGCAGACGGCGGCCACGCGCACCGCCAGCGGCGCCTACGCTTCGCCGACGCCAGTCGAAGCCGATCGTCACCGGCAGCACCGGCGGCGGCTCGGTCAAGGCCCTGGTTCCGACCGTCACCGGCGCACCCGGCGACGGCAGCTCGACCCTTCGCGCCGCGCTGCAGCGTGAGCTGACGCGCAGCGGCGTGGCGCTCACCGAGGCCCAGTCGCCCGACACCTACATCGTCGAAGGCAAGGTCGCGATGGGCGCCGGCAAGGACGGCAAGCAGCCGATCACCATCGACTGGAGCGTCACCGATCCTTCCGGCAAGAAGCTCGGTACCGTGTCGCAGAAGAACGAGGTTCCGCAGGGCTCGCTCGACGGCTCGTGGGGCAAGACGGCGGATGCAGCGGCGGCGGCGGCGGCGCAGGGAATTGTTAAGCTCCTGCCGCAGCCGACGCAGCGGACCAGCTCCAACTAAGCGATAACCGGGCGGTAACGCCCGGTCCCGCAAGTGCTGACACGCCGCGTCAACTTTCCGACGGCATTATGAGGGCCCCGCCGTTTACAGGTGTGGGCCCTCTTGCTAGAAGCGCCCGGCGAACGGCTGTGGAGGCGTATCATGCCCTTCGATCCCCGTCCTGAGGGCCGCGGCCCGCCGCCGATGAAGATCGTCGCCGGCAACTCCAACCGCCCGCTTGCCGAGGCGATCTGCGCTCACCTGAAGGTCCCTGCCGACCAAGGGCCAGGTGAAGCGCTTTGCCGACATGGAGATCTTCGTCGAGATCCAGGAGAACGTCCGCGGCCAGGACGTCTTCGTGATCCAGTCGAACTCGTTCCCGGCCAACGACAACCTGATGGAGCTGCTGATCCTCATCGACGCGCTGAAGCGCGCGTCGGCAGCCCGCATCACCGCTGTCATCCCCTACTACGGCTACGCCCGCCAGGACCGCAAACCCGGTCCGCGCACGCCCATCACGGCCAAGCTCGTCGCCAACCTCATCGAGCGCGCCGGCGCCGACCGCGTCATGACGCTCGATCTGCACGCCGGCCAGATCCAGGGCTTCTTCGACATCCCGACCGACAACCTGTTCGCCGCGCCGGTCATGGTGCGCGACATCCAGGAGCAGCACAAAGGCAACAACCTGATGGTCGTGTCGCCGGACGTCGGCGGCGTGGTGCGCGCGCGGGCGCTGGCCAAGCGCATCGATGCGCCGATCGCCATCTGCGACAAGCGCCGCGACCGCCCGGGCGAGTCCGAGGTCATGCACGTCATCGGCGACGTGAAGGGCATGCGCTGCATCCTCATCGACGACATCGTCGATTCCGGCGGCACGCTGGTCAACGCCGCCGAGGCGCTGCTGAAGCACGGCGCGGTCGAGGTGATGGCCTACATCACGCACGGCGTCCTGTCGGGCGGCGCGGTCAGCCGCATCCAGAACTCCAAGCTGAAGTCGCTGGTGATCACGGACTCGATCCAGCCGACCGCCGCCGTGCTGGCAGCGAAGAACATTCGCGTGCTGTCGATCGCGCCGCTGATCGGCGAGGCCATCCTGCGCACCGCGCGCGAGGAAAGCGTCTCCAGCCTCTTCTACTGAGCGGCTGCGGCGGCTCCGACGGGGTCGCCCATAAAGAAGTGCGGCGCCGCCCTCGGCCCCGCAACGAGGCGCAACTCTCAACAACTCACCCTTAGCGGATGATGCGGTTTTAATTGGTTGCGGCGCGTCCTCGATAGCAAATGACAACCACAAAGCAGATCGAACCTTGGTGCAGCCGCAGCCGTGTCAGAAACTCCGCCCGCCAGATGGCAGCTCATGGAGATACTGATGCAGAAGTTTATGATCCTCGCCGGCACCGCCGCCTTCGCTCTTTCGCTGGGTGCGCCGACCGCGCAAGCGGCAGTCTCGAAACCTCACAGCGCCATCTCGCTCGAATGCTCGAAGGAAGCGGATGCGAAAGGGCTGCACGGCAAAGAGCGCAAGCACTTCCGCGCGAAGTGCAAGAGGGAGGCTGAGAAAGGCGCAACAGCCGGAACCGGCGGCTCGAAGTCGAAATACGGTTCGATGAAGGGCTATAGATCCCCGAGCACGAACGCGGGAATGAACTGACCGATAGTGCCGCATAACTTGCAAAAGGCTCGGTCCCGCTGACGCGGGGGCGAGCCTTTTGCACTCAGCGCGTTGCTTGCGCGGTGCACAGGCGGCAGCGGCCGCGCAGCTCAAGCGTCATCTGATCGACGGCGAACTTTGCCTTGCGCGCCCAAGCAGCGAGCCGCTCGATGGCGGCCGGCTCGTCGAACTCCGTCACCGTGCCGCAGTCGTTGCAGATGGCGAACACCGCCGCGCCTTCATGGCTCGGGATGGCGGCAGGCGACGAAGGCGTTGAGCGATTCCAGACGGTGCGCCTGGCCGTCGGCGATCAGGCGGTCGAGCGCGCGGTAGACGGTCTGCGGCGCCAAGCTCGCCTTGTCGCGCAGCTGATCGATCAGCTCGTAGGCGCTCACCGGCCGGCCGACGCCGCGCAGCGCCTCGACGATCATCTTGTCCTGCTCGGGAGCAGGCCGGCGCTTGTGCTCTTGCGAACCATGGGACTTTCTCGGCTCCTCGGACTACGGTCCGCGTCTCGTTCGCAGACATGACAACATCTGCCAAGGACGTAAGGTGAAAAACATAACCCCCGACCGCCGATCTTCCCCGTCGGCCATAGCCGCCGAGGGTCACGCGCGCCTGTCCGGCAATTGCCAAGTCACTGACCCGCCGCTATAACCCGCGCCATCTCAAGCATTTCGGCATGAGACGGCGCCCGGCACCCTTGGAGGCCGCGTCGATCAACGGGCCGCAAGGCCCCGATTTTGTTGGAGACACTGCCATGGCTCAGCCGCTCATCGAGCTGAAAGCCACGGCGCGCCCACGTGCCGGCAAGGGGGCCGCACGCCAAGCTCGTCGTGAAGGAAAAGTCCCGGGCGTCATCTATGGCGACGGCCAGCCGCCCGAGACCATCGCACTCGACTACAACGATCTGTGGAAGCAGGTCATCAAGGGCCACTTCACCTCGACCGTGTTCGAGGTGAACGTCGAAGGCAAGAAGAGCCGCGTCATCCCGCGCGACATGCAGGTCGACCCCGTCAAGGATCAGCCGATCCACGTCGACTTCCTGCGCATCGGCAAGGACGGCCGCATCCGCGTCGAGGTTCCGGTGCGCTTCGTCAACGAGGCGCTGTCGCCCGGCCTGAAGCGCGGCGGCGTCTTGAACATCGTGCGCCACGATGTCGAGGTCATCTGCCCCTACGACCACATCCCGGCCTTCTTCGAGGTGGACCTGACGGGCCTCGAGATCGGCCGCTCGATCCACATCTCGGCCGTCCAGCTGCCCAAGGATGCCGAGCTGACCATCAAGGATCGCGACTTCACGCATCGCCACCATCGCCGGCGCCGTGAAGCAGGAAGAGGAAGCTCCGGCGGCTGCTGCAGCAGCGCCCGCGGAAGGTGCGGCGGCTGCCGGCGGCGATGCCAAGGCCGGTGCGGCTCCCGCCAAGGGTGCGGCTCCCGCGCAAGGGCGCAGCTCCCGCCAAGGGCGCCGCACCTGCGAAGGGTGCAGCTCCCGCGGCCAAGGCTGCGGCCCTGCGCCAAGAAGAAGTAAGACGGCAGGCGGGCGCCGCGATCATCGCGCGCCCGCCTGTCTTCCTCCTCGCCGGGGCACGCCCATGAAGCTGTTCGTCGGTCTGGGAAACCCTGGCGCGCAGTACGCCCGCCACCGCCACAACGTCGGCTACGTGGCGCTCGACAGGATCGTCGACGCGCACAGCCTCGGCGCCTGGCGCAAGCGCTTCCAGGGCGAGACGGCGGAAGGCACGCTCGGCGGCGAGCGCGTCGTGCTGCTTGAAGCCCACCACCTACATGAACGACAGCGGCCGCTCGGTCGGCGAGGCCGCGCGCTTCCTCAAGATCCCCGTCGAGGACATCTACGTCTTTCACGACGAGATCGACCTGGCGCCCGGCAAGCTCAAGGTGAAGGTCGGCGGCGGCAACGCCGGCCACAACGGCCTGCGCTCGATCACCGCGCACATGGGCAACGACTATCATCGCGTGCGCATCGGCGTCGGGCATCCCGGCGTCAAGGACGCCGTGGCGCACTACGTGCTGCACGACTTCGCCAAGGTCGAATACGGCTGGCTCGATCCGCTGCTCGACGCCATGGCCGATGCGGCGCCCTTTCTCGCCAAGGGCGACAGCGCCCGCTTCCTGTCGCAAGTCGCGCTCAAGACCCGCGCGACGGACGACGCCGCGCAGACGAGCCCGAGCCGCCGCCGCCCAAGAAGCCGGAGCGCGCGCCGCGCAACCCGCACCCAGCCGGCGAGCGCGCGGGAAAGCGCGCCGGGGCGCTGGCCGAGAACCTCAAGAAGTGGCTCGCCGGTCGCGGCGACAAGGAGTAATGCGCGACGCCGCCTTGAAGCGGAGGCCGCGAGTGCTTATCCCCGCACCATGACAGCCATCATCTCCATCAAAGACCTGTCGAAGACCTATGCCACCGGCTTCCAGGCGCTGAAGAACATCAACCTCGACATCCGCCGCGGCGAGATCTTCGCGCTGCTCGGCCCCAACGGCGCCGGCAAGACGACGCTGATCTCCATCGTATGCGGCATCGTCAACGCGACGACCGGCACGGTGACGGTCGACGGCGGCGACATCCAGCGCGACTACCGGCGCGTGCGCGCGATGATCGGCCTCGTACCGCAGGAGCTGACCACCGACGCCTTCGAGACGCGTGTGGAACGCCGTCTCCTTCAGCCGCGGCCTGTTCGGCAAGCCGCCCAACCCGGCGTACGTCGAGAAGGTGCTCAAGTCGCTGTCGCTGTGGGACAAAAAAGACAGCAAGATCATGACGCTGTCGGGCGGCATGAAGCGCCGGCTGCTGATCGCCAAGGCGCTCGCGCACGAGCCGACGATCCTCTTCCTCGACGAGCCCACCGCCGGCGTCGACGTCGAATTGCGCAAGGACATGTGGCAGGTGGTGCGCGACCTGCGCGCCACCGGCGTCACCATCATCCTGACGACGCACTACATCGAGGAGGCCGAGGAGATGGCCGACCGCGTCGGCGTCATCGCCAAGGGCGAGTTGATCCTCGTCGAGGAAAAGGCCGAGCTGATGCGCAAGCTCGGCAAGAAGCAGCTGGTGCTGCAGCTCAGCGCGCCGATCGACGCCATCCCGGCCGAACTCGCCGCGCACGCGCTGGAGCTGTCGCCCGGACGGCGACGAGCTGACCTTCACCTACGACACGCACGCCGGCCGCACGGGCATCACCGCACTGCTCAACGACATGCGCACCGCCGGCATCGGCTTCGCCGACCTCAACACGACGCAGTCCTCGCTCGAGGACATCTTCGTCGACCTCGTCAGGAGCGCCAAATGAACCTGCACGCGGTCAAAGCCATCTACATGTTCGAGATGTCGCGCGCCTTCCGCACGGTGATGCAGAGCATCTTCTCGCCGGTGCTGTCGACGTCGCTTTATTTCATCGTCTTCGGCGCCGCCATCGGCTCGCGCATCGCCCACATCGACGGCGTCAGCTACGGCGCCTTCATCGTGCCGGGGCTGATCATGCTGCAGCTGCTGACGCAGATCGATCGCCAACGCCTCGTTCGGCATCTATTTCCCGCGCTTCACCGGCACCATCTACGAGCTGCTCTCGGCGCCGATCTCGCCGCTGGAGATCGTGCTCGGCTACGTCGGCGCCGCGGCCACCAAGTCGATCATCCTGGGGCTCATCATCCTCGGCACCGCGGCGCTGTTCGTGCCCCTGCACATCGCCCATCCGTTCTGGATGCTCGCCTTCCTGGTGCTCACCGCGGTGACCTTCAGCCTGTTCGGCTTCATCATCGGCATCTGGGCCGACGGCTTCGAGAAGCTGCAGATCATCCCGCTGTTGATTGTGACGCCGCTGACATTCTTCGGCGGCACGTTCTACTCGGTGAACATGCTGCCGCCGTTCTGGCAGACGGTGACGCTGTTCAATCCCGTCGTGTACCTGATCAGCGGATTCCGCTGGAGCTTCTTTGAGATCTCCGACGTCAATATCGTCGTCAGCCTGTCCATGACAGTGGTCTTCCTGCTCGTCTGCCTCGCCGTCATCTGGCGCATTTTCACCACCGGCTACCGCCTGAAAGCCTGACACGTCTTGCGCACGCAACGAGCCCGGGCCAGTGTGGCGCCGGGGGGCCGCGGTATGTGACCGGGCCTGCAGCATCGTCAGGGGAGGTGCACGTGGAAGGCATTATCAATTCCATCGTTTCGTTCTTGCAGCAGGGCATCGCTGCGATCTTCAAGTTCCTGCAGCTGGTCTGGAACTGGTCGTTCGGCCAGATCGTCTCGGTCTTCTCGTCCGACTGGCAGTCGCTGCCGATCTGGAAGATCGTCATCCTCGTCATCGCCCTCGGCGCCATCGCCTACATTTTGTACAAGGCGTTCATGGTGCTGTGGTCGGGCGTCGTCGCCTTGTTCCAGGCGTTCGTCGAGCTGCTGGGCAAGTTCGTGTCGGTGCTGCCGCAGATCGTCATCGCCGGCCTCATTGCCTTCGCCGCCGGTTACGTGATCCAGCACATCAATTTTTGAACTAGCGAGGCGCTAGGCAAACGCGTCGTGCAACTTCTCTGAGCACGACGCGTTGCCCAGCCGACGCCCCGGCACACGTCACCGGGCCGCCAAGTCGGGGCAGACACATGACGCAAGATCTGATCGCCAACCTTCCGCTGTACGCCGCTGGCGCCTTCGCCGTCGGCTTTGTGCTGGCGTGGATCGTCTGCGCCAACCCCGAGGCCGCGGCTACCGCTGCTCTCGTGCAGGAAGAAGAGCGACGCCGCCGTGGTCCGCTCAGCTGGTTGTGGCGCGGCTATCGCGCCTACGACAAAGGCGCCGGCTGGTGGGACCGCATCTCCTGGTTCCTCGGCCTGTTCAAGACGCAATGCCGGCGTCGCCATGCTCGTCGCCACGACCGGCGCGGCGGCGACCTACGGCGCCATCGAGATCCGCGAGAAGGTCATCGCCAACCGTGCGCCGGTCGAGACGGCCGCCATCGCGCCCGAGCCGGAGGTGCGCCAGACGCGCAACTCCACCGTGTTCGCCATCGAGGGCAAGGACAAGGCCGGGCGCCGCGGCACCTTCGACGTCGTCGTGCTCAACAAGAGCTTCCTGTGGGTGCGCGGCAGCGCCGAGGATCTGGAGAAGGACGGCACCGTGATCCCGCGCGCCGATGTGGCCGCCGCCGTGCTCGATGACGAGGTGAAGGGCGCGCTCGCCGACGCCAAGGAAGTGATCACCGTCGGCACCGCCTCGCAGGAGGGGATCGCGGCCGAGGAGGTCGCGCGAGCCGAGCGCCGCGCCAAGCAAGCGGCGACGCTCGTTTCGGGCGCCGTCGCAGCGGCCACGCCGATCTGGACGCTGAACCTCGGGCAATACCGCGATCCGTGCACCAACTGCGAGACCGGCGGCACCAGCTGGCAGCGGCCGTTCATCGTCATCGCGGTGAAGGCAGACCGACCCCGGCACCAACGTCGGCGAGGCGCTCACCGACGCCATGAGCGGCAAGGAGAAGCTGCCGAGCCCGTCCAGCTATTCCGTCTTCGCCCTGACGCGCTTCCGTTAAACGGCACATACGGGACGAACGAAAGCTGTAATGCGCATAGCGATACAGGCGCTCGGTACACGCGGAGACGTCCAGCCGTACGTGGCGCTGGCACTTGGACTGTTGAGCGACGGGCACGACGTGCAGCTTGCCGGTCCTATGCAGTTCGAGACGATGGCTCGAGAGCGAGGTGTTCCCTTCGCGCCGCTCCCTGGCGAGTTCCTGGAGCTGATCAACACTCCGGAAGGAAAAGCGGCGATGGCGAGCGGACCCGCCGGCTTTGGCGCGGGGCTGAAGCTTCTAAAATATATCCGCCCATTGATGCGCAAATTGCTGGATGCCGAATGGCTCGCGGTGCGCGATTTCCAGCCCGATGTCATTGTTCATCATCCCAAGTCGATCGCATCGCCGCACATGGCCGAGAAGCTCGGCAGGCCGTTCATATTGGCCTCGCCGCTGCCAGGCTTCACACCAACCTCGGCGTTCCCGACGCCGTTGTTGCCGTTTGCCAATCTCGGTCCGTTCAATCGCGCTAGCCACGGTCTGGCGACAAATGCATCCAACGTGCTGTTCCGCCGGTTGCTTAGCGACTGGCGAGCGACCACGCTGGGCATGCCCGGCTCACCGGCAAAACGCCTGCGTGCCCGCGGCACCATTTACGCCTACAGCCCGAGCGTCCTCGCCAAGCCCGCCGACTGGAACGAGGACGTTCTGGTAAGCGGCTACTGGTTTCTGGATACGCCCGCGATGGGAGCCCGACGATGACCTCAGGGCCTTCATCCAGTCGGGAAGCCCCCCGGTCTATATTGGCTTTGGCAGCATGCCGGGGCTCGATGCCGAGCGCGTAACCAAGATCTGCATCGAAGCCTTGGAGAAGACAGGCAAGCGCGGCCTGCTGGCCACCGGCGGCGGAGCCCTCGCGGCGGTGCACGGCGTTTCCCATGTGCGGTCGATATCCGGCGCACCCCACGACCGATTGTTTCCCCACGTCTCGGCAACGATCCACCATGGCGGCGCCGGAACGACAGGAGCATCGCTGCGCGCCGGAAAGCCGACCGTTGCATGTCCTTTCTTCGGGGATCAGCCGTTTTGGGCGCGCCGCATTGCGCAATTAGGTGTCGGGCCACCACCACTTGATCGCAAGAGATTAACCGCCAGCGCCCTCGCCGAAGCCATTGTTGCTATGGATGCACCGGACGTGCGCCGCCAAGCTGCCATGATCGGTGCGGCCATACGCGACGAGGGGGGTGTCCCTGCTGCAGTGGCGTTCATCCGCAAGACTATCGAGGGATCATGGCCCTAGGTAGCTGCGGCAAAGGTGGGCTTCACAAGCGGGCTCTAACCCCCTAGGCATCTGGCAACGCCACCGGGGCCGGGGCGGCACGCCCGCCCGCCCGCTCATCCAACAACCGCCGGGCCACGCATCATGGGCTTCAAATGCGGCATCGTGGGTCTGCCGAACGTCGGCAAATCCACCCTGTTCAACGCGCTGACGCAGACGGCGGCGGCCGAGGCCGCCAACTATCCGTTCTGCACCATCGAGCCGAACGTCGGCGAGGTCGGCGTGCCCGACGAGCGCCTCGACAAGCTCGCCGCCATCGCCAAGTCCGGGCAGATCATCCCGACGCGGCTGACGTTCGTCGACATCGCCGGCCTCGTGCGCGGCGCCTCCAAGGGCGAGGGCCTCGGCAACAAGTTCCTGTCGCACATCCGCGAGGTCGACGCCGTCGCCTACGTGCTGCGCTGCTTCGAGGACGACGACATCACCCACGTCGAGAACCGCATCGATCCGCTGGCCGACGCCGAGGTGGTCGAGACCGAGCTGATGCTCGCCGACATGGAAAGCCTGGAGAAGCGCATCACGGCGGTCGAGAAGAAGGCCAAGGCGGGCGACAAGGAAGCCAAGGCGCAGTTCGCCGTCATGGAGAAGGCGCTGATCCCGCTGCGCGAAGGCAAGCCCGCGCGCATGGCCGAGATCACGCCCGAGGAGAAGCCGATCTTCCTGGCGCTGCAGCTGCTGACCTCCAAGCCGGTCGTCTATGTCTGCAACGTCGAAGAAGTCCGCCGCCGCGAACGGCAACGCCTATTCGCAAAGTCGTGGAGGAGCGGGCCAAGGCCGAAGGCGCCGTGTGCGTCATCATCTCGGCCAAGATCGAAGCCGAGTTCGCCGGCTTGCCGCCGGCAGATCGCAGCGAGTTCCTGGCCGAGATGGGCCTGACGGAGCCGGGCCTCAACCGCCTGATCCGCGCCGGCTACCAGCTGCTCGACCTCGTGACCTATTTCACCGTCGGCCCGAAGGAAGCGCGCGCCTGGACGATCACGCGCGGCACCAAGGGCCCGCAGGCGGCCGGCGTCATCCACACCGACTTCGAGAAGGGCTTCATCCGCGCCGAGACGATCGCCTACGAGGACTACGTCACGCTCGGCGGCGAGGCCGGCGCCAAGGATGCCGGCAAGATGCGGCTCGAAGGCAAGGAGTACGTCGTCAAGGACGGCGACGTGATGCACTTCCGCTTCGCGAACTAGATCGCCAACTAGGCTGTGGATAACTCGTCCGAAGTGCAGCGCCTCGCCTGATCGCGCCCGTTGGAGGCGGGCAGGCCAGCGCCTATATGCCCTCCATCGCCCATAACATGGAGGATCCCACATGCAGGCGATGGATATCCAGGAGCACGCCCGCAAGCTGCGCGATGCGCGGGGCGACCTGGCCCTACCGCAGGCGGCGCAAAAGGCGCGCGACTTCGAGCAAAAAGGCGACACAAAGCAGGCCGAGACTTGGCGGCGAATTGAGGCGGCCCTGCGCCATATGCAGGGCCCGCGCGTCAGCTAAAAAATGGCAGGGAGCAGCGGCCCGGCCGCTCTCCCACTCACGAGGCCACGGACGACTTTCATGACCAGATTTGCCAAGACCCTGACGCATCGCCGTCGCCGGTGCAGTCGCAATGAGCGCCTTTGCCATTGCCGACCCGGCGCCGCAGGCAGACGCCAATCAGCAGCAAGCAGCCGACACGCCTGCGGTGACCACCGGCAGCATCAACCTCGACCCGACGTCGAGCAGCGAATGACCGACTGCATGGCGATCTGGGACAAGGGCACACACATGACCAAGCAGCAGTGGCGGCGCACCTGCAAGACCACGCTGCGCGAATTTGGCAAGTGATCAGCGCAGATGCTCAGCCCTGGGCGCGCTGGCCGTAGTTCTTGAAGCGCTCCAGCACGCGCGCCATCTCCTCGTCCGGCAGAATGTGCGGCTCGCCGCCGAGCGTCAGCACCTTCGACAGTACTGCGCCGCCAGCACCTCGACCTCGTGCGCCAGCTCGAGCGCCGCAGCAAAGGTTGGCGCCGATGGCGATCTGGCCGTGGTTGGCCATCAGGCAGGCGTTGCGCTTGCTGCGAGCCCCTTGGCGACGTAGTCGGCCAGCTCCTGCGTGCCGAACGTGTCGTAGGGCACCAGCGGGATGTCGTTCCCGCCCGCCACCGCGACCATGTAGTGGAACGCCGGGATCGGCTTGTGCGCGCACGCGAGCACGGTGGCGTGCAGCGAATGCGTGTGCACGACGGCGTTCATGTCGGGGCGCGCGCGGTAGGCGGCGAGATGGAAGCGCCATTCGCTCGACGGCTTGCGCGACTTGCTTGCCGGGCACGGCGCCCTTGGCGTCGACGAAGACGATGTCGCGCGGACGGATGACGTCGTAGGCCATGCCGGTCGGCGTGATCAGCATGCCGCCCTTCCAGCGGCACGACACGTTGCCCGAGCGCCCCGGCGACAGGCCGGAACGGCTCATGGCCAGCGCGGTGTCGATCACCGCCCGGCGCGCGTTCTTCTCGGCGTCTTTGGTCTTGGCGCTCACGGCTCGGCTACTCACGACAAAGATCCAGCCACGGCACCCTGCCACAGCTACGCTTGCGAGATCATAAAGGTTGTAGCGGCGCTATTTCGCCGGCCCGCTCCGGGTAGAGCGACAGCAGCCCTTCGCGCGTCGCCGGGCAGACGCCGCGCTCGGTGATGAAGCCGGTGACGAGCCGCGCCGGCGTCACGTCGAAGGCGGGGTTGCCGGCCGGCGAGCCGGGGGCGGCGATCTCCACCGTGACGACCGTGCCGTCGGGCAGCCGCCCCGGCATCTTCAGCACCTCGTCGGCCGAGCGCTCCTCGATGGGGATCGAGAGCCCCTCGTCGAGCGTCCAGTCGATGGTCGAGTGCGGCAGCGCGACGTAGAACGGCACGCCGTTGTCGTGCGCCGCCAGCGCCTTGAGATAGGTGCCGATCTTGTTGGCGACGTCGCCGTTGGCGGCCACGCGGTCGGTGCCGACGATGACCATATCGACCCGGCCGTGCTGCATCAGGTGGCCGCCGGCATTGTCGACGACGATGGTGTGCGGCACGCCGTGGCTGCCGAGCTCGAAGGCGGTGAGCGCGGCGCCCTGATTGCGCGGGCGCGTCTCGTCGACCCACACATGCAGCGGCACGCCGGCGTCGTGCGCCTGGTAGATCGGCGAGGTCGCCGTGCCCCAGTCGACGCAGGCGAGCCAGCCGGCGTTGCAGTGGGTCAGCACCTCGACCGTCTCGCCTTTGCCCTTCCTGGCGGCGATGTCCTCGATGATCTTGCTGCCCGTGCTCGCCGATGCAGGCGGCAGGTCTCGACATCCTCGTCGCAGATCTCGGCGGCGCGCTTGTAGGCGGCGGCGACGCGCTCTTCGCGCGGCAGGTTCTGCACGGCGCGGCGCATCTCCTCCAGCGCCCAGCGCAGATTGATGGCGGTGGGGCGCTGCTTGGCGAGGAACTCGATGGCGCGGTCGATCGCCTCGTCGGAGGCATCCTGGCGGATGGCCATGGCAAGGCCGTAGGCGGCGGTGGCGCCGATCAGCGGCGCGCCGCGCACCTGCATCGACAGGATGGCGCGCGCGGCGTCCTCGGCCGACTTCAGCGGGACGACGACAAGCTCGTGCGGCAGCCGCGTCTGGTCGATGATCTCCACCGACCAGCCGTCCGGCGCGAGCCAGATGGTGCGATAGGCCTTGCCTTTGATCTTCATTCTCTAATCACCGCTGGGCATGGTCGGCGCCATGGGAATGTGGATGGTGTGACCCAGTCCGCAAGAGGGGCACGACAGCGCGTACCACTCCGCGTATGGCCGCGTCGACCTATCGACGATCTCGAGGCCGGGCGCCTCGCACACCGGGCAGGCGACGGCTGGGCCGCAGCCAGCCGCCAGCCGGCGATGCGCTGCAGCGCCAAGCGCAGCTTGTCGGCGGGTAAGCGGGTTGCCCGGCACGCGCGACTAATGCCCCTCGAAGGCCATCAGCGCGTGGGTGCGGATGCCGTGGCTGCGCAAGAGGTCGAGGCCGCCCAGATCGGGCAGGTCGACGAGGAACGCCGCGCCGGCGACGAGCCCGCCCGTGCGGCTGATGAGCTTGGCCGCCGCCTCGGCCGTGCCGCCGGTGGCGATGAGATCATCGACGATCAGGATGCGCTCGCCCGGCTTTATGGCGTCCTCGTGGATCTCGATGATGTCGACGCCGTATTCCAGCGAGTACTGCTGGCCGATGGTCTTCCACGGCAGCTTGCCCTTCTTGCGGATCGGGATGAAGCCGCAGCCGAGCCGGTCGGCCACGGCGCCGCCCAGGATGAAGCCGCGCGCCTCGATGCCGGCAACGGCGTCGATTTTGTCGTTCATATAGGGGGCGGCCATCCCTTCGATGGCCGCCTTGAAGCCCTTCGCGTCGCCCATCAGCGTCGTCACATCCCGGAACAGGATGCCGGGTTTCGGATAATCCGGAATCGTACGTACAAGGCGCCGCAAATCGCTCAAGTGAATCCCTCCCGCCAAATTGCCGGCGCAAAATAGCAATATCAGCCATACGACGGTAGGCGTTTTACCATCGCAAAAACTTCACAGTGCACGGCCGCTGCAGCCGCCCGTTTTGGGCCCGAGCGCAGCGCGTTGAGGAGGCTCCCAGCGTGACCAGCGTCGAATTCCCTCTCATGGCGGACGAGGGCGCGGACGACCTGCCAAGAACATTGAGACGAGAGCGCGAGGCGCGCGAGCGGGCGGCGAGGGAACGCGAGGCAAAGGCTAGGTCCGCCACCCTAACACACGATTTCGGCGCCTCAGATGCCCGTCGCGAGCAGCCGGCAATGGAGACCGGCGGCGCTACCGTTTCGCGTTTCGAGGTCTCGTTCGGCCACCTGATGATGTTTTTCATCAAGGCGGTCTTCGCCGCGATCCCGGCGCTGATCATTCTCAGCGTGCTCCTCTGGCTCGGCGGCAATGTCCTCAAGGCCATGTACCCTGAGCTCATCCATATGCAGATCCTCGTCACCTTCCCCAATTGAGGCGAGCGCGCGTACTGACGATGCCAAGCGTGCGCACGATCGGACTGCTGGCGGTCGCCTGCGCCTTGATGGCCGCAGCCGGAGGTGCCGATCTCCGCGCGGCCACGGAGGATGAGCTTGGCAAGACCGAGACGAAGAAAAGCTCGGACCCCAAGGACATCCGCGTCATCATCCCCTCGTACTCGCGGGACGTTGACGATAACGGCTGCCGCCTGCGCTCCAGCCCGCAGGAGCGCTTTTCGGAAACGGACGCCGATCTCAGGCACGTCCGCTTCGAGGATCTGATCAGCGAGGTTATCGGGCGCTATTCCGTACGCGCCGGCCTCGACGCGCCGGAAACGTTCATGGCGTCGCTGGCGCAGCTCGATGGTGACACGCGCACGCTCGCGCTGCTCGACATGCTACACGATGGCCTTGGTCGCGATGGGCTGCACACGTTCTTCTATACGCGTGCAGGCGCATATGCGCCGGCCATCGCGGACGCTCTCAAGGCGGCGAGGCTCGAACGTGAGCACGCCGAGTTCGGGCGGGCGATGGCGTTGTTCGGTCCCGCCTACCCGGTCGACGAAGAGGCGCGAGCCAAGTATTTCTCCTATTCGTCGCTCGATACGCCGATGAACGATTTCGATCGTCGCATGATGGAGATCAGCCGCACGTTCGGATCGCGCGAAGCCTTTGCCGCCGCGATGGTCGCGTTCGTTGAACGCACGCCTGCGCTGTGGCAGCGCGTCGAGGCCGAGCGCTCCAAGCTGGGCGAGATCGCCCGCCTCCGCTATCTCAATCAGGCGCTGGCGCAAAGACTCGCCGCGGGCGGCGGCTCCGATGCTGAAATCGTAGCGCGCTTAAACACGCTGCCGATCGAGCAACGCACGCTGCTGGCGATGGAGTTCTTCAACACCGAGTTCTCGAACGGCGGCGTCCACCAGTTCTTCCTCAACTCCTCCGGCGCCGTCGCCCCGGAGGTCTACGATGCGTTCCGCGAAATGGACCTGCCGCGCCAAGCGGCAATCTACAAGCGCGGCCTGGACATGTTCGGGAACAAGTATCCGCGCGATACGCAGGTGCGGCGTGACAAGTACTTCAATCACAGCGATTGGAACGATTGGGACAAGCAGCTGTCCGCCCTTACGGACGAGTTCTATGCCCTCGACGGCGGCCCGACGGTCGTACGCCTGGGCAGCGGTGCTGGCGTCGAAGGCGGCCCGGGCATCTGGTCGGCCATGGCCACCTACGCCCGCGCCAAGAAAATGCTCCCCTGCTGACGAGAAATCTGCATCGTCTTGCCCGTGCCGGCCTACGGCTGGTAACAACGACGTGGACGGGGGACATCCAGCGCCATGAAAGACGGGGACACGACGGGTAAGAGCTGGCAAGCGCTCGGCAGGGTGGATGTCATCCTTGGCATCATGGCGAGCACGCTCGCAATCGGGGCGGTTCTTGTGGGCGTCCTAGTCACCAGCTCCGAGCAGCAATCCTCGATGGAGGATAAATTCGTAGCGACGCCGATGTCCTTCGGCCAGGACATGACACTCTCCGTCAAAAAGGGCCGGACGAGCGACAAGGGCACCATTACCGTCTTTGCATGCAGCCCCGACGGCCACTTTCACCTCATGGGAGATACGGCCTATGGCACCGCGCCGGATGATTTCGTCATGGGCGGTCGCTACGAGGCAGACGCCGTCACGCTGATCATCAATGTGACGCCGGAGGGCGGAGATCCCAAGACGGTCATTTCCAAATGGAACCTGGACAGCCTGAGCCGCACCAAGCCGCCAGTATCGCGCGACGGCACGCTCGGATGCTTGGACATCCGAGAGGACTAACCGGTGCGCAAAGCTTGGCTGATTACGCTAGTCATTACCGCAGCGCTTGCGCTCGGCTCCTCGCCGGGATCCGCAGACTGGTGCGGCGCGAGCGACGCGGATAATTGGCGCGAGTTCGCCTCGCTTTATTCGGCAGGCTCGCCGGTCGCGCCAGGAAAACCGACCGTCTACGTACTCGGCGCTCCATGGTGTCCGGTCTGCAAGCAGGCATTCAAGGGACTGCAGGTCCGCCGCTACGGATTCGACGCGCGTTTCATTCCCGTGCTGCAAGGCGGAAAGGCCCGCCATGTCGAACAGCTGTTGGACCTCGCATCGGACGGCACCCCCCAATCCCTGGCGCGCGTCTACTTGCAGGATGCGGTCAAGCCCGGCCCCCTGAGTGCCGAGCAGCGCGCCTTCATCGCCGAGATCCAACTCCTGACCGACCTCGTCCTCGAGGATCGCTTCAAGCGGCCCGGCAAAAAGTGGGGAACGCCAATCACTTTCATTTTCAGGCAAGGCATCGAAGTCATCCACGGCCAGCCAAATCTCGAAGGCATCGAGCGCGTACTCAATTCGCCGCCGCCCCAGCTTCCCGCGAGTACGACGCGTCGCTTCATCTCGACGCCGGTGCCACCGGAGCAACCGTTAGCCGCGGTGCCATTCGCCAAGCGTGATAACGTGCGGTTGCGAATCCTGCCTGATCGAGGCGCATTGTCGGCACTCTGCGTGCCACGAGACCAGGGAATGGCGCCCGCTGGTTTCGTTACGATCGACGGCGAGAACTGGATCGTCTTCAAGCCATACCAGCCCGACACGCATCTGCGCCTCTACGGCCTCGCGGCAGATTTTGATTTGGTGAAGAACTAGCGCGTCGCCATTTGGGCGAGGTAAGCGATGACGGCGTCGAGGTCGGCGTCGGACAGCTTCTTAGTGTCGAACGCCGGCATGATCTGCTGCGGCCAAGTGCGAACTGCCTTCGGATTGCGGATCAGCGCGCGCAGGCCCGCGGGCGTGAAGTACTGCGTCGGGTTCATAGGCTGTCCAAGATCGGGACCAAGCTCACCGACACCAGCGCCCTTCATGCGGTGGCAGGGCATGCATTGCGTCGTGAACACCATCTGACCGACCCGCGCCGGATCGTCGGCAGGGAGCGCGTTCGAGACCACCATCTGAGGCCAACGATGCGCGGGAGATTCCACCCCCGTGAGGGCGACGGTCTGATAGGGCCACTGTTCGGAACCGACCTTGGAGCGCTCGGGGTGCTCCCATACGAGATAATACGGCCCAGCGGAAACGTCCTTACCCGGCAGCGACGGCCACGGCGCCGACGGATCCTCGATGGCGATCCAAGCCACGCTGCCGCCCTGCGTGCCCTTCTCGATGAGCGCCATGGGAATCTGCGAGACGAACCCGTCGGCGGCGCTGGCCTCAAGTGTGTCGAGCCCGGGATCCGGCTTGTTTCCGACAAGCGCCAGCACCGGCACGGCGCGATAGGTCATCGCGCGCTTGTAGGAGACGTCTTCCGGTATGGTGACGGTGGCTGCATCCGGACGCGCCAGCAGGTCGGCGGCCGTGAAGCGTTGTTTCTTGTCCCCGAACGACACCGTCAGAGTAGCGGGTTCGGCGCGTGCCACGCTGCATGCGATCAGTGCGACCACGATCGCCAAGAGTGCCTTGCGCATGACGGGCTCCGAGAATTGCACGGCCGCGGTCCTCACTGTAGCGTGCCAATATCCGCACGGGCAAAGGGTCACTTCCTATGGCAGACGGCAACGAGGCGCAACGCGAGCTGCACGAGATCACCGGCGCGCTCGACGTGCTGTTCACGCTGCGCGAGGAATTCGCCCAGTGGGTCGAGGAAGCGCAGAACGAGGACCGCAAGGAGGAGCTCGACAACGTCTATCGCCACGTGGCGGCGATGGAGGAGGAGTTCCAGCGCCGGCGCGAGGCCGCGGAGAAGAAGTTGGCGGCCGGCTGACGGCTAGCGCTTCGCGCCGAGTTCGCTCACGGCCGCCGTCAGCGCTTCCATGACGCCGGGCTCGGTGATGGCGTGCCCGGCTTTGTCGATGATCTCCAGCCGGCAGTTGCCCCAAGCTTCGCTGAGCGCGTACGCGGCCTTTGGCGGGCACAGCAGATCGTAGCGGCCCTGCACGATCACGCCGGGAATCTCCTTCAGCTTCCCCGCATCGCGCAGCAGCTGGCCGGGCTCAAGAAAAAAGTCGTTGCGAATGTAGTGCCCCTCGGCAATGGGTGTCGGCGGTAGGCGTTCGCTGCGACCGACAGGCGTCGACAGCCGCGTCTGCGACGGCGCCAGCTCCGACAGCGCGCGCTCGTAGGCGGCCCAGATCTGCGCCGCTGGAACTTGCACCACAGGGTCGGGATCGGCGAGGCGGCGCAAATAGGCGTCGAGCGGAGCGGCGCGCTCTGCCTCCGGCAACAGTCCGACGAAGTCGGCGTAGAGATCCGGCCGGAACAGCCGCGGCCCATCGACGAACGCCCATTCGACCTCGGCGCGCGTGCCGAGAAAGATCGCCCGCAGCGCCAATCCGGTGACGCGCTCGGGATACGCCTCGGCATAGGCGATGGCGAGCGTCGAACCCCACGAACCGCCAACGACCAACCAGCGCTCGATACCGAAGTGCTCGCGGATGGCCTCGATGTCGGCAACCAGGTGCTGCGTCGTGTTGGCGTCGAGCTTCAAATAGGGGTGGCTGCGCCCAGCGCCGCGCTGATCGAACAGGAAGGCGTGAAAGCGCGCCGGATCGAACAGCCGCCTGTGCAGGTGCTGCGATCCGCTGCCCGGCCCACCGTGCAGGAACAGCGCCGGAATGCCGTCGGGATTTCCGACCTCCTCGACGTACAGCCAGTGGCCGTCGCCGACGCGCAGCATGCGCGCATCGAACGGGCGCAGCGGGTCGGCATGGCTGGCGGGTGACGACATGCGCTCGCTATAGCAGGGGAACGAGGTAGGTGACGATGCCGCGCGCCTGCGGCTGTTGCGTTTGGCCCGGCGGATTACCTGGCAACTCGACCATGGAATAGAACACCTGCACGTGAATATTTTCCAGCGGGCCCGCGGTGGGCAGGTATTCCAGCTCGACGTTGAACTCGTTTTGCCGCGTCAGCGGCTTGCCGCTCGGCGCATCGACCGCGTCCCAGGCCCAGCCATAGCGGGTCTGCAGCTTGAGGCCGTCGAGCACGAGGTGCGACAGGTCATAGGCGGCGCCGACCACGACGGTCTTTTGGCCGGCCTCGTTGAAGTTGAGCTGATCCAGCACGGTATAGGCCGGGAAGCTGCCGAACGGGCCCTGCAGCGCGGCGCCCTTGCCGTTCTTGGAGCCGGCGACGAGCAGCGTCACGTTGGCGTAGCTGGCAGCAAAGCGGGCCGCGACCTGATCGGTCTGGTACGGCGCACCGGCGATGAGATCGGCGCCGACCGTCCGCTGATCTGTGTAGTTGGCGCTGAAACGAAACTGCATTGGCGCGGCATGGATGATCCAGTCGGCCTCGGCGAAGGTCGTGTTGAGGACGTCGGCGATCAGATAGTCGATGGCGCCGATGGTGAGCCCCTCGATCGGCACCACCTTGGCGCCGGCGGCCAACACCCCGCGATCCTCTGTGACGCCAAGCTCCTCGGAGAACGATTCGAAGTGTGAGCTGTCGCGCGCCTTGAAGCCCCACAGGTAGCCGATGCCGTAGTCGAACGTCTGCGCCTCGTCGCGGCGGCGCATGAGCACGGCGCCCTCGACCGTGTTGGGCAGCATGCGGTTGTCCTGCGGGTTGATGTACGGCGTCTTGATGAGCTGGCGTCCCAGAAAGAGTTCTTGTCCGCTGAAGCGCATTCTCGCGTTGGCGATGGCGAACGAGCTGACCTCGGCCTGCTCTTGCGTCAACAGCAGCGTTCCGCCTTCGCCTTCGGGCGCGAACAGCGGTTGCGACGTGGCACCCGCTGCCTCCAGCTGCAGCCAGTCGTTCAAGAACCCGGTCTTGATCGCCAGCGCCGAGCCGCCGGCCCAGGCGCGCGAGCGGGGACCGCTGGAGTTGTCGCGGTCGAGGTCGTGCGTGCGCAGGTAGACGGCGAGCTTCATGTCGCGAAAGAACGGATCGGCGAAGCGCAGCCGCTCCTTCAGATCCTGGAACAGCACCGGACCGTCGTCGGCGGGCAGCGAGGTGCCGGGCACCAGACGCTGCGGGCCGCCGGGCAGCGGCGCCTGCGGCGAGAACGTGCGCTGGATGGGACTGTAGATATCGGCGGCGCCGGACGGGACGCGTTCGGCATCGTCGTCCTGGTCCGCCCTGGCGGATCCTGTCGCGCCGATCGTCGCGAGCAACACCACACCAAACGCCAACGCGCTGCGCGATAAGGCGCGCGGCTGTGGCTTGGCGTGCATGAACTCCCAAGAGAATCAGTTGCGCCGGCGCAACTTTGCGTAGCAGCCGGCCCCGGCCCCAGCAAGCCGCGGAGGTTCGGTTGCGTGCAAGCATCGCGGCCGCGTGGGCAACCACCGCGCCTGACGGCGGCTTGCGGATCAGTTCCGATAGGATCAACGTTGGTGGCGCAGATGACCGTCGTTCGGAGTGTCCATGCGCGTCGTAATATTGGGGGCCGGAGGGGTCGGCGGGTATCTCGGTGCGCGCCTGATCACGGGCGGTGCCGATGTGACGTTTCTCACCCGTGACGCGCGCGCCGCGGCGCTCAAGGCGGCGGGCCTTGTGGTGAAAAGCCCGCTCGGGGATTTCGCCGCGCCGGTGAAGGTCATGGCGGCCGGCGCCGTCCCCGAAACTGCTCCCGATGCCGTCGTCCTCGCCTGCAAGGAACCCGCGCTCGCTGAAGCGCTCGATGCCGTCACCCCGCTACTTGGCGCAGAAACGCGGCTGCTGCCACTGCTCAACGGCGTGCGTCACCTCGACCTGCTGTCGGAGCGCTACCCGGACACGCGTCTGCTCGGCGGCATCATCCATGGCGCGGCCAACCTGCGGCCCGACGGCGTGATCGAGCATCTGTCGTCGTTCATGACGGTCATCACGGGGCCGGTCGCAATGACGAGCGATCCGGTCGCGGATGAATTCGTGGACAGGCTGCAGAGCGCTGGCGTCGAGGCGTACGTCACCCACGAGATCCGCCAGGACATGTGGAACAAGTTCGTGTTTCTCGCGGCATTCGCCGGGATCACCTGCCTGATGCGCGCCAACATCGGCACGATCCTGCAGACGGATCGCGGGCGCGCGCGCATCCTGCATCTGCTCGATGAGACGCGCTCCATCGCGCAGGCGGAGGGCTACGAGCCGCCGGAAGCCATTATGGACGAGTACCGCGCGCTGCTGACCCGGGAAGGCTCGACGCTGACATCGTCGATGCTGCGCGACATCGAGAGCGGCCGCCGCACCGAAGGCGCGCACATTCTTGGCGACATGCTGCAACGCGCCCGCAAGCATGAGCTGCCGGCGCCTGTGCTCGCCATCGCGGCGGCACACGTGCAGGCCTATGAAAAGCGGCTTGGCGCCCCGGCGGCTTAGGCTCGTGCCGAGGACGCGGCCGGCGACGGCGTCGAGCTTGGCCATCAGCTTGGGATCGCGTGCCTCGGGCGGCGTGATGATGGCAACGCCGAGCGCCGTGTCCGAACCGATAGGGCAGGCTGGGTGCTCGCGCGGGAAGATCTCGGCCAGCTTGTGCACCAGCCGCTGCGCCTTCTCCGTGTTGCCCTTCATGACGGCGAGCACGGAGGCGACGTCGACGTGCGCCACCTCCTCGTGCCAGCAATCGTAGTCGGTGACCATGGCGACGGTCGCGTAGCAGATCTCGGCCTCGCGGGCGAGCTTGGCCTCCGGCATGTTGGTCATGCCGATCACGTCGCAGCCCCAGCTGCGATAGAGGAAAGACTTCAGCGCGGGTGGAGAACTGCGGGCCCTCCATGGCGAGGTAGGTGCCGCCCTTGGTGTGGTCGATGTCCTCGGCCTTGGCCGCCTTCTCGACGGCGTCGACGAGCAGCGGGCTGACCGGATGCGCCATCGACACGTGCGCGACGCAGCCCTCGCCGAAGAAGCTCTTGGCGCGCGCGAAGGTGCGGTCGATGAACTGATCGACGAGCACGAAATGGCCCGGCGCGTACTGGTCCTTCAGCGAACCGCAGGCGGAGATGGAGACGAGGTCGGTGACGCCGGCGCGCTTCAGCGCGTCGATGTTGGCGCGGAAGTTGATATGCGTCGGCGAGACGCTATGGCCGCGGCCGTGACGGGGCAGGAAGCGGAACGGCAGGCCGTCGACCTCGGCGAACAGGATCTCATCGGACGGCTCGCCCCAGGGGCTCGAGACCTTCTCCCAGTGCGGGTTCTCGATGCCGGGCAGGTTGTAGAAACCGCTGCCGCCGACGATGCCCAATACGGATTTGTACCACGGCTCCCCCAATCGACCTTCGCAGGGCCGCGCAGAGCGACCGGAAGCCGATGATCCGGCGTCAGTGCTTGATGCGCGACCAGATCTGCTTTTTGACGAGATAGAGCAGGACGGTGGTGATGAACAGATACAGCAGAACCTGCCAGCCGAGCTGCTTGCGCGCGTTGAGGTTCGGATCGGCCGCCCAGGCGAGGAATGCCGTGACGTCGTGCGCATTCTGCTCGAGCGAGCCCTTGTACCCGGACTCCGGCTGGTACTCGACGAAGTTGTCCTTCGCCAGCGGCGGCGGCATCGCCAGCTGATTACCGGGGAAAGCGACGTTGTATGACATGCCGTCGGTCATCTGCATGCCGGCCGGCGGCTCGTGGTAGCCGGTCAGCAAGGCGTAGAGGTAATCCGGGCCGCCTTCCTGGTAGCCGATGGCCATATCGCGCAGCATGTAAAGCCACTGGCTGTACCAGGCGGCATGGCTTTCGACGGAACGCGCCTTGGCGATCAGCGACAGGTCCGGCGGCAGTGCGCCGTTCTGCGCCGCGCGCGCCTGCTTGTCGTTCTTGTACGGGCCGATGATCTGATCGGCGAGGCCGGGCAGGCGGTCGACCGGGTTGCCCTGGTCATCGAGTTCGCCCGAGATCTGGTACGGCCAAGCGGCTGCAAGTGCCTTCACGGCGGCTTCGGGAAATGCAGGACCGCCCGGCTCGGCTAGATTGCGGAAACGCACGCGCTTCAGGCCGTGACAGGCCGTGCAGACCTGCTGATAGACCTGGAAACCGCGCTGCAGCTGCGCCTGGTCATACTGGCCGGTGAAGCCGCCGAACGACCAAGTCTGGCGCGCGATGGTGTGCTCCTCGCCGCCTTCGTCAGCGGCGCAAGCGGGAAGAACTGCTCCGGCGAGCGTCAGCGACCCGACGAGGGCCACCACCGCTGCGCGCCACTTGGGCTCCGGTCGTTTCATGCGAGCCCCCTCAAGCCTTGCTCGGCGCCAGCTTTGCGCTCTGTTCGCGGCCGAGCACCGCCTCGGTGATCGATCCCGGAACCTTCTTCGGCGTCTCGAACCACCCGACGAGCGGCATCACGACGAGGAAGTGGGCGAAGTAGTAGATCGTGAACACGCGCGCCCAGAACACGTACTCGGCGTCCGGCGGCTTGGAGCCGAGCCAGCCGAGCGCAACGGCACTAAAGACGAACAGCCAGAAGAACCAGCGATAGACCGGCCGGTATTTGGTCGAGCGCACGCGGCTGGTGTCGAGCCACGGCACGAACAGCAGCACGATGATCGCCGAGAACATGGCGATCACACCGAACAGCTTGGACGGGATGGCACGCAGGATCGCGTAGAACGGCAGGAAGTACCATTCGGGCACGATGTGCGGCGGCGTGACCAGCGGATTCGCCGGCGTGTAGTTGTCGGCGTGACCCAGATAGTCCGGCATGAAGAACACAAAATATGAGAACAGGAGCAAGAAGGCGAACATGCCGACCGCGTCCTTGGAGGTCGCGAACGGCGTGAACGGCACGGCGTCCGACGCAGTCTTGATGTCGAGACCCGTCGGGCTGTTCTGGCCGACGACGTGCAGTGCCCACAGGTGCAAACCGACAAGGCCGGCAATGACGAAGGGCAGCAGGTAGTGCAGGCTGTAGAAGCGGTTGAGGGTCGTACCCGAGACCGAATAGCCGCCCCACAGCCACTCGACGATGGTGGTCCCGAGACCCTTCCAGATGCTGTCGAGGGACGAGAAGAGATTGGTGATGACGGTGACGCCCCAGAAACTCATCTGCCCCCAGGGCAGCGAGTAGCCCATGAACGCCGTCGCCATCATCGCGACGAAGATGAACACGCCGATGATCCACAGCACCTCGCGCGGCGCCTTGTAGGAGCCGTAGTAGAGGCCGCGGAAGATGTGGACGTAGGCGGCGAGGAAGAACATCGAGGCGCCGACCGCATGCAGGTTGCGGATCAGGTCGCCGAAGTTCACATCGCGGCGGATGCGGTCGACGCTGTCGAAGGCTCCCTCGGCGCTCGGCTGGTAGTGCATGGCCAGCACGATGCCGGTGACGATCTGCGCGACGAGCATGAACGTCAGGATGCCGCCGAACGTCCACCAATAGTTCAGGTTGCGCGGCGTCGGGAAGTCGACGGCCTGCGCGTAGATCATCCGCGCGATCGGCAGCCGCGCATCCATCCACTTGCCGAACTTGGTCGTCGGCTCGTAGGTCGTTCCGTGGGGTGTTCCAGACATTCAGTGGCCCGCCGCTCGTCAGCCGATCTTGATCTTGGTGTCGGACATGAAGTTATAGACCGGCACCTCGAGATTGCGCGGTGCAGGACCCTTACGGATGCGTCCGGCCGTGTCGTAGTGCGAGCCGTGGCATGGGCACAGCCAGCCGCCGAAGTCGCCCTTCTTGTCGCCAAGCGATTGCCCCTTGGGAATGCAGCCCAAGTGCGTGCAGATGCCGACCATGATCAGCCAATTCTCATGGCCCTCTTTGGTGCGGTTTGGATCCGTCGCCAACGCGTCGTCGGGCAGCGCATCGTTGCGCGCGAACTCGTCGATGAGGTCCTTCATCTCCACCTTTTTGGCGCCGGAGATTTCCTCCGGCGTGCGGTGGCGGATGAAGACCGGCTTGCCGCGCCACAGCACGGTGATCGCCTGACCTTCCTTCACGGGCGCGATGTCGACTTCGATCGATGCCAGGGCCTGCGCGCCGGCGTCGGGGTTCATCTGCTGGACGAACGGCCACAGCGTCACCGCTCCGCCGACCGCGACGAAGGCGCTGGCCGCGAGGACGAGAAAGTCCCTGCGGTCCGGTTCTTCGGCGTCAATTGCCACGGGTGCCTCCGCTAGATCGCTGGACTGAAGACGTCATGCGCTGTGTGAAGTCCATCGGCTGCCGCCGAAAGGAAAGACATCCGCGCTTCGCTGCCGACAGGGCGCGGGCGCGGTCGACGCGATTGGCCTATAGAACCAGGCGATTTGCCATGCGGTTTATTGACATCGTTCTAAAGAGCGCTCAACCCCGCCGACGCAGAAACCGGTAGGCAATTTGGCGCATGGCGGCCGGGTCGGCGTAACGATCGCGTCAACCCCTGACCGAGGTCATTCGGCCGCGTCCTGGGCGAGGAAGCCGCCCGACTGACGCGTCCACAGCTCAGCGTATAGGCCGCCGCGCCGCAGAAGCTCCGCGTGCGTGCCCTGCTCGACGATTTTGCCCTCGTCCATGATGATCAGCCGGTCCATGGCGGCAATGGTCGACAGCCGGTGCGCAATGGCAATGACTGTCTTACCTTTCATGAGGTTGACCAGTTGCTCCTGGATCGCCGCCTCGACCTCGCTATCGAGCGCGCTCGTCGCCTCGTCGAGGATGAGGATAGGGGCATCCTTGAGCAGGACGCGGGCGATGGCGACACGCTGGCGCTGTCCGCCTGACAGCTTCACGCCGCGCTCGCCGACATGCGCGTCGTAACCTCTGCGGCCCTTCAAGTCTTCGAGGTTGCTGATGAAATCGTGCGCGGCCGCTTGCTTCGCGGCGGCCATGGCATCCGCCTCGCCGGCGTCGGCAAAACCGTAGTCGGGCCGTCCATAGAGAATGTTGTCCAAAACCGAACGGTGCAGCAGCGAGGTGTCCTGCGTCACCATGCCGATCTGCGCCCGCAGGCTGTCCTGCGTCACATGCGCGACGTCCTGCCCATCGATCAACACACGGCCGCCGTCGAGGTCGTAGAAGCGCATCAACAGGCTGACGAGCGTCGACTTGCCGGCGCCCGAGCGGCCGACGAGGCCGACCTTCTCGCCCGGCGCGACGCGCAGGCTGAGATCTTCGATGACGCTGCCGCGCCCCGTGTTCACATCGCGCCCGTAGTTGAAGTGGATGTGCTCGAAGTTGATCTCGCCCTTCGGCACCACGAGCGGCTTGGCATCCGGGACGTCGACGACGCTGCGCTCGCGCGCGATCGTCTCGAGGCCGTCCTGGACGACGCCGACGTTCTCGAACAGGCCCGCCACCTCCCACATGATCCAGTGCGACATGCCCTGCAGGCGCAGTACGAGGCCCACGGTGAGCGCGAGCGCACCGGCCGTCACCGCATCGATCGACCACAGCCATAGCGACAAGCCGGCCACCGAGAACAGCAGCAGCGCGTTGAGGCAGTTGAGCGCCACGGTAAGTAGCGTCACCAAGCGCAGCTGCTGGTGCATCGTGCCGAGGAACGCATTCATGCTGTCGAAGGCGTATTTGTCCTCGCGGTCGGCGTGCGCGAACATCTTCACGGTCGAGATGTTCGTATAGGTATCGACCACGCGGCCCGTCATGATCGAACGGGCGTCCGACTGCGCATGCGAGATGCGGCCCAGGCGCGGAATGAAATAGCGCATGGTGACGAGGTAGCCGGCGAGCCACAGGATCAGCGGCGCCGACAAGCGAAGATCGGTGGCGGCAAACAGAAAGACGGCGCCGGTGAAGTAGATGCAGACGTACAGCAGCACCTCGGCGATCTTCATGACCACCTCGCGCACCGCCATGGCGGTCTGCATCACCTTGGTGGCGACGCGGCCGGCGAAGTCGTCGTTGAAGAACGCCATTGACTGGCGCAGCACGTAGCGGTGCGCCTGCCAGCGCGTGCGCATGGAGAAGCTGCCGAGCACGCCCTGGTGCACGACGGATTCGTAGAAGAACTTCAGCACCGGCAGGATCAGCAGAACAACAATGCCCATGCCGGCAAGGAAGCGACCGTGCGTTTGCCAGAAGGTGGCGCGGTCGGCATGCGACAGCCAGTCGACCATGTTGCCGAGGAAGCCGAACAGCGACACCTCGATCAACGCGATCGCCGCCGACAGCACCGACGAGGCGAGAATGACCGGCCAGAAGGGGCGCGTGTAATACCAGATGAACTGCCAGAACGCGGGCGGAGGCATCCCGGCCTGCTCAGGCGGGAAAGAATCGACACGCGTTTCGAGCCAGCCAAAGAAGCGGGCGATCATGATGAGCTCCGGGCGCCTCGAAGGCGCCGACATGTATTGCGCCGCGCGGATGCTCCTGACGAGCACCCGGGCGCAGAATGTTATATTTTTCCTGGTCTTGGGAGCCCTGCGGGAGATGCGCCCCTAGACATCGCTGCAGGGGATATATAGGGGAAATTGCGCCAACAAAAGGGTTCGAAGGAACGAGCGGTCATGGCCGAGCTGCAGGAGCCGACGCGCGAGGCGGGAGAACTCGCCGCGCACAAACAGACGGCTCGCGCCTGGTTCGAGGAGCTGCAGGGCGGCATCTGCGCCGCCTTCGAGAGGCTCGAGGACGACCTTCCGGCGGGCGCCCCGCTGGCGGACCGTGCACCGGGACGCTTCAAGCGCACGCCATGGGAACGCACGGATCATTCCGGCGCGCCGGGCGGTGGCGGCATCATGAGCATGATGCACGGCCGCGTGTTCGAAAAGGTCGGCGTGCACACCTCGACCGTGCACGGGGAATTCGCGCCCGAGTTCCGCAAGCAGATCCCCGGCGCCGAGGAGCACCCGCAGTTCTGGGCCTCCGGCATTTCGCTCATCGCGCATCCGCAAAACCCCAACGTGCCGGCCGTGCACATGAACACGCGCATGGTGGTGACGTCGAAATGGTGGTTCGGCGGCGGCGCCGACCTGACGCCGGTGCTCGACCGCCGGCGCAAGGAGGACGACGCCGACAGCCTGGCGTTTCATGCCGCCATGTACGGCGCCTGCGCGCCGCACGCCGTGGCCGACTACCCGCGCTACCGAAAGTGGTGCGATGAGTACTTCTACCTGCCGCATCGCAAGGAGACGCGCGGCGTCGGCGGCATCTTCTACGACTACCTGACACCGACAGAGGCGGAGGGCGGCTGGGACGCGGCGTTCGCCTTCACGCAGGACGTCGGGCGCGCCTTCCAGCGGGTCTATCCGATGCTGGTGCGCGGCAACTTCGCCATGCCCTGGAAAGAGGCCGACCGCGAGGAGCAGCTGGTGCGGCGCGGACGCTATGTGGAGTTCAACCTGCTCTACGACCGCGGCACGGTGTTCGGCCTCAAGACCGGCGGCAACGTCGATGCCATCCTGTCGTCGATGCCGCCCGAGGTGAAGTGGCCGTGAGGAAAACGCCGGCTCAGTAGCGGGTGGTCAGGCCGAAGTCGATGATATCCATCTCCGGCGACAACGTGTTGCCGGGGCCAAGCGACCGCGAAGCTCTGGTCGTCGAAATCGATGCGGCGATATCCGACATGCAGGTTGAGGTCCCGGTTCCAGAAGTACTCGAGACCGCCGCCGTAGGTCCAGCCGCTGAGCCCCTCTTCAGACTTCGCGCCGGTGATGACGTTCTGCACCTCGAGGCCGCCGTAGGCGTAACCCGCCGTGCCATAAGCCATCAGCCGGCCGAAGGAATAGCCGAGCCGGCCACGCACAGTGCCGTAATAGTTGAGGTCGGACTCAAAAACGCCCGCCCCCGCGCCCCGGCCGCCGCCGTCGGCAAACGAGTAGAACGCATCGGTCATGACGCCCACGACGATATTGCCGATCTGCTGGTCGTAGCCGAGCTTGCCGCCGATGGCCCAGCCTTCAGGATCATCGAGCAGCGCGCCGCCGGTTCCGCCGAGGTTGACCTCGTCGCTAAGGCTCCAGTCCGGAGAAATGATGAAGCCAGTGCGAGCCAGCGAGCTGACCTCGGCATCGGAGGCATAGCTAAGGCTCGGGATGCGCACCAATTCCTGGGCGCTGGCCTGGCCGGTGCCGATAGCAGCCAAAGCGATAGCGCCCAAGGCAAAGGACGCGAAGGCGACGCCACAAGACGATGCGAGTTTCATACGCATTTCCCGTTATTTTCTTTCAGCACTCTAGTTGGGGACGGCGTCTAAGTCCGATGCAAATCTGCACCGCTTGAGGGGAATTGACCGGGACACAGCGCGCCCGGCGCACGCCTACCGCCAGGGCAGCTTTTCGTCCTGCCGCGCCTCGTCGAAGGCGGCCGCAAACTCGACGGCACCCGCCTTGCGCGAGCTGGCGTCCATGCGGCGGGTGAACTCGGCCAGCAGCTCGGCCGAGGTCTTGCCGATGACCATCTTGTTCACGTAGTAGGCCCGGCGGGCGAAGAAATTCGGCGTCGGCGCCGTCAGACCGACCGGCTGCATCATCTCGAGGCCGGTGGACGGCCCCGACAGGTTCATGATTTCCAGCTCCTCGCCGGAGAGGTTCGTCACCCCCTTGCGGCCGGCGGAGTCCTTGAGGCCCCGCAGCTTCTAGCGATTGCAGCCAGGGGCCGATGTCGCCGTCGAGATTGATGGCGTGGATGCCGTAGCCTTTCGACGTCTGCGCAAAGGCCACGTGGCGATACCAATCGTCGGGCACCGACTTGGCGCTGCGCATCATCGCCTGCAGCGCGGCAATCTTGCGGTGCAGCTCGTCGGCGCGCGCCGGATCGCTGGCGCTGGCCTGCAACCGTTGCAGACGCTTGATGAACATGTCGCCGTGCTTCACCAGCTCGCCGATTGTGTTGGCATGCAGCAGCTGCGCGTAGCCGAGCGCCGATGAGATCGGCTTGCCCTTCTTGGTGATGGGATTGATGCCGGCCTGCATGTCGGCCGTACCGTCGCCGCCAGTCTCCAAGGCGTAGACGCGGACCACCTGCTCCTTGGTGAGACCCAGCGAGATTGCCTGCTCCGCATAACGACGCTTGAACTCGCGCTCGGGGATGCGCATCGGCTCGAAGCCATAGTGCTTACGCGCCGCGGCGAGGAAGTCGGCGAGGCCCGGCAGCTCCTTCTTTTCCTTGGCGCGGCTGCGCCGTCGATTGCTCCTGAGCGGCGAGGAAGCGGGCCCATGCCCGGTCGAGCTCGGCGCTTAGGCGCGGCCCCTGGTACGTCGGCGGAAAGCTCCACACATAGTCGTTGGTGTCGAAGAACTTTGTGCTCCCGCGCTTAGCGCGGCGGCCGGCGCGCTTCTTCTCGATCTCGGCCCAGTAGGCGTCGAGCTGCTGGTCGTATCGCGTCTTGGCCGCGCGCCAGGCGGCAAACTCGTCTGCCTGCGCCGGGGCTAGCGTGGCGAGGAACTCCTGTACTGGGGCCGCCGTCGCTCCGCCCGTCCACGCGCCCACCGCAGCCAGCACCGAGGCGGCCGCCAGAAGGGCACGCAAGGGATGGAAACGGACGGTCGGCACCGAGGCTCCTTCGGACGTAGTTTCGATGAAGTTCGCGTGACAGTTGGACGTTATCGTGATTTGCGCCGCGTTTGCGAGCAGTACGTACCCGCTTAATCGTTAAGGTGCGATTCCTGCTTCAGATTCCAATGCTATGGTGCGCCATGCATGATGCCCGCGCCGAGATGCCTGTCACCCTTTTCCGAACGAGGTTTCCGCCGCGCCGCAGCGGCCGCGCTGAGTAGTTCGGCGCCCGATCGCCGAACCCGATGCCCCCGACACGCCGAGCGACTTCGACTTGAGCCCGGAGCTCGTCCCCGAAGTCGCGCGTGCGCCGCTGGCGCCGGCAGCGGTGCTCATCCCGATCGTTCTGCGGGCCGAGTTGACTGTACTGCTCACGCAGCGGACGGATGCGTTGCCGCGCCATCGCGGGGCAGATCGCATTTCCGGGCGGGCGCATGGAGCCGACCGACCGCGATCCGATCGCCACTGCCCTGCGCGAGGCGCAGGAGGAAATCGGCCTCGAACCCAGCTTCGTGGAGCCGCTCGGCTACCTCGACGCCTACCGCACGGGAACCGGCTTTCGCATCTTCCCGGTGGTTAGCTTCGTGCGCGAGGGCTTTACGTTGAAGCTCGATGAGCGCGAAGTGGCGGATGCGTTCGAGGTGCCGCTCGCCTTTCTGATGGATGAAGACAACCACCGCATCGAAGCGCGATCCTGGCGCGGGACGGAACGGCGTTTTTACGCGATGCCATTCGAGCAGCGGTACATTTGGGGCGCGACGGCAGGTATAATGAAGAACATGCACAAAAGGCTCTTTTCAGCATGATCCGCATCGTTGCCGAAAACATCTTCCTCCTCCTGCTGCCGACGATCGTCTACATCGCCTACGTCTACCTGACGCGCGAGGAAAAGCCGGGGGCCGCGCGCGTGCTCGACGATGCGCCGTTGATCTGGCTGTTTGTCGCCGGCGCCATCCTGGTCGTCGTCACGCTAGCAACCTTCGGCTCGGTGACGGGCGGCAAGCCGGGGCAGGTCTATACCCCGCCCACGTTCAAGGACGGACGCATCGAGCCGGGCCATCTGGATTAGCTGCGGGAAGCACGATGTCAGCGCGCAGACGATAGCGCCGGGCTGCCGAGCTTGGCGGATGCCGATTGGCTGACCCGGCCGCAGACGCGCGAAGTATTCGCCGCGCTGACGGCGGAGGGTGCCGAGGCGCGTGCCGTCGGCGGCGCGGTACGCAACGCTTTGATGGGCATTCCGGTGAAGGATGTCGACATCGCCACCACGGCGCTGCCGGGCGACGTCATGCGCCTTGCCGATCGTGCCGGGCTGCACGCCATTCCGACCGGCATCGAGCACGGCACGGTAACCGTCGTCGCCGGCAAGGTGCCGTTCGAAGTGACGACGCTGCGCCGGGACATCGAGACGTTTGGGCGCCACGCGAAGGTGACGTTCACCACCGACTGGCGCGAGGACGCCATGCGGCGCGACTTCACCATGAACGCGCTGTATGCCGATCCCGACGGCACGGTGCACGATCCGCTGGGCGGGTATGCCGATCTGCGAGCGCGGCGCGTGCGGTTCATCGGCGATGCGCATCAGCGCATTCGCGAGGACTACCTGCGCATCTTGCGCTTCTTCCGCTTTGCCGCCCAGTACGGCGATGCGCGCGCGCCCGACGGCGAAGGGCTTGTCGCCGCCGCCGCCGAGAAGGCGGGGCTTGTCATTGCTATCGGGCGAGCGCATCCGCTCCGAACTGATGCTGCTATTGGCGGCGCCGGGCGCCGTGCCGGCGTTGCAACGGATGCGCGAGGCCGGGGTCATCGACGCCGCTGCTCGGCGTGGCGGGCGATGTCGAGCTGTGTCGAGCGGATCGCAGCGATCGAGCGGGCATTGAACAAGCCGGCGGATGCCGCTGCTGCGGCTCGCAGCTCTGGCCTCTGGCGCGGGCGACGGCTTGCGCGAACGCCTGCGCCTGTCGACGCACGAGGCCGACCGGCTGGTGCAGTCGGAGCGCCGTGATGCCGCGTTCGATCCACGCACCGACGAGGCCGCCGCCAAGGCCTTCATCTATCGCCATGGTGCACAAGGCGTTCACCGATGGTGCGCTGATCGATTGGGCGCGCTCGGCCGACGAAGCGGAAGATAAGGCGCGGGCGCGAACGCGTATCGCTGCCCGAGCGCTGGAGCGCCCCGGCGCTACCCGTACGCGGTGCCGACGTCGTGGCGCTCGGCGTGCCGGTGGGACCATCCGTCGGGCGCATCGTTGCAGGCTTCGAGAACATGGTGGATCGGCGCCGGCTATCCGGACGATCCGGGACGCGTGCGCGCCAAACTGGAAGAGCTGGCGCGCGGCGAGCTGAAAGCCCGCCGCGACGCCTGAACTTTTACGGAGAGAACAGCCCAGAGATGGCGTCCGCTAGATTGGCGGGACCTTGGGACTGCTTCTTCTTGCGGCGCTGCTGCTGCTGCGGCGACTGCGACTGCTGCGAGAAGCCGTCCTCCGGATCGCCGGAAGCGACGACGTCGTCGGCGTAAGCCGGCTGCTCGAAGCGGATCGACTTGCCGGTCAACGCGGCAGCCGTGCGGCTGTCGAGACCGTAGAAGTCGCCGTATGTCTGCAGCTTGCCGTTCTCGTCCACGCGCGCCGTCATGTAGGTGACGTGCACTGGGATATGCTTGGCGAGCGCGACCTCGCCGCCGCTCGAGAACATGCTCTGCACCTTCTGCGACGACCAGCCCTTGTCCTCCGCGAGCAGAACCTCGGCCAGGCGGCGCGGCTCGTGCACGCGCATGCAGCCATGGCTCAGCGCGCGGAACGACTTGCCGAACAAGTTCCGCTCCGGCGTGTCGTGCATGTAGACGTCATGCGAGTTGGGGAACAGGAACTTCACGTCGCCGAGCACGTTCTTGGGGCCAGGCGGCTGCTGGAAGCTGAAGCGGCGGATGTCGACGCTGCTCCAGTCGACCGAGTTGGGATCGACCTGGCGGCCGTTGGCGTAGGCTTTGAGATCGTAGGCGTCGAGAACCGCTTGCGCCGAGTAGCCGCCGCCGAAGATGCCGAAGAAGCCCGCGCCGCCGGAGCTCTTGCGCAGCAACGGCGCCAGTTCCTTCGACTTGATGCCGTCGGGAACGCCCCAGCTGGGACGGAACACGACCGTCTTCATGTCGGCGGAGAACACCGGCGTCGGCCATGACGGCTGACCGACGATGATCTCGTCGGTGTGGACGACGTTACCGTTCTTCACCACGCGGGTGAGGAACTCGGGAACGTTATCCCAGACGTGGAAGTCGCCCATGTCGACAGGGCACCCAGCGCCAGCGCTCCATGTTGATGAGGATGCGCTCGATCTTGGAATTGTTGGTCTGTGTCACGGCGACCGGCTTTGGACCGCCGTTCAACACCTGGCGCGTACCGTTGCCGACAATGCCGTCAGGGCGCAGCCCCTTGGATTGCTGGAACTGGCGTACCGCCTCGGCGAGGGTCTCGTCGTAGACGTTCTCGGCCACAGGGTCGGCGGCGGGCACCTTTAGACGCTGACGCAGCAGCGTGACCTGCGGGTCCGAGCCGCCCGGACGGATGACGCGGCCCATCGGCAGCTGCACGCTAAGCGCGGGATCTTCGGGCGGAGCGACCTCTTCCTTCACCTCGCCACCGCGGAGCTTGATCAGCATCTGCCGCAACGCTTCGAACTGCGCGTGCTTGGGATGCAGCGACGTGAGGTAAGTGTCGGGTTTCTCGGCCGCAGCGATTTCGGTGAGCACCGTCTTCGGTGGAACGAGCGTCGGCTGCTGATCCATCAGCTGCGAGATGTTGGCCGGGTTGATGCGTCCGCCGCGCGCGAAGCGCGCATACTTGAGCGCCGCGAACGCCACCTGGATCTCGGTGTCAGCAGCAGCTTCCGCCGTCAGCGTGCCGGAGCCGACATGTGGAACATCGAACGCCGAGGCGGGTAGGCCCCAGTTTTCAGCGCGGCCGATTTCGGCGACGACGGCCTTGCCCTTGTCGGTGAGGCCGCTGGTCGAAGCCCAGATCGGGGTGCCGGTAATCTCGCCATAGTAGGAGGTGAGCGCCGCGACCTCATCCGCATTCGACTTCTGGCCGAGCGTCGGCAGCTTGGCGCGGATGCTCGCGACAACAGGATCGGCGGGCGGCACGACCTGCGCGGGGGCGCTGGCGGCCGGCGTGCCGGAGGCAGGATCGGGCAGAGCCGCGGTTGCATTGGGAGCGACCGGTGTGCTCGGAGGCGTAGCTGCCGCAGCCGCAGGAGCCGCCGGCGTAGTCGGCAAGGCAGGGGGAGGTACGGCCGCAGTAGCAGGCGCTGCGGTGGCGACCGGGGTGGTCGCGGGCGCCGCAGTCGCCTTCTCTGCCGGCGTGGTTGGCAGGGCGGGCGGCGGTACAGCCGCAGTAACCGGCGCCGTAGGCGCTTCAATCGCGCCCTGAGCGGTGGCGGGGGTTACAGTTACAGTTGCCGTCGCCGCGGGCGCTGCCGGCGGCGTAGTCGCGGTCGTAGCGGGCGGCGTTGCCACAGGAGCTGCAGGGGTTGCAGCGGCTATGCCAGGGGCCGCCGGCGGGGTCGCCGCCAGAGCTCGGATCGGTCACCTTGGTCGGTGCCGTGGTCGCCGGCGGTGGAAGCTCCGGCCGGCGCAGCGGCCGGCGGATTCTCGGCGCGAGCCACGAGCGAGCCCGTGACGCAAAGCGCCGCGATCGCCGGTAAGAGCCCGACGCGCGTGAAAACAGCCGTCTTCTTGATCATTCCTCAGTCTCCAAAAGCGCCTGCAAGCTAGATGGAGAAAATGGCCGCGGCTGGGCCGGATTCGACGCACTCGACTGAAAAGCATGTGGCTATCGAAGGATAACGCCGTCAAGGCTAACATGGGGCCTGAGGGCAACAGTTCCGAACAAATACCCTCACACGTCACGAAAAAGCCCCGACCAACCGGCCGGGGCATTTCCATTCGTCCACAACTTGAGCCGTGAGCGGACCTTAGAAGTCCATACCGCCCATGCCACCCATGCCACCACCCGGCATCGGGGGATGGCCGTGGTCCTTCTTGGGGAGCTCGGCAATCATCGCCTCGGTAGTGATCAGCAGGCCGGCAACGGAGGCTGCGTCCTGCAGAGCGCAGCGCACGACCTTGGCCGGATCGATGACGCCTTCGGCGACGAGATCGCCGTAGGTGTGGGTCTGGGCGTTGTAACCATAGTTGTACTTGTTGTTCTCGAGGATCTTGCCGACGATCACCGAGCCGTCTTCACCGGCGTTGGTGAAGATCTGGCGAGCCGGGGCCTGCAGCGCCTTCTTGACGATGTTGATGCCGACCTTCTGGTCCTCGTTCTCGACGCTGAGGCTGTCCAGCGCCTTGATGGCACGTAGAAGCGCAACACCACCGCCGGGAACGATGCCCTCTTCGACGGCCGCGCGCGTGGCGTGCAGGGCGTCGTCGACGCGGTCCTTGCGTTCCTTGACTTCGACCTCAGTGGCGCCGCCGACCTTCAGCACGGCAACACCGCCGGCCAGCTTGGCAAGACGCTCCTGCAGCTTCTCGCGGTCGTAGTCCGAGGTGGTCTCCTCGATCTGCGCCTTGATCTGCTTCACGCGCGCCTCGATGTCCGGCTTCTTGCCGGCGCCGTCGACGATCGTGGTGTTCTCCTTGTCGATCGTCACCTTCTTGGCGCGGCCGAGCATCTCGAGGGTCACGTTCTCGAGCTTGATGCCGAGGTCTTCGGAGATCGTCTGGCCGCCGGTGAGGACGGCGATGTCCTCGAGCATGGCCTTGCGGCGATCGCCGAAGCCGGGAGCCTTGACGGCGGCAACCTTAAGGCCGCCGCGCAGCTTGTTGACGACGAGCGTGGCAAGGGCTTCACCCTCGACGTCCTCGGCGATGATGAGCAGCGGCTTGCCCGACTGCACAACGGCTTCGAGGACCGGCAGCATCGCCTGCAGGCCGGAGAGCTTCTTCTCGTGGATAAGGATGTACGGATTCTCGAGCTCGGCAATCATCTTCTCGGCGTTGGTGATGAAGTAGGGCGAGAGATAGCCGCGGTCGAACTGCATGCCTTCGACGACGTCGAGCTCGGTGTCGAGGCTCTTGGACTCTTCGACCGTGATCACGCCTTCGTTGCCGACGCGCTTCATGGCCTCGGCGAGCTTGGCGCCGATCTCGGTGTCGCCGTTGGCGGAGATGGTGCCGACCTGGGCGATCTCTTCGTTCGACTTGATCTTCTGGGCCTTGCCCTTGAGCTCTTCAACGATGGAGGCGACGGCGAGGTCGATGCCGCGCTTCAGATCCATCGGATTGGCGCCGGCGGCAACCGACTTGGCGCCTTCCTTGACGATCGCCTGGGCAAGAACGGTGGCGGTGGTGGTGCCGTCGCCGGCGAGGTCGGAGGTCTTGGAAGCGACCTCACGCACCATCTGGGCGCCCATGTTCTCGAATTTGTCCTCGAGCTCGATCTCCTTGGCGACGGTGACGCCGTCCTTGGTGATGCGGGGAGCGCCGAACGACTTCTCGATCACGACGTTGCGGCCCTTGGGACCCAGCGTGACCTTGACAGCGTTGGCAAGGATGTCGACGCCGCGCAGCATCTTTTCGCGCGCGTCCTGACCAAATTTGACGTCTTTGGAAGACATGTAGGGAAGCTCCTATCAGCTTGGAATTGTTCGGTGCGGCGCGCGCGATTAGGCGGCGGCCTTGACCTTGGCGGTGCCCTCGATCACGCCGAAGATGTCGCTCTCCTTCATGATGACGACGTCCTGGCCGTCGATCTTGACCTCGGTGCCGCTCCACTTGCCGAACAGCACGCGATCGCCGGGCTTGAGGTCGAGGGGGATGACTTTGCCGGCTTCGTCGCGGGCGCCGGGGCCGACGGCGACGACTTCGCCTTGCACAGGCTTCTCTTTGGCCGTGTCGGGAATGATGATGCCGCCGGCAGTCTTGGTGTCTTCCTCCAAGCGGCGAACGACGACGCGGTCATGAAGAGGACGGAACTTCATGGGATCAACCTCATGATGTGAATTGGCTTTTTTCTGAGCGTGTTTGATGCGGGAGCGGCGAAACGGCCCTCATGCAGGCCACTTCGGCCCCGCGCCGCGAATATGATCAGGGCTGTTAGCACAGTCAAGACTTGAGTGCCAAAAATCGCCGGGCATCGCGGCGCCGGCACTATCCGCGCCGGCGCATTAATGAAGACTTAGCGGCCGCTTCGTGGCGAAGCGCCGCCGAGCGGGGATCGTCGCGTCATTCGGTGACGGTCAGGCGGCGCGCCGGTGCGTCCCCTCCTCGACCTCTTCGATGATCTTGGCGACGAAGGCGTCGATGTCGCCCGGGATGGCGCGAGGTGACGATGCCCTCGTCCGTCGCCACCTGCTTGTCGACCCAGCGGCCGCCAGCATTGATGACGTCGGTGCGGATGGAGATGTACGAGGTGACCTCGCGTCCCTTCACGGCGCCGGTTTCGACCAGCAGCCACGGCGCATGACAGATGGCGGCGACGACTTTGCCGGATTCGACAAAGGCTTTGACGATGGCCAGTGCCTTGTCGTTGATCCGCAGCTTGTCGGGGTTCATTACGCCGCCCGGCAAAACCAGCGCGTCGTAATCACCGACCTGCACCGCGTCCAGCGTCAGGTCGACATCCACCGGCGTTCCCCAATTATTCTCCTGCCAGCCGTTTATCTGTCCGGGCTCCGGCGCGGCGACTTCGACCCTGGCGCCTTTGGCCTTCAATTGTTCAAGCGGCTTCACCAGCTCCGATTGCTCGAAACCGTGCGTCGCCATGATGAGGATGCGGCTCTTGTTGATTGACGGCATTGTGCTTCTCCCTATTCGGCGGAATGGGATAACGACGAGCCCGACCGGAGCGTTCCCACGTGGAGGGAGTTCCGCTTGCGGGATCGAGTTTCACTGGACACCATAAATGGCGAAAGGCCCGCAACGCTGTCGCGTAACAGGCCTTTCGTGATCATTCTCTGAGGCCGCCGATGCGCGGCGAACGGCCCGTAATTAAATGGCGAAATCGGTGATCTTGGCGCCTTTGCCGAGCTTTGCGACGAGCCAATTCGGCTTGCGTCCGCGGCCCGTCCAGGTCTCGGCCTTGTTGTCCGGATTGACGTACTTGGCGGCGCTCGATTTGCCGCGGCCGCGACCGCCGAACAGCTCGTTCACCGAAAAGCCGCGCTTTTCGGCGAGCTGCGCCAATGCCTGCTTTACTTCGGAGCGCTCGCGGTCACGGGCGGCGCTGATTGCCTTCTGAACCTTGCCCTCCAGTTCGAGCAGATCTTTGAGCGACATCTTATCGACATTGGGGGTGGCCATACGGCAGTCCTTCCGTTAATCCGCGACTTAACTCGGCAATTTGCCAGTTGCCACTTATCTAGACCCGCTTGAATTACTTTTTGCCTTCCATTTGTCAAGCAGGTCTAAAATCATTGCGCCGAATCGCAATCTCGCCTCTGCGCGACAATACAACCGTAACGAGCATTTAGGCGCATACGCGCCGTCGGGTTTTTACAGTGCTATTTGAAGTTCTCCGGATCGATGTTTGGAGCAATTGAAAGACCAGGTGGGAAATTCGTTGTCGCTGCAAGAGCCTCCGCAGTCGCGACACGCCTGCCGCTGCCGTTCAGCCGGCGTTCAGGTGCGCGGCGCTAGCCTTCGTCAACCCTGAACTCCCATCTTCCCCGGAGTGATCCACGGGGGCGCAGCGTTCAGGGTCGCTGCGCCTCCACTTCCATTTCTCAATTGTATTTGTCGCTCGCCGCTTGAGCGCACCGATCGCGCGGAACTGGTCAGCGAGGCGGCGTTTGCCATGGCGCAAGCGAGCCGGTACCTTCCCGCCGCAAATCACCCCCGCCAGCACCCATTTCCGGAGGCCTTGTCATGACATTCCAGCTCCCGCCGCTGCCCTATGCGTATGACGCGCTGCAGCCGTACATGTCCGCCGAAACGCTGCAATTCCACCACGATAAGCACCACCAGGCCTACGTGGATATGGCCAACAAGCTCGTCCCCGGCAGCAAGTACGAGGGCAAGAGCATCGAGGAAATCTGCAAGCTGGCCTACGCCGACAAGGCGCAGCCGATCGTCAACAACGTCGGCCAGGACTACAATCACATCCACTTCTGGCAGTGGATGAAGAAGGGCGGCGGCGGCAATAAGCTGCCCGGCACCGTCCAGAAGCTCGTCGACGGCTACGGCGGCTTCGATAAGGTGCGCAACGATTTCATCGAAAACGGCAAGACGCAGTTCGGATCGGGCTGGTCGTGGCTCGCCATCAAGGACGGCAAGCTGCAGCTCATCAAGACACCGAACGGCGAGAACCCGCTGATGCATGGGGCTTCGCCGATCCTCGGCGTCGATGTGTGGGAGCACAGCTATTACATCGACTACCGCAATGCGCGCCCGAAGTATCTCGAGGCCTGGTTCGACAATCTGATCAACTGGGAGCACGTCGAGGAGATGGCGAGCAAAGCCGCCTAATCTTCAAAGGCGACGCTCGAAATGGAAACGGCGCTGTCCCTCGCGGGACAGCGCCGTTTTTCGTTGCTGTTGGCCGGCGCAATTAGCGGCCGCGAATGCTCTTCATGATGATCCCCTTGATCATCGAGACGATGCTGCGCGAGATCGAGCGCTGCACTTCCCGGCCGATCATGTCGCCCATGCCCTGGCGGTGACGCCCGGTGGGGCCCTTGTCCGCCGAAAATGACGTCGGTCCAGCCGCCGCCGCGCGGCATCCGCCTCCTTTGCGGCTGGCCGCCTGCTGACCGCGCTGCGCCAGTATCTCCTCGGCGCTCTCGCGGTTCTTCACCGTCTCGTACTTTCCGTTGAATGGACTGGCGGCGATGATGCTGCGGCGCTCGGCTTCGGTGAGCGGCCCGATGCGCCCTTCGGGCGGGCGAATGAGCGTGCGCTGCACGATCGAAGGCTCGCCTTTGTTCTCGAGCATCGAGACAAGTGCTTCGCCGACTTTCAATTCCAGGATGGCGCGTTCGGTATCGAGTTCGGGATTGCGCCGGAACGTTTCCGCCGCTGCCTTGACGGCGCGCTGCTCCTGCGGCGTGAACGCGCGTAGCGCGTGCTGCACGCGGTTGCCGAGCTGCGCCGAAACGGTATTCGGCACATCCATTGGATTCTGCGTGATGAAATAGACGCCGATGCCTTTCGATCGCACGAGGCGCGCGATCTGCTCGATGCGATCCATCAAAGCCTTCGGCGCATCGTCGAACAACAGATGCGCTTCATCGAAGAAGAAGACGAGCTTGGGCTTCGGCTGATCGCCCACCTCGGGCAGCGTCTGCCACAGCTTGGTGAGCATCCAGAGGAGGAAGGTCGCGTACAGTCGCGGCTTCTCCATCAGCTTGTCAGCCGACAGGATATTCACGACGCCGCGTCCGTCGGGCGCGGTGCGAATGAAATCCCAGATGTCGAGCGCGGGCTCGCCAAAGAAGTTATCGGCGCCCTGCTCTTCGAGCACAAGCAGCCGGCGCTGGATGGCTCCAACCGAGGTAACAGCGACGTTGCCGTACTTGGTCGTCATCTCCTTTGCCCGCGAGGCGACGTTGTTCGACGATGGCGCGCAGGTCAGCCGAGATTGAGCAGCGGCAGCTTCTCGTCGGCGGCGACACGGAAGGCGATGTTCAGCACGCCTTCCTGCACGTCGTTGAGCTCGAGCATGCGCGACAGGAGCAGCGGACCCATGTCGGCAACGGTGGCGCGGATCGGGTGACCGGACGTGCCGAACAGATCCCAGAAGACCGTCGGCGAGCTGCCGTTCTTGTAATCTTTGAGCCCGACTTCTGCGGCGCGCTTGAGAAGAAAATCCTTCGGATCGCCGACCACCGCGATGCCGGAAAGATCGCCCTTGATGTCGGCGGCGAATACGGGAACGCCCGCGTGCGAAAAGCCCTCGGCTAACACCTGCAGCGTCACGGTTTTTCCGGTGCCGGTGGCGCCCGTAATGAGGCCATGCCGGTTCGCCAGACTCAGATCGAGATATTCTGGCTTTACGCTCTTACCGACGAAGATCTTGCCGTCCTGCAAAACCGCTTCGCTCATGGTGATCGCTGCTCCAATGGCGGCCCCGACTCAGGGGTGCTGGCCGCCGTTCGCTCTTGGCATGGGAGGATACCCTTTGCAAACATCGGTTGCATGGCGGACTTGGGGAAAAGTTCACTCATCCGGTATGCCTGAAAAAGCAGCGCGCCGAAGCGACGCGGGCGCGCCTGCAGCTCGCTTTCAGCGTGCGGACTGGCATGATGAGCGACTATAGAATGGAACCGTGCACCACGCCGCGAGGCGGGTAGACTGCGCCGAACGCGAGACCGCTGAAAACATGACCGAGACGACCCGACCGCTCGAACTCGCCTCAGGCTTTGAGCCGGCCACTTTCGATAAGTGGCGCCAGCTCGTCGATAAGGCATTGAAAGGCGCCGACTTTGAGCGCCGCCTCGTCGCCAAGACGGCGGACGGGCTGCGCATCGAGCCGCTGTACACGCGTGCCGACACGCTGCCGGGTGCGGAAAGCTCGGTGCCCGGCAAAGCGCCGTTCACGCGCGGCACGCACGCGGCGGTGCAAGACCTCGGCTGGCAGATCCATCAGCGCGTCGTCGAGGCCGATCCCGTGGCGGCCAACAAGGTCATCCTGGAAGAGCTGGAGGGCGGCGCCAACGGCGTCGTGCTGCAGATCGCCGGGCCGGGACAGAACGGCATCAAGATCACGAGCGCCGATGACGCGGCGGCGACCCTGCCGGGCGTATTCGTCGATTATGCACCGGTGCAGCTGTACGGCGGCGTGCAGGGCCTCGAAGCGGGGCGGCATTATCTCACGGCCCTTGCTGCTCTGAAGCCAGAGGCGGGTGGCACGGCAACGTCGCGGCTCAACGTCGACCCGCTCGGCACGCTGGCGCGCTTCGGCGCCGCGTGGGCGCCGATCGACAAGGCGCTGGCCGAAACGGTGAAATTCGCCGCCGCGGCGCGTGGTGGCGAGCGGCGGGTCACAAGCATACTCGTCGACGCGACCGTGCCGCACGAGGCCGGCGCCAGCGAAGCGCAAGAGCTCTCCTATCTGGCAGCGACGCTGGTCGCTTACCTGCGCGCCTTCGAAGCGGCGGGCGTCGCGCCGAAAGACGCACTGCCCACAATCGCTTTCGCGCTGTCGGTCGACACCGACCTGTTCATCAACGCCGCCAAGGTGCGCGCGGCACGTACCATCATCGCGCGCATCGCCGAAGCCAGCGGCGCCTCGCCCGCGGACGTGCACATCACCGCCGTCAGCTCGGCGCGCATGATGGCCAAGCGCGACCCGTGGACCAACATGCTGCGCACGACGGCGGCCTGCGCCGCAGCCACGTTCGGCAGCGCCGACGCCATCACCGTGCTTCCGTACACATGGGCGCTCGGGGTGCCGGATCGCTTCGCGCGGCGCGTTGCCCGCAACTCACAGCTCGTGCTGCAGGAAGAATCCCAGCTCGGTCGCGTCGTCGATCCCATCGGCGGCTCTTGGTACGTAGAAAAGCTCACCGCCGAGCTCGCCCAAAGAGCGTGGACGCTGTTCCAGGACATCGAGGCCGAAGGCGGCATCGTCGCCGCGCTGTCGTCGGGCGGATTGCAGGACGACATCGCACGCATCGCCGAAACGCGCGCCAGGGGCATTGCGACGGGCCGCATCGAGCTGACGGGCGTTTCGGTGTTTCCATTCCTCGGCGACGACGGTGTCAAGGTGACGCCATACGCGGAGCCGGCGCCGGTTGCCAAACCGGTGTTGCGCGCACTGACGCCGCATCGGCTCGGTGAAGCGTTCGAAAAGCTGCGCGACGCGGGCGATGCGTTCTTGGCGAAGACCGGCAAACGCAAGCGCATCTTCATGGCCAACCTCGGCGAGATCGCCGAGCACAACAAGCGTTCGCAGTGGATGTGGAACTTCCTCGCCGCCGGCGGCATCGAGGGCCTCACCAGCGACGGCTACAAGAATGCGGCCGACGGCCGCCGCGGCGTTCAAGGCGTCCGGCGCCAAGATCGCCTGCATCTGTTCCTCGGACGAGGTTTATGCGCGCGAAGCGGAAGCGGCGGCCAAGGCCCTGAAACAGGCCGGCGCGACGCGTGTACTGCTTGCCGGGCGCCCCGGGGAAGCGGAGCAAGCCCTGCGCGCCGCGGGGGTCGACGGCTTCCTGTTTGCCGGGCAGGATGCCATCGCCGTGCTCGAAGATCTGCACAAGGCGCTGGCGCAGAGCTGAACTTCTAGTCGTGCGTTGACGCCTGAACGGAGGAACGCCCGTGGCCAGCCTGCGCTTTCTAGCCAGCCTGTTTGCGCTGATCGCCATCGTCGCGCTCGTCGCCGACGCCACGCCCGCCCTCAACGGCACCGGGCAATTCACGGCGCACAGCGTCATCGGTCACTGGGCAGAGCTGGCACCCGCGTCGCTGGTTGCGACGCGCGCCAACATCGAGACCATGACGTTTCCGTGGGTGTGGAACCCGGTGCTGCTGAGCGTGCTCAACGCCCCGATGTCGATCCTCTTCGGCGGCCTCGCCATCGTCTGCGGCTATTTCGGCCGCCGCCGCGCGCAGCTCAAGGTGCACGTCAACTAGTGTGATGATCGAGAAATTCGTATCTTTCAGCGGCCAGGTCCGGAGCGAATTTCTCGATCTGAAATCACACTAGAAAGCCTATGTTTCTAGTGTCCCTTATGATTCCGAAGTTCGCTCCCGATACCAGCCGCGAACTCCGGCGAACTTCGGAATCGGGACACTAGCAGCCGTCATTTCTTGGCAGCCGGCTTCGCGGCAGGAGTCGTCGTTGCCGTGGTGCCCGGCATCACCAGCTTCTTGAGACTGGTGAGGGCCGGCGGCAGGCCGCTGCTCGGCGGGAAGACGATGTCGAGCGCGATACCGACGACGACGAGGCCGACGAGCAGGCTGATGAGCCGCATCACCCAGCGGCGGTGGCTCTTGTTGAGCGCGTCGATCTCGGCCTCCTCGACATTCCCATCGCCGGGAGTCAGCAGGCCACGCTTCAATCCGAGGTACTTCTTCTGCAGCGAGCGGCGCACGTTGCCGCGATGCTGCACCGTCAGCCCGGCGCGCTCGGCGATCTTCTGCGCAATCTCAGGGTACGGGAAGCAGGGGTCGCTGTTGGCTTCGCTGACGTAGCCGAGTTTCACGGCGCTATCGTCCTTGAGAATCAGCCGCGCGCCCTGCAGCAACACCGGGGCCACGGAGCCGCCGTAGATCTCGCGCCGCGTCTCCACCGCCTTGATTTGATCGTAAGGGATGTCGTGGCTGCGATAGCGGACGATGGGCGTCGGCCCGCGCCCGGAAGGCAGCGTCATCTTCACCGAAGTCTTGCCAAGCTCGATGCGCGCCATCAGCGAGTGCATCAGCTCGATGAGCAATAGGAACATGATGAAGGTGAAGGCGACGGCCAGCACGATGAGGCCGGGCGTGCCTTGCCAATGGCCCTGCGACAGGCGCCAGAACAGCATCGGCGGCAGGCTGATGAAGAACGGCAACAGGATCAGAAAAACGAACGAGAACGCAAATTTGCGACCGCCGCCGGCGGCGTAGACGGTGCGATCGGGATCGGCGGCAGGAGCCGGACTTGCGGCCGGACTGGAAGTTGGCGCCGGCACCGGAACCGCCGACTGCGCCATCGCTGCAACGTCCATCGCGAGCCCCCTCAAACGTCACACTCAACTACCCGGACAACATCACAATTACATGAGCCTGACGGCCCTGCCGGGTCGGTGTGGAGGAGACTATATCAGGACCGATCACCATCAAACCCCGGGGGCCGCGGTCTCAGCGGCACCGGCGTAGCGCGTCCGATGGAGACCGGGGTCGCTGCGGTTAAAGCGATTACTTCTTGGGGGCACCCGTGGTCGCCACCTCGTCGCTCATGTCGGGCTTGGCGCCGGGGCCGTTGAGCACGATTTTACACTCGGGCGGGAGCTGATCCATCGTGACCTGCCGGCGCTCGCTGTCCGGTATGATCTTCTCGCCGGGCTTGGGCTGGGGCTTCTTCAACGAAGCCTCGATCGTCTTCAGCCAATCGGTCACTTCCTTGCCGCAGCCGTCGTCTCCGGAGACCGGCGGTTGCGTCTGGCAGCCGCCATTGGGGCAGCCGATGCGGATGTGGAAGTGATAGTTGTGCCCCCAGATCGGGCGCACCTTGCCGAGCCAGGCGCGGTCCTTGCCGGCCGCCTGACATAGCGCTTTCTTGATCGCCGGATTGACGAAGATGCGCTCGACCTGCGGATAAGACGCTGCACGCTTGATGATGGCAACGTGCGCCGGCGTGAACACCTTCGGGTCGACCGCGAGGCTCGTCTTGTCGAGCATGGTCGTCGCCTGGATCTCCTCGCGCTCCTTGCGCGACAGCACGCGGTTGGGCATCGGCGTCAGCCAGATGTCGGCGTCGAGGCCAACCTGATGGCTGGCGTGTCCGGTGAGCATCGGACCGCCGCGCGGCTGCGAGATGTCACCCACGAGGAGGCCCGTCCAGCCGTCTTGCTTGGACTCGGAGGCAAGCCGCTTCAGCAGCTTGATCAGCTTGGGATGCCCCCAGGCGCGATTGCGGGACAGCCGCATCGTCTGCCAGTCGGGGCCCGTATCTGCGAGATGCACGCCGCCTGAAAGGCAGCCTTTGGAGTACCAGCCAAGGGCGCGCGGTGCGAGCGCGGCTGCCGTCTCGGCTTTGCCGAACAGCGTCCTCGCCAACACCTTTGGCTTCTTGTCTTTTTCCTTTTTGTCCGCCGCTTTTTTCTCTGCGCCCTTTTTGTCCTTGGCGCCGGGTGCGGCAGCCTTCTGCTGCGGCGCAGGCGCCGGAACGACGGCGGTCGGGGCGGCGGGCTGGCGCTTTGCTACGATCGGCGCAGGAACCTTGACCGCGGGGTCCGCGATCTGCTGTGGGTCAGCGGCGGTGGCGGCCTGCGAGATCGCCAAAAGCGATCCAATGAGGCTAAGAATACGGGTGCGTTGCATAGCTCCCCCATAGCAATGTTCAGGCCATACTAACTTCGTGCGGCCAAAAAGCGACCTCAGGTTGCATCTGCGAAGTTAACAGCCGCATCCGCAAAGGTCCTTGGTCCGTGACGCAATTTCTCACCACCGGCCCGGTACATGCGCCGGTGCATATCCTCTTGGCGCACGGCGCCGGGGCAGCGATGACAAGTCCATTCCTGGAAAAAATGGCGCACCTGCTCACCGAGCGTGGACTGCAGGTATCTCGATTCGAGTTCGATTATATGGCGGCGCGCCGGGACGGCGGAAAGCGGCGGCCGCCCCCGCGCGCCGAAACGCTCGTGCCCGAATATCGACGCGCTATCGAGGAGTTGCGGGCACAGGGGGCCGGCAAGCAGAAGCTGATCGTGGGCGGCAAGTCGATGGGCGGCCGCGTCGCCAGTCTCGCCGCCGATGAGTTGTTCTCGGCGGGGCTCATCGACGGGCTGGTGTGCCTCGGTTATCCGTTTCATCCGCCGGGCAAACCGGAGAACCTGCGCACGGCGCACCTCGAGCAGCTGACCTGTCCGGCGTTGATCGTGCAGGGCGAGCGCGATCCGTTCGGCGGACGCGCGGAGGTCGACGGCTATCAGCTGTCGCCGAAGATCGACATCGTATGGGCGGGCGACGGCGACCACGACCTCGGCCCGCGCGGCGGCAGCGGCTTCACGCGCTCCGCCAACCTTGCCGCGGCTGCCGACGCCATCGCCGCGTTTGCGACCGGCGTCGGCTAGCTGCAGGAAACGACGGCTCAGTCGTTGTCCTTCTTCTTTTTCTTGTCGACGACCTTGTCGCCGAGCTTACCCTTGATGCTTTCGATGCCGTCCTTGAAGATACCGTCGATGGTCTTACGGGCGTCGGCGTCTTCCTTGCCGTCAGCGGCATCGTAAGTGGCGGCCCACACAATGTTGACCTCGTCGAGGTCATCGTCGTCCGGCGTCACGGTGAACTGGGCTTCGTAGTTCTTCACCGGCAGCGGGCTCTCGATGATCTCGTAGCGGTAGCTGGCACCCGATTTTTCCAGCAGCTTCTCTTTGATCTTGCCGCCGTCCTGCAGCGTCAGGGTGCGATACTCGACGTCGCCTTCCTTCGAATCCTCGCAGGTCTTCACGGCGGGATGCCATTCGGCAATCGCGCACCAGCCACCGAACTGGGCCCACAGCGCCTTCTTCTCTTCCTCGACCTTTGCCTCGTCGACACGAACCTCCAGCTTCTTGCCCGAGGTGAGGCTAGCCGCTTGTGCGCCCCCGGCGAACGGAAGGAATGCAGCAGACAGCAGCAGAGCGGTGATCGGTAGCTTCATGGTTTTCTCCCAGAGCGGGCCACCCTGGGCCCATCGTTTTTTGTCCGCCGTCGGTGACGGGCGAATTGGTACATTGTAACCTTGGGGTGGCAAAAGTGCGAGGGGTTTTGCGGCAGCTCAGGCGGCCGAGACCCGCTGCCCGGCGGGAATTCCCAGCCGCTCGACGAACGCTTCGACGGGCGCCGGCTCGCCGGTATAGAAACCCTGCACAGCGTTGCACCCTTCGCCGCGCACGGCGGCGAGCTGCTCGTCGGTCTCGACGCCCTCGGCCGTGACCTTGAGACCCAGGCTGTGCGCCAGCATGACGATCGCCCGCACGATTTTCAGCGACCCCTCGTTGCGCGTAATGTCGGCCACGAACGAATGATCGATCTTGATGCGATCGAAGGAGAAACGGTGCAGATAGCTGAGCGAAGAGTACCCGGTCCCGAAATCGTCGAGCGCGATCGACACACCGAGATCGCTCAACTCATCCAGAACGGCGATGTTGACCGCACTGTCGTGCAACAGGACGGACTCGGTAATCTCCAGCTCGAGGCGGCTTGCGTCGAGGTGAGCTTCGGCCAGGGCAGAGGCGACGGTCCGTACGAGGTCCGAGTTGGCGAACTGCAGCGGTGACAGGTTGACCGCCACGCCGATGTTACCGGGCCATTGCGCAGCGGCAAGGCAGGCGTTGCGGATCACCCAAGCACCGAGCTGGTCGATAACCCCGCACTGCTCGGCGAGCGGGATGAACTCTGAAGGCGCGACCAAGCCGCGCTCGGGATGGTGCCAGCGCAGCAGCGCTTCCGCACCCTCGATGCCGAAGTGCTGCAGGTCGAATATCGGCTGGAAATGCAGCTCGAATTGCTCGTTGGCGATCGCTTCGCGCAGCTCGGCCTCGGCGCGGCGACGCGCCTGCATGCGCGCGTTGAGCTCCTTCTGGTAGAACATGTAGTTGCCGCGCCCCAGCTCCTTCACCCGGCGCATCGCAAGCGCGGCATCCTGAATCAGCTCGTCGGCAGTATTGCCGTCGTCCGGCCCTATGGAGATGCCGACGCTGGCACCGAGTTCCAGTCGCTGACCGCAGGCGAGGAACGGTTGCCCGATGAGGCTGATGATCCGTCGCGCGCGTGTGGCGACGTCTTCGTCCTTGAAATCGCCGACCTGAATGACGGCAAACTCATCGCCGCCGATGCGTGCCACTGCATCGTGGTCCTTAACGACGCTTTGCAGCCGCGCGGCGACGACGCGCAGCAGCTCATCACCCGTCGCATAGCCGAGCATCTCGTTGACGGCCTGGAAGCGATCAAGGCCGATATACTGCACGGCGACGCGCTGGCCGGTTTCGGACACGATGGCCATGGTCTCGCTGACGCGCTGTTGCAGGCGCGCGCGGTTGGCCAGACGCGTCAGCGGGTCGGTGAACGCCTGCTCGTACGCCCGCGATCGCGTCTCCTCATGCTCCAGTGCGATGGCGCAAAGATCGACGCATGTCGCGACGACCTGGCGCTCTAGCGAGTTCGGGCCGCGCGGGCGCGGGTAATAGAACCCGAAGGCCCCGATCACGCGCCCGTCGGCGGACTTGATGGGGCTGGACCAGCAAGCGCGCAGACCCAACGGCAGCGCGAGGTGCTTATAATCCTGCCATAGCGGATCGGTGGCGATGTCGGTCACCTCGACCGGCTCGCCGCGAAAGGCGGCGGTGCCGCACGAACCCACCATGGGTCCGATGAGCGTTCCGTCGATGGCCTTGGAGTAGTGCAACGGAAGGCTCGGGCTGGCGATGTGGCAGATCTGCTGCTGGCGATTGATGGCGACCACAGAGCAAGTCACCGACGGCGCCAACGCTTCAACCCGCCGGCACAAGGTATCCATGATGCCGTTCAGCGGCACGCCGTTGGCCATCGTCTCGAGGATTTCCTGTTGCAACACTCGCATGCGCCGCGCTGCTGCACGACGCACCTCGATCTTAACGAGCGAAATGTCTTTCACGACGAAGCGGCCGATCTCGAGCTCGACCATTTCGCTGACATCGCTTTGCTTGTTGCGGGCCAGCACGTTCACTACAGTTGCCGATCCGTTGGTTTGCGTCTTGCGCCAAGTCTCTGCCCAGCGATCGGCGTCGAACTCCGGCCAGAAATCGCCGACCACGCGGTGGCGGAACTCGGTCGATGATTGCGCGCAATCATCCGAGAAGGTGGGGGACCAGCCGTGCAGTTTTCCGTGCTCATCGAACAGTGCGATGGGCGTGTGCGGCGCGTGCTCCGGCTCGATAAAATTTTCGCGCCCGTGCATGAAAGAGATCGCCTTTTCGCGCAGCGTCCGCATCAGACGGACGGCGTTCGCTGGAGGCTATTCGATCACAGAGTCACATAAAGAATGAGTTACGAATTCGCTTCAGTTTATTCACTTGGTCGATTAGCGGTGTTCAGTGCGGCGCAGCAATCATCAAGCTGTCCCAAAATTCCTCGCGCTCTGCAGGTTGCAGGACCGGGAGTGTTTCACATCTCCCGATGACGTGCGTGCGCAGTTCGCTCCAAGGCTGCGCGGATGAGTGGATCGAGCCGCAGCCCCTCGCCGAGCAACGAGAGAAAATTGCGCTCGTCGTCCTTGACGACGAGGTCACTGGCCGCGACCTCGGCCGCAAGTGCGTAGGCGGTCTCGCGCAGACTTGGCGGAAGCGCTTCGACGATCATGCTTACGGCCGTTGCGACCCCATCGGGTTTGGCGAGCACCTTGCCGCAACTCTGCGCCTCGTTGCTCAGCCAGGTATCCTCGATGCCGCGAAAGGCGGGCAGCTCGCGCACCATGGAGTTGATGCGGCCGAGCTCGTGCTCGGTGATCTTCCGGTCGGCTGCGGCTACGGTCACCATGGCGTAGATGAGCGCTTCCTGTGGCGTGAGCTGCGCCTTAGTCTTGTTTTCGGCTAGCACCTTAACTTGTCTCCCTAGCTCGGCCCTTGTGCGACCGCGTCATTGGCGTCGCCTGCCCGCAACGGCGTTGACGTAGACGCCGGCCGGAACATAGGGTTCCCCGCGCCGCCATTCCACACCCGGCCTTTCCGGCCCAACCCCAGAAGCTGCCGCTCTATGCCATCGTCCGACGCTGCCGTTCCGTCCGTCCTTTCCGAAGCCAGATCCTGGCCCTTCGAGGAGGCACGCCGCCTCATCGCGCGGCTCGACAAGCTGAAGGGCGGCGCCGAGAAGACGGTGATTTTCGAGACGGGCTACGGGCCGTCCGGCCTGCCGCACATCGGCACTTTTGGCGAAGTGTCTCGCACCAGCATGGTGCGCCACGCGTTCGAGCTGCTGACCGAGGGGCGCTGGAGGACACGCCTCATCTGTTTCTCCGACGACATGGATGGGCTGCGCAAGGTGCCCTCCAACGTTCCCAATCAGGAAATGCTGCACGCGGCGCTCAACAAGCCGCTGACCGCGGTGCCCGATCCATTCGGCAAATACGAGAGCTTTGCGCACCACAACAATGCGATGCTGCGCGACTTCCTAGACCGCTTCGGATTCTCCTACGAGTTCATGTCGGCGACGGAGGCGTACAAGTCCGGCCGCTTCGACGAGACGCTGCTGCAGATGCTCAAGGCGTACGACAAGGTGATGGATATCATCCTGCCGACGCTGGGGCCGGAGCGGCGCGCGACCTATTCGCCCTTTCTTCCCGTGTCGCCGACCTCGGGGCGCGTTCTGCAAGTCCCCATGGTCGAACGCCACCCCAAGAAGGGCACGATCGTCTACGTCGATCCGGACACCGGCAAGAAGGTCGAGACATCGGTCACCGGCGGCGCCGTGAAGTGCCAATGGAAGGCCGATTGGGCGTTGCGCTGGACCGCACTCGGCGTCGACTATGAAATGGCGGGCAAGGACCTCATCGAATCCGTCACGCTCTCCTCACGCATCTGCAAGGCGCTCGGCGGAACACCTCCCGAGGGCTTCAACTACGAGCTGTTCCTCGACGACAAGGGTGAGAAGATCTCCAAGTCGAAGGGCAACGGGCTGACGATCGACGAGTGGCTGCGCTATGCGACGCCGGAGAGCCTGTCGCTGTTCATGTTCCAGAAGCCGAAGTCGGCGAAGCGGCTGTACTTCGACGTCATCCCGCGCGCGGTCGATGAGTACCTGCAGCTACTCGCCGCCTATCCGCGCCAGGACGGCAAGTCCCAGCTCGACAATGCGGTCTGGCATGTGCATGGCGGCAATCCGCCGACCGCCGACATGCCGCTCACGTTCGCGCTACTGCTCAACCTCGTTGCCGCGTCGAATGCCGACGACAAGGACGTGCTGTGGGGCTTCATCCGCCGACACGTGAAGGGCGTCAGCCCCGAGACGCATTCGTTGCTCGACCAGCTCGCTGGCTACGCGGTGCGCTACTACACGGACTTCGTAAAGCCGCGCAAAAAGTATCGCCGGGCCGACGAGGTCGAGACGGCCGCGCTGCGCGCCTTGTCGGATGCCCTGCGCGATGCCGCGCCTGGTGCCTCGGCCGAGGACCTGCAGGGGCTCATCTACGACGTCGGGCGTTCCGTACCGCGCTATCAGGATTTAAACGCCAAGGGCGCGACGCCGGAACGGCCGGGCGTATCGAACGCCTGGTTCAATGCGATTTATGAAGTGCTCCTCGGCGAAGAGAAGGGGCCGCGCTTTGGCAGCTTCATCCAGCTGTATGGCGTGCCGGAGACGCGCGCGCTGATCGACAAGGCGCTGAACGGCGAGCTGGCCCAGGCTGCCTAGGCCTCCGCCTAGGCGACGTCGTTGCTGCGCGCGCCGGGCATGGTGGCAATGTCGATGCCCCAGATGTCGCGCATCAGGCCGAGCAGCTTGGCTTCGCGGGCGCGGATTTCAGCCGCGCGCCAAACGCTGGTGTCAAAGACATCGCGTGTGATCGCCAGCACTGGCGGATCGTCGTCGGTGCCGCGATAGATCTCCCGTTTGCGCGCGAATTCCTGATTGCGGGCGCGGTCGTTCTGCTTTTGTGTCACAGCGACGAGGTTGCCGAGGCTTTCGGTGCACGCCTCGCGCTCCTCCGCGTCGGCGAACCAACGCCGCCACTCGCTTGTGGCGCCGGGGCGCTGCGGCAGCACGTGCTCGACGCTGTAATCTTTGGGATCGAGCACCGTGGTGCTGCGCGTCAGCTCGTCGTTGAGACGCAACAGCAGCTGCTTGCAGACCTGCGCATCGCGACGATACATCGTGCGCAAGTGATAGCCGATGTTGCGCACCTCATCGCGCGATAACTGGAACGGCCCCTCACCCGGTGCCACAGGCGCCCGCGATTTGATGTGCGCTATGATGTTGCCGAGCCGTCGCACGCGTTTTCCGGCGCCCAGGCAGAGCACCCGCAAAAGGTGGACCACACGGTCGATTTCCCGCAGCAACAGCGTCGCGCGCTCTGGGTTGTCGGCGTATTGATGCACCGCGAGCATCGCGGCCGGGACCCAGTCCCCCTCCGGCAAGCGCCCGAGATAGACGAGATAGCGGCGCGCATCCGGATCGATATTGAGGTTGACGTCGGCGGCGCGCAGCACCGTGTCGTATGCCTTGGATAACGGGCCGACCACCTCGTTGAGGAACGCTTCGGGTCCGCCGACCTCGTTGATGGTGCGGCGGACGCCGGCGATGATTTTCGTGTCGCCGCGCCCGTGGATGCTGAACACGTGGCTGAAGAACGTCTCGAACTTGGCACCGAGCAGCTGTGCGGCAGCGTCCCATTTCTCCAACGCAGCGGCTTGACGCGCGTCGGGAATGTTTTTCAACAACTCGGCCTTGAGGATGTCGTTGCGCTGCAACGCGCGGCCGCGCTCGTTGAGCACCGTGAACAGGCGGTGCGCCCGATCGATGTCGCGCGTCAGCACGACGACGAAGTGGCACTGATCGCAGATATAGTCAGAGAGCCGCCGCCGGTCGCCCTCGTCGAGCAAGGAGAGCTCGCGAATGAAGTGATCGCGCACCTTCAGGAGGCGATCCTCGGCCTCGGTCGTCGGCTCCTCGACGGGCATTGTCGAGCACCCACCGCGAATTTGCACGTAGGTTTCGAGGAATGCCTGTTCGCGCGCACTCACTTCGAGGCGAAATTTGACGCCGTGCAGCTTCATGGCGGCTGGATCGGCGGCGATCAGCTGGTCGAGCCGGTTGCGCGCCCCCCACCGCCAACGTTCGGTCCCGAGGTCGCGCAGGACTGCCGCGGCAATCGCCAGGGTGACGAGCCGCTGCTGACCGTCGATGATCTCGAACAACCGCGGGTCACGATCGCGCGCCTTCGGCAAATCACCGCCGGTGCCGTCGATCAGAATGATGGTGCCGAGAAAGTAGTCCGGCTCCTCGGCACCGGCCACGCCGCCAATCCCCGAGGCGCCGAGTAGGTCGTCTAGGAGCTGTCCCGCTTCCGCTGTGGTCCACGAGTACGGCCTCTGGTAACAGGGCACGGAAAAGTGGAAAGGTGCGGAGAACAGGTTCGTTAAGGTCAGAGACGCTGTTGGCAGACCAAGGAACATCGCGATTCATTTTTTTGAGTTTGGCCTTCGCGACTTCGCGGCAGAGCCGTCGAGCGCCACTTCTGTGAAGGTAACATGACTGCACTTGTCGCGACAAACTCGATCTCAGAAAAGCACCTATCTCGCGAACACCGTTTGTGCGCCGTGGGTGCAGCGCGGCAACTGCGCGACCCGGCGCCGCGCGCGCAAACAGCGCGCTTGCGAGCCGAAAAAAAACTTGCGCATCTCGTGCGTTCGGACAAGCGATGACAGCCCCTCGGCAATTCGTTTTCAAGGTTGCTTCGCGCATGGCTTGGCAAGACGCATGTCGGAGCGGCGCATTCGCGGGATCGGACGACGATCTGCGCGACGGCTTCATCCACTTATCGACGCGGGATCAACTTGCTGGGACACTTGCCAAGCACTTTCGCGGCCAACACGATCTCGTGTTGATCCAATTCGAGACGGACTTGCTTGGGGAGGAACTGAGGTGGGAGGTTTCGCGCGGTGGCGCGGAGTTTCCGCATCTCTATGCAGCGTTGACGACTGCGATCGCCCACTCGGTGCATGCGCTGCGGCTTGATCTTGACGGCGTGCCGCAGCTGCCGGAGGAATTGGCGGCATGCTGAAAGCGCTGTTTGACTATGCCCCCCGCGCGCTCGCGCTGCTGCCGCCTGAAGAAGCGCACGAAGTGACGCTCAAGTCGCTGGAGCTGGGCATCTTTCCGTCCGCGCGCTTGGCGAACGAGGACCGTTCGCTGAGCGTGAACTTCGCCGGGATGACGGTGCCGAACCCCGTTGGTATTGCAGCCGGTTTCGACAAGGATGCCCGCGTACCGGACGCCGTGCTGCGTCTGGGCTGCGGATTTGCCGAGATCGGCACGGTGACGCCGCTGCCGCAGCTGGGCAATCCGACCCCACGCGTATTCCGGCTGCCGCGCGACCGCGCCGTCATCAATAGGCTCGGCTTCAACAACGGCGGCCATCAGGCGGCGCTGGCCCGGCTTCAGCGGCGCACAGGCGCAGGTGTCGTCGGCGTCAACATCGGCGCCAACAAGGATTCGACGGACCGCATGGCTGACTACGTGCGCGGCATCGAGACATTCTACGACGTCGCCAGCTACTTTACGATCAACATATCCTCACCCAACACGCCGGGCTTGCGCGATCTGCAGGATCCCGCGGCGCTGGAGGAATTGCTGCAACGCTTGCTCGATGTGCGCGCCAAGCAGATCGAGGCGGGAAAACCGAAACGGCCGCTCATCGTCAAGCTGGCACCAGACATCGCCGAGCACGACTTCGGCGCCATCGTCATGCAGCTTGCAGCACAAGGCGTCGACGGCATCGCCGTATCGAACACGACGTTGTCTCGCCGCGGATTGACCGACGCCAGCGGCCGCCAGGCAGGCGGACTGTCGGGCCGACCGTTGTTCCATCGCGCGACCGTTATGCTCGCACGCGTACATCAGGCGACAGCCGGCCGCATCCCGCTTATCGGTATCGGCGGCATCGACAGCGGCGCCACGGCGCTCGCCAAGATCGAGGCCGGCGCGACCCTCGTTCAGCTTTACACCGGTCTGATCTACGAAGGCGCCGGACTCATTCAGCGCATCAAAGATGAACTCGCCGCAGCGGTGCGCCGCGCGGGTGTACGCTCGATCACGGAGCTTGTGGGTCGTGGCGCGGCCGACGTGGGCGGCCAAGCCGCTCGACGCTTAGACCGATCCGCTGCGCGGCGGCGGCGGCACGTCCGGTCGCCGCGAGGCCTTGACCAGGCGGGTGATGAACCAGACCGGCACCACCACCATGGCGCCGAGGATCAGGTAGCCGAGCACGGACTCGATGGCGCCGAAGCCCAGATCGTAGAGCCGCCGCAACAGGATGTTGAACTGGTAGAAGATGTTGTCCGGGGTGATGCCCAAGGTCGACAGCACGACGCCGACGACGATCGAGAGTACGATCAGGCGAACCAGAACGCCCAGGACGCTGCCGCCCAGGAAGGTGTTGCGGTCCATCGGGTCGTTCTCCTCTCGAGCTAGTAGCGCGCGGCCGCGTGCCGCCCCATCTTAGCCCTCGTGACAGGGCAACCCGGCCTTAGCATAGTTGCACAGCCGTTACGATAACCGAGCGTAGCGTATCCGCGTATGAGGACCAGACGAGCCCCGGCCGCCACGGTGCGCCGCCCGCGCGAGCAGGCGAGCCCGCCCGTCGTGCCGGCTCTGGCCGAGCCGTTCGCCGCCTGGTTCGCCGCGCGCGGCTGGACCCCGCGGTCGCATCAGCTGGCCTTGATCGAGGCAGCCAGGGAGCGCCGCTCCACCCTGCTGATCGCGCCGACGGGGGCGGGCAAGACGCTCGCCGGATTCCTGCCCAGCCTCGTGAGCCTGGCGCAGCGCACGCGCGCCAACCGCGGGCGCGGTCTGCACACGCTCTATATCTCTCCGTTGAAGGCGCTGGCCGTCGACGTAGCGCGCAACCTGACGGCGCCCATCGCCGAGATGCAGCTACCGATCCGCACCGAGACGCGCACCGGCGACACTTCGGTGGCGCGAAGGGCACGGCAGCGGCGTGCACCGCCTGACATCCTGATGACGACGCCGGAGCAATTGACGCTGCTGCTCAGCCACCCCGACAGTACCGATCTGTTCGCCGACCTCGACACCGTCATCCTCGACGAGATCCACGCGCTGGCGGCCACCAAGCGCGGCGATCTTCTCGCCTTGTCGCTGGCGCGACTGCGCAAGCTGGCGCCAGGGCTGCGCACCGTCGGGCTGTCGGCGACCGTGGCACGTCCATCGGAGCTGCGTGCCTATCTCGTGCCCCAGAACGATCCGCAGTCGCAGATCGAGATGGCCGACCTTGTGCTCATCAGCGGCGGTGCCAAACCGCAAATCGACATTCTCGAACTCGACGAGACAATGCCCACCGTCGGCCACACGACGCGCTATGCGATTGGCGAGATCTATGCGGCGATCGAGGCGCATCGCCTTTGCCTACTGTTCGTCAACACGCGCATGCAGGCGGAGCTGCTGTTCCAGGATCTGTGGCGCGTCAACGATCTCGGCTTACCCATCGCCCTGCACCATGGCTCGCTCGACGCCGTGCAGCGCCGCAAGGTGGAAGCGGCGATGGCCGAGGGCTCGCTGCGCGCCGTCGTCGCCACGTCGACGCTCGACCTCGGCATCGACTGGGGCGATGTCGACCTCGTCATTCATGTCGGCGCGCCGAAGGGGGCCAGCCGCTTCATCCAGCGCATCGGCCGCTCCAACCATCGCCTCGACGAGCCGTCGCAGGCGATCCTCGTGCCGTCGAACCGGTTCGAGGTATTGGAGTGCCGCGCCGCGGTCGATGCGGCCGAAGCCGGCGAGCAGGACGTCACCTTCTCACGCCAGGGCGCCCTCGACGTGCTAGCGCAGCACATCCTCGGCACCGCCTGCGCCGGCGACTTCGACCCCACCGAGCTTTATGCCGAGGTCGTCTCGGCCGCGCCCTACGCGCCGTTGAAGCGCGAGACTTTCGACCGCGTGCTCGGCTTCGTCACCGACGGCGGCTACGCGCTGAAGAGTTACGAGCGCTACGCCAAGCTGAAGACGATGCCAGACGGCAAAATGCGCATCGCGCATCCGCGCTTCATCCAGACCTACCGCATGAACGCCGGCACCATCGTCGCCGCACCCATGATCAAGGTGCGCCTCGTCGGGCCGCCGCGCGGCCGCGACGCGCAAGGCGATGACCGGCGGCCGCATGATGGGTGAGGTCGACGAGTACTTCATCGAGCAATTGCGTCCAGGAGATGCGTTCGTGCTCGCGGGCGAAGTGCTGCGCTTCGAAGGCATGAGCGAGAACGAAGCGTTCGTCACCCGCGCCTCCGCGCGCGATCCCGTCATCCCGAGCTACAACAGCGGCAAGTTTCCGCTATCGACGCATCTGGCGGAACGCGTGCGCGCCATGCTGGAAAACTCACACGAATGGAGCCGGCTACCGCCGTCAGTTGCCTATTGGCTGGAGCTGCAGCAGGAGCGCTCTGTCATCCCCAGGCGCGACGAGGTGCTGATCGAAACCTTCGGGCGCCGCAACTGTCACTATCTGGTCGCCTATCCGTTTGAGGGCCGGCTGGCGCACCAGACGCTGGGCATGCTGCTGACGCGCCGCCTCGACCGCATCGGCGCGGGGCCGCTGGGCTTCGTCGCCAACGACTACGGCATGGCCTTGTGGGGGCTCGGCGACATTTCGGCGCTCATCGCCTCCGGCAAACTCGACCTCGACCAGCTGTTCGCACAGGACATGCTCGGCGACGATCTCGATGCCTGGCTGGCCGAATCGAACCTGATGAAGCGCACCTTCCGCCAAGTGGCCGTCATCGCTGGCCTCGTCGAACGTCGTCATCCTGGGCGCGAGAAGACGGGGCGGCAGGTGGCGATGTCGACCAATCTCATCTACGACGTGTTACGCCGCCACGACCCGCATCACATTTTGCTCGAGGCGGCGTGGGCCGATGCGGCCACAGGCCTGCTGGACATCGCGCGACTCGGCGACTTTCTGCGTCGCATCGACGGTAGAATCAGGCATCAACCCTTGGACAGGGTATCGCCACTTTCCGTGCCGATCCTGCTGGAGATCGGCAAGGAGTCCGTTGCCGGATTTGCGCGCGAGGAATTGCTGCGCGAGGCCGCCGCCCAATCACTGTCGCGAGAGACGCCAGAGGAGATCGAATGCTCGAGCTGAAACCTGAGCGCCTCGCCTTCGACGACTTCCAAGACCAAGAAATCTCCATTTGCGGCAAGCTGTTTCGCGCCTGCATGTCGGGCGCGCTGTATTGGCCGAGCGAAGACGCGCTCATCGTTGCCGATCTTCACCTCGAAAAGGGCTCGGCGTTCGCCAAGCGCGGCCAGCTCGTGCCGCCCTACGACACCCGAGAGACGCTGCGCCGGCTCGCCACCGCCATCGACCGCTTCGGCGCCAGCACCGTCATCGCGCTCGGCGACAGTTTGCACGATGTGGAGGCGTCGGGACGTATCGGCCTGGAGGAGCTCGAAATCCTGCAGATCATGCAGGAAGACCGCGAGTGGATCTGGGTGACGGGCAATCACGACCCCAAGGTCGGCGAGCGCTTGGGCGGCAGCGTCGTCGGCGACATCGAGGTCGAAGGCATCATGCTGCGCCACGAGCCCCGTCCGGGGCATGTCACGCACGAGATCGCCGGACACCTGCATCCGGCGGCCAAACTTTCCATGCACGGCTATACGCTGCGCCGCCCCTGCTTCGTCGGCAATGGGCGACGCCTGGTCATGCCGGCATTCGGCACCTATGCGGGCGGGCTCAACATCCTCGAAGAGGCGTTCGAGCCGCTGTTCGGGCTCGACGGCATGCACGTCTGGATGCTCGGCCAGGAAGGGCTTTACCCCGTCGCGACGCGCCTTCTGAAGGAAGACTGACCGGCTCAGCCCGGCTGGCGGCGGAAATATGCCGAAGCGAGCAGGCCCGACAGTACGGCGATCAGGACCGCGATCAGCCCGTAGCTCATCGGATAGACGAACGCAAAGTTGTGCACCCACCGCTCGATGCCGGCCCGCTGCAGGCTGACGCGCGCGATGTGTGCGCTGATGACTTCGCCGTTGCGGAACAGATATGTGCGCGCGACCAGCGGACCCACGGGCACATTTGCCGGCAGCGCGATGGTGCTGCGGAAAAGGCTGCGGCCGGTGAACGTGACGCCGTCCTTGGGCTCGGTCACGTAGAGGTTCTGGGCCTTCTTCAAGCGGATGACGGAGGCGCGGAAGGCAGCCAGCTCGTAATCCTTGAAGGTGCCGCGATAGCCGGGAGACGGCGTCATCGCGATGTGCCGAAAGCCGATAGCGTGCCGTTGCAGCACCGCCGGCCCGGCGATCTCCTCGATCGGCTTCGTCGAGGCGATGGCGTAGTAGCTTGGCACCGAGCCGAAGGTGATCGACGAGGTGTTGACCCAAACGCCGGCAACGTCGCTCTTCTTGCGCACCACGATCGGGAACGGCGTCCCCTCGACGACAATGACGACATCATAGAAACCCGGCTGTTCGAGGGGCGCCAGGCTGTTGTCGATAGCGCCGAACACGACGATCTCGTGGCCGGTGAAACCGGTAGTGACCTCGAGGCTGCGCGTCGAAATGTCGGCCTCGACCGTCGGTTTGTTGGGCAAAATGGCGGGCGCTGCCGCCGGCGGCTCGGTCGGGCGCGGCGGCCCCATGCGGGGCGGACGTGCATCCTGCGCGACCGCGGGAGCCAGCAACACGAGGGCAAGCAGCGTTATCAGGAGACTTCGCATCAGAAGCCTCCCCCGAGCACGGGACCGATCGAATAGATCTCGGCCGGCTTGGCCATCAGATCCCAGCCGATGCGCAGGCAGACCAGCAGCACGAGCGCCGCCAGCATGAAGCGGAGCTGCTCACCCTTGAGCTTCCCGCCCGCCGCCGCGCCGAACTGCGCACCGATGACGCCGCCGATGATCAGCAGCAGGGCCAGCACGACATCGACGGCTTTGTTCTGCGTCGCTTGCAGGAGCGTCGTCACGGCCATGACGAACACGATCTGAAACAGCGACGTGCCGATGACGACACTGGTCGGCACGCGCAGCAGGTAGATCATCGCCGGGACCATCACGAAGCCGCCGCCAACTCCCATGATCGCCGCCATGAAGCCGACGAAGGCGCCGATCATGGCCGGAGGAATGACGCTGATGTAGAGCTTGGAGCGGTGGAAGCGCATCTTGAACGGCAGGCCATGCACCCAGCTGTGCTGTCCTGTCTTTCGCGCTGTCGCGGGATGGCCGATGCGGGTGCGGCGTAGGGTATTGACGCTCTCGATCAGCATCAGGGCGCCGACGGCACCCAGGAACGTCACGTAGCTCAGCGACACGAAAAGGTCGAACTGGCCGGCCTGCCGCAAGATCTTCATCAACGAAACGCCGATGATCGAGCCGACCACGCCGCCGACGACCAGCACGAGGCCCATCTTGATGTCGACGTTGTTGCGCCGGTACTGGGCGATGGCGCCCGAAACCGAGGAGGCGAGAATCTGCATCGAGCCGGTGCCGACCGCGACGGCCGAGGGCACGCCTAGAAATATGAGTAGCGGGGTAAGCAGGAAGCCGCCGCCGACGCCGAACAGGCCGGATAGAAATCCGACGGCACCGCCCATGCCGAGAAAGAGCGCTATGTTGACGGACATCTCGGCGATGGGCAGGTAGATGTTCATCAGTTTCGCTAGCGGACTAATCCTTCGCGCGCCCTCGACGGGTATGCGCAACGTTCCTGCCGACAGGCGCCTGATGCTCCGACACCGCACGCTGTGTCAAGGCAAGAGGTGGGGCGATGTGCGAAGGATACGCGAGGAAGTAAAAATACGGGTTCGCAAAAACGAAAAGTGCGCCGCGTCTCCGCAGCGCACCTTAGTTCGTTCTCAGTCGAAATTCGATCAGCCGCGGCGGCTGCCGTCACGCCAGGCCTGGCCGGCGAAAGCGCGCATCGTTGGCCATGTTCTGCATCGGCTTGGCATGCCACTCGGCGGCCTGCTCCTGGGCGGCAGCTAGATTGGCGGCACTCATCTTCGGCTTCACGGTATCGCGGCGCGCCGCGGCGTCCTTGTCGCCCTGCTTGGCGGCCAGCAGCAGCCACATGTAGGACTTCTGCGCGTCCTTGGAGACGCCCATGCCGTTTTCGTACAGCACGGCGAGATTGTACTGGCTGTCGGCGAGGCCATGCTCGGCCGCGGCGGTGAACCAGCGGGCAGCGGTCTCGTAGTCGCCCTTGGGGTTGCGCGAGGCGGCGAGCACCGCAAGGTTGTGCATAGCCTTTACGTTACCCTGCGCAGCGGCGCGCTCGTACCAGACTTGGGCGCGCTCCGCGTCGCGCTTCACGCCGAGGCCGCGCTCATACAGCGTGCCGAGGCGGAACTGCGCCATGGCAAAGCCGCTGGCCGCCGCGCGCTGATACCACTGCGCGGCTTCCTTGAGATCCTGGTCGAGACCTTTGCCTTCGGCGAGGCGCGAGGCGACCTCGAACTGCGCCGAAGCGTCGCCCTTGGCGGCCGCGATGCGCAGCGAGAAGGGACCGACGGTCGCCGGCGGCAACTTCGACCCATCGTTGGCCGGAGTGACCTCGTCGTCGGCGACTTCGGCAGAGCCGGCGCCGTTGCGGCGAAGGACATGCTCTTCCATCAGCGAAGCGGGCGTCGCATGGGCCGCTGCGGCGCCGAGCTGACCAGAGAGATAGGCCATGCGCGCCTGCTCGTTGAGCTGGGCAAGCTGGGCGCCGGTGGCGTCGTTGTCCTGCATCTGGATGCCGGGTAGCGAGGCGGTGTCGACCGGATCGCCGGCATTGACGTCCTCGTACTCGCCCTTCTCCAGCGGCGGCACGACCTGCTTGGTCTGCTTCGGCGGCATCATGGCCGGCGGCACGGCGTCGGTAGCGCCGGGCATTTCGGGCGCGACATTTGCCGGCGGAGCCATGGCAGGAGCGGCTTCTTCCTGCTGTTGCTGAGACAGCGGCACTTGGATAGCGGCGGGGACGGCCTCGATCTGCTGCGGGGCGGTACGCGGCATGAAGAAGATCGCCGCCGGGATCGCCGCCAGCAGCACGAGGAGGCTCATCGCCACTTTCTGCGAGCGAAAGGAGAAGATCGAACGGCGGCCACGCGGCTTCGACGGCACGTCCTTAGGGTGCACCGAAAGCTCGCCGGCGCGCAGGTCGCTGTCGAGGCCCGACGCGTCCGGCTTGGCGGCCGCTTTCAGCTTGGCGCGGTGCGCATCGGCGATGAAGTCGTGGCGCAGCACTTCCATCGAGCGCTTCTGCGGCTGCGGCTCGCCGAAGGCCTCGGCCTCAGCGTCGCGCGAGCGGGAGAAGGCGGCTTCCAGGTCGAAGCTGGCCGTTGTGTAGACGGGCAAGCGCGGCGGAGCATGCTCGAGCTCGGCATCCTGGTGGTAGGCGTGGATGTCGGCGTCCTCGGAAGCCTCCGCCTCCGCGGGAAGGAAGTCCGAGTGATCCTCGACTGGGGGCATTTCGGCATAGACGCGCGCCGTCGGCGGCACGAGGTCGTCCAGCGACGCCGCTGCGGATGCGGGGAAGCCATTGCCGGCGCTGCCGACTGGTAGTGGGCGGCGAGAGCCGGCATCTCGTAGCGAACGGGAGCAGACGCCGGGGCGGGAGCGGCGGCAATCGCAGGCGCGGCCTGCTGCGTGATCTCCAGCGCGTCGATGCGGTCCAGCACGCGAATGATCGCCTGCTGCATCGTCTCCAGCATGCTGGCGTTGTTTTCGTCGTTGTGGCGGCGCTCGTTGATCAGGCTCTCGAGCATGCCGCGCACTTCGCCGATGTCGCGCGACTGGGCACTGGTGAAGTTGCCATCGGCGAAGTTGGCGGCGGCGCGCAACGCGGCCGAGTTGGCGAGATCCTCGTAGTCGTCGCGCGCAGAGCTGCGGCTGACGAGACCCGACAGGCGCTCGTCTGAAAGCTGCACAGCGATCATGCGCAGCTGGGCGTCGATAGCGTCGAGCCGGCCGACATCGGCGGTGACCTGCACGCCCTCGTTGAACAGGCGCGTCAGCCGCTCGTCCGACAGCTGCGAGGTAAGCGTGCCGAGGTGGGCATCGATCACGTCGAGGCGGGCGAGTTGGCGGCGGAACTGGTTGAGCTGGTTGCCGATGTCCTCGATCTGAGCCTCGGCGGCGCGCATCTCCTCGAGATCGGCGCGCGTCGCGACGTGGCCGAGCACCGCGTTGAGCTGCGTCTCGAGCGAATCGAAGCGGCGGCCGAGCGACATGAGCGCGTTCTCGGGGCGCATCTTGGCGAGCGACTGCTCGATGCGGGCGGCGATGTCGGCAAAGCGCTGGTCGAGATAGCTGGTGTCCATCGCGCAACCACGCGGCGCCGATCTGCGACGCGTCGGTCATCATGCCGGTCTGAGTGCTCGTCGTGGCAGCGACGTAGAGGGCCTGCTGCGAGGTCTGCTGCGTGCGGCCGGACGGGGCCGGCATGCGCTCGCGCGTGGAGGACTTGTCGGCGCGGGGCTCGCGGCGATGCGAGGCATAGACCTCGGATTCGTACAGCTCGACGAGGGCCTTAGCCGCAGCATCGTCCCAGGGATTGATGTTGTCCGCGGCGCGCTTAGCCGAGCCGGGGGCGCCAAGCAGAATGACCTCGTCGGGCGACACGCGCGCCACCCGGACGTCCTCTTCGGTGACGTAGCGAATCGTCTTCATCTGCGGGGGGCTGTCCTGCTGCCCCGTCTTGTAGGGGACGAGGGCGCCGCGGCCGAGATCGTGCAGGCGCTCGCCGAGACGTTGCATCTGCGCCTGAATGCGCACGATGTCCGGCTCGAACTCGTGCGGGACCTGCGAGCGGATCGACCGCGCCTCGTCGCTCAGCGAAGCAAGCCGGTCACGCATCTGATCCAGCATGCCCGTCTGGGACGGCTCGTTCGAAGCCATGCCCGCATCGGCGCGCGCGCCATAGTTTTCGTTGTAGGCCTGGTTCGACATCTCAATCCCTTGGCGCTGGTCGATGGCCCGCCTGGGCCGTTGGCTCTGATGCGGCTGTTGCCGAATCGGGACGCGCGTAAACGTGAATTCGCTCATCCCCAGGGTTTGCGAGTCGCGGTAAACGCCGGGTTAAGCGGCGGGTAAAAATCGCACTTTCGGACGCAATTAGCGGCAAAAGGTGCATGCTGCTTCGGGCCGGCGGCGTTATCGGACGCGCGGCGGCTCGCACGACGAGGCTGACGATGACGGAGACGACGACCCCCGGCCCCCCCCTGAAAGGCGCTATCGGACAGGCATTCGAGACGCTGAGCGTCGAGACGAGAGGCCCCGGACTGACTGATCAGACCGCGGCGGTGCGGGCCTGGCTCGACCGGATCGGCGCCGGCGACGGGCTGCTGACCCTCTTCATCCGCCACACCTCGGCGTCGCTGCTGATCCAGGAGAACGCCGACCCCGACGTGCACACCGACCTGCTCGACGCGCTGGAGCGGCTGGCCCCGCGCGATCGCGCCTATGTCCACGATGTCGAGGGTCCGGACGATATGCCGGCGCACATCAAGTCGGCACTGACGGCGACGTCACTATCCATCCCGGTGCAGGCGGCCCGGATGGTGCTCGGCACTTGGCAGGGCATCTACGTCGTCGAGCATCGCGACCGGCCGCACCGGCGCGAAGTCGTGCTGCACTACATCGGCACGCTCAGCGGCGGCTAGGCGCCGGTCCGGTCGCTCCGATAGCGGCGAGTTGCCGATACGAGCTCGTGGGTGATACCCGGCTCGCTCATGGCGTGGCCGGCGTCAGCGACGATGCGCAGCTCGGCACTCGGCCACGCCGCCTTGAGGTCCCAGGCGTTTTTCACCGGGGTCACTACGTCATAGCGACCGTGGATAATGGTGCCGGGGATGTCGCGCAGGCGTACGGCATCGGTGAGCAGCTGCCCGTCGCTGGCAAAGAAGCCGGCATTGACGAAGTAGTGGCACTCGATGCGCGCGAAGGCGATGGCGTAGGCGTCAGCGCCGAAGTTGCGCATGCGCTCGGGGTCCTGCAGCAGCGACAGGGTCGATCCCTCCCAGACGCTCCACGCCTTCGCCGCGTTGAGCCGCACCTGCGGGTCTGGGTCGGTCAGCCGTTTGTGGTAGGCGCTGATCATGTCGCCGCGCTCGGCCGGTGGGATCACGCTCTCGTACGCCGCGAAGGCGTCCGGATAGATCCAGCTGCAGCCCTGCTGGTAGAACCATTCGAGCTCCGCGCGGCGCACGAGGAAGATGCCGCGCAGGATGAGGCTGGTCACGCGCTCGGGATGCACCTCGGCATAAGCCAGCGCCAGGGTCGATCCCCACGAGCCGCCGAACAGCTGCCAGCGCTCGATGTGGAGCGCCTCGCGCAACCGCTCCATGTCGGCGACGAGGTGCCAGGTTGTATTCGCCTCGATCGACGCGTTCGGCGTCGAGCGGCCGCAGCCACGCTGGTCGAACAGGATGATGCGGTAGTGGCTGGGATCATGGAAGCGGCGCATGGTCGGGTTGGAGCCGCCGCCCGGCCCCCCGTGCACAAGCAGCACCGGCTGGCCGCGCGGGTTGCCGCATTCCTCGAAGTACATCGTGTGGCCGTCACCGACATCCATCACGCCGGTGCGGTACGGCTCGATAGGCGGATAGAGCGTCAGCCGCTCGTGCATGGTCATGGGCGCGTTCCGATGCTGGTCGCTACCGCTACGTGCGCTCGCGGTTCTTCAACCGCAACAGCCGCATCTCGCGGTCGTAGATGACCTCGCCGCCGGGGATGCGGATTTCGCGCACCAGCTCCAGCACGCTGCGGCTCGGTCCCGGCGTCGCGATACTGGCGAGCAGTGCACCCAAAGCGCCGGCCGGCAACCCGAGGATGCCGGCCAGGGCGCCATCGAGGCCGAGGATGTTCGCTTCGCCGGCCATAATGGTCAACACGGCGACAGCAAATCCGCAGCTCATGCCGGCGATGGCGCCGAATGCGTTCATGCGCTTCCACCAGATCGACAGGGCAAGCACCGGAAAGAAGGTCGAGCCACTGAGCGCCAGCGACCACAGCAGCAGGCGCAGCGGATCGGTCGGTGCAATCAGCGCGATGACGCCGCCGAGCACAGCGGCGCCGGCGATGGCCAGCCGCCCCATGTGCACGCGGCCGGTTCGTGGCAACGGCTCCCAGGACATGCCGTTGACGACATCCTCGGCGAGGACGTTGCCGAGCGCGCTCGCCGCCGCTCCGGCGCCGACGAGCGCAGCGGCGACGATGCCGGTCGCAGCAAAATAGACGAACACGCTTGGCAGCCCGGCTGCCACGGGCAGACTCAGAAGCACACTGTCGCGCACGAAGCCAAAGCTGGTGAAGCTCAGCGCCCCTGCGGCCGTATCGACCGAAACAAATCCGAGCTGCACCAGGTGCTGCATCCACTCGGGCAGCGTTGCATGGGGGCCGCCCTTGACGAGATCCATCAGGAAGTCGCGCATGTAGACGGACACCGCCGCCGCCGTGAGCATTATGAGAGCGAAATACACCGTCGCCCAGCCAAGCGACTTGCGCGTCTCATAGACGCCGGGCGTCATGGTCACGCGTGGGATGAGCCACGGCGAGGAGGCAACGCCCGCCATCACCGTCAGCATGGCGACGACAAAGGCGGCCGGGCCGATAGCCCCGAACGGCACGGTGAAGCGCTTCACGATGTGGCCGACGCCGTCGCTCGGCAACGCGAAGCCGAGGCTGGGCGCGTCAACGATGGCGAGGCGCTGCGCCGCCTCGCTGTGCATCAGAGCGCGCAACAAAGGCCCGTTGGTCAGCTGGGGCAGCGGAAAGTTGGTCACCATGACGGCGACGATGGCGACCGGCACGATCAGCGCCAGCACGGCCGCAATGGCCTGGGCGCTCCCCGACCAGGTCAGCGAGCGCATGCCGCCAAGCACCACCGATGCAATGAAGGCGGCGACCAGCACGATGATCATCAGGCCTTGCGGCTGCCCCACGAGCCAACCGGCGGCAAAGGCGCCCATGCGGAGCTCGGCAGCGAGCATCAACAGCGCCGGCACGGCCAGCAAGGCGGCCGACAACAGCCGCACGGTTTTGCTCTCGAAGCGGCGGCCGAGATAGCTCGGCACGGTGAAGGTGCCGAACTTGCGGAAGAACGGCGCCAGCATCACCGACATGATCACGAAGCCGGCGAGTCCGCCGATCATCAGGCACAGCGCGTCGAAGCCGATGAGGAAGAACACGCCTGTAATGGCGACCATGCCGGTGGCGCCCAGCGCGGCGACGCCGATGCCGAGCCCGGTATAGCCCGCGGGCACGCGCCGTCCGGCGGCGAAGAACTCAAGCGGCTCCTGCGTCGGCACGCACAGGCCGATGGCGGCGTAGAGCACCAGCGGCCCGAGCAGCATCGCCCAGCGCAGGATGGAATCGGACGTGCCGAGCTGCTCGAAGATGAGCAGCAGCATGACGAGCCCGGCCAGCGCGCTCGCGAAGATGCCGAAGTAGGTGCCGAGCCGCGGATTGACGAAGCGGGTGCGTGAGGTCAGCGACATGCTGTGGGATCCGGCCGTCGCTTCAATTGTCCTCGTGCGCGCCGTGCCAGTGATCGATGGCGTCCTGGCGGTTGACGAAGCTGCCCACCGTGAAGATGGCGACGATGGCGATGCCGTGGGCGCTGAGGAAGTAGCCTAGTGGGAAGCCCAGGAAGCGTTCCGTATTGAGGCTGTCTGCGTACAACGGCAGCACGATGATCAGCACCAGAAACGGCACGACGCTGGCCAGCATCTGCCACTTGGTGTGCCGCCAGTACGGCTTGCGCTCCTTGCGCTCCATCATGATCGTCGCAGCTCCCTCGTCCCCGTTGCCGCCCAGGTGCACCCGGCGCAGCAAATCACGTACATGCCAACAGTGCGACGCATATATGGCGGGAGGGCTGCGGCCTACCCCTCAAGACCGGTTTTGTGCTGGCTTTTCTTCGCTTAAGCTTCGCCGCCGGATGCCGAAAGACGGGTCCGAGCCGCCGTCACAGCCGAGGGAGCCGCCAATGAAGCAGACGTGGGAAGAATTCAAGAATTTCGCCATGAAGGGCAACGTCATCGACCTCGCCATCGGCGTCATTATCGGCGCCGCTTTCACGCCCATCGTCGCGACCCTCGTCGCCAACATCATGATGCCGATCATCGGCTACGTGACGGCCGGCGTGAACTTCTCGAACCTGGCCGTTACCCCGGTCGAATTGGTGGAGATCAAGTACGGCCTGTTCCTCAACGCCATAATTCAGTTCCTGATCACGGCGATCGCGCTGTTCTTCCTCATCAAGGGCATCAACATGGTGCGCAAGCCCGCGCCCGCCGCCGAGCCTGGCCCGAGCCAGTCGGAAATCTACCTGAAGGAGATCCGCGACGCTTTGGTCAAAGGCAAGCCCTGAGACATCTGTGCGGGCCGGCGCGCCTTGGCTTTTCGCCGGGGGCCGGCCCGTGCTACAGCCATCCTGAGCGCGGGCGTAGTTCAGTGGTAGAACGTCAGCTTCCCAAGCTGAATATACGGGTTCGATTCCCGTCGCCCGCTCCATAGCCTCCCCGGCAGGACTTCGGTGGGTGCGCTCAGAGCGACGCCGCAGGTGCGCGGCGCAGCAGGCCGGAGCGGGGAGCAAAGAGAAATGCCAGTAGGAACACCGCCATCTGGATCAGCACGATGCAAGGGCCGGTCGCGCCGTCGATGTGGAAGCTCACGAGGGTGCCGACGACGCTCGAGCCGATGGCGACGGCGGCGGCAATGACCAGCATGCGCTCGAAGCGGTTGCTGAGCAGGTAGGCGATGGCGCCGGGCGCGATGAGCATCGCCACGACCAGGATGATGCCGACGGCCTTCAGCGACGCGACGATGGTCAGCGACAAGCAGCACCAGCAGGCCGTAGTGCAGCGCGCGCACGGGCAGGCCGATGGCGCGCGCGTGCTGCGGATCGAAGCAGTAGAGCAGCAGGTCGCGGCGCTTGACGAGGACGACGAGCAGCGTGCCGCCGGCGACGATGCCGGTCTCGACGAGATCGCGCGCGGTCACGCCCAGCATGTTGCCGAACAGGATGTGGTTCAGATGCTGGTCGGTCTCGACCTTGGTGAACAGCACGAGGCCGAAGCCGAACATGCCCGAGAACACGATGCCCATCACCGTGTCCTCCTTCACCCGGCTGTTCTCCTTGAGGTAGCCGGTCGCCACGGCGCAGCCGAGGCCGGCGGCGAAGGCGCCGACCGCCAGCGGCAGGCCGAGCACGAAGGCGATGACGATGCCCGGCAGCACCGCGTGCGAGATGGCGTCGCCCATCAGCGACCAGCCCTTGAGCACCAGATAGCAGGACAGCACCGCGCAGACGGCGCCGACCAGCACCGCGACCACGAGCGCGCGCTGCATGAAGCCGTAGCTCAGCGGCACCGTGACGAAGTCGATGAGCGTGCTCATGGCCGATTCTCCAGTGGCGATGGCCTCGGGGTCCAGCGCGGCGGCCGACTTGCGGCGCGCGGCCAGCACGCCGTGCTTGGGCGCAAAGAAGAAGGCGGCGAGGAACACCAGCGTCTGCAGCGTCACGATCACGCCGCCGGTCGCGCCGTCGAGGAAGTAGCTGACGTAGGCGCCGATGAAGCTCGTCAGCGTGCCGATCGCGACGGCGATCGACCAGCAGCGCGGGAACCGGTCCGTCAGCAGGTAGGCGGTGGCGCCGGGCGTCACCACCATGGCGATGACGAGGCAGGCGCCGACGGTCTGCAGCGCCGCCACGACGGCGGCCGACAGCAGCGTGAAGAACAGCACCTTGAGCCAGGCGGGGTTGAGGCCGACCGAGCGGGCGTGGCCCTCGTCGAAGAAGACCACCATCAGGTCCTTCCACTTCAGCAGCAGCACCGCCAGCGTCACGACGCTGATGATCACGACCTGGATGGCGTCCTCGTCGGAGATGCCGAGGATGTTGCCGAGCACGATCGACTGCACGTTGACCGAGGTCGGGTTGATGGAGACCAGCAGCAGCCCGGCCGCGAAGAACGAGGTGAACACGAGGCCGATGACCGCATCCTCGCGCAGCCGCGTCTGGCTGCGCACGAACGCCATGCCGAGCGCCGCCAGCAGCCCGGCGACGAAGGCGCCCGGCAGCGATAGGGCAGCTTGAGCAGGTAGGCGCCGGCGACGCCCGGCACGATGGAATGCGCCGAGCGCATCGCCCATCAGCGACCAGCCCTTCAGCATGAGGAAGGCGGAGAGGAACGCGCAGGTCGCCGCCGACCAGCGCCGACACCCACATGGCCTTGACCATGTAGTCGTAGGCGAAGGGCGACCAGCAGCTCGCTCATCATTCCTTGTCCTCCCCGCTGCGGCGCAAAGGCTGCTCGCGGCCGCCGCGACTGCCGTAGAACACGACGGGACGCTCGTCGTCGGTCAGAACAGTGACGCTGCGCCGGTCGTCGTCCTGATGCAGAGCCTGCCCTTCGAGGCGGAAGTGGCGCAGCACGCCGCCGAACGCCCGCTCCAGGTTGGCCTGCGTGAACGTCGTCTGCGGTCGGGCCGGCCGCGAGCACCGTGTGCAGCACCAGCACCACCTGGTCGCAGAAGTCGGGCACGCTGCCGAGATTGTGCGTCGAGACCAGCATCAGGTGGCCCTGCGCCTTGAGCTCGCGCAGCAGGTCGATGATGGCGCGCCTCGGTCTTGACGTCGACGCCGGTGAACGGCTCGTCGAGCAGGATGATGAGGCCCTCCTGCGCCAGCGCGCGCGCCAGGAAGACGCGCTTCCTCTGCCCGCCCGACAGCTCGCCGATCTGGCGCTCGCCGGAATGCCGTCATGCCGACGCGCTCGAGCGCCTCGTCGACCTTGCGCCGGTCGATCTGCGGAGGGGCTGCGCAGGAAGCCCATGCGGCCGTAGCGGCCCATCATCACGACGTCGTCGACGAGGACGGGGAAGTTCCAGTCGACGTCCTCCGACTGCGGCACGTAGGCGACGAGGTTGCGCTTCTGCGCCTCGCGCGGCGACAGCCCGGCGATGCGGATCTCGCCCGCGCGACGGCGTGACGAAGCCCATGATCGCCTTGAACAGCGTCGACTTGCCCGAGCCGTTGACGCCGACGAGGCCGCAGATCGTGCCCGGCCCGAGCTCGAACGAGGCGTCTTGCAAGGCGGTCGTGCCGTTGGGATAGGTCACGGTCACGCCGCGCACCGAGATCGACGCCGCGAGAGCTCGGGCATCGCCGCTGCCGGTGTTGGGCGCTCGGAGCATCGTCGTCACGATCCGAAGCCCTCGGCGATCGGTCTGCACGGTGACCTCGAGCAGCTTGAGGTAGGAGGGCACCGGTCCGTTCGCGGCGCTCAGGCTGTCGACGTAGAGCACGCCGCCGTAGCGCGCGCCGGTCTCCTTCGCCACCTGCTTGGCCGGCTTGTCGGAGATCGTGCTCTCGCTGAACACGACCGGGATCTTCTCCTTGCGCACCATGTCGATGACGCGCTTCACCTGCTTCGGCGTGCCCTGCTCGTCGGCGTTGATCGGCCACAGGTAGAGCTCCTTCAGGCCGTAGTCGCGGGCGAGGTAGCTGAAGGCGCCTTCGCTCGAGACGAGCCAGCGCTGCGCCTGCGGGATGGCCGGCGAGGCGCTTGCGCAGCGGCTCGTCGATGGCCTTGATCTGCGCGGCATAGGCGGCGGCGTTCTTGGCGTAGGTCTCGGCATTGGCCGGATCGTACTTGGCGAACGCCTTGCGGATGTTCTCGACGTAGATCAGCGCATTGGCGGGCGACATCCAGGCATGCGGATTGGGCTTGCCGGTGTAGGGCCCCTCCTTGATGCCCATCGGCTCGATGCCTTCGGTCACCACCACGCTCGGCACGTCCTTGACGTTGTCGAAGAACTTCTCGAACCAGCGCTCGAGGTTCATGCCGTTCCACAGCACGAGGTCGGCCGACTGCGCCTTGACGATGTCGAGCGGCGTCGGCTGGTAGTCGTGGATCTCGGCGCCGGGCTTGGTGATGGATTCGACGATGGCCGCCGTGCCGGCGACGTTCTGGGCGATGTCCTGGATGACCGTGAAGGTCGTCACGACGCGGAACGGCTTTGCTTCGTTTGCGCATGGCTCGGCGCAGCGAAGCAAAACCCGGCCGATCGCCAGCGCCGCGACGCCGGCGATAGACGTCCTGACGGACTTGCGCGCGAAGGCGCACCAATTCACCTGCATGGTCTCTTTCTCCCCCTGGAAGCAATGATGTCGGAACATCGAGACGCTAGAAGCGCGTCGAAACACCGACAAACGGATTGACGCGGTCGGCCGCCGACGTGACGCCGAAGTTCACGCCCGCATCGAGCTGGAGGTTATCGGTCAACTGCGTAGGTCACGCCGGTGCCGAGGACGACGACGTCGCCGCGCGGGTCGTCCGTGTTGAAGTTCGCAGCAACCTCGTAGTAGGTCCCGAGCTTGTCGCTCCACTCGTAGGCGAGCGATGCAGTGGCCAGGTACTCGGCGTGGTAGCCGGCCGCATCGTCGTCCTTGACCCAGACCACGCCGCCGTTGAGGCCGAGGCCGAACTTGTGCGGCAGCTGCCAGCGCCAGGGGTACGATCAGGCCGCCCTCGACGTGCTCGGGGCTGATGCCGTTGTCCTCGATCGGTCGGCAACGTGACGAACGGCAGCAGCGCGAGCGCCGAGCCCGGTCTTTTCGAACGTGTCGTTGCCCCACAAATTGACCTTGCCGCGAATGTCGACGCCGCCGATCCCTGATTGCCGGAGCGTGCCGACGGGATCGGCCGTGGTGCGTGCGCACGATGCCATAGGGCTGCCAGACGACATTGATCTCGGTGTTGTTGGTCAATCCGATCCTGATGTTGGTCGTGGCGAACTCGTAGCTATCGGTAACGCTCGCCATCCTCGTCAGGCCGCGAACGCGCGTAGCCGAAGAGGTTGGTTTCGATCTGGATGTGCCCGGCATCGACGGTGAACGGGCTTTCCGTCGTATCGGGCCGATCGGTCGTCATGTCGCGAAGCAGTCGATCGGGCGTCGGATCGAAGAGCGAATAGCCGCTCTTGTCGGCTCCCAGCGCTTGTCCAGCGTTCCCCAGCACGACGCAGACAACAGCCATCACGCTCCTCATAGACACACGCTGCACGCCAACCCCCTTACGCAAACAACGCTACAATTAGCTACGCCTCCATTTGTTAGCCATGACTAACTTTGCTGTCAATTGGGATCGCAACACGTTCCAGCGCCTGCAGCGCGGCGGGTTCTGCTCAGCGAGCCCTATCGGGCGATGTTCCAGACGGACAGGGAGCGCAGCTAGGGGACCGCCTCAGGCGAGTGCCCGCGATCGTCCGCGAGCTAATTCACTGCGGTGGCCGTCAGCGGAGTGCGGCGTGAGCCATGGACGCGGCACGGCGAGCGAAGCATCACATCCTGCTCCCGTTCGTGCAGGAGCTGGGCCTAGCTCGGCCGGTCGGCGATGCCGGACTGCTCGCGGAACAGCCGCAGGGCTTCGTTGATATCCTCGTCGGTGTGCGCGCGACGCGTGATCGTATCGAGGTGGTAGCCATCGAGCGACAGCTCGACCGCCGACGCCGTCACCCGCACCGGCGCCGAAATCTGCGCGCGCGACTGCCGGACACGATGATAGAGCCGCCGCTGCTGGACTTCACGCGCACCGGCGAGGTCGAACACGGGCTCGTTGCCCCCGTCGAATGTACCGAGCGAGGGTTGCAGGCGATCGAACGGGGGATCGTCGAAGAGCCGGCCGTCTTTGGCGGCGGCGTAGGAGTTGAGCACGAAGGTGCTGTAGCTGTACCTGTTGGCATCCCAGACCGCGGGCGTCATCAAGACGACCAAGAACTCCGCGATCAGCGACCCGCGTTTGCGGCCGAGATCGCGGATCACAAAGCCGGGAGCGTTGTCGTTGATACGCTCCGGGATGGCGCCGCTTAGGTAATAGTGCGCGTGCGCGCCCAGCAGCGTTTGCGCCCCCGCGATGACCTGCTTGGAGCCGCTGGTGCCGATCCCGCCATAGTAGGAGGCATCCAGGCCATCGTACCTGAGCGTGAGGACGTGTCGTTCCATCCACAGCAAACGGCGCGATTCCCTCCCTTACCTCAAGACACGCACAAGCAAATATTCTTGCGGTGCTCAATGGGGCACATGACGTGCGCTCACGATTTCCTTCTTTGGCGAGCGGCTTTGTCGCCAAGCGGCTCGCTCCAATTCTCACGAACGCGATATCTCTCGCCGCCCCGCCACGTCCCGTGTTGCAGCGGCGCCTCGCCGCAGGTACGCCCTTAAGGTGTGGCTTTCTGCACACCGTTTCCCATTTGCCCTCGCGTGTTAACGGAACGTACGCCGTCACCACCCGTTGTGCGCTGCATGGAACAGTCAATGCATTCGGCCTCCGTCCTTGTCGTCGAGGATGAGCCGCTGGTACGTGAGTACGTCTCCGGTATCCTCGGCCAATCCGGCTTCGAGGTGATCGCCGCGTCCAGCGGTGAGGAGGCGCTGTGGCGCATCGCGCAGGGCGGCGTTTGCGCGGTCGTCAGCGACATCGCCATGCCAGGTAGCGTCAACGGCTTCGAGTTGGCGCGGCGCGTCCGCGAGGAGTGCCCGCGCACAGGTGTTGTATTGCTCTCCGGCGTGCTGGAACCATCGCATGCGCATCTACCGGGCGGCGTCCGCTTCGTCCCCAAGCCGGTAAAAGCTTCAACGCTGCTGCGGCTGGTGCGCGAGGTTGCCGATCCCCGCGCGCTTCTGCCGTCGGGCGGCATCACGCATGCTTAGTGCTTAAACGGAACTTTAGCGCCGGCGTGCACTTTATGCTGCTCGGTTTGCAGCATTAATTCCTCCGCCCGCGTGCTCCGTCGATGGCGCGAGCAGCGTCCCGGGAGCCACGCCGGATGGCCAGCCTGAAGCCGCGTTCGAAGGCGCCCGACACCTCCGTTGCCGGGCGCACATCCGCGCGATCTGCGCTGCCGCTGCCCGCATTCGTTCCCCCGCAGCTTGCGACGCTGGCGAGCGCTCCTCCCGAGGGCAGGGGCTGGCTGCACGAGATCAAATACGACGGCTACCGGGCAATCGCCGCGCTGGCCGGCGATCACTGCCGTCTTTACACGCGGTCGGGACAGGACTGGACCGACAAGTTCGCCTCCGTCGCTGCATCGCTGCGCGAGCTCAAGGTCGGCAGCGCGCTGCTAGACGGCGAGATCGTCGCGCTCGACGAGAAGGGCCGGTCGAGCTTTCAGCGTCTGCAGAATGCCCTGAAGGAAGGGCGCATCCCGCTCACCTTCTATGTGTTCGACATCCTCGAGTTGGACGGCCGCGATTTGCGCGGTCAGCCGCTCGTGCGCCGCAAGGAGATCCTCAAGAGCCTGCTGAAGGGCGCGCCGGATGCCATCCGCTACAGCGCGGATGTGGCTGGAAACGGCGATAAGGTTCTCGCGCGGGCCTGCCACCTCGGGCTGGAAGGCATCGTCTCCAAACAGGCCGACAAGCCGTACGTCTCGCGCCGCGCACCGAGCTGGCTGAAGATCAAATGCCTCGGCAACGAGGAGTTTGTCATCGGCGGCTATCGCGTCTCCGACAAGAAGGGCCGCGCATTCGCCTCGCTGTTGCTGGGTGAGTTCGAGGGCGGCAAACTGCATTATCGCGGCCGCGTCGGCACCGGCTTCGATGCCGATATGCTCGATGACCTCGGCGCGCAGTTCGCCAAGCTGCGCCGGGCGACCAGCCCTTTCGTCGATGCCCCGCGCGACATCAGCCGCGATGCGCATTGGGTGGAGCCGAAGCTCGTGGCGCAGATCGCCTTCACCGAGCGCACGACCGACGGCCTGTTGCGCCACCCGGCGTTCCTCGGACTACGCGGCGACAAGCCGGCAAAGGATGTTCAAACGCAAACGGTGATCACCGTGGCCAGAAAACCGAAGACAGTCTCGAGCGCCGACGAAGTTGCCGGCGTGAAGATCACGCATCCCGATCGCGTGCTGTTCGCAAAGCCCGAGATCACCAAGCGCGAACTCGCCGAATACCTCCTCGCCATCAGCGAGCGCATGCTGCCGTACTGCGGCGGGCGCCCGCTCAGCCTCGTGCGCTGCCCGGAGGGTCCGGCCAAGCAGTGCTTCTTCCAGAAGCACACCAAGAAGGGCATGCCGGCCGCATTGAAGTCGGTGCCGGTGGAGGAAGGCGACGGCGAGGTCGCCGACTATCTCATGGTCGACAGCGCGGCCGGCCTCGTCGCCGTGGCGCAGATCGGCGGTATCGAGATCCACCTGTGGGGCTCGCGCGCCAAGACGCTGGAGAAGCCGGATCGGCTCGTCTTCGATTTCGATCCCGATCCGAGCGTCGACTTTGCGCAGGTGCGCGAAGCCGCGCGCGATTTGCGCAAGCTGCTGCAGACGGCGGGGCTCGAAACGTTCCCGATGGTGACCGGCGGCAAGGGCATTCACGTCGTCGCCCCGCTCGCCGCCAGCCAGGATTGGGAGACCGTAAAAGGCTTCTCGCGCGGCGTCGCCATCAAGCTCGCCGAGAGCGAGCCGGACCGCTTCGTCGCCACCATGTCGAAGGCCAAGCGCAAGGGCCGCATCTTCATCGACTGGCTGCGCAACGAGCGCGGCTCGACCGCCATCGCGCCCTATTCGCCGCGCGCCAAGGCCGAGGCGAGCGTCGCCGTGCCGGTATCGTGGACGGAGCTGGCGCGCATCGAAGCGGCGAATGCATTTACGATCCCGCTCGTCCTGCAGCGCATCAAGCGCAAGACCGATCCCTGGAGCGGCTACTTCGAAACCCGCCAGAAGATCTCCAAAGAAGCGCTACGCTTTTTCGCCTGAGACGGCGAGCTCGGCATCGGTGCGCCATCGCTTCGGCCGCTGCCGCGTCGGCACCACGGCCGGCGTGCTCGGTCTTTTCCCAGTAGAAGGGCACCCATATCAGCTGCCACAGGGCGCGATAGGCGGCGTACGAGATCGCCAGCCAATACACCCGCATCAGCAGCGCGTGCGCGGCGAGCCGCAGCCGCCCACGGCGCGCCGCCGCAACCGCGCCGAGCGCGATGGCACTCACGTATCCGGCGATCAGATTGAAGATGCCGATGCCGAGCAGCCATTGCCCGAACGCCGAATCTGGCAGCCCGAGCATGCGGCCTTGCCACACATCATACGCAAGCAGTGCGTAGAACCACGGGTGCACCAGCGCCGACAGGATCATGCCGCCCATCAGCACCTGGAAGCCGATAAACCGCCGCGCGCCGAGTTCGCGCCAGAGCCGGCCGGGCAGGCGCATGTGCACGAAGTAGGTCTGCATCCAGCCCTTCAGCCAGCGCGTGCGCTGCCCCTTCCAGATCCGGAAGGACGGCGGCGCCTCCTCCCAGGTCGTCGAGTGCAGCACGCCGACGTGCCAGCCGTTGCGCGCCAGGCGGATGCCGAGGTCGGCATCCTCGGTGACGTTGTAGGGATCCCAGCCGCCGATGGCGTCGAGCACGGCGCGCGGAAAGTGGTTCGACGTGCCGCCGAGCGGCACCGGCAATTGCAGCCGCTCCAGTGCCGGCAGGATGCAATCGAACAGCGCCGTGTACTCGATGGTGAATTGGCGCGTGAACCAGCTGGCGTCCGAGTTGTAGATGTTGAGCTGCGCCTGCAGGCAGCCGATGCGGTCCCCGCCCGCACGAAGTGCCGCCAGCGCGCGGCGCAACTGATCGGGCTCGGGCGCGTCCTCGGCGTCGAAGACGACAACGTAGTCGCCTTGCGCAAATTGCAGCGCGTATTGGATGGCGCGGGGCTTGGTGCGCGGCTCGCCCTCGGGAACGACGAGCATTTGCATGTGCGGATCGAGCGCGGCGGCGGCGAGAGCGGCCTGCGTCTCCGCGTCGACCTGCTCGACGACGAACATCACTTCCAGCCGGTCGGGCGGATAATCGAGGGCGCGCAAAGACGCCAGCAGTTCCGGCACCACGCCTGTCTCGCGGAACAGCGGCACGAGTACCGTGTAGACCGGCAGCCGCACATCCGGGAGTGCCGGAGGCGCGGGACGGCTTCGGCAGCGGGTGCGCCAACTGCCACAGCGCCACCGTGCGCAACACGACGACACACAGGAACGGCGCCGCCATGATGGCCAGCAACGCGATCAGCGTGGTTTCGGGCGCCAGCACCACGCCGGCACACAAAGCCAGGAGCATGCCCGCCAGCGCGCGTCGCTGCCAGGCCCATAATCCGGTCGCTGCGGAAAGCTCGGGCGTTCGCGATCGGAGGCCGTGAACGGCCTCGTCCAGCCGCCGCGCATGGCCGGAGGCCGATTCGGATGACGGACGCGATTTCGCCTCCCGCACGGCCGAAATTGCCGCGGGGCTGCGCTGTGGATGTACTCGGCACGCTGGCCCTCCCCCCGGTGGGCCGACGATCATCTTGCCATAGTGTTGGGTTTCACCATAGTGGGCGCGATTCAGCCTGCCCGCTGCGCGGATTCGACCGGCTATGCCCCCACATCGACTCTCGGCCCCGACTTTCCCGATCCTCGCTGCGCCGGCTGGCGGCGGGTCTCTTTGCGCTGCTTGCCGTGCTGGCGTTCACGCCCGGCTCGACGTTTGCCCAGGAGACCGCTCCCGAGGACGTGCCGACCGCGGCGGAGGCGGATGCCGACGAGCCGACCAAGCGCGTCGTCGTGCGCTTCCTGACCGAGGGCGACTACCCGCCCTTCAACTTTTACGACGAGGACGGAACGCTCGTCGGGTTCAATGTGGATCTGGCGCGCGCCATCTGCATGGAGCTCAACACCGCCTGCGATATCAAGGTGCGGCCGTGGGGCGAGCTGCTGCTGGCGCTGCGCCGCGGTGAAGCGGATGCCGTCATTGCCGCGCACGCTGTGACGCCGCAGTCGCTCAACGAGGTCGATTTCACTGACCGCTACTTCCAGACGCCCGGGCGCTTTGCGGCGCGACGCGGCGGCGACCAGATCGAGATCACGCCGGAGGCGCTGGAGAGCAAGCGCATCGGCGTCGCCAAGAACACGGCGCACGAGGCGTTCCTGCGCGCCTTCTTCCGCTCCAGCGCCATCCAGTCCTACGAGAATGCCGACCTGGCCCGCGACGCGCTCATCCAGGGACAGGTCGATTACATCTTCGACGACGGCATCGGGCTGGTGTTCTGGCTGCACGGCACAGCCTCGAAGCGCTGCTGCGAGCTAAAGGGCGGGCCTTACCTCGAGCCGAAGTTCTTCGGTGACGGCATCGCCATTGCGGTCCCTAAAACGGACTCGCAAATCAAGACGCTGATCAACGGGGCGCTGGCCAGCCTGCGGTCCAACGGCCGGCTCGACGAGTTGGTGGAGCGCTATTTCCCCGTCAAAGTCTATTGATTGGGCAGCTACGACCCCGCAGCGTCGCTGGTCGGCAACCAGTTAACCACGAATGCCACGGTCCGCAGGCCAACTGTCACAATACTGCAAACTGAATCCGGTCATTGGAGCCCATCGAACCTAGGAGCCCTTGCAGCTCAAAGGGATGGGCAATGGTCCACTACCGCACCCTATTCATATCCGACGTCCACCTTGGGACGCGCGCCGCACAAGCAGAACTCCTTCTCGACTTCCTGAAGGAGACCGAGTCCGACACCATCTATCTCGTCGGCGACATCGTCGACTTCTGGCGCATCCGCCGCGGCGCCATCTGGCCCCAGTCGCACAACGACGTGCTGCAGAAGCTGCTGCGCAAGGTGCGCAAAGGCACGCGCGTCGTGTTCATTCCCGGCAATCACGACGAAGGCATTCGCCAGTACTGCGGCCAGCACTTCGGCGGCATCGAGATCGAGCACCAGACGGTGCACACCACGGCCGACGGCAAGCGCTACCTAGTCATTCACGGCGATGAGTTCGATGTCGTCGTGCGCTATGCCAAGTGGCTCGCCTTCCTCGGCGACCGCGGCTACGAACTGGCGCTGTGGATGAACCATCCGCTGAATTTCGTGCGCCGCCGCTTCGGGCTCGGCTACTGGTCGCTGTCGGCGCATCTGAAGCTGCGCGTGAAGACGGCCGTGAACTTCATCGGCGAGTTCGAGAAGTCGCTTTCCGACGAAGCGCGCCGCAACCACGTCGACGGCGTGATCTGCGGACACATCCACCACGCCGCCTCGCGCCAGATCGACGGCGTGCATTATCTCAACACCGGCGATTGGGTGGAAAGCTGCACGGCGATCGGCGAAAAGTCCGATGGATCGTTCGAGATGATCCGCTGGCACGAAGTCGTCACCGAGCGCGAGCGGCGGACCGCGGCGAAGTTGGCCGAAGCGCTTCAGGTCGCGTGATGCGCATCCTCGTTGCGACGGACGCTTGGCACCCGCAGGTGAACGGCGTCGTGCGCACGTACGAGCGCCTGGCGGTAGAGCTGGCGGCGCTCGGGGTCGAGATGACGGTGCTGGCGCCGCACGAATTCCGCACGCTGCCCTGCCCTACGTATCCCGAGATCCGGCTAGCCCTGCCGGGTCTTGCCCGCATCGCCGCTCGCTTCCGCGCCGTAAAGCCCGATGCCGTGCACATTGCCACCGAGGGCCCCCTCGGCTGGATGGCGCGCCGCTATTGCCGCAGGCGGGGCATCCGCTTCACGACCAGCTTCCACACGCGTTTCCCCGAGTATCTCAACCAGCGCTTCGCCATCCCGACCGCGTGGACAGGTGCGGTGCTGCGCCACTTTCACAACGCCGGTTCGGGCCTGATGGCGGCAACGCCGTCGCTGGCACGCGAGCTGGAATCGCAAGGGTTCGAGCGCGTGTTGCCATGGACGCGCGGCGTCGACACGACCCTGTTTCGCCCGCGACCCGTGCGGCTGTTCGGCGATGGCCCGGTGTTCCTCTACGTCGGGCGCATCGCGGCGGAAAAGAGCATCACCGCGTTCCTCGATCTCGACTTGCCTGGCCGCAAGGTGGTGGTGGGCGGCGGCCCGCAGCTCGATGAGCTGACGGCCAGATATCCGCGACGTGCTGTTCACCGGCAAGAGGACCGGCGAGGCGCTGGCCGAGTGCTACGCTTCAGCCGACGCGTTCGTGTTCCCCAGCCGCACCGACACCTTCGGCATGGTGCTGCTGGAAGCGATGGCGTCGGGGTTGCCGGTTGCGGCGCTGCCCGTGTGCGGACCGCAAGACGTGGTCACGAACGGCGTCACCGGCGTGCTTTCGAACGATCTGCGCGCGGCGGCCCTTGCTGCGTTGTCGCTGGACCGCGATCGCGTGCGGGCCAAGGCGGCGGAGTACAGCTGGGAGAATGCGGCGCGGCTGTTCCTCGCCAACGTCACCGGCGCCTGCCGTGTCGGCCGCGGAGCGGGCGCCGGCCGCTCGCAAGCTACCGCTGGCCAAGACATCGCGGCCACCGCAGGCCCGTGTCTGACGCTTCAGGATTTTCCGGCCGCGCGCTCGTTGCCGGCCTTGGTGTAGGCCGGCGGCACGTAGAAGTTCAGCGTCTTCAAGTTGCCGCGGCCGGTGTTGCGGATCTCGTGCTTTTCGCCGCGCTCGATCAGCACCAGCGCGCCCGGGCCGAGCGGCAGCGTCTTGCCGCCGATGTGCGCCTCGCCCCGCCCGGAGACGACGAACAGCCACTGGTCGGCGCCGCGATGACGGTTGTCCGGACCGCCCTCCTTGCCGCCCGGAGCGATCGTCATTTGCGCCGCCTGGGCGCGCTTGTCGTCGATGGCGACGCGGAAACCGCGGGGGAAATTGAGCTGCTTGCGCTTCATCGGATGTGCCTGCCGGTGCATAGACACACGTGAAACGTAGGCTCGCGCCCAACCGTTCCGCCTACTCCTCGGAGGCGGTCTTATCGGCCGCGAACTCGGCCTCCAGCGCCTTCTCCATGGCCACCAGGTCGGCCGGAAGCGGCATGCCGTAGGCCCTCAGTTCGTTCAGTTTTTCCATAAGCTGAAGGTACAGCTCATGACGGTCCTGCGGCTCGTTCTGCATGCGGGTCAACAACAGACCGAGCTCCGCTTTGACGTCTTCGAAATGCCATGTGCCGTCCTCGCGTTTCGAGTTGCGGGTTATCCCCGAGGTTATATGGAGCGTGGTTACCGACTACTCCACCGGAAAATCGAAAAAGGTCTCCGGGTAGGGCTCGCCCCGCAGCGTGTAGTGCCACCACTCGCTAGCGTTGTTGACGTATCCGCAGCCTCTCATGAACGTGTGAAGCAGCTTCCTGTTCGCCTGTTGCGCCTCATTCACCTTTGGGGAGGCCGTGTGCGACAGGGGCGAGAAGCAGTCGAAGCCGGTGCCCATGTCGGCGCTGCCGTCGTCGGTGCGCGCACCCGCCTTGGAATCGCAGGCGCGGATTTCCCCGCCCGCCGTGTCGAAAGCCGAAAGCTTGCGCGATAGCGGCACGATCGACAGGTCGACGGTGCTGCCGCGGCTGTGGCCGGAGCGGGAGGCGATGTAGTTCTCGTAGAACAGCAGAGCGCTTGTCGACCTCGGGGTAGAACGCCGACTTCGTCTTCTGGTCGCGCAGGTCACGGCCCCAGGCGACAAATGCATTGACCGCCCGCTGTGGGCGGTAGCAGTCGTAGACCTTCAGCGCGTAGCCCTTCTCGCGCAGGCCGTCCGCGGCGCATTGCAGCGCCTTGGCGGCGGGAAGCGTGAGGAAGCAGCGCGGGGCCTTGTAGCCGGGGATGGGCCGGCCGATGAAGTTGCGCGCCGTGGCGTAGCGCATCTCGACGACGAGATCGGGGATCAGCGTCTTGGCATCGACGAATCCGCGCGGCGGTTCCTTGGCGTGCGCCGAAGCGATCGCGAGCAGCAGAGCAGCGGCAGCCGATGCGCATCGCATTGTGGCCTAGCCGGCCTTCTGATAGGTGCCGACGATCTGCGCCTCGGCGAGCACGTGGCCCTGCATCGCCGCGACGACGTCCGCCTTGGTCGCCGCCGACAGTCCTTCGAGCCGGGCATCGAGCGCGTACAGCTTGAAGAAATAGCGGTGCCGGCCGATGGGCGGGCACGGGCCGCCGTAGCCGGTGCGCTTCCAGTCGTTGAGGCCGCTCTTGGTGGCGTTCGGCAACGCCACCATGCCCTCGATGATCTCGGTCGTGTCGGGCGGCAGGTCGAACAGCACCCAATGCACGTAGGTCATCTTCGGCGCCGGCAGGTCCGGCGCGTCGGGATCGTCGACGATCAGTACCAGGCTCGCCGTGCCCTCCGGCACGCCGGAGAACGCCAGCGGCGGCGACACGATCCTCGCCCTCGCAGGTGTATTTCTTCGGAATCTCGCCGCCGTCGGCGAACGCTGGCGAGATGATCTTCAGAGCCATGTGCGGCGCCACCTAGAACAGCTTCAGACCGGGCGGCAGCGGCAGCCCGCCGGTCACTTCCTGCATCTTCGCCTGCAGCTTCGCGTCCAGCTTGCTCTTGGCGTCGGCCATGGCGGCGACGATCAGATCCTCCAGGATCTCCGCCTCGTCCGGCTTTCATCGAGGCTCGGATCGATGCGAACCTTCTTCATGTCGCCCTTGCCGGTGAGCGTGACCTTAACGAGGCCGCCGCCGGACTGGCCGTCGATCTCCATGGCGGCCAGCTCGTCCTGCATCTGCTGCACGCGGGCCTGCATCTCGCCCACCTGCTTCATCATGCCCATCAGGTCCTTCATGCGGTCAGGTCTCCAGTGTCGTGTCAGCCGGTGCAATTCAGCCGGTGCCGGTCTCGTCGCGCGGCGGCGCGATCAGCTCGCGAACTTCGGCGATCTTTGCGTCAGGAAATTGCTCGAGGATCGCCTTCACGGCCGGATGCGCCTTGAGCGCTTCGAGCTCGGCGGCCTCGCGCTCGCGCCGCACCTCGCCGCGCGGACGATCGCCCGCCGCCTTCGACAGCACGACGACCCACTTGCGCTGCGTCCAGGCGTTGAGCTTCTCGCGCAGCTCGTTGGCGAGCTGCGGCGGCGCGCCCGGCAACAGGAACAGATCGATGGAGCCGGCGGTATAGTCGAATTTTACGAGGCTGACGCGGTCTTCGAGCTGCAGCTTCAGCATCATGTCGCGCCGCTCGCCGGCCAGCGCGATGACCTCCTCGAAGGAGCGCGGATCGCGCCAGCATCCCGGGTGCGGGAGCATCGTCGTCGGCAGTACGTCGCCGAACGAGGCCGCGTAGTCCGCGTCATATCCCGGATCCTCATCATCGACCGGCGGCGCACCGTCGGCGTCGGATGCGGCGGCGACCGGCGCATGGGCACGTTCCGGCTGCGCCGGCGCGGCTTGATCCGGCTGCGCCGGCGAATGCTTGTTGAGCGGCGCATCGCGGGTGCCGCCGCTCGTCGGCCGGGGCCGGGCTTGCCGCTGCGTGCCAGCGCGCCTTCGCCGCCCAGCAGGCGGATGACCTCGTCCGGGGCCGGCAAGTCGGCGGTGTAGGCGAGGCGGATCAGCACCATCTCGGCGGCGGCGCGCGGGTTGGCGCCTTCACCGCCTCCTCGCCGCCCTTGAGCAGCATCTGCCAGGCGCGCGACAGCAGCGGCGTCGACAGCTTTCCGGCGATGGTCGCGACGCGGCGTCGCTCCTCGGCGCTGAGGCCTTCGCTGCCGACTTCGGCGCCGACGGCCTTGACGCGCGCCGCCGCGTGGACGGCTTCGGCGAGGTCGGCCAGCAACTGCACCGGCTCGGCGCCATCGCGATGCAGATCGTCCATGGAGCCGGAGCGCGGCCTTGGCGTCGCCGCGGAACACGTGCTCGATGCAGATCGAAAATCGCGCCCGCGGTCGGCGAGGCCGAGCATCGAGCGCACCGTCTCGGCGCGCACCGCGCCCTCGCCCATGGCGATCGCCTGATCGAGCAACGACAGGCCGTCGCGCACGGAGCCTTCGGCGGAGCGGGCGATCAGCGCCAGCGCGTCGTCGTCGGCGGTGGCGCCCTCGCTGGCGACGATCTTGGCAAAATGCGCCGACAGCTCCGGCACGTCGACGCGGCGCAGATCGAAGCGCTGCGTGCGCGACAGCACGGTCACCGGCACCTTGCGGATCTCGGTCGTGGCGAAGATGAACTTGACGTGCTCGGGCGGCTCTTCGAGCGTCTTCAGGAGCGCGTTGAAGGCGCCCTTCGACAGCATGTGGACTTCGTCGATGATGAACACCTTGCGTGCGGGCTATCGAGGGAGCGTGCTGAGCGATACTCGATCATTTCGCGTACGTTGTCGACGCCGGTATTGGAGGCGGCATCCAACTCCATGACGTCGAGATGGCGGCTCTCCATGATCTCGGCGCAGTGGCGGCCGAGCACCGGCATGTCGAACGTCGGCGACTTGACGGTATCGGTCTCGTAGTTAAGCGCGCGGGCGATGATGCGCGCCGTCGTCGTCTTGCCGACGCCGCGCACGCCGGTGAGCATGTAGGCCTGCGCGATGCGCCCCGACGCGAACGCGTTGCGCAGCGTCTTGACCATGGCCTCCTGGCCGATGAGGTCGTCGAAGCTCTGCGGCCGGTACTTGCGCGCCAGCACGACGTACGGCTTCGGCGCGTCGCCTTCGGCGCCGGCCGGTTTCTCGCTGTCGGATTTCTTTTTCGCCATGCTTGAACCCGCTGCGCTTCGGCCCGCAGGGCCTGGGACAAGCTTGGCCCGGCGCCGAGCTCCGCTCGCCGCGACCAGCGAGCATCGCGCCCCGCGGAGGGCGCCGCATCGCGCAAGCGGCGATGCGGAACAGCGCCCGTGAGCGAGATAAAGAGGAGGCTGACGAACGACCCGCGTCCTGATCGTTAGGGCTGCTTCCTTCCGGACCTGACCCGGTTGGCGAGGGATGCGTCCATCGCCAACCTCCCGGCCCGATTATGGGGGGTGAGCCCGCGCGTTACAACCCTTCCCGGACCCGGGCGCAAACACCTTCCACTCCCTGTCATTTTTCCGCTGTACGAACTCGGCGCACAAAGGGTCCGGGCGGGCGGATGTCGCGCGCAACATTGCATATTTGACAGAGCGCGCAGCCGGCCCATAGGCTCGCCGCGCATTCTTTCGGGGGAACGATTGCACATGAGGCATATTGCGGCGCTGTTCTGTTTCGTCTGCGCGGCTTTTTGCCTGGCGCCCATGCCGCGCATGCGGCTTGCCCCGCCGGCGACGACCTCGACATCCAGTTGCGCGACAAGGAAGTGCAACGCCAGCTCATCCTTTCCGGCGTCCTCGCCGCCGAGATCGGCCGCGCCAACGAGCGCATGCTGCGCGCCGCCGTGCTCGACTTCCGTGCCGCCAACGATCTTCCCGGCACCGACCAGGACATCCTGACCGAAGCCGAGTGCGACGCGCTCAAGCACAACAACGATGCGGTCTACGCCTTCATCGGCTTCAAGCAGGTCGATCAATCCGGTCAACCAGCTGAGGATGACCTTTCCGGCCGGCCTGCTGCCGCCCGAAGCCAAGCCGTCGACCGAGAGCTGGCAGGAGTACGAGAACCCGCAGGTCAGCCGCGTCGGCATCGACGTGTTCCGCGTGTCGGGCCGCGAATCCTCCACCAACTCGTTCTCGCGCGGCTACATGTCCTACAACGCGCTGCACGCTCACCTATGTCCACAACTCCGGCTCGGAGGTCATCGCCGAGGGCGCCGGCAACCGCTGGGGCTCGCGCTACTACTTCCACAACATGACCTTCGAGTATCAGGGCGGGCAGCGCGGCATCTACATTCGCTTCGACATGAAGCCGCCGGAGGGCTTCGTGCCGCCGCCGGAGATCCTGCCGGCCGCGCGGCTCGAAAAGATCAAGAAGCAGATCGCCAAGCTCTTACACCGCCGGAGCCGCCGGCGCGCACCGCGCCGAGCGAGACGCGAGGTCGCCTGGTCGCTGATTGCCCGCGCCGTGTTCAACATCGTCGCCTCCGACTTCTACGACCAGAACGGCTGGCGCGAGCTGACCACCAAGAACTGCGTGTTCGGCTCGCGGCGGCGCGCGCGGCGCGGCGGCGTGCGCATCGTGTTCGCGACGACGCGCGCCATCGCCAACAAGGATGGCGACATGACGCACCATGTTCGGCAACAGCGGCGAGCGACAAGATCACCTTCGGCTGCGTGCTGGTGAACCCCCGCATGACACGCGAGCGCAGCGAAAACACGCTATCGCGGAGCCTGGCGGGCGGCGCGCGCGCCGCCAACTCGCGCATCAAGCTCATCAGCGATCCGATCGACCGCAGCACCGAGAACTATGTGCGCATCGTCGACACGGCGGCGGCCGAGGACGCCACGCACGCCCTGCTCGTCATCCACGGCTATAACAACTCGTTCGTCGAGGCCACGCAGGCGGTGGCGCGCATCGCCGGCGGCGCCGACTACAAGGGCCGCGTCTACATGTTCAGCTGGCCGAGCGTCAGCGCAGTCGCTGCGCTACCTGCAGGATGTCGATAACGCCGAGGAGGCGGAAGGTTCCTTGCAGGCGTTCCTCGCCGCCATCCTGCGCGACAACAACATCCACACGCTCGACATCGTCGCCCACTCCATGGGCTCGCAGCAGCTGATGCGCGTGATGGGCTCCATCCGCAGCATCCTCGACGGGCGGCGTCAGGAGGAAGGCTCCCTGCATCTCGGGCAGGTCGTCTTCGCGGCGCCGGACGTCTCGGCCGCGGTGTTCAACACCAAGATCCTCACTTGGGCGAAGCTCGCCCAGCGCGTGACGATCTACACGTCCGGCGGCGACTGGGTGCTGTGGCTGTCGTCGTTCCTGCGCGGCCTCAACGATCGCGCCGGCGGCCACACGCCGTGGGGCGAGCCGCTGTACGTCAATGCGAACAACGTCTACGTCATCGACAAGACGCCGCCCGAGTACGACTACTGGAAGTTCTTCAAGTACACGCACGCCGACTACGTCGACGACAAGGTGATCCTCAACGACATCCAGACGGTGATCACCGGCAAGCCGGCGGGCGACCCGACCAAGCGCGACCCCGAGGGCAAGGTGTTCAAGGTGATGTCCTATAAGGGCATCCCGGGCAAAACGTACTGGGAGACGCTGCCGGAGGGCCCGATGGCCGAAGCCAAGGAAGCGGTCAAGGACGGCCTCAAGCGCACCAGGCGCGATCAGCCGCTGCGCCGGCAACACCCGCGCCGGCTGCGCAACCGACGGCGCAGCAGCCGTCATCGCCGCCGACGGCACCGGCACGACGCGCTAGACGCAGCGGCCGCCGTCGACCTCGAGGGCGACGCCGGTGATGAATGCCGACGCCGGGTCGGCGAGGAACATCGCCGCGTTGGCGATGTCGTGCGGGCGCGACAGCCGGCCGAGCGGAATGCCGGCGAGGAACTTGGCGCGGTTCTCCGGCGTGTCGGGCGCGCCCATGAACCGCTCCAGCATGCCGGTCTCGCCCATCACCGGATTGATGGCGTTGACGCGGATGTTCTTCGGCGCCAGCTCCACCGCCATCGACTTGGTCAGCGTGATCACGGCGCCCTTCGACCCGTTGTACCAGGTGAGGCCGGGGCGCGGGCGGACGCCGGCGGTCGAGGCGATGTTGATGATGATGCCGCCGCCGCGCTTTTCCATCTTCGGCACCGCCGCGATGGTCGACAGATAGATCGACTTGACGTTCACCGCGTAGATGCGGTCGAACTCGGCCTCGCCGACCTCGAGCAGCGGCTGGTTGCGATGCGTGACGCCGGCGTTGTTGACGACGATATCGATGCCGCCGAACGCTTCGGTCGCCGCCCGCACCATGGCGTCGACGTCGACCTTCTGCGAGACGTCGCCCTGCACGGGATGCATCTTGTCGCCGTAGCCGGCGGCCAGCTCGCGCACGCCCTGGCCGTTGATGTCGGCGGCGACGACCTGCGCGCCTTCGAGCAGAAACCGCTCGGCGATGGCGCGCCCGAACCCGGAGGCGGCGCCGGTGACGATCGCGACCTTTCCAACGAGCTTCATGTGGACCTCGCTTAGCTGCGACGCCGCACGGGGATCTTGCCTTCGGCGGCAAGACGCGCCGCCTCCGCCCGATAGGGGCTGGCCGCGATAGGTGCCGAGCACCTTCTTCTCGCTGGAGAAGAACGACAGCTCCTCGAGCGCCAGGCGCACCATGCGGTCGGTCGGGTGTCCCTCGATGTCGGCGAAGAACATCGTCGCGTTGAACGTGCCCTCGAGCTGGTAGCTCTCCAGCTTCGTCATGTTGACGCCGTTGGTGGCAAAGCCGCCCAGCGCCTTGTAGAGCGCGGCCGGCACGTTGCGCACGCGGAAGATGAAGGTGGTGATGACGGGGCTCTCGCCGGGCTCGGCGTCGTCGGCCTCGGCCGAGAGCACGACGAAGCGCGTCGTGTTGTGCACCTCGTCCTCGACATCGCCCATGACGATCTCGAGGCCGTAGATCTCGGCGGCGAGCGAGGAGGCGATGGCGGCGAGCGTCGGATCCTTGGCTTCGGCCACCATGCGCGCCGAGCCGGCGGTGTCGGCCTCGGGCACCGGCTTGAGGCCGAGCTCGATCAGCTTGCGGCGGCACTGGCCGAGCGCCTGCGTGTGGCTGAGGACGCGCTTGATGGTTTTCAGCGTACGCGCCGGGCGTCGCCATCAGCTGGTGGCGCACGCGCAGGAAGTGCTCGCCGACGATGTAGAGGTCGGCGTCGGGCAGCAGGTGATGGATGTCGGCGACGCGGCCGGCGACCGAGTTCTCGATCGGGATCATGGCGAGCCGCGCTTCGCCCGCCTTCACCGCCTGCAACGCGTCCTCGAACGTCGGCGCAGGCGACCGCTTCCATGTCGGGGAACGCCTCGCGGCAGGCGAGGTGCGAATTGGCGCCCGGCTCGCCCTGATAGACGATGCGCTCGGCGGCCGACTTGCTCGGTTGCAGTCATGTGGCCGGAGTTCGTTGCCGCAGGTGGAGGCTGAATTGTTGGAGGCCGTTCTATGCCCTTACCGAGGGCACGGCCGCAAGCCGTCACGCCCCGCTCGCCTAAGGCCTCCCTAACCAGCGCAGGTCGAAACGTCGGCAGCTCCCCGGCAAGGTGATATCGTCCGGCCTTGAGCGATTGCCGACTTACTGCGAGGGAAACCGATGGTGACCAGAACCTTTGGGCTGGCGCGCTTCTGCGCGCTGCTGGTCGCCGCGACCTTGATGGCCGGCGACCGGCGCTACGAGCGGGCGAGAACGAGGATTGGTGCTTCGCCGACCAGGAGAAGACACATGAGGAAGCGCTCGCGGGCTGCACGGCGCTGATCGAGGCGGCAAACTGAGCAAGGACAAGCTCGCCACCGCCTACACGAACCGGTGTCTGGTTCACACGCAACGCAACGAAAGCGATCTGGCGATCGCCGACTGCACGCAAGCCATCGCCATCGATCCCGGCGATGCCGATCGCCTACGCGCAGCGCGGCGAAGCCAATTGCCAAAAGGGCGACATCAAGAATTGCGTTGCCGACTTCGACGAAGCCATGCGCATCGATCCGAGCGACCCGTCGTTCATGTACTTGCGCGGTGTGGCGCGCGCCGACGCCGGGGATGCCGACGGAGGCATCGCCGATCTCACCAAGGCGATCGAGCAGGATCCCGGGACGGCCGCCGCTTACGTGCGCCGCGGCCGCATCTACGAGGCCGAAGGGGATAAGGCGCGCGCCGCAGCCGATTACCGGAGCGCGCTGAAAATCGACCCGTACGACGAGACGGCGAAGCAGCGCCTCGAAGGCTTCAGCAAATAGAGCGCTAGCGCGCCCCCAGGAGACGGCGGGCGCGCTCGAGGTCGGCGGGCGTGTCGACGCCGAGCGGAACGGTATCGACGACGGTCACGTCGATGCGCATGCCGGCTTCCAAGGCGCGCAATTGCTCCAGCTTTTCGCGCAATTCGAGCGGCGAAGGTTGCAGCGACACGAAGCGCTGCAGCGCCGCGCGCCGGTAAGCGTAGATGCCGATGTGGTGGTAGAGCGGACCCTCGCCGTAGGGGGCGGTGGCGCGCGTGAAGTAGAGGGCGCGCAGGCGGCCGGGCGTAGCGCAGCGGCGAGCCGACGACCTTCACCACGTTGGGGTTGGTGCGCTCCTCCGCTTCGGTGATCTCGGCGGCGAGCGTCGCGATATCGGTCCCCGGCTTCGCTCAGCGGCGCGGCGCAGGCGGCAACGAGATGCGGCTCCAGCGTCGGCAGGTCGCCCTGCAGGTTGATGACGATGTCGGCGCGCGCGTCCGGGTCGACGCGGGTGACGGCCTCGAAGATGCGATCGGAGCCCGAGGCATGATCGGCCCGCGTCATCACCGCTTCGCCGCCGGCCGCCTCGATGGCCGCCACCACTTCGGCCGCATCGGTCGCTACGACGACGCGCCCGGCGTTGGCCGCCACGGCGCGGCGCCACACCTGAACGATCATCGGCGCCCCGCCGATGTCGACCATCGGCTTGCCGGGCAGGCGCGTCGCCTGCATGCGCGCGGGGATGACGATGAGGGTATTGGGCACTTATCGGCACCTATTCGGGCTAAGAACCGAGGCAATTGGTCCCGGGCGCGTGCACATAGAACGGAGCCCGGCTCGGTTGCAAGCCGATGCGGAGTTTCTATAGTCGCCCAAACGTTCGGCGGCGGGCCGGACCAGAGGCTGCGGAGCTTTCGATGCGATTGGATTCCTTCGAGCTGTCGAAGATCGCCGGCGCGTTTCTGTGTGCGCTTCTGGTCATCGTCGGCTTCCGCGTGGCGCTCGAAATCGCCGAGCACGACAAGGCGCCGGAAAAGCCCGGCTATGTCCTGCCGGCGCCGGAAGCGGCTCACGCCGCGTGGCGCAGCGCCCGCGGCAGGCGGCGCCGCGGCGCCCGCAGCGGCCGCATTCGACCCCGCCGCCGTGGCGCAGGCCGCCGCATCCGGCAATGCCCAAGCCGGCGCGGCCATCTTCAAGAAATGCACGGCGTGTCATTCCGGTGAGCACGGCGGCCCCAACAAGGTGGGCCCCAACCTCGCCGGCGTCGTCGGCCGCCCCAAGGCGAGCCACGAAGGCTTTGGTTACTCCGACGCCATGAAGGCCAAGGGCGGCAACTGGACGCTGGAGGACCTCGCCTCCTTCATCCATAGCCCTAAGACCTTCGTTCCCGGCACTAAAATGCTTTTCCCTGGAATCGCCGACCCCGGCGATCTCGGCGACCTGCTGGCCTACCTCAGCACCCTGAAATAGGGCCCGGCGGTGCTGCTTCGCCCGCCAAAATGACAGCAAGTTAACTCGCCCCGCGGCGCGGATTTTGCGACGCTCGCGGCGTTGCATGTCTTGTAGGTCTCACACGGCGCGCGCGAAGCCATGCGGTCTCTCCGGCCGAGCCCGCGCTGCCCGCCTCCTCCGGTCCGTGACAGATAAGGGAAAACGCCTGGTGCTTCCGCGTCTCGACGTCCCCTCCGCTCTTCTCGCCCTGCTGCTTTGCTTCTCTGCCGCTCTGCCGGCCGTAGCGCAGGAGCCGACCCCTCCGCCCGCCGCTGCCGAAGCCCGGCTGCCCCGCTCTCACCGCCGATCAGACGCCGCCTCCGCCAGCGAGCAACGCCCGCGACGCCAACAAGCGCCACCACGCCCTGTCGCTGATCGGCGAGCCGAAATACCCGGCCGGCTTCACGCATTTCGATTGGGTCAATCCCGACGCGCCGAAGGGCGGCGTCATCCGCGGCTTCGCCGAGGGCTCGTTCGACAGCCTCAACCCGTTCACGGTGAAGGGCGACCCCGCGGGCGGCATCGGCATGGTCTACGATTCGCTGATGGCCTCGAGCCCGGACGAGCCGTCGTCCGAGTACGGCCTCATCGCCGAGTGGGTCTCCTATCCGCCCGACTATTCGTCGGTGACCTTCGGCCTCAATCCGAAAGCGCGCTTCCAGGACGGCTCGCCGATCACGCCGGAGGACGTCATCTTCTCGTTCGAGGCGCAGAAGAAGGCGCATCCGCGCGCGGCGTTCTACTACAAGAACGTCGTCAAGGCGGAGAAGACCGGCGACAACGAAGTGACCTTCACCTTCGACGTCAAAGGCAACCGCGAGCTGCCGCAGATCGTCGGGCAGCTCAGCGTGCTGTCGAAGAAGTTCTGGGAAGGCACCGGCCCCGACGGCCAGCAGCGCGACATCATGAAGTCGACGCTGGAGATCCCGGTCGGCTCGGGCGCCTATCGCGTCAAGAGCTTCGATGCCGGCCGCTCGATCGTCTACGAGCGCGTGAAGGACTACTGGGCGAAGGATCTGCCGGTCATGAAGGGGCAGTTCAACTTCGACGAGTTCAGGCTGACCTACTTCCTCGACCGCACGCCGGCGTTCGAGGAGTTCAAGTCCGGCAAGCTCGACTACTGGATCGAGAGCACCGCCAGCCAGTGGGCGACGGGCTATAACTTCCCCGCCATCGAGAAGGGCTGGGTCAAGAAAGAGGCGATCCCGGTGAAGCGCGTGGCGCCGATGCAGGCGTTCGTCTTCAACCAGCGCCGCAAGCAGTTCGCAGGATCCGCGCGTGCGCCGCGCCTTCGCACTGGCCTTCAACTTCGAGGAAGCCAACAAGAAGCTGTTCTACAATCTCTATGTCCGCGTCGGCAGCTACTTCGACAATTCCGAGCTCGCCAACAAGGGCCTGCCGCAGGGTCGCGAGCTGGAGCTGCTCAACGAGGTGAAGAGCGAGATTCCGCCGGAGGTGTTCACCACCGAGTGGAAGAACCCGGTCAACAACACGCCGGACGATTTCCGCAATCACATGCGCGAGGCGTCCAAGCTGCTGGCCGAAGCCGGCTGGACGATCCAGGAAGTCGCCATCGAGGAGGAAGGCAGCTGCGGGACGTTCTGCTCCATCATGCGCAGCGTCGGTCTGTCGTCGCCCCCCAAGGCCAACATGCTGCGCAACGACAAGGGCGAGACGCTCAACGCCGAGTTCCTGCTGTCGTCGCCCGAGTTCGAGCGGATCGTGCTGCCCTACGTGCAGGATCTGCAGAAGCTCGGCATCAAGGCCAGCCTGCGCACCGTCGACAGCGCGCAGTACAAGCGCCGCGAGGACGCGCACGACTACGACATCATCGTCGACAACTTCGCCCAGTCGGAATCGCCCGGCAACGAGCAGCGCGATTTCTGGGGCTCGGCCGCCGCCGGCCGCGACGGCTCGCGCAACACCGCCGGCATCCAGAACCCCGCGGTCGACAAGCTGATCGACAAGGTCGTGTTCGCCAAGGACCGCGAGGAGCTGCTGGCGGCGACGCGCGCGCTCGACCGCGTGCTGCTGTGGAACTTCTACGTCGTGCCGCAGTGGCATTATCCCTTCGAGCGCGTCGCGTACTGGGATGTATTCGGCCGGCCGGCGACGCTGCCGTCGCAGACCTCGGCACTTTCGCAGGTCTGGTGGTTCGACGCCGACAAGCAGAAGGCGCTCGCCGGCGCCCGTGGACAGTGATGGTGGGGACGCAGGCCATGCCACCCGCACCCCGCGCCCCGGTCTTCACCCGCCTCGCCACACTCGCCCTCGCCGCGGCGCTGCTTGCCGCGCCGGCGCTCAGCCGAGCCGCGTCACGGGCTTTCGGCATTCGGTGAGCTGAAGTACCCCGCCGACTTCAAGAACTTCGAATACGTCAATCCCGACGCGCCGAAGGGCGGCCGCTTCTCCTCGACGGGAACCGGCGGCGTCAAGACGTTCGACAGCTTCAACAACTTCATCCTCAAGGGCGATGCGGCCCAGGGACTTGAGTACCTGTTCGACAGCCTGATGACGCGGGCGCAGGACGAGCCTGATGCCGTCTACGGGCTCGTCGCCGAAAGCGGCGAGGTAGCGCCCGACAAGATGTCGGTCGTTTTCAAGCTGCGACCCGAAGCAAAATTCGCCGACGGCACGCCCATCACTGCGGACGACGTCGTTTTCACCTTCAATACGCTGAAGGAGAAGGGCCACCCGAACTTCACGATATCGCTGCGCGATGTGGTGAAGGCGGAGGCGCATCGATCCGCAGACCGTGCGCTACGAATTCAAAGGCGACCTCATTCGCGATCTGCCGCTCGTCGTCGCCGAGCTGCCGGTCCTCTCGAAGGCCTTCTATACCAAGCACCCATTCGACCAGTCGTCGCTGGAAAAGCCGCTTGGATCCGGTCCCTACGAGATCGGCGCGTTCAAACCCGGCACCTACGTCAGCTACAAGCGGCGCCCCGACTATTGGGCCAAGGATCTGCCCGTCAATCGCGGCCGCTTCAACTTCGACGAAGTGCGCTACGAGTACTATCGCGACCGCACGCTCGAGCTCGAAGGGCTGAAGTCCGCCGCGTTCGACTTCCGCGAAGAATTCACCTCCATCGATTGGGCAACCGGCTACGACATTCCAGCCGTCAAGGAAGGCCGGCTGGTGCGCCTGATCATGCCCGATCAGCGCCCATCCGGTGCGCAAGGGCTTCTTCATCAACACGCGCCGCGAGCCGTTCAAGGACAAGCGCGTGCGCGAGGCGCTCGGGCTCGCCTTCGACTTCGAGTGGTCGAACAAGAATCTGTTCTTCGAGCTCTACAAGCGCACGCAGAGCTTCTTCGAGAACTCCGACATGAAGGCCAAGGGCCTGCCAAGTCCCGAAGAGCTGGCGCTGCTTGAGCCATTCAAGGACAAGCTGGCGCCGGAAGTCTTCGGCGAGCCGGTCTCGCCGCCGGTGACCGACGCCAGCGGACGCGATCGCCAGTTTCTGAAACGTGCGCGCGACCTGCTCACCGCCGCCGGCTATGGCGAAGGCGGCAAGCCGCTCACCGTCGAGATCCTGTCGTTCGAGGAAGGCTTCGACCGCATCATCATTCCGTATGTCAACAACCTGAAGCGCATCGGCGTCAACGCCTCGCTACGCCGTGTCGACCCGGCGCAGTACGAGCGGCGCATGAAGTCGTTCGACTTCGATATGTCGATCCAGCGCTACTCGCTGCGGCTTGACGCCGGGCGTCGAGCTGAAAAGCTACTGGGGGTCCGATGCTGCCAGGCATGGACGGCAGCTTCAATCTCGCCGGCATCAAGGACCCGGTTGTCGACGCCCTCATCGCCAAGGTGGTAGAAGCCAAATCACGCGCCGAGCTGGTGACGGCGGCGCGCGCGCTCGATCGCGTGCTGCGCGCCGGGTATTATTGGGTGCCGCAGTGGTATAAGGCCGAACACAACGTTGCCTTCTGGAACGAGTTCTCGCGTCCCGACGTGAAGCCGAAGTTCGACGAAGGCGTCATCGACACGTGGTGGTACGACGCCGACAAAGCTGCCAAGCTGAAAAAGAACTGAGCCCATTCCCCGATGGCCGCCTATCTCCTCAAGCGACTGTTGCTGATCATTCCGACGCTGTTCGGCATCATGCTGATCAGCTTCGTCATCATTCAGTTCGCACCCGGCGGCCCCGTGGAGCGCATCATCGCGCAGCTGACGGGGCGCGATTCCACCATCGCCTCGCGCATCGGCGGCGGCGGCAACGACGCGCTGTCGAGCAACAACAGCCAGGCCCAGCTCGGCCAAGGCGCGGCCGACGCGGTCACGTCGAAATATCGCGGCGCGCAGGGCCTCGATCCGGAATTCATCAAGAGCCTCGAGAAGCAGTTCGGCTTCGACAAGCCGGCCTACGAGCGCTTCTGCATCATGATGAAGAGCTATCTCACGTTCGACTTCGGCAAGAGCTACTTCCGCGACACCTCGGTGCTGGAGCTGATCAAGGAGAAGCTGCCCGTCTCCGTGTCGCTCGGGCTATGGATGATGCTGATTTCCTATCTCATCTCCATCCCGCTCGGCATTCGCAAGGCGGTGCACGACGGCGAGCCGTTCGACAATTGGACGAGCAGCGTGCTGGTCATCGCCTACGCCGTGCCGGGCTTCCTGTTCGCCGTGCTGCTGCTGATCCTGTTCGCCGGCAGCTCGTTCTTCCAGTGGTTCCCATCGCGCGGCCTGACGTCCGACAACTGGGACCAGCTCTCGCTCGTCGGCAAGGTCGTCGACTACTTCTGGCACCTCACGCTGCCGCTGATCGCCATGTCGCTGACGGCGTTCACGACCATGACGTTCCTCACCAAGAACTCGTTCATCGACGAGATCCGCAAGCAGTACGTGACGACGGCGCGGGCCAAGGGTCTGAACGAGAACCAGGTGCTCTATGGGCACGTGTTCCGCAACGCCATGCTGCTGATCATCGCCGGCTTCCCGGGCGCCTTCATCTCCGCCTTCTTCGCCGGCGCCATGCTGATCGAGACCATCTTCTCGCTCGACGGGCTCGGCCTTCTGTCCTTCGAGTTCGATCGAGAAGCGCGACTACCCGGTGGTGTTCGCCACGCTGTGGATCTTCTCGCTGATGGGCCTGTTGCTCAACATCGTCTCCGACTTCGCCTACACCCTCGTCGATCCGCGCATCGACTTCGAGAGCCGGGAGGTCTAGCCGTTGACTGATCTGCGCGCGCTCGAAACGCCGCTGCCGCAGTCGCAGCCGCCACCGCGCGAGGAGCATCGCGAGCGCGTGCCGGGCTGGCTGGCGCGCCGGTTGCCGAGCCCCGACAAGCTCAGCCCCATCAACCAGCGGCGCCTGGCAAACTTCAAGGCCAACCGGCGCGGCTACTGGAGCCTGCGCATCTTCCTGACGCTGTTCCTCGTCACGCTGTTTGCCGAGTTCATCGCCAACGATCGCCCGCTGTTGATGAGCTACAAGGGCGAGCTGCTCTCGCCGGTGCTCACCACCTATCCGGAATCGAAGTTCGGCGGCTTCCTCGCCGTCACCGATTACAAGGATCCGGTGATCCTCGACGAGATCAAGGCCAACGGCTGGGCCATCTGGCCGCCGATCAGCTACTCGTACGACACCATCAACAAGGACTACCCGGGCCGCAAAGGCCAGGACAAGCTGTGCCTTGGCTACCCGGCGCCGCCGCCGTGGGCTTCGAGCGCACCCCTGTGCGACGCGCCGCCCGACCAGCTGGCGCGCTTCAATGCGCTTGGGCAATACCAACTGGCTCGGCCTCGACAATCAAGGGCGCGACGTCGTCGCGCGCGTCATCTACGGCTTCCGCATCTCGGTGCTGTTCGGCTTGCTGCTGGCCATGTTCTCGGCCGCCGTCGGCGTCACGGCCGGCGCCGTGCAGGGCTATTTCGGCGGCCGCACCGACCTCATCTTCCAGCGCTTCCTGGAGATCTGGTCCTCGGTGCCCTCGCTGTTCGTGCTGATCATCATATCGTCGGTGCTGGTGCCCGGCTTCTGGACGCTGCTCGCGACGCTGCTGCTGTTCGAGTGGGTCAACCTCGTCGGCGTCGTGCGCGCCGAGTTCCTGCGCGCGCGCAACTTCGAGTACATCACCGCCGCCCGGGCGCTCGGCCTGTCGCACCGCAAGATCATGTGGAAGCACATGCTGCCCAACGCGATGGTGGCGACGCTGACCTTCCTGCCGTTCCAGCTGTCGGGCAGCATCGCGGCGCTGACGGCGCTCGACTTCCTCGGCCTCGGCCTGCCGCCCGGATCGCCGTCGCTCGGCGAATTGCTGTTGCAGGGCAAGCGGCATCTGGAAGCGCCGTGGCTCGGCCTCACCGGCTTCTTCACCGTGGCGCTGATGCTGTCGCTGCTGATCTTCATCGGCGAGGCGGTGCGCGACGCGCTCGACCCCCGCAAGACGTTCCGGTAGGTGCAGCGATGGCGAGCGTAAATCGTGCACTTCTCGACGTCAGGGACCTGTCGGTCGCGTTCGGGCGCAGCGGCGAGATGATCGCTGCCGATCGCGTGTCGTTCCGCATCGGCAAGGGCGAGACGGTGGCGCTGGTCGGCGAGTCCGGCTCCGGCAAAACCGTCTCGGCGCTGTCGATCCTGCAGCTGCTGCCCTATCCCGCCGCCTCGCATCCGTCGGGCGAAGTGTGGTTCGAGGGCAAGGACCTCCTGAAGCTCAAGCCGGCGCAGTTGCAGGCCGTGCGCGGCAACCGCATCTCGATGATCTTCCAGGAGCCGATGACGTCGCTCAACCCGCTGCACACCATCCAGCGGCAGGTGGGCGAGGTGCTGCGCGTGCACCGGCGCATGGACGAGAAGGCCGTGCGCGCGCGCGTGCTGGAGCTGCTGCACAAGGTCGGCATCCGCGAGCCGGAGAAGCGCCTCGACGCGTTTCCGCATCAGCTCTCGGGCGGCCAGCGCCAGCGCGTGATGATCGCCATGGCGCTCGCCAACGAGCCGGACCTGCTGATCGCCGACGAGCCGACGACGGCGCTCGACGTCACCATCCAGGCGCAGATCCTCGAGCTGCTGAAGCAGCTGCAGCGCGAGATGGGCATGGCGCTGCTGCTCATCACCCACGACCTCGGCATCGTCCGCAAGATGGCCGAGCGCGTCTACATCATGCAGGGCGGCAAGATCGTCGAGGAAGGCGCCACCGAGGACATCTTCACCAAGCCGCAGCACGGCTACACCAAGCTGCTGCTGGCGGCCGAGCCGAAGGGCGATCCGCCCGGCGCCAACGACGCGGCGCCGGTCGTCGTCGAGACCGACGACCTGAAGGTGTGGTTCCCCATCAAGAAGGGCGCCATGCGCCGCACGGTCGACTACGTGAAGGCCGTGGACGGGCTGTCGCTCAAGCTGCGCAAGGGCCAGACGCTCGGCGTCGTCGGCGAATCCGGCTCCGGCAAGACCACGCTCGGCCTCGCCATCCTGCGGCTGATCTCCTCGCAAGGGCCGATCGCCTATGTCGGCAAGCGCATCGACGGGCTGACGCAACCGCGAGATGCGGCCGCTGCGCAAGGAAATGCAGATCGTCTTCCAGGATCCGTTCGGCTCGCTGTCGCCGCGCATGTCGGTCAACCAGATCATCGGCGAAGGCCTGACGATCCAGGCGCCGGAGCTCGACTACGACCAGCGCCGCGTGCGCATCAGCGCAGCGCTCAAGGAGGTCGGCCTCGATCCCACGGCGCAGGACCGCTACCCGCACGAGTTCTCCGGCGGCCAGCGCCAGCGCATCGCCATCGCCCGCGCCATGGTGCTGCAGCCGAAGTTCGTCATGCTCGACGAGCCGACCAGCGCCCTCGACATGTCGGTGCAGGCGCAGATCGTCGACCTGCTGCGCGAGCTGCAGAGGAAGCGCGACCTCGCCTACCTGTTCATCAGCCACGACCTGAAGGTCATTCGCGCGTTGTGCAACTACGTGATCGTGATGCGCAACGGCAAGGTGGTCGAGGAAGGGCCCGCCGCCGAGGTGTTCTCCAACCCGAAGGAGGAGTACACCAAGGCGCTGCTCGCCGCGGCCTTCAACATCAGCGTGCTGCACAAGAACGCGCTCGCCGGTCTAATCAAGAAACGTCTGCCGGAGGAGACCGCCATGCCCGAGGAACAAAAGCCGCGGCTGAAGCTCTATTACGCGTCGCCTTCGCGCGCCTCGGTGGCGATGTGGATGCTCGAGGAGGTGGGCGAGCCGTACGAGATCGAGCTGCTGAGCCTCAAGAACGGCGACCAGCACAAGCCCGAATATCTGGCGATCAATCCCATGGGCAAGGTGCCGACGCTCGTCGATGGCGACACCATCGTCAGTGAGGTCTCCGCCATCTGCTGCTATCTCGCCGATGCCTACCCGAAAGCCGGTCTGGCACCGGCGGTGATCCGACAAGTTGCGCGGCCCCTACCTCAAGTGGCTTTTCTTTGTGCCGAGTTGCGTCGAGCCGGCGATCCTCGACAAAGCGATGAACCGGCCGCCGCCGCCGCGCTCGACGGCCGGCTGGGCCGACTATGACACCGTCGTCGAGGTGCTGCGCGACGCCACCGGCAAGGCCTCGCCGTATCTGCTCGGCGAACGCTTCAGCGCCGCCGATGTGGTGGTCGGCGCAAGCCTTCGCTGGACGATGAAGTTCAAGCTGCTGCCGGAGCTGCCCGAGTTCGTCGCCTACACAAAACGTCTCGCGGAACGCCCAGCGTTGCAGCGGCAGCTCGCCAAGGATGAGGCATTTGCACGACAGACGAGCGGCTGAAAGATATTCCGCTTGAACGGTCGCGGCTTTGCGGCATCGTAGTCGGCAGCAACCATCCGGCATTCGACACCGATGCTGCCCGACGACGTCTTTCGCTCCCGGCTCCAGGCGACGATCACCGCGCTGCGCTATTGGGCGCCGTCGATCGCCGACACGGCGCGCCTGGATCAAACCGAAACCAGCGACTACTGGAAGATCATCGTCGCGCCGGCGGTGCCGAGCGCTTGCCCGTTCGAGCTGAGCCTGCACGCCGACCAGCGCTATGACCTCGCCATCGTCGACGAGACCTACGAAAGCCGGCCGATCGAAACGTTCGACTGGTTCGTGCCGTTCGCCGAGGCCGTCTCGGAGGGCAACGTCGTGCAGCGGCGCTGGATCAGCCGGCTGACGGGGCTCGAGCGCTCGGTCGAAACCGTCGTCACGCTGCCGGGCGGCGGCATCTGGCGCGAGGGCCGCGGCAT
>CAVRND010000013.1:0-74378 GCA_963722495.1 uncultured Alphaproteobacteria bacterium | reverse complement strand
CTTTCGCATGGCCGCACGTGCGCCGGGATGCCAAGGCGCTGCTCGCCAGCTGGCGCATTATGCTCGTCCTGTCGGCGCTGGGGATCGCGGCCTTCAACACCGGACTCTATCTGGCGGCGCAGTCGACGACGGCGCTCAACATCGTCATGCTGCAGACGAGCGTCCCGGTGCTCATCGTTTTGGCTAGCCTCATTCTGTTTCGCGACGCGGTGACGAAGCGGCAGGGGGTGGGCATCGCTATCTCGCTTGCCGGCGCCCTGACGCTCATCTCGCACGGCGCGCCCGAAATGCTGACAAGCCTGGAGTTCAACACAGGCGACCTGTGGATGCTCGCGGCTGGCGTCAGCTATGCGATCTACACGGCGCTGCTGCGGCTGCGCCCGGCCGTGCATGGCTTGAGCTTTGTGTTCGCCACCTTCGTCATCGGCGCGGCGCTGTTGTTACCGCTTTACATTGGGGAGACGTGGGGTGGACACCCAATGCCGATTAGCTGGCATGCGTTTCTGGCGGTTGGGTACGTGGCCGTGTTTGCCTCGGCCGTGGCCTACCTTGCCTTCAACCGTACAGTGGAACTTCTCGGCGCCAACACCGCGGGCCTATCGGTGCACCTTGTGCCGGTTTTCGGCACCATCCTCGCCATCGTCCTGCTCGGCGAGCAGCTGCATTTCTATCACCTGCTCGGCATCGGCCTCATCGCCACGGGTATCCTGCTGGCGACGCGCAGGCCTGCTTAGGGCGCGGCGACGTTGTCAATGAGGCGGGTGCCGCCGAGCCATGCGGCAGCGAGGATGCGCAAAGGCGCGTCGCCCGTTCCCGTCACCACTTTCAGCGTGTCGGCGTGGCGCACGGCAATGTAGTCGACTTTGGTGAAGCCAACGGACTGTAAATCCGTAGCGGCCGCCTCGCAGATCGCCGTGAGGTCGGGCAGCTGATGCGCCTGCGGCGGCAGGGTCGGGTCGCGCACCAGCGGCGTCGGGCGCGGGGCCTTATGCTTGCCAGGGCCGGCACCGCGCATCACGGCGCTCGCCTTGATCGGCAACGTCACGCAGCACGCGATTGAGCGCCGGGGCAACTTTCCGTTCCTCGGCCGTCAGGTAGACGTTGCGCGATGACAGGGCGAGGCCGTCGGCTTCGCGTGTCGTCTCCACTCCGGCAACCTCGAGCGGCATGTCGAGGTCGCGCACCATCTGCCGGATGACGCACAGCTGTTGATAGTCCTTCTCGCCGAACACGGCGACATCGGGCGTCGCGGCGCCGAACAGCTTGGCGCACACCGTCGTCACACCACCGAAGAAGTGAGGCCGGAAATCGCTCTCCAGCCCCTGCGCGGCGCCGGCGGGCGCGATTCGCGTCGCAAAGCCTTCCGGATACATCTCCGCGGTGGTCGGCGCCCACACGAGGTGGCAATTCTCGCTCGCGAGCTTGGCGAGGTCGCCGGCCTCATCGCGCGGATAGCGCGCCAGGTCCTCGTGGGGGGCGAATTGGCTCGGGTTGACGAAGATCGACACCAGCGTGCGCTCGGCAAGCTCGCCGGCACGCCGCACCAGCGCCAGATGCCCGGCGTGGAGGGCGCCCATGGTGGGAACGAGGGCGATCTTGAGGCCGTTGTTGCGCCAATGGGTAACCACGCCGCGCAATTCGGCGATGCTGCGCACGACCTGAAGCTCGGTGGACATTGGTAAGCCTCGCAACCTTTGCGGCGGCAAGCTCTGGCGAGGCGTGGGCCCTTCGTCAAGCCCGCGCGCCATCCCCAGCCTGTGTGAGGCACCTGCGCCTCCGATTTGCTAGGGTGAAGGTGAATCGAATCGCGCCGCGTGCGCGCGTCACGAGGACAGAATGGTCGCAGTGAAGAACGCGGAGACCACTCGCGAGGTCGTCGAATTTGCGCCGCTTCCGCCGCGCGATGAGATCGCCTCGTACCATCTCATCGACGAGCAGCGCCTGCTCGACCGGTTGATCGAGCGCGCTGTGTTCAGCGAGGACGAGCGCCGCCGCGCGACCGAGCTGGCGCGCCGGCTCGTCCATGCGGCGCGCGCCGACCGCGGCAAGCATGCCGGCGTCGACGCGTTCATGCGCGAGTATGGCCTCTCCAGCGAGGAAGGCGTCATTCTCATGTGCCTCGCCGAGGCGCTGCTGAGGATCCCCGATACCGAGACGGCGGATGCGCTGATCGCCGAGAAAATCTCCGGCGGCCATTGGGAAAAGCACCGCGGCCACTCCGACAGCCTGTTCGTCAACGCCTCGACCTGGGCGCTGATGCTGACGGGACGAGTCGTCAAGCTGCGCGATGCGCGTGGCGCCAATCCGCTCGATGCCCTGAAGCGCCTCGTGGCGAGGTCGGGCGAGCCGGTCATCCGCCAGGCTGTCCGCCAGGCCGTGAAGGTGCTGGGCGACCAGTTCGTGCTCGGCCGCACCATTCGCGAGGCGATCGCGCGTGCTCAAGGAGTACGAGGAGAAAGGCTACCTCTTTTCCTACGACATGCTCGGCGAGGCGGCGCGTTCGCAGAAGGACGCCGATGTCTACTTCGAGCGCTATCTGGCGGCGATCGACGCCGTCGGCCAGGCGGCGGGCCCGTTCAGCACCATGCATTCTGACGCGCTGTACGGCCGGCCGGGGCTGTCGGTGAAGCTGTCGGCGCTGCATCCGCGCTTCGAGCCCGGCAAGGAGGAGCGCCTCGCCGCCGAGCTCGGCCCGCGCATGTTGACGCTCGCCCGCGCCGCACGCTCGCGTGGCCTGACGCTCACCGTCGACGCCGAGGAGCAGGACCGGCTCGATCCGACGCTGGAGGTCTTCGCCTCCACCTTCACCAATCCGGCGCTCGACAACTGGAGCGGGCTCGGCATCGCCGTGCAGGCCTACGGCAAGCGCGCCATTCCGACTCTGCGGTGGCTGCGCCGCCTCGCCGAGCGCAGCGGCAAGCGCATTCCCGTGCGCCTGGTCAAAGGCGCCTACTGGGACAGCGAGATCAAATGGGCGCAGGAGCACGCGCTCAGCGACTACCCTGTGTTCACGCGCAAGCTGCATACGGATGTGTCGTTCCTTGCCTGCGTACGCTTGATGCTGAGCGACCAGAAGGCGTTCTATTCGCAGTTCGCCACGCACAACGCCTACGCGATCGCTGCAGCCCACGTTGCCGGTGGCCCCGCCACGTTCGAGTTCCAGCGTCTGCACGGCATGGGCGAGCCGCTCCACGATGAGGTTGTCGGCGCGAACGGCCTCATCCGGCGCCCGTGCCGCATCTATGCGCCGGTCGGCGGTCACGAGGACCTGCTCGCCTATCTGGTGCGGCGCCTGCTCGAGAACGGCGCCAACACCTCGTTCATCAACCGGCTCTCCGACGACGAGGCACCGGTCTCGGAGATCGTTCGCGATCCCGTCGAAGTCGCCGAGGCCGAGCGCAGCGGGGCCGGCGAGCCCGTGCGCGCCTTCGTGCGCCCGCGCGAGATCTATTTGCCCGAGCGGTATGCCGCCAACGGCATGGCGCTGTCGGAGCCGGCAGTGCGTGTCGAGCTCTTCACCGAGATGGGCGATGCGCTCGACGACGTGTTCGAGGCGGGACCCATCATCGGCGGCACGGCGACGACGGGCGGCGATGCCGCCAGCCTCGTCACCTGCCCGCACGACCGCCGCGAGCGCATCGGCACGGTGCGCATCACGACGTTGGCGCAGGCCGACGCGGCGATCGAGCGCGCGGTCAAAGCCGAGCGCGACTGGAACAAGCAGGGCGGCGCCAAGCGGGCACAAATCCTCGCCACGGCGGCCGACCTGTTTGAGCGCGACAAGGCACGCCTGATGGCGGTGATCGTGCGCGAAGCCGGCAAGACGCTGGAGGACGCCCAGGGCGATGTACGCGAGGCGATCGACTTCCTGCGCTATTACGCGGCGCAGGCGCGGCGCCTGTTCGTCGGGCCTGTCGCGCTTCCCGGTCCGACCGGCGAGCGCAACACGCTGACGCTCAACGGCCGCGGCGTCTTTGCCTGCATCTCGCCGTGGAACTTCCCGCTCGCCATCTTCACCGGTCAGGTCGCCGCCGCGCTGGCGGCCGGCAATGCCGTCGTCGCCAAGCCGGCCGAACAGACGCCGATCACTGCCTTCCTGGCGACGAAGCTGCTGCACGAGGCCGGGGTGCCGCCCAACGCGCTGCACCTGTTGCCGGGCAGCGGACGGCTTGGCGAAGCGCTGGTCAAGGACACGCGCGTCAAGGGCATCTCGTTCACCGGATCGAACGAGACGGCTTGGTCGATACAGAAGGCGCTGGCAGAGCGCCGCAACGCCATCGTGCCGTTCATCGCCGAGACGGGCGGCATCAACGCCATGATCGCGGATTCCAGCGCGCTGCCGGAGCAGGTGGTGCGCGATGCCGTGCGCTCGGCGTTCAACAGCGCCGGGCAGCGATGCTCCGCGGCGCGCGTGCTGTTCGTGCAGGAGGAAACCGCCGACCGGACCATCGACATGCTGGTCGGCGCCATCCAGGCGCTCGATGTCGGCGATCCGTTCGACTATTCGACCGACGTCGGCCCCGTCATCGACGAGGAAGCGCAGGATGCGCTCGACGGCCACAAGATCCGCATGCAGCGCGAGGGGCGCCAGCTCGTCGACCTGCTGCTGCCCGAAAGCTGCCGCGCCGGCAGCTATGTGACGCCCGCCGCATTCGAGATCGACAGCCTCGGCGTCCTCGACGGCGAAGTGTTCGGCCCCATCCTGCACGTCGTGCGCTACGAGCGCGGCTCGCTCGACAAGGTCGTCGCCGCCATCAACGCGACCGGCTACGGCCTGACGCTCGGCCTTCACAGCCGCATCGAGGCGGTGGCCGACTACGTCGCCGAGCATGCGCGCGTCGGCAACATCTACGTCAACCGCAACCAGATCGGCGCCGTCGTCGGCGTGCAGCCGTTCGGCGGCGAGGGCATGTCCGGGACCGGCCCGAAGGCCGGCGGGCCCAATACGCTGTTCGCCTATGCCACCGAGCGTGTGCGCTCGACCGACGTCACGTCCACCGGCGGGAACCTCGAATTGCTCACCGACGCGACGATTACCGGCCGTTGACGCCCGGCGGCATATTGCAGGCGAGGGTAGGGATCGCCATGCTGTAGGCGGATGGCTCGTCTACTGGGCTCGAGAATGATCACGCGCAAGCCTGCCGGCACCACGCCGGCTCCCGCCACCGCAGACGACACGAGAGGCCAGACGCCGGCTCCGCGCGCTGCCGGCGTGCCGGCACGCGAAGCCTCGTCCGACGGCGACGTTGCCGCCTTCATCGCAAAGATGAAATCCGTCGTGCCCGCTACCACCGGCGCACGCGGGCGACTCGTCTTTGCCATGGACGCCACCATGAGCCGCGCGCCCACCTGGGACATGGCGCTGAAGCTGCAGGGCGAGATGTTCGCCGCGGTCAAGGAGGTCGGCGGGCTCGACGTGCAGCTGATCTACTTTCGCGGCCTTGGTGAGTGCCGCGCCTCCAAGTGGGTGTCGGATCCCGACGCGCTGGCGCGGTTGATGCGCGGCGTCGGCTGCGAGGGCGGCTTGACGCAGATCGGCAAGGTGCTCAGTCACGCGCTCGATGAAAGCCGGCGGCGCAAGGTCAACGCGCTCGTCTATGTCGGCGACAGCATGGAGGAGGACGTCGACCGGCTGTGCGCGCGGGCCGGCGAGCTGGGGCTGCTGGGCGTGCCGGTATTCGCGTTCCAGGAAGGCGCCGACGAAACCGCGGCGCGCGGCTTTCGCGAGATCGCGCGGCTGACCAAAGGCGCCTTCTGCCGTTTCGATCCCGGGTCCGCGCGCCAGCTGCGTGATTTGCTCACGGCGGTTGCGGTTTATGCGGCGGGCGGGCGCAAGGCGTTGCTGGCGCTGAGCGGCAAGCGCGACGGCGGTGGCGCACGACAGTTGCTCGAGCAGCTCAATCCCGGGGCGGCCGGCGCCTGATGTTCTACCTCCTCCTCGGAATGGCAGCGCTCGCACTGGGGCTCTTCGCTCTGCGCAGCTTCGCGCAAGCCAACCCGGCCAACGTCGCCAAGCGGCTGCGTATCGGCGCGGGGTCGGTAGCGCTGTTGGTCGCCAGCGTGATGTTCATGCGCGGACTGGCGCCGCTGGCGTTGCCGCTCGGCATGTTCGGGTCGTGGCTGATCTGGGGCCGCACGATGCCCCCGTGGCTCGGCGGCGGCGGCAATGCGCGACGCTCGCCTGGACAGACCTCGCGTATCGAGACCGACCATCTGGAAATGGAACTCGACCATGACACAGGCGAGATGCACGGGCGCGTCCTCAGGGGCATGTTCGCCGGCCGGGATCTGTCGACCCTGAGCCCCGCCGACCTCGGCCTTCTCTGGCAGGATTGCCGTCACACCGATCACCAGTCGGCACAGCTCGTCGAAGCCTACCTCGATCGCATCCACCCGACCTGGCGCGAGGACATGGCGCGCGGGGAATTGGACATGAACCGTGGCCCAGACGGGCGCATGATGGAGGACGAGGCGCTCGACATCCTTGGCTTGGAGCCGGGCGCCGACGAGGATGCCATCCGGCGTGCGCACCGCGAGCTGATGCTGCGGCTGCATCCCGATCGCGGCGGCTCGACCTATCTCGCCGCCAAGATCAACGAGGCCAAGGACGTGGCGCTCGCGGCGTTGGAACAGTGAGACGTCCGGCTACTCGGTCTTGATGACGAAGCAGTCGATCTGCATCGTGCGCAGCCGCGTGCAGGTGTGGTTGGCGGCGCTGGCGTCGAAGCCGCGGAAGCGGGCCCGGTAGAGTTTGCTCGACCCGCTCTGCACCGGAATGGCGACGCTGCGGTAGGGATCGAGGATGCCGCCGGCGCGCTGACGGGCGGCGGCCATGCGGCGCTCGGCCTCGGCGGAATTGCCGAAGGCGCCGATCTGAATCTCAAACGGTCCGCGCGCGCCGCGGTTGTGCGCCGCCGGGGCGCTCGGCGCTTCGGGAGCTAGCGCAGCGACGGGACGCGGCGTGGGAGCGGGTGCATAGTTGGCACCTTCGAGCTGCGCTGCCTGGGCCTGCAGCGTTGACGGCTGCAGCGCGCCCGTCTCGGGTACGAAGCGCGGGAATGCTTGCGACTGCTCGCCGGCATCTCGCGCCGGCGGCACGGATCCGCCCGCGCCGGCAACCGCGAACACGGGCTGCGCTGGGCTTGGGTTGAGCTCGACGCGCTCAACACGAGGCGCACGAGCGTCCTCGCCGATGCGAACCGCGCGCACCTTGGCAACGGCGATCGATGTCTCGCGCTCACGCACGGCCGGTGCAGTAGCGCGCGGCGGCGGTGGCTCGGCTGCGCGCGGTGCTTCGGCAACTTCGATCGGCGGTTTGGCGGCGCGCGCCGGCTGCGGGGCGCGCGCAACAAGCGCCGGCTTGCGCGTGACGTTGGTCGACGCCTTGGCCAGCGCCGCATTGAGGATCGACTGCATCTTGGCGTTGCGGGCGCGCGCCGTATCGCCCCCGAACACCGCGGCGACGACGTGCTTGCCGTTACGGCGCACCGACGACACGAGGTTGAAGCCGGAGGCGCGCGTGTAGCCGGTCTTGATGCCGTCGGTGCCCTCGTAGCGGCCAAGCAGGGTGTTGTGGTTGCGATAGTTCTTGCCGCCGTATGTGAAAGTGCGGGTCGAGAACAGCCGGTATTGGCGCGGGAAGTCGTCCTGCAGACGCAACCCAAGGGTGATCATGTCGCGCGCCGTCGTCGTCTGCTCTGGATCGGGCAGGCCCGAGGCGTTGCGGAAGGTCGTGTTCGCCATGCCGATCTCGCGCGCCTTGCGCGTCATCAGGCGGGCGAAGTTCGTCTCCGTGCCGCCGATGTGCATCGCCAGCGCGATGGCGACGTCGTTCGCCGATTTGGTAACGAGCGCCTTGATGGCGTTGAGCACGGTCAGCTCTTCGCCCGGCTCAAGGTCCAGCTTCGAAGGGGCGGCGTCGGCGCCCTCCTGGGTCATTTTGATTTTGGAATCGTAATCGAGGCGTCCAAGCTCGATGAGCTCAAAGGCCATGTAGAGGGTCATCATCTTGGTTAGGGAGGCCGGATAGACCTTTTCGTCGCCTGCTCGATTGTGCAGCACGGCACCGGTATTGGCGTCGATGACCATAGAGGCAGCCGTCGGATCGGCGGCGCAAGCGGGCGCGATGGCGGCCATGACGGCGATCGCGACGCTTGCCGCGGCAACCATGTCTGTCAGCCGTCTGGCAGGGCTACTGGACTTCAACACTCCGTACATCACCTGACAGTCTCTATGCTGAGCGGAGCCAGCCCCGCGCATGAAAATGACGTAAGTGGAAGGGGTTAGCCCAATCCCCCGATCGACCTCCGCGGCGCCGGACGGTGCTTCAACGAAGCATCGTTTTTGGGCCTCTTTACGGCGCCCCACGGTGCCGGCCCGACGATGCTGCGATGATCCTGTCCGATCCCACCATAGGCATGCCGATGCTTCGTCCGGGTTAATCCGGGGCCCCTCGACGGCTTATATTGCATCGCAAAAATAACTTGAAAAATTGTGCATTGCCTATAAAAATAGGCCCTATGGGTGAGGTCCTGGAATGGGGCCGGGGCACAGCGTTTCGTCTTCTTCGTGAGTCTCATAGGACACGGATGGCACCATGATCAGGAATTTCGAGGACATACAGAAGCTCGGTCAGACCAATGTCGACAGCGCCATGAAGATTTTCGGCGAGTGGAACAAGAACTGGCAGGCGATTGCCGCCGAAATGAGCGACTACACCAAGCGCTCGTTCGAGGAGAGCAGCTCGACGCTCGAGAAGCTGATGTCGTCGAAGTCGGTTGAGCAGGCCGTCGAGATTCAGACGACCTTCGCCAAGCGCGCTTACGACGACTACATGCAGCAAATGTCGAAGATCGGCGGCATGTACGCTTCGATGGCCAAAGAGGCCTACAAGCCGGTCGAGAAGATGCTTCAGAACGGCTGAGCCGTCGCCAGCGGCCCTCGGCTGCGGCAATGAAAACAAGGGCCCGGCTCGTGCCGGGCCTTTTTTGTGTCCCCTTGCATCCCCATCATATGCCTCCGGACTTCTCAAGCGGCGCTTTACCAGTCGACGTCCGTGCCGTTAGCCAAGTTCAGCACGCCATTCCGGCCGGTTTGCAGCCACGGGCGGCGTTGCGTATCGTGAGGGATCGCAAAGCGCGCGAGCGCAGTTGTAGGAAAGCGGGCCGGCGCGAAAAGCGCGGCCCATGGACGGACGTTAGCACTGATGCTGAAGACGCTGACGCTGGGCCGCCCGGTTCTGGAGTGGACGGGCGCGAAGAACGATCCCCCGGGCCGTGAGCCGCCAGGGCGCGAGCCGCCCGGTAAGGACGGCGGCAACGAGGACGGACGCACCGGGATCGCCACGAAGACTCGGCCGAAGACCAAGAAGCCGAGCCTCTACAAGGTTCTTCTGTTGAATGACGACTACACGCCGATGGAATTCGTCGTGCTCGTCCTCGAAAAGTACTTTGCCAAGGGACGCGATGAGGCGACGCGCATTATGCTTCATGTACATCATAAGGGGGTCGGCATCTGCGGGGTTTATCCCTACGAGGTCGCCGAAACTAAGGTAACGCAGGTCATGGATTTTTCACGACAGAACGGTCATCCTCTACAGTGCACTATGGAGAAAGAGTAGGTCAGCCTTGCCGTCGTTCTCGAAGAGCCTGGAAAGCGCCCTGCACCGCGCACTGGAAGCCGCCAACGAGCGCAGCCACGAGTATGCGACGCTCGAACACCTGTTGCTTGCTCTTCTCGACGATCGAGACGCCGCCGCGGTCATGCGCGCCTGTACCGTAGACCTCGAGACGCTGCGCTCGCGCGTCACCAACTATCTCGACAACGATCTCTCCGCCCTTGTCTCCAAGGAGAGCAGCGAAGCGCAGCCGACCACGGGGTTCCAGCGCGTCATCCATCGCGCCGTGGTGCACGTGCAATCATCCGGCCGCGAGGAAGTGACGGGCGCCAACGTGCTCGTCGCCATCTTCGCCGAGCGCGAGAGCCATGCCGCCTATTTCCTGCAGGAGCAGGAGATGACGCGCTTCGATGCGGTCCAGTACATCAGCCATGGCATCGCCAAGCGGCCGGGTGCTTCGGAGCCGCGCCATGTTCGTGGAGTGGATGAGGATCAGACCGTGGAGGGCGAGGAGCGCAAACCGGGGCAGGACGCGCTCAACACCTATTGCGTCAACCTCAACCGCAAGGCGCGCGACGGCAAGATCGATCCGCTGATCGGCCGCGAGCCCGAGGTGCTGCGTACCATCCAGGTGCTGTGCCGCCGGCAGAAGAACAACCCGCTGTTCGTCGGTGACCCCGGCGTCGGCAAGACGGCGATCGCCGAGGGCCTGGCTCGCAAAATCATCAAGGGCGAAGTGCCCGAGGTGCTGCAGGACGCAACGATCTTCGCGCTCGACATGGGCGCGTTGCTCGCCGGCACGCGCTATCGCGGCGACTTCGAGGAGCGGCTGAAGGCAGTGATGAAGGAGATCGAGAACTATCCGGGCTCGATCCTGTTCATCGACGAGATCCACACCGTCATCGGTGCGGGCGCCACCTCGGGCGGCGCCATGGACGCCTCGAACCTCCTGAAGCCTGCGTTGCAGTCGGGCAGCGTGCGCTGCATCGGCTCGACGACCTACAAGGAATACCGGCAGCACTTCGAGAAGGATCGCGCGCTCGTCCGCCGCTTCCAGAAGATCGACGTAAAGGAGCCCTCGGTGGAGGATTCCGTCGCCATTCTGAAGGGCTTGAAGCCGTACTTCGAGAGCTTCCACAAGCTCAAGTACACCAACGAGGCCATCCGTACCGCGGTGGAGCTGTCGGCCAAGTACATCCACGACCGCAAGCTGCCCGACAAGGCGATCGACGTGATCGACGAGACGGGCGCCTCGCAGATGCTGGTGCCCGAAGGCAAGCGCAAGAAGAAGATCACGGTGAAGGAGATCGAGGCGACCGTCGCAACGATGGCGCGCATCCCTCCGAAGACCGTGACCAAGAGCGATGCCGAGGTCCTCATCAATCTGCAGAAGGACTTAAAGCGCGTCGTGTTCGGTCAGGATCTGGCGATCGAGGCTCTCGCTTCGGCGATCAAGCTGTCGCGCGCCGGCCTGCGCGAGCCGGAGAAGCCGATCGGCTGCTATCTGTTCTCCGGCCCGACCGGCGTCGGCAAGACGGAAGTCGCCAAGCAGCTCGCCGACCTCATGGGCATCGAGCTGCTGCGCTTCGACATGTCTGAGTACATGGAGAAGCACACGGTGAGCCGTCTCATCGGCGCGCCTCCGGGCTACGTCGGCTTCGACCAGGGCGGCCTGCTGACCGACGGCATCGACCAGCATCCGCACTGCGTGCTGCTGCTGGACGAGATCGAGAAGGCGCATCCCGACCTGTTCAACATCCTTCTGCAGGTCATGGATCACGGCAAGCTGACCGACCACAACGGCAAGTCCGTCGACTTCCGCAACGTCATCCTCATCATGACGACGAACGCGGGTGCTTCGGATATGGCCAAGCCGGCGATGGGCTTCGGCTCGGCCAAGCGCTCGGGCGAGGACATGGACGCGATCAACCGGATGTTCACGCCGGAGTTCCGCAATCGTCTCGACGCGGTCGTGCCGTTCGCCGGCCTGCCGCCCGAGGTGATCACCAAGGTCGTCGAAAAGTTCATCTTCCAGCTCGAGGCGCAGCTCGCCGATCGCGGCGTGCTGATCGAGCTGTCGGAGGACGCGACGCGCTGGCTGGCTGAGAAGGGCTACGACGAGAAGTTCGGCGCCCGTCCGCTCGGCCGTGTGATCCAGGAGTACATCAAGAAGCCGCTCGCCGACGAGCTGCTGTTCGGCAAGCTCGAGCATGGCGGCACCGTCAAGGTCGTCGTCGCGGGCAAGGGCGAGGATCGCAAGCTGGCGTTCGAGTACTTAGGACCCGACCCCAACAAGCGGCCGAAGGCCAAGGCCGCGGAAGACGACGAGGACGACGACGACGAGCCGCAGACGGTTCTGGTCGACGCCGCCCCGCGCAAGGCTCTGCCGAGCCCGAAGGAGCGCAAGGAGCGTCCGCCCAAGACGTCGGGCACCGTTCCCAACGTGCCGCGCCGCAAGGACGAGTAGCGCGCTCGACGAGCACCGCAACGAAAGGCGCCGGACCCCAAGTCCGGCGCCTTTTTTGTATCTGGATGGCAGCTTTTTTACCTGATCGCGCGATATTGAGGCCTGAACTTTACCCATCGCCTTTCCCCGTTGCGTTACCAACACGGGAGTCATGGGCGAGCAGATCAGGAGGCTTCAATGAAGCGCTCGGCAACGTTAGGCGCCGCCATGATCGCGGCATGCGCAGCAGCCCTCGCCCCAGCTATGGTCTCGCCGGTCGTGGCCGGCGGCTGGCATCGGGACGGCTATGCCTCGCCGCGGCACTACCGCAGCGCTAGCCCGCGCTACTACAGGGGCGGCGTCCGCTATTACAACAGCCCCCGCGCCTATAGAGCGGCGTGCGGCTATGGCGACTGCGCGTGCCTGCGCAACATCGCCCTCGCCACCGGCAGCCCGGTGTGGTGGGACAAGTTCCAAGCCTGCACCGGCTGAAACTGTCATCCTCGGGCTCGTCCCGAGGATCCTCGTTCGCCGGCGTCAGTCTTTCAGCGCCTTGCGGATCTTGTCGGCGTGGCCGGCGAGCACTTCCGGCTTCTCCATGGTGCGGTTGTGCGGCATCAGCGGCACGCCCTCGTGGCGCGGGATGACGTGATAGTGCAGGTGGAAAACCGTCTGCCCGCTGGCCGGCTCGTTGAACTGCACGACGGTAACGCCGTCGGCGTCGAACGCCTCCTTCACCGCGCGCGCCGTGCGCTGCACGATCGGCGCCAGCTTCGCCAGCACCGCCGGATCGGCATCGAGCAGGTTGCGCGATGCCGCCTTGGGCACGACGAGCGTATGCCCGGGCGCCTGCGGCATGACATCCATGAACACGAGCGCGTCGTCGTCCTCGTAGATCTTGTTCGAGGGAATATCGCCGCGCAGGATCTTGGCGAACACGTTGTTGTCGTCGTAGGGCATTGAGGCCTCCGGCTCACCGTCCATGCGGAGCGCCTTGTTAAACGGTCCGCCACTTGCGCCGTCAAGCTGCGCGCGCGCAGCTCAGGAACGCTCGCCCTTGCGGTAGGGGCCGTACTCGGCCAGCGCGGCGACGTTCTCGGCGACCGCCGCCCGCTCCTCCTGCAGGTAGCGCGCGATGGCGCGCCGCAGCCCCGGATCGGCAATCCAATGCGCCGAGTAGGTTGTCGTCGGCATGTAGCCGCGCGCCAGCTTGTGCTCGCCCTGCGCGCCCGCTTCGACACGCGCGAGCCCATGCTCGATGGCGTAGTCGATGGCCTGATAGTAGCAGACCTCGAAGTGCAGGTACGGGTGATGCTCGACCGAGCCCCAGTAGCGGCCGTAGAGGCAATCGCCGCCGATGAGATTGAGCGCCCCCGCAACGTAGCGGCGCCCGCGCCTGGCCATGATGAGCAGGCAGCGGTCGGCCATCGACGCACCAAGCAAGGAAAAGAAGCGCCGGTTGAGATACGGCCGCCCCCATTTGCGGCTGCCGGTGTCGGTGTAGAAGTCGAAGAACGCGTCCCAGTGCTTTTCCTTGATGTCGGCACCGCTGATCCGCTCGATGACGAGGTCGCCGCTGACCGCTTGCTCGCGCTCCTTGCGCACCGCCTTGCGCTTGCGCGAGGCGAGGCCGCCGAGGAAATCCTCGAAGGCCACATAGCCTTCGTTGCGCCAATGGAACTGCTGGTCGTTGCGCAGCAGGTAGCCGCGCGCACCGAGCGCCTTCCATTCCGGCTCGCTGAGGAACGTCGCGTGCACCGAGGAGGCGCCGAGCCGATCGCACAGCTCCGCGGCGGCGGCGGCGAGCACATTGGTGTAGTAGGCCTCGTCCGGGCCGGGCCGCGCCAGCATGCGACGCCCCGGCACGGGCGTGAACGGCACGGCGATCTGCAGCTTGGGATAATAGCGCCCGCCGGCGTGCTCGTAGGCCGCTGCCCAGGAGTGATCGAACACGTACTCGCCGGAGCTGTTGAGCTTCACGTAGCACGGCGCGCAGGCGGCGATGCCGCCCTCGCCGTCATCGACGGTGATGTGCTGCGGGATCCAACCGGTATGGCGCTCCCCGACGCTGCCGGACGCCTCCAGCGCGTTGAGGAACGCATGGGCTATGAACGGATTGAACGTCGCGGCATCGGGATTGGCGCACGCGTCCCAGGCTTCGGGGTCGATATCGGCGATGCGCGCCACGATGCTGGCGACGGCCCTCCGCTCCTCACCCTCTTCCACCTGCATCGGCGAACGCTTGCTCTCTGGCTGCAACACCGCGCAACTCTAGTGTGATGATCGAGAAATTCGCCATACTCAGCGGCAAGGGTGAGCGAATTTCTCGATCTGAATCACACTAGCAAGTCCATGTTTCTAGTGTCCCTTATGATTTCGAAGTTCGCTCCCGAGACCAGCCGCGAGTTCCGGCGAACTTCGGAATCGGGACACTAGCTCAAGCGCGGCTCAGGGTTCGTATCCCTCGAATATCGGTGCATCGGCCCATCGGGCGGCCGTCTCGCGCTGCTCCTCGGTCCGCACCGTCCAGGTGAACAGCGGCAGCCCGAGCACCTCGCGCACGAAGCGTGTGACCGGCGTTGGCAATGCGTTGACATCGTAGGCATAGAAATCGGGAGCCGCCGGCCCAGATTCAAGCAAGTGCGTTAGGCTGTAGGCGCGCTCGGCGCCGAGCTTGCCGCGCCACCAGCAGTCGCCGGCGAACAGGCCCGACACGATGCCACGGGGTATGTGCGGCGCCAGCTGGCGGATTCCCGCCATCACCGCGGGGTCGAAGGACATCAAGGCCACAGGACCGCGACAGTCGGCGACGGTGTCGGCGATTGCCTGCAAGTAGCGAGCGTCAGGCGCCTCCCACTCGCTCTTGATCTCGATCAGCAGCGGGACGCGCCCGCCCACCAGATCCAGAAGGTCGGCGAGGTCGATCATGCGTCCGCCGGCGCCGCGATAGGTAAGGCGCTTCAGCGCCACCGCCTCATGCGCGGCGAGCGGCCCTTCCGCCTCGATCAGGCGCTCCAGCGTCAGATCGTGGAACACCATCGGCGTCGCGCAGCCGGCAGGTCGCACGTCGCATTCTATGCCGTACCCACACGCGATCGCGCCCTCGAAGGCGGGGACGGTATTCTCGATGATGCCCTTCGCGGCGTCGTGCAGCCCGCGGTGCGCGATCGGCCTCAGGAATGCCGAGCGATCGCGCATGGCGTCCCTCACCGGTCGACAAGCAGGACGGCGTCAACCTCGACGGCACAGCCGAGCGGCAGGCTCGATACCCCGACGGCGACGCGCGTGTGGCGCCCTTTGTCGCCGAGCACCTCAACCATGAGGTCAGAGGCCCCGTTCAGCACCTGCGGGTGCTCGGTGAACTCAGGGGCGGCGTTGACGAATCCGTTCAGCCGCACGATCTGTGCAACACGGTCGAGGCTGCCGAGCGCTGCCTTCGCCTGGGCCAGGATGTTGAGTGCGCAAAGGCGTGCCGCAGCATTTCCCTCTGCAACCGTCATTCCGCCACCTAGACGCCCCGAGACTATGGTGCCATCGGCGGCCTTGGAGATTTGGCCGGAAATAAACAGCAGGTTGCCGGAAAGGCAGGAGGGCACGTAGTTGGCGACCGGATTCGGGGCACTGGGCAGCGTGATACCAAGCGTCGCAAGACGCGCCTCGACCTTATCGTCCATGCTGCTATCCTTCCGTCTCGGTGGCCGGCGGGCCGGCTTTAAGCTCGCCTTTTTGACCGGGGCGCCTCGACTTGGCAATGGCGTCCACGAGGCCAGTATCCGGACTTAACCTGTCTGGGCTAGGCTGCGGCCCAAAACGACCTAGAGGAAGAATGTCCCAGTTAGCCAAGGTCTTTGCTGCAGTTGCGATCAGCGCCGCTGCGCTCGTCACGCCTATCAGCAACTCGCACGCGCAAGTGGGCGGGAGCGCGGTTCAGTTCCGTCCGCATCGTGCCGTGTACGACATCACCTTCGACCATGCGACGCCGGGCTCGGGTGTCGCCGATATGAGCGGGCGCATGGTCTATGAAATGACCGGCACCACCTGCGGCGAGTACGCGCAAAACATGCGCTTTGTCACCCGCATGACCAATCAGGAAGGCGTCGCTCAGGTCAACGACCTGCGCACCTCGAGCTTCGAGGAGCTGGCCACGCACCGCCTGCGGTTCGCCTCCAGCCAGTATGAGAACCAGAAGCTGTCGGAAGCTTCGCAGGGCAGCGCGGGGCCCGGCAACGGCTCGACCTTCACCGAGGTCAAGCTGACCAAGCCGGCAAAGAAGACGGTCAAGCTGCCGTCCGACATCTATTTCCCCATCCAGCATTCGCTGGCCCTGGTCGAGGCGGCACGCGCCGGGCACAGCCAATTCACAGCCAATCTGTACGACGGCTCCGACAGGGGCGAGAAGTTCTACGAAACGAGCGCGGTCATCGGACCGCGCGCCGATCCAGGCAGCGTGGCGATGCCGGCCAAGGTCGCCAACGTCGACAAGCTCAATGGTCTCACGTCCTGGCCCATTGCCATCGGCTATTTCGAGCCCGGTCCGACGCGACTCGACGCGCTGCCGACTTACGAGCTGTCGTTCCGGTTCTACGAGAACGGCGTGTCGTCGCGCCTTTACATCGACTACGGCGATTTCGCCATTCGTGGCGAGCTCAAGGAGCTGACCTTCCTCGAGGAAGGGAAGTGCGAGGGCACGGCGCCGCCGGCGCCGGTCAAACGCTAGTGTGATGATCGAGAAATTCGCCACCATCAGTGGCAAGGGATCGACCGAATTTCTCGATCTGAATCACACTAGCAAGTTCATGTTTCTAGTGTCCCTTATGATTCCGAAGTTCGCTCCCGAAACCAGCCGCGAGCTCCGGCGAACTTCGGAATCGGGACACTAGTTCTCCGGATCGTCCATCTCGCCGGCAATCGCGGCCAGGACGCGCCGTGCCGGCGCGATGTCCTCGGGTGGCACCGCATCCGAGGCACAGAAAACCAACAGCAAACTTTCGTCCTGCAACAGATGATCGAGCACTGCGGCCAGAATGCGCGGCGAGTGGGAGTCGGCACGCAGCTCCGCCGGGCCCAATCCAGTCAGCGTCAGGAAACGCACGAGGCGGTCCGTATCGCCGGCCAGGAACAGTAGGGCCGACACTCCGATCGATTCTGCGCGGTCGCTCTGCATTAGCCTCAACCCCGAATTCACCTAAACGTCGAAAGTTATACGTATCGCGTTCAATTACCGCGCCGGTCGGCCATTCATTAACTGTTGGTTACGCCTTGCGCAGCACACTCCCGGCCGGTCGAGCCCGAAGAATTGGTGCACAAGGGGCCGGGGAGTGCGAGCTGCAACATCATGAACATCCAGGAGACCAGCACCAGCGGAACGCGCACGCCGGTGCCGCGCGTGAGCGGCAAGACGGTGCTGATCGTCGAGGACAATGAGCTCAATATGAAGCTCTTCCACGACATCCTCGCTGCGCATGGCTACGCGACCATCCAGACCCGCAGCGGGCTGGAAGCGCTCGACCTTGCCCGCCGGCATCGCCCGGCGTTGATCCTGATGGACATCCAACTTCCAGAGATCTCCGGCCTGGAGGTCACGAAGTGGATCAAGGAAGACGACGATCTGCGTCACATCCCCGTCGTTGCGATCACCGCGTTTGCGATGAAGGGCGATGAGGAGCGCATCCGTTCGGGCGGCTGCGAAGCCTACATTTCAAAGCCCATCTCCGTCGGCAACTTTCTCGAGACCGTGCAGCGCTTCGTCGGCGAACCGCGCGCCTAGACTGTAACAGCGTATAGGCGAAGATGACCGCTCGAGTACTCGTAGTCGACGATATCGTTGCGAACGTGAAGCTGCTCGAGGCACGGCTCTCGGCCGAGTACTTCGACGTGCTCACGGCGAGCAGCGGCCAGGAAGCCATCGACATCTGCGAGCGAGAGCGAGTCGACGTCATCCTGCTCGACGTGATGATGCCCGGCATGGACGGGCTTCGAGGCCTGCCGGCGGCTGAAGTCGAACCCGCAGACGCACCACATTCCGGTCGTGCTCGTCACGGCCCTCGACCAGCTCTCCGACAAAGTGCGCGGCCTGCAAGGCGGCGCCGACGACTTCCTGACCAAGCCGGTGGACGAAATCGCGCTCGATCACGCGCGTGAAGAACCTCGCGCGCCTCAAGACCTTGACGGACGAAATGCTGATGCGCGCCCTCACCGGGCGGCAGATGGGCATGAGCGACGACGCGGCGCTGCTGAAGGCGCTTTCAGAGGAGAAGGGCCGCATCCTCGTCGTCGACGACGATGCCCGCTCCGCCGCGCGCCTCGTCGATTGGCTGGCGACCGTGCACAATCCGGTGCTGGCCACGACCCCGCAGGCGGCATTGGCAGAACTGGCGAACGAGGAATTCGACGTGCTCATCGTCAGCCTGACGCTGGCGGGCGCCGACGGGCTGCGCCTATGCTCGCAAACCCGCTCGGCGGATCGCACGCGGCACCTGCCGATCATCGTGCTGGTCGAGCCGGGCAACGAGGCGCGCCTGCTGCGCGCCCTCGACATGGGCGTCAACGACTACATCATGCGCCCCATCGATCCGAACGAGCTGCTGGCGCGCGTGCGCTCGCAGGTCAAGCGCAAGCGCTATTCCGATCACCTGCGCAACCGGCTCGAGGAGAGCATCGAGGCCTCGGTCATCGACTCGCTGACCGGGCTGCACAACCGCCGCTACATGGAAACGCATCTGGCGACGCTGGTCGACGAGGCGCGTCAGAGCGGCCGCGCCCTGTCCGTGCTGCTGGCCGACATCGATCACTTCAAGCAGGTCAACGACACCTACGGCCACGACGTGGGTGACGCGGTGCTGAAGGAGTTCTCGGCCCGCTTCCGGCGCAACACGCGCGGCATCGATCTGGCCTGCCGGTTCGGTGGCGAGGAGTTCCTCGTCATCATGCCGGATACGGCGATGGCGCGCGCCTATCAGGTCGGCGAGCGCCTGCGCGTGTCGATTGCATCGGACGCATTTCCCGTCAAACCGGGCGTCGGAATCCATCTCACCGCCAGCGTCGGACTTGCAACACTGGAGCGCGCCGATGACACACCCGAGACGGTTTTTCGTCGTGCCGACAGCGCGCTCTTCGCCGCCAAACGACGCGGACGCAATCGCGTAGCGGCCAACGCGGCGTGAGCGCGCGCGCAAAAAAAGCTCGCGATATCAGTGGTTCAGATTTGCGAGTGGGGCGCCGGCGGACCGCTCTCGCGCGACCGCGTGGCACATGCAATTTTGGCATTGCCATGGCGCGGTCGAATTGTCGTGATGATTTGAACACAGTCAAAGCATAACTTGCGTTAACTAAGGTCCTCTGTCAGATTACCGTTTACTTGAGGGGGTCTATAGAATTCAAAATTGTTGGGGCGCGCGGCGGCCTTGTCCCACAATTCAAATTTCAGGTTTTCCGCACTGTCAGGTCCGCCGCATTTCCTGATAGCGCGGGAAAATCGTGGCTCGGTCTCAGCGGCTAGAGTGGCCTCCTCGTTGAAGCTGCATCGGACCAGCCACGGCACCAGGCGGGAAGTCAACGCCCTCTTTGACAAACCATCTGGTTACTAGACCAGGGTCCGTGGTTTTCCCGGACTAACTACCCCGCTGCCGGGTGGAGTTGCGGGCCCTGGTCAAGTTACTCGACCAATTCCCTCATCCTTCGAAAATCTATGTGGTGCTCGTCCGAGTGCCGGCGCTTTTGCGCGGCTTCGCGAGGGGCGCAGGCGCTAGGCCCGCGCGCGCCTACTTGATCTTGGTCTCTTTGAACTCGACGTGCTTCTTGACGACCGGGTCGTACTTCTTGAACACCAGCTTCTCGGTGCTCGTGCGCGGGTTCTTCTTCGTCACGTAAAAGAACCCCGTGCCGGCGGTCGAAAGCAGCTTGATCTTCTGCGTTACGGGCTTGGCCATGAGCGGGGAACCTGGTTCGGGGAGCTGAAAACTTACTGCTGGCTGCAGAGAGCGCGCACCATAGCCAGCAACGCCTTGGTGTCAAGCAACGTCGCCGCCGCGGGCCTATCCGTTGGGCGTCGGCTCCGGTGCCGGCTGCGCTGGGTCGAGGTCGTCGCGGCCGCCGAAGCCATGCATGCGCAGCGCCCACTGCAGGCCTACCAGCGCGCCCTTCACGCGGGGCAATATCCACAGGCAAAGGCCTATGGTTAGCGGGAACCAAATGGCGATGTGCAGCCAATATTCCGGGTGGAAGTAGTCCTCGACCATCATCACGCCCGCGACGATGAAGTGACCGGCAATCAGGATGGTAAAGTAAGGCGGCGCGTCGTCGGCCCGGTGATGGTGCAGCTCCTCGCCGCACGCGGGGCAGCTATCGGCGACCTTCAGATATTTCCCGTACAGCTTGCCCTTGCCGCAGGCCGGGCACCTTTGGGCGGCGCCGCGGCGCAGCGCCTGCATGACGTTGCGTGCCGGTGGCTCTGCTTCCGAGAATGTGGTCGGTTCTGTCGGCTCGTCGGTCATGGCGGTCCTCGCCGGTGCGTCTTCCAGTCACTTGGCGACGGCTCATAGCGGGGTCAATGGCGGGGTGGCCGCTGCGACGTCGCACGCTACCGGCGCCGACGCCAGTTGCGCTTTTCCCGCTGCCCATCGCCCGCATGGGAGGCGCCGGTAACGCGGCCTTTCTTGCCTTCACTCAGCATCTCGAAACGCAATGCTCCCGCTGAGGGAATGGCCTCGACGAGCCGCACCTCGACGGTGTCGCCGAGCATGAATGTCTCGCCCGTGCGCTTGCCGACGAGCGCACGCTGCGCCTCGATGTGATTGTAGAAATCGTTGTGCAGCGATGACACCGGCACGAAGCCGTCGGCGCCGGTGTCCTTCAATTTCACGAACAGGCCCGAGCGCGTCACGCCGGCAATGCGCCCGGTGAACGTCGCGCCGATACGGTCGGAGAGATGCGCGGCGATGAGGCGATCGACGGTTTCGCGTTCGGCTGCCATGGCGCGGCGTTCCGCATCGGAGATCTGTTGCGCGACCTCGCGCAGGCGTCCGATTTCGCTGTCCTCGAGCCCGCCCTCGCCGAGGCGCATCGCCTTCACCAGCGCGCGATGCACGAGCAGGTCGGCATAGCGGCGAATGGGCGAGGTAAAGTGCGCGTAGCGGCGCAGGTTCAAGCCGAAGTGGCCGATGTTCTCGATGTTGTACTCGGCCTGGCTCTGGCTGCGCAGCACCACCTCGTTGATGAGGTCGGCGACGGGCAGCGTCTTGGCGCGCGCGAGGATGCCGTTGAAGTGTCCGGGCTTCAGCGTCGATGCCTGCGGCAGCTTCATGCCGAGCGTGTCGAGGAAATCGCGCAAGCTCGACAGCTTCTCCTTCGAGGGCTGATCGTGAATGCGGTAGACGACCGGCGTATTCTTCTGCTCCAGCGTCTCCGCCGCGGCGACGTTGGCCTGGATCATGAACTCTTCGATCAGCCGGTGCGCTGCGAGGCGCTCGGGCGTCACGACCTTGGCGACGCGGCCCTGCTCATCGAGCAGGATCTTGCGCTCCGGCAAATCGAGATCGAGCGGCTGGCGGTTGTCGCGCGCGGCCGCCACCGCGGCGTATGCCGCCCACAACGGCTTCAGAACGGGCTCCAGCAGCGGCCCCGCCTTGTCGGAAGGCTGGCCGTCGATCGCCGCCTGCGCCTCCTGGTAGCTAAGCTTGGCGGCGGAGCGCATCAGCGCGCGCATGAACGCGTGGCTGCGCTTGTTGCCGTCCTTGTCGAAGATCATGCGCACGACGAGGCAGGCACGGTTCTCGCCCTCGCGCAGCGAGCACAGATCGTTGGAGATGCGCTCGGGCAGCATCGGCACGACGCGGTCGGGGAAATAGACCGAGTTGCCGCGCAGCTGCGCCTCGCGGTCGAGCTTGGTGTCGGGTCGCACGAAATGCGACACGTCGGCGATGGCCACCAGAACGACCCAGCCGCCGTCGTTGCCGCCGCTGGTATCGGGCTCGGCGTAGACGGCGTCGTCGTGATCGCGCGCGTCGGGCGGATCGATGGTGACGAGCGGCACATGGCGCAGGTCGGTGCGGCCCGACAGCGTCGGCGGCTCCAGCGCCTCGCTCTCCTTGATCACGCTTTCGGGGAAATCGTCGGGGATGCCGTGGCTGTGCACGGCGATGAGGCTGATCTGCCGCTGGTCGTCGGGATTGCCGATCGATTCCAGCACGCGCGCCTGCGGCACGTTAAAGCGTCCCTTCTTGGCGAGATCGAAGCGCACGAGATCGCCGTCCTTGGCCGCGCCTTCGTCGCCCTTGGCGATCGACCACGAGCGCAGTTGCTTGCGGTCGACGGGCTCGATGCTGCCGCCGCCGTTGCGATGGGCGCGGAAAATGCCGATCAGGCGGCGCTTCTCGCGCGGCAGCCGCTTGATCGGCGAAGGCCTCGAAGCGATAGCCGGCGCTCGGGATCGCTCGATCTCGCTGATGCGCGCCAGCACGCTGTCGCCGATGCCGATGCTCGCCTCGATATCGACCTCTGGCCCGCGCGCGTTGCGCGTCGCGATCAGAACTTCGGGGCGTTCGCCCTTTTCCTCCCACACGGCGGGCTTGGCTATGAGGTCGCCATCGTCGTCGCGACCAACGACTTCGAGCACGGCGACCGGCGGCAGTCCGCCCTTCTTGTGCAGGCTCTTGCGGTCGCCCGACAGCGTGCCTTCCTCGGTCATGCTGGCGAGCAGGCGATTGAACTCGACGCGCTGCGGGCCGCGCACGCCGAACGCGCGCGCGATCTCGCGCTTGCCGACCTTGGTCGGCGACGTCCTGATGTACTCGAGGATCTCGTCGCGGCCGGGCAGGCCCTCGCGCTTGGGTGGGCCGCCCTTCTTGATGCCCTTCGTCGGTCTGCGCGACATGTCAGCGTGCCCGTCGTGGGGTCATTGAGCGGTTTTAAGACTCCGCGTCGGCCGGTTCGCGCTTCGGCTTGGCGGAACGTCCCTTCGCCGCCTTGCCCGATGCAGCCTTGCCAGATGCCTTGCCTGACTTTGCACCTTTCGCCGCCGCCTTGCCGTCGCCGGCGGCTTTGCGCACAGGCTTCTTCTTTTTCGACGGGCCCTTTGCGGCACGCGCGGCGATGAGCTCGACCGCTTCGGCAACGCTGATCGCCGCCGGATCCTTGCCGTTGGGAAGCGTGGCGTTGACGTCGCCGTGCTTCACGTACGGTCCATAGCGGCCGGACAGGACTTCGATCTTGCCGCCGCCGTCGGGGTGCTCGCCGAGATCCTTGAGGACCGTCGGCTTGGCGCGCTGGAAACGGCTCTTGTTGCCGGCAGCCTTCTCGGCCAGCAGAGCGACGGCGCGGTTGACGCCGACGCTGAACACTTCCTCGATGCCGTCGACGTTGGCGTACATGCCATCATGCAGGATGAATGGCCCGTAGCGGCCGAGGCCGGCGGTGATCGGCTTGCCGGATTCGGGATGCAGTCCGACCGCGCGCGGCAGCGACAGCAGCTTCAGCGCGTACTCGAGATCGACCGAGCCCGCATCGACGCCCTTCGGCAGGCTCGACCGCTTCGGCTTCTCGTCCTCGGAGCCCTCGCCGAGCTGTACGTAGGGTCCAAAGCGTCCGGTGCGCAGCGTCACGGCAAGGCCGCCCTCCGGGTCATAGCCGAGCAGCTTGCCATCCGGGCTCACCGCCTCGCCGTCGCCGTTGCCGACATCGCTGAGCTGCCGCGTGTAGCGGCACTCGGGATAGTTTCCGCAGCCGATGAAGGCGCCGTACTTGCCGGAGATCTTGAGGCTGAGGCGGCCTGCCTTGCACGACGGGCACGTGCGCGGATCGGAGCCGTCCTCGCGCGCTGGGAAGATGTGCGGGCCAAGGATCTCGTTCAGCGCTTCGAGCACCTCGCCGACGCGCAGATCCTTGATGTCGTCGACCGAGCCGGTGAACTCTTTCCAGAAGTCGCGCAGCACATCTTTCCAGGCCAGCTTGCCGTCCGAGATGAGGTCGAGCTTTTCCTCGAGGTCGGCGGTGAAATCGTACTCGACGTAGCGCTTGAAGAAGCCTTCGAGGAAGGCGATGACGAGCCGTCCCTTGTCCTCGGGGATGAGGCGCTTCTTGTCGACGCGGACGTAATCGCGCTCCTGCAGCACGGCCAGCGTCGAGGCATAGGTCGACGGACGCCCGATGCCGAGCTCTTCCATCTTCTTGACCAGCGTCGCCTCGGAATAGCGCGGCGGCGGCTGCGTGAAATGCTGCTCGGCCTCGATCGAGCGGTCGGTGACCTTGTCGCCCTGCGACAGCGCCGGCAGGCGGCGGGTCGTGTCTTCGTCGGGCTGGACATCGTCCTTGCCCTTGGCAGATTGCGGGCGGTCGTCGCGGCCTTCCTCGTAGACCTTGAGGAAGCCCTCGAACTGGATGACGGAGCCGGTGGCGCGCAGCGTGTACGTCTTGCCGTCGCGGCCCTTCACTTCGATGTCGGCCGTCGTCTGCTCGACCTCGGCCGAGGCCATCTGGCTGGCGACGGCGCGCTTCCAGATCAGCTCATAGAGCCGCGCCTGGTCCTTCTCGAGATACTTGGCAACGTCGGACGGTTTGCGTGAGACCTCGGTCGGACGGATGGCTTCGTGCGCCTCCTGGGCATTCTTCGCCTTGGTCTTGTATTCGCGGATGAACGGCGCCACGAACTTTTGCGAGTACTCGCGCGCAATGAGGCCGCGGATGGCGCTGATCGCCTCCGACACGATGGTGACGCCGTCGGTTCGCATATAGGTGATGAGACCGACGGTTTCGCCGCCGATGTCCACACCTTCATAGAGACGCTGGGCGACCTGCATCGTCTGCTTCGCCGAGAAGCCGAGCTTGCGTGAGGCGTCCATCTGTAGCGTCGAGGTGGCGAACGGCGCGTAGGGGTTCCGTTTCACGCCTTTCTTGTCGACGGAGACGATCTTGAAGTCGCCCTTCTCGATGGCGGCCTTGATGGCGTTGGCTTCATCGCCCTTCTTGATGTCGAGCTTCTTCAGCGTCGTCCCGTCGATGGCGTTGAGGCGGGCCGGGAATTCCTCGCCCTTGCCGGTCGCCATCACGGCGTCGATGGTCCAGTACTCGTCGGTGCGGAAGGCCTCGATCTCGGCCTCGCGGTCGCAAACGAGGCGCAGCGCGACGGACTGCACGCGGCCCGCCGAGCGGGCGCCCGGCAACTTACGCCACAGCACCGGCGACAGGGTGAATCCGACGAGATAGTCGAGGGCGCGGCGCGCCAAATAGGCGGAAACGAGCGGCCCGTCGATCTGGCGGGGCTCGCTCAGCGCGGTGAGGATGGCCTGCTTGGTGACGGCGTTGAAGGCGACGCGCTCGACGAGGGTGTCCTTCTTCAGCGCCTTCTTCTGCTCGAGGATCTGCAGGATGTGCCAGGAGATCGCCTCGCCTTCGCGATCAGGGTCGGTGGCGAGGATGAGCTTGTCGGCCTTTTTGACCGCGTCCGCGATTTCCTTCATGATTTTCTGAGACTTAGGATCGACGTCCCAGTGCATCTCGAAGTCTTTGTCGGGCTCCACCGAGCCATTCTTGGCCGGCAAATCGCGCACATGGCCGAACGAAGCGATCACCTTGTAACCGCTGCCCAGGTACTTGTTGATGGTCTTGGCCTTGGCAGCCGATTCAACGATTACGACGTTCATCTATGGACTTTCAGCTGGCGCCGCTCGACAGGGGGGCCCGCAAACGGGGCTTAGGGCCGCCGTCGGCCCTCGGCGTCCGGTAATATTCCGGGCGTGCGTTTCGGCGGGGGAACATGGGAGAGGAATGTGGCGGTGTCAAACCGGCCTCCCGTAAGGCGCGCGTTCATCGGCTATTGCGATCATAGGTTGTGAATGTTATTTACCACCCTCTGAGGTTGTCCAGCTGGTGGGGCGCACGCGCGAATGGCAGGCCCGCATGACCCGAATGGTGGTTCCGAGCCCAAAGCGGCCATCGGCAGCGCTCAAAGCCTCAACTATCTATGTGACCTTATCGTTGAGCTGAAACACCTGGCTGACAGGTCGGGGCAGCGAACTCTGTCGGCCATCCTGGCTGCGGCCCTGACAGAAGCCCGCATCCAAAGTGAAGAGAAGCGGCGCTGAGGAGAGGGCGCTTGCGTATCAGCCGCTGGGCGCGAGCGAGACCATGCCGCCGCCGTGCCGTTCGATGCGCCCGGCGAGCGCCAACTCCATCAGGGCGATCTGCACGCTGCGGCTGCTGAGGCCGGTTCCGCGCGCCAGGCTGTCAATATCGACCGGCGCGGGACCGAGCGCGGCGACGACGCGATCTCGGTCGTGCTCGGAGAGCGGCGGGGATGGTGCGACCGGTGGTGGCGCGGGCTCTTCGCGCAGCTGACGTGCCGGGGCACGCGTCAAAGGCGTCAGCGCCGACAGCACGTCCTCGGGCTCCGTCACCAGCGTGGCGCCGGATTTCAGCAGCTTGTTGGTGCCTTCGGCGCGCGGGTCGAGCGGATGGCCGGGGATGGCGAACACCTCGCGACCCTGCTCCGCCGCCAGCCGCGCGGTTACGAGGCTGCCCGAGCGGCGCGCCGCCTCGACAATGACGACGCCCAGCGACAATCCCGACACGATGCGGTTGCGGCGCGGAAAATCCTGCCCGCGCGGCGTAAATCCGAACGGCATTTCGCTGACGAGACAGCCGCGCTCGCCGATCGTGCGCTGCAGCTCCTCGTGCTCGGGCGGATAGATGTTGTCGAGCCCGCCGGCCAGCACCGCAATGGTTCCGGTATCCAGGGCGGCTTCGTGCGCCTGGCCGTCGATGCCGCGCGCCAGGCCCGAGGCGATGACGAAGCCCGCGCGCCCGATCTCATGCGCGAACAGGCGCGCCAGCTTGGCGCCGGCGGCCGAGCATTGCCGGGCGCCGACGATGGCGATGGTCGGCCGTTGCAGCAGGCTCGCGTCGCCCTTCACGTAGAGCAGCGGCGGCGGCGCTTCGAGCGCGGCAAGCGGCACCGGGTACTGTGCTTCGCCGACGAACAAAAGTTGCGCGCCGTTATCCTGCGCACAGCGGAGCTCGGCCTCCGCCTCTTCGCGCGGACAAAGCTGGATGGCGCGCCGGTAGCCGCCACGGCGCGACAGCTCCGGCACTGCCTCAAGTGCGGCTTCGGCGCTGCCGTAGTGTTTCAGGAGTTCGCGGAAGGTGACCGGCCCGACGTTCTCGGAGCGGATGAGCCGCAGCGCGGCAATGCGCTCCGCGTCGGTCAGCGTCGTGCCGGTCTTCGGCTGCTCGGGATCACGCCTTGGCACCGATCCTCGGCTCCTCTCCGGCCGCGAGACGGCGGATGTTGGTGCGGTGCTTGTAGATCAGCAGCGCCGACAGGACCGCCGCGAGAAGCGCCGTGGCGTGGTCGGCAAAGGCGAACAGCCCGATGGGCGTGATCAGCGCCGCGATCAGCGCCGACAGCGACGAGTAGCGCGTCAGCACCGCCACCAGCAGCCAGATGCCGCAAAAGGCGAGCGCGGCCCGCCAGTCGACGCCGAGCAGCACGCCGATGTAGGTGGCGACGCCCTTGCCGCCGCGGAACCCGAGCCAGACCGGAAACACGTGGCCGAGGAAGGCGGCAAGGCCGGCCAGCAACGAGGCGAGGATCGCGACGCCGCCCGCCGCTCCGATCCAGTGCCCGATCAGCACCGCCGCGGTGCCCTTGAGGGCGTCGAGCAGCAGGGTGAGCGCGGCGAGCCCCTTGTGCCCGGTGCGCAGGACGTTGGTGGCGCCGATGTTGCCCGAGCCGACGTTGCGTACATCGCCGAGCCCGGCGGCGCGCGTCAGCAGGTAGCCGAAGGGGATGGAGCCAAGCAGGTAGCCGACCGCAATCGCGATCAGCGTATGAGTATTGAACAAGACGTCCATGGCCGCGCGCCGGTCCCCTTGCGGAGCTCAGCTCCGCTCGGCCGCAGGGTACTGGTAGACCGTTTCCCCCGCAACCAGAGTGCGCAGCACGCGGCCCTGCATCCGGCTCTCGTCGAACGGCGTGTTTTTGGAGCGTGAGCGGAGCAAGTCCTTGTTCACCACCCACGGCTCGCCGGGGTCGAACAGGATGATGTCGGCGATGGCGCCCTTGGTCAGCTTGCCGGAATGCAGCCCGAGTAGCTTGGCGGGATTGATCGTCAGCGCCCGCAGGATCGTTAGTAGCGGCAGCTCGCCGGAGTGATGCAGGCGCAGTGCGGCCGACAGCAGCGTTTCCAGACCGACAGCTCCGTCGGTTGCCTCGGCGAACGGGCGCCGCTTGTCGTCGGCATCCTGCGGGTCGTGGCTGGAGACGATGATGTCGATGTCGCCCGAGGCCAGGCCGCGGATCATCGCCGCGCGGTCGTCGTCGCTGCGCAGTGGGGGACGCATCTTGAAGAACGTGCGGTAGGGGCCGATGTCGTTTTCGTTCAGCGTCAGGTGATTGATCGATACCCCGCAGGTGACGGGCAGCTTGCGCGCCTTGGCGTTGCGGACCACCTCGAGGCTTTCGGCGCAGCTGATGGTCGCCGCGTGGTAGCGCCCGCGCGTCATCTCGACGAGCCGCACGTCGCGCTCCAGCATGATGGTCTCGGAGGCCTTCGGCACGCCGGGCAGACCCAGGCGTGCCGCCACCTCGCCGGAGTTCATCGCCCCGCTTGAGGCGAGATAGGGGTCCTCGGTATGATGTACGATCAGGGCGCCGAAATCTTTAGCGTAGAGCAGAATGTTGCGCATCACGCGCGTGTTGGCGACGGAAGCCTTGCCGTTCGAAAAAGCGATGGCGCCGGCCCGCTTGAGCAGGCCGATCTCAGTCATCTCCTCGCCCTTGAGGCCCTTTGTCATCGCCGCCATCGTGTGGACGTGGACGATGGCGTTGTCGCGCGCGCGCCGCTGGATGAAGTCGACAAGCGCCACCTGATCGATGACCGGGTTGGTCTCCGGCATGACGACCATGGTCGTGACGCCGCCGGCGGCCGCCGCATGGCTCGCGGTTTTGAGCGTTTCGCGATGCTCAAAGCCCGGCTCGCCGGTGAACACCTGCGCGTCGATGAGGCCCGGCGCCAGCACATGACCTTTGCAGTCGATGACGGTGACGCCATCGGGCGCATTGCGCCGCAAGTGGGGCCCGACGTCGGCGATGAGGCCGTCGCGCACGACGAGGCCGCCGGGCTCGTCGCGGTTCGACGCCGGATCGATGATGCGGGCATTGATGAAAGCCGTCGCCGGCCCGGTCTTGGCCTCGCGTGCGGGACGTTTGCTGGTGGTGGTTTGAGCGTTCATCGTTTTGGCAGGTTGCGGGCGAGCGCTTCGAGCACCGCCATGCGCACCGCGACGCCCATTTCCACCTGCTCGCGGATGACGCTGCTGGAATGGTCGGCGACGGTGGAGGCGATCTCGACGCCGCGGTTCATGGGACCGGGGTGCATGACGATAGCGTCGGGCTTGGCCCGCGCCAGCTTTTCCTGGTCGAGGCCGAAGAAGTGGAAGTACTCGCGCGTCGAGGGCACGTAGGAGCCCTCCATGCGCTCGCGCTGCAGGCGCAGCATCATGATGACGTCGGCGCCTTCGACCGCCTTCCACATGTCGGTGAACACCTCGGCGCCGAGGCGCTCGGGCGCGGCCGGCAGCAGGGTCGACGGGGCGGCGATGCGCACGCGGGCGCCGAGCGCGTTGAGCACGATGATGTTGGAGCGGGCGACGCGGCTGTGCAGCACGTCACCGCAGATGGCGACCGTGAGCCCGGCGATGCGGCCCTTGGCGCGGCGGATGGTAAGGGCGTCGAGCAGCGCTTGCGTAGGATGCTGGTGCGAGCCGTCGCCGGCGTTGATCACCGAGCAGTCGATCTTTTGTGCCAGCAACTCGACCGCGCCCGCCGCGTGGTGGCGGACCACGATCATGTCCGGGCGCATGGCGTTGAGCGTCATCGCCGTGTCGATCAGGGTCTCGCCCTTCTGCACCGACGAGGTCGAGACGTTCATGTTCATGACGTCGGCGCCGAGGCGCTTGGCCGCCATTTCGAACGAGCTCTGCGTACGCGTCGAGGCTTCGAAGAACAGGTTGATCAGGGTGCGCCCGCGCAGCAGATCACGTCTCTTGCCGGCTTGGCGGTTGTCGTCGGCGGCCTTGTCAGCGAGATCGAGCAAAAAATTGATCTCGGACGCGCTCAGCCCCTCAACCGTGAGGAGATGACGATGCGCGAAGTGGAGCGCCTCGACTTTGGCAACTGCATTGGTCATTAAAGGCGTTTGTATAGGGAGAGTCCCGTCCGCGGGCAACTACGTAGCTCCCGGTTGCGCGTACGAGCTGGGGAATTCCTTAAGGCTTTGTGCGCCATGCAGCCGCGAAAGGCGATAAACAGGCCTATGGCCGCGCAATTCACAACCCATGAAGTGTTCAACCAGCCGCCTCCGTTCGAGGACGTGAATCTTTTCACGTCCGACGTGGCGCTTATTGACGCGGTGGAGCGTGAGGGCGGCGGCGCGTCGGCAGGCTCCCTCGGCATCTTTGGGCAGGTGACGGGAAGCGCCGAGGCGCTGGAGCGCGGGCGGCTTGCCAACGAGCATGTCCCCAAGCTGTCGACGCACGACCGGCAGGGGCGCCGGCGCGACACGGTCACCTTCCATCCCGCCTATCACACGCTGATGCGCACCAGCTGCAGCGAGGGGCTGCATAGCTCGACCTGGGCGCACCTCGGCAAGAAGGGCGAGCCGCGGCGACCCGGCGCCCACGTGGCGCGGGCGGCAGCCTTCTACATGGCGGCGCAGATGGAAGCCGGGCACTGCTGCCCCATCACCATGACCAACGCCGCGGTGCCGGTGCTGATGCAGCAGCCGGAAATCGCGGCCGAGTGGCTGCCGCGGATGCTGCCCTACAACTACGACCCCAGCTTCGCTGCCCCGGGCGCCAAGACGGCCGTCACCATCGGCATGGGCATGACCGAGAAGCAGGGCGGCACGGACGTTCGCGCTTCGACGACCACCGCTGAGCCGGTTGGGAACGGCGGGCCGGGCGGCGAATACCGCATCACCGGCCACAAGTGGTTCCTTTCGGCGCCGATGTCGGACGCGTTCCTTGTGCTGGCGCAGGCGCCGGGCGGGCTGACGTGTTTCCTGATGCCGCGCTTCCTGCCCGACGGCAGCGTCAACGCGCTGCACCTGCAGCGTCTGAAGGACAAGCTCGGCAATCGCTCCAACGCGTCCTCCGAGGTCGAATTCCATGGCGCCTACGCGCGCGCGATCGGCGAGGAGGGGCGCGGCGTCGCCACCATCATCGATATGGTCACCTATACGCGCCTCGATTGCGCCGTCGCTTCGGCCGGACTGATGCGCTTTGCGCTCGCCAACGCCATCCATCACGCTGAGCACCGTAGCGTGTTCGACAAGAAGCTGGTCGACCAGCCGGTGATGCAGCAAGTGCTGGCCGATATGGCCGTTGACGTCGAAGCCGCATCCGCCTTGGCCTTCCGCCTCGCGCGCGCGTTCGACCGCGCCGAGGACCCGCGCGCCTCCGCCTGGCGCCGTCTGATGACGCCGGTGACGAAATACTGGGTGTGCAAGATGGCGCCGCCGCTGGCGGCCGAAGCGATGGAATGCCTCGGCGGCAACGGCTACGTCGAGGAGGCGCCGCTGGCGCGGCTCTACCGCGAGGTGCCGGTCAACTCGATCTGGGAGGGCTCGGGCAACGTCATGGCGCTCGACGTGGCGCGCGTGCTGCAGCGTGAGCCGGCTGCCGTGCAGGTTGTGATGGACGAGCTGTTGATCGGGGCGGGCGACGATCAGCTGCTGCGCCGCGCGCACGCCCGGCTCGAAGCCATGCTGCAGGAACCGAAGCTGCTCGATGCGCGGGGCCGCACGCTCGTCGAGGCGCTGGCCGTGCTCGCTGCGGGGACGATCCTGCGCGCCCATGCGCCGCCGGCCGTCGCGGATGCGTTCATCGCCACGCGCATCGCCGGCGATCCGCGCCAGACCTACGGCCAGGGACTCGAGCATTGCGACGTGCGCGCCATCATCGCCCGCGCCTCCCCGAACCGCTAAAGATGTCGTTCGCGAGGCTGCGGCGTTTTGAACGTCATCCGGCGTCATGGCGCAGCCATGCTTCGCATGGACGGCCGGGACCCACGCAAGTCTCCGCAGTCGCTCCATCCGTGGTCGTGTGTTGACGTGGCAACGCACACATCAACTTTGCCACTAGTGCGTGCTGAAGGCGTGGATCCCGGCCTGCGCCGGGATGACGGAATTGGCGCTGCCGTTTACGTGAACAGCCAGGAGGAGACGCCGCCGCGGCGGGCGAGGTCGGCCATCTCGCCGTTGAAGGCGTCGAAGACGGCCTGCGTCGCGTTCTCCGCCAGCCACGGTGCGCCGCCCGTGCGCCGCCGATAAGGCCCCATCAGCTGCCGCCAGACGTCATCGTCCAATCGCCGCTCGGGTGGAATGCGCGGCGGCAGCCGCCGCAGCCCGCTTTGTGCCGCCAGCCATGCATAGGCCGCCTGCCAGACGTCGAGCGGCGCCGCCATGTTGTGGCGGCCCTTGAGCTGCGTGATGGCCAGCATGCCGGCCTCGCGCGAATGCGGGCCGACCTCCAAGCGTCGCCACGTGCTCGCGCTCGCGGCGGATGGAGAACAGCCGGCAGCGATCGTCGGCGAGGCGCTCGGCGTACTGGTCGGCGCAGTTCTGCATGGCGCGCGCTTCGGCCAGGATTTCCGTGCGGTCGAGCAGTGGCACGAACGTCAGCCCACGCACCTGCCCGCCCGAAAGCCACGGATCGGTCAGCACGCCCGGCCCGAGCTGCAGCGTCAGGCGCATGCGGTTGAGCCAGCTCTTGGCCGCACACAGGGCGGTGTCGAAGGCGATCTCCGGCCGCCACGGCACGACGATGAGACTATGCGCACGTGTCTGCGTCGCGCGCGAATGCCACGCATACGCGGCGAGCACGCCGAACAACTGCTCCGGCTTGCCCTGCTCGCTGAAGATCGACTGGTCGGCGAGCCACAACGCGAAATCCTCGTGGCAGGCCCTGGCGCCGAAGGCGATGCTGTCGAGCCACAACGCGCTGTGGCTCGGCGGCAGCGGGAAGACGCGTCGCCACGCGCCGCGTGAAGCTCTCGCTCGAGGGCACGGGTGCAATGACTTTTTGGAATGCCTCGGGCGGCAGGCGCCGCAGCCACAGCGGCAGCTCCAGTGCGCGTGCGACCGCTTTCAGTGCGGCGCCGTCTTCGATCAGCGCCAGCGCCGCATCGCGCGCCTCCTGCGTGCCGCGCCGCGTCGCCAACGAATACATCGCGCCGGGAAATACGACGGCAAGATCGGCCAGACGGGGAGAGGAGCGCATCAGGCGGCGCACTTCGCGCCGTGCTGGATAGGCGAAACGGCCGGCGTAGCTCTCGCGTTCGTCGGAGAGCTGGGGCAACACCACGGCTTGGCGCTGGTCAGTGCGCTGCCGAAGGAGTTTCGTCACCTGCGACATACTACAATTCCACTTCGCCATCGGGCAGACGGGCCCTGAGCGACGGCGTCACTGAAGAGGTTCGCAGGCTATTGCGGCACGCTTGGGACGGTCGAGCGCCAATTGGGAATAGCGTGGGTGAGAGTTAATGCCACGCCTACGTTTCACCCCTTTATCCTGCGCATGCGGTCGAGCGCACCCTGCAGGATTATCGTGGCGGCAAGCTTATCGATTACCTGCGCACGCCGCCGCCGGCTCGCATCCGCCTCGAGCAGCGTCCGTTCGGCCGCGGCCGTCGAAAGTCGCTCGTCCCACAAGAGGATCGGCAACTCGCTGAGCGCGTTGAGGTTGCGGGCGAACGCCCGGGTAGCCTGCACGCGCGGCCCTGACGTGCCGTCGAGGTTGGTCGGCAGGCCGAGAACGAAGCCGCCGATCTTGTGCTCGGCGGCCGTGCGCAACAGATCGGCCGCGTCTTCCTTGAATTTGGTACGCCGGATGACCTTCAGCGGCGAGGCAATCGTGCGGGTAAAATCGGAAAGGGCGAGGCCGAACGTCTTCGTCCCGGCGTCGATGCCGATCAGCGGCGCCCGCTCGGGGAGGCCGGCGGCAAATGCCTCCACATCCTCGATCGTCGTGCCGGACACCCGTTCGCCCATTGAATTTGCCATAAGGGCGCCTGCCCGTTGTTGCCGCTTCGGGCTTCCTTATACTCCGCGCCGGTTGGGATTGGCCATCTGGCTCCAGGTGGGACAGCCGGCAGTGCAGGGGTGCTGCAGGTTCGCTTAAAAGGGTGACGTCGCGTGCAGGATCGGAAGTCGCCGGCGAGCGGCGAGGTGGATACGGCCGTGCCGCCGCGCGGGCTCGCACAGTATTCGCAGGGCGGGGCCGGCATCCTGGCGCTGTTCGCGGCGACGACGTTCCTTTCCGCCTACCTGCTGTTCTCCATCCAGCCGCTGTTCGCCAAGATGGTGCTGCCGGTGCTCGGCGGCTCTTCGTCGGTGTGGGCCGTGGCGCTGCTGTTCTTCCAAGCCGCGCTGCTCGTCGGCTACGGCTACGCGCATCTGCTGACGCGCTATGTGCCGCCGGCCTCGACCGGCTTCGTGCATCTCGGGCTGGCGCTGCTGGCGCTCATCGTTCTGCCAGTCGGGCTGCCGGACACCTGGCGCGAGCCGCCGTTGGGTGATCCCTACCTGTGGCAGCTCGGCCTGTTCGCCGTTGCCGTCGGACTGCCGTTCGTCGCCGTCGCCGCCAACGCGCCGCTGCTGCAAGCCTGGTTCGCGCGCTCGGGCCATCCGCACGCGCAGGATCCGTATTTCCTCTACGGGTCTTCCAACCTCGGCAGCTTGATCGCGCTGCTTGGCTATCCGTTCGTCTTCGAGCCGATGTTCGGATCGACTGCGCTCAGCCACTATTGGGCCATCCTCTACGTCGTGCTGATCGTCGCCATCGGCGCCTGCTTTGCACTTGTGCGCCGGCGGGCGACCGCGCCGGACGCAATCTCCGAAACGACAGATGCATCGGACGACAGCGCACCGACGTGGCGCCAGCGTATCGCTTGGTGCGGGCTGGCGCTGGTACCGGCGGCGCTGCTCACGGCGTTCACCACGCACATCGCCACCGACATCGCCTCGGCGCCGCTCCTCTGGGTGCTGCCGCTGGCGCTTTACCTGTCGACCTTCGTGCTCGCCTTCCAGTCGCGTCTACCGCTGCCGATGTGGCTGCTGCTGCCGGCGCAGCTTGCCGCGGTCATCTTCGCTCTTCTGGAGCTGGCGCAGACCAAGCACGACAAATGGGTGCTGACCGCCGGCGCCGGCGTCGCCGCCTTCTTCCTCGCCGCGCTCGTGGCGCATCGCACCTTGTATCTGACGCGCCCCCGCGCGCGCTATCTCACCGAGTTCTATTTGTGGATGTCGTTCGGCGGCGTGCTCGGCGGGCTCTTTTCGGCCCTCATTGCGCCGCGGATTTTCTCCGAGGTGTTCGAGTATCCGCTGCTTATCGCCCTGTCGCTCGCCTGCCGCCCCGGCGTGTTCGACCAGCCCGGCTCGCCAAAGCGCGATCTGCTCGTGGATCTTCGGCATCTTCGCCGCCGGTCTCCTCTTGATCTGGCAGGCGCCGCTGCTCGCCGCCCGCTACGACTACACGTTCGGCGACTGGGGCACGACGCCGGCCCTGGCGCTGGCCTTCGCCATCGCCGCCGTCGCGTTCTGGAATCACGGCGCGCGCCAAGCTCACCGCCGCGCTGATGATGTTCGCCGTCGTCGCCATGCTGCCGTCGAGCGTCAAGCGCGGCCAGGCGCAGCGCAGCTACTACGGCGTCTATCGCGTCAGCCTTTCCGACGGCGGCGACTTCAATGTTCTGACGCACGGCACGACGTTGCACGGCGCGCAACGCTTGCGCGACCTCACCGGCAACATCGTCTCTGACGTGACGCCCGGTACCTATTACTACCCCGGCTCCCCGATGGCGGCCGCCGTCAAGATCGTGCAGGCGCGCCTCGATGGCGAAGGCGAGCCCGGACGCTTCGGTATCGTCGGCCTCGGCGCCGGCTCGCTGAGCTGTTATTCGCGCAAGCAAGAGCAGTGGCGCTTCTTCGAGATCGATCCGATCGTCGTCGACATCGCGGCCAAGTCGAAGCACTTCACTTTCCTTGCCAACTGCCAGCCGCACCTCGACGCGGTCATCGGCGATGCGCGGCTGACCCTCGCCAAGGAGCCGGACAAGAGCTTCGACTTAATCATCGTCGACGCCTTCACCTCCGACGCTGTGCCGGTGCACTTGATGACGGCGGAGGCGCTGCAACTCTACGCCAGCAAGCTGACCGACAACGGCGTCGTCGTGCTGCACATCTCCAACCGCTACCTCGACCTCGATTCCGTCCTTGGCGCCACGCTGCCGCTGCTGCCCGACCTCAAGGGCCTCATCGTCTCCGACGACAAGGCGGACGGCACCTACGCGCAGAATACCTCGACCATCGCCGTGTTCGCCAAGAACCAGGCGGCGCTCGACGCCTTCCGCGCCCTCGACGGCGCGCAGGATTTCCATGCCGGTAGGCTATCGCCATGGACCGACGACGCCTCCGATATCCTCGGTCCCTTCCTGTCGCAGTGGCGGCGCTCGTAACGGCCAACCGCCGCACGGCGTCCGGCCAAGTTGCGCCCGTCCCGTACCGGAGCTAAGAGTGCGGGCGCTTTGTCCCAAAGCGTCGTTCAACAGCCAACGACGAGGAGCCATGCGGGTCGACGAGACGACGGTCCGGCGCATCGCGCGCCTGGCGCGCATCAAGATTTCCGACGAGGAGGCCAAGGGCCTCGAGGCGGAGCTGTCGGGCATCCTCAACTGGGTCGAGCAGCTGGGCGAGGTCGACACCTCGGCCGTCGAGCCGATGACGCGCGTCGTGCCTATCGAGCTGACCAAGCGCCCCGACGTGATCACCGACGGCGATAAGGCCGACGACATCGTCAAGAATGCGCCCATGGTCGAAGACCATTACTTCGTCGTCCCCAAGGTGGTGGAGTAAGTCGACGTGACGGAACTGACGAAGCTCACCATTGCGGAAGCGCGCGATAAGCTGCGCAAGAAGGACGTGTCGGCGACCGAGCTGACGCAGGCGTTCGTCGACGCCATAGAGGCGGCCAACGGCGCGCTCAATGCCTTCGTGCTGCCGACGCCCGAACGGGCGCTGGCGCAGGCCAAGGAAAGCGACAAGCGTCTCAAGGCCGGCGACGCGCGCCCGCTCGAGGGTCTGCCGCTCGGCAACAAGGATCTGTTCTGCACCGCCGGCGTGCGCACGACAGCGTGCTCGAAGATCCTCGGCGAATTCACGCCGACCTATGAATCGACCGTCGGCGCCAATCTGTGGAACGCCGGCGCGGTGATGCTGGGCAAGCTCAATTGCGACGAGTTCGCCATGGGCTCGTCCAACGAGACGAGCGCCTTCGGGCCGGTCGTCTCGCCCTGGCGGCGCAAGGGCAAGACCGACAAGCTCGTGCCCGGCGGCTCGTCGGGCGGCTCCTCGGCCGCCGTCTCGGCCAACCTGTGCCTTGCCGCCACGGCGACCGACACCGGCGGCTCCATCCGCCAGCCTGCCGCGCTCACCGGCACCGTCGGCATCAAGCCAACCTACGGCCGCTGCTCGCGCTGGGGCATCGTCGCCTTCGCCTCCTCGCTCGATCAGGCCGGCCCGCTGGCCAAGACCGTGCGCGACGCCGCCATCATGCTGCGCGCCATGGCCAGCCACGATCCGAAGGATTCGACCTCGGTCGAAACGCCGGTGCCGGACTATGAGGCGGCCCTGAGCCAGGGCATCAAGGGCCTGCGCGTCGGCGTGCCGAGGGAATATCGCGTTGCGGGCATGTCGAAGGAGATCGACAAGCTCTGGCAGGACGGCATCGCCTGGCTGAAAGCCGCCGGCGCCACAATCCACGACATTTCCCTGCCGCACACCAAGTACGCGCTGCCGGCCTACTACATCGTCGCCCCAGCCGAAGCCTCGTCGAACCTCGCGCGTTACGACGGCGTGCGCTACGGCCTGCGCGTGCCCGGCAAGGACCTCATCGACACCTACGAGAACACGCGCGCCGCCGGGTTCGGCAAGGAAGTGCGCCGCCGCATTCTCATCGGCACCTATGTGCTCTCCGCCGGCTACTACGACGCCTATTACCTCAAGGCGCAGAAGGTGCGCACGCTCATCAAGCGCGACTTCGATGACGCCTGGAAGTCGGTCGACGTGGTGCTGACGCCGACGACGCCGTCGCCCGCCTTCGGCTTCGGCGAGAAGAGCGGCGATCCCATTGCCATGTACCTGGAAGACATCTTCACCGTCACCGTGAACATGGCCGGGCTGCCAGGCATATCTGTGCCGGCCGGCCTGTCGGGCGAAGGTACGCCGCTCGGTCTGCAGCTGATCGGCAAGCCATTCGACGAGGGGACGCTGTTCCGCGCCGCGCAGGCGATCGAGGACGCCGCCGGCCGCTTCGTGGTTCAGGACCGCTGGTGGGAAACTGACGGCGCCAAATCGTCGGCAGCGCCCGCCAAGGCCGCAGCAGGCAAGAAATCGGACGGCAAGAGCAAGGCCGGGAGCAAGTCGAAATGAGCGATCCAAAACGCCCGTGGGAATGCGCCGACATGGCTCAGGTGCGCGCCGAGATCGACCGCATCGACGCCTCGCTGGTCGACCTCATCGCCGAGCGCTTCGGCTACGTCGACCGCGCCTGGCAGCTGAAGACCAACCCTGGCGATGCGCACGTTCCCTGGCGCATCCAGCAGGTGATCGACAAGGTGAAGGTGCGGGCCACCGAGAAGGGCCTGCCGCCGGAGCTGACCGAGGCGCTGTGGCGGCAGATGATCGGCTGGTTCGTGCAATACGAGGAAGAAAAGCTGCGGCGCTCGCTCGAAGGCAGCGGCGACAAGGGAGCTTGAGCGACGTGCGCACGATCATCAGTGACGCTGAAGATTGCTCAAGGTTGATGACGGGCAGCAACTCGTGCGGGGCTCTCAGTTTTGGTTCCCTCCCCCCTTGTGGGGGAGGGTTAGGGTGGGGGGTGTCCACGACTTCGAGGGCATTGCACCACCCCCTCCCCGCCCCTCCCCCGTCAAGGGGGAGGGAGAGTTGGTTTGTTTGCTCCGCACCGGCACTTTGGGGCATTTGAGAATGGAAATCGTTCCCTTCGATCCCGCCACGCTGGTCAAGATCGCGCTCTTCAATCCGGTGGTCATCATCATCGCCTTCATGATGGGCCGCCGCGCCGATCAGTGGCAGAAGATCATCGTCGCCGCCTTCGCCGCCTCGCTGGCCGGCTACCTCCTGTACTGGCTCGTCGCCGCCGTCGGCCTGATGCCGGTGCATGCCTTGGGCGGCGAAGCTGCGGTCGTCCTGATGCAGTTCCTCTTCGGGCTCGTGTGGGCCGGTATCGGCTACTGGCTGTCGCCCCTGCGACGAGGCTGACGCGCGATCGCAGGCCGCTGCCCGAAAAGGGCCACTTCTTTCCGGCATTCGCTCTGACGCGGGGACGAGGTTCAAAACGTCGTCCGGGGGTTTTGCGTAATGACGGAGTTGAACGTGCCACAGGCGCGGCCGGGTAAGGCCGCGCTCGTGATCAATCGAGGCGTGACTATCATCGGTGCCCTGTCGCTGGACGGCCCGGTGCTGATCGAGGGAACGATCGACGGGGAGGTCCGCTGCTCGAAGCTGCAGATCACCGAGCGCGGTGAGGTCGAAGGCCTCATCGTCGCCGACACGGTCGTGGTGCTGGGCGAATTTAGCGGCGCCATCTACGCCCGCGAGCTGGTGCTGGGCGCCGGCTGCAACGTCGAAGGCCAGATCTATCATCATAAGCTGGTGCTGGAGGAAGGCTGCTATTTCGAGGGGCAGTCCCGCCGCCACAGCGACCCGCTGAAGATTGCGCCGCTGCCCTTCGAGGATGAACCGGCGCCTGGTGAATACGTATAGGCCGCACGGCTTGCCCCAAGCGCCGCCCTGCGATAACGAGGGCGGCGCGAAGGAGCACCTCCCATGCAGGACACCGCCCAGCACACCGGCAAGGCCACCAGGGCTAAGAACTTGATCGACGGCGCCACGGGCGAGTGGGAGGTCATCGTCGGCCTCGAGGTGCACGCGCAGGTCGCCTCCAAGTCGAAGCTGTTTTCCGGCGCCGCCACCGAGTTCGGCGCCGAGCCCAACAGCCATGTCTCGCTCGTCGACGCGGCGATGCCCGGCATGCTGCCGGTGATCAACGCCGAATGCATCGCGCAGGCGGTGCGCACGGGCCTCGGCCTCAAGGCGGCGATCAACCTCAGAAGCGTGTTCGACCGCAAGAACTACTTCTACCCGGATCTGCCGCAGGGCTATCAGATCAGCCAGTACAAGCAGCCGATCGTCGGCGAGGGCGAGGTCGAGATCGACGTCGACGGCGAGACGATGAAGGTCGGCATCGAGCGCCTGCATCTGGAGCAGGACGCCGGCAAGTCGATCCACGACCAGCACCCCGACTATTCCTACGTCGATCTCAACCGCTCCGGCGTGGCGCTGATGGAGATCGTGTCGCGTCCCGACATGCGCTCGTCCAAGCAGGCGCAGGCCTACGTGACCAAGCTGCGCACCATCCTGCGCTACCTCGGCACCTCCGACGGCGACATGGAGAAGGGCAACCTGCGCGCCGACGTCAACGTCTCGGTGCGCAAGCCCGGCGCCAAGCTCGGCACGCGCTGCGAGATCAAGAACGTCAACTCCATCCGCTTCATCGGCCAGTCGATCGAGGTCGAGGCGCGGCGCCAGATCGACATCCTCGAAGCCGGCGGCAAGATCGACCAGGAGACGCGCCTGTTCGACCCCGGCAAGGGCGAGACGCGCTCCATGCGCTCCAAGGAAGAGGCGCACGACTACCGCTATTTCCCCGATCCCGACCTGCTGCCGCTCGAGCTGACGATGGAATACGTCGGCGAGCTGGAGGCGGGCCTGCCGGAGCTGCCCGACGCCAAGAAGCACCGCTTCATGCAGGACTTCGGGCTGTCGGACTACGACGCCAACGTGCTCGTCGCCGAGCGCGAGTCGGCCGACTACTTCGAGAACGTGGCGCGCGGGCGCGATGGCAAGGTCGCCGCCAACTGGGTCAACAACGAGCTGTTCGGCCGCCTCAACAAGGAAGGCAAGTCGATCACGGCTTCGCCCGTCTCGGCGCCCCAGCTCGGCGCCATCGTCGACCTCATTTCGTCCGGCACCATCTCGGGCAAGATCGCCAAGGACCTGTTCGAGATCGTGTGGTCCGAGGGCGGCGATCCGGCTGAGATCGTCGAGACGCGCGGCCTGAAGCAGGTCACTGATGCGGGCGCCATCGAGAAGGCCATCGACGAGATCATAGCCGCCAACCCCGACAAGGTGGAGCAGGTGAAGGCCAAGCCGACCATGCTCGGCTGGTTCGTCGGCCAGGTGATGAAGGGCACTGGCGGCAAGGCCAACCCCGCGGCGGTCAACGAGATCCTCAAAGCGAAGCTCGGCATCTGAGCCGAGGCTGCCGGTTTTGCCGTCGCCTTGCGTTGCCGCCCGTTATGTAGCATATGAAGTTACATGAGACGTGACAGCCGATTGTCGGCCATGCTGCATGGCCTTCTGCATATGGCGGCGCAGGGCAAGCCGATGACCTCGGCCGAACTCGCGGTCTGCATGCATACAAATGCCGTCGTCGTCCGCCGCACCATGGCCGGGCTGCGCGAGGCGGGCCTTGTCCAGTCGGTCAAGGGGCACGGCGGCGGGTGGACACTCGCCTGCGATCTCTCGCAGATTACGCTCAAGGACATCTACGACGCGCTCGGAGCGCCAACGGTGCTCGCCATCGGCATTCACCTGGAGCACCCGGCCTGTCTCGTCGAGCGGGCCGTAAACCGGGCACTGACTCCTGCCTTCGAGGAAGCCGAGCGCTTCCTGATCGACCGCCTCGCAACTGTCACCCTCGCCCAGCTGGCAGAGGACTTCCGCTCGCATGCCAGCAACAAACACTCTCGAAAGCAAAGGCGACAAAAGCATGCTTGATGCGATCATCATCGGCGGCAGCTACGCCGGACTTTCCGCAGCGCTGCAACTTGCCCGCGCGCGCCGCAAAGTTCTGGTGATCGACGGCGGCCAGCGGCGCAATCGCTTCGCCGCAGCCGCGCACGGCTTCCTTACCCAAGACGGCCGGCCACCGGGCGACATCGTGGCCGACGCCCGCGCGCAGCTCTCTGGCTACCCAAGCGTGCAGCGCATCGACAGCTTGGTCGAGAAGGCAATGCCCGCGGTCAGCGGGTTTTCCGTCGTCACGGCCAATGGTGAAGCGTTCAGCGCGCAGCGGCTGATCCTTGCCCTGGGCGTTGTCGATGAGCTTCCCGATGTCCCCGGACTTGCCGAGCGGTGGGGAACGAGCGTGTTCCATTGCCCCTATTGCCATGGATACGAGCTTGACCAAGGCGCGGTCGGCGTCCTCGCCGTTTCGCCGCTGTCGCTGCATCAGGCGCTGATGGTGCCGGATTGGGGGCCAACGACATTCTTTCTCAACGGTGCGTTCGCGCCTGACGACGCGCAGCTCGCACAACTGGACAAGCGCAACGTGCGCATTGAGCGCGAGCCGATCGCGCGGCTCACGGGTCCGGAACTGAGCGTTGAGCTGCGCGACGGCCGCTCGCTTTTTCTAAACGGGTTGTTCACGGCCACGCGCACGTGCCCTTCAGGCGATCTCGCCGAGCAACTTGGTTGCGCGATGGAGGACGGTCCACTCGGACCGTTCATCAAGACCGACGCCTTCAAGGAAACGACCACGCCGGGAGTCTATGCCTGCGGGGACGCGGCGCGCGCCATGAGCTCGGTTGCCTTGGCCGTCGCCGACGGTGCCATGGCGGGCGTTGGCCTGCATCGCTCGCTCATCTTTGGCGAAGAGCAACCGGCCGCTGCAAAGCCGGCGATGGCTCAACGCGCATAATCGGTGACGCACACCATAGGTCTCGGCCAGGCGACGCACGCCGCAGGCTCCCTCGCCGCCGTCAACGAGATCTGAAGCAGAAGCTCGGGATCTAGGGCGGCCTGACGCAAGTCGTCGTTCAGCGCCTTGCGCTCCTGGCGGCAGCTGGCGAGTATCGACGCCGCACGATCCCAGTCGTCGTCCGTCAGTATGCCGGTCGCAAGCAGCTGGCTGATCTCGGCGGCGCCCGTGCGGATCGCCCTGAGCTTGCGCGTCAATGCAGCCGGGTCCTCGGTGAGGTGTGCCATGCCTGTCCTCCAATTGTCGTTTGCGCCTCGACCCAACCGGCGAAATTGGGCACACGTTTGGCAGCCGCCGTTCAACTTGCGACGGCTATGGGACACATTCAACACGGCGGCTCGCAACGCCCCTGGACGCAGCAATAGCCGTTTCGGCATAACCCTTATCTTTTTGAATCGCGTAAGTGGCTTGGGACACTGAAGCATGAAGCCGGACGCTCGCCAGCATGCGCCGTCGGCGGCGCGCAATCGCGATCCCATTTGGGCGGTGCTCGGCCCGCAGCTGCCGCAGACGGGGCTCGTGCTCGAGGTGGCGAGCGGATCGGGTGAGCACGCCGTTCACTTTGCGCGCGCGGCCGGCCCGAGCATCGTCTTTCAGCCGAGCGATCCCGATGCGCAGGCGCGTGCCAGCATCGACGCATGGAGCGGCGGCGTCGGGATTGACGAACATTCGTCCGGTGCTGGCGCTCGACGCCGCCTCCGAAGCTTGGCCCATCGACAACGCCGACGTCGTCGTCTGCATCAACATGATCCACATCGCGCCGTGGACGTCAGCCGCCGGCCTGGTGAACGGAGCATCGCACCTGCTGCCGCCGGGCGGCCTGCTGTTCCTCTACGGCCCCTATAAGCGCGGCGGTCAGCACACGGCGCCGAGCAACGAAGCCTTCGATGCGGATCTGCGCCGGCGCAATCCCGGCTGGGGCGTGCGCGACCTCGAAGCCGTGGCCGATCTCGCCGCTTCTGCGGGTTTTGGCCCACCATCCATCGCGACGATGCCGGCGAACAACCTGTCGCTGCTTTTCCGCCGTCAGCCGTGATCTTCTCCGCCACATCAGCACCATGAACATTTGCTTGGTTTGCGTCTGCAGCGCATTTAACTCGGCACCACGAGGTCGTGCCGAGGTCCGGGGGGACTGTGCGATCTGGGCTTTCAAAACGCGCGTATCGGTTTCTGGCCGCGGTGGCCGTCAGCATACTGTTTGCCGGGGCTTGGTTCATTCTGCACGGCACTACCGGGAGCCCCGGCCTGGTTACAAGCGGTCTATCTGTCCCGCCTCCCCAAGAAGCGGCGCCGCCAAGTCCAACTCTCATCACGCTGCGCAAGATGCTGCCCACGTTCGGGGGGCGGGCCAATGCCGACGACCTGGCGGCAATGACCGTGTTCTATGGCGAGCGGACGGGCTCGCTGATCTGGGTAACCGAGAGCGGGTTTTCGGATAAGGCGAGGGCTGTCATTGCAGAGGTCGGCAGAGCCGACGACTGGGGACTGCGCAGCAGCGATTTCGCCCTCCCGCAACCGACCGCGGCAGAAACGTCGCCCGAGGCCGCCGCCGAGGCCGAGATCAAACTCACGCTCACGGTCCTCAAGTACGCACGCTACGCGCGCGGTGGCCGCATCCGTGATCCATCGCGCGCGGCGAAGGCGTTGGACCACACGCCGCCCATTCATCCACCCGCGCTGGTTCTCGCCGGCCTTGCCGCCGCCGATGCGCCCGATGCCTACTTGCGCGCACTGCACCCAAAGCACGAGCAATTCGAGAGGCTGCGCCAGCTGCTCTTGAAGCTGCGTGGCTCCAAGGCAAAGGGAGGCAGGGGCGAGCAGCGGGCGGACGCCCAGGAAGGGGAGATCGCCTACGGGGCAAAGCTGGGGAGCGCGGTGCCTCAGCTGCAGCGTGCCAACAGTTGGAATCCAGCCGTCAATATCGAAAGCGCGCGCGCGGATATCGGTGGTCAGTCGGCGCTTCAGGGTGAGAGCGGCGATGCAACGATCGATCGCATCCTTATCAATATGGAGCGCTGGCGCTGGGTGCCGTCGGATCTCGGTGAGTTCTACGTTTGGGACAACGTGCCGGAGTTCCTCACGCGCATCGTCAAGGGCGACAGGGTGATCCATACCGACGAGATCATCGTCGGTCAGCCCTCGTGGCCAACGCCGAGATTCTCCGCCGATATGAAGACCATCGTGTTTCGTCCGAGCTGGGGCGTGCCCGACGGCATCAAGACCAAGGAGCTGGCGCCGCTGCTGCGCAAGAGTTCCGGCGGCGGAACTCTTCGCCATCTTTGGCGGCGGCTACTCGGCACAGGCCGTGCTCGATGCCTACGATTTGCGTGCCTTTGTGGGCGGCCGCCAGATCGACGCCAACTCGGTCGATTGGGCCAACGTCGACATTCGCCGCTACAACTTCCAGCAGCCGCCGGGGCCGAAAAACGTGCTGGGCGACGTGAAGTTCATGTTCCCCAACGTGCACGACGTTTACATGCACGACACGCCGGAGCGGAACCTATTTAGCAAGTCGTACCGGGCGCTCAGCCATGGGTGCATGCGCGTGCATGAGCCGCGTCGCCTGGCCGAAGTGCTGCTCGCCGAGGACAAGGGCTGGTCGGCCGCGAAAGTGCAAAGCATGTTCGCCAGCGGCGGCGAGGTCGCGCTCGACAAGCACATCCCGGTGCACATCACCTATTTCACGGCGCGCGTCGACGACAACGGCAAGCTGCAGACGTACGGCGATTTCTATGGGTTGGACGGCCGCGTCGGCGCCGCTCTTTTTGGTCGGAAAGTTCGTTTCGAGACGCCTCGCTACGATGACGCGCCCGTTGCGAGCCGACAGGAGAGGCCCACCCCAACATCTCAAAACCTTGCCGACATCATCTCGGATATTTTCTCGCCCTGACAGCTTGTGACGCACACTCCACGTGGTGGGTTCGCTACGGAGTCTCTCGGTATCGCTCGTTTCCTCGTACTCCTAAGAGCGGGAACCGGTCGGGCCAGAGTCATCCTTCGTTTCTTGCTGCTGCCGCTCGAAATACTTCTGGTAGGACTGGTCGGCTGGTTCATCCGCGCCTGCGTCCGATCCTTCAGGCGAGTCTTGCGACGCAATCGCATCCACAGCGACGCGGATTGATGGAAAAATGTTCTCGCGGCCCAATCGCTCTCCGAGAACCTCTCCATACTTCCGCATATAAAGCTTGGGGCGCGCTATGAGCAGCCGGATCCCCTTGGACTTAAGCTCCGCATGGATGTCGCTCACGGCCCGCACGGCGGTGAGATCCATTTGGGTGATGGATTCAACACTCATAACGAACGCACGCACCGGGGAGCCTGCGGTGTCAACCAGTACGCGCACTCGGGATTTGAAATAGTCTGCGTTGAAGAACAAGAGCGGGCCCTCGAAGCGATAGATAACCACACCCGAAACAGTTTCTGACTTCGGGTCGAGAGCAACGTCGTTGTAGCCGTCTAGTCCCGGCACAAGCCCCAGCACTGCATCCTGGGGTCGATAAACTCGGCTCAGAACGTTGAGGATGGCGAGCAGAATTCGCGATGGCGACGCCCGGTAGGACGCCAACGGTCAGAACGCCGAACGTTGTTAGGAGTGCAAGTCGGAACTCAAACGGATCTAAGGCGCGCAAGTTCCGGTAAGCGCGAAGGTCCAGGAGCTCCCAAGCCGAGTAGAGTAGTACCGCCGCAAGCGCCGCAAGCGGAAGTTGGCCGAGGGGAGCAACGAGGAACACGGCAACGGCGCCGGTCGCCATTGCTGCAACGATGGAGACCAGCTGTGTTTTGCCCCCAACAGAATTGTTCACCGCGGTTCGCGAATCCGCGCCGGTGATGGCGAACCCACCCGACAATCCCGACATCGCATTTGCGATGCCTAGCGCTCTCATTTCCTGATTTGCATCGATTTCGTAGCTGCCGCGCGCTGCAAAGCTGCGGGCCGTCAACATGCCGCTGGTGAAACTCACGATCACCAATCCGATGGCGTCCATTGAGAGAGACTGCGCGGCGGCATATCCCACCTCAGGCAGGCCAAGCGACGGCAGGCCCGAAGGAACTTCCCCAACCAACTTGACCCCGTGAGACGACGCATCCAATGCGTAGGCAGCAGCAGCAACAGCCGCGAGCGCGATAAGCGAAGCGGGTGCCTTGGGGACCACGCGCCTTATCACGATCAAGCCAGCGAGCGTCGCCGCACCCGTGGCCAGGGTCGGCCAATGAACTTGTTTGAGCAGCCCGGCAAGTTCGACCAAGGACGGCAAGAAATCTCGCGTCTCTATTGCGATGCCAAGGAACTTGCCGAGCTGGCCGGCAATGATTGAGAGTGCGATGCCGTTGAGGAAACCGATGAGGATGGGATGTGAGAAAAAGTTGACGATGAACCCCAGGCCGGACGCGCCGCCCACGAGCATGAGCGCGCCGCTGATCAATGCCAATGCTGCCGAGAGCGCAGCGTAGCTTTCCAGGTTGCTAGCCGCCAGCGGAGCAAGGATAGCCGCGACCAACATACAGGTGGCTGCATCTGGACCGACGATGAGCTGGCGCGACGAGCCAAAGAAGGCATAGGCGAGCACGGGGAGCATGCTCGAATAGAGGCCCACCTCAGGCGGAAAGCCTGCCAATTGAGCATAGGCAATCGCTGTGGGAACCTGAACGGCCGTGACCGAGAGTCCCGCAGTTACGTCGTGCGAGAACCACTCCCTCCGATAGTGCCGAAGCTCTCCGACCAGGGGAATCCAATTGTACTGCATGACGTTACAGAACGGCTCTGCCCTTCCTTTAAGTGGCGGAGTGTGTTGGCTGCGCAGCGTTCATTTCCGGTCGCTAGCCTAAACCCTTTCCACGAGTGGGGGGCATTGATCTGTGTAAACCGGAAACTGATCAGCGATGCGCGCGGACCTTCGGCGGCTGGACAGCACGCAAACCAGTCCCCGTCGCTCGCACCACAACTATCGTTGGCCTCATTCCGCCCCGTCTTGGCGAAGCCAAGCTCCGCTTGGACGAGGGGTCGATCTCGAGGCGTTCCTGTATCGAGGGCGGGCTGCAGGTCGGGTACACGTGACGTACGCGCGTCACGACTCCTTTGCTTGCGCGGCTCCCCCACGACCTGAGGCTCGCCGCACCCACCCGGTGAAAGTCCGGGAGCGGGATACGCTGAAATGCTGCGGGTATGCCCATAATCCTGCGCGGGGCGGCTAACGTCGCTCAAAAATACAAACTAGCTTCGCGGCGTTCTCCGCCCCGCAGCCCCTCAGTGTCATCCATGCATCGGGCTCAGCGCCGCGAGAACGCGGCGCTTTGGCTGGAGCCGATCCGCCGGGTGAAATCCTAACCGACTGCTGGCATGCTGCGCGCCTTCAGCGGAGGGGAGCAATGACCAAGAACGTCGTCTTCATTCACGGCGCCTTTTGCGGCGGCTGGTGTTTCGCCGACATCATGCCGGAGTTCGCGCAGCGCGGCTGGAGCTGCCAGGCGCCCGACCTGCCGTTCCACGTCCCGGGCCCGACGCGCACTCCGGACCCGCAGCTCGCCAAGCAGAGCATCACCGACTACACGCGCAACATGGCTGAGTTCCTGGCGCGCTTTCCCGAGCCGCCCGTCATTGTCGGCCACTCCATGGGCGGCGCTCATCGCGCAGCAGCTCGCGGCCCAAGGTCTGGCGCGCGCGCTCGTCTTGCTCGCGCCCGCATCGCCGTGGGGCGTGCTGCCGTCGACGCCAGCCGAGATGACGTTGGCCAAGGGGCTTATGCAAGCCTCGCCCTTCTGGAACAAGGCGCTCAATCCCTCGTTCGAGGTGGCCAAGGGCGACTCGCTTGCCAGCCTCGACCCGCAAGCGCAGCGCCGCATCTTCGATATGTTCAGCGCCGAGTCCGGTCTCGCGCTGTTCGAGTTGTTTTTCTGGATGTTCGACCAGCAACGCGCGACCGCAGTCGACGCGGCGAAGGTAACGTGCCCGGTGCGGGTCGTCTCCGGGTCGGACGACAAGGTGATCTCGCCGGTGACGGGGCGCAAAGTCGCTGCGCTTTACGCCAACGCCACGTTCGAGGAGGACGCCGGCCGCGGCCACTTCCTGATCATGGAGGAGGGCGCCGCTAAGCTCGCCGCGCGCTGCGCCGATTGGGTCGGCAAAGTCACCAACTGAAACAAGACAGGTGGCTCTCGGTAACGCTCCAAGGATATGATCTGCGTGCGGCACAAAGGGTGCCGCGCCCCATGAGGTGAACGGCTCTGCGCTCGCTTCCCGTCCATATCCTGCTTGCGGCGGCGCTGCTTTTGCTGGCGGTGGCATTGCGCATTGCCGACCCCGAGCCGGTGGCGCGGCTGCGGCTAGCCGTGTTCGACGCCTATCTCAACCTGAAACCGCGCGAGGTTGACCCGGCGCTGCCGGTCCGCATCGTCGACATCGACGACGCCTCGCTCGCCCGCATCGGACAGTGGCCCTGGCCGCGCACGCGCCTCGCCGAGATCATCGACCGGCTGAAGGCGGACGGGGCGCGCACGGTCACGCTCGACCTCATCTTAGCCGAACCGGATCGTCTGTCGCCGGGGGAGTTCGCCAAACTATTCGCCGATCAGCCGGGACTGGCGCCGCTGGTCGGGCAGGCCTCGCAGCTGCCTTCGAACGACGAGCGCCTCGCTGCCGCTATTGCCGCCGCGCCCGTCGTCGTTGGCCTCGCGGGCGAGACGGCGGGCGACACGCCGCCACCCAAGCCGCACGCCAGCTTCGTCATCGCCGGTGATGACCCGCTGCAGTTCGTGCCGAACTTCAGCGGCACGGTCGAAAGCCTGCCGGTGCTCACCAAGCCCGCGCGCGGCCTTGGCGCCGTCAATTGGCTGCCCGAGCGCGATCAGGTCGTGCGCCGCGTGCCGCTGCTGCTGTCGGTCGCCGGGACGCTCTATCCTTCGCTACCGCTCGAGACGCTGCGCATCGCCAATAACGAGACGACGATTTTCGTCCGCTCGTCGGGCGGCAGCAGCGTCACGGCGTTCGGCCAGCGCACCGGCATCGAGCACGTGCGCGTCGGCCAGACGGTGCTGCCCACCGACGGAGACGGCGAGCTGTGGCTACGCTTCACGCGTCCAGATGCGCGCCGCTACATCTCCGCCCATCGCGTTCTCGATGGGACTATGGATGCGAAGGAGGTTGCCGGCCGCGATATCATCGTCGGCACCAGCGCGGTCGGCCTTCTCGACCTGCGTGCAACGCCGCTCGATTCCGCCGTGCCCGGCGTTGAGGTGCACGCACAGGCGCTGGAGCAAATGTTGAGCGGCGACCACTTGAGCCGCCCGCCTTTCGCCACCGGGCTCGAACTCGTCTACCTCGTTGCCGCCGGTGCTGCGCTGGCTTGGCTGATCGGCCGCCTGGGAGCCGTCGGTACCGCGGCCATCGGCGCCGCCGCCATCGTCGTTGTCTTCGCGGCGTCCTGGCTCGCGTACACCAACGCCGGCTATTTGCTCGACCCGGTGTACGCCTCGATCGCCGTGCTGCTCGTCTATCTGGCGACCTCGCTCACAGGATACATCGCCACCGAGCGCGAGCGCAGCCGCGTGCGCTCCGCCTTCGGCCATTACGTCGCCGCGCCTCTCGTCGAGGAGCTGGCGCGCAACCACGACAAGCTGAAGCTCGGCGGGGAAACCCGCGAGGTGACGGTGCTATTCGCCGACGTGCGCGGCTTCACCAACATCGCCGAGGGTCTGACGGCGGAGGAGCTGATCGCCTTCCTCAACCGGCTGTTTACGCCGCTGTCCGACATCATCCTCGAAGAGCGCGGCACCATCGACAAGTTCATGGGCGATGCCGTGATGGCGTTCTGGAACGCGCCCCTGCTCGAGGATGCACACGCGACGAGCGCCTGCCGCGCTGCGCTGCGCATGCAGGAGCAAGTCGGACGGCTCAATGAATTGTGGGCAGCCGAGGCCGCGGCCCGTGGCGAGGCCGTTGCGCACGTACAACTCGGCATCGGACTCAACACGGGCGACTGCTGCGTAGGCAACGTCGGCTCACCGCAACGCTTCGACTATTCGATCCTCGGCGATGTGGTGAACATCGCCTCGCGTCTGGAAGGCACGACCAAGGCTTACGGCGTGCCGATCATCGCCGGCGAGAAGACGGCCATCGACGCCGCCTCTCTCGCCTTCCTGGAGATCGCATCGGTAAAGGTGCGCGGCAAGGAGCGGCCCGAGCGCATTTTCGCGCTCATCGGAGACGAGGCCGTGGAGAGATCGGAGACGTTTGCAAAACTGAGCGGCGCCCATGGCCGGCTTCTAGCCGCTATCGCGACTGCCGATGCGACCGCCGGACGGTCAGCGCTTGAGGAATGTCGTGCGCTCGGCGGCGCGCAGTTGGCGCAGCTCTACGCCAGCTACGAGCGGCTGATCGAAAAGCAGCCGCCCGCCACGCTCAGCGCCTAGTATTTTCCTTTGTGCATCAGTTTGCCGATGCCGATGCCAATTCCGACGCCGATGCCCACCGCGACGCCCTTCTTGAGGATCTCGCGGCCGCGCCCCCGGCGCTCGGGATAGTGGCGAACCTCGCGCGGGTACTCGCGATACTCCCGGTACTCGCGCTTCTTCACCTTCTTGGGTGGCGTGTAGTCGTCGTCGTTGTCGGACTTCTTCGGATAGGTCTTCTTCGGCCGCTGCGGCTCGGAATTGTCCTCATCGTCACCGAGCACGATATCGTCGCGCGTGAAGATCGGCTTGGGATCGATGTACGGGGGCGTCACGACGAACGGGAACGCGCTATCGAATGAGATGTCCTGCTTGCCCTTGAGATTGTTCCACCGCACGGGTTTATCGATGTTGTCAGCCGTGATGCGGATCAGCTTGCCGGGCTCGTCGTGAACGAGGCAGTTGCCGCTTTCGGTGCACACCTCCACCCCGCCCTCGATGAGCAGCAGCCACGTCTCGTTGGCATTCTGCACGAAGACGTCGAAGATCGTGCCACGCACGGTGATCGAGGCGGCGGGCGTGCGAATGACGTAGGCGGGCTTGACGGCGATGCCGGTGATGAAGCGGAACGTGCCCTTGACGAGGTTCATCACGATGGCGCCGCCGCTGATGTCGGGATCGTAGACGAACTTGTCGAGCAGCAGCCGCGATCCCGGCCCGAGGGCCAATTTCGTGCGGTCGTTGAGCTCAATCTCGCTGCGGCTATCCGCGTCGGTCTCGATCAGCTCCTGCTGACGCACATCATCGCCGCTCGAAAGGCGTCGCTCATCGCCACCGGTATCCAGGGTAGCCGTGACATAGTTGACGACGGTGACGGCGGAACCGATCGGATCATTTGGAGCAGCAGAGGCGCCGCCACCGAACGAAAGGGCCAGAGCGAATAGAAGCGTTTTTGGCATGCGCATGGCGAGCCACCTTTGGGGCGACGGGAAAAGTCATCCCGGCCATGCGTCATGATATTGCGCATCCTGTCTGTTCCCGTGGGAACAGGCGGCAGCCGCAGGTTTCGCTTTTTGCGTGCCCCGCCGCCGACGGAGAATGATTTACGGCGGCAGCGGGTTGACCTCGGATTGAGGCTGACTACATCAAGCGGGGGCAACGGGAGGACGAGGGGGTTCACCGCGCATGACTATTCGCGACACCGCGGCCGGCTACGGGCTGCCGACGCGCATCGTCCATTGGCTGATGGCCGTGGCGATCGTCGGCATGTACGTGCTGGGCTGTGGATGGTCGACCTCAACTACTACAGCCCCTACTACCGCTCGGCGCCCGATCTGCATCGCAGCGTTGGCATGCTGCTCCTTGTCCTGCTCGTCGTTCGCTTTGTTTGGCGTCTCTTCAACGGCAAACCGGACGATCATGAGCTGTCGGCCTTCGAGCACTTCACGGCGACGATCGTGCACTGGGGATTCTACCCCCTGCTGTTTGCCCTGATGATCAGCGGCTACCTCATGTCGACGGCGGATGGTCGGCCGATCGAGGTTTTCAATTGGTTTAGCGTTCCCGCGCTGATCACCGACAAAGGCATGGAGAAGACGGCCGAAGAAATTCACGAGCTGCTTGCCGATGCCACCATGATCCTCGTGCTGCTGCACGCCGCGGCGGCACTCAAGCATCACTTTCTCGATCGCAGTCGTGTTCTCGCGCGCATGTGGTCGGGCCCTTCCAACGATCAATAGCCAAATGCCAGGAGTTTGCCGAATGAAGCTCACCCCCGCCTCCCTCGCCCTCATCGCCGCACTGCTTTCGGCGGGCCCCGCCAACGCTGCCGACTACGTGATCGACACCGAGAAGGCGCACGCTTTCATCAACTGGAAGATCAAGCATCTCGGATATAGCTGGCTCAACGGCCGCTTCGATACCTTCAAGGGCACGTTCTCGTTCGACGAAGCCAAGCCAGAAGCGTCGAAAGTGAAGGTCGAGATCGACACCGGCAGCATCAACTCCAATCACGCCGAGCGCGACAATCATCTGCGCGGCAAGGACTTCCTCGATACGGCCCAGTTTCCCACCGCGACCTTCGAGAGCACGGCCGTGAAGCTCGACGGCGAGAAGGCTACCATCACCGGCAATCTGACCCTGCACGGCGTCACCAAGGCGATCACCATCGATGCCAAGCGCGTCGGCGGCGGCACCGATCCGTGGGGTGGGTATCGCGAGGGATTCACCGGAACGACGACGCTGCCGTTGAAGGATTTCGGCATCAGCTACAACCTTGGGCCGGCATCGCAGGCGGTGGAGCTGACGCTCGATATCGAAGGCGTCCGGCAATAGGACAACCGGCCCGTGAACGTCACGCGGCGTTAACCGAAGCAACCGTTCGGAACATAGAGGACCCCTAAAGAACCCTTTGCAAAAAGGGGTAAGTAACTGGGAGCGTGAGAAGGTCGCAGGAAGTGCGAGGGTAGCCGGACCGCGCGGGGTGCATCCCGGACGGCCCGGCAATACGCACATCCTGCGACGGGCTGATGGCCCGAGGAGCGACCGTTGCCAGCCGCGCCGAAGCCCACGACGCCGATGAAATCGTGGCGGTCCCGACAGTCACCGGGGCCGCAGCACGCCGTCGCGTCGCTTGGTGCAGACCATTCGCGAGCACGACGTCAAAGGCGAGCGAGCGATCGCCGTCGCCCAGGCCGGCATCGCGGCGCTCATGCTGACGCTGCATGCGGTCGGCTTGCCCGGAATACCCCACCTGCAGGGCTGGGGGCCACTGGCCCTCATCGCGCTCATCGTGAGTTCTGGCGTTCGCTGGCGTCTGACAACCGACGAGAGGCTACCGGAGGCATGGCTCGATGCCTTGAGCGTCCTCGACGTCGCCATCGTGATCTCGCTGATCTGGAGCTACCAGTTCGGCTCCCATGTCCCTGCCAGTGCTGTCATCAGGCCGCCGGCCTTCGCCATCCTGCTGCTGATCGTCGGCGTGCGCGCGCTGCGCTTTCACCCCCGCCCCATCGTGATAACCGGGCTCGCTGCCCTGGCCGGGTGGTTGCTGATGATCTGCGCGGCGGCGATTGCGGACGGCGCCCAGACGTCTACCTTCGACTATCGAACCTATCTCACATCGTTCCACATCTTTCCCATCACCGAGGTCGTGCGTCTCATTGCGCTGACCGGCGTCGTTGCCGTCTTGGCGAGCGGAGCCTTCAATGCGCGCCGCTTGCTCGGGCGCGCGGCGCATGCCGCCGATTACGGCGAAGCCTTGGAGGCGGCGCGCCAAAATCTCGAACTATCGGTGCGGGCTCGCGAGCGGGCCGAGGGCGCGTTGGCGTCGCTCGATGCGCGCGACGCGGAGCTGAGCGAGCAGAACCGATTGTTCAATGCCGCGCTGGCCAAGATGTCCCAGGGTTTGTGCATGTTCGATCAGGATCAGAAGTTGGTGGTCTGCAATGCCCGCTACATCGAAATGTACGGCCTGTCGCAGGAGCTTTCGAAACGCGGCACGCCGTTCCGCACCATCATCGAGAGCCGTATCGCGAAGGGGCTCTACGTCGGCAACGACGCCGAGGCCTATCTCGATGAGCGTCTCGCCTCGGCGCGTGAGGCGGTGAGCAACACCAAGCTGCACGAGCTGAGCGACGGCCGCGTCATCGCCATCACGCACGAGCCTATGGAGGGCGGCGGATGGGTGGCCACCCACGACGACGTCACGCGGCTACGGCGCATCGAGGCGAAGCTGTCCCACATGGCGCGGCACGACGCGCTGACCGACCTGCCGAACCGCGTGCAGTTGCGCGAGCGCATGCAACAGGTGCTGGAGGGCGATGCGATGGAGGGGCGATTCCTCGTCGTGCTGCTGCTCGAGGTCGACCGCTTCAAGGAGGTCAACGATACGCTTGGGCCGTCGATCGGCGACACGCTGCTGCAGGGTATTGCGCAGCGCTTGCGCCGGCGTCTCGATGGAGCCGACATGGTGGCCCGCATCGGCGGCGACGAATTCGTCGTGCTGCAGGTTGCCGACGAACCGGCCGCGGCGGCCGACGCTCTCGTCAAGCGCGTTCGTGCGGTGCTCGGCACCTCGTTCGACATCGACGATCACTCGGTGACCATCGGCGTCAGCGTCGGCGTCGCCATCGGTCCGGCGGACGGAAAGGATACGGACGAGTTGTTGAAGAACGCCGACCTCGCGCTGGGCCGCGCCAAGGTCGACGGTTTCGGCAACTCACGCTTCTTCGAGCGCGGTATGGACGAGCGCATGCGCGCCCGCCATAAGCTCGAGCACGACATGCGGGTGGCGCTGCGCGAAAACCAGTTCGAGCTCTATTACCAGCCTCAGTTGAACCTGGAATTCGGCGAGATCGGCGGCTTCGAGGCCCTCTTGCGCTGGAACCATCCAGAGCGCGGCATGATCCTGCCGTCGGAGTTCGTGCCGCTCGCCGAGGACACCGGCTTCATCGTGCCACTCGGCGAATGGGCGCTACGCGAGGCATGCGAGGAGGCGTCAACGTGGCCGAAGGGTTTGCGGGTCGCGGTCAATCTTTCGGTGGCGCAGTTCCGCTCCGGACAGGTGCGCCAATCCGTAATCGCCGCGCTCGGCGGCTCCGCTCTGGCGCCCAGCCGGCTCGAGATCGAGATCACCGAATCCGTGCTGATGCAGGAAGGCAAGGACGTCACCGAGGTGCTGACCAAGCTGCAGGACATTGGCGTCGGCTTGGCGCTCGACGATTTCGGCACCGGCTTCTCATCGCTCAGTTACCTGACGCGCATGCGCTTCGACAAGATCAAGATCGACAAGCACTTCATCCGCGAGCTGCGGGACGATCCGAACAGTTCGCTCGCCGTCGTGCGCTCGGTGGTGGCGCTCGCCCGCAGCCTCGACATCACGACCGTTGCGGAAGGCGTCGAAACGAAGGAGCAGCTCGAGCGTGTGCGTGAGGAGGGCTGTAGCGAGGCCCAGGGCTTTTACATCGGGCGGCCGATGTCCGCCTCAGCCATCCCCGAGTTTTTGGCCGGTCGCAAGCGCAAGCCGCTGCGTAGTTCCCGCCGCGCTTCCTGAGCTAGGGCTTCAGTGATCGCTGGAGTTGACAGGCCAGGGCCATGCCTCTTCGTGGCCGCCATCGGCCTCGAGCGCCGCATCGAAGAAGTCTAGACCCAGCGGCGGGGGCGGATCGGGCTCGCTCACGGGGCGCTGCGGCGAGCCGTCCGGCAGTTGCGTCGGCAGGGCGAGGTCCATGATCCGCGATGCCGATGCGGGGGCCGCAACGACAGGCAGCAAAAGCAGTGCGAACAGCCCAGGGCGAAACATCACGTCCTCCGAAAACCACCTCGGCTAGCTACGATGTGGGCGATTAAGGAAGGGTCGGAAGGAAGCTGTGCAGTTGATCTATCGGCACTTGATCTAATTGCCGCCGGTGCGGCAAAAGCGACCACTTCCAAAGTCGCCCGAAATGTCGCCTCAGTGCGGAGCCAAGCTCAGCGCCGGCAGGAGACCGCCGCATGCATCAAGAGGCCAGCCACCAGCGCTGGGAGCGCCGCATCCGCGGCGAGGCGCCGTTCCTCATCGGGGCGGTGACGCTCGGGCTGTTTCTCGTTTACGGCCGCGTCTGGCTCGCCGACCCGGGACAGCTCGTCGAGCGCGGCGTGCTGTTCGTCTGGCTGATGACGGCCATCGCCTGCTGCATCTTCGGCGTCGTCCGTCACGCCGACGCGTTGGCCGAACTTCTAGGTGAGCCGCTCGGCACCCTCATCCTCACCATCTCGGTGATCGTGATCGAGGTGTCGCTGATCGCCGCCGTAATGCTGGAAGGCGTGACCGATCCGACGTTGGCGCGCGACACGATGTTCTCCGTCATCATGATCATGATGAACGGCATGGTCGGCTTCTGCCTTCTGTCGGGCGGCATCCTGCACGTGCAGCAGGAGTACAACCTCGAAGGCGCGCGCGCCTATCTCGCCGTGCTCATCCCGCTGTCCGCCATCGCGCTCATCCTGCCGAACCGCACCGTTTCGACGGCGCTGGAAGGCACGCTGAACTTCTGGCAGGCGATGCTGTTCTCGGCCGCGACCATCGTGCTCTACGCCATTTTCCTCGGACTGCAGACCATGCGCCATCGCGGCTTTTTCAAGGAGCTGCGGGAGAACGGCGACGATGGCGAGGCCGGGCACGAGACGCCCGTCTCGGACGGCCATAGGCAGAGCGTCGCTACGCACGCGGTGTTGCTGCTTCTCACCATGGTGCCGATCGTCGGGCTGGCCGAGTACCTTGCGGTGATGGTGGAGCAGGGCATCCACACGTTCGATATCCCGACCTCGGTCGGCGGCACGCTGATTGCCGCGCTGATCCTGGCGCCGGAAAGCATCACCGCCACCAAGGCCGCGCTCGCCAACAAGCTGCAGCGCTCGATCAATCTCTGCCTCGGCTCGGCGCTGTCGACGGTCGCCTTGACCGTCCCGCTTGTGCTGATGATCGGCCTCGCCACGGGGCAGAGCGTGACCTTGGGGCTCGAGGACGAAAACATCCTCTTGCTGGTGCTGACGCTGATGGTGAGCATGCTCACGTTCAGCGGCGCCCGCACCAATGTGCTGCACGGGGCGGTGCATCTACTGCTATTCTTCACCTACGTCGTGCTTATCTTCAACCCGTGACGGCCTGGGCGGATCGCTAGACAACGCGCGAAGGCAATATTTACTCCGCAGCGCTAAAGGCATCGGAGAGCGACGAAAGAGACCGCCATGGCCGAAGCTCGACGAGCGACCACCGCCGCGACCGACGTGTCGGCGCTGGAGATCTTCCAGAACCAGTGGGAGGTCTATCGCAAGTTCTTGACGCACGACTATCTGTCGAACGCCGAAGCGGCGCGTGCATTGCGTGCGTTCCTCACCGGCGAGATTGCGCGCCCCTATTCGCTTTGTCGATCTGGCTTGCGGCGACGCCAGCGGCATCGTTCCGGCGCTCGAGGCGACGCCCATCGAGCAGTATCGCGGCGTCGATCTCTCCGCGCCCGCATTGGCGCTGGCGCGCGGCAATCTCGCAGCGCTGCCCTGCACCGTGGAGCTCGAGGAGGCCGATTTCAGCGCCGCGATGCGAGATCTTCCGGCGCCGGCCGACATCGTGTGGATCAGCCTTTCGCTGCATCACCTCGATACCGCCGCCAAACTCGCCTTCATGCGTGAGGTGCGCGCCGGGCTCGCGCCGCAAGGCGCGTTCCTCGTCTACGAGCCGACGCGGCGCGATGGAGAAGACCGCCCCGCCTACCTCGATCGCTTCGAGGACATCGGCCGGCGCGAGTGGACAGAACTCTCGGACACTGAGTTCGCCGAGGCGCTGAAACACGTGCGTGCGTGCGATCTGCCGGAGACGGTGTCCGACTGGGAACGCCTCGGACGCGACGCCGGATTCGCCTCCTCGCGACAGCTCTACGCGTCGCCGTCGGACCTCTTCCGGCTGTTCCTTTATCGGCCTTGAGCTGCCTTGCATTTTACACGGGCAGCCGCCATATAGCCGGTGCCGGTGCGATCCGAGGTGGACCGCGCCCTCACGTTTTGGACTGAGATTGAGCGCGCCACCGGCCGTTTGCCTTGCCCAAAATCACTGAGACTCTGCGCGATGGCGTGTCGCGCGGCGATTGGCTTTGCAAGCGCGCCACTTGGAAACTACACCTGATGGATCGTATTACCGGCACTGTTAAGTTCTTCAACTTCTCTAAGGGCTTTGGCTTCGTTCAGCCGGCCGATGGCTCGAAGGACGTGTTCCTTCACGTGAGCGCGCTCGAGCGCGCCGGCATCAACGGCCTCAACGAAGGCGACAAGATCTCGTTCGTGGTTGAGGACGATCGCCGCGGGCGCGGCAAGCAGGCAGCTCAGGTCGAGCTGGCCTAACGTCTCCCCGACGTTCTTGACGACCGAATGCCGCCGGGTCTACCGGCGGCATTTTTGTTATGCAGCGGCTGCGGGTCGGCGCGCGATGATAGCGACACTCTCGACGATCTCGGGGTATGCCCCGTCCGGCGCAATGGCAAGCATGCGCTCGCGCACCTTCGCTTCATAGGCGGAGCGGCCGTCTTCTCCGAGCGCCGCCGGCGAGTTGGCCGAGAACGACAAGGCCCGCGCGACGATTTCCTCCAGGGTCGCCGTGCGCGCCTCAAACACAGAAATGCGTTCCACCTCGCTGAAGGCGCTGCGCATCAGAACGCTCGTGTGCTCCTCCCAGTCCTGGCTCTTGCGCCAGCGATAGAAGTCGTCGAAGCAGCCGTGCGCGTTGCGCAGCTCCTCGAACGGCTTGTGCCAGCGCATGGCGCCGGATGGGTGCAGCTCGGTATTGATAAGCGCGATGGCCCCGCTCGGCGCGACCAGCTCATCGAGGCGCTTCAGCGTCGCCTCGCGATCCATCCAGTGGAAAGCGCGGGCGATGGTGACGAGGTTGAGCGGCGCGAGATCTGCATCGAGGTCGAAGGAGGAGCCGGCGCGCCATTCGATCTGCAGCCCGGCGATCTCCGCCGCCTGCGCCGCCGCCGCGATCATCGCGGGGTCGGCGTCGATGCCGATCATGGTTCCGCAGTGGCGTGATAGCGGCAGCGTGAGCGACCCAGGCCCGCACCCCAGATCGAGCACGCGCGAGCTTGCGTCCAGTTCCGTCTCGTCCGCGAGCTTAGAGATGAGACGCCCCGAATAGGCCGGCCTGCCGTTTATGTAGTGTGGAATGGTCGAGGTGAAGCGGTTGGGGTTGAAAGGCGCAATGAGTGCCATGCGGAGAGCCTCGTGTGGACGCTGCGCGTTACGTAAGCCGCAACGCGGCACGGGGCAATGACGTCGGAGAGAATTGTCTCAGGCGGCCGACGTGCCCGACGCGCGCCCCGTCAGCGGTGATCTGACATTGGCATGCCGCAGCAGCACCGTCGCCTCGTGGGCTGTGACGATAGGTGCGAAGAACGGCCCTTGGGCCTGCTCGCAACCGGCGGCAAGAAGGAACATGGCCTGCGCCTGGGTCTCGACGCCATCGGCGATCACGTCGGTCTCGAGCTCGCGCCCCACCTGGACGATGGCGCGTATCGCACGTGCGCATGCGTCGCTGCGTAGAGCGTCAGCAACGAGCGTCCGCGGAATTTTCAGACGCTGCACGGGCGCGCTGGCAAGGTAGCCGATCGACGAATAGCCATTGCCAAAGTCGCTGATCGACATGCGAAAGCCGAGGTCGCGCAATGCCTCGAGCGTTGCGGTGTGGCGTTGGGCAGCCAACATCAGCACCGGTTCACTGCACTCCAGCTCGATGCTTCCGGGCGCGACGCCATACCTGTCGAGGCAATTTTTGACGTCGGCGAGGATGTTCGGGTCCCGCCTTCAGTTGGCCGGCAGCGACATCGATGGCGAGAACCGGCGGCGCCAGACCATGGCGCTCCCACTGCTGCAACTGCCGGCATGCTTCGTCCAACATCCATTCGCCGACGGCGAGGATCGTGCCCGTGCGCTCGGCGATGGGAATGAACACGGACGGCTGGATGATGCCGCGCGCGGGATGGTTCCAGCGCACGTGCGTCTCGAGGCCGACGATGCGGCCGGAGGCGATATGCACCTGCGGTTGGTAGAACAGGTCCAGCTCGCCACGCGCGATCGCCAGCTGCAGCTCGCGCGCCAGCAGCACGCGCGTGTGCACCTGCTGGTCGAGATCGCTATCGTGGAAGCGGTAGCAATTTCGCCCGTCATCCTTGGCGCGATAGAGGGCGAGATCCGCCTGCACCATGAGATCCGTTGGTGTGCACGTGACCTCCGTCGTGCGCGCGATGCCGATGCTGGCGGTGACGCCGACATCGTCGTGTCCGATGAGATGGTGCTTGGCGACCGCCGCGCCGATTTTTTCGGCCAGCGTGCCCGCATCGGTGGCGCCGACGACGTTTCGTTGCAGGATGGCGAACTCATCGCCGCCGAAACGGGCCACAAGATCGCTCTGCCGCACGGTGCGTTTCAGCCGCGCCGCGATCTCCACGATGAGAGCGTCGCCCGCCGCGTGCCCAAGCGTATCGTTGATGTCCTTGAAGCCGTCGAGGTCCATGAACAGCACCGCGACTTCGGATTTGTCGCGTGCGCGTGCCTGGAAAGCGGCTTCAAGGGCATCGAGAAACGTGCGCCGGTTGGCGAGCCCCGTCAGCGGATCCTCGCGCGCCAGGGCCGCGATGCGCGCGTTGGCTTCATCGAGCTGATGTGCGAGGCGCACGTCGATCGTCAGGATCATCATCGTCGTGCCGAGAAACAAGAATGTCGATGCGGCCACCGCGATGGCGAGCCACTGCTGGTCGACCTGCATGCCCGGCGCGGTGCAGACGGTGCCGGGTGCGAAGTGCGCAGCCTCCATGCCGACGTAGTGCACGGCGCAAATGCCAAAGCCCATGGCGAGCGCCCCGAGCAAACGCTTCCACATGACGTGGGCCATGGCCTCGCTGCGCAGCAGGAAGGCGAGCGCGAGGGCGAGTGTCGATGAGGCGACAGCGATGACGATGGACGCGATGACCAGCCAGGGTTCGTAGGTGAGGCGCGGTGCAATCTCCATGGCCGCCATGCCGGTGTAGTGCATCGCGGCGATGCCGGCGCCCATGATGAGGGCGCCGATGCCGAGCGTCCACGCGCCAAGAACGCGCTTGCTGACGATGTAGAGCGCAATGCCGGAGACGAAGATGGCGATAAGCAGGGAAGCGACCGTCGTCTCGATGTCGTAGGACATCGGGATCGGCAGTTTGAACGCCAGCATGCCGACGAAGTGCATCGACCAGATGCCGGTGCCCATGGCGATGGCGCCGCCGGCCAGCCAGTAGGCTGCCGCCCAGCCTCTGCTGGCCGAGATATGGGCTGCCAACGCAAACGCGACATAGGAGGCAGCGACGGCAACGATGAGAGAGAGCCCGACAAGGCCGAGCGAAAACGTTCCAGTCATGTGTGGTTTACCACGCCGCCAGGTTCTACCGACCCTTAATTGGAACGCCGCTGCGGCCAAGTGGGCCAGGCAGCGGCGCGGACGATTATCTTGGTGCGGAACAATTGACGGGGGCTTATGAGCCGGCGCCAATTAGAGGCAAATTGTCGGTATTTCCCGACCTTGCGCGCTATTTGTGCACGGGACTGACGGCGGCGATAATATTTGTCTGCACGACGCCTTCGACGGGAGCGATCTTCTCCAGGATGAAGGTATTCGCCTGCGCCCCGTTCTCGCAATCTAGCTGCGCGACGAGTTTGTCGTCGGCCAAGACGACAACATTGGCGAGCTTGCAGTCGCCCAGCTCAAGCGCTTTCAGCTTTTCAGCAATGTCAGTGGCCTTGGCCGATCGCAGCAGCTCGATGAAGAGGTAGACGTTGACCATGGATTCGCTCCCGGGCGGCGCTTGCCGGCCTGCACGGTAAACGTGCGCGGACCCGAACGGATCCGCGCCGCAAAGCGATCTCGACGATGGATTGGCCGGCTGGAGAGTCTGTGCCGCCAGGTCAGGCCTTAGCGGTGGCCTTGGCGCCGCGCTTGATACCGGCAAGCTTCTTCAGGCGCTTGCGGGCAGCGGCGGTGTTGCCCTGGATGCGCGTCTTGGTCGTACGCGGAATGGCGCGCTGGGCCTTCTTCTTGCGGGTCTCGACGTTACGGAGGCTGCGTGTGCTGCTGCTGCTCATTGCCTTCACCGGAAATGGGGTTGGCGCTTGCAGCCGTACGGCCTTCAAAGCGCGAAGCGGCTGCTCTAGGTCATCTTGGCGCGGGGCGCAAGGCCCCGCCGTCGCGGGTGACATAAAACCGTAACAAGACTCCCTTAGCCGAACCCATTGGATCGCCAGGCAAAGAACGCCGGTGCAAACGACGGACGGGGACGTATGGCCTCAACTCAGGATGCCGTTGCTGCCGAGGAAACGCCTCTGCGGCGCCAGCGCAACAAGCGCCTGCGTCAGGCGGTACACCGCCACAAGGCGACGACACGGCAAGGCATCCAGGAGCGGCTGTTCACGCTCGCCTTCAGCGGCCTCGTCTATCCTCAGATTTGGGAAGACCCCGTCGTCGACCTGGAGGCGCTGTCTCTCAAGGAAGGGGAGCGCCTGGTCGCCATCGCTTCGGGCGGTTGCAACGTGCTGAGCTATCTCGCCGCCGCGCCGGTGTCGGTGACAGCCATCGACCTCAACCCGGCTCATGTGGCGCTCAACAAGCTGAAGCTGGCGGCGCTCACGCACTTGCCCGATTACGCCGCCTTCCGCACCTTCTTTGCCGACGCCAACCGGCAGCAGAACATCGCGGCCTATTTCGACTATCTGCGCCCCCATCTCGACGCGGCAACGCGCAAGTATTGGGAATCGCGCGACCGCATCGGCCGCAAGCGCATCGGCTACTTCGGCTCCAACGTGTACCGCCACGGCCTGCTCGGCAACTTCATCGGCGCCGGGCACCTGCTGGCGCGTGCGCATGGCAGGAACCCGCGCCGTCTGCTGGCGGCAAGATCGCTCAGCGAGCAGCGCCGCATCTTCGACAAGGAACTCGCGCCGCTGTTCCGCAAGCGTCACATCCGCTGGCTGTTGGACAAGCCGTCGGCGCTGTTTGGCCTCGGCATCCCGCCCTCGCAGTTCACTGCGCTCAAGGGCAATGAAGCCAGCATGGCCGACGTGCTGCTGGCGCGCCTGCAGCGCCTGGCCTGCGACTTCGACCTCAAGGACAACTACTTCGCCTGGCAGGCTTTCGGCCGCCGCTACGCCACCAATGAGCGTGCGCCGCTACCGCCCTATCTACAGAGCGAAGCCTTCGCCCGCCTGCGCAAACGCGCCGCCGACATGACCGTGGTGCACGCCTCGTTCACCGAGCATCTTGCCGCGCAGCCCGCCGCCTCGCACGATGCCTATGTTCTGCTCGATGCGCAGGACTGGATGACGGATGAGCAGCTCGGCGCGCTGTGGAGCGAGATCGTGCGCACGGCCAAGCCCGGTGCGCGTGTCATCTTCCGCACCGCCGGCGAGGAGACGATTCTTCCTGGGCGTGTGCCGGACGCCATCCTGCAGCGCTTTGCCTACGATCGCGATCGCTGCCGCGCGCTGACCTTGAAGGACCGCTCGTCGATCTACGGTGGCTTCCATCTTTACACCCTCGTTGCCTGAGGACGGATCGCGTGGCCAATCAAGGCGTCTCGGCTGCCCAGCACATGGACGCGATCTACCGCTATCAGCGGTACGTCTACGATGCGACGCGCAAGTTCTACTTGCTGGGCCGCGATCGGCTGATCGACGAACTGGCGCCGCCTCCTGGCGGGCGCGTGCTCGAGATCGCCTGCGGCACGGGGCGCAATCTGATCGCCGCCGCGCAGCGCTATCCGGGCGCCCGCTTCTACGGCTTCGATATCTCCCCGGCGATGCTCGACACGGCGCGCGGGCAGATCCGCAAGGCCGGCCTCGAAGAGCGCATCCGCCTTGCCGCAGCCGACGCGACCGACTTCTCGTCCGAGCGCCTGTTCGGCGCGCCTGCTTTCGACCGCATCTTCATCTCCTACGCTCTGTCGATGATCCCGCCTTGGCGCGCTGCTCTACAGCAGGCAATGGACGCGCTGGCCCCCGGCGGCCGTCTGCTGATCGTCGACTTCGGGACGCAGTCGCGCCTGCCACGCTGGTTCAAGCGCGTCTTGCGCGGCTGGCTGGCGCAGTTCTCGGTCGAACCGCGCGATGCGCTCGCCGTCGAGCTGGCGCGCATCGCGGTGCTGCCCGGCTTCACCGTGCGTCACGCGCAGCTGCACCGTGGCTATGCGGTCTACGCGGTGATCACGAAGTGCTGAGGCGTTTCAGTGGGTCAGCCACTGGAGGCCGTAGAAACTCGGCGCGATGACGCCGGCGGCCCAGATGAAGGCCGACGCAATGTTGGCGATTTGAAATTGCAGATGCGGCATCGCCGCCATGCCGGCGATGACTGGGATCACGGCGCGCACCGGGCCAAAAAAGTGGCCGAGAAAGACGCCGAAGATTCCGTAGTTCTCGAAAAACCTGTCGCCGCGATCCATCATCTTCGGGTAGTCGCGAAACGGCCAGATGCTGCGGATCTCGTCCTTGTAGTAAAAGCCGATCCAATACGATAGCGCGTAGCCGAGCGATCCGCCCAGCCAGGCGGCGAGAACGACGGTCCACAGGTCGGTGCCAGTGCCGGCGCCGAGCAGGCCGCCGATGGCGACGAGAATAACTGTGGACGGCAGGAACAGAGAGATGAAGGCCAGGCTCTCGCCGAAAGCCAGGATGAAGGCGACCGGTGCGGCCCATGCCTGGTTGGCTTGCACGAAGGCCACGATCGCATCGATGTAGGGCTGCATGTGGTCTACGCGTCTTTCCTACAATCGCGTGCTCATGCCTTGCGGCAACGGCGCTTCATTTCGGCGCCGAGTTCACGCGAAACCTCGCTCGCCAGCATGATGCCGCGCGAGACCTGCGCCGGCGTCAGATTGCCGGCCGAGCGCAGCACGCCCGGGGCGCGGTCAGCCTCGTTCTTGCCGTGCGCCAGCTCGTCACAGGTGAGGTCTTTCTTCTTCGTCTTCAAGGCGAACAGCCGAACGCCGGACGCATAGGCTTCCGCGGGGGCGTGCGCTTTCACCCAGCTGCGATCGTTGTCGTCAACGAGATAGCGCAGCGTGCGCTGCCGCTTGGCGACGCAATCGCTCGAATCGTCGACGCAGCTGAGGCCGGAGCTTGAGCCCGTAGTAACGTTGGGACCGGTACAACCCACAGGCGCGACGGGGGCAAAAAGCAATAGCAGGACCGGCAGGTTCCGTCGGCGGTAGAGAATCATTCTCGCTCCCTTGTCGGCGCGCCGTTACAGCCCGTAGAAGGCTCCCATGGCCGCGTCAAGGCGAAACGCCCGGCCCCCCGAGGAAAGGCTCCACCATGGCGCACGCAATCCGCATTCACGGCAACGGCGGCCCCGAAGTGCTGAAATGGGAGGCGGTCGAGGTCGGCTCTCCGGGGCCTGGGGAGGTGCGGCTGCGACAGACGGCCGTAGGCCTCAACTACATCGATGTCTATCACCGCACCGGCTACTACAAGCTGGCGAACCTCCCCGCCGTCATCGGCATGGAGGGAGCCGGGACGGTCGAGGCCGTCGGCCCCGGCGTCACGGATGTCCAGGTCGGCGACCGCGTCGCCTATGCGGGTGTGCTCGGCGCCTATGCAGACGAGCGGCTCGTCCCTGCGGACCGCCTCGTCAAACTTCCCGACTCGATCGATGACGTCACTGCCGCCGCCATGATGCTGCAGGGGATGACGGCCCGCTATCTGCTGCGCGAGACTTTCCGCGTCACCCCGCGAACCGTGCTGCTGTTCCACGCCGCTGCGGGAGGCGTGGGGCTCATCGTCTGCCAATGGGCGAAGGCGATCGGCGCCACCATGATCGGCACCGTCGGGTCGGACGAGAAGGCGCAGCTCGCCCTGGCGGCCGGCTGCACGCACGTCATCAACTACCGCACCGAGGACTACGTAGCGCGCGTGCGCGAGCTGACCGGCGGGGCCGGCTGCGACGTCGTCTACGACGGCGTCGGCAAGGATACTTTTCCGTCGTCGCTTGACTGCCTGAAGCCGAAGGGCCTGTGGGTCAGCTTCGGCAGCGCGTCGGGCCCGGTACCCCCATTCGACATACAGATCCTGTCAGCCAAGGGATCGCTGTACGTGACGCGCCCAACTGTCATGACCTACACGGCGCTGCGCGAGGATCTTCTCGCCAATGCCGCCGAGCTGTTCGACATCGTCGCCAGCGGCGCGGTGGAGATAGCGCCGAGCCGCACCTATCCTCTGCGCGACGTCGCGCAGGCGCACCGCGACCTCGAAGCGCGCAAGACGGCGGGATCGATCGTTCTCATTCCTTGATGCTTCGCTAATCACGGGCCTTCTGCGCGTATGGTTAGCCGCGGGTAACCATGACCATGAAGAGGTGCTTGCGCCCTGCGCAGAAGCGACCCATTTGCGCCGATTTGATGCGAGTTTTACGCACCCCGTTCACACCTCGCTCGTCTGGGCCGTTTACCAGTTTTCATAGGCTGCCTGACATCTTGATTGTGCGTTCGAGCGGGAATATCCGCTCCGCTCAGGGGTACGGCGGGACATGGCACGGCTAGAACTCAGATCACACGGCATTGAGGAGAGCACCGACTACGGCTCGACGCCGGATGCTCTTTTCCAACTCGGCCTTATGTATTGCGTAGGCCGGGATGTGGAACTCGACCTCGTCGAAGCGCACAAATGGTTCAATCTCGCGGCCATGCGCGGCAACGACGACGCTAAGCGCTACCGGTTCGAGATTTCGCGCGAAATGTCGAAGCCGCAGATCTCGCGCGCTCAGCGTCTCGCCCGCGAGTGGATCGCCAAGCACTAAGCGAGGCAAGGGATGCCGGCCACAGCCGGCGTCAGCAGTCGCCGAACAACGAGGCGACGCAATCCCACGACTTCTTGACGGCGTTGCCAACCGCTTTGCCGGTGTCGTTGACGGCCTCGCCCGTCTTCTTGGCAAAATTCTCCACCGCATTCGGCTCTTCCGGCTTGCCGGCTGGCGCTGAACCCGTATCGACGGGCGGTTGCGCGTTGCGGCTGCGCCTGCTGGGTGCCCGGCGGCGGCAGAGGCTGCGGCGCTGGGGGAGCAATCGGCACGGGCGCGAGCGGCGCCATCCCGGTCGCGCCATCCGACGGGAGCGGTTCCAGCGGGGAAGCGCCCGGATCGCCGACCGTGAACATCACGGTGCGCGTTTCTCCGGGGCATGGCGTTGCCTGCCCGCGCGCCGCGCTGCAGCTCTTGTGGCCGCCCGCCTTCGCCAGCTCGGTGATGCAGAGGAATTGTCCGCGCGAGTTACGTGCCGCCACCGTCGCCTCGCCGCCGATCACGCAACGATACGTCGCGTCGGGGCCCGAGCAGGTCACGCAGAATTCCTGGGCAGCTGCGCCCGTAAGAAGCGCCCAGAGGACTATCGGCGCCGCGACCGGCGCAATCCGCGTGTGCATGCAAGCCCACCCTTAGGTCCAGCCGCTTTTCGGCCTTGTTGTCCCGCTGGCGGCACAAACGATGCGGCGGTGGGCGTTGGGCGTCAAGGCCGGCGTCAAAGCTCCCTCCGGCGATGGGCTTCGCGCGGCTTGCAATCGGTCGACCTCGCCTCTATTAGGGCCTCCGGAGGAGCTGTGGCCGAGAGGCTGAAGGCGGCGGTTTGCTAAACCGTTATACGCTTGTAAAGGCGTATCGAGGGTTCGAATCCCTCCGGCTCCGCCACCCACTCATTCGCGCCAGTTCCAATTCGTTCGCCGCACCTGAAAATTCCCTGGAAATCCGGGACTGCGGCGGTGACTTGAAAACCTCCTTCGTTCATCCTCGTTCCTGTCCGTTCGCGTGAAACCACGCTTCTTGGTGGGGCTCGTGACAGGGCTGATGCATGGCAGGAGCGGATTGGGATTTTACCGCAGAACTGTGGGGGGGTGCCTTGGGCAAGGCTCTAAATCGCTTGTCAGCGCGTTTGGTTGCCACGTTGAAAAAACCTGGTCGGCATGCGGATGGCGGCGGCCTCTATGCGACCGTTTCCAAGGACGGCAAGTCACGGCGCTGGGTCTTCTTGTTCCGCTGGCAAGGGCGCCGCTGCGAGATGGGACTTGGGGGGCGCGATGCGGTGCCGCTGGCACGTGCCCGCGAGCTGGCAGCCAGATGCCGATTAGAGGTCGTTGAGGGTCGGAATCCACTTGAGAGCCGACAGGCCTCACACGAAGCGGAGCGTCGCGCTCTCGAAGCGCAGCATGCCACACGCTCGCGCCAGAAGACCTTCGGCCAAGGTGGCCGAAGATCTCATTGCTGCCAAGTCGCCAGGTTGGCGCAATGCTAAGCACCGCTCGCAGTGGGCGATGACACTCACGGTCTATGCGGCGTCACTGCGATCGAAGAGTGTTGCAGAAATTACAACCGACGACGTCCTCACGGTCTTGCGGCCTATCTGGGTCGCAAAGCCAGAGACAGCATCGCGCACGCGCGGCCGGATCGAGGCAGTGCTGGACGCAGCGCGCGTGCGCGGTTTCATCGCGGGAGACGCGGCCAATCCCGCGCGCTGGCGGGGGGCATCTCGACCACCTCTCTCGCAACTCCCGCGGCGCGGCTCCGCGTGCACTCGAGTGGTGTATCTTGACTGCGGCTCGGCTTGGCGAAGCGCTGGGCACCCGTTGGCGTGAGATTGACCTCGACGCGGCTGTTTGGGAGTGCCCAGCCGAGCGGATGAAGGCGCACAAAGCTCACCGCGTACCCTTGTCGCCGGCGGCACTCTTACTGCTGGTCGAGGAAAGCCAGATGACCTTGTTTTCCCCGGAGCTCGTTGCGGAAAGCCACTCTCCAACATGGTCATGAAGGCGCTCTTCAAGCGCATGGACGTGCAGAACATAACATCTCATGGCTTTCGCTCGACATTTCGCGACTGGGCCGGCGAGGTGACAAATTATCCGCGCGAGGTTTGCGAGGCGGCACTTGCCCATGCTGTCGGTAATGCAGTGGAACTCGCCTACCGCCGGGGCGACGCACTCGAAAAGCGTCGCGCGCTAATGAACGACTGGGCGACCTACATCGAGAAGCCACCAGGAAAGGTCGTGTCATTGGGATCATTTCGCGGAGGCCTGCGGGCATGAGGAGCACTCCGCCGATTGCCGTAGATCGCGAATGCCGGGAATGGCCTCTAGAAGGGGGAACGGCTGCATTGCCGCAAGTTGCCCGTATTTGAAGGCATGACGCCGTCGGCAAGGTTATCACGGTTCTGCCTTGCTACCATTGCTTGGCCAGTATCACGCGGAAGGAGCGAGGCTCGAGGGGATGGAAATGAGTGTCGTCGACACCGTCGGGCCCTTCGTCTGGCAATCGAGAGGTGTAGTAATAGTCGATCTGGCTCGATTCCTGGTTGAGCAAGTTGTAACCGTCGAGCCGGAGCGGTGAACCCGTTCCCGAACCGATAGCCGATGCGACCGGACACCGGCGTGCTTGACTTGGAGCGCACGCTGTTGTCCTCGATCAGCGGGCGCGGACCGAAGTAGCGCACGTTGACGCCGCCGAACCAGCCGCCGACGTTATCGAACGACGAGTCCTGCGCCGACGACGCCCTCGATGGCGCCGGAATGCGGCGGCCGGGCGCGCCGGGGTCGTCGGTCGTGAAGCGCGCGTTGCGTGTAGGCGGCGTCGAAGTCGAGCGTCAGCCACGGCGTCAGTCGTGCCTGCAGCGTGTACTCGGCGCCGACGCGGCGGCTCGGCCGGCTGGCTTCTGTGGTGCCGGCGTCGCCGACGAACACGATCTCGGAATCGAAGTCGAGGAGGAACACGGCGAAGGTGCTGGTGATGTCCTTGCTCGGCTGCGTGCGCAGGCCGACCTCGGCGCCCTCGGATCGGACGAGGAACGGGGCTGGCGTGACGGCGGATTCGCCGCTGACGGGGTCGATGGTGGTCAGCCGCCGCGCGCGTCGTTGCTGTGGAAGCCGGTGCCGGCGTTGAGATAGAGCTCGGTGCTCTGCCCACGGCCCGAACACGATACCGAGCTTGGGGCTCAGGATGTGCATCGACGTCGTCGCCGGAATTGGCCGCGAGGTCGCTGTCGACGTCGGCGGGTAGAGGTCGGCGCGCAGGCCCGCGGTGGTGCGGACCAAGGCGTCCACCGCATCGTGCTCTCGCCGAACAGGCCGACGCTCGCCTCGCGCACCTTGTCCTCGCGCACGGTAGACAGGTAGATCGCGCTGCTTGGTGTTGAACAGGCCGACACCGATATCGTCGTAGCGGCCCTGGACGCCGATCGTCGTCTCGCTTCTGAGGCCGCCGAGGACCGTGCCGAAGAACGTCTTGCTGGCGCTGCCGCCGGCGATGCGTGCGGTCGTCGGTCTGCTTGAACTGGTCGCCGTCGACGGGATTGTCGAGAAAGTAGGTGAAGTTGTTGAAGAGCTGCAGGTCGCTCTTGATGACGTAGGCGTTGACGCGCGTCGCCAGTCGGCGTCGGTCTGCGTTCCAGCGCGCCGGACAGGCTGTAGCGGTGCGCGACGCCGCCGTCGGTCGGGTCGACGTGCCGAAGCGGCCGATGCGGCCCGTCCTCCACCGCGCGCAGCGGGATCTGGTCGGTCGCGTACCAGTGGCCGGTGTAGGCCATGGCGGTGATGGCGAAGCCGTTGTCGTAGGTGCCGCTGGAGTAGCGCAGCACGCCGTTGAGCTTGCGCAAGTCGTCGGGCGCTCCCAGGGCCCGTCGAAGCGCACGATCTCGCCGGCGACCAGCACCGTGCCGTCGAGCCGACGGGCGCCGACATCCCGGTCACGGCGCGGCGGTGGCCGAAGCTGCCGATCTCGACCTGCGCGAAGTTCTTGTCGAGCCGTTGTCAACGACGTCGAGATAGATGGCGCCGGCCGAGGCGAAGTCGCCTTCGGACGCGAAGTAGGGACCCTTGCGGTAATGCAAGGCCGCGCATGAGCTCGGGGATCATGAAATTCGTGTCGGCGTAGCCCTGGCCGTGGCCGTGCGTGCGCATGTTGACCGGCATGCCGTCCATGGTGATGGCGATGTCGGTGCCGTGGTCGAGATTGAAGCCGCGCAGGAAATACTGGTTGGCTTTGCCTTCGCCGCTGTGCTGCGTGACGACCAGGCCGGGCACGGACTTTAGCATGTCGCCGACCCGGTATGCCGGCTTGGCTAGGAGTTGGTTCGCCGGCACGAAGCCCTCACTCCCGGATTTCGCGGCGCCGATATCGTCATGACGCGCATCGAGCAGATCGACGGAAGCGCTAACCGGATTGCCGGAGGTCTGCCCGGACGCCGGTAACGCGGTCGGCGAGCCTTTTTGCGCGGTCGACTTAGTCTTCTTCGGCTTGGGCATGGTCGCCTCCGTAGTGACCGTGATGGGTGGGAGCTCTTGGATTTCCTGAGCGGTTCCCGACCCAACTCCCACTACCAACGACGCTGCCGATAGGGCAGCCACTGTGACGCGACGCATGAACTTTCAACTCCACCAACGCGATACTGATACGCAACGCTAAAAACGCTCTGGCTCAGCGGACGCCGGATATGTCTGGCGAACCAGGTTGAACTGCTCACGATGGGCCGAGATGGCGGCACGTCTGGACGTGCGCGATGATCCTTCCGTCCGACCGGACCACCTCCAGCCCATCGTCACCGTTGTGAACCGTGACACTCTCTTCCACGTCGATGTTTCCGAGATACGTAACCGTCCGGCTCGCCAGAAGTCCGTGGCTTTGCCGCAACCGCCACATCGCCATTTCCGCCAGCTTCGAGAAAGTCGGGAAATAGAGCAATCCGGCCGCGTTGAAATCGAGCTCCGGACACGGCGTCTCGCTTATGATCGCTTCGCTTCTTTTAGCGCGCTGGCGACACTGTCGCGCTACCGCGTGCGCGTACGCAGACAATTCGATGAGCGACACCGGCGCCTCCACGAGGACGGCTTCGCGCATCGGATGATTGCGAACGATGGAACGGTTCGATCGCGTGCTGTCATGACTGACGAATGTCGAGATCATGCGAAGAGTCCCGATGACCCGACCGTCGACGAGAAACTCGTGGGCCGATCCAAGCCTTCCAGCACTCACTCGGAACAGCTCTGACACAATGACGAGATCTTCACCTAGGAGCGACATCCCAAGGGGGTGGAACTGAAGGGCGGTTGCGCAGAACGCAGCGTAAATTGGCTCACCACTGCCGGACAGGAACACGGCGCGATCCTGACCTAACGCTTGGGCGATCAGCGACCAGTGGCGATCACCGCACTCGCGCAACACCCACTGCTCGGAGAGGCCGCTGGGCGAAAGGTGCGCCATGCCAAGTCGCCAGGTAGTACGTATCGAAACGGCGCGCACTGAAGGACGAGGGAATGCGAGGACGGCCATTACGCAGCCTCCGTCCAGGACCGCATGGCCTCGTAACTAGCGATGTGATCGGCGATAAAGCGACTGTCTTCGTCGATACCGAGAAAGCGGCCCGAACCCCACGTGTTCAGCCATCCGAGGCCCACGAAATACATTCCTGGAACATCACACACGCCACGCTTGAACTCAGGCTTGCCGCGCTCATTGAACACGTCGGCGTCGATCCAGGAATAGTCCGGCCGAAAGCCGATAGACCAGACGACGGATGTGATCCCAAGTTTGGCGGCATCGATTTCGGTGACCTGCTTTTCGGGTCGCCAAATCTTCTCGAATGGTGGTTCGCTTAGAGTGGGGAGAGCCTTGCTCGCAATATAAGTGTCGATCTGATCGCAAATGCCGATGTAGCTCTTGTCTGCATCGTCTAGGTTCTTTTCTAGGTCTGGCAGGAACCGGAGTGTCGTGCCGTTCATGTGCGACAGAGAACCGTAGTGCAACGCCGTGTTCCACGACAAAGCGGCGCAGGTCGATCTCCTTGCCGCCATCCCGGCCCGACATGTAATGGTTGGTTTGCGTCACCGCCTTCACTGGATCGGGGTGCTGGTCGATGGTGATCGCGTAATGGCCCATGTCGTATAGCCACTCAGTCGCGTCGCGACCCCGATACTTGCGGGGACTGCGCGGCGCACGGCCAACCGCCAGAATCAACCTTCCGGTTGTCCCTAAGATCCTCCATGATCTGTACGCCGGATTGACCAGTGCCAACGATGAGCGTCGCACCATCCGGGAATTTGCGATGGGCGTCGGTAGTCTGCCGAATGGATTTGGGCGATGGCAGTATCGAGATCTATCGCATACGGCGGCACGATGGGTTATTGTCATACCCGCCAGTCGCGATAACGACGCTATTGCAGGACCAGCTCCCCGCCGAGGTCACAACCTCATAACCACCGCTTGACCGCTCTGGTTATGCGGGTAACTGCCACGTTCTCCCGCAGTGGGGCAGCGAAGCTCTGCGGCGAACCCGCTCGAGGTAGTCAACGATTTCGCTCCTTCAACATGATCTTTCTCCCGGGTCGCTTCCAGTGTAGGGGTAGCCAGGCAACCTGCATTGCCATTTTGCCGTCACGAGGCAGAATGAGTCCCCACCGGTTGGCACGCCACGAATGAAACTTCTGGTGGCGTTCAAAAGACTGACATGACCGATGCGCTTTTGCGCC
>CAVRND010000012.1:0-27273 GCA_963722495.1 uncultured Alphaproteobacteria bacterium | reverse complement strand
GCGGGCCGTCGCGTCGCAAGCGAACGCGGCGCGGCAAGACGTTAGGCGCGAGAAAGAAAGCCCCGGCGGATGGTGTTAGGCGCCGGGGCCCGGCCCTCGTGGGAGGGTCTGGACGCGGGGACGGGGGGCGCCCGCGTCGTGTGGGCACGGCCTGAGGGGGAGCAAGCTCGCGCCCGTACCTGAAATGGGGATTTTTGTGCCGACTGCAATTCCGGACGTGGTCGTTCGACGAATCAAGGCGACACGCTTTGACACGGCGAGCGTGGGGTGGCCGGAATCGGGGCGATCAATGGTGGGGGGAAACCATACTTCTCACGCCACGCACCCGTAATGAGACGCGCAATGATCTCGCCTACCACCGCTCCGGACATGCTGATGAACGCCGTAAACGTCTGCGCGTCGCGGCCAGGAGCGATATTCTGTCCGAGTTCAAGAACAGCGGCGAGCAGAACGTAGAAGCAGGCGACATGCACGAAACGATAACGAGGCATCGCCGCGGCGACGAGCAATCCACTGATCAGGTAGGCCAGGAAGTGCTCTTGGGGGCCTGAAAGCATTCCACTGCGCACCATGTCGCGAGCAGGCAACCAAGAGAGCACAGCGAGCGCGAAGATGGAGCATCCGGCGCAAACTCGAAGACACAACACTTGCATCAGAATCCTCGGCAGCCCCCGCGTTGGCAACTTACCTCTTCCTCGCGCCGGAGCTTAAGGAATGGCGGAATTTGGTAAGCGCCGACCATGGAGCGGGGCTCACGGGCGTTCATAATCCGCACCGATGAATTGGTCCCGTTGGGGCTTTGCTTACTGCTTGGAGGCACAAGCGGTCACGTTCCCATTAAAGACGCCTTATAGGCGACCTCGGTGCGGTTGGTTGCCTGGAGCTTCTTCATGATATTGCGAACGTGAACCTTCACCGTGCTCTCACGCATGCTGAGTTCGTAGGCGATGATCTTGTTGGGCTTGCCGCGCTTCAGCGCTTCGACGACGGCCGTCTGCCGGCTTGTGAAAATGCCGGTAGGCTTTTGCACCGGCGTGGATTCGGATTCCTGAACGCTGTGGGCCGCGATGAGGCTGCTCGCCGGCACATAGACGCCTCCAGCGCGGACGAGTTGAATCGCCTGGATGACGACCGCGATAGACAAACTGGTCGGCACATAACCGCGAACGTTCTTGCCCAGCATCCGCACGATCAGATCGGGATCTTCATTGTCCGAGAGGATGACGGCAGGGCAGTGGGGAGCCAGCTCTGCTAGACGCCCAACTTCGTTCAAGGCGTCCGCGCCCGAACGCCCGTACTGACACAGCACGACGACCGAGGGATGGGTTAGCTGTCCGGATGCCATCCAGTCATCAAGGGTAGCGAAGCACTCCGCCGGCACGTTTTGGTCATGGCTCAGAACGCGGGCTAGGCATTCGCGAGACAGGACCTGAACGTCAACGATGACAATGCGATCGTCCGAACAGGTTCGCTGTTGTGACGCGCCGTGTTCGTCGCGCGGCTTAGGTTGGGAGATCATATCGGGCCTCACCGGGGTACTAATGCTCTCCCGGTCCTTGCAATTCGCAGGCCGACCCCGATGTTCCAATTTGGAACAGTCTACGCGGCTATAGAGGATCTCCGCCGGGTGACTAAGATCCGAGCGGGCGTCGTCGTCGACGGCTCGTCACAATTGAGGATACGCGAACGCGATTTTAGGCGCAGGCAGACCGGCATTCGAGAGCGCGCTCTCCCGCACATCCCTCAGATACATCAGTCGAAAAATCAGCTTCTTCTCGAAGCCGGCCCGATCAGTAGCCTCTGTTGTGCGCACGACCTCTTTCGCGCCGTCAATCCAGCGTTCGGGAGCGCCCTCGCAGATCTTCGCCGCCGACAGCATGGCGAGACCTTCGGTCTCCACGTCACTGAGCACGCGCGCCGGGTCATGGCTGATGGACTTGAAGAACTTGATGAGAATGGTCAGCCGATGCTCGAACGCGCGCGGCGCACCGCATCGTTGCTTTCGGATGGCTAGCTCTACGAGCTCGTCCCATTTGCCGTGCTGAGCCGTAGAAATTTCGACCGCCTTCAGCTGGGCCAGTCCCAAGGCTTCCTCGACACACAACGAGTGCGCAATCAGTCGCTGTGCTTCTCCGATCGTGCTGAGCATGCGGTCCCCCGACCATCCATGATCCCCACATGCCTCCATCATGCTCAGCGAAGGGGCAGAATTGAGGTGAGATCGGGGCGTCGATGCGGAATTCTCTCGCTAGTTTCGACGGCGACCGAGTGTGGTGAGTAGCAGGCCAAGCAACAGAACGGCCCCGCCTACGTAGGCCCATTTGCGGTCCGCGATCATGAAGCTCGAAGAGGGGTAGGGAAAATAGCCGGTTCCTTGCCCGATCCATACGCCGCCCACAATGACGAGACCTATACCTGCGAGCAGCAGCGCGAGACGCATGGCCACTTCCTCCCAGGTACGACGGTCCGTCACAATGCCAGCGGGATCTGATCATCTGAGACTAGATGTTGACCATCCTACCCCAAATGGGGGACTGCAACGTCACATCGGCCCAGAGTAGAGTTATGGAACTCATCCTCTCCCCGGGGATTTGCTTACGCATGCCAAAAGTGTCCCTCAGTCTGTGTGGAGGCGTTGTCGCATATCTCCTCGCGATGGCGGGCATCGGTGCGCTTGGTTTGAAACTTTCCTCGGTTGTGACTGCTAAGGCTATCGCCCTTAGTCTGCCCCACCTGTTGGACAAGAACCCGCGCCAGCCGTCGCGCATCGAGCAGAGGCGCAACGACCTGGCGCAAGCCATTCCCCCAATGCCGATTGCGAAAGTGGCGGCATCAACGCAGCCGCCGGTCTCGTACGAGGTCCTTGCCGCTCAGCTCGATCTCGCCGAGGCGGATGGCTCAAATGCAGGGGCGGGAGCCGTCACTGCGCGCCGTACAAAGTTGCACTTCAAGCGCTTGGCCTCGAAATTCGCGACACCCCCGGCCGCCGACGCCTTCAACCGCAATTTTGGGGTCATCCCCATCGCCTCAAATTAACTCGCGTCGGTCCCGCCCCTAGGGCGCCGTCGCCATCCAGGTCCCGCGAGTTGCGTCTGCGAAGGTGTCCCGCCGGTCGGTGGCGTCACCTCCGCGAGACTCAGATCTGAGCGCAACGTGCAACCTCGGACTCCGTTCGCTAGGCCAACCGGCTCGCCCAAATCTTCTGCAGTGCAGCACCGAATTTCAGGCGAGCGAGCAGGATCGTGCTCGAATGAGCAGGATCATTGTAGTTCATTCCCGCGGTTCGCTTACAGATCATCCCGGCGGGCAATGCTCAGGGAGCTGCTCGTCTAAATTCATAAGAAGCTTAAACCGGGGGTGAAACAATGAGTCACTTACGAGTTTATAGTTCGCTGTCCGCGCTCTTGCTCGCTGTAGCAATGAGCGGCAGCGCATTGGCACACGACAACGATCACGGTTCTTCCAAGAAGCCGATCACGCTCGACAGGACGGGCGGTTTCATCATCGGCGGCTACCACAAGGTCATCAACCCCGCAGTCCCCAACCGGACGCTGTCCTGCGATCACGGGTACGTCGAGTATTTTATCCCGTCGGAGCCGCGCAAGACGAGCATCGTCCTGTGGCACAGTTCCAGCGCGCAGGTGTGGCAGAACCGCTGGGATGGCGGCGAAGGCTATAAGGACAAGATGCTGCGCGCCGACTATCCCACCTACATCTGGGATGGCCCGCGTGTGGGTCGCGCCAATTGGAGCTGTGAGCCGATCACCACTACTCCGTCAGCGCGGGATCAGGGCAATTTCACCGCCTGGGTTTTCGGGCCCACGATTCCGGCCGGACAAGTGCCGACGCCAGCCGAATTTTGGCCGGGCTCACAATTCCCGTCCACCAGTCCGAAGCTCGAGGAGTACTGGTGGAATGCCACCGGCGCTCGCTACGAGGAGTTCGATATTGGTAGGAATATCAACATCGAGACGGATGCGGCAGCCATTGCGGCCGACTCCGGCAGGCTCGGCAAGCAGATCGTACTACCTGACGAACTCCGCCGGTGGCCTTCGCTCCATGGTGACGACGTCCAAGACCACGGGCAAGAACATCGCCGGCATCACGACCTACGAGAGCATCGGCTACGTGTTCCCGCTGACGACTTCCGGGGCGGCAGCCAGCCTGCCAAAGCCGGCTACCTTGTGCGACATGTCTGGGACGGGCTGCGCCTTCGGCCCGATCGGCATCCCCGAGGCGGACTTCAAGAAGCTCGCCAAGCTCAAGAAGATCCAGTTCGTGTGGGGCGACAACCGGCGGAGACGTACACCTACGTGATCCAGTCCCGCCAGTGCGCCGCGCTGATCAACGCCTACGGCGGCAACGCCGAAGTCGTCAAGCTGGAGACCCCAAATCGGCAGGCGGTGAGGGCCTCACGGGAAGCACGCATATTCCGTTCGCCGACATGGACAACGACAAGGTCGCGGGCTCGCTCTTCAAGAATTTCTGAAGAAGAACAAGCTCGACGGCTACGCCGATAAGAACGACGGCCATGGCGGTTGGGGCTGGGACGAGGCCTGGAACGACCACGACGACGACCACGGCCACGGCCATCATTGATCATGCGGAGCGTCCCCGTCCGGTTGGACGGGGACGTTTTTTTCAGTTGTCGACGACGAAACCTCGCTTCAACAGCGTGACGGTCGATGTCCCTGGGGGAATCGCAGTCATGGATGATGACGCTGACGTATCACTTCCCTCGGGCATCTATCGTCGGGGAATGCTGGCGGGATCGCCAAGGTCATGATCCTCGACGCCAGCGATGGCGCAGCACCGACCAAGCTCATGCCCATGCAGGCTGAGGAGAGCCAAGGGAGCTAGCCAGACGCCAGCCGTCTCGCTTCTCCGGCCCACTATTCCCGTCTCCCTTTTCGGCGGCGTCGCCCTTTCCCAGCCCGCGTCCTGGCGGTGCCCTCAACATTTTTCTGCTCCGGGGCGGGAAAATCCCGGTCCTCAAACGTCTTAGTCAGTAGGGGCGCGTGGCCTGGAGCAGCGGTGGAGGGGGAAGACCATGAATATCGCGGTTGAGACCGACGGACGTCGGCACAGGTTGAAGGCGGCCACCAACGCTACCCATGAGCGCCTCGACGCGCGCATCATGGCTTCCGGCGCCTTCTCCAGCCGCGAGGGCTATGGGCGGTTCGCGCTGATGCAACACGGCTTTCATCGCGATATCAACGCGCTGTATTCCGACGCTGCGCTCGATCGCCTGCTTCCAGATCTCGCCGGCCGGCGCCGGCTTGGACAGATCGCGCAGGATCTCGCCGATTTGGGCTCACGTCCCGGCCGCGGAAGGCTCCCGCTGTTTTCACCGCGCCCGAAATCGATTTGCCGACAGCGCTCGGCTGGCTCTATGTGGCCGAAGGATCGAACCTCGGCGCCGCGTTCTTGCTGGTTGCGGTCGAGAGGCTGGGCTTTCGCAAACCTTCGGGGCGCGTCACTTGGCTCCCGCTCCAGGTGGACGCGGCTTGCATTGGCGCACGTTCACCGCGGCGCTGGATACGTCGAATTGTCGGTCAGAGGAAGAGCACCGCGTCGTGGCGGGCGCCGACGCGGCATTCGGGCGCGTAAACGCGTTGGTCAGCGAGCTGCTTGCTCGCCCCGCAGAAGATCGAACGAGGAATCCAAACTAGTCGTCTGAGTTTTGTCTTTCCGGTCGCAGCCGGTGCGGACCGAAACATCGTCTGCCCGCCAGCGCAGCGCACCAATCGGCACCGGCCGCACCGCAATCAGGCATGAGAGACATGGTCCGCATCCCATACTTCTGTCTCGGCTGGCTCATGGTGTTCCTCGGCATCATCGGTGCCGTGCTGCCACTGATGCCGACGACGATCTTTCTGATCCTGGCAGCGTGGTTCTTCGCGCGCTCCTCGCCGCGTCTGGAGAAGTGGCTGCTCGACCACCCTCACTTCGGGCCGCCGCTGGTGAACTGGCGCCAACAAGGCGCGATCCCGGCCCCGGCGAAGATCATGGCCTGCGCCGGCATGGCAACGAGCTTCGCGGTGCTGTGTCTGGGTGCGCATCCTTCGCCATGGGTTGTCGTTGGCGCGGCGACGTTCTTGTCGGCCTCCGCGCTCTACGTGATCTCTCGGCCGACGGCTCGCGCGGTGGGCGCGACGATTATTCGGCGCGGCCCTGCAGGGGATGATGATCGATGCGGCGACTGAGCACCCGCGCGTTTGACGTTGCCCTACGCCGTTCGGCGATCGCCTTGGTCGTTGCGCTGGGAGCAATTCTTCCGGCGCGCGCGCAGGATGCTGTGCCTCCACAGGCGCCGTCTGCTGCCGCACCTCCATCGGCTCCCGCCGTGTCTCCGCCATCGGAGCCCGTTGCGTCGCCGTCTGCGCCACCCGCATCGGGCGCGTCTACCCAGACCAACGTGCCATCGTCCGACGCTGCGCCGGCGCCACTCGATGCAACCCTGTCGTCACCGTCCACGGCAACGCCAACTCCGCCCCCACACAAAGCCGACGCGAAAACGCTGCCGCACGATCTGTCGCCGTGGGGCATGTTCCAGGCTGCCGACAGCATCGTGAAGATCGTGATGGTCGGCCTCGCTATCGCTTCGTTCATTACCTGGACGGTGTGGGTGTCGAAGACCGTCGAACTGGCCGCGGCGAAGCGACGGCTGCGCCGTGCCGTGCGGCAGCTCAAGGTATACGCAAAGCCTGAGCGAAGCTGTCGAGGCCTTCGCCGGCGTCAGGGGTACGGCCGCTGTGCTGGTGCACGAGGCGGGCGAAGAGGTGGCGCGCTCGATAGCTATCATCGAGAACGATGGCGACTATGGCGGCGTCGCCGGCGTGAAGGAGCGCGTGACATCGCGGCTGTCGCGGGCGGAGGCGGCAGCCGGACGCCGCATGACGCTCGGTACCGGAGTGCTGGCGACGATCGGTGCGACCGCGCCGTTCGTCGGCCTGTTCGGCACCGTATGGGGCATCATGAATAGCTTCATCGGTATCAGCCAGGCGCAGACCACCAATCTCGCCGTCGTCGCTCCGGGCATCGCCGAAGCGTTGCTGGCGACGGCGCTGGGGCTCGTGGCGGCGATCCCGGCAGTGATCATCTACAACGTTTTTGCGCGTTCGATCGCCGGCTATCGACAACTGCTCGAGGACGCTTCCGCCGAGGTCGAGCGCATGGTCAGCCGCGACCTCGACCTGCGGCGCCTATCGCATAGCTCTGCGTCGGTCCTGACCATGCGCGCGGCGGAATAGCGGTATGGCCGGCAGCCTAAAATCACGCTCCGAGAAGGGTGATCTCGAAGAGAGCCACGAGATCAACGTCACTCCGTTTATCGACGTGATGCTCGTGCTGCTGATCATCTTCATGGTGGCGGCGCCGCTGTCGACAGTCGACGTTGCCGTCGATTTGCCGGCCTCGAATGCGCAGGCGCAGCCGCGTCCGAATGAGCCGATCTTCCTCACCGTGAAGAGCGACCTGACGCTTGCCTTCGGCAACGATCCGGTGACGCGCGAGACGGTAAAGGCGTCGCTCGACGGCAAGACGGGCGGCAAGACCGACGAGCGCGTGTTCGTGAGAGCGGACAAGACGGTCGACTACGGTGACCTGATGGAGGTGATGAATCTCCTGCGCGACGCCGGCTATCTGAAGATCGGCCTCGTTGGCCTCGAAGGCGTGCCCAGTGCTCCAGGAACGCCGCAGGTTCCTCCTGCCGCGACCACAACCGGTAACGATGGCAATGGCGCTGCTTCCCAGAGACGGTGAGTCGCTGAGACGGCTTATTGGCCGTTGGGCTGGCGCGGCCGCTTGCGTCGCGTTTGTGCATGCCGGCGTCGCGTTTGCCGTCGTCAACTGGCCGCCGCCGAAAAGCACGGCCGGCGATCCGCCTGCCGCCATCATGATCGAACTCGCGCCGCTGCCGGTGGCGCCCGATGTGCCGCAGCAGAACCTTGCCGTCGGCCCGCAGACGGTGATGTCGGAGACGAGCAATCCGAGCGAGCGCGAGGACGAGCCGGTCAAAGAAGAAACGCTGAAGCCGGAAACAGAGCCGACGCCTCAGCCTCCACAGCCGCCCGTTGAGCACGAGGTGAAGTCCGAGGCCGACGTTCCGAAGCTGCCGCAGATGAGCAACGCCGAAGCGGTGCTCGACCCGAAGACGCCGGAGACGGAACCGGAAAAGAAGCCGGAGCCCGAAAAGGCGCCCGAAACGCCGCCGGAGGCCGAAAAGGAGAAGGTCGAGAAGACGCCGCCCAAGGAAGAAAAAAAGAAGGAGCAGGAAAAGAAGAAGCCGCAGGAGAGCAAGAAGGCGGCGCAGTCGACGACGGCGCCGAAGCCCACCGAGTTCGCAGCGTGCGAAGACCAATGCGGCGCCGACGTCGGGCGTCTCGTCGTCCGTGTCGGTGTCCTCCTGGCGCGGAAGCGTCATCGCGCACCTCAACCGCCACAAGCGCTATCCCGGCGGCGGCGGGGGCACTTCCTCGGTCGCCTTCACCATCGACCGCTCCGGCCGCGTGCTCTCCGCCCGCCTCATCCGCTCGTCGGGTAGCTCGGCCCTCGACCAGGAAGCGGTGTCGCTGGCACGCCGCGCCAGTCCCGTGCCGCCGCCACCGCCCAACATCGGACGCGCATCGATAACGCTCACCGTCCCCGTTCGCTTCTCACGCTGACCAGAAAGCTCGCATGTACAGGAGTTCACCCATGATCACGACCAACCGCACGACGACCGCGCGGCTTCTTGTAGGAGTGGGCGCGCTGGCGATGAGCCTGCCCCTGCACGCCCAGCAAGCAGTGCAAGCGCCGCCGGCGGCCACGGCGACGGAGCGCAGCCCAGGGGCTTGCCAAGGCCGCGCCGGAGAAGACGGCCGCCGCTGTCGTCCCGCCGAAAGTCCTGTCGTCCTGGCGCGCAGCGATTGCAGCGCACCTTAACCAGCATAAGCGGTATCCCGGATCGGGCGCCGGAATATCGACCATCACTTTCAGCATCGACCGGTCCGGCAAGGTGCTATCGGCACGCTTGCTCAGGAGCTCCGGGAACGCGGCTCTCGATGCGGAGGCCGTCGCCATGGCGCGACGCGCCAGCCCGTTGCCCAAGCCACCTGCCGGCATCGCCGGCGACAACCTGAGCCTCACCGTGCCGGTGCGCTTCTCCCAAACGGCCGCGCGATGACTTGTCGTCAAGCAAACGATGAATTGCCGTTGGTGCGGCGCGCAACATCGAGATTGGAATTCTTCCCATGATGCGAATCCGGCAAGAGACGTGCGATCAGCTGCTCATCCTGGCGCTCGTCGGTCGGGTCGGCGAGGCAGCTATCATCTCGTCCCATGACATCGCCTCTCGGCTCGGCATGCCGCTCGCACAGGTGCAGAAGCTGACGAACAAGCTCGCACGCGCCGGCTTTCTGGAGGCGTTGCGCGGTCGCAATGGCGGCGTGCGTATCGCGGGCGATTCCTTGGCGCTTCGCATCGGACAGCTGATCAGCGCCTTGGAGGACAGCGAATTCGACGACGCCCTGCCTGGCATGAGCGAGGTGATGAATTCCGCCTTCGGCGCAATGATCGCCGCGCTGGACGACCACACGCTCGCTGATCTGGCGTTTGATCCGTGCCAAGCCTTGCTGCCAGCGCCGCACGCCAAACATCTCCAAGCCTTCACGGCCGCCAGGCCTCTCCTTAAGCCGATGAGACGCCTAGTGTAATCCGTTCCAGGCTGGCGCCGAGTGCACCCATCGTTGCCACAATCGGATATTATAGCATCCGCTGGTTCGAGTTGGCGAGCAGGAGCAGATTATGAAGACATCGACATCTGCGATTATGGGAGCGGTGCTGTTGGGTTGGATCGCCTCACCCGCGGTCGCCTTTACCAATACCGAGAAGTCTTCCGCATCTGGGCAGAGTGAGCATGTGCTCCAGGGGGCTCAGGAAAGCGGTTCGACGCGCGACACCGGCTCAGCGCACGCGGGATCATGCGGTTGCGCCGCGTGCTGCGCGATACAAAAAGGCTAGACGCCGAGTTTAGGCGCCGCGAACTTTTATCCTGCACGTAGTGCGCCGCTTGAGCTCGACTACGCGAGTTCGAGCGGCCCGTGATCGTCGCAATGGTCGCCGTGAGGATGGTGAAGGTGCCCATCGACGAGATAGTCGACATGGTTGCCGTGCGGGACAGGCTCATGTCCGCATCCTGGCCCGTGCACGTGACCTGGCTCGTGTCCGGCACAACGGTGATCCGGCGTGCAGCGATCCGGGTTCTTGGCAGTCACTTCAATGACGTGCTCGTCCACGTGATCGGCATGCGGGTGGTGCATGTGCCCGTCGTGTAGGTAGTCGACATGATCGCCGTGGCGCACCGCCGTATGACCACAAGCCGGACCATGCTGATGCGTATGATTGGCGTGATGAGGTTGGGTGCACTTTGTCATTGGGCCTTCCTCTGCGATCGGACCATCAAGACACTGGCTGATCGCGAGAAGCTACGGCTGTTCTGTTTGTATTGCTAGACAAACCATCGAGCCGACGGCCGACGGGCACCTCCGGGCCGGAGAGGTTTACGCAGCGGCTTGATGCCGGGCGGCGTCCAACGTGTGGCGGGCGCGTTCGATTTCTTCCGGCGAGAACGTGAAGAACGCGTTCCGCTGGCGCCGACGCGTGTCGAGCTCGCCCAACTCGCGGCCGAGGAAGTGCGTCGGCTCCGGGATGCCGCCATAGCCGTCCGACTTCGCGATGACCTTGAAGCCGCACATCGCCTGATAGAAGGGCGAGAATTTCCGGTGCACCGCTATGAGCGCGACATCGACGTCGGCAGCATACGTCAAGATGAAGCCAGCGCGCACGAGCGAAGCATACAGCGTCGTGCGGAACGAGTTGTTGGTAAGCGCCGGCTCGACGGCCATGCGGGAGAATTCGACCAGCCGTTTGCTTCCACGCGGCCACGAGTGAGCCGACCTCAGCCGGGAACTGCTCCTCGCAGGGCATCGACCCTTGAGCGCCCGCGCCGCCGATGGCGAGGCGGAGCGATCCGATGCATTGACCATTGTGAAAGGCGCCGATTGCGAACGTCGACGGCAGCAGATCGTAGTCGTCGGAGAACGCGGCATGGGGGTTCTCGGCGATCCACCCGGCGGCGCGAAAGGCGCGGTAGCGCAGGCGGTAGAGCTCGCTTTTGTCGGAGGTCGAGGAATAGATGCGCAATGCGATGGGGAAGTTCTTTGCGGCATCGCCGCCATTGGAGTCGAGTACGAGCGGCGGGTGGAAGGTCATGGCTGAGGTCACACGGCTGTCCTTCTAAAGGGGACGATGCGAGTGTCGCGGGAACCGTGTGCAGTGGCACGCTGCCTCACAATCGACGCTAGTGGGATTCGCTGTCGTGAGTTGGGTGCGGCCGCGAAAATTGCAAGGTTGCGCGGACGAATTGCCGGCCACGAACAGAAGTGCCACAGCGTCTTCGCAGTCGCTCCCCGTCGACATCGCCAGCACTAACGCGCGGGGCTCCGAATGCCAACCAACAAAAAATGATGCCCTTAGAAGAAAAGCTTCTGTGATGCGTGGCTACGCGGCAGGATGGATCTCGTGCGCTGCGGGCGTCTTATGCTCGCTGCGAAGCAGCTGTGAAGCGAGGGAGGGACCGGTTGCCGACGATCACTCTGGATCCGCCGATATTGATCGCCGCGTTCGACGAGCCGCACAGGGTTTTGAGTTGGTCCATGTTGCGGCCGGGCTATCAGACTGGGCGCCGCGTTGCCTGGCTCGAGGTTCGTAACGCCGACCTGCCGGCCGGGGTCGACGCGGCCCAGTTGATCGCGGCGCGTGTGGCGCGCGCCGGCATCGACGATGCGGTAGTTTTCGTCACCTCGCGCGATATCTGCCGGCATCATCTCGTGCGCGCTGCGGCGGAAATGGAACGCGCCACATGCGTCGACGACCGTTGGCCTTTCCAACGGCGAGCGCGTCGGCATGCGGCTGCACGAGCCGCCACCTGTCGCCGGCACCATCAATACGCTCGTGAAGGTGTCACGGCCTCTCTCGGATGCGGCATACATCGAGGCCATTTCGATCGTCAGTGAGGCACGCACTGCCGCCGTCATCGATGCTGGCGTGCGCCGCAAGGGCGTCGTCGTCACCGGTACGGGGACGGACTGTATTGCTGTCGCTGCACCGCTAGTCGGCGAGCCGGCGCAGTTCGCCGGCAAGCATACGGCGCTGGGCGAAGCGATCGGCGACGCCGTCTATCGCGCCACCGCCGAGGGCATCCGCGAATGGAGCGTGGACTTCGACGCGATGCAAGCACGCATCGGCCGTCAGCCAGCGGCTAGAGGGTAATCACTTGTCGCAGCGGTAGACGTATTCCTTCGGCGAACTCGACTTGAAGACGCCCGTATTGGAATTCCATTCGCCCACCTCGAGCATGTCTTTGTTGACGATGCGCTGGGCGAGCGTGCAGTCCGTCTTGCAATCCTTGCCGTCGGACAATTTCAGGATCTGCGCCAGAATGATCCGCTGGCCGCGAATATCGCCGACGACGTCGATCAGACGCTCGGTGAATTGGTCCTCGCTGCCGTTTGGCCCTTCGATGCGTCGGCTGAGGAGGAATGTGCGGCTGCGCGGGATGTTCTCCAGACTTGTTCGCATTTTCCGAGTTGCACCAGTAGCCGCCGAGGAACAGCGCATCGATGTCGTCGGCCCGCGCCTCGCCCATCCATCCTGCCAGGAGAGCAGCGATGGCAATCGTCTTCGCAGCGTTGATATTGGCCACGGCTGTATCCTTGGTTGCGTTTGCTGGATTGGTAGCAATCCGCTCTCGCAGGAAGCCAGGGACATCGGATTGGATGGTTATTGCAAGCCTTGCACCGCCGCCGACATTCGTTGCGCTGTTGCGCCTTTCCGCGTAATGAGCCGGCAAGCGGGCGCTGTCTTCCGCCGTCGCATCGACCGCGAGTCGCACGTGCAACACGGGATCTGATGCTGCAGGGCCATACCGTCCGCCAGGTCGCAACTATGCGCCGTTCACTTGGGCTGACTGAGGCGGTGGCCAACGCGCGCGCCGAGATAGCCGCCGGCAGCCGCGCCGGCGAGCAGGATCGGCAAGCGAGACTGGCGGAGTCCTGCAGACCCAGCCACTGATTGAGGAAATACGCCGCGACCGATCCGATCAGCCCGCCGACGGCCGCGACTAGGATGGCAACGATGCCTCCGGTCGCGAAGCCGATGATTACGGCGAGGATGATGCCCGGATAGAGCGACGGCCAGAAGTGATCGTCCATGGGATCTCCGCTAAATGCCGGGAGCGTGCCGGGCGGCGCTGGTGTCGAAGTAGGCGTCGAAGCACGCCGCGATGGCACGCACGAACGGCCGCCCGCGATCGGTGACGCGGAACGCTTCCCCGTCGCGCTCGATCAGTCGGTCCTGGTCGGCCTCGAGCAGCGCCTGCGCCTCGAGCAGGATCTCCTCCGACTGAGCTGCCGTAGCGCAGCCGCAGCTCGCGCGCGGGGAATGCGAAGTCGCACATCAGCCGTCTCGATGACGAAGCCGCGCATGCGATCGCTGTCCGTCAATGCGATGCCGCGGGCTGGTCGCCACGCCCGTTTCGCCGATGCGGCGCGCGTACTCGGGCGACCGAAGCGTGGTTCTGCACGTAGCCCTGCGGCAGGCGCCCGATCGAGGACGCGCCCAGACCGATCAGCGCATCGGCGTTGTCGGTCGTGTAGCCCTGGAAATTGCGGGCAAGCGTACCCGAGGCCAACGGATCGTCGGGCAGCGCGTAGTGGTCGAGGCCGACGCGCATGTAGCCGGCCGCGGTCAGAATGCGTCCCAAGCGGTTCGCCTGGGCGAACCGCTCGACGGCTCCCGGCAGCGCCTTGGGGTCGATAAGGGCCTGATGCTTCAGGCGCGCGGGAAGATGCGCATAGCCGAAGACGGCAACCCGGCTGGGCCGCAGCTCCAGCACCTTGGCCGCCGTGCGCTCGACGCCGTCTCGGGTCTGGTGCGGCAGTCCGTAGACGAGATCGATGTTGATCGCATCGATGCCGTGAGCTGCGGAAAGCAAGCACGGCGCGCTGTGTCTCTTCGAACGACTGGCGGCGGTTGATCGCCGCCTGCACCTGCTCGTCGAAGTCCTGCACGCCGATGGAGACGCGCGTCACGCCGGCGCGGGCGAAGGCGGCGACGCGATCATCGTCGAGGCCGCGCGGATCGATCTCGACCGCGAACTCGGCATCCTCGTGCATGCGGAAATGCTGCCGCTGGGCGTCGGCGAGGCAAGGCGATGTCATCGGCAGAAAGGATGTTGGGCGAGCCGCCACCCCAATGGGCGTGCATGACTTGGTGCTCGCTCGGCATGAGCTGCGCGATGCCTTCGATCTCGGCATGGAGCGAAGCGAGGTATTCGGCGACGGGCTCGTAGCGGCGCACCGCCTTCGTGCAGCACCCGCAGTACCAGCAGAGTGAGTCGCAAAACGGAATGTGGGTGTAGAGGGAGAGCCGTGTGCCGGACGGCAGCTCGCCGAGCCAGGCGCGGTACGTTTCGGGCCCGACGTCGGGGGAAAAATGCGGCGCTGTCGGGTAGCTGGTGTAGCGCGGTACCGGCGCCGAATAGCGCTTCACGAGTTCGGGGCTCATGGGCTTGGCCTGCTGCCTGAGGCTATCGTCACGGAATCGAACGCTAGGGCGTGTGCGGGAAAAGAGGCTTGACCGCGATCAAGCCGCGTGACCGGCCGATTGACGCGGGGCACAACGTGTTCGGTCGGCGTGCCGGTCAAGCAGAACAGCGCCGCCGCCGGGTGCGCGAGAAATACAGTCGCCACGCCGAACAGTGCGATGGCAAAGCCGGCGGCGACGCGGGCAGAGCCGCCCCGTGCGATGGTCGACAGCCGGCGGAAACCGAAGCTGGCGGCGATGAGGCCGGGGAGCGTGCCGATGCCGAAGGCCAACATGGTCACGGCGCCGCCGCCGCCCGAGCCCGTCAGCATCGCCGTGAATAGGGCTGCGTAGACCATGGCGCAGGGCATCATTCCCCACGCCAGCCCGGAGGCGAACGGCACCAGCTCTCGCCGCGGCGAGGCGACACCCGCGCGCGCGATGTTGCCGGAGATGGCCGCGAAGCCCCGGTCGAGCACCGTGATCGACGGCAATAGTCCCGCGGTCGAGAGGCCGATCCAAATCAGTGAGGTAGCACCCGCCCATTGCAGGAGCCGGAATGCCGCGTCGCGGTCGAGCCACGCGATGGCGGGCGCACCTACGAGGCCGACCGCCGCGCCGGCGGTGGCATAAGCGGTGATGCGACCGAGCTGCGTGAGCGCAAACGCCGATTGCGCACTGCGCACGCCGCCTCGTTCCTGTGCCAGAAGCAGGCTGCAGGAGATGGCGCCGCACATGCCGGCGCAATGCAGCGTGCTTCCAAGACCAAGCGCTAGGCCGTTCAGCGCCACGAGCACGAAGCTGTCCATACGAGTTTGGCTACCTCAACATCAATGCGGACGCCCGCCGAAGCGGAATGCCCGCGGGCCGATGCCCTTCAGCAGGTTGAGCGGAAAGCGGGGGGGCGGCCGCCCCATCTCCCAGACGCAACACAACGAGACTTCCGCGGCCGAGAACGTCGCCGGCAGCCAGCCATTCAGCTCGGCGTCGACGTGCAAGTGGTCGCGACGTAGCTCGAATGCAGCCTTCAGCGCCGCTTCGAGCTCTGCCGGACTACTCGGTTGTCCGAGCAGTAGGCGGTCGAGCCGCTTGCCGATGTCGGCGTTGCATTCGCCAATGCGGACGTGGTCGGACCGCAGCCGACCAACGATTGGCGCCACGCCGCGGATATGGCGTCCGAGGACGATGGGAAAGACGACCTCGTCCTGAAAGGTGACGTGCTCCGCCCAGCTCGTCTCCAGCGTGCGTACGAGGATGCGGACCAGACGCAGGTCGCTGCCCTGCGACATGCTGTCGGCGATGGCCAGCAGGGCGCGATTGATTTCCGCTTGAAGGAAGGCGTCGGCGTCAATGCGCGCGCGGATATCGGTGACATGGTCCATCGCGCGACCCTAGGGCGAGACGCCGGCCGCGCTTTGATCGAGATCATTCGCCCCTGTTACACTCTCTTACAAACCGTCACGCGGGCGGCATACGCGCGCGGCACGCGGCCTATTTACTCCCGTTCCAAGGACACAGAGAGCGGGAGCGGCAAATGCTAGCAGTGCATTCGGATTACACGGGCAAAGCGGCGCGCGCACTGCCTGTTTCCCAGCCGCCTACGCTCGACGAGCGTCTCAGCCATGCGGCGGCTCGCCGGATCGCTGCCAAAGAACATGTCTTCTGCGAGGGCGACGCCCGCGATCACGTGTTTCGCATCGAGGACGGCGTCATTGCCCTCTACAAGACGCTGCCCGATGGCCGGCGCCAGATCATCGATTTCGCCTACCCCGGCGACTTGATCGGCCTCGGCGTGCTCGACGAGCACGTGCTCAGCGCGCAGGCGACGACGGCGGCTAAGGTTCGTTGTCTGTCCGCTGGAGCGCTCGAGCGCATGGCCGAAAGCGACGCCGGACTTGCGTTGAAGCTCTACAAGTCCGTCTGCCACGAGCTGGCCGCCACGCGCAGCCTGCTTGTGACCGTCGGTCAGCGCAGCGCCATTGAGCGGCTGGCGGCCTTTCTCCTTGCCCTACATCGCCGCACCGCCGCCGGCGGCTCGTCCACGGTGACGCTGGCCATGCGCCGCAGCGACATCGCCGACCTGCTGGGTCTCACCATCGAGACGGTCAGCCGTACTCTCACCAAGCTGCGCACCATGGGCATCATCGACATCGAGCAGGGCGGCACGCGTGTCGAGCTGTGCGATCTTACGCGGCTCGCCGATCTCGCCAACGAATAGTATCCGGCCGACGAGCTCATTTCGGCCGGTAGCGCCGGCTTCGCCTCCCGCTACAGCGCCACGCCGAATGGCGCTGCTTCCGGGATCAGGGCGGAGCCGGCGCACCGCTTTGCCGCTCCGCCCATCTGGCTATTGCGGACGGAAGGCGCCGGGCGGCACGAGGCCCGGATCGACGTAAGCGTGATGCAGCGCGTCGAGCTGCGCCCACAGGGTGTTGCACTTGAAGCGCACGGCGGCAACGCACGCTTCCTGCTCGCGGCGGGTTACCGCGTTCTGCTTGACGTAGTCCAGCGCAAAGTCGGCGTCGCGTGGCGCCTGTGACAACCGACGCTTGAAATAGGCCATCACCTCGTCGTTCACGAACGGATAGTTCTCCAGCATGCCGGCGATCCGCTCGCGGTGGATGGACGGCGCGAACAGTTCGGTGAGCGATGAAGCGACGGCAACGTTCAGCGGCTGCTCGACGACAAACCGCACGTACGCCTCGACGGCGAAGCGCGTCGCTGGTAAGGCGCCCTCCATGCTGATCACGTAGTCGCGGTCGAGTTCGAGTGCGTCGGTGAGAATGAGCCAGCGCTCGATGCCGCCTTGCTCCGCACCGAGACCGTCGTGGTCGTGGATGCGATGCAGCCATTCGCGGCGGAACTCGCGGTCGTGGGCGCGGCTCATCAGGGCGGCATCCTTGCGCGGCACGCCGGCCTGGTAACAGTAGCGGTTGAGCGCCCAGGCCTGCACCTGGCCCATGGTGAGTTTGCCGCCGTGCAGGAGTTTATGGAACGCGTGCTTGTCGTGATAGCGCTCGGCTCCGACCGCGCGGATCTCGACTTCGAATTCCCCCTGGCCCATCGGCTCGGCCGCCGCGAACAGCCGCGCACCATTTCGTTCATCGAACTTCTCCCTACGATGGAAGGAATCCTGGCGCGCACTTCGCCACTCGCGCTTGATCTCCATCAAGCCGCCGATCACGTCCGAGTGCTCCGCAAGTGATCACAAGGCTATCCTGAGCGGCCCAGCCCTCACCCGGAAGCTCATTTGCATTCGCTTCCGACCTCTCCCTTTGGGAGAGGTGTGGGAGGTGCGCCCCTAACCTCTCCCTAGGGAGAGGTCGACGCGACGCGCACGTGAGCGGCGGGGAGGGGTTACGAGCTCTCGGGAGAGCGAAACTGCAGACCGAACATCCCCTCACCCGGCCGTTGCGCTTGCAGCGCGTCCAGCCGACCTCTCCCCATGGGAGAGGTGTTCCCCCATGACGAGCTTGTGTATCCGACAGCCGGCCGTTTCGTCGCAGGCTTGATCTCCGTCAATGGGAGAAGCGCCGCCCAACTCCATCGTCTCAGCCTGGGTGAGGACGAGGGATTGCGGGATGAAGGCAACTAGCGAAGAGGTCATCGCACTCTCGGGGGCGACGGCAACGGTCGTGGCGCTGGTCGGCGCCATCATCGGGCTCGTGTTTGCGCTGTTCGGCCAGGACGAGATCATCCGCCTGCACGGGCTGTTCTTCCTCACGGCCTGCTCCGCCGCGGCGATCTACGTCGCGACGCATCCTCGCAGTGGTGGCGAGGCCGAGCAGGGCGACTACTTCGATGGCCCGGCCCGCGTCGCCACGCTGGCGGCGGTGTTCTGGGGCATCGTCGGCTTCCTCGTCGGCGACATCATCGCCTGGCAGCTCGCCTTTCCCGCTCTCAACTTCGATCTGCCCTGGACCAGCTTCGGGCGCCTGCGGCCGCTGCATACCTCGGCGGTGATCTTCGCCTTCGGCGGCAACGTGCTGCTCGCCACCTCGCTCTACGTCGTGCAGCGCACCTGCCGCGCGCGTCTCGCCGGCTACTGGTCGCCGTGGTTCGTCGTCTGGGGCTACCAGCTGTTCATCGTGCTCGCCGGCACCGGCTACGTGCTCGGCATCACCCAGGGCAAGGAGTACGCCGAGCCCGAATGGTACGCCGACCTGTGGCTGACGATCGTGTGGGTCGTCTACCTGCTCGTCTTCCTCGGCACGCTGGCGAAGCGCAAGGAGCCGCACATCTACGTGGCGAACTGGTTCTACCTCGCCTTCATCGTCACCGTCGCGATGCTGCACATCGTCAACAATCTGGCGGTGCCCGGTCTCGTTCCTCGGCTCGAAGAGCTACTCGCTCTTCGCCGGCGTGCAGGATGCGATGACGCAGTGGTGGTACGGCCACAACGCCGTCGGCTTCTTCCTCACCGCCGGCTTCCTCGGCATCATGTACTACTTCATCCCGAAGCGGGTCGAGCGGCCGGTCTATTCCTACCGCCTGTCGATCGTGCACTTCTGGACGCTGATCTTCCTCTACATCTGGGCCGGCCCGCACCACCTGCACTACACGGCGCTGCCCGACTGGGCGCAGACGCTCGGCATGACGTTCTCGATCATGCTGTGGATGCCGTCCTGGGGCGGCATGATCAACGGCCTGATGACGCTGTCCGGCGCCTGGGACAAGCTGCGCACCGATCCGGTCGTGCGGCTCCTCGTCGTCTCGGTCGCCTTCTACGGCATGTCGACCTTCGAGGGCCCGCTGATGTCCATCAAGGCGGTCAACTCGCTCTCGCACTACACCGACTGGACCATCGGCCACGTGCACTCCGGCGCGCTCGGCTGGGTCGGCATGGTCTCGTTCGGCGCCATCTACTGCCTGGTGCCGTGGCTGTGGAAGCGCGACGGCCTCTACTCGCTGCGCCTCGTCGAATGGCACTTCTGGATCGCCACCATCGGCATCCTGCTCTACATCACGGCGATGTGGGTGTCGGGCATCACGCAGGGCCTGATGTGGCGCGCCTACGACCACCTCGGCTTCCTGCAATACTCCTTCGTCGAGACCGTCGAGGCGATGCACTGCCCTACTACGTGATCCGCGCGATCGGCGGCCTGCTGTTCCTCATCGGCTCGCTGCTCATGGCCTACAACGTCTGGCGCACGGTGCGCGGCGACGAGCCGGTCGACGTCGCCGACGCAGCCGCGCATTGCCGCGGCGCCCGAGCTGCGCGTCGGCGCCCTTGCGCTCCGGCCGAATAAGGATCGCGGTCGATGAAACACGAAATCTTCGAGAAGAACTCGATCGTCCTGCTGATCGGCATCCTCATCGTCGTCTCCATCGGCGGCATGGTCCAGATCGCGCCGCTGTTCTTGCTCGAGCTCGACGATCGAGAAGGTGCAGGGCATGCGGCCCTACTCGCCGCTCGAGCAGGCCGGGCGCGACATCTACGTGCGCGAGGGCTGCTACAGCTGCCACAGCCAGATGATCCGCACGCTGCGCGACGAGGTCGAGCGCTACGGCCACTACAGCCTCGCCGCCGAGAGCATGTACGACCACCCGTTCCAGTGGGGCTCCAAGCGCACCGGGCCCGATCTCGCGCGCGTCGGCGGCAAGTACTCCGACGCGTGGCACGCCGAGCACCTGATCAACCCGCGCTCGCTCGTGCCCGAGATCATCATGCCGGGCTATCCGTTGCTCGCCGAGCGCAAGCTCGATGCCGCCGACATCGCCGCACGCATGAAGACGCTGAAGCTGGTCGGCGTGCCCTACACCGACGAGATGATCGACAAGGCGAAGGAGGACCTGGCCGCGCAGATCATGCCCGACAGCCGGACGGCGCGCAAGAGCTCGTCGCGCGCTATCCGAAGGCCCAGGTCCGCAAGTTCGACGGCAAGCCCGGCACGAGCCGACCGAGCTCGATGCGCTGATCGCCTACCTGCAGATGCTGGGCACGCTCGTCGACTTCGCCACCTTCGACGCCTCCGGCCCGAACCTGCGCTGAGGGAGGCATGCCCATGACCTACGACACCGTCATCCATCTGCCAGGTGACCTCGCTGCTGATGTTCATCGCCATGTGCCGGCGTTCTGGTCTACGCGCTGTGGCCCGAAGAACAAGCCGCGCTTCGAGGCGGCGCGCGCGCGGGCGCTCGACCTCGAGCACGAGCCGCGACACGACGGAGGCCGCATGACCGCGAGAAGCGAGATCGACGAGGTAACCGGCGTCGAGACCACCGGACACGACTGGGACGGCACTCAAGGAGCTGAACAAGCCGCTGCCGCGCTGGTGGCTCTACGTTCTACGCCTGCATCGTCTGGGCCGTCGGCTACTGGATCGTCTACCCGGCTTGGCCGACGCTCGCCGGCTACACCAAGGGCGATCTCGGCTACAGCCAGCGCAGCGAGGTGGCCGCCGAGCTCGCCGCGCCAAGGCCGCGCAGGCGCGCCTCCGCGACAGCTCGCCACGACGCCCGTCGCCCAGATCAAGAAGAACCCCGACCTGCTGGACTTCGCCATGCGCGGCGGCGCGGCGCAGTTCTCCAGACAACTGCGCGCCCTGCCACGGCCGCGGCGCGCAGGGCTTCGTCGGCTATCCCAACCTCAACGACGACGACTGGCTCTGGGGCGGCTCGATCGACATGATCCACAAGACCATCAGCTACGGCATCCGCTCCGACCACGCGGAGACGCACGCCATGGCGATGCCGCGCTTCGGTATCGACCAGCTGCTCGACGGCAATCAGATCGCGGACGCGGCCGACTTCGTGCTGTCGCTGTCCGGCCCGGCGGCGACGCGGCCGCCGTCGACAGAGGCCACAAGATCTTCGCCGAGCAATGCAGCGCCTGTCACGGCGAGGACGGCAAGGGCACGCAGGAGCAGGGCGCGCCGAACCTCACCGACGGCATCTGGCTCTACGGCAATCGCAAGGCCGACATCGTCGAGACCATCCGCACCGGGCGCGGCGGCATGATGCCGGCCTGGGACGGACGCTGGACCCCGTAACCATCAAGTTGCTGGCGATCTATGTGCACTCGTTGGGCGGCGGCAAGTAAGGGAAAGTGGAGGTCGCGTATGACCCAGCTCGATCCGGCCGCGAAGTTCATCATCGACGCCGCGCCGGCGCCCGAGAGCTTCTACGCCAAGCAGCGCAAGATCTACCCGAAGCTCGCGCGCGGCACGTTCCGCAACGTGAAGTGGGCGGTGATGGTCGTCACGCTCGGCATCTACTACCTGCTGCCGTGGGTGCGCTGGGATCGCGGGCCGAACCTGCCCGACCAGGCCTTCCTGCTCGACTTCGCCAATCAGCGGCTGTTCTTCGGCCCGATCGAGATCTGGGCGCAGGAGTTCTACTACATCACCGGCGTGCTGGTGCTGGCAGCGCTGAGCCTGTTCCTTGTCACCGCCGTTGCCGGGCGCATGTGGTGCGGCTACGCGTGCCCGCAGACCGTGTGGACCGACCTCATGGTGACGGTCGAGCGTTTCTTCCAAGGCGACCGCAACGCGCGATTGCGCCTCGATGCGTCTCCGTGGACGCTGCGCAAGATTTGGAAGAAGGGCGCCACGCACATTACCTGGCTGCTGATCGCGCTGGCCACCGGCGGCGTCTTCGTCTTCTATTTCCGCGATGCGCCGACGCTGTGGACCGAGCTGTGGACCGGCAACGCCCCGCTCGTCGCCTACGCGTTCGTCGGCATCTTCACGGCGACGACCTATACGCTCGGCGGCTTCGCGCGCGAGCAGGTGTGCAACTACATGTGCCCGTGGCCGCGCATCCAGGCGGCGATGTTCGATTCCGAATCGCTGCTCGTCTCCTACCGCGACTATCGCGGCGAACCGCGCGGTCCGCACAAGAAGGGGCAGCCGTGGGCAGGACGCGGCGACTGCGTCGACTGCAAAGCCTGCATTGCGGTCTGCCCGGCCGGTATCGATATCCGCAATGGCTCGCAGTTGGAATGCATCCAGTGCGCGCTGTGCATCGATGCGTGCAACGACATCATGGCCAAGCTGGATCGCCCACGTGGGCTGATCGCCTACGACACCTTCCGTAACCTGTCGGTGAGCTCGGAAGAGCAGCGCGTGCCGGTGCGGCTCGTACGGCCGCGCACGGTGCTCTACACGGCGCTCATCGCGCTCGTGATGGGCATCATGGGCTGGGCGTTCGCCATGCGCGCCGACGTCGAGATCAGCCTCATCGAGGACCGTAACCCGCTGTTCGTGCGGCTGTCCGATGGCGGTGTGCGCAATGGCTATACGCTGAAGATCCTCAACAAGACGCATGAGCCGCAGCGGTTCGTCGTCGGGGTGGACGGTATCGCCGCGGCCCGCATGTCGGTTGTCGGCTTCGACGGCGGCGAACTGTCCGTTGATGCGGACGGGCTGCGGGCCGTGAAGATCTACGTAACGGTGCCGCGCGAGGCACGCGCAAGCCTCGACGGCGGATCGACGCCGCTGCGCTTCGTCGTGACCGATGCCGGTAGCGGCACGACGGTGGTACGCGACACGACCTTCAGGAGCCCGGAGCCATGAGCACGACGGCGTAGCAAAGGCGGGCGGCATTCGCGGCGGCCACGTGCTTGGGGCGATGCTGGCGTTCTTCGCCGTCATCATCGTGGCCGACACGACCTTGATCTACAGGGCGCTGACGACCTTTGGTGGCGTCGACAACCCGAACGCCTATCGTCAGGGCGTTGCCTACAACCAGCGCATCGCACGCGACGCCCGGCAATCGCTGATCGGCTGGCAGGACGAAATCGTCGCCGTGGCCGCGCCGGAGCGGTTGCGTCTGACTTTGCGCGACCACGCGGGCTCGCCCGTCGGCGGCAAGAAGGTCACTGCCAGGATCGGGCGTCCGGCGACCAATCGTTTCGACGCCGCGCTCGAGCTGACCGAGGTCGCGCCCGGTCAGTACGAAGTGCCGCTGCCCCAGGCCGGCGAGGGGTCGTGGATCGTCGATCTCAATGTCTTCGATGGTGGCACTTCAACTGAGCCGCTCTATCAGGCCCGGAGGCGGGTTTGGATCAAGCCCTGACGCTCGCGCCGCCGGCCGGCAACGCGCGGGCGTGCGCGCCGAAAACGGTGTCGCTTATCGTCGAGAACATGACCTGCGGCAGCTGCATGGGCCGCATCGAGCGCGCGCTGCGTGCAACGCCCGGCGTATCGGCCGCCCGCGCCAGTCTTGCCGCCAAGCGTGTGGCGGTGACGTTTGACGAGAATGCCACCGAGCCGCTGCAGCTGATCGAGGCGCTCGACCGCAGCGGCTATCGGGCCGCGGAACTGGTCGGCGAGGCCGATGAGAGCGCGGCCGAGCGTGCCGACGATCTCTTGCGACGCTTGGGCGTGGCTGGCTTTGCCGCCGCCAACGTCATGCTGCTTTCGGAGGTGGTGTGGTTCGGCGCCGTGACCGACATGGACCAGTCGGCGACCGATCTCTTTCACTGGCTGTCGGCGCTCTTCGCCATGCCGGCGACGGCCTATGCCGCGCAACCGTTCTTCCGCTCGGCATTTGCAGCTTTGAAATCGCGCCGTCTCAACATGGACGTCCCGATCTCGCTCGGCATCGGCCTGGCGACGGCGATGAGCCTGTTCCAAACCATCCGCGGCACCGATCAGGTCTATTTCGACGCCGCGATCTCGCTGACGTTCTTTCTCCTGATCGGCCGCTATCTCGACGAGAAGGTGCGCGTTCGCGCGCGCGGCGCCGCCGAGAACTTGCTTGGCCTCAAGGCGCTCTCCGCCGACGTCGTCGATGCGGATGGCAAAGTGCGCCGCCTATTGGCGCGGGCTCTGCAGCCCGGCATGCGTGTGCAGGTGGCCGCAGGCGAGCGCATTCCTGTCGACGGCCGCGTGCTGAATGGCGAGACGCACGTCGATACGAGCCTCATCACTGGCGAAAGCGTGCCGCGCCCGACGGCGACGGGCGGGATCGTGCACGCCGGCACCGTCAACCTGACGCGCGCCATCCTCGTCGAGGCGACAGCGACCGACGACAACACGCTGCTGGCGGAAATCGCCCGCCTCATTGCCGCGGCCGAGCAGGGGCGAGGCCAATACGTGCGGCTCGCTGATCGCGCCGCGCGCCTCTACGCGCCGGCAGTGCATATCTTGGGTGCAGCGACGCTGTTGGGTTGGCTCATCGTGGGGGGCGGCTTCGAGCAGGCGCTGACCTACGCCGTCGCCGTGCTGATCATCACATGCCCGTGCGCGCTGGCGCTGGCGGTTCCCGCCGTGCAGGTGGCGGCGACCGGCCGGCTGTTCGCGAAAGGTGTCATCGTGAAAGCGGCCGATGGTCTCGAGCGTCTGTCGGAGGTCGATACGATCGTGTTCGACAAGACGGGCACGCTGACGCGGGGAGAGCCATCGCTCGCGAATGCGGACGAGATCGACGATGCGACACTCGCGGCAGCGGCCTCGCTCGCTGTCGCCAGCCGGCATCCTTATTCGAGGGCTGTGGTGCGAACCGCGCGCGAGCGCGGCATTGTCGTGGCCGCCGCTGTGGGCGTCATCGAGAACCCGGGCAGCGGCCTGCTGGCGCCTGGACCACGCGGCGAGCGACGCCTCGGTTCTGCGGGTTGGGTTACCGGGGCGGGTGAGGCCGGGTCGGCGTCGCTGTGGTATCGCGACGGCGACGAGGCACCAATTGCGATGCGTTTCGAAGATGCGCTGCGCTCGGATGCGGCGTCCGTCGTTGCGACGCTGCGCCGGGCCGGCTACCGCGTTTATCTTCTGTCCGGCGACCGTGAGGCATCGGTTCGCGCCGCAGCACTGGACGCGGGAATCGCGGAATGGGCGAGCGAGGTTCGGCCGGATGGCAAGATCGCGCGGCTCGAAGCGTTGAAAGCCGAGGGGCGCAAGGTCCTGATGATCGGCGACGGGCTCAACGATGCGCCGGCGCTCGCTGCCGCCCACGCCTCCCTCTCGCCATCGACCGCCGCAGATGTCAGCCAGACCGCATCGGACGCCGTGTTCCAGGGCGAGCCGCTGGCACCGATCATCGAAGCGCTGAGCGTGGCGCGCGCCAGCCAACGTATGGCCGTCGACAACTTCGCGATCGCCATCGGCTACAATGTCGTCTCGGTGCCGCTTGCCATGTTGGGGTACGTCACGCCGCTGATTGCCGCGCTGGCGATGTCGCTGTCATCCATCGCAGTGACAGGGAACGCGCTGCGCTTGCGCAAGAGCAAGCTGACGCTGTCGCGGAGGCAAATGTCATGACGTCGCTCGCTTGGCTCATACCCTGTGCGCTGGGGCTGGGCGCGTTGGCGCTGGGAGCATTTATTTGGGCGCTCAACTCGGGGCAGTTCGACGATCTGGAGGGCGCCGGCTGGCGGGCGATACAAGACGACGAGGATCCAGGACCGGGCGACACAACGCGCAGGCCCTAAGCCTCAGTCGGCGTGCGCGTGGTGGGAGCCGTCGTGCGTCAGCAACATGTCGCACTTGGAGTCCAGCAATACCCGTGAGGCCCCGAGCTGCTGCTCCGGGCTCTGCGCATGAACAACAACGATCGCGGCGCCCGTCGCCAGATGATGGGTGATCTGTTGAAAGAGTCTGCCGCAACTCATGAGCGATAGTGCCGTTACGCCGGGCAGGTCGTGCGCCATCAATGGCAACGAGCTCTGCAGCACATTTACGCTTCCCGCGGCGCTGATGCGCAATGTTTCTGCGGCGTCATGCGCGCCATCGAGATTTGCGAACACACCGACGACGTAGCGTGGCCGCGCAAGATTGGCGTTCTGGCACGCGCCGCAGCAAGCGCTGAAATCTGTCTTGCCGTGAGTGTCCGACACCGTGCGCCACCTTCGATGGTTGTTGGCCGAAATAGCCATCAAAACTAGCGGCGGCCAGTTCGCGGCGTATGACCCGATTGTGCGGTTGTGTGACAGCATGTAACAGACATGGGGCGCAGAGGATCGACCGAGCCAGCATGTCCGCGGATCAGAAGAGAATTCTCATCGTCGATGACGAGCCGGAGGTGCGCACGCTGCTGCGCACGGGCCTCGAAGGCGAGGGCTTTACCGTCGTCGAGGCGGCCGACGGCGCGTCAGGCGATGACGCTGATGGACGCCTCCCGATCGATCTCGTCACGCTCGACCTGAAGCTCGGCGGCGAGGACGGCCTCAAGGTGGCGCGCGAACTGCGCGCCAAGAACACGTCCGATGATCATGATCACCGGCAAGGGCGACGCCATCGATCGCATCGTGGGGCTTGAGCTCGGCGCCGACGACTACATCGCCAAGCCGTTTCTCATGCGCGAGGTGACCGCCCGCATCCGCGCCGTGCTGCGCCGCTATACGGCCGGCGCGGAGCCCCGCTGCGACGCCAGACCGCGACGACGCCAGCGCTATGGTTTCGACGGCTGGGTCGTCGACCTGTCGCGCCGCGAGGCGCTCGCGCCGGAGGGCGCGGTGCGCGAGCTGACGACGGCGGAGTTCAACCTCCTGGCGCTGTTCTCCAGAAGCCGGGCCGCGTGCTCTCGCGCGACGAGCTCATGGACCTGCTCAAGGGGCACGACTGGACGCCGATGGACCGCATCGATCGACGCGCTGGTGGCGCGCCTGCGCAAGAAGATCGAGCCGGACACGAGCGACCGCAGCTGGTCAAGACGGTGCGCGGCATGGGCTACGTCTTTGCCGGCGAGGTGAAGCGGCTCTAGGCGGGC
>CAVRND010000011.1:0-456436 GCA_963722495.1 uncultured Alphaproteobacteria bacterium | reverse complement strand
GTGCGCAGGGTGACTTCGACCTTCTCCGCACCTTTGAACTCAGCCCGGCAGCAGCCGAGGAGGGCCTCGGAATAGTGCGACTGGATCCAAGTCCTGAGGAACTTGACCGGGACCGAGAACCTCACCGTGCCGGCTTCGAAGCTTTCGAACTCGAGCGTGTGGAACCAGCTCATGAAGATGTCGTCGCCGAGCTGCGCGCGCAGCATGGCCCGCACCTTCTGGCCGCGCGGCTCGTCATGAGTGGTGAGGGCAGTGGTGGTGTTGGAGGAAGTGGCCGTGGTGGTTGCCGTACGCTCGTCTAGACCGTTGGGAGCTGCGCCCGCAAAGCCGCCGCCTGCAACGGAACGTTCCGCCTTTTGAATTGTATGCATGTGTTAAACCCCCGCACATATTGAACTTTTCGACTTGCACCTCAAAGTCACCCGGACAAAATTCGACCGTCGCCCTCCGCCGCCGCGGGTGCGCAATCGGTTCTGTTCAGGTCTTCCGAAACGGGCGCGCTAACCTTGCGCCCAAGCTAGACGGGCCGCCTTCCAACCGGCGACCTGCCCTCGATGGCGATCGGCGTCGAGAGGCCCCTCGAAACCGTCCGCCACATTTCTGCATCGTCGATAGCCGACGTTCGCCATGGCTTCCGCTGCCATGCGACTGCGCGCGCCGGATCGACAGATGAAAAACAATTCGCTGTCTTTAGAAGCGCCCGCCGCATCGAGCGCTTTGGTCATCCGCTCCGAGAAGCCCGCATCGACTTTGCTCTCGGGGCACGTTTGCCATTCCACCGTGAGAACCCGCTTACCGATCTCGCTGAGATCGGGGAGCCCCACGAAAGTCCACTCTGCTCGAGTCCGCACATCGATCAGAACTGACCCTGCATCCTTCGAGAGGTGTGCCCAGACCTCTTCCACAGGCACGTCCTCGATGTGGACGACTTCCAACGACTGCACTTTCGTCCTCCACTCACAGACCGCACTGAACAAACGCTTCAGAACCGTCTGCTCACAAAATCAACGAAGGCTAAAGAGACAACCTCTCGACTTGCCAGGCAAGTGGGCCCGGAAAGGTACGCTAACACGCACTGAAGTTACGCTGAAACCAGGGACGCCATACTGTACAAAACCTGGCGGTGACCTGCGCTGGAAGGCTGGATAAACTCGAGCGCGGCGACCTCAAGAACCGTAGCTCTTAACTTTGCCTTAAGCAAGCATAACAGGCGCTCCGGCGCTTGGTTGCAGAGGTGGACGAACGTGCACCAGAGCAGTGGATATCCTGTGAATTTGAAACAGCACCTGTGGATAGCCGGCTGAGCAAGTTGATGTTTTCCAAGGGCATCGCGCACGTCCCGGCGACCAGAGAAACTTGTCCTCTGATACGTCGCCAAAACGTCATTTTCCATTAGGCCCCGTCAACGCCGCATTCGGGCGAAAATCGGGCGGGGCGCCCGCGCCGCGACGCTCTAGCGTCGCGGAATCCGTCACTTAGGTCTGTTAGAGACTCGCGTGGTGACGGTGGATGGTGCGGTCACGCTGTTGCGAAGTTACCGCACCGGGATTTTGGAGTGGCCTTACGTGAAGCGCACTCACGCCATCGCTTTGACGCGCGCCGACAGACGCGAAACTTTGCGGCTCGCCGTCTTCTTGTGCAGCACGCCCTTCTGCGCGTTGCGCGCGAGAACCGGAGCGGCGACCTTGAGCGCGTTGACGGCATCGTCCTTCTTGCCGGCGGCGATTGCTTCCTCGACGGAACGGACGGCAGTGCGGGCGCGCGACGTGCGGGCCTTGTTCACTTCAGTGCGGGCGACGGCCTGGCGGGCCGCCTTCTTTGCTGACTTGGTATTGGCCATCTCGTCGTTCCTCTCTGTCACCCGCGATCTGCGACCGCAGGCGCTGCCACTCGTGCAGCGATTCTCCAATGGGCTAGCCGCCCGAAACGCAAGCTTCGAGCGGCCTAAGGGCCGATCCTATAGACGCGGCAAAGTGTAGGGTCAACGGCGCTCGCGCGGGCCCTGAGCGGCTCTCGGGCTTGCCAGAACGACCGCTCCAGGCTCTGTTGCGGCCAATAATCGGGCTTCGGGAGGCGGGGGACATATGACGTCGGCTTGGCTTTGGATCGTTTCGTTGGCTATCGGCACCGCCGCCGTCTGCATCAGCGCGGCCTTGGGCGGCCAATACGTGCATATGGCACTGACTGCCCTCGTATGCCTCGGCTTCACGCTGTTCGCCGTGTGGGACCGGCGCCGGCTGGTCGCAGCCGGCAGCAGCGAGCCAGCTCTGGCCGGAGCCACGGCCAACTCCATGGGCCTCGTATGGGCCTGGGCGGCGCTCAGCATGCTGCTCACCTACCGCTTCGTGCTTAGCTGGCATGAGTGGTGGCAGTACGTGTTGGCTGCCGGCGCCGTCGCCGCAGTATGCCTCTACTTCGCGTCGATGATGTCGAAGGATGCCGCGGCGGGACGCCAGGACGATGCCATCCTCAACATCGCCCGCTATCTCACCATCGGTCAGCTGGCCGGCATGGTTATCGCCATGATCGGCATGATCGTCGACGACAAGATGCCGCGCGATCCACGCGAGCCGGATTGGGCGGCCAACGCTATCTTCTTCTTCGGCGCGGCCGCCTTGGCGGCTATCAGCGCCTATGCGCTGTGGGGACCGGCATCGAAGCGCGCCTGACGCTCGAACGGCGAGGAAGAGCGAATGCCCTTACGACCGATGCTGCCGGCGGTGCTGCTCGCCTTCGCATTGAGCCTCCTCATTGGCGTCCTGTCGGTGACGCGCGGCGCAAGCGTGCCGTTGGGTATCGCAGCGGCCCTCTTCTCGTTGCAGGTTCTCGTCACGCTATGGCGCATCAACGCGCCGCTGTGGAGCGGGGCAGCCCCCGGCACTGGCATCGACTGGGCGTGGAGCAACACCATGCTCGCTGCAATCGTCTATGCGTGGGGCGCTGCGGCGATGTTCACGCTCTACTCGCTCACGGGACTGCATTGGCGGCATTGGTGGCAATACGGTTCCGGCATGGCGTTGCTCGCGGCGGCGGCGCTTTTGTGCGCCACGTACCTCGCGTCCGACCGCAGCCGCTACGACCGCACGACGTCACTCAATATCCTGATGACCATCACCGCCGCGCAAGCGGTGAGCGTCGTTGGGGCGCTCGTCTACATGGTGGCCACCGGTAAGCTAAGCACGCTCAAGACGGATTGGGCCGCAAACCACGTCTTCATCACCGGCGGCGTCACCATCGGCATCATTTCGATCGTCTCGCTGCTAGCGCATCGGCGCTATGCCGCCGCGTTGCCGGTCAGCGCCTAGTGTGATGATCGAGAAATTCGCCATCGTCAGCGGCCAGGGAGCGAGCGAATTTCTCGATCTGAATCACACTAGCAAGTCGATGTTTCTAGTGTCCCTTATGATTTCGAAGTTCGCGCCCGATACCAGCCGCAAGCTCCGGCGAACTTCGGAATCGGGACACTAGCGCTGACACTTGGGGCAGTAGAAGGTCGACCGGCCCGCCTGCACGATCCGCCGCACGGTGCCGCGGCATCCTTTGCGCAGGCATGGCTTTCCCTCGCGGCCGTAAACGCAGAATGCGTGCTGGAAGGCGCCGACCTCGCCGTTCGCCTGGCGATAGTCGCGCAGCGTCGAGCCGCCGGCGGCGATGGCATCCTCGAGCACGGCACGCACCGCCGACACCAGCGCCTCGGCGCGCTCATTGGGCTTGCCCGTCTTTGTGGCAATGGTCGCGGCACCGCGCTTGGGCGACAGCCGCGCACGGTAGAGCGCCTCGCACGCGTAGATGTTGCCCAGCCCGGCAATGACGCGCTGGTCGGAGAGAAACGGCTTCAGCGACACCCGCTTTCCGCGCGCGTGCTGGGCGAGATACTCCGCAGTCAGCGCTTTGCTCAGCGGCTCGATGCCGAGGTGATGCAGCAGCGGATGGGCGGCGAGCTCGTCGGCCGGAATCAGCAGCATGAAGCCGAAGCGGCGTGGGTCGTTATAGGTGACGTTGCCACCGCCCTGCATGTGAAAGACGATATGATCGTGCGTCCCGAGGCTCGCTCCGCCGTTAGCCTTAACCGGAGCGCGAGAGCGCGCATCAGCTCGTTCATGCCGGTGCACGGAAGGTTCATGCACGGTGAAACTGCCGGTCATGCCGAGATGCATGAGCAGCACCTGCCCGCCGGACAAATGCGCCAGAAGGTACTTCCCCCTCCGCTCGAGCCGCTCCACTTTGTGCCCCCGCAGGCGCGCCGCGAAGTTCTCCGGCAACGGAAACCGCAGGTCCGGCCGGTGCTGATCGACGCGCGCGAACGCCTTGCCTTGAAGCGCCGGCTCGAGGCCGCGCCGCACGATCTCGACTTCGGGCAACTCAGGCATATCGGGGTTTTCGCGTCGATGGCCGGGGAGGACACCAGCATAGCGCGCGCCGTCCGGCTTAGCTATTCTGCCGCTTATGACCGATCCCTCCCAACACGACACCGCCACTAGCTTCGGCTTCCGCAACATCAACGAGAGCGAGCGCCAGGGCCTCGTCAATCGCGTGTTCGCGACCGTTGCCGAACGCTACGACCTGATGAACGACCTGATGTCGGGCGGCCTACACCGCCTCTGGAAAGGGGATTTGATCGCGCAGCTCAACCCGCCGCGCGGCGATCAGGCTTTCCGTCTGCTCGACGTCGCCGGCGGCACCGCGGACGTGACGATGCGCTATGCGCGCGCCGGCGGTCTCAACACCACGGCCATGCTGTGCGACATCAGCCCCGAGATGATCAGCGTCGGCAAACGCCGCGTGCACGAAGCTGGACTCGACGAGCGCATCAGCTTCACCGAGGGCAACGCCGAGGCGCTGCCCTTCGCGGATCGCTCGTTCGACGCCTACACCATCGCCTTCGGCATCCGCAACGTCACGCACATCGATGCGGCGCTGCGCGAAGCTTTTCGGGTGCTGAAGATCGGCGGCCGCTTCCTGTGCCTGGAGTTCTCCGAGGTACAGGTGCCGATGCTCGATCGGCTCTACGACTTCCATTCATTCGAGGTCATCCCGCGCCTTGGACAGGCCATCGCCGGCGAGGATGTGCCCTATCGCTACCTTGTCGAGAGCATCCGCAAGTTTCCAAACCAGGAGCGGTTCGCGGCGATGGTGCGCGAGGCCGGCTTCGAACGCGTCAGCTATCGAAATCTGACCGGCGGCGTCGCTGCGATCCATTCCGGCTGGAAGCTCTGACAGCTGCGACGTGACGCCACGATGAGCCTTAGAGCCTGGCGTCGAAGTACATGCGGGCGCTTGGGGTGCCGTTCGGCCCGAACAGGGCGCACGTGCCGGCGCCGCCAAGACTTGCCGCCATGCCCGAGACGTCGAACATGGCGCCGTAGACGCTCAATTGCGGGCTGACCGTGACCCAGGCCACGAACGCCGAGATAGTGGTGTTGTAGAAGGCCCAGTGGCCGGCGGCGCTGAGCGTCAGCGTTGGGTTGGCGCGCTTCAAGGCTTTGAACGCATAGAAGGCGATGGCGCGCGTTGTGCTTGACGCCTGGCCGACGCCGTACGCTTCAAGCCCGCTGGCTGAGGACAGCATCTCGTAGTAGCGCAGGCAATTGAGCAGTTCCGAGGCGAAGTCGGGCAGCTCCCATTCCGGCGCGATGCCCGTCGCGTTCGGATCGAGATAGAGGCCCAACTCGCCGACCTCGAAGACCGCCGAGCCGGTGCCCATGCCGTTCGACACGGCGGAGGTGCCCAGCATGTCGCCGGCCTGCCAACCCGTAACGCCACGGAAGGTCGACCCGCACGCCAGCACGATGCAGGCTTCGATGCCGATGCCCGTATCGGTCAGCCACGTGCCCGACGTATCGCCGGGGATGACGAGCTCGATGATCTCGTCGGTGTTGGCAGCGGCGGGCGAGAACAGCGCCACGTACGAGCGGTTCTTCGCCGCGTTGGTGAGGCGCACCGCATAGGTGCCGGCCGGGCCTTTGAACAGGAAGCGCAGAATGGATTGGCGCGCGCTCCCCGTCCCATAGCGGAAGTCGGCGACGTTCTGGCCCTCGATGCGCGTGCGAACGTAGAGATACTCACCCGCAGCCAGCGAGGTATCGGCCGTCGTGATGGTGATGCGCGCGCGATCCTTGGCGCCGCCCGGCGTCGCCGACTGCACGCGCTGTGCCGTGATGGTGCCCGCCGACGTTACCCGGTGCACCGACAGCTGGTCGGCCACGTAGTAGCCATCGGCCGTCCCCGAGGTGTTCTCGTTCTGCTGGCTGATCTGCAGCGCGCCGTTGAGCCACCGATTGCGACGCACGGTTGCGCTGCCCGACGACGGCGTGAAGGGAAGTGTGACGGCCGCCGTCGTGCGGTCGATGACGATTGCCTCTTTCCAGCTGCTGCCGTCCGGGCTCACCTTGAAGCGGAAGTCGTCGTCGCCAGCGAGACCCAGCTCTGCCCGTCCCGAGAAGGCGTCCTGATAGAGCAGGCTGGCCGTATCGGTGGCCGATGCCTTGTTGATCTTCAGCTGGTGTCCGTCGCCATCGTGGTTGAGCAGCGTGGCATCTGCTGCGAGCGTCAGTCGGTTGGTCGTATCGGCCGTCGCATTGACCCCGAGCGTCGTGAAGCTGCCGGATCCGCCGCCGCCACCGCCACCCGTCGTCAGCGCGCTCCACGCCGCACCATCCCAGACGACGGCCGCGTCCTCATCGCCGATCCACGCGATCCAACCTTCGACCGGCGCATAGAACATCCAGGCCCCATCCTGGAACGCCGCGATGCTACCGGCGTTTCCGCTCCACGCTCCCGTTGGGCTGCCACCGACGATGTAGCGTGCGCCATCGGCCGGTGAGCCTGGCGGCGCAGTCAGATCGCGGTCGAGCACGGCGAGCTGCACGATGGCGTCGAGGGCGCGGATCGCCTCGTTATGCGTAACGTGCTTCTGGGATTGGGCCGCCATGATGTACGGCAGGCCGAGGTTGGGCGTATCGTCCACGCGATCCTCGCAAGCTGAATTCGTTGCGCGAGGATAGGGGCGGCGCCAGATGCCGAGGATAAGTCGCCGGGAATTGTCGTCCGATCAGGCCGCTGCTTTACCGCGCGCAGCGTCCGCCGCCGACCGGATTGCCGCGATGTTGGCGGCATAAGTCTCGCGCGTGCCGCCCTTGAACACGGCCGATCCGGCGACCAGCACGTTGGCACCGGCGGCTGCAACGAGGGGCGCCGTCTCAGCGGTCACGCCGCCGTCGACTTCGATGTCGATCGGCCGCGAGCCGATCATCGCCTTCACGCGGCGGATCTTGTCGACAACGGACGGGATGAAGCTCTGTCCGCCGAAGCCCGGGTTGACCGTCATCAGCAGCACAAGATCGAGACGGTCGAGCACGTAGGCTATAGCGTCCTCGGGCGTGCTCGGATTGAGCGCCACGCCCGCCTTTTTCCCCAGCGCCTTGATCGTCTGCAGCGTGCGGTCGAGGTGCGGGCCAGCTTCCGGGTGCACGGTGATGTAGTCGGCGCCGGCGTTGGCGAACGCCTCGAGGTAGGGGTCTGCCGGCGCGATCATCAAGTGCACGTCGAACACCTTCGCCGAGTGCGGGCGGATAGCCTTGATGATGGGCGGACCGAAGGTGATGTTGGGCACGAAGTGGCCGTCCATCACGTCGAGATGGATCCAGTCGGCGCCGGCCGCTTCGACAGTCGCCATCTCCTCTTTCAGCCGGCTGAAGTCAGCCGACAGCATCGAGGGGGCAATCGTCACCGATCGGGCCATGGAAGCGTCCTTCAAGCATCGCCGTTTGCGCGGCTCGGTATTCTAACGGCATTGGCCGCGCGCGTCTTCTCCGCCCGGCCGCCTGTGCAAAAGCGCCTTACGAGGCGCGTCGCTTGCCCTCGACAAGGGTCAGAATATGCGGCGTTAGGATCAGCTGCATGGCAAGATCGAGTTTGCCGCCGGGGATGACGATCGAGTTGGCGCGCGACATGAAGCTCGTCGGCATCATCGACAGCAGATACGGGAAGTCGATACCGCGCGGGTCGCGGAAGCGGATGATGACCATCGAACTCGTCGGGGGTCGGGATCCACCGGGCGACGAACGGGTTCGAGGTGTCGACGGTCGGGACCCGCTGGAAGTTGATGTCCGTCTCGGTGAACTGCGGGCAGATGAAGTTCACATAGTCCGGCATGCGCGTCAGGATCGCCTCGACGGCTTCGTCGTGCGAGTAGCCGCGCGCCGACTTGTCCCTGATGAGCTTCTGGATCCATTCGAGGTTGATCACCGGTACGACGCCGATCTTGAGATCGGCGTGCATCGCGACATTCACCTTCGGCGTCACCACGGCCCCGTGCAGGCCCTCGTAGAACAGCAGATCCGTACCGCGCGGCAGGTCATGCCATTTGGTGAAGGTTCCGATCGGCGCGCCGTGCAGCTCCGCGTCGTGCTCGTCGTGGATGTAGTTCCGCGTGCGCCCGCGCCCGCTCTCGCCATAGCTGCGGAACACTTCCTCGAGCTCGGAGAGGAGGTTCGCCTCCTCACCGAAATGGCTGAAGTTGTTGTTACCCTTGAGACGCGCCTCGACGATCGCCTGGTCCATCTCGGCGCGGCCATAGCGGTGGAACGCGTCGCCCTCGATGAAAGCGGCCGTGATGTGCTCGCGGCGGAAGATGTTCTCGAACGTCTGGCGCACCGAGGTGGTGCCGGCGCCGGAGGAACCTGTGACCGAGATGATGGGGTGCTTGGCTGACATGGCGGGGCGAGAATGCCTTATAATTATTGATTAATTTAGAACCGCCGCAACAGGCCGCGCCGGCTGAACAACGGCGAGCGCTCGCCGCGCATCTGCCGGCCGTCGTGTAGACGCACCGCATGCTCGACCTCGGCGCGCGAGCCGGCGATCAGCGGCACCCGCTGGTGCAGCGACGTCGGTTTCACCTCCAGCAGCCGCTCACGCCCGGTCGATGCGGCCCCTCCAGCCTGCTCGATGACCCAGGCGATGGGGTTGGCCTCATAGATCAGACGCAGCCGGCCGTCGCGGAACTCGCGGCGCTTGTCGCCGGGGTAGAGGTAGATGCCGCCGCGCGAGACGATGCGATAGATGTCGGCGACCGGCGAGCCGGTCCAGCGCATGTTGAAGTCACGGCCGCGTGGGCCGTCTTTGCCGCGCCGGCAGTCCTCGACGTAGGCGCGTACCGGATCGTCCCAATGCCGCGAATTGGAATCGTTGATAGCGTATTCGCTGGCGTGCGCGGGAATCTCGACCTTCGGATGCGTGAGCACGAACGTCGATGAGCGGCGGTCGAGCGTGAAAATCTGCGTCCCGGCGCCGACCGTGACCACCAGCACCAGTTGCGGGCCATAGACGAAGAAGCCGCCGGCAAGCTGATTGACGCCCGGCTGCAGAAAGGCCGACGCGTCGCCGTTGTGCTCTAATGCCGGCAGGACGGTGAAAATCATGCCGATCGAAGCGTTGGCGTCGATGTTCGAGGAGCCGTCGAGCGGATCGACGGCGACCAGCAGCGGCGCCTTTTCGTCCAGCAGCAGCGGCGCGTCCATCTCCTCGGACGCCACAGCGGCAACGGGCGCCCCACTCAGCACGTCGACGATACGGTTGTTAGCGAGAAGGTCGACCTCTTTCTGCTCGTCGACGTCGCCCTTTCGGCCGGTCAGGCGGCCGAGCGGCCCGGCGAGCGCGCCCTGGCCGACTAGCTCCCCCATCTCGATAGCCGCCGTCACCAGCGCGCTCACGGTCGCCGCCACGGCAAGGCGTGCAGGACGCGCGGCTGCCCAACCGGCGAAATAGGCAGCAAGCGTCTGCGGCTGGTTCATTCCTGGTCGTTCCCCATAGCGACATGCGCCGCCGCTGCGAATCTGGGCCGTTATCGACCGCATGCTTTCTTCTAAGCCATGTCGGCCGCTGTGATCGAGGGCAGCCGACAATTCTTGCTTTCGGAGGCGCGAGTTACTGACCCCGCCAAGATGCGGGCGCCAACTTCAAACTTTGCCGCGCGAATTGAACTGCATCAGCTTGACCCGCTTGGATGTCTCTGTTTCAACCTTAAGTAGCACGGCATCGGCAACTCTCGCGCATCTAGACCGCTAGTGAAAGCGGCGCGCCGACCGTGCGAGGGGAACGCATGCGGAGCAGCCAAGGCGCGGGCACGCCTAGCGATTTTTCAGCAGCCGCGCTTCGGCTGCTGGGCGGAATGCGCATACTCGGCTTGGCACTTCTCTTCACGATCGGGATCAACGTGCTGGCCCTGACAGGGCCGGCGTACATGCTCCTGCTGTACGACCGGGTGCTTCCCTTGCACGACGGCCGGCAGCTGGCGGCTCTCACCGCGCTGATGCTGGTGTTGTATGCGCTTGGCGCCGTTCTCGACCTGGCGCGGCACGGGCTCTTCCTGAGTTGCGCGCTGCCGCCTCGACCGAAAGCTGAGCATTTTTGTCGCCAAGCTCGCCGGTCCGCTTCCCATTCGCGACCTCGACAACATCCGCGCTTTCCTAGCCGGCCAGGCGCCGGCGGCGCTGTTCGATCTGCCTTGGGTGCCGCTCTACCTCGGCGGAATATTCCTGCTGCATCCGCTGTTCGGACTTCTGGCGACCGCTGGCGGGGTGTTGCTCATCGGGTGCGTTGTCGGCGCCGAGCGACGGGGCGCCGCCCCGGGGCGAACGGCGGCGCAATTGGGGGCGCAGCGATGGGCGGCGGCAACGGCGGCGGCGGCCGACCCTATCGAAGCGCGCCGTACCTGGCGGCGGCTGAACGCGCGCCTGCGTCATGCGCAGGATGCGGCAGCGCGACCATCGATCCTGGCCGCAGCCGTCCTCAGAGCGCAGCGCCCGGCGCTGCAATCGGCGATGCTGGGTCTCGGCGCCTATCTCGTCATGATCGGCGCCTGCCATCCGGCAGGCATGCTCGCGGCTTCGATCATGCTCACGCGCGTCTTAGGTCCGTTGGAGATGGGAATCGTCCACTGGCGGAGCTTCGCGGTCGCGCGTCAGAGCGCTGCCCGGCTGCGGGCACTCGTGTCCGAACCACCACCGGCGATCGATCCGCTGCGCACGCCGGCCGCGCAGCCGCAGTTGCGGATTATCCTGCGCTCGCGAGGCGACTACGCCCGTCGCGCCATGGGCGCCGGCGCGAGATCGGCGTCCTCGGGCTTGCGGCCCACCGCCGAGTAGCGGAAGCCAGCCTCGTGCGCCTGACGAGCGGAGAACACGTTGCGCAGATCGACCAGCACGTCGCCGCGCATCTTGGCTTTCGCGGCCTTGAGGTCGAGGGCGCGGAACTCGTTCCATTCGGTGACCGTGACGAGCACGTCGGCGCCCGTCGCCGCCTCGAGCGCGCTATCGCACCACACGACGTCCGGCAGCAGCGGCTCGGCCTGGCGGCGTCCTTGCGGATCGCATACCCGCACCGTGGCGCCGCGCTCCTGCAGCATCGGCACGATGACGAGGCTCGGCGCGTCGCGCATGTCGTCGGTGTTCGGCTTGAAGGTGACGCCGAGGATGGCGATGGTCTTGCCGCGTACCGAGCCGCCGGCCGCCTCTTCGATGCGATGCGCCATGGCGATCTTGCGCTCGTCGTTGACGCGTTGCACCTGCTCGATGATCGACACCGGCGACTTGTTCTCGCGCGCCGTGCGGATGAGCGCCGACACGTCCTTGGGGAAGCACGAGCCGCCGTAGCCAGGTCCCGGATGCAGGAACTTGTCGCCGATGCGGCGATCCTTGCCGATGGCGGAGGCGAGCTCCTGCACGTCGGCGCCGACCTGCTCGCACAGATCGGCGATCTCATTGATGAAGCTGATCTTGAGCGCCAGAAATGCGTTGGCGGCGTATTTGGCGAGCTCGGCGGATTCGCGCCCGACGAACATCACCGGCGCATTGCGCAGCGCCAGCGGCTTGTACAGCCGGCTCATGATCTCCTGCGCGTGTTCATCGTCGGTGCCGACGAGAACGCGGTCGGGATGCATGAAGTCCTGGATGGCCGAGCCTTCGCGCAGGAACTCTGGGTTGGAGCATACGGCGAACTCGCCGTCGGGGCGCGCGGCGCGCAGACGGCGCTCGATCTCGCGGCTGGTGCCGACCGGCACGGTCGACTTCGTGACCACGACCGTGAAGCCGTTGAGGTGCGGCGCGATCTCTTCGACAGCGGCATAGACGTAGGACAGGTCGGCATAGCCGTCGCCGCGGCGCATGGGCGTGCCGACGGCGAGCAGAATGACGTCGGCCTTCTTTGCCGATGGCCCGAGATCGTCGGTGAAGACGAGGCGGCCGGCCTGCATGTTGCGCTGGATCAGATCGTCGAGGCCCGGCTCGTAGATCGGCGACTTGCCGTCCTTGAGCTCCGCCAGGCGCCGCGGATCCTTGTCGACGCAGGTTACAGTCCAGCCGAACTCGGAGAAGCAGGCCGCCGAGACGAGGCCGACATAGCCGGCGCCGATCATGCAAATGTTCACGTCGTCCTCCGCAGCTGCTGCTCACCGGCAGCGTCAACGCTCACGACAACTCCACCGATACCCGATCCGGCGCGCAATGGTATGGCGCCAGCCTAACCCCTGCTACGTGGCAATTTGCGGCGCAAGCGCACGTCGCCGGCACATTTGCTGCACGCAGGCCGCCTAGACGTCGAATTCTTCGATCTTAGTGAAGGCCGAGCGTAGTGCCTCGGACCAGGAAGACGACAGTTTTTTGAAGTACTCATCGTCCTGATAAATGCGCTTCTCCCGGCGCAACTCGAGGCTGTCGCGCTCATACAGCAGGATGTCGATCGGCATGCCGACCGAAAGGTTGGAGCGCAGGGTGGAATCGAAACTGAGAAGCACCAGCTTGGCCGCCTCGCCGAGCCGCATCGTCGGTTGCGCGACACGGTCGAGAATAGGCTTGCCGTACTTGTGCTCGCCGATCTGGAAGAACGGTGTCTCGTCGGTGGCCTCGATGAAGTTGCCCTCCGAGTAGACCTGAAACAGGCGCGGGCGCTCGGCTCCGATCTGTCCGCCGAGGATGAACGAGCCCGAAAAACCGGTCTTGGTCGCCTCCAGCGCCGGACCATCGATCGCCCTTATAGCGCGCACGGCGTCTCCGACGAGGCGTGCTGCGCGATACATCGAGGGCACGTTGTAGAGATTGGCCGCGTCCGGCTCCTCCTCGCGCTCGACGAGCTGCTCGTTGAGCAAGCTGACGACCGATTGTGTGAGCGACAGGTTACCGGCGGTGAGCAGGACGAGCACGCGCTCGCCCGGCTTGACCCAGGAATGCACCTTGCGGAATTGCGCGATGTTGTCGACGCCGGCGTTGGTGCGCGTGTCGGCAGCGAACACCAGTCCGCGGTTGAGTCGCAATGCGACGCAGTAGGTCATCGGCAACGTCCTCAGTGGTCGTCCATCCCACCAGCCGATCCCCTCTACCGGGGCTACTGCTGCTGGGCGCTGCTTTGCTGCTGGACTTCCACGAAGACGTCAAGAACCTCGTCGACACCGCCGCGGCGGTTGCCGGTAATGGGTGCCGCGGAGGCGGCATCGAGTCCGCAGGCAAGGCGGACATAGCGGTCGGTCGGGCAAACTTGGTTAGCGGGGTCGAAGCCAAGCCAGCCGAGGCCGTCGATATAGGCTTCCGCCCAGGCGTGCTGAGCCTCCGAAGCACTTTCACCGCCGGTTACGAAGTAGCCGTTCACGTAGCGTGCTGGGTAGCCGAGGAGGCGCGCGGCCGAAATAAAAATGTGCGCATGATCCTGGCACACGCCGCGCCCGGCCTTGAGCGCTTCGGCCGCACTCGTGGAAGCCGTTGTCGCGCCGACCACGTACTTCACGCGTTCGCCGACCGTCGCCATCAACTCGTGCAGGCGATCGATGGGATCGGGTGCCTCGAGATTGGCCGTCAGCTCACGGATGGCATCGTCGGGCGCGGTCTTCACGGTCTCGCGCTTGAAGATGCGTGTGGGCGCGACCTCGGTGAAGCCGCGCACAAATCCGGCCTTGTCCTGCGTCTCGATGGTGCCGCGGGCGATGATGGCGATCTCGGAATGAGGGCCCGAAATGGAAACGAGATGGGTCATGTTGCCGAAGGCGTCACGGAAGCGCACGGCCTTCTCGATGTCCGTCATCTCGACGCGCCAACTGACGACGCGCTGCCCCTCAAAGGCAGGGGGCGTCAGCCGCAGGCTGTGGATGCTGTAGAGCGCGGGCGTGGCGTACGCGTAGCGGGTCACATGTCCGATCGAGACGAGCACTTGCCGTGAACCTCTCTCAACCGTTGAAGTGGTAGGCTTCCGCGACCTCGGACCCGAGCCGATTGTTTCGCACGATGAAGTCCTCGATGAACTCGTGCAGACCCGACTGGAAGATCTTGTCGATGTTACCGTCGGCGAGCAGCCGGCGCGTCGAAGACGCTGTCTCGTGGCAAGCGCACTTCGACCCGTACAGTTCGGCGAGGTCGTTGAGCGCCAGATTGGTCTCGTCGTAGCAAGAGCGTAGCGAGCGCGGCATGGCTTGGTTCAAGATGAGATATTCGGCGATGCGCCACGGGCGGTAATTCTGCTTGTAGACCCAGCGATAGCTGCGATGCGCCGACACCGAGCGCAGGATGGCGCCCCACTGCACGTTGTCGACACCGCCGCCAACCATCTCGATCTGCGGCAGCAGCACGTAATACTTCACGTCGAGAATGCGCGCGGTGTTGTCGGCGCGCTCGAGGAAGGTGCCGAGCTGGCTGAAGTAGAACGTGTCGTTGCGCAGGATCGTGTTCAGCAGCGCGCCGCGATAGAGGGCCGAGCGCGAGCGCACCCAGTCGAGAATGCGCGGCAGCTCGCCGGCCGTGACACTTGACGGGCTGATGTTGGAAAATTCGATCCACGCCGAGTTGAGGCTCTCCCACATGTCGCGGGTCAGCGAGGTGCGCTGCGCGCGCCCATTGCGCCTGGCCGCGGCAAGGCACGACTTGACGCTCGACGGGTTGGAGAAGTCGAACAGCAGATAGTTGATGACGTCGCGCGTGTTCAGCGTCTCGTGCTTGGCGAAATAGCCTTGTGCACAACCGGCGCTGGCGAGCGTCGAGCGCCACTCCTCGTGCGTGCCGTCGCCGTCGCGCGGAAGCAGCACGATGCGGTAGCCGACCTCCGTGAGGCGCGCCATGTTCTCGGCCCGCTCGACATAGCGCGCCAGCCAATAGAGGTCGTTGGCCGTCCGTCCTAACATGCGATGTGCTGCGCCCGCGCTGTGATGATGTCTGCCCGAAGTCTCAGTCTTGAAGAACCCACGTGTCCTTCGTGCCGCCGCCCTGGCTCGAATTGACGACCAGCGAGCCGTCGCGGAGCGCGACGCGCGTGAGGCCGCCGGAGGTGAGCCGGACCTCGTCGCCGAAGAGAACGAAAGGACGCAGATCGAGATGCCGCGGCGCCACGCCCGCCTCTACCAGAGTCGGACAGGTCGACAGCGCCAGCGTGGGCTGCGCGATATAGTTGTTGGCGTTGCCTTCGAGCTTGCGGCGGAAAGCTTCGATCTCGGCCTTCGACGCCGTCGGCCCGACCAACATGCCGTAGCCGCCGGAGCCGTGCACCTCCTTGACGACCAGTTCCGGCAGGTGAGCCAGCACGTACTTGAGATCGGAGGGGTTGCGGCAATTGTAGGTCGGCACGTTCTGCAGGATCGGCGCGCGACCGGTGTAGAATTTTATGATCTCGGGGATGTAGCTGTAGATCGCCTTGTCGTCGGCGATGCCGCCGCCGGGCGCATTGACGATGGTCACGCGGCCAGCGCGATAGAGATCGAACAGTCCGGGCACGCCGAGCACCGAATCCGGTCGGAAAACGAGCGGGTCGAGGAAGTCGTCGTCGATGCGCCGGTAGATGACATCGATCTGACGAGGGCCCTGCGTCGTCTTCATTTGCAGAGCGCCGTCGATGACGGCCAAGTCGTGGCCCTCGACGAGTTCGACGCCCATCTGGTCGGCGAGGAACGAGTGCTCGAAGTAGGCGCTGTTGTACTGGCCGGGGGTCAGCAGGGCGATGGTCGGCTCGCGGTCGAGCCCCTTGGGCGCCACGCTTTCCAGCGTCTTGAGCAAGTGCTCCGGATAGTTCTCGACCGGCGCCACCCTGTTCTTGGCGAACAGCTCCGGGAACATATGCATCATCGTTTCGCGGTTCTCGAGCATGTAGGAGACGCCCGAGGGGGTGCGCGTATTGTCCTCCAGCACGAAGAAGTCGTTCTCGCTGGTGCGGACGATGTCGATGCCGATGATGTGGCTATAGATGCCCAGCGGGGGTTCGACGCCCATCATCTCCGGCACGAAAGCCGAATTGGCGACGACCAGCTCCTCGGGAACCTTGCCGGCCTTGATGATCTCCTGGCGGTGATAGATGTCGTACATAAAGGCGTTGAGCGCGCGCACGCGCTGCTCGATGCCGGCCGTCAATCGCCGCCACTCAGCCGCCGAGATGATGCGCGGGATGATGTCGAACGGGATGAGCCGCTCGGCCGCTTCATCGCTGCCGTAGACGGCGAAGGTGATGCCCGTGCGGCGGAACATCGTCTCCGCCTCGACCACTTTTTGCTTCAGGTCGTCGAGCTTTTGCGATCCGAGCCATTCGGAGACGGCCTCGTACGGAGCGCGCACACCGTCGCCGGTGCCGTTCATTTCATCAAAAGCCTTGCGCAACACCGGCTCAGCTTTGATCGACGTCTGTTCCTGCCGCAAATCCCGCCTCGATAACCCAAGCCAACATCTGCATCATGCCCGCAAACTGCGAGAAGTGGCAGCAAATCGTACACCGATCGCTGCCTTAGTTGCAGGCAATTGCCCTGAGATGCGGCAAAGAAAAGGGGGCGGCTTACGACCGCCGCCGTTAGAACAGGCCTTCGATCTGGCCGTCGGCATTGAGGCGAATCAACTCCGACGCCGGCACGCGCGGCAGGCCCGGCATGGTCATGATCTCGCCGGTGACGACAACGACGAACTCGGCACCTGCGGATAGGCGAAGTTCGCGCACCGGCACGATGTGCCCCGTCGGCGCGCCACGCTTGGTGGGGTCGGTCGAGAACGAGTACTGCGTCTTCGCCATGCACACCGGCAGATTGCCGAAGCCGCCCGCCTCGAGATCCTTGAACGCCGTTTCGACCGAGGCATCGCAAGCGATGTCGGAAGCGCCGTAGATCTCGGTGGCGATCGTCTTGACCTTGTCGCGCAGCGACAGGTTGTCGGGATAGAGCGGCTTGAAGTTGGAACGCGTCGTTTCGGTGAGCTCGACCACGTGGCGGGCGAGCTGCTCGGTGCCGGCGCCACCGTCGGCCCAGTGGGTGCACACGAAAGCTTTCGCACCCAAGCTCTGGGCTGCCTTCATCACTTCCTGCAGCTCGGCGTCTGTATCGGTGACGAAGCGGTTGATGGCCACCGCAACCGGAACTCCGAACTTGGCCATGTTTTGCAAGTGGCGCAGGAGGTTTTCGCAGCCCTTGTTGACGGCAAGAACGTTCTCATTCTTGAGATTATCCTTGGAGACGCCGCCGTGCATTTTGAGCGCGCGCACGGTGGCGACGACCACGGCCACATCCGGTGTGAGACCCGCCTTGCGGCACTTGATGTCAAAGAATTTCTCAGCGCCGAGGTCGGCGCCGAAACCCGCCTCGGTGACGACGAAGTCGGCGATCTTCAGTGCCGACTTGGTGGCCAGCACCGAGTTGCAGCCGTGCGCGATGTTGGCGAACGGCCCGCCGTGGATGAACACGGGGTTGTTCTCGAGCGTCTGCACCAGGTTCGGCATCAGCGCGTCCTTGAGCAGAACTGTCATGGCGCCGTCGGCCTTCAACTCGCGGGCGCGGATCGGCGTTTTGTCGCGCGTGTAGCCGACGATGATGTTGCCGAGCCGGCGCTCCAGATCCTTGAGGTCGAGCGACAGGCAGAGGATGGCCATCACCTCGGAGGCCACGGTGATGTCAAACCCATCCGTGCGCGGGAAGCCGTTGGCGATGCCGCCGAGCGAGTTGGTGATCTCGCGCAGCGCGCGGTCGTTCATGTCGAGCACGCGCTTCCAGGCGACGCGGCGCGTGTCGAAGCCGAGGCTGTTGCCCCAGTAGATGTGGTTGTCGATCATCGCCGACAGCAGGTTGTGGGCCGACGTGATGGCGTGGAAGTCGCCGGTGAAGTGGAGGTTGATGTCCTCCATCGGCACGACCTGGGCGTAGCCACCGCCGGCGGCGCCGCCTTTGACGCCGAAGCACGGCCCGAGCGAGGGCTCGCGCAGGCACATCATCGCCTTCTTGCCGATGCGGTTGAGGCCGTCGCCGAGACCGACGGTCGTCGTCGTCTTGCCTTCGCCGGCCGGCGTCGGGCTGATGGCTGTGACGAGAACGAGCTTGCCGTCCTTGGCGTCCTTCAGGCTGTCGATGTGCTTGAAGGTGACCTTGGCTTTCGTCGTACCGTAGGGAACGAGCGCGTCGGCGGGAATGCCGACCTTGGCGGCGACTTCGGCGATCGGCTTCATCGTCGCGGCGCGGGCAATCTCAATATCGGACTTGATCGTCGTCACAGGTCTCGTTCCTCCGAAAAGTGGTCTTTTTGGCCGGCGGGCAGGCGTCTCCTCCGCAGCCGGCTGAATTTCCCGGGCCGATATTGATGGTTCAAACGCCGAGCGCAAGTCTCGGCTTATCTCCGAAGCCCAATGCCGCACTGCAGCTAGTGTGACGATCGAGAAATTCGCTAACCATCAGCGGCGGGGCATCGAGCGAATTTCTCGATCTGAATCACACTAGCAAGCCCATGCTTCTAGTGTCCCTTATGATTCCGAAGTTCGCTCTCGATCCCAGCCGCGAGCCCCGGCGAACTTCGGAATCGGGACACTAAGCGGCACCGTTAACGCGGCGTCTGATCATTGCCGGTATTCGTATGCCGGTCAGAAGCGCGGACACTTTGGCGCGTGCCGCGCTGTCCCGTGTGCCGGATGCTATACTGATCGCTTAGGAGAACGCATGGGCCACGGTCACAGTCACGGCCCCGGACATAGTCATGGTCCGGGTCATTCGCACGCTAGCAGCGAGCAGAACGAGCGTCGCCTGCTGCTGGCAGGCCTTCTGACGACGGTGACCCTGGTCGCCGAAGCGGCCGGCGGCATCATCTCCGGGTCGCTGGCGCTGCTGGCCGATGCCGGCCACATGCTGACCGACGCGGCGGCCCTGGCGCTGGCCTACCTCGCCGTGCGTGTCGCCCGGCGCCCGGCCGACTGGAAGCGCACTTACGGTTTTGACCGTTTCGAGGTGCTGGCCGCCTTCGCCAACGGCCTCGCCCTGTTCTTCATCTCGGCGATGATCTGCTTCGAGGCCATCGAGCGCATGTTCAAGCCGGTCGAGGTGCTGGGGGTGCCGATGCTGATCATCGCCGCCGTCGGCCTCGCCGTGAACGTGTTGACGCTGCTTATCCTGCGGCACGGCGGCGGCGCCAATCTCAACGTGCGGGCCGCGCTGCTGCATGTGATGAGCGATCTGCTCGGCTCGGTGGCAGCCATCGTCGCCGCCCTCGTCATCCTGCAGACGGGCTGGACACCGATCGACCCGATTCTCTCCATCGTCATCACTCTGCTGATCCTGCGCAGCGCCTGGCTGATCACGAAGGATGCCGGTCACATTCTGTTGGAAGGCGCCCCGAGCAGCATTGATGTCCGTGAGGTGCAAAAGGATCTCGAGGCGAACGTGCCCGACGTGCAGTCGGTGCATCACGTGCACGCCTGGTCGTTGAGCGAGAACCGCCCGGTCATGACCTTGCACGCGCAAACCTGCGATACCGTCCCGCCGGAGCAAGTTGCAGCTGCCATCAAAGCGCGCCTCAAGGAGGCCTTCGGCGTCGTGCATGCGACGGTCGAAGTCGAGCATCGCGATTGCGCCGACGCGCCGGCCGCGAAAGCGTGCGGCAAGGTGTAGAGGCAATCTACAGCACCGACCGTTCTCTTGACCGAATAGTTCAAATTCGTTGCTACCAATGGGGCAATGACAGACCTCCTCTCGCCAGCCACGCCGGGCGATGCGCGCCCTCGACTCATGATCGCGGACAAGAGCCCGGTCGTGCGCTCGGGGCTGCGCGACATCATCTTCCGCGATGGGCGCTTCGAGGTGCTGGATGCGCACGCGAGCGGCTCGGCTTTTATCGCCGGCGTCGAGGAGCATCCGACCGATATCGGCATTGTCGGCTGGTCATTGCCGGACATGAACGGCGGCGAGATTCTCGCGACCTTGAAGCGCCGGCACATTCCGACGCGCATCATCGTCTACACGGGCGAGCCCGGCAAAGACGTGTTGCGCCAGGCGGTCCGTCTCGGCGCGTGGGGCTTCATCTCGAAGAGCGACGAACCGTCGGTGCTGGTCGATAGCATCGCCGCGGTGGCGCGCGGGCGCATGTCTCTGCCCTTCATCGATCTGCAAGCGCTGACGACGGATCCTTTCTCGGAGCTGACGTCGCGTGAGCGCGAGCTGCTCACGGCGCTCGCCAACGGCTGGACGAACTTGCAGATCGCATCGCGCATCGGCATCTCGCGCAACACCGTCAAATACCATCTCAAAAATCTCTACGATAAACTCGGCGTCTCCAATCGCGCGATGGCCGTCGCGCTCTACATGCAGACGACGATGGACCAGCGCTGAAGCGCGCCGACGAATGACGCGCTGCACAATGCGCGCGCGCGTTTTTGCACGTTGCACCTTGCATCAGAGCGGCTAATGTTTCCGCGGGTTTAGCGGCGCGGCGACGCGCGCGAAGTGATCGCTCGACGCGGCGGCTTTCGCGCTCAAGGACGTGGGTAGGGAATACTACCCACAAGCACAGTCGAACCACTACCCGACAGCGTCCAGCGGCTGCCCGATCGGGTGTTGCGTAGGCATCGGTGTAAATAGATGCTTTCCGCCTAGCCGCAAGCAGCAGAACACGGGATCCGTCGCCGGGCGCGATGACGGAACCCGCGCAAAAAGCGCGAAGCAAACGCAAGCTACAGAAACGCAAGACTTAGACGGCAATTCGGAGGAAGCACTTCATGCTCGTTACGACGCATTTGTTCATTCCCGGCCCTACCAATATCCCCGAAGCCGTCCGCTCGGCGATGGACATCCGCATGGAAGACATGCGCTCGCCGGAATTTCCCAAGTTCACGCTGCCGCTGTTCGAGGACGTCAAGAAGGCGTTCAAGCTGTCGAACGGCCGCGTCTTCCTCTTTCCCTCGTCGGGCTCGGGCGCCTGGGAGTCGGCGATCTCCAACACGCTGAACCGCGGCGACAAGGTTCTGATGAGCCGCTTCGGCCAGTTCTCGCTCCTGTGGGTCGACATGGCGCAGCGCCTCGGCCTCAACGTGCAGGTGCTGGACGAAGAGTGGGGCACGGGCGTGCCGGTCGAGAAGTATGCCGAGATCCTCGCCGCCGATAAGGGCCACGAGATCAAGGCCGTGTTCGCCACGCACAACGAGACCGCCACCGGCGTCACCTCGGACGTTGCCGGCGTACGCAAGGCGCTCAATGACGCCAAGCACCCCGCGCTGCTGTTCGTCGACGGCGTCAGCTCGGTCGGCTGCATCGACTTCCGCATGGAAGAGTGGGGCGTCGACTGCTGCGTGTCGGGCTCGCAGAAGGGCTTCATGCTGCCGACCGGCCTCGGCATCCTGGCCGTCAGCAACAAGGCGCTCGAGGCCAACAAGTCTTCGAAGATGGAGCGCTGCTACTTCTCGTTCGAGGACATGATCAAGAACAACGACCTCGGCTACTTCCCCTACACGCCGGCGACGCAGCTTCTGCGCGGCCTGCGCGCCTCGCTCGACCTGCTGCAGACCGAAGGCCTCGACAACGTCTTCGCCCGCCACAACCGGCTGGCCGAGGGCGTGCGTAAGGCCGTCGCCGCTTGGGGCCTGAAGCTGTGTGCGAAGGAGCCGAAGTGGCATTCCGACACGGTCAGCGCCATCCTAGTTCCGGAAGGCGTGGACAGTGCGCAGGTCGTGAAGACGGCCTTCTATCGCTATAACCTCTCGCTCGGCGTCGGCCTCAACAAGGTCGCCGGCAAGGTGTTCCGCATCGGCCACCTCGGCGCGCTCGACGAGATCATGATCGGCGGCGTGCTATTCGGTGTGGAGATGGCCCTGCGCGATTGCGGCGTCGACGTCGTCCCCGGTTCGGGCAGTGGCGCGGCGGTCGAGCACTTCCGTACGACGACCAAGGCCTCCGCGACGAGCCGTCCGGAGCCGCGGCTCAAGCTTGCGAGCTAACTGATTTGGAAGCGGCGCCGTTTTGGCGCCGCTTCATTATCTCTAAAGAAAGAGCGACCTCGCTCGCCACCGGTAAGCGCAGATCGCAACACTTCAACAAAAGTCGCCCAGAGGAACGCCTGAGATGAGCTACACTCTTTATCCCCTCCGCCAAGCCCGCCTGCAGCGCAGTGAGCTTGCCGTGCCGGGTTCCAACCCGACCATGATCGAGAAGGCCGCGCAGAGCGCCGCCGACTACGTCTTCCTCGATTGCGAGGACGCTGTTGCTCCGCCCGACAAGGAGCAGGCGCGCAAGAACATCATCCAGGCGCTGAACGACATCGACTGGAAGGCCGCCGGCAAGACCGTCTCCGTGCGGATCAACGGCCTCGACACTCACTACATGTATCGCGACGTCGTCGACATCATGGAGCAGGCCGGCTCGAAGCTCGACACCATCCTGATCCCGAAGGTCGGCGTGCCGGCCGACGTCTACACGGTCGAGTGCATCGTCAGCCAGATCGAAGTCGCCAAGGGCTACACCAACAAGGTCGCCACCGAGGCCCTGATCGAAACTCCGCTCGGCATGGCCAACGTCGAAGCCATCGCCGCCGCTCCGAGCCGTCTCGAGGCCATGCATTTCGGCGTCGCCGACTATGCGGCCTTCAACAAGGCGCGCACTGTCGTTATCGGCGGCCTCAACCCTGACTACCCGGGCGACCAGTGGCACTTCGCCCTGTCGCGCATGACGGTTGCCTGCCGCGCCTACGGCCTGCGTCCGATCGACGGTCCGTTCGGTGACTTCTCCGATCCGGCCGGCTACACGGCGGGCGCCAAGCGCGCAGCAGCCCTCGGCATCGAAGGCAAGTGGGCGATCCATCCCTCGCAGATCGAGCTCGCCAACGAGGTGTTCTCGCCGACGGCGAAGGAAGTCGAGCGCGCCGAGCGCATCATCGTGGCGCTCAAGGAAGCCGAGGCGCAGGGCAAGGGCGCCGCTTCACTCGACGGCAAGATGATCGACGCCGCATCCGAGAAGATGGCGAAGAACCTCATTGCCACGGCCGCAGCCATCAAAGCCTCGGCTGCTCGCAAGGCCGCTTAAAAAAATCGAACTTCTAGGGAACAAGAAAAATGGATATTCACGAGTACCAGGCCAAGGAGCTGCTCTCTAAGTTCGGCGTGCCGATTCCGCGCGGCGGACTTGCCTACAGCCCCGAGCAGGCTACATATCGCGCCACCGAGATTGGTGGCAGCAAGTGGGTGGTCAAGGCGCAGATCCACTCCGGCGCCCGCGGCAAGGCCGGCGGCATCAAGGTCTGCTCGACCGACACCGAGATCGAGCGTGCCGCCGAAGCCATGCTCGGCAAGAAGCTGGCGACGCACCAGACCGGTCCCGCCGGCAAGCTCGTGTCGCGCCTCTACATCGAGGAAGCGACCGACATCGCCCAGGAGATCTACCTGGCGTTCGTCATGGACCGCGCCACCGAGCGGATCATGGTCGTTGCCTCGGCCGCCGGCGGCATGGAGATCGAAGAGATCTCGGCCAAGCAGCCCGACACGATCATCCGCGTCTCGGTCGATCCGGCCGTCGGCATGCAGCAGTTCCAGGCTCGCGAAGTGGCCTACGGCCTCGGCGTCGACCCGGAGATCATCAACAAGCTCGTTCCGACGATCCTCGCCTGCTACCGCGCTTTCCGCGATCTCGACGCCACCATGGTCGAGATCAACCCGCTCGTGATCACCAAGGACAAGAACCTCTTCGCCCTCGATGCGAAGATGTCGTTCGACGACAATGCCCTGTTCCGCCGCCCGCACATCGCCGAGCTGCGTGACAAGAGCCAGGAAGACCCGCGCGAGACCTACGCCTCCGATCGCGGCCTTGCCTATGTCGGCCTCGACGGCGACATCGGCTGCGTCGTCAACGGTGCCGGCCTCGCCATGGCCACGCTCGACATGATCAAGCTGGCGGGCGGCGAGCCTGCCAACTTCCTCGACATCGGCGGTGGCGCTTCGCCCGAGCGCGTCGCCAAGTCGTTCAAGGCGGTGCTCAAGGACAAGAAGGTCAAGGCGCTGCTACTGAACGTGTTCGCCGGCATCAACCGTTGCGACTGGGTCGCCAAGGGCGTCGTCGACGCCATCACCGACCTCAACATCAAGATGCCCGTCGTCGTCCGGCTTGCCGGAACCAACGTCGAAGAGGGGCGCCGTATTCTCGATGAGAGCGGCCTCACCGTCATCACCGCGGAAACGCTGGCCGAAGCGGCCCAAAAGGCCGTCGCAGCCGCAAAAAGCCCCGCTCACTAGGGAGATCGCTCACATGGCAATTTTCATCAACGAGAATACCCCGGTGCTCATCCAGGGCTTCACCGGGCGCATCGGCACCTTCCACGCCCAGGAGATGATCGACTACGGCACCAACGTCGTCGGCGGCGTCACCCCGGGCAAGGGCGGCACCAGCCACCTCGGCCGCCCGGTGTTCAACACCGTCAAGGGTGCCGTGCAGGAAACGGCTGCGGAAGCGAGCATCGTGTTCGTGCCGCCGCCGTTCGCAGCCGACGCCATCATGGAAGCGGCCGACGCCGGCATCAAATACTGCGTGTGCATCACCGACGGTATCCCCGCGCAGGATATGATCCGCGTTAAGCGCTACATGCGCCGCTACAAGAAGGAGAACCGCATGGTTCTCACCGGCCCGAACTGCGCCGGCACTATCTCGCCGGGCAAGGCTATGCTCGGCATCATGCCGGGACATATCTACCTCCCGGGCCGCATCGGCATCATCGGCCGTTCGGGCACGCTCGGCTACGAGGCCGCCGCGCAAATGAAGGCGCTCGGCATCGGCATCTCCACCAGCGTCGGCATCGGTGGCGATCCGATCAATGGCTCCTCGTTCCGTGACATCCTCGAGCACTTCGAGAACGATCCGGAAACCGACGCAGTGCTGATGATCGGCGAGATCGGCGGACCGCAGGAGGCCGAAGGCGGCCAATACGCCCGCGACCACATGAAGAAGCCGGTCGTTGCGTACATCGCCGGCCTCTCCGCTCCGAAGGGCCGCAAGATGGGCCACGCCGGTGCGATCATCTCCGCGTTTGGCGAGTCGGCTCCGGAGAAGGTCGAGATCCTCAAGACCTGCGGCGTGACGATCGCGCCGACGCCATCCGAGATGGGCTCAACTCTCGCCGGCGTTCTCGGCGGGATGAAGAAGAAAGTCGCGTAATAGCTTGCGGGCCCGCCTCACCGGAGGCGGGCCCGCACCACTACCCCCGGCCACCCCCGAGCAACCACGGAATGGCGTACTGCTGCGGGCTAGTGCGATGATCGAGAAGTCCGCCGCATCATTCGCGGCTCTCTCGAGAAGCGGACTCTCTCGATCTGAAATCGCACTAGCACTTTAACTTTTCCAGTGTCCTTCAGATCGCGAAATTCGTTCTACATCTGCGGCACAAGGCGACGAATTGCGCGATCAGGACACTGGCGGCAGTTCGCGAAGCGTGGAGACTACAATGCAGAAAGACGCAGCGCCGCACGCCGCCGGGAAGCTCGACGAGTTCAAGCTGCGCGATGAGCTGCGCGCCCTGCGCACGCAAATTCCGGATTCGCCGGCGCTCAATCCCATCGTCAGCCTCGCCTTCGACCTCTCGCGCCGACTTGAGGGTGGCGAAATCTCGTTCGAGGAGCTGAAGGCACTTGCGGGCCGCCTCATGGACCGCGCCTGCGTGCAGCGCGCCCTCCACCTGCGCGAGCGCGTCGGCTTCGTCGACCGCGGCACCACCTACAAGGAGTTCGCCGACTACGTCGAAGGCAACGCCGCCGCTGCAGACTTCGAAACCTTCAAGGCGCGTTGGGAGCGGGCACGCACGGGAATCGTGCTGACCGCGCACCCGACCTTCGGGCTCTCCGATGCGCTGTCGAAGCGGATCGTCGAGATCGCCGTCGCCGACGACGTCGACCCCAACATGCGCATCGGCGTGCCGCACCGGCCAGACGAGGATATCGACCTCGCCTACGAGCACGGGCGCGCCCAGAACGCCATCCAGAACCTGCGCAACGCATACGTGGAGTTGCTCGACAGCTTCTTCAGCGCCGCCGACCATCGCTTCGGCGACAAGGCCTATACGCTGCGACCCAAGCTGGCGACGTTCGCCTGCTGGGTCGGCTACGACCTCGACGGCCGCACCGACATCGACTGGCGCAAATCGTTCATCCTGCGCCTGCAGGAGAAGCGCGCCTCGCTCGCCGACATTCGCGAGCGTTTTCTCGGCCTGAGGAGCGATCTTCCCGCCGAAGGCGAGGCGCAGCGCCTGTCGCGCCAGGTCACCGGCAAGCTCGACCTCACCATCGCCGCCGTCGACGAGCAGGTCGAAGCGCTCGACAAGGTGATGACGACGAACACGCCGCTCGCCGAGGCGGCCAACATCATCACCCGCTCGGACGGCTACAACATCACCACCGTCGAGCCCATCGTCAGCCTGCTGCGGTCGCTGATCGACGTGCTGCCGGGCGGCAAGGGCAAACGCGGCGTATGCGTGCTCGCCGGGCCTGATGGAAGCGACGGGCCTCGGCACCGCGCACATCCACGTGCGCATCAACGCCGTGCAGCTCAACAACGCCTTCCGCGCCTTCGTGCATGAGCCGTGGACGCGCGACCTGTCGGAAAGCCAGGCGCTCGCCCGCATCGTCGGCATGATCGAGACGGCGCGCAGCGAGACGGTCAACTTCGAGTCGCTCGACCTCGAGACGGCGACCGCCATCCGCCAGTTCGCGCTCATCGCGCAGATCCAGAAGCACGTCGACCGCGAGACGCCGGTTCGTTTTCTCATCGCCGAAACGGAATCGCCGGCGACGGTGCTGATCGCCATCTTCTTCGCCACGCTGTTCGGCGTCGATCACATCACCGATGTGTCGCCGCTGTTCGAGACGCCGCTGGGCCTCGAGACCGGCGCCCGCGTCATCGAACGGCTGCTGGAAGAGAAGGCGTATGTCAGCTACGTCAAGCGCCGCAGGCGCCTGGCGCTGCAGACCGGCTTCTCCGACGCCGGCCGTTTCGTCGGCCAGATCGCCGCCACGCTCGCCATCGAGCGCCTGCATCATGGTCTCGCCGAAGCGATCCACCGCGCCGATCTCAAAGGCGTCGAGACGTTGATCTTCTCGACGCACGGCGAGTCCATGGGCCGCGGCGCCCACCCCGGCGAGATGCGCACGCGCCTGCACTACGTGTTCTCGGACGAGTCGCGCGAGCGTTTTGCTGGCCACGAAATCCCGATCAAGCACGAGACCAGCTTCCAGGGCGGCGACGGCTACCTGTTCTTCGCCAACCGTCGCCTGACGACGCGGGCGCTGGCCACCGTCATCATGGACGGCGAGGTTCCGGCCGACGGCGAGGATCCGTTCTACGAGGACACCGACCTGCGCCTCGACTTCATCGGCGCGCCTGCGCGCGTATCAGGAGCACTTGTTCGCGCATCCGGGATATCGCGCCGTGCTCGGCGCCTTCGGTCCGAACATTTTGTTCAAGACCGGCTCGCGTCCCGTGAAGCGGCAGAGCGATGCCGGCGGGGCCACGGATCGCAGCGCCGTGTCGCGCATGCGCGCCATTCCCAACAACGCGATCCTGCAGCAGTTCGGCTATGTCGCCAACGTCGTCGCCGGCCTCGGAGCGGCGGTCGGCTCGGAGCGCGAGCGGTTCATCGAGCTGGCGCGCAACTCGCAGCGGCTGCGTCCGCTCCTGGAGATGATCGCGCGCGGCAAGCAGCTGTCCAGCCTCAACGCCATGGGCGCCAACGCCATCGTGTTCGATCCCGGCTTCTGGGCCTGGCGCGCCTCGTGGGGCCGCGAGGCGAACCTCGATCCCGCCTTCCGGTCGCTCGCCTCGCTGCTTCTGTCCGACGACCGCAACGGCGAGATCAACAGCCTCGTGCACCATTTGCGCCTCGACGCCGTCGAGCTGCACGCCATGCTGGAAGAGATCGGCATCGAAGGCGGCAAGATCCCCGACGACACGCGCCTCGAACTCGACCTGCTGCAGGCGATTCGCCTGGCGCTGATCATGCGCGTCTTCATCCTCGCCGCGCAGATGCCGCGCTTTTCGCCGCGCAACGACATCTCGCACCGGCAGCTGTTCGAGATGGCGCTGATGCTGGATGTGCCGGCCGTCGTCGCCGAAATGCGGCAGGCGTTCCCGCGACGCATCCGCGAGGCGGGAGACCGCGCGCAGTATGCCGAGGCGGCGACCTATCGCCCGCAGGGTATCGACGACTACGGGCGTGTCGAGACGGAGATCCTGGCGCCGATGGAAGAAGCCTACGAGTTCATCCGCGAGATCGGCACCGGCATCTCGCACCACTTCGGCGCCTTCGGCTGAGGCGCCCAGACAAAAAAAAGGCCGGCGTTGACCGCCGGCCTTTCTAATTCAGCTGAGACGTTTAGAAGCTCAGTGCTTGCCCCACACCTGCACCGTCGCATAGGCGCGTTCGCGCTTCGACGTTGCTAGCGCGCGCGAGCGCCAGGTCGCCTCGATCTCCTTGATGGTGGCGCCCTTCTTGAGGTCCGCCGGCCCGAAGGCGGCGTCCGCGGCAATCTTGGTGCGGTTGGTCTCGATCTCGTCCTTGCTCCCATCGCTGTAGACGACCGACAGATTGGTCATCGTCACGTCGCGGTCCTTTACCGACACGCGTAGCTGCTTGAAGCCGCCGTCGTTCTGGCCGACGGGAATTTTGACGCGGTCGAAGCCGACGCTGCCGGCCGTGTCGGTGCCGAGCAGCACCCAGCCGTCGTTGAACTTGCGCCCCTCGCCATTCGGCCCCAGCCAGCCGGTCTCGTATTCCCCGAACACCTCGACCCGCGCCTGGCCTTTGAAGTCGGGCTTGGAGCGGTAGACGAGCTGGATCTCCTTGATGAAGCCCTTGTGCTTGATGGTGATCCAGTCCGTCTTGCGGTCGGCAGGAATTTTGGCGTCGGTGAGCAGGGTCTCGGTCGTACCGTCGTCGAAGATCGCCTTCAGGTCGGTGATGAAGATCTCGTTGCGCAGCACGCGCAGGCGGATGCGGTCGAACTTGCCGATCTCGGAGCCGACGCGGATGACGTCGCGGTCGACGAGGAAACCGACATCCTGCACGCCGAACAGCACTTCGCCGTTGTTCGCCTTGCCGGGCGGAATAGCGGATGTCTCGGGGGCCGTCTCGCGCGTTCCGACATCGCGCGAGCGGCGGCGCTGCCGAACCTGCAGCAGGGGCGATGCAGCGTCGCTGCGCTCCAGTGTCTTGCCCATCGGAGGAACGGAAGCGTCGCGCGCTTGGGGCATCGAAAGCGCGCCCGCGAGCGCCAAAGCAAGGCCTGCCAGCGCCAGCCTGATCGTCATGAACCTCTCCCCTGATTGGCGACGACGCGCACTGAGAAATCGCTCACAGCGGGTGCTTATTAGCTCAGTACGCGCGGCAACAAAAGACACCGTAGTCGAGTAATCCCCTCGCAACGGCAACAATGCCCCTTCAAACTGGCGCAAAATCAGGCGGGCAGGTGCGCCGGTTGCCCCCTGGACGCCGCGGGTCGCGCACTTGGGTTGAGCCCGTCCGATACGACGCCCCCCGCAAAGGCGGATTTTAACGCGAAGGGTGTACTGCAAGACGAGTTGCGCCGGCGACTCACAGCTCACCTCCAAGCTGCCCCGAGCAGCGGACCCCCAGGTCATGCAGAACCCTAGGCAGCTCAATCAACTCATCAACATCGGCGGCGCATTGGTAGCCGCCCTCGTCGTCGGCTACGTCCTCTACGCGTCGTTCGTCACTGAGGTCGAGCAGGCTTGCAGCGGGCGCTATCCGGCGCCGGTGCGCTTTTCGCTGCAGACGGGCGCCGGCAAGCCGCTGACCGCAATCGAGCTGCAGGCGCGTGTGGGATTGCGCGACCTCGGCGTTGTCGACAATGCGCGCGTCGTTCCTGCCGAGGGGGGACCTTCGTCCGACGCTCTGGAGGTCAAGCTGCGCAAACTGCCCGCCAGTGCCGACAAAGATGCCTCGGCGCGCAACGGCATCGAGTTCTTTTGGTCGCCACCCGGCATGGCCGGCGCTAGTGCGGCCTGCCTCACCTACAGCATCTGGCTGCCTGAAAAGTTCGACTTCGGCGGCGGCGGCACGCTTCCGGGAGTGTTCGGCGGCGAAGCGACTGCGCCGGGACAGCGGATGGTGGACAATAAGCTTTCGGTGCGTCCCGAATGGAATGCCGACGGCAAACCCTCGATCGGCGCCTCCGTCGAAGGTGGCGAGCGCCATCCCAGTGTCGACTCCAAATATTCGTTGCCGCTTGGACGCTGGACCAAAGTCGAGCAGGAAGTCGTTCTGAACGCCCCCGGCGAAGCGAACGGCGTCGGGCGGCTGTGGATCGACGGCAGCCTGTTCTCAAAAGACATGCATCTGCCGTTGCGCAAGGATGCCAAGGCGATGCTGAGCGGCGTGCTCGTTGCCATCGGCTATCGCGACCTTCCCGCCGAGCCCGGTACGATCCTGCTGTCACCGATCGAGATCGCCTGGCGGTAGACGCGCCCGAACCGCCGTGCAGGCCCCACCCTTTCCAACCGCATCCCACCCTCCCCATATCAGAGCACGATGCGTTGGCGGTCTCCGGGCCGATCGACGCGCAAGGGGAGACCAACATGCGAAACGTCCTAGGCTTTTTGGGTTCTGCGCAGCCGAGCAGCGGCATTCCCGCCGGCCCCGCTGCCGCCGGTACGCTGCCTGACCATGAACTGCTCGATTCCTATTCGCGCGCCGTGGTCGACGTCGTCGACGCGGTGGCGCCCGCCGTCGTGCACGTTGCAGTCGCGGGCGCGCGCAACGGCCGCCGCGCCGAAGGCTCCGGCTCAGGGGTGGTCGTCTCGCCCGACGGGCTGATCCTCACCAACAACCACGTGATCGACGGCGCCAAGGAAATCACCGTGTCGCTGTCGGACGGTCGCAAATTCGGTGCGCGGGCTCTCGGCCGCGACGCGGACACGGACCTTGCCGTCCTGCGCGGCGAGACGGGCGAGACGTTGCCGGTGGCGCGCCTTGCGAATTCCAAGGCCGTGCGTGCCGGCCAGATCGCCATCGCTATCGGCAATCCGCTCGGCTTTCAGTCGACCGTGACGGCCGGCATCGTCAGCGCCGTCGGGCGCTCGCTACGGGCGCAGAACGGTCGCCTGATCGGGGACGTCATCCAAACGGATGCGGCGCTCAACCCGGGCAACTCGGGCGGGCCGCTGGCCAATTCCGCCGGCGAGGTCATTGGCATCAACACGGCGGTGATCATGGGAGCGCAGGGCATCTGCTTTTCCGTCGCGTCAAACACGGCACTGCACGCGCTGACACAGATCCTTGCGCACGGACGCGTGCGGCGTGCGCGGATTGGCATCGTCGCGGAGCAGATGTCGCTGCCCGCACGCATCGCCTATCGGGCGGGTCTGTCGCAGCAAAGCGCAGTGCGCATCCGCGAGGTGCAAGCCGATAGCCCCGCCAGCAGCGCCGGCCTCAAGACCGGCGATATCCTGGTACGGCTCGACGGCGAGGCCGTAACAGGCGTCGACGACCTATTCCGCATGCTCGACGAACGCCGCATCGGCAGGGACGTCACGGCGACCGTTGTGCGCAGCAGCGGACTTACCGACGTCGCCGTGCGACCCATTGACCGGGAGTTTTCGTAATGTGCTGCAAGACCCGTGTATTCGCCCAATATTCGTGGGCAAATAGCGCATTGTGCACCGCAGGGAAACTGTCGGCATAGGCTTAAAACATTACGCCATTGTAAGTTGTTTCTTAACTGTTAGGAGAAAGGCCCGCGGGACACCTTGCAAAAACGACCGCCATCGTGTTGAATAACATTTCGAACGTGGCGCCCTCCCACCTGTCCCCCCTAAGTGGCGTCACGCATCGCAGCCCGCGCTCTTCCCCCGGAGCGCGGGCTTTCCTTTTCCAGCATCCCTTTGATTTTACGATTGCTCAGCCGGTTTAAACCCGGCTTCCTGCGCTTCAGTTTCGGAGCAGAACCAGCGCCCACCGCGACTGCGGCTCACCTGCACGCGCTCGTAGCCGCGAGCCCACGGCACGATGTAGTAACGCCGGCTGCCGCGCACGCTGCCCTTGATGGGACAGCCGTCAGGCGCCTCGCGCTTGGCCTCGTCCCACTTTTGCGCGCGATAGTCGGAGGGGCGCGTGGCCTTTCCACCCCAAATGCCCGCCTTGTTCGTGCGCGCCTCTTCTTCGATGCCGCTATACGACGCGAACAGCCCGCTGGCGGCGAATACGTGTCCGCCGCGCACGAGCTCCGCCGCCACGTCGAGTTCGCCGACTTTGCAGTCGCCGCTGCTGTGCCCGTCGGAGGTGCCCGAGACATCGCAGGTGACGCGGCCGTTGCTTAAGATGCGGGCCAGTGCCTGCTTCGCCTTCTGCCCACACGACCATTCGCTACCGTCGGCGGCGACACACGTCTGATCGGGCTCTGGTGCTTCGATGCCGTTGAGACGAACCGTCGTCGCGCCGACGCGCAGGGTGTCGCCGGAGACGGCCGTACCGCGCCCTTCGACATCGCCACTCGCAGCAGCCTCGCGCGCTTCCTCGCGCTCCGCTTCGCGCCGCTCCTGACGCGACACACTCGCCGTTGTCAGGGACGCACTGGGAGTGGAGCGCCAGGCTGTCACGGCACCAGCGGCGAGCACGGCCAACGCCACGACGGCAACGGCGCCTTGCACCAACGGCTTGTCGGTGATGCCACGGAAACGTCCGCGCACTCCACCGCGAGCCGACGCCATAGGGGAGGCGAGCCAGACAGGCAAGCCGGCACCAGCGTGCGCGAGCGCCAGCGCGCCGAGGATGACGATGCCGATCGCGAGCGCGATCAAGGTGTCGCGCTCGAACCCATTGGCGAATGCGCGGATGATTCCGCCCAGCAGCGCCACGGAACCGGCGATGAGCAGCGGCAAGCGGATGCTCGGCTGGCGTAGCGAGCGACCAACCGGCGCGAACATCGGCGCGGTGTAGTCGGCGACGATGCCACCTGTCGTGCGCAGCACCGCCCACGCATAGGCAATCGCGTTGATCATGGTCGCGCCGAAGCGCTGCAGGAAGGAACCGGCAACCGGGATTCCGGCGCGCAGCCTACTGCCGGCGGCCTTCGCCCCGGCGAAGCCCATCATTGCGCCACGCTGCCCGTAATGAATCGCGCCGCGTCCCATCGCCTTGGCTCCGGCGACGCTCATCATCGCGCCTTGCTGACCGGCATGCACGGCGCCGCGACCCACCGCCTTGGCGCCTTCGGCGCCTACCACCGCGCCACGCTGGCCGGCGGCCTTGAGATTTTCGACCGCCGCCTTGCGAGCTTCACCAACGCGGTCGCGTCGATGCCTGCGCCGCACGAGGATCGTCGTGCGCACGTAGTCACGCCATTCAAAGCCATCGTTGCGTTTGCGCCAGCCGAGCATGCGGCCTCCGATATCGATGCTTTCAAATGAGCGACGGCGGCGCTGCCGCCGCAGCGAATCGAGGGTTTAGACCCTGCAAACGGATGATGGCAGGGCTTTGACCCCCCGGAAAGTCTGAACGAGCCGGCGTCTCAGTGATACCCCTCGCCCTCGCGCACCTTTCCACGGAACGTCCAATAGACGAACACCGTGTAGCCGAGGATCATCGGCAGCATGATGAGCGTCCCGACGAGCATGAAAATCTGCGAGCTCGGGACCGCCGCGGCATCCCAGAAGGTCAGCGTCGGCGGCACGAGATACGGCACCGTGGAAATGCCCAGCCCGATGAAGCCGAGCAGGAACAGCGACACCGCCGATAGGAACGGCATGATCTCGCGGCCGGTTGTCAGTCCGTACCAGCACGCGAAGGCCGCCGCACCGGTCAACAGCGGCACCGGCGAGAGGTAGAGAATGTTCGGCCATGTAAACCAGCGATCGGCGATGCGATCGAAGGCGAGGGGCGTCCACAGGCTGATGATGACCATGATGACGAGCACGGCGAACAGCAGGTACTTCGCCCAGCGCCGCGCGTTCACCGCCAGCTCGCCTTCCGTCTTCATGACGAGCCAGGTCGTGCCCAGCAGCGCGTAGCCGACAAGGAGCGCCACGCCGGTGAACAGCGGGAAGGGCGCGAACCAGTCGAACGTGCCGCCGGCGAACTGGTTGTTCTGCACGTTGATGCCCTGCACGTAGCCGCCGAGCACGACGCCCTGCATGAACGTGGCGACGATGGAGCCGTAGGCGAAGGCGTTGTCCCAAAATTCGTGGCTGGGCTTCGCCGTCCAGCGGAACTCGAAGGCGACTCCGCGAAAGATGAGGCCCAGAAGCATGATGATGATCGGCAGGTAGAGCGCCGGCATGATCACCGCGTAGGCAAGCGGGAAGGCGACCAGCAAACCACCGCCGCCGAGCACCAGCCACGTCTCGTTGCCGTCCCAGAAGGGCGCCACCGAGTTCATCATCACATCACGACGCTCTTCCTCCGGCGTGAAGGGGAAGAGGATGCCGAGCCCCAAGTCGAAGCCGTCGAGGATGACGTACAGCGCGACGGCGATGCCGATGATCGCGGCCCAGACGACCGGCAGCCAATAGGCGATTGCGTCCATGGCTAGTGTCCCGATTGCGAAGCTCGCCAGAGATGGCGGCTAGGTTGGCGAGCGAGCTTCGGAATCATAAGGGACACTAGAATCGTAGCTTCGCTAGTGTGATTCAGATCGAGAAATTCGCTCGATCCCGTGCCACCTATGACGGCGAATTTCTCGATCATCACACTAGGTCCCCTCGATGGCGTCGTGCGCGGCGGGTTCGGCTGCGGTGAGCGGACGTGAAGGCACGCCATCGGGCGGTGCGGCTGCGGTGCCTTTGGGTCCGTATTCGATCAGGCGGTTGATGTAGTAGATGCCCATCGAGAACACGACGCCGTAGACGATGACGAAGAGGATCAACGTCGTCAGCACCGCCCCGGCGTGGACCGGCGAGGCTGCGTCGGCCGTGCGCAATATGCCGTGCGCGATCCACGGCTGACGCCCGATCTCGGTGGTGTACCAGCCGGCAAGGATAGCGATGAAGCCCATCGGCCAGACGTACTGCGTCGCCTGCAGATACCAGCGTGTTTCGAAGAGCCGCCCGCGCGCCCACAGGTAGGCGCCGACAAAGCCGGTCAACAGCATCAACACGCCGAGGCCGACCATGATGCGGAAGGCGATGAAGACGGGGAAGATCGGTGGGCGCTCGGATGGCGGGAACTGCTTCAGACCGGGGAACAGCCCCTCGCTGTCATGCTTGAGGATGAGGCTGGCGAGGCCCGGGATAGCGATCTCGTAGTCGTTGCGTTCCTCGGCCGAGTTGGGAATGGCGAACAAGACCAGCGGCGCCGGCTTCGTCCCGTCCCAATGGCTCTCGATCGCCGCCAGCTTGGCCGGCTGATACTTGGCCGTGTTGAGGCCGTGCTGATCGCCGAGAAAGACCTGCAGCGGCGCCAGGATGGCGACCATGCCTAGGCCCATGCGCATCATGGTCTTGGCCTCCTCGGGGAAGCGGCCCTTGACCAGATAGCGCGCGCCGACCGCCAGCACGACGAGCGAGGTCGTGAGGTAGGCGGCGGTGAACATGTGGGAAAAGCGGTAGGGGAAGCTCGGATTAAAAATGATCGCTATCCAGTCGACTGGATAGGCGATGCCGTTGATCACCTCATGCCCGGCCGGCGTCTGCATCCAGCTGTTGGCGGCGAGAATCCAGAAGGCGGAAAGCGAGGTGCCAACGGCGACCAGAATAGCCGCCAGCACATGCAGGTTGGGCGGCACGCGCTGCCAGCCGAACAACATGATGCCGAGGAAGGTCGCTTCGAGGAAGAACGCCGTCAGCACCTCGTAGCCGAGCAGCGGCCCCAGCACGTTGCCGACGACGACCGAGAAATTGCTCCAGTTGGTGCCGAACTGGTACGACAGGACGATGCCGGACACGACGCCCATGGCGAAAGAAACGGCGAATATCTTGGTCCAGAAGCGGGCCAGCCGATGCAGGTGATCGCGCCCCGTCAGTCGCCAGCGCACCAATAGCGTCGCAATGAACGCCGCGAGCCCAATCGTGAAGCTCGGGAAGATGATGTGGAACGTGATGGTGAAAGCGAACTGGAGACGGGCCAGCAGAACAGCATCTAAGTCCATGGCACCCGCTTGGCTTCTTTTTCTTTGTGATGGCGGGCGCATTGTTGCGCGGTTCGGCGACGGCGTCGAGACAGACGCCTGCGGCCCGCAGTCTCGCGTGACAAGCTGTGCGTAGAAATATCGCCAACCGCGTACCAGCCAGCTCTAAGGCGCGGGACTGGCGCGCTATTCCCGCGCGAGCTGGCCGAGTGGAATTGCCCACAGGCGCAGGCGCCCGTCGACGCCCGCCGAAACCAGGTGCTGGCCATCCGGCGCAAAAGCGACGGCCGTGGCCCCGCCGACGTGTCCGGTGAGCGCGCGGACGATGCGCCCACGCTGCAGATCCCACAGCCGCACGGTGCCGTCCTCACCCGCCGAGGCGAGCTGATCGCCCAATGGCGAGAAGGCGATATCGGCAACGCGACCCCGATGGCCGCTGAGTGCACGCAGACGACGCTGCGATAGTACCGACCAGATCTGTATGCGCCCGTCGAGGGAGCCGGCCGCGAGCAGCTTGCCGCTTTGCGAAAAGGCAACCGAGGTGACGAAGTCGCGGGGGCCGCTGTAGGAACGCTTCAGGGTCAGCGTGTCCAGATCCCATACGCGCACCGTCCTGTCGGCGCTGCCCGAAGCGAGCAGCAGCCGCTGCGGGGAGTAAGCGAGCGATTGCACGGAGTTCTCGTGGCCATCCAGCACCTGCAGCGGGGCGGACGCCTGGCGCGCATCCCACAGCGTAACCTTCCAGTCATGGCTGGCGGTGGCAAAGCGGTTCGGATCGCCGGTGAAAGCGACGGCCCAGATGTTCGCCTCGTTGCGCTGTACGGAGGCGATCTTCTCGGCGCGGGCGATGTCCCACAGGACGACCTTGCCGTTGGCGTGGCCAGTGAGTGCCCGGTCGCCGCTGAGGGCAAGGGACGTCGCCGGCCCGTCGTCGAGCTCGATCGTGCGCACCAGACTGCGGTGCTCGGCATCCCAGACCTTCATCGCGCCGTCGGCACCGGTGGTGACGATACGGCGGCCGTCGTCGCTATAGGCCGCGCCGGAGATGGAACCGCGGTGCGCCTCGACCTCGGCGATGGGCGTGACAAGCGCGGGAATCTGCGCCTGCGGTAGAGGATTGGTGGTGCCGGTGGTTATTCCCGTCGTCACCGCCGAGCCGCGGCTTTCGAACTGCGGGAAGCGATCCTGCATGGCGACGGCGGCGCTGGCGACTCCGACGCCGACGAGCAGCTTGAAGACGATGGGCATCAAGCTCGGCCGGCTGCCCTTCAGGCGGCGCGGACGCGGGCGCGGCGGCGACTTGATGACGACAAGCGCGCGCTCTTTGGGGATCGGCTTCTTCGACTGCGATTTCTTCTTGAGCACCGGAGCGGGCGGCGCTTCGAGCTTCACGGTCGCAGCTTGAGGTAACGGCGTCGAAGCGGCGGCGATTTGAATCGGCGCGGGCGCCGCGGCCGGCGCGGCTTCGCCATCGGGCTTCTTGCGCAAGCCCTCGAGAAAATCGAGCAGGCCGCCCTTGGGGCCCGGCGCATCCGGGGGCGGCGGCGTGGCAGTCGGCGACAGCGCGATCGGCACCGTGGCAACGGCGGCAAACGGCTCGGCCTCTTCCTTGTCCCTCTTGCGGTTCTTCCGGCGGTCGGTTGTGCGCGTCAGCCAGCTGGCACGCACGGGATCGGGCGCCAGCAGGTCGCCACGCCAGGCCGCGATCGACTGCGGTCGCGCTTCGACGTTGAGCGCCAAGGCCTTGTCGATTGCCTTGAGGAAGCCGGCCCGATAGGAGCTGAGCGCGCCGTCGCGTGCCGAAACAAGCTCGTCCTTGACCATGCGCGAGGGAGAGTCAGGCGGCCGCTTGCCGGTAATGGCGTGATAGAGCGTCCCGCCGAGCGCGTAGATGTCGGTCCACGGGCCCTGCTGGCGGCTCGTCTCGGCATACTGCTCGTAGGGGCTGTAGCCCGGCTTGACCAGCGCCGACACGGTCTTGGTATGCGAGGCGATCTCGCCGCGTGCCGAGCCGAAGTCGATGAGCACCGGATCGCCCGACTTGCGGATGATGATGTTATCGGGCGCGATGTCTCGGTGCAGGAAGTCCGACTTGTGGATCAGCTCCAGCGCGTCGAGCAGCGGCGCGATGATGGCGTCGAGCTCCTTCTGGCGCGGCGCCCGCCCCAAGCCCTTCAGCCAGCCCTTGAGGCTCTGGCCCTCCTCGAAGTGGAGAACCATGTAGCCGGTGTTGTTGGCGCGGAAGTAGCGGTACACGCGAACGATGTTCGTGTGGTCGAACTTGGCAAGCGTCTGTGCTTCCTCGATGAATCGGTCGAGGCCCCAGCGGTAGTCCCCGGCGCAGTCCTGCGAACGCGGCGCGGCATCGATGCCGCCGTCACGCGCGGCAATATCGCTGGGGAAATATTCCTTGATCGTCACCATGCGGGCGAGGGCGATCTCATCGGCGAGATAGGTCACGCCGAAGCCCCCGGCGCCCAGCACTCGCTCGATGCGGTAATCGCCGACCAACTCGGTCCCGCTTGGCAGCGCAATGAGATTCGTCATGGCTCTCCGTGACGTCGATCGTCAGCCTCGTATGCCTAGTGTGGCAATTTTCTCGATCATCACACTAGTGCCGCGCCGCGCGTCAATTGCCGTACTGCCTCCGACACATTTATGCCTGCCAAATGTGGCGGCGGCTTGAGCACGCCGAAGCTACCAACAAATCTGAGCTGGAGAGGCGAATGCCATGTTCCTGCCGTCATGCAGCCCGAACCTGCACTTTGATTTGTCCTGAGACGAAGACCATGAGATCGCCGTGGTCGCCACTGCCGAAGCTGTCGATTGCCTTCGCCGCGATCTCCCAAACTCATGTTGCATTTGCAGCGGGCACACCCAGCCGGGGCGCGCAGTGGTGATTTCAGACGCCTTTACACTTGCAATGCCGACCGCCGAGGCATGGTGGCAGCTGGGCTCGTGGTTCGGCGACACGTTCGATCGCGCGCCGGCGCTGATGCTCGTGCTGGCGGTGCTGATCGCGCTGCCGCCGCTCGCCATCGTCGGCCTCATGATGCGCCGGAAGCGCACCGGTCGCCCGATTCTACCGTGTTGATTTCGCGTCCATCTTTGCGCGGCGCCAACCCTTTGCGCAGCGGCGTGACGGCGCGCGTGGACGCGTCAGCCTGGCCGACGGAAGCGTGGGTCGAGCTTGCCCACTCCGGCCAGCGCCATGTCATCGGACGCGCCATGCTGCGCATCGGACGCGAGGCCGACAATGACATCTGCCTGCCGGAAAAGACCGTGCATCGCTACCACGCGGTGATCCGGCGCACGACCGACGGAAACGTCGTCGTCACCGATCTTTCGGGCGCCGACGGCAACGGCGTGCTGATCAACGGCATGCGCGTCGGCGAAGGCCGCCTGAAACAGGGCGACGTGATCGGCATCGGCGAAGTGAAACTGAAGTTCGACGCAAGGCCTGTCGGGTGACGGACGCCAACCGCCGCACGCGGTTGCGGCAGATATGACGAGCCTTGTCGTCTATCATGGTAGGAGAACGCATAATGTCGGAAGAGCGCCAAGGCGTAACGGAGGACAACGATGACTCAGCAGGGAGCGAAGCCGGGCCGGTTCCTAGGCTCGCTGAAGGATGCGCTTGCCGCCGCGAGCCGCGACGACACGCAACGCGGAGCAGCGCCCGCGGCCGCAGAGCCCACGACGCAGATGGCGCCGAAGGCCGACACGCCAAAGCCCGCTCCGGCAGCAGCCGAGCCGGCGAAGGGCGACGCCGCTCCCGCCGCGACGCCGGCCGGTGCCGGCCTGAGCGCCGCCGAAGCCGCGCTCGCGGTCAAGGGCCAGACATCGCTGAAGCCGCAGGACAAGCACGTCGAGTTCGGCGCACCGCCGACGACGCGCGTCGTGCGCGGCGGCCCCCCGAAGGTTGAGAACGATTCGCCGCGCACGCAGCTGGTGCGCGGCAAGGTGCAGGTGAAGCGCGGCGCCTTCGAGCAGGACCCGGTCGTGGGCTGGCTCGTGATCGTCGGCGGCGCCGGCATGGGCTGCTACCGGCCCATCTTCGAGGGCAACAACACGGTCGGACGCGCCCCGACGCAGCGTATCCCGCTCGATTTCGGCGACGATTCGATTTCCTCGGAAGAGCAGGCCTATATTCGCTATGATTCGGCCGCACGATCTTTTCTGTTCGTGCCGAACTTAGCGAAGACCAACGTCGTTTCTATCAACGACAAGCGACCCACCGGAGCGGTCGAGCTGCACCAGATGGACGTGATCACGATCGGGCGCACGCAGCTCGTGTTCGTGCCGTTCTGCGGGGCGGATTTCGATTGGGCCGAGCTTAGCGATGCCAAGGACTGATGCAGGCATTCGATCATGCCTCTCGCGCCACCAAGGGCGCGAGAGACTACCAGGAAGACTCGAGCGCATTCTGGCCGCCTAAGGATAGGACGGGCGGGAGCGCCGACGTGCCGCCGACCGCCAACAACACGCGCCTCGTCGCCGTGCTGGCCGACGGCATGGGCGGACACACGGCCGGCGCGCTCGCGAGCCGCATGGTGTGCGACAGCTTCATCTCCGCCTACGCGGGGCTGAACGGCTCGCGTCCCGAGCGGCTGATCAAGTCGCTCACCTCGGCCAACGATTCCATCGCCGCGCAGGTGCGCGCCAACCCGACGCTGGCCGGCATGGGGACGACGCTCGTCGCCGCCGTGTTCGGCAACGAGGGCGTCGAATGGGTGAGCGTCGGCGACAGCCCGCTGCTGCTGTTCCGCCGCGGCGAGATCGCGCTGCTCAATGAGGACCACTCGTTGGCGCCCGAGCTCGACCGGCATGGCGGCGCAGGGCAAGATCACGCCCGAGCAGGCGAAGTCCGACCCGCGCCGGCACATGCTGCGATCCGCGGTGACCGGCGATGAGCTCGACCTCGTCGACGTCTCGCGCCGGCCGCTGGTGCTGGAGGAGGGCGACTACGTCATCCTCGCCAGCGACGGCCTGCACACGCTGGAGGGCACCGAGATCCAGCGCATCGTGTCGGCCTACGCCGACGATGGCGCCGAGTCGGTGGCCAACGCGCTGATCCGCGCCGTCGAGTCCATGCGCGACCCGCACCAGGACAACACGACCGTGCTGGCCGTGCGCCCGCTTCCGGCGTCGGCTTAGGCCGCACGTCTCTGGGCGGCGGTCCCAGCGCAGCCTCTTCCGTCGAGCACCAAACGCAAAAAGGCCCCAGCGGCTGTCGGGGCTGGGGCCTCATGGCCTTGCGGCGTCCGATGGACGAAAGGGAAGGGTCATCGGCTGAACCCAACGCTGGCGCAGAGTCGATTAATGAGACGTAAACGGAAGACCGCTCGGTCAGCTTCCGTACCAAGACTAATCTTGCGGCCCCTTGCGAGGGCCGACCAAAATCGCCAGTGAGGCCAGGCTGCTGCGCCCCCACGCGCCAGCAGCGGAGGTCGGCCAGTCGAGGGGCTGTGCGCCGACCTCCCTCTACGACTAGGTTCGAAATCACCCACCGGTGGCGCTTGCACGCCAGCGTGCGAGCGGCCTAGCGCCCCCTGCTCTTTGTCCGTTCCCACAATGTTCTTGCTGAACTGAACGCTTCACGCTAGGGTTGCATAGGCCGTTTCGGCCTGTGGGGGCGGGCTTCACGCAGCATGTACGGGCAGATTTCCACGCTCGCGTTTGTCGGCATCGAGGCCCGCCCCGTCGAGGTGCAGGTGCGCATCACGCCGGGCCGGCACGCCTTCGTCATCGTCGGGTTGCCCGACAAGGCCGTGGCCGAGAGCTCCGAGCGGGTGCGCAACGCGCTGCACGCCGTCGGTCTCGGCCTTCCCTACAAGCACGTGACGGTGAACCTGGCGCCGGCCGACCTGCCGAAGGAGGGCAGCCAGTTCGACCTGCCGATCCTGCTCGCCATGATGGTGGCGATGGAGGCGGTGGCGCCCGACGCCGTCGCCGGTTACGCGGCGATCGGCGAGCTGGCGCTCGACGGCTCGATCCGCGCCGTGCCGGGCGCGCTGCCCGCCGCCATCGGCGCCAACGCCATGGGCAAGGGGCTGATCTGTCCCGCCGCCTGCGGCCCCGAGGCGGCGTGGGCGGGCGAAGATGTGGACATCCTCGCGGCGCCGCATCTGCTGTCGCTCGTCAATCACTTCAAGGGTCTGCAGACGCTGGCGCGGCCCAAGCCGGGCTTGGAGCGGCGAGGACGGCGTATTGCCCGATCTCGCCGACGTCAAAGGCCAGGAGAGCGCCAAGCGCGCGCTCGAGGTCGCCGCCGCCGGCGGGCACAATCTCCTGATGGTCGGCCCCCCGGGCGCGGGCAAGTCGATGCTGGCGGCGCGGCTGCCGTCGATCCTGCCGCCGCTGTCGCCGGAGGAGATGCTTGACGTCTCGATGGTGCACAGCCTCGCCGGCGAGCTGATGGGCGGCAAGCTGGCGACCGAGCGGCCGTTCCGGGCGCCGCATCATTCCGCCAGCATGGCGGCCCTGGTCGGCGGCGGCACGCGTCCGCGTCCGGGCGAGGTGAGCCTTGCCCACCTCGGCGTGCTGTTCCTCGACGAGTTGCCGGAGTTCCAGCCGGGCGTGCTCGACGCGTTGCGCCAGCCGCTGGAGACCGGCGAGACGGTCATCGCGCGCGCCAACCATCGCATCGCCTACCCGTCGCGCATCCAGCTCGTGGCGGCAATGAACCCGTGCAAGTGCGGCGGTGGCGGACCGGGCGTCACCTGCAAGCGCGGGGAGCGCTGCGCGTCCGAGTATCAGGCACGCATCTCGGGCCCGCTGCTCGACCGCATCGATCTGCAAATCGAAGTGCCGGCGGTGAGCGCGGCCGATCTCATTCTTCCGGCGCCGACCGAGGACAGCGCCCAGGTGCGGGCGCGGGTGGCGCGGGCGCGCGAGGTGCAGCGGGCGCGCTTTGCGGCGCTCGGCGTCAAGGGGCTGCGCACCAACGCCGAATGCAGCGGCCGCATACTGGAGGACATCGCCACGCCCGACGCCGAAGGCGCCGCGTTGATGCGCCAGGCCGCCGACGCGCTGCGCCTCTCGGCGCGCGGCTTTCACCGCACGCTGCGCGTTGCGCGCACCCTTGCCGATCTCGACGGCGCCGACGGCATCGGCCGCGTGCACGTCGCCGAAGCGCTGAGCTATCGCGGCGAAACGCTGCGGCAGCGAAGCGCCGCATAGACGGCATTGGGCAATAGGCAATGGGCATTGGCTTGCAGAAGATCTCATCGCACCGAGATCTCAACGTCTGGCAGGAGGCGATGGCGTTGGCAGAAGCCACCTATCGGGCTGTGGTGAGCGCCCCATCCCGTTGGAGATATGCCCTCGCTGACCAGACAATCCGCGCAGCCGCGTCGGTGCCCCGCCAACATCGCGGAAGGATACGGGCGTCAAAGCCCTGGATCCTATGCTCAGTTTCTAAAGGTCGCTCGCGGCTCGCTAAACGAGCTCGATACACACGTCTTGCTGGCACAGCGACTCGGAGCCTTCGGCAACGAGCAGGCGGCTCGCTTGCTTGAACAGTCTGAGCGGGTCGGAAAAATGCTCAACGCGCTGATCAAGTCGATCCAATCATTAAGCCGCTGAATACCAAGAGGGGCAGCCGCCCGAAACGCGCCGCCCCCATTGCCTATTGCCTATTGCCTAACGTCAGGCTGCCTTGGCGAGCAGGCCGCGCTGCATCATGGCGGCTTCGACGGTGTTCTTGAGCAGGCAGGCGATGGTCATCGGACCGACGCCACCCGGCACCGGCGTAATGGCGCCCGCCACCTTCACCGCCTCGGCAAAGTCAACGTCGCCGACGATCTTGCCCTTGCCGTCTGGCTTGAGGACGCGGTTGATGCCGACGTCGATGACGATGGCGCCCGGCTTGATCCAGTCGCCCTTGACGAACTCCGGCTTGCCGATGGCGGCGACGACAAGGTCGGCCGCGCGCACGACGTCCGGCAGATCCTTGGTGCGCGAATGCGCGATGGTCACGGTGCAGTTCTCGCGCAGCAGCAGCTGCGCCATCGGCTTGCCGACGATGTTGGAGCGGCCGACGACGACGGCGTTGAGCCCCGACAGGTCGTGCTTCACCGACTTCGACAGGATGATCGAGCCGACGGGCGTGCAGGGCGCCAGCGCGCGCTCGCCGATCGACAGGCGGCCGACGTTCATCGGGTGGAAGCCGTCGACATCCTTCAACGGGTCGATCAGCTCCAGCACCTTGTTCGAATCCATGTGCTTGGGGAGCGGCATCTGAACCAGGATGCCGTTGACGTTCGGATCGGCATTCAGCTTGGCGACAAGGTCGAGCACCACCTGCTCGGGCGTGTCCTCGGCCAGCTTGTGCTCGAACGACTGCATGCCGCACTCGACCGTCTGCGCCGCCTTGTTGCGCACGTAGACCTTGCTCGCCGGATCCTCGCCCACCAGCACGACGGCAAGTCCGGGAACGAAGCCGTGCTGCGCCTTGAGCATGGCCACATCGGCGGCAACATCGGAGCGCACCTTGGCGGCGATTGCCTTGCCGTCGATGACGTAAGCGGTCATTACGAAACTTCCTCCCTAGGATCTGTCATTGTGCCGCCCACATTCATGTGGGCGCGAGCTTGGCCCGCAGGCGCTGCTCGAGGTAATTCGTTTCCCCGCTGATGGTGAGCGACTTGATGCGGGATTTTGCCCCCGCCGTCACGCGCACCGAGCTTTTCGGCACGTCGAGCCAGCGGGCGACCAGCTTCTCAACCGCCGCATTGGCTTCGCCCTCCGCCGGCACCGCGCGGACGCGGGCGGCAAGCGCCGCCCCTTCCGCGCTCGGGGCCACGCCGTCGACGCCTTCTACCGAGGATTTCGGCGTCAGGCGTACCCGCACGATGACGCACCCGTTCCCGGTCCGCCAGGGCATTTCGGCGTCGGTGCCAGGGCCAGTCATCGGGCCGCTCATCCCGCCGTGACGAGCAGATCGCGCAGCGACCCGAGCACGACGCTTTGCAGGAAGAAACAGGCCAGCAGCAGCACGATCGGAGCGATGTCGATGGCGCCCATATTGGGCAGCATGTTGCGGATCGGGCGCAGCAACGGCTCGGTGACGGCATTTAAGCCCTGCCAGATGGCGCGGACGGTCGGGTTGTAGGGGTTGACGACGCCGAAGGCCATCAGCCAGCTGAGAATGACGCTGGCGATGATCACGTAGACGTAGAGCTGAATGAGGTAGCCGAGGAAGTCGATTAGGCGAAGAAGGACCATCGTGCCGCGCTCCAGGTGCTTTCTGGGGCCACGTGTAGCCTTTGACGGCTCTGCCCTGCAAGCGCGCCCGTCCCCACGAGCTGTGCTTTCCGCGCGTTCCTTGACAAGATTCGAGGTGGCCCTCTAAATGCCGCCGAACTGCCCGGGGCCGTAGCTCAGATGGGAGAGCGCTGCAATCGCACTGCAGAGGTCAGGGGTTCGATTCCCCTCGGCTCCACCAATTTCCTAGTCAGAACAATGTAGCGCGCACTTCTTCCGGCGCGACCTGTCAGCGCTTCTCGAGCAGAGAGGGGCGCATCTTTGATGATCCTGAACATGTAACCCTAATCGCTCAGCAATGCCTTGAGCTTGGCGACGGCGGCGTCGATCTGCTGCTCGCCGAGCGATGAGTAGCCAAGCACGAGAACGTTGTCGGGTGCGGCCACATCGAAATCGAAGGCGGCGCCGCTCATCAAGGCATAGACGCCGACACCGAGTTGACGTGCGCGCAGCTGAATTTCCCGGGCCGGCGGAAACCCAGCCGGCAGGCGCCACACGAAGTGCAGCCCGCTTTCGGAGCCGGAGAGCTGCGGTGCTTCGAAGTTGGCGTTGAGCGCGGCGACCAGACGGTCGCGGCGCGACTTGTAGATTTGCCTGAGCTTGCGCAGGTGCCGCTCGAAGTGTCCCTCGGTGATGAACTCGGCCAACGCCGCCTGCTCGAGCCACGACTGGCCGTTGCTCATCTGCGCCTTGAGTAACCGCGCCTCATCCCAGCGGATCCGGGGCAGCACCGCATAGCCGACGCGCAGGCCGGCCCCAACCGATTTTGAGAACGTGCCGACGTAGAAGACGCGCCGGCAGCGATCGAGCCCCGCCAACGCCGTGAGTGGCGGGCCGTCGTAACGAAAGTCGCTGTCGTAGTCGTCCTCGACAATATAGCTGTCGGTCTCCTCCGCCCAGCGGAGCAGCGCCAAGCGGCGATTGAGCGTGAGCATGACGCCGGTGGGGAATTGATGCGACGGCGTCACGTAGAGAAGGCTGCCCTTTGCCTTAGGCAGTAGCTCGACCTGGATGCCTTCGGCATCGACAGGCACCGGATGGATCTCGTGCGAGGTGCTCCTGAACAACATCGCGGCGCCCTGATAGCAGGGGTTCTCGATGCAGAGCTGCCGGGTGTGCGGGCCGACGAGATTGTACACGAGATTGAGCGCGTCCTGGCCCCCTGCAGTGACGATAATCTGGTCCTTGGTCACCGGCATTCCGCGCGCACGGCCGAGATGGTCGGCGATCGCCTCGCGTAGCTCCGGCAGGCCGGCCGGATCGCAATAGTCGGTCAGGTAGGAAATTTCGCCCGCCAGTTTGCGATTGACGATGCGGCGCCAGGTCTTGATCGGAAAGGCAGTCGGGTCAGACCGCCCGACCCAGAAGTCGAGCGCCGGACGATCGTTGCCGCCGCCCGGAGAGCCCGCAAAGCACAGAAGCGGCTCGCTCGGCTCGTCGGGAACGGGGCCGTTCGTCTGCGTGCGATCGCGGCTGCGAATGAGCAGCAGATCGTCCGGCAGAATTGAGCTGACGAAGGTGCCGGCCGTGCCGCGGGACTCCACGTATCCTTCAGCGACGAGCCGGTCGTAGGCGATGGTCACCGTATTGCGCGAGACGTTGACACGTTCGGCCAGTAAGCGGCTCGGCGGCAGTGCCATTCCCGCCTTCAGCTGACCCCCGAGGATCATCGAGCGGACTTGCTCGAATATCTGGACTTGGAGAGAGCGCTCAGCGCCGGCGTCGAGTGAAAGCGTCAGTTCCAAGCGCGAGCCTCGCCAAGGTTGTGGTCACCTTCTTGGCACCACCGATAACGGTACCTCCGATATTCCGTTAGGTCCAAGAGCGTGAGCTCGCGTGGTGCCAATGCGCAGCAAATCCACCTTGGCACCAAGCAACACCGCGCGTTTGGCTCTTACGTCCCGCCAAAGTTCAGGCTGATGTACGGGTTGACGCGCGTCAGTTCGGCCAAGTTTGCGCCCCGGCTGGCGCAGCGCGCCGACAATGGTGGGAGAAAGCGCATGAACGAGCAGGTCAAGATCGAGACGTTCTTCGGCGGCTGTCCGCATGACTGCCCCGACACCTGCTCGATGCTGTTTGAGGTTCAAGGCGGTGTGCTGAAGGGGGTCAGGGGCAACCCCGATCATCCAATGACGCGCGGCGGCCTGTGCGTGAAGCTCAAGGACTATGAGAAGCGTCACTACCACCCGGACCGCCTGCTCTATCCGCTCCGCCGCGTCGGCCCCAAGGGCTCCAAGCAGTTCGAACGCATCACCTGGGACGAGGCGCTGAGCGAAATCGCCACGCGCTGGAAAGCCATCATCGCCGAGTACGGGCCGCAGGCAATCATCCCCTACAGCTATCTCGGCCATCAGGGTCTGGTGCACGGATTGAACGGCGGCGATGCCTTCTTCAATCGCATGGGCGCCACGGTGTGCGAGCGCACCTTCTGCGGCGAGGGCTCGTGCACCGCCTGGCTGCTGACGGTCGGGCCGACGGCAGGGCTCGACCCCGAGAGCTACATCCACTCCAAGTACATTGTCATTTGGGCCTGCAACAGCGTCAGCACCAACCTGCACCACTGGGCGATCGTCAAGGACGCCCAGAAGCTCGGCGCCAAGGTCGTCGTCATCGACGCCTACGCTTCGCGGACGGCGAAGGGTGCGGACTGGCACATCTGCCCGAAGCCCGGCACCGACGGCGCGCTCGCCATGGCGATCATCAACTCGATCATCGAGCAGGGCCTGGTCGACCGGGAGTACGTCGACGAAGTACACGCTCGGCTTCGAGGAGCTGAAAGAGCGCGCTTCAACGCGCACGCCGGAGTGGGCCGCCGAGATAACCGGCGTGCCGGCCGCGGACATCCGCAAGCTCGCCTACGAGATCGCCACCGCGCAGCCGGCAGCGATCCGCATGGGCGTGGCGCTGGAGCGGCACTACGGCGGTGGACAGACGATCCGCGCCGTCACCTGCATTCCCGCGCTCACCGGCGCGTGGCGCCACGTCGGCGGCGGCGTCACGCAGTTCCCGGTGTGGGAACACCCTTACAAGTTCGATGTCATCTGTCGTCCCGACTTCATCCCCGAGGGCACGCGCGTCATCAACAACTTGCAGATCGGGCGCGCACTGACCGGCGAGATGCCGCTCGATCCGCCGATCAAATCGATGATGTGCTGGAACTCCAATCCGGTCACGCAGGCCCCCGAGACGGACAAGATCGTACAGGGCCTGATGCGCGATGACCTGTTCATGGTCTCCGCCGAGCACTTCATCTCCGACACCGCCTCCTACGCCGATATCGTGCTGCCGGCCTCGATGGGTGCCGAGATGGAGGACATGATCCTGTCCTGGGGCCACCTCTATCTGACTTACAACGCCAAGTGCGCGGACTCGCCCGGCGAGGCGATTCCCAACAACGAGATCTTCCGGCAGTTGGCCAAGCGCATGGGCTATGAGGAAGAGAACTTCAAATGGACGGACTCCGAATGTCTCGAGCACTACGTCGACTGGAACGCGCCAGCCTGCGAGGGCATCGACCTTGCCTACCTGCGCGAGCACGGCTTCGCTCGTCTCAAGGTCGGCACGCCGGACGACCGGTCGCGCCATAAGGAGGGCAATTTCCCGACGCCGTCGGGGAAATGCGAGTTCCTCGTCGCCGGCGCCAAGAATTTCGTCGCCGGGCCGTTCCGGCAGATGTACGAGGGTTTCCAGCCCGGTGAAGCGCTCGATCCGTTACCCGACTACGTCGGCCCGCGCGAATCCCACACCAACAGCCCGGAGTTGGCGAAGAAGTATCCGCTCAACATCGTCTCGCCCAAGAGCCACGGCTTCCTCAACTCCTGCTACGCCAACATGGACCACAAGATCAAAGGTCAGGGCGAGCAGTTCGTTATGATCAACCAAGCCGACGCTCTCCAGCGCGGGATCGTCGACGGCGATCGTGTTCAGGTCGCAAATGGGCGAGGGGCCTTCAAAGGGGTCGCTCGCATCACCGACGACGTTAACCCCGGTATCGTCGTCGCCACCCTGGGCTATTGGCGGCAGTTGAACGAAGGGACGGTCAATAGCATAAGTTCGGCGGAGTTCACGGACATGGGACACGCTCCCTCGTTCTCCGACAACCTCGTAGAAGTCACGTTATCGAATTAGCAGCGCAAGAGACCTATGGCAGCCTTCACCAACGAAGCCGTTCTTTCCGTACGGCACTGGACCGACACCCTGTTCAGCTTCACGGCGACGCGCAGTCCCAGTCTGCGTTTTGAAAGCGGGCAGTTCGTGATGATGGGCCTCGAGATCGACGGGCGTCCGCTGACTTCGCGCATACAGCGTCGTCAGCGCCGCCTACGACGATTTCCTTGAATTCCTCAGCATCAAGGTAGCCGACGGTGCTCTGACTTCGCGCCTGCAGCACATCAAGGAAGGCGATACGATCCTCGTCGGCAAGAAGCCGACGGGCACGCTCATCCTTGCCAACCTTCGGCCGGGGCGGAACCTCTATCTGCTCGGCACCGGCACGGGGCTGGCGCCGTTCATGAGCATCATCCGCGATCCGGAAGTATACGAGCGCTACGAGAAGGTCGTGCTCGTGCACGGCTGCCGCATCATCCCGGAGCTTGCCTACGGTGAGCGGATCATGCGCGAGCTGCCGACCGACGAGTACATCGGCGAACAGATCCGCGATAAGCTGATCTACTATCCGACTGTCACGCGCGAGCCGTTTCGCAACCGCGGTCGCATCACCGAGCTCATGGCGTCGCCGTTGTTCTTCGGCGAGCTGGCGCTGCCTCAGGTATCGCGAGAGCACGACCGCGCCATGCTGTGCGGCAGCCCCGACATGCTTGGTCAGCTGAAGCAGTTCCTCCTCACGCTCGGCTTCGGGGAGGGGAACATGGGCGAGCCCGGCGACTTCGTTATCGAGAAGGCCTTTGTTGACAAATGAACGGCCGCGGCTGGGCGATTGGAGAGAGCCGCCTTGCCACCGTTCGCGTGGGAATATGCGCTAAGGCTTTGAGTCCGCAGGAACCAACTTCCCAGCCCGCCGTTTGGCTGGATGGAATCATCATCCAAATTCATTGGTGAGCACCTCCGCCGCATATTTGCGGCCGTGACCCGCCGCCCCTTGCAATGGTCTCAGATCGACGCTCTTGCCAACCTTGAGGAGCAAGAGGAGGCGCAACTGCGCGACCAGGGCCAAAAGCTGACCAAACGCGGCGACGCGCAGCAAAAGCCGTAGCGGGAAACCGGCCCTATCGCTGGCGCCGCGTCAGTTCTCGAGGTTGGGGAGCAATGCCTCAAGCTCGGCTAGCCGCTGCATGGTCGTCCGCAGCATGCACTGCGCTGCAGCGGCGTCGCCATTCTCGCCGCCTTCGAACGACAGCGTGCTCTTGTGGAACGCGCAGTTCTTTTCCTGATAGGCGAGCCAGGACCGCTGCGCCTCGACGAGGATCTTCTTAGCCTCCGGCGTCTGCAACTCGGCGACCTTCTTGTAAGCCGCCGCAAGGCGCCTGCCGTAGTCCTTCTCCTCAGCCGAGAGACACTTGGCGAGGGCGAACGGGTCGGCATATTCCTGCCCGCACTGACGCTGGATCTCCTCGACCTTGTCCTCGGCGCGAGCGGTCGCGCACGGGGCGGCGAGCAGCAACAGCATCGCCAGGCCGGCCGAACTCAGAGATTTCATCGCTCTCCCCCACTCCGGCAAGCCCGGCGGCCCAGCACAATAGCCGGGAGCGGGCCGTTAACGACAGCCCGGAAGTAAATCAAGTTGCGGACCGTCGCGCCTTCGACCGCGAACTGGCCAACGTCGCGCAGCGTTTGGAACGCTGGCAGCACATGCCGACACCGCTCGGAAAACCCGCCGTTTTCCCGCGCGAAGGCGCTGCATCGGCCGCCAGATCGCGGCACGTCTCTAGTGCGAAGGTGTACGGACGCTGGAAAGCCGCTAGAGTAGCTGCCTGGGACAGTCGCGTGTGGAGGGCGTAATGGCGGCCGATATCGACGCGGTAATTGCGGCGTTGCGGGTGGCGCTCGATGAAGCGCAAAGAAGCGATGAAGACTTCTGGCAAGTGTCGGCTGTCAATCGGTGGATCGACCAGCTTCCGGGCATTTGGATGGGCCGCTGGCGGGATCTGAAGCTGGCAGGTGACACCGTAGGCGAAGCGGACCGCGAACAATTCATCGGTCACGTACGGGCGGTTGTCGCATTCCTGGAAGCCAGCCGAACGCCATCGCCGCGGGTGCGTAAGTGGTGGTCGCTGCGGCGGCGCAACTCCACCACCCAGCCAGCAACCCAGACCCCAGCAACTCCGGCCCGCGCAGCGGCAAAGCCGATCAATCTTCTCCGCATTCGCAAGCCAATGCCGGGCCTTCACTGACCCGGCCTGATCGTCAGGCGAAGCATTCAAAAACGACGTTCGATGCGCGCTGTTCTTTAAGGAACAGCGGCGAAGGTTGCTGCCGGCAATAGTGCGGGACTCACCTTCAACAACGTAACGCCATGAGCAGCCGCCAACGTAGACAGCCCGAAAGAAGCTGGCCGCCACGCCCCCTCGAGGGACGCATGACCTCCGCACTTCGCCGCGATGCCACATTTCTCAGCGGAGGCGTCACGTGCCGTGCCTGGGTCTACGTGCCGGACGAGAGCGTGCGCCGGCCGGTGCCGTGCATCGTCATGGCGCATGGACTGAGCGGCACCCGCGATGCTTCGCTTGAGCCTTACGCCGAGCGCTTTTCGGCCGCTGGCTTTTACGTCGTGCTGTTCGACTATCGCTACCTCGGCGACAGCGACGGCGAGCCGCGTCAGCTCGTCTCCATCCCGTGCCAGCTCGAAGACTGGAAGTCCGCCATAGCGTTCGCCCGCACTCTGCCGGGCGTCGACGCCGACCGCATCGGCCTGTGGGGATGCTCACTGTCGGGCGGACACGTCATCGTCGCCGCGGCGCGCGATAACCGTATCGCCGCCGTGTCGGCTCAATGCCCCATGCTCGACGGACATGCGAGCGCGCGCAAGGTTCGCAAGCAGGTTGGGTTCGGCAAGATTGCCCGCCTCGCAGCGGCATCCATCTACGACAGCGTGCGCGCCGCGTTCGGGCTGGCACCGTACTATGTGCCGCTCGTTGCACCGGCGGGGCAGCTCGCCGCCATGCCGACGGCGGACGCGTACGATGGATTGAAGGCGATCGTGCCGCCGGGCTGGCGCAACCAGGTTGCCGCACGCCTCTTCTTGCGGCTCCCGTTCTATCGGCCGATCCGTTATGCGCGGGGAGTGAAATGTCCGGCGCTACTCATCGCATGCGAGAAGGACACCGTCGTGTCGACCGAGGCCGCCAGCAAAACAGCCGAGCTCATGGGCGATAAGGCTCGTCTCGTCTCGCTGCCCATCGGCCACTTCGACATCTATCTGGGCGAGTGGTTCGAGCGCTCGAGCAGGGCCCAGCTCGACTTCTTCAAAGCCGCTCTACACGGCGGATAAACCTGCCGTTAAACGCAACAAACGCTGACTTTCAGAGTAATTCACGAACGCCGGCAATCTTGTTTACGCCGGCCGGCTAACTACCTTTACGCCAGGGAAGAGCCTGCGATTACCGTGCCCCGGCCAATTCCGACCGCCGCACAGCTACGGAAGCGCCTCCTAGCCAGCCGACGACAGAAGCCGCCAGCAAACCGAGACGTTTCCTCACGATCCAACCCCGGAGGAAAGCACTCATGGCCAAGATACTTGCCGTTCTCTACCCCGATCCGGTCGACGGATATCCCAAGACGTACGCTCGCGACGACGTGCCCAAGCTGGATAAATATCCCGATGGGCAGACGGTTCCGACGCCAAAATCGATCGACTTCAAACCGGGCCAGCTGCTGGGCAGCGTTTCTGGTGAGCTGGGGCTGAGGAAGTATCTCGAAAGTCAGGGCCATACGTTCGTCGTGACGTCCGACAAGGACGGCCCCAATTCCGTGTTCGAGCGCGAGCTCCCCGATGCTGACGTCGTCATCTCGCAGCCGTTCTGGCCGGCCTACCTCACCAAGGAACGCCTCGCCAAGGCCAAGAACCTGAAGCTCGCCATCACCGCCGGCATCGGCTCCGACCACATCGATCTGCAGGGGGCGATGGACAAGGGCATCACTGTCGCCGAGATAACCTTCAGCAACTCGATCAGCGTCGCCGAGCACGTGGTGATGATGATCCTGTCGCTCGTGCGCAACTATCTCCCATCCTATGAGTGGGTGAAGAAGGGCGGTTGGAACATCGCCGATTGCGTCGAGCGCTCGTACGATCTGGAAGGCATGAACGTCGGCACCGTGGCGGCCGGGCGCATCGGCCTGGCGGTGCTGCGGCGATTGAAACCCTTCGACGTCAAACTTCACTACACCGACAAGCACCGGCTGCCGGAAAAGGTCGAGAAGGAGCTCGGGCTCACCTATCACAAGGACGTCGAGTCCATGGTGAAGGTGTGCGACGTCATCACGATCAATGCCCCGCTGCATCCCGAGACCGAGGGCATGTTCAACGACAAGCTAATCGCGAAAATGAAACGCGGCTCGTATCTCATCAATACGGCGCGCGGCAAAATCGTCGATCGTGACGCCGTCGTGCGCGCCCTCGAAAGCGGGCAGCTGGCGGGCTACGCAGGCGACGTATGGTTCCCGCAGCCGGCACCAAAAGATCATCCGTGGCGCACCATGCCGCATCACGGCATGACGCCGCACATCTCGGGCTCCTCGCTCTCCGCGCAGGCGCGCTATGCGGCCGGCACGCGCGAGATTCTCGAGAACTACTTCGACAAAAAGCCTATCCGCACCGAGTACCTGATTGTCGACAAGGGCAAGCTCGCCGGAACCGGCGCGCATTCCTATAGCGCCGGCGATGCGACTAAAGGTTTGGAGAGCGCTGCGCACTATAAGAAGAGCGCCTAGCCGCATTGGCGGAGCCGGGTCGGATATACGATCCGGCTCTCCCTGCTAGGCGGCTAGGAAGGGACTGAGGTCCTGCGGGGTTGCGCGCATGCTGGCGAGTGGCGCCGCGTCGAAGGCCAGTCCGTAGTCCTGCTGCATGTGCAGCAGCATGCGCTCAGCCAGCGCCGTGATCGTGAACAGCGGATTGACGCCGATCGAACGTGGAATGACCGCTCCATCAACGACATAGAGGCCCTCGTGGACCGTGGTGACGCCACGGCCGGACCCCGCGTCAAACACCTGCCCCTTGTGGTTCACCACGCCGTCATCTCGCTCGCGCCCCATGCCGGCGCCACCGAGCGGATGCGCCGTCGCCGGCTGGTGGCCCATCACGGTACCCGCCAGAGGGTTCTTCACGTAGCTGCCGCCGGATTTTTCGACGACCGCGCTGAGCATTGCGTCGAGACGCGCGTAGACCGGCTCGTCCTTAGCATTCGGCCACACGAGCGATAGCCGATCGTCCTCGAGCACGAAGCGCCCGGAGGCGCTGTCGTGCGAGACCGCGAAGAACGTCTGCAGCTTGGCGAATGGGCCCTTGTAGACGCCGTTGACGAGGCTCTGCAGCGCACCGAGCAGGCGCCCATTGGGTAAGAACAAGCACCGGCAGCATGGGCGCGAGCGCCGACGGCATCACGCCTTCCTGCACGCGCAGCTCGTTGGCGAGGTTGGTCGCGTCGTCGATCTCCAGCATGCCGGAAACCGATGCACCGACTTCCGCGCCCTCGATCTTGGCCGGAAAGCCAACGCCGACGGCGTTGACGGCTTCGCGGGCGCCGTACCCGAAGGCAATGATGTCGCCGTTGGCGGAGAAACGCTCGCCGATGCGGTCCGATATCCGCAGACCGTTGGCGCGCGAACGGAGCAGGATTTCAGTCGTACCGAGCGTGCCGGCGCCGAGCACGACCATGGAAGCGCGCAGGACCATATCGGGCGACGAACAGCCGTTCGTATCCATGCGCCGAACGTGCACCTCCCAATCACCGTCGGCAGACTTGACGATGTGGCGCACGCCGGCGTGCGTGAAGAGTTCCGCCCCATGACGCACGGCGTCCGGCAGATAGGTGAGGGCAACGGAATTCTTGGCGCCGACGTTGCAGCCACCGCAGCAGTCGCCGCATCGCGTACAGCCCGGCTGCTCGATGCCTGCGGCGTTCACATTGGGATCGAAGCTAACCGTCACTGTCGGCGCGACGATATCGTAGCCGAGCGCCGAACCGGCTGCCTCGAGCGTTTTGTATTTCGAGAAGCCGCCGGCGCGCGGATCGCTCTGCGGCTGCAACCAGCGGGTCGCTCGGCGAAAGCCCTCATCGAGAAATCCGTCCTGCGTCACCTGGCCGGGCCAGCGATCGTCCGCGAAGACGCGCGCATCGGGGCGCAGCGCCACGCCGGCGTTGATGAGCGATCCGCCGCCAAGACCGCAGCCGACGAGCACGTGCATGTCATCGCCCAGGCGCACATCGTACAAGGCCGAGGATGGCCCCGTGCGCAGGCGCCTGCTCGTCACCTGCATCTCGTTCTTGAGATCGGGGAAGCGGTTGGGGAAGGAGCCGGTGACCACCTCGCGACCGCGCTCCAGTACCGCCACCGATTTGCCGGCGCGTGACAAGCGCGAGGCTGCCACGCCGCCACCATAGCCTGAGCCGACGACGATGACGTCGTAGCGGTCGCGGACGTGCTCGAGGGAGCGAGAAAGGCCGGCCATACCCTGTTCCTGGCCAAGTTTGTGATCGTTGATCGTCAGCTAACCGATTTGTCCCGTCCGAACTATGACTCAGCTGCACAGATTGATAGCAAAATCACCATGACGGTCGGGCCGCCACCATCATAACGCCGTCACGCCAACGAGGCTTTAATTTCGCCGGATTTGAGCATTTACTAGTCCCGGACGCCATGTGCCCGGGCTCGCTGAGACCCGGCTGGCGCGCTCTGCTTTGCGGCAGCGTGTTCCGCGTCATTGCACCGAGGTTGTAGCTCAGTGGCAGAGCGCCCGGTCAGCCGGGAGGTCGGGGGTTCAATTCCCTTCAGCTTCTCCATCGACTAGCTCATTGGATAGAGCACAAGACTATTAATCTTGCTGTAGTGGGTTCAAATCCCACGTCGACTATCGCCCGCTTCGGCGGGCTCAAAATGGGGAAGCCGGCCAGCTTTCCGGCCCGCGAGGGCAAGCGCAGCAGCGCCTTGTGCCGGAGCGGATACCGCCCGGCCGCAAAACCGGAGCCCGGGCACCGGCACTGCCCGTCCTCGGACGGGAAGTGGACGCAGCCCGGTGTGTAAGGTAGCGCGGCCCGGCTGAAGCTTCGGCCCGCGTACGCTGCGTGGGAAGCTGGCCGGCAACCTTCAGTTTTTTCGATTTTTTCTTGGAGCGCGTGATGCGTAAGTACGGATTTTGGTTCGAAGTCATTGTACGCGACGACGAGCGCGGATTTCTGAGCCGCGACGGGCGCTTCATACGCCTGCTGCAGCCCGGCCGCTTTTTGGCACTGGACCCCGGATGGCAATTGTCGGCCGAGGTGGTGAAGGTTGTGCGCGCCGAGATCGCCACGGAACGCGCTTTGCTGCTGCACCGAACGCACCCGCTGATCGCCGAGCAGAATTTCGAGATCGTGCAGGCCGGCCCGACCGAGGTCGCGATCGTCTCTTTCGACGGCGAGCCTAAGCACCTCGTACCGCCGAACACGACGCGCGCTTACTGGCGGACGCTGACCAGCGTCGATGTGGAGCTGATCGATACCGAGAACGAGTTCCGCGTTGCCAAGCGCTACCTCGACAAACTCGACCCAGCGCGCAGCGCGGGCACCATCGCGTTTGCGGTCATTGAGGCGCACGAGGCGGGCCTGCTAACGGTCGACGGCGAGCTGAAGGAGCGGCTGCCGCCGGGCCGGCACGCCTTCTGGCAGGTTGGGCGCACGGTGAAAGTCGCCAAGATCGATCTGCGACCGCAGCCGCTCGAGGTGACGGCACAGGAGATCCTGACCAAGGATCGCGTCGGCATCCGTGTGACGCTCACCGCCTTCACAAAGATCACCGATCCGGAGAAGGCGGCACTCGCGACGGCCGATGTGCCCGGCACACTCTATCGGCTCGTGCAGTTCGCCATTCGCGAGGCGGTGGCAACGCGCACGCTGGACGAGATTTTGGCGGCGCGCGACACGATCGACAACGAGGTGCGGGCGTTCGTCGCCGAGCGGGCGCGGGCGCTCGGCGCTGAAGTCGGCGAGATCGGCGTCAAGGACGTTATTCTGCCGGGCGACGTGCGACTGCTCCTGAACAAGGTGGTCGAGGCGGAGAGGGTGGCGAAGGCCAACCTGATCCGCCGCCAGGAGGAGACGGCCGCGACGCGCTCGCTGCTCAACACCGCCAAGTTGATGGAAGACAACCCGCTGCTTTTGCGCCTCAAGGAGCTCGAGGCACTGGAGAAGCTGGTCGAGAAAGTCGGCCGCATCGACTTGCACGCCGGCGCGGGGGGCGGGGGTTTCGATGCGCTGTTGCAGAACCTCTACAAGCTCAGCCGCGACAAGGACGAGCCAAAGAACTGATCGCGCCCTACGTCGACGCGAGCAGGAAGAGGAGCGTCGCGGCCGCGCCGAGGCCGGTCCGCACGGCGTGGAGCGCCGCCCATTTGGCGATCAGGGCTGCGGTCGCCGCATTGGCTGCGGCGATGGGCGTCGCCAACAGCCGGTTGTTGGTCGGCATGATGACGAGCAGCGTGTAAGGCCAACCGGCAAGCAGGGCCAGTCCGCCGGCCAGCCATAACCAATTTTGGGTTTCCCAGTAGGTCCAGGTACCGAGCAGGAATCCGATGATGGCGAGGCTGGCCTGCATGGCAAAGCCACGCTTGTAGGACGGCTTCCATTCCGTGAGCATGGGGCCCGGCTCGAGCGCCATGCGCGCCGGATGCTCGACGGCGGATACGTAAATGGCGGCACCGGTGAACAGTGCCGCCGTAACAAGTGCGAGCTGACCTGAAATCATGCCGGGCTCCGGGCGCCAGAGAAGGTCTAGCCCCGAACCCTACACGCTGGCTCCGTTTCAGTGAACCGGCAGCGGAGCGGTAGCGCCGGCCTGCTTGGCGGTCTCGGCCGGATATTTCTTCTTTGCCACGACCTTGGTGCCGTCGATCACCTCGCCCTGTAGGGCCTCGGCCATGATCCGCCCGAGGCAGCCGTAGCTGAAATCGTTGGGATGGAACTGGTCCGCGGCCAACAGCTGCTGGGGCGTGTATTGGGCGCTGGTGACGAGGTGCTTCATGATGGCGAAGCGCTGCATGATGGGGATGCGGCGCTGCTCGGCGATCTGGCGCATGGCGACGAGGAAGCGCGGGAAGTCACGCACCTTCTCGGCCTTGGGGAAGAACTGCATGTCGAGGAGCACGACGTCGATGCCCGCACGCTGCATTTCGTCGATGCCTGCAATGACCGTCTCGCGGAATTTGTCGACGTTGACGAGGCGCATGGCGTCGTTGACGCCCGTCTGCCAGATCACCAAAGTCGGTTGACGTGCGATCACGTCCTTTTTGATGCGCCGGAGCATATCGGTCGCGAGCTGGCCGCCGATACCGAGGTTCTCGACAGTGATCTTGTTGCCTGGGAACCGCTGTGCCAGCTCCGCCTGCAGCTTGACGGGGTAGCACGCCTTGGGGCTCGAGGCCCCGATGCCCTGCGTGCTCGAAGATCCGAGCGCAATGATGCGCACCGGCTGGCCGGTCGCGAGGGCGGCCGAAAATTTGGGAAGCGGGGCGTCAAAACGCGAAAGCGCAGCCGGCGCTTGGCAGCGCGGGCTGGCTTCTGCTTGAACTGAATATATGGCGGTTAGGCCTGCAACTGCTGCGCACCCAGAAAGCGCCGCTCGGCTAAGAAGTTTCGTACCAGTTGTCCGAAAGCCCAGTCCGTGCCGCGGTTGCGCTGTGCAAGAGCCCATGCCGTCCCCAACAGAATCCCGATGCCTATAGCGTTGACCAGGATCTGTAGAGCGAGTCCGTAGCCGGCTTCAACCAGGACAACCCAACCAACGAAGGACAATATTGTCCCGAGGCAGAAGATTTCCAAGGAGTGCCGGCCCAATCGCGCAATGCCCGTGGCCCAAGGGTGACTAAGCCATTGGCTTTGCGGCGCGAGTAAGATCAATACCAGGTAGCCGAGTGCGACAACATTGGCGAGCCGCCAAGGCGAAAGATACGTTTTATCGACATTGCCCAGCATGTCCGGAGCGAACACCCGCACACTCTCCCAGCCGACGACTTGCGTCCACGGCGCGACGTAGAGGAAAGCGAAAGTCAGGTAGGCGATCGCGATCCACATCAGCGGACGCGAAAACGGGACCGGTCCCTGCCGCGTGAAGTGCGCCGTCAACGCGCCGATGGTGATCAACAGCTGCCAAGCGAACGGGTTGAACACCCAGCCGTGCGGATGCTGCATGCTCGGCAGGTTGGCCGACAGCAGGTTTGAGGCGGCCCACAGGCCGACCGACAGCACTAACGCCTGCCAAGGATTGCGTGGCAGCAGCCACAACACAAATGGCAGCCAGAACATCAGCAGCACGATGTACAGCGGCAAAATATTGAGCATGTTCGGCTGGTTGACGAGCGTCGCGGCCAGCACGGTGGAACGGGCCGGGTTCTCGGCGAAGACATGCACGCCGATGTTCCTCGCATACGCGAAGTTGTCAAAGTGGCTGGCGGCGAAGGTGAGGCCAATGCCGCAGATGACGATCAGCGCCAGATGCCAGAGATAGATATCCCGGACGCGCTCGAAGACGCGCGCTACGCCGGCCTTGAAGCCCTGCCCCTCGAACACTCGCCCATAGGCAAGCACCGCCGAAAAACCGGCCAGCAGCACGAACACCTCGGCGGCGTCGGCGAAGCCGTAATTCTTCAACGTGAATTTCGCGGCCACGTTGTCGGGAACGTGGTCGACGAAGATGAAAAGCAGCGCCAGGCCGCGGAAGAAATCAATTCGCAGGTCGCGCTGTGCACCGGAGCTCGTAGCGCTCATCGGCATGTTTTTTTTCACCTGGCCGCTAGTAGGATATAGAGTTAGCAAACGTGCCAATTTGCACGTCCTGTCGGTCCAAACAACGCGACACGGCAGGCTGCAGTTCCTGCATCGAAATGCGGCTGGACGGGGGCTTTGGCATCTTTTTGCCTCTCGTTGGTCACACCAGCGGTGAGGTTTGCATCCGCATCTGTCGTGTTGGCCACACTTAATCATTACAGGAATGAACTGGACCTGAACCTCGCCTGCAGGTTCCCGACAGATGCCGCCCGCGTCACAGCGCGTAGACGACCGCGCCCCCAGTCAGCCCCGCTCCTGCCGCACACATGAGGAGCCGGTTGCCACGCCCAATCCTGCCGTGCCCGGCCGCAATCGACAGCGACAGAGGGATGGTGGCCGCCGAGCTGTTGCCGAAGGTGGCAATCGTCGAGACGACCTTGTCGGGCGACGCGCCGAGCTGCTGGGCGACGGCGGCGATGATGCGTCCGTTCGCTTGGTGCGGGATCAAGCAGTCGATGTCGGCGATCGTTAGGTGCGCCTTGGTGAGCGCCTCACGCGAGGAGGCCACCATCATGCCCACGGCGCGGGTGAACACGGCCTGACCGTCGGCGATGGTCATCTGCACGTCTTCGATCGGCATCTCTGGCGCGAACGGGCGCCGGCTGCCCCCGCCGGCAATATTGATGAGATTGTAGCCGCTCCCGTCGGCCGCGAGCCGCGCCCCGAGGACACCCGCGCCAGGTCGGTCGGAAGGCGCCAGGACGACGGCGCCGGCGGCGTCGGCGAACAGGATGGAGCTGCCGCGCTCGGTCGGATTGATCCGCCGCGAGAGAATATTGGCGGCGACCACCAGCACCGGAGCACCGTGCGTGCGCAAGAAGCCGTCGGCAAGCGTAAGAGCGTAGAGAAATCCGGCGCAAGCGCCGGCCAGGTCGATGCCTCCCGAGTTGCTGAGACCCAGGCGATGGGCGAGCAGTGGCGCCGAGGGCGGCAACAGGTGGTCGGGCGTGCTGGTTGCCAGCAAAGTGAGGGCGATGGCGCCGCGGTCGAGGCCGGACTGCTTCAGCGCCATCTCGGCAGCTGGGACGGCGATGTCAGTGAGCGCCTCATCGTCGGCGGCGTAGCGGCGCTCCTCAATGCCGGTGCGCCGGAGTATCCAGCCCGGTTCGAGACCGAGCCGCTGCTCGATCTCGGCATTGGGGATGCGCCGCTGCGGCACGTAGTGCCCGAACCCGAGGATGGTCGATCCGCTCATGCTCGGCGCTCCAGGGCATCCGGCGCCTCGGCGATCGCGGCGTAAATGGCGTCTAGTTCGCCGGGCGTGATGCAGTAGGGAGGCATGACGTAGATGGTGTTGCCAAGCGGGCGCAACAGGACGCCTCGGTCGATGAAGAACTCCATTAGTCGCGGACCGACGCCGGCGAGGTAGCCCGCATCTCCAACCTTGAGATCGAGCGCGGCAATGGTGCCGAGCTGACGTACGCCCGTGAATTGATCAACGGCGCGGAAGGGGGCCAGTCGCTCGGCGTGCGCGGCGGAGAGAGCCGCGATCCTTTCAGCCACCGGTTCCGTTTTCCAGATCTCCAGGTTTGCGACCGCCGCCGCGCAGGCGATGGGGTTGGCCGTATATGAGCTGGAATGGAAAAATGTCTTGGCGCGGTCGCTCGATCGATGCGCTTCGAAGATCGGCGCGGTGCACAGCGTCACCGCCAGCGGCAGCGATCCGCCGGTGATACCTTTGGCGACGCATAGGATGTCGGGCGTCACCCCGGCGGCACTGCAGGCGAACAGCTCGCCCGTTCGTCCCCAACCGGTCATCACCTCGTCGGCAATGAACAGCGCGCCGTACGCCTCGGCGACGCGCTTCAACTCGCGGAGCACGCTGGCGTCATAGATGAGCATGCCGCCGGCACCGAGGATTAGCGGCTCGACGATCAATGCGGCGACCGGCTCGACAGCGCAGGCGGCCGCGAAGGCGTCGATCGTCGCCTGCTCGCGTCCAGCAGCCGGAAAGGGAATGCGCACCACGTCGAACAGCAGCGGATCGTAGGCGGCGCTGAATACGCCGCGGGCGCCGACCGACATGCCGCCGACCGTGTCGCCGTGGTATCCGTGTTCGAGCGCCACGATGCGGCGGCGCGGGGCACCGATGTTGCGCCAGTAGCCGAGCGCCATCTTCAGCGCTACCTCGACGGAGGTCGAGCCGCTGTCGGAGAAGAACACATGCGCGAGCCCGGCCGGGGCTAGATCGATGAGGCCGCGCGCCAGCCTTTCGGCCGGCTCGTGCGTAAACCCGGCAAAGATGACCTGATCCAGTTGGCGCGCTTGTGCCTCGATGGCGGCGACGATGCGCGGATGGCAGTGCCCGTGCGTCACGACCCACCAGGACGAGATGCCGTCGAGGAGGCGTCGCCCGTCCACTGTCTCAAGCCAGGCGCCCTTTGCGCCGGCGATCTCAATCATCTCAGGCTGCAGACCGTGCTGCGTGAAGGGGTGCCAGATCGGGCTGCGGCCCCGCGCCGTCATGTTCGCACCGGAACGAGGAAGTCCTCGATGCGGAAGTTGGCGGCGAATGCCGACCGCAACATGCCGGCGTCCAACGGATCGATGATCGGCAGCCGCCCCAGGTGGCGCACGCCGCCCATCTCTGTGATCGTGCGTTCTGAATTCGGCGTTCTCACCGCCGACGAAGGCAACCCCGAGCAACGGGATCTGGCGCCGCCGCAAGGCTTCGGCGGAGAGCAGGGTGTGGTTGATGGTGCCCAGCCGCGTCGAAGCCACGAGCACGACCGGCGCCGCCCAGCGGGCGAACAACTCGATCTGCAGGTAGCCGCGCGTCAGCGGCACCAGCAGACCGCCTGCGCCTTCGATGATGACGACGCGGCTATTGTTGAGCGGGGCGTTGGCGAGACCCTCGATGTCGATCTCGATGCCATCACGCTCGGCGGCGAGGTGCGGTGAGGCCGCCGTCGTCAGGCGATAGACCTCAGGCAAAACGCGCGCGGCCGGCAAACCGGAAAGCCGCTGCACGATTTCAGCGTCGGTTTCCCCCTCAAGCCCGGCTTGCACCGGCTTCCAATAGAAACCATCGAGCGCGGCGACGAGGCCGGCGGCGAACACGGTCTTGCCGACGTCGGTATCGGTTCCGGTGACGACGATGGCGCTGCTCATGTGTCGAGCCTCTTCAGCTCCTCGGCTAGCGCCGACGCCATCTCGGCAACCTTCGCCTCATCGACGTTCAGTGTCAGCGACAGCCGTAGCCGCGCAGTGCCCTCCGGAACTGTAGGGGGGCGCACGGCACGGATGTCGAAGCCGCGCGCCTGCATCGCCGCAGCAAGCTTCGTCGCGCGATCATCGGCGCCGACGATGACTGGCTGAATGTGCGAGCCGGACGCCTGCAGTCCGCAGCTTTCAGCGAGCCGGCGATCGGCGAACGCGACGAGCGACTGCAGCTTCTCCCGCCGCGCGGCATCGAAGCGGCATATGATGAGCGCGGCGCGGACGACGGCTGCCATCATCGGCGAAGGTGCCGTAGCGTAAATGAAGGGACGCGAGCGGTTGACGAGGTAGTCGCACAACACTTGCGGGCCGGTGAGCAGCGCGCCCATGGCGCCAAGCGCCTTACCGCAGGTGTGCAGAGCGATGACGTTGTTGCGGCCTTCCAGATGTGCGCCCAGTCCCCGGCCCATCGGGCCCAACACACCTGTCGCGTGCGCCTCGTCCAGGATCAGCACGCCGTCATGGCGAGTTGCGATGGCGTGAAGGTCGTCGATCGGCGCGCAGTCGCCGTCCATGCTGTAGAGGCTTTCGACCGCGATCCATGGCGTGCCGGTGCCCCCCGCCGCGCGCCAGTCCTTGATGACATCCTCGAAGGCCTGGGCGTCGTTATGCCGGGCCTCGGCGCGCTCGGCTTTGCCCATACGCATTCCGTCGTGGACGGAGGCGTGGATCAACGCGTCATGCACGACGAGATCGCCGCGCTGCGGGAGGGTCGAAAACAGCGCCAGATTGGCGATAAAACCGCCGCCGAAGAACAGCGCACTCCCGGCGCCGAAGAATGCCGCCGCCTCCGATTCCAGCGCCTCGTGCTCACGGTGATTGCCGCGCAACAGGCGCGAGCCGCCCGAGCCAATGGGAACGTCGCGCTCGACGGCGGCGCGCGCCGCCGATCTCAATTCATTCGACGAGGCGAGGCCGAGATAGTCGTTGGAGGTGAAGTCGGCGCCCGAGAACGCGGTCAACGCCCGGCGACGGCCACGTCGCGTCAGGGCCTCGAGGGCACGCTCATCAACTCTTGTACATCATCCCGCTCGCACGAGCCGGTCGCGAGCTCGAGCGGCCTTAGGCCGAGCTTATCGAAGAGGATCGCGTCACTGTCCTCGCCCGGATTGTCGGTGGTCAGTAGGGTGTCGCCGACAAAGATCGAATTGGCACCGGCGAAGAAGCACAGCGCCTGCGTCTCCTCGCTCATCTGCGTGCGGCCGGCGGAAAGGCGCACGAATGACTGCGGCATGAGAATGCGGGCGAGCGCAATGGTGCGCACGAAGGAGATGCCGTCAATCTTCTCCGCATCAGCGAGCGGCGTCCCGGGAATGGCGATCAGCATATTGATCGGCACGCTCTCGGGGTGCTCGGGAAGGTTAGCCAGCGTCAACAGCATATCGACGCGATCCTCAGGCTCCTCGCCCATGCCGACGATGCCGCCGGAGCAAACCTTGATGCCGGCCTCGCGCACGCGGTCGAGGGTCTGCAGCCGGTCGGCGAAGGTGCGCGTGGTGATGACCTTGCTGTAGTAGCGCTCGGAGGTATCGATGTTGTGGTTGTAGTAATCGAGGCCGGCGCCCTTCAGCTTGCCGACGTCATCGTCGGAAAGCATGCCGAGCGTCATGCACGTCTCCATGCCCATCGACTTGACGCCCTCGACCATGGCGCACAGCACGTCCATGTCGCGGCCCTTCGGCGAACGCCAGGCGGCGCCCATGCAGTAGCGTGTGGCACCGGCATCCTTCGCTTTCTGCGCCTCGGCGAGCACGTTCTGTACCGCCATCAGCTTGCTGGCGCTGAGGCCGGAGGAATGGTGCGCCGACTGGCTGCAGTAACCGCAATCCTCGGCGCAGCCGCCGGTCTTGATCGACAGCAGCCGGCTGCGCTGCACGGCATTCGGGTCGAAGTAGCGGCGATGGATCGACTGCGCCTTGAAAAGCAGATCGTTGAACGGCGCTTCGTAGAGAGCCATGGCCTCCTCGCGGGACCAATCGTGGCGCAGGGCGCGGTCGTTCGACGGGCCGGTGGCTTCCGACGGAAACGTCCGCAGATCCAGCATGTGCAAAGGCTCCCTCGGGTGCGCGGGCCAGATACCTCCGGCTCGATCCCCGATGTTTGCACCGGCCTGGGGCCGCGCCGCAAGGTCTAAGGCCGTGATGCGGCACGGACGACGACCGAGAATCTCCGTCGGGGGTGGGAGGCCCCGCCACGCAGGGGAGGATCTCCTGGCGGGGCTACTGACTACGGGTTCGCGAAAGGGCGCCGCGCCCAGATTATTCCTTGGCGTCAAGGCGAGACACTTCCTTAAGAAGCGACCGACGCTCCTCACCGGCTCATGTCAATCTTGCGCGCCCATGTCGCACTTTGCAGTTCAACAATGAATTAACCGGGGACAAACATCCGCCATCATCCGCAAAACGTGCTATGGTTAACATCGATTATTCTACTTTACTGTAGAATATCATCGGTGTGAGCGTGTGCGTCCTATGTAGTGCAAAGGTTTCCTGGAGCGGAGACGTCGATCTACACGCAGGGATTGTAGGCCACTTGCGCACGTGCGGAATCTCAGGGCCAGCAAACTTTGAGGCATCCAATGACAGCGGTGGGACGGTTTTCGACACGGCCTCTTTATCTGCAGGTCAAAGACATGCTCATCCAACGCATCGCCGTTGGATCCTGGAAGCCGGGAGCGGCAATCCCCAACGAGATCGAACTGTCGCGCGAGCTCGGTATCAGCGTCGGCACGGTGCGCAAGGCCCTCGACGAGATGGAGAGCGAGCATCTCATTTCGCGGCGCCAAGGGCGCGGCACCTTCGTCATCGACCAGACGTCGAACGAACAAGCGGTGCGCTTTAACAATATCCGCGATCCCGACGGCATCAGGATCGCCAGCGTGACCGCGAGCTGCACCATCGCCTCGGCATCGGCAAACGAGACTGAGGCGCGGTTGCTGCATCTGCGCAGCGGTGAGCCTGTCTTTCGCCTGCATCGCGTCCGCACGCACAACGACGTCCCCCTGATGGTCGAGGACTCAACCGTTCCGCAAGCGCGCTTTCCCGGCTTGGCCCAGGAGCGGGACGTCTCGCCGAGCATCGTGGTCCTCGCCCACCGCTATGGCGTGCTGCTCGGACGCGCCGAAGAGAAGGTGGGCGTCGCCGCGGCCAAGGGCGCAGACGCAAACGCTCTGAAGGTGGCTGACGGCACACCCCTGCTGACACTCGACTGCGTCGTCTATGCCATCGACAGTCGGCCGATCGAATGGCGCGTGGCGCGCTGCCACCTGGGCGACCATCACTACTTCGCCGAGATGAGCTGATCAGTTAGGCTGACAGGCTTCGCCTACTGTCACTTTCCGAGCCCAAGCGCGCGCGCCATAGCGCGAAACACGAACGTGTTGTCGACGCGTCCGTGCAGGACATCAGCTCCCGGCCCCATCGCCGTCAACACAACATCGTCCGCTGCGTGCACGCCGTTGCGAGCGGTGAACGGCAGGTTGCCGATTTTGCGCGCCGCGCCCGGTTTGCAATAGACTTCGTTGGCGGTCTGTTTCTCACCTTCCGGCGCCGACGTCGGCTGGTTCTCGCCTTCCAAGTAGGGCTTGCCCGGATCGCAGTAGTCAGGATAGGCGGCGAAGACCATGGCGAGACGGCGCGTGACGTCGACCTTGCCTGGGTAGCCCTCGGCATCCGGAGCCGGATAATTCGGGAATCCAGCCGCCGCATATGTCTGCAGGCGATCTCGCAGCTGCTCGCCCTTGCTGTCGTCATAGGTGCCGATGATCGAGACCGGATGCGCGTGATCGGGCACCACGATGACCAGCGTATCGTTGTCCTTGGCCGCGAAATCCTTGGCCAATTTGACGACGTTGTCGAACATGATGGTGTCGTAGACGGCCCGTTCCCAGTCGAGCGAATGGCTGTACTTGTCGATCCGTCCGGCCTCGACCATCAAGATGAAACCCTTGTCGCCGCGTGAGAGCACCGCGAGTGCCGCACGCATCTCCTCGGTCAGGTCTGGCTGGTCAGGAAACGTGTCGACCGTCCCCTTCTTGAGGAATTTGCGATCGAGCGCGCCATCGATGTTCTTGTCGTTGAAGAGACCGAGCAGCTTCGTCGTTTCGGGCCTGTCGGCAGCAGCTTTGAGCCCCGCGGCAGTGTCGACGAAAGCGTAGCCAGCCTTCTCGAACTTGGCGATGTAGTTTTCGCCGTCCTTGCGCTTGCCGCGCGGATCGGTGGCAGGAAGAAAATTCAGGCCGCCGCCGCCCATGATGACGTCCGGCTGAAGCCAATAGAACATGCGCACGATGTCGTCGTAGTCGGTCCGCCGCCGGGTGTGCGCGATCATCCCGGCGGGCGTCGCATCCTCGATCTCCGTGTCGGTCACGACCCCAACCGCCATCCCCAGACGGCGCTTGGCGAGCTCGGCGATGGTCTCGATGTTGGGATGCCCGAGCGTGCTGCGGTTCGATGCGCAGTAGACGCCGAGCGCGTTGACGCACGATTTGTGGCCGGTCGCATAGGCCGTCATGGCGTTCGCACTGTCGGTGACGATGGAGTTGGTTCCAGAGGTCGACACCAGCGCCATGTGGGGCATGTCGTCCATGGCGAGCTCGCCGCCATATGTTCCCTGCGAAATGCCTTTCGACAGCATGCGGGCGGCCGTGCGGTGCGCCATCGACATACCGTCCCCGATGAGCAGGATGACGTTCTTCGCTAGGCGCCCGTCGGGCGTGCCGTAGACGTTCCAGGCAACGCTGGCGCGAGCCGACCCGGCACTGGCCTCGACGGCGACGCTGCCGGCCTTGTCGAGATGCGCTCCGCGTATCCAGTAGGCCGTTTGACCCAGGCCATCCTCGTCGGCGGTGATGTAAGCCGCGCGGCCCAACGCCTTGGCTGCGTCCTCGCCGTTGAGCGTCACTTTGATTTCGGTGGCGGGGGTTGCAGCGGGAAACTCGACCTTCAGGTCGAAGGTCGCCCCCTTGAGGATCTGCGCCTTGTCGATGGGATAGATCGTTTGGCCACTGGCGGCGGTGCAGAAGGCGCTCAGCACAAGGGCGGCGCGGAGAATGGACAGCATGCGACTCGCATTTTCGGTGGTTGTGGCAGCGTGCCTGCCTATCGCCGACGCGTGAAGTGAATGTGACAGAACGAGGTCGAAGCCCGCTCGCAATGGCAGAGAGACCTTTAATTGCTGCCCAGTAACGGCACGAACAGCGTTCGCTGCCTGGAGTATTCCGGTATGGAATTACTAACGAATACCCAACGCAATTATTGAATTTGTGTCTGTTTCATTTCAACTCTGGGACGTCGCTCCAGCGGGGATTTGGGAATGGGAGCGGTGCGGGGCGCCGAACCGGTGCCACGCAGTGTCCAGGATTGGAGTGAACTGGGGGCCGCTATGAGTGACGCGCGCAATCGAGCATTGTTCGGTCTGCTGAGGAAGAACGAGACCCTCAAGCTGAAGGGCTACTCGCTGGCCTACAGCCCGGCGAACGGCATCGTCATCGAACGAGCGGGGCACGTGCACGGCATCTGGAGCCACGATACGGCCGCTTATACCTGGGTGTCGCCGGGCAGCAGCGAGCCGAGATTCCGCACCGAGGATCCGAAGTCCGCGCTGCTTTATACCGTGGTTGTATTGGCGCAGAGCTGAGGCCGGAAATCTAGTTCGTGTCCTCCGGCAGCCGGGGCAACGCCATGATCTCGACGCCCTCCTCCACCAACGCGCGGACCTCGTCCATCGAAGCGGTGCCGCGAATGGTGCGCTGCTCAACCTCGCGATAGTGGATTTTGCGAGCTTCCTCCGGGAAGCGGGCGCCGACATCCTCTGACGTAGCGGTCAGTACCCGGGCCGCCTCGCGCACGAGGTTGCGGTAGCGAGCCGGCATGTCGTCGTCGGCGAGAGTCACCTCGACATCGGTGCGCAGCGCCAGGTTGGGCGCCATGATCGACTTGCCGACATCGCTGCTATTGCATTCCGGGCATGTCAGCTGCCCGGCCTCGACCTGAGCGTCATAGGACGCGCTCGAGGCGAACCAGCCCTCGAACTCGTGTCCATGCGTGCACTGAAGTCGGTACTTGATCACGACGCGACCTCTCCTGGCGGCGTATCTGCCGCATATACCACGTCAAAGGGCCGATCGTGCCGCAGAGACGGGACCTGACGACGAACGTCATCCAACCGTTGCAATTCAACATCGGCGAACGTGACTGAGGGCTGAACGTCAGCCTCCGCCAACACCTCACCCCAGGGTGATATGACGAGGCTATGGCCGAATGTTTCCCGGCCATTTTCGTGTTTTCCGCCCTGCGCGGCGGCGAACACGTAGCACTGGCATTCGATAGCGCGTGCACGAAGCAGCGTGTGCCAGTGAGCGATTCCTGTCGGCTTGGTAAACGCCGCCGGGACTGCGAGGAAACGCGCGCCTGCCTGGGCGAGGGCGCGGTGAAGATGCGGGAACCTCAGGTCGTAACAGATGGTCATGCCGAGCCGGCCCCACGGCAGGCTAGCGATTACCGCCTCACGTCCGGGCTCGTAGGTGGCGCTTTCCTTGTAGGACTCACCGCCACCCAGATCGACGTCGAACATATGGATCTTGTCGTAGCGCGCGGCGATCGCTCCGGCCGGCGAGATGAGCAGCGAGCGATTGACCGGCTTGCCGCGCTCGCCCATCAGCGCCATCGACCCGATATGCAGCCAGATGCCGAGCTCGCGGGCGAGAAAACGAAACTGGGTGACGCCGGGGTCATCTCCCTCCGGCTTGATGGCCGCCAGCAGCCGCGTGCGGTCCAGCTCCATGATGTTGGTCATCTCGGGCGTTTGCACGTATTGCGCGCCGCCCGCGGCCGCCTTGCGGATCAACTCCCCGACGGCGGCGATGTTCTTTGCCGCATCGCGGCCCGCACACATCTGCACGAGGGCGACGCGGAACGCTCGTTGTACGTCAGGCATTTCGGGGGCCAACTTCCTTCATCGGTGCGATGCGCTCAGCCTTGCGGATGTTAGGCGGCGAGCAGCAGGTCGAGCTTGCCTTCGCGGTCGAGCGCATAAAGATCGTCACAGCCGCCGACGTGCCGATCGCCGATCCAGATCTGCGGAACCGTGTGGCGACCGCCGGCCTTGGCACTCATCTGCGCGCGCAGTTCGCACTGGCTGACGTCGATCTCCTCGATTGCGGTAACCCCCTTCTTGCGCAGTAGCTCTTTGGCCATGTGGCAGTAGGGGCAAAATCGGGTCGTGTAGAGGATAATCCTGGCCATGGCTCTTTCGTCTATTCCTCCCCGCAAGGCCGGTTCGCCGCGGTTCAACCGCGCATAATTTAATCTTTTGGCGGCGGTGCGCAAAGACTGGTGACGGTACGCACCGCCTTATTCACTGTGGTGTTCAAGGCGACAGGAAGGCGGCATCGGTAACCATGGCCAGCGCCAGGACGTCGACGCGCGAGGCGCCGGCGCGCTTGAGGGCGCGGGCGCAGGCCCGGACGGTGGCACCCGTCGTGATAACGTCGTCGATGAGCACGATCTTGGCGCCCGCGAGCTCGTCCGTCTTGATGTCGGCGACGGCGAAGGCACCGGCGACATTGTCGCGGCGCTGCTCGCGGCTGAGGCCGACCTGCGGCCGGGTGCGCTTGATGCGCTGCAACGCGAGCGGTTCGTAGCGCATGCCTGTCAGCCCGGAAACAGCCTGCGCCAGGATGGCCGCCTGGTTGAAGCGTCGTGTCACCAGGCGTCCGCGCGTCAGCGGCACCGGCATGATGACGTCCGCATCGGCGAGCAACGCGGCGCCGACCTCGGTCAGCCAGCGCCCAAACAGGCGGCGCGCATCGTGCCGGTCACGGAATTTGAGGTCGTGCACTAGATCGCGCATGACGCCGTCGAAGCGAGCGACGGCACGTGCGCGGTCGTAGCTCGGCGGATCGGCCGCCGCGGCCGCCGAAATCATCGTGCCGCCAACGTCGAAGGGCAGCGGGATCCCCAGGCGATCGCACAGCGGCGCCCGGATGAAATCAATGTCCGACCAGCAACGCGAGCAGATGGCATCGTGCGAGGAGAGTGGGCGATGGCAGGCAAGGCAGACGGGCGGGACAATAATGTCCGCCACCACCGCTGCCGCCGAGCGCAAGGCTCCGACGGCGTCTGTCCCCCATTGTAGCATGACGCCCGATACGCTGGCCAAGAGCACGCCGAGCGATCATGGTAGCGCTCAATCCCCGCCGCCGCGAGCACCTCGTATTGTCAGCCGATGCCGCCCCCGTTCGCCTCTTTGACCGCGCGTTGCTGGCGCGGCGGCGCGCGCGCGTGGCGGCTTCGGCGCCGCAACACGATTTCCTGCTGGCGCGCGTTGCCGACGATCTAGCCGAGCGGCTGGCCATCGTCCGCCGCGGCTTTCCCCTGGCGGCCAATATCGGCTCTCACCATGGCCTTGTCTCGCAAGCCATCCAGGGCATTGCAGGCGTGGAGCGCGTCATCGACGTCGATGCGACGGCGGAGGCCCTGCTAAGCAGCAACACAAGCTTGCGCGTCGTCGCCGAGGAGGATGCGCTGCCGTTCGCCGACGCGTCCTTGGACCTCGTCGTCTCGGGCCTGTCTCTGCAGCTCGTCAACGATCTGCCGGGGGCGCTGGTGCAGATTCGTCGCGCCCTGAAGCCCGATGGGCTGCTGCTCGCCTCGTTGCTCGGCGGCACGACGCTGAAAGAACTGCGCGAAGCATGGCTCGCGGCGGAAGCCGAGATCAGCGGCGGCGCCTCGCCACGCGTCGTGCCCTTCGCAGACGTCCGCGACATGGGCGCACTACTGCAGCGCGCCGGCTTTGCGCTGCCCGTCGTCGATTCCGAAACGGTGATCGTCACCTACGCCAACCCCCTGGCGCTGATGCAGGAGATCAAGGCGATGGGCGCCAGCAACATGCTCATCGCCAGGCGCCGCACGCCGGTGACGCGCGCGCTGCTTCTGCGGGCGGCGGAGATCTACGCGGGGCGCTTTGCCGGTTCCGAAGGACGGGTGCCGGCGACCTTTGAGATCCTCACGCTGACCGCGTGGGCACCCGACGAGAGCCAGCCTAAGCCCCTGCGTCCCGGCTCCGCACAAACGCGGCTTGCCGACGCGCTCGGCGTCAACGAGCGAAAGTTGAAGGAATAGCGCTCACCCTAGTGTCCTGATCGCGAAATTCGTCTCAGTGTGCGGCAGGCGGTAGAACGAATTTCGCGATCTGAAGGACACTAGCCAAATTATGGTCTCTAGCGTGATTCAGATCGAGAAGTCCGCCTCGCTACCCAGCCGAGCATGATGTAGCGGACTTCTCGATCATCACACTAGCAGGTCGCGCAGCGGTGCGATCAAAGGCTCGTCGGCCGGCGGCATGGGGTAGTCCTTCAGTCGCGCCGCGCGCACCCACGCCAGCTCCTGCGCTTCACGCGCCGTGACCGCGCCATCCCATTGGCGGCACAGATACAGCGGCATCAGCAGATGGAAGCTCTCGTAAGCGTGGCTGGCGAAGGTGAGCGGATGCAGGCAGGTCGGGCAGACGTCGATGCCCAACTCCTCGAACAGCTCGCGGCGTAGCGCTGCCTCCGGCGTTTCTCCGGCCTCGACCTTGCCACCCGGAAACTCCCACAGCCCGGCCATGGATCGGCCAGGCGGGCGACGAGTGATCAGCACGCGATTGTCGACATCGACAATTGCAGCGGCGGCGACAAGCAGGATGGGGCGGCTCATGCGCAGCACTTCGCAGCCGATCAGCGACGGACACGGGCATAGAAACATGGGCTTGCAGGTGATTCGAGAAATTCGCTCGATACCTAGCAGCTCAGGTGGCTTTCTCGATCATCACACTAGCTATTCGGCGGCGTCGACGCGCGAGGAGCGCTTCTCTTCCTGCAGCACCTCGAAGCCCTCGAACTCCGGGTGGCCGTGGTAGAGCGGCTTGTTGCCACCGGCGCGGGCGTGCGCTTTGCGGAACGCCTCCGACTTGGTCCACGCCTCGAAGTCAGCGCGCGAACGCCACATCGTATGGGATGAGTAGAGGACGTGATCCTCGCGCTCCGGACCCTTCAACAGATGGAACACCATAAAACCCGGCACCTCGCCGAGATGCGTTTCGCGCGTAAGCCAAACCTGCTCGAAGTCGTGCTCGGAGCCGCGCAGGACTTTGAACCGATTCATGGCGATGAACATGGTGCTCTCCTTCGTTGCCGTCGGCGCGCCGGGGGCTGGTGCCGATCCGCCGCGCACCGATGTCCGTCTGCATCCGCTTCTTTTAACGCGCCGGCGACCGTGCGGCCACCGGACCGCGGCCAGCGGCTCATCGATCGACGTAAACATGGGGATCTATCGCGGTGAAAGGGCGGGAGGCGCCCTTGTGGAGCACCTTGGAGGCAGTTGGCTGGCTGGCGCACGCACGGGGAGCGTACTGGCGGGCTTGCCCTGCGGCGCCGCCCTCCAGCAGAGCCGGCACCGATCAACCCGGCGAGACCGGGCTTGTGCGGCGTACGATTTATGACTAAGAAAGTCAACAATGCCGTAGCGTTCGCGCGTAGCGCGGAGCCCCGATCGAGCACCGCGCGCAGCTAGCCGAGCCGAAGACAAAATGGAGCGCAGATCGATGACGACTGTCGCCGATAGCAAGACATTCACCACCGCAACCGTCGTGGACACCTCCCACCCGCAGCACGAGCAGGTTCGTGTGCTCGTCTCCGAGCTTCTGCGCGGCGGGCGCGAAGCGATCCTGGAGCACAGCGGCCAGGACTACCGACTGCGCATCACGCAGAATGGCAAGCTGATCCTGACGAAGTAGGCAGTGCCGGGACGCGCTAGACTTTCGCCGCCGGTTTGCGGTCGAGCAGCTCGCGCACCTTTCGGAGCAGATCCTGCTGTGTGTACGGCTTGTTGAGCAACTGCACGTCGGGATCGAGCCGGCCGTGATGCACGATGGCGTTGCGGGTGTAACCGGTGGTGAACAACACCGGCAGATCCGGCCGCAGCTTCAGGATGTTGTCGCTGAGCTGGCGCCCGCTGACGCCGCCCGGTAGCACCACATCGGTGAACAATAGATCGATGCGCGCACCGTCCGCGGCGAGGCGCAGCGCCTCGGCCGCATCGCTTGCCTCGATGATCTTGTAGCCCAGCTCCTCGAGCGCGCCGCGCGCGTACTCGCGCACGTCATCGTTGTCCTCGACGACGAGGATCGTCTCGTTGGGCTTGGCATGGGCTGGAGGTGCAACGCTTTCAGCCGCCGGCGCCGGGATGGCGGCCATTGCCTCCGCCGCGTGCATGCGCGGCAGGTAGATCTTCACCGTCGTGCCGTGCCCCACCTCGCTGTAGATGCGCACGTGGCCGCCCGTCTGTTTGACGAAGCCGTGCACCTGGGCAAGGCCAAGTCCCGAGCCAGCTTCTACCGCCTTGGTGGTGAAGAACGGCTCGAACACGCGGCCGAGAACGTCCGGGGCAATGCCCGTCCCGGTATCGGCCACGCTCACCTGCACGTATTGGCCGGGCTGCAGGTCGCCGAACCGCCGGACGTAAGCCTCGTCGAGATAGGCGTTGGTCGTCTCGATGGTCAGGCGGCCGCCGTCAGGCATGGCATGGCGCGCATTGACCGCCAGATTGAGCAAAGCGCTTTCGAGCTGATTGGGATCGGCAAAGGTCGGCCACAGGCCGCCGGCGAGCACGATCTCGAGGTTGACCGTCTCGCCGAGCGTGCGGCTCAGGAGGTCCGACATGCCTGAGATGAGCTTGTTGCAGTCGAGGCGCGAAGGCTCGAGCGGCTGCCGCCGCGCGAACGCCAATAGGCGATGGGTGAGCTTGGCGGCGTTGCGCGCCGCGTGCGTCGCCATGTCGACCTGCTTCTGGGCGGAGGCCGCCAGTTCCCCCACCGACTGCGCAGGGTTGGCCCGCGCCAGGTGGCGCTTCAACGTGTCGAGATTGCCAATGATGACGGTGAGCAGGTTATTGAAGTCGTGCGCAATGCCGCCGGTGAGCTGGCCGATGGCTTCCATCTTCTGCGCCTGGCGCAGCGTATCCTCGGTCTCGCGGTGGCGTTTGACCTCCTCTTCGAGGTCGTCGGTACGCGCTCGAAGGTTGCGCACGAAATGCCGGGTCGCTCCTTCGAGCACCATCGACATTGCACCGGCCACCAGAAGACTGACGGCGATGACGAGCAGCAACATGTTCTGCAGCCATTTGGCGCTGGCCTGGCGGTTATCGAGCAGGCGCTGCTCGGCGCCGATGAATCCGCCCAAGCCGGCATTGATCGTATCGGCCAAGTCGAGCACGCGGTTGGAGCGAACGACATCGAGCGCCTTCTCGCGCTGCCCAGTGCGCACCAGCTCCACCGTCTCTTGCAGGGTTTCTTTGAGGCTCGTGACGGGTCCGCGGAGGACGGCAATGCGCTGCACTTGCTCGGGATTGTCCGCAACAAGCTGCTGCAAGGCATCGAGGTGAGTGTTGGTCGACGCGATGGCCTGATGGAAGCCGCCGAGATAGCGCTCATCGTTGGTGAGCAAATGGCCGCGTTCGCGAATGATGGCGTCCTGCAGCGAGGCGCTGAGCTGCCGCGCGTCGGAACGCACGGCGATCGAATGCTTCACCCAGGACTCCGCGTCGGCCGATCGGAAGGCCATGACAATGGCCGCGACGGCCGCGAGCAGAAGCAGGGCATACGATAGGCGCGAGAGGATAAGTAACCGTCTGCCGTAAGTCTCGTCTGATGCAGGGGCGATGACGCCGAGCAGTTTGCGGTACGAGCTTTCGGCGGACACATCTTTCTCCAGCGCACAAATAAGCTTAGCTATTCAGCGATCAGACCTGCGCAAAACAGCCGACCCGGGGAGCAAATGTATACTGGACGCCGTATCCTTGTCGTGGACGACGAGCCGCTGATCGCCTCGATGATCGCCGACTGGCTCCTGGAGCTGGAGTACGAGGTTGCGGGTCCCGTCAACAATGCCCCCGAGGCCCTGCAGATCGCCGACCTAAGGCCACTCGACGCTGCCCTTCTAGATGTAACGCTAGGGTCTGGCGACAGCTTTTCGCTTGCCGAGGCGCTTCTGGCCAAAGGGGTGGCGGTCGCCTTCATCACCGGCCGGGACGCGCACAGCATGCCCGAGAAGTTCAAGCAGGCGCCGCTGCTAGGCAAACCGTTCGACTTCGAGGCGATGAGGGTGCTGCTCGATGGCATGCTCTCGAGCCCGCCCCCCGCCGCGGAGTAGCGTTCCCCAGATCACTTAACGCCCGTCGAAGCAGTCTGGCCGAAGAGGATCTTCTTCGCCTCCTCTGACATCGTCGTCTCCTCGTTGACCTTTTTCGCCAGCTCGTAGGCCCGCTTCACCGCCGGCCGCGCGGCGATGGCGGCGAACCAGCGCTGGAGGTGCGGGAAGTCGGCAAGGTTCTGGCCCTGCCGCTCATGCGACACGGTCCATGGGTAGCAGGCCATGTCGGCGATCGAGTATTCGCCGGCAACGAACTCGCGGTCGGCAAGGCGCCGATCCAGCACGCCGTAGAGCCGGTTGGTCTCCTTCACGTAGCGCTCGGTCGCGTACGGAATGCGCTCCGGCGCGTACTGTGAGAAGTGGTGGTTCTGTCCGGCCATGGGCCCGAGCCCGGCCATCTGCCAGAACAGCCACTGCATCACCTCGAAACGCCCGCGTAAATCAGACGGCAGGAAGCGACCGGACTTCTCGCCGAGGTACTGCAGGATGGCACCGGACTCGAAGATGCTGATGGGCTCGCCGCCGTCCGCCGGCTCGTCATCGACGATGGCGGGATGCGGTTGTTCGGCGCATGCCGCAGGAACTCCGGCTTGAACTGCTCGCCCGTGCCGATGTTGACCGGAAGCAGGCGATAGGGGACGTGCGCCTCCTCGAGGAAGATCGTGATCTTGTGCCCGTTGGGAGTGGTCCAGTAGTAGAGATCGATCATCGCAACCTTGGTGTGAAGCAGCCGCCATATGGGCCGGCAACGTCTCACAGTGCACCGCGCACCTCAACCCGCGCAGGGGTACGCACCTCTGCGTGCTGCGAAGCCGCAGCCAATGCCCCGAGGCCTTGGCATGCGGACCTTTTGTGTTATCGACCCTTTGACGAAGTCAGGGTGACACGAGAGGCAATCGGGTGACGAGCACCGACGGACGCAACCGCAATAGACTCGACCGGCGCGTGGGGCCAGAGGATCACGCGCTTGGATCCGAGACGGCGCCGATCACGCTGGTCGAATACGGCAGCTACGCCTGCTCCCATTGCCGCGCCGCCAACGAGCGCATCGCCGAAGTCCGCGACAAGTTCGGCGAGCGGCTGCGCTATGTCTTTCGCCATCGTCCGATACGCGACGACGGCCTCGCCCGCCGCGCCGCGATCCTCGTCGAGCGCGCCAAGGATGCAGACAAGTTCTGGGACGCTCACGTCGCGTTGATGAGCCGCTCGGAGATACTCACCGAAGACGACATCGCAGCCGTCGCCGAGGAGCTCGGCGTTCCCCTCGACGACATCGACGGCGCCAGCGAGAGCGCCCGCGAGGCGCAAGCCCGCGTTACCGCCGACGAGACGAGCGCGCGGGCGAGCGGCGTGATGTTCACGCCGACGTTCTTCATCAACAGCCGCCGCTACGACGGCCCGTGGGACGAGAGCTCGTTCTCCGACGCCATGCTCGGCACGCTCGGCCATCGCGTGCGCTCCGCCGCGCTCGACTTCGCCAGCTGGGGTCCGTCCGCCGGCGTTCTGCTGCTGCTCGCCACGCTGCTGGCGGTGTCGCTCACCAACACTGGCCTGGGTCCAGGATTCGAGAGACTTCTGGGAGCAGTACGCCGGACTCTCGTTCGGCGGCTTCGACTTCAGGATGTCGCTGCGCCATTGGGTCAACGACGGGCTGCTGACCATCTTCTTCCTCGTCGTCGGCCTGGAGATCAAGCGCGAGTTCACCGTCGGGCATCTCGCCAGCCGGCGCTCGGCGGCGCTGCCGATCGCGGCCGCCATCGGCGGCATGGCCGTGCCGGCGCTGATCTATGCGCTGATCATCCCGCCGGGCGACTGGGCGCATGGCTGGGGCATCCCCATGGCGACGGACACCGCCTTCGCCGTCGCGCTGATCGTCATGATGGGCAGCCGCGTGCCGGTGGAGCTGCGCATCTTCCTCACCGCCGCGGCGATCGTCGACGACATCGGCGCCATCGCCGTCGTGGCGGTGTTCTATTCCCATAACCTGCACCTCGAATATCTCGCCGCTGCCGCCGCGCTGATCGGCGCCTTGGCGCTGCTCAACCGCTCGCACGTCTACCGCGTGCAGCCATACCTGCTGCTCGGCATCGCGCTGTGGGCGTGCGTCTATGCCAGCGGCCTGCACGCGACGCTTGGCGGCGTCATTCTCGCGCTGTTCATCCCGACGCGTCCGCCGCCGAACCTCAACGCGCTGATGAGCCAGGTGAACACCATCCTTTCCATGGAAGCGCGCCACGGCGACGAAGTGCTGCGGCACGGGCCTTCGCAGCCGACGCTCGACGCGCTCGACGCCATCCACGATCGCATCGAATCGCCCGCCGACCGCCTGCTGCGCCACGCCGGCGCGCGCTCGAGCTACATCGTGCTGCCGCTGTTCGCGCTGGCCAACGCCGGCGTCGTGCTGGCGACCGATGTGTTCTCCGGGCGCGAGTTGCTGATGGCGGCCATCGCCGCCGGTCTCGTCATCGGCAAGCCGCTGGGCCTCGTCGGCGCTTCGGTTCTTGCGGTGAAGCTCGGCGCCGCAGTGAAGCCGGCCGAATACTCCTGGCGTCAGCTGGCCGGCGCCGGCGCCCTGGCCGGCATCGGCTTCACGATGTCGCTGTTCATCGCCGGACAGGCGCTTGCCCAACGCCGGCGACTTCGCCGCCGCCAAGATCGCCGTCTTCGCCGCCTCGATCATCTCGGCGCTGATCGGCGTTGCGCTGCTATGGGGCGCCAACAATCAGACCGCGGCCGCCGAGGCCTAGGGTGCTCTGCGTTTTCGCCTCAGGCCTTGACGGGCAGGTCAGGATCAAGACGATGCGTGCTTCAGGATCGGCGATCCACAGCGCGGAGGCGATGCCATGCTTGTCGTTGAGAAAAACGGCCAGACCACCGTCGTATCGGGCTGGCGCGCGTGGCTGATGGCGCTCGCTGTGGTGCTGGGCGCGGTCGCGGCGATCGGCTTCCTCGCCTTCATCTTCCTCAGCGTCGCGCTGACCATCGGCGCGGTGCTGCTCGTCGCCGTACCTATCGTCATCGGCTTTGCCATCGTCGGCTCACTCTTCAGCCGCCGCGGCTAAAGCGGGGGTGGTTCGACGTGGGGTGCCGGCGCCGAGCCCGTGGGAGCCCGGCGCCAGCGAAGGCTGGGGAAGGGAACGCGCCAGCCTCAGCCGTGAAATTATTCGCCGTCGGATTATGCTGCCGATGCCAGCAGCTGTGCCCGATGCGGCGGGCTTTCGGCGCGCGAAAGCCGCTGCTCAAACGGCAATTTCTATGCCACCCAAACGGGCACGGTTTTGCAGGGATATTTGGTGCCGCGGGCCTTCGCCGTGCCCAATATTCAGCCATCCGCCCGATCTCTGAGCCCGGATGAGATTGGTGACCCCGGCAGGATTTGAACCTGCGACCCCCAGATTAGGAATCTGGTGCTCTATCCAGCTGAGCTACGGGGCCGTCGGATGCGGCGACGCCCAGGCTAGGTACTGCCGACGCCCGAGTGTGGCAATCAAAGTGTTCGCCGGGGAGCGCGCAAAAGAAAGCCCGGCCGGAGCCGGGCTGGAAGAGGAATCGGATGCGCAACTACAACGCCGTGGCAAGAATACTACGCGTAGCGACCATCCCTGGTTCCACCCTAAACACGGTTAATGGCCAAACTGGGCCCGCACGCGCGGCGGGCTCAAGGCGCTGTCTGAGGCGACTGCGGGGTCGTGGCCTGCGGATCACCCGACAGGGCGTTGGTGCCGGAATTGTCGGCCCGCCAAAGGCTTGTGGCCGCGATCACGATGACCGCGACAAGCGCGATCAGTGCCAGAACGTAGACGATGCCCGACGAAGCCGGGCGATGTGGGTTGTCGATCGTCATAGGGACTCCTTCCGCTGTCGATGAAACGGGCGGCGGACTCGGATGTTCCTTGGAATACATGCAATCCACGGTTGCAGATATGGATAAACCTCCTTTACCGTGCTCTGGGCAACGGCAACGGGGGCGGCGGTGGCGCGTGTGCGCATCGAGTGGATGCCCGTCCAGCTGTATGGCCTGGGTCTCCTCGGGTTCGACCACCTGCAGCTCGTTTTCGAGCCGGGCGAAAGCGGGCTGTCGCAGCAGGACGACTGGTTCGTCATGGAGGGTGTGCGCGACGCGACCAGCGACGGCACATTTCTCGGCATCGAGGGCGCCGACGGCCGCACAACGCTATCCATCGCCAACCTCGCCGCACGCGCCGAACTGACGAGCAAGATCGGCACGCCCGAGCACCGCGGCAGCCGCGCGCTGCCTTTCGACGGTGACGCGTTCGGCGCCTGGGAGACGATGTCGAGCTACGCGCGCGACATCGAGGCGGAGGACTTCCCCTACATCGCTTTCGGGCTGCCCGGCTCTCCGGTGCCGACGATCAATTCCTCCTCGGCCATCGCATCGCTGATCCACTACTGCGGCCTCGATCCGACACAGCAGCTGCCGTACGGCATGCATCTGTCACCGGGAATGACGACGCTGCTTGGCACCGGGGCCGATGATCGGATGCGCATCGAGCACGGGTTTACGACGCTGCTCGGCGGAGGCGGGGCGGATTCGTTCGAAGGCAGCACGGCACGGCGGCAGACCGAGAAATTCTACGGTGGCAGCGGCGACGATGTCTTTCGCTGGTCGCCGGGATTCAACATCGTCCACGGCGGACAGCCGCAGATGGACTACGCCTCCGACGGCACCGACGTCATCGATTACTCGGGCGCCGGCGAGGTGACCATCACCTTCAATCGCCACTGGATCGCGCACAAGGTGCCGAATTTCATCGCCGTATCGGACGCCGGCATCGACCACCTGTACTCGGTCGAGCGCATCCAATGGAACGCCAAGACCGATCGCATCGTGCTCGGCGAAGGCCTCGACCTCTTGGAGGACAACCGGGTCAAGCAACCCGTCAGCTCCTTGAACGGAGGTGAGATGCACGCGGCAAGCCTGCTCGATGCCGGTGGCGGGTCCGGCGAGCGCTTGGTGGGAAGCGACGCCGACGAGGTCATCGTTGGCGAGCGCGGGCGAAGACACGCTCTACGGCGGCGCAGGCGACGACACGCTTGTCGGTGGGGCCGGCAGCGATGGGTATGTCTATCTACCTGGCGACGGAAGGGACGTGATCGTCGATAGCGCTGGCAATGCGGACGAACTCGTGCTTGCCGGCGGCATCGCCCCAGAGGATGTCGGCGTGTTCCGGGCCGGCGATGCTGATCTCCTGCTTATGCTGCCCGGTGGCGGGTCCGTGACGGTCAGCGGATTCTTCGCAGCGCCTGGCGCCGGCATCGACCGCCTCGTATTCGACCATGCGCCAGCCTGGACGCGTGAGGAACTCGCACTGCGCGCCATCGACGCGTCGGCAGACTACGCCCACCTCTACGGCAGCGGCGCCGATCTCTGGGCGCTTCTGGCGACCGACCCAGCGATCTGGAGCGGCTTGCAGTTCGAGGTGCACGCGTCCGGGCTGTTCTAGATGAGATTTCCTCGCCCGTTGCCCCTATGCTCTGACAGGGGCACGGGGACTATGGGCTTCTGCAAACGGCACCTATCGGCGACGGCCACCGCAATCGTATTTGCGGGGACGCTGACTGCTGCAGCCGCGATTGCACAGGAGAAAGCCGGCGCGCCGCCCTCCTGCACACTGGAGGCCGGGCCGACCCACTCGGTCATGCGCGTGATCGATGCCGAGACCGTGCTGCTCGACGACCACCAGGAGGTGCGCCTCGTCGGCGCTCTGGCGCCGCGCTCGCCCGATCTCAGCCCCAGCGCGCAGCCGTGGTTGCCCGAGGAAGAGGCGACCGCGGCCTTGCGCGCGCTTGTCCTTGGCCGCAGCGTTTCGCTGGCGACATCCGGCCGGGCAACGGACCGCTATGGCCGCAAGCTGGCGCATCTGTTCGTCGAACGGGACGGCGAGCGCATGTGGGTGCAAGGCGCACTGCTCACCTCCGGTCATGCACGCGTCTATGGTGTGCCCGGCAGCTACGCCTGCATGCGCGAGCTACTGGCGCATGAGCGGGTCGCGCGTGACGCTGGGACCGGCCTATGGGGCAATGCCGCCTACGCCGTGCGCTCCGCGCCGCAGGCGCGCGAGCTGATGCGGCGGCGTAATTCTTACGAGATCGTCGCTGGCCCCGTCGCGAAGGTCGCGGTGACCAAGGCGCGTACCTACATCAACTTTGGCGCCGACTGGCGCAACGACTTCACCGCCGGCATCGAGGCCCGCGTCCTGCGCGCCAACCCGGATTGGGCCAAGACGCTCGCCGCACTCGAAGGCAAGCGCGTCGAGGTGCGCGGCTGGATTCAGTACCGAAACGGTCCATACATCGACATCGAGGATCCGAGCCAGATCGCGCCCGCGGAAGAGGTTCTGCCGGGGCGCTCGCCGCCACCGGCCGGCGCCGTGACGAGCAGCGATCGCGACGAGCACGGCGCGCAACCAGGGCCTGAAAAAGAGAAACGCCCGGCACCAAAGGTACCGGGCGCTCTCGATCTTTAATGCGCCGCCCTTATCAGGCGGCGCGGGTCTCCGCGTCCCCGCCCTCAGCCTCGGCGGCAAGACGGCGACCGCGGGCGCTCTTTGACAGGACGTCGGTGATGCGCTGCACGGCGCCACGCTCGTCGAGCTTTTCGACGGCCGCGATCTCACGTGCCATGCGGTCGAGCGCATCCTCATAGAGCTGACGCTCGGAGTAGGACTGCTCAGGCTGCGCTTCGGAGCGATAGAGGTCGCGGACCACTTCAGCGATCGAAACGAGATCACCGGAGTTGATCTTGGCGACGTACTCCTGCGCGCGGCGGCTCCACATTGTGCGCTTGACGCGGGCGCGGCCCTTGAGGGTTTCCATCGCCTTCTTGACGACGGGCTCCTCGGATAGCTTGCGCATGCCGACGCTCGCCAGCTTGCCGGTGGGCACGCGCAGCGTGAGCTTCTCTTTCTCGAAGCTGATCACGAACAGCTCGAGCGCCATGCCGGCGATCTCCTGCTCCTCGATGCCGACGATCTTGCCGACGCCGTGGGCCGGATACACGACGAACTCGCTGGCCTTGAAGCCGTGACGCTGACTGACCGGCTTCTTCTGCGCGGTCATCAGCTGGCGCGCGGCAGCGGCTTTCTCGGCCACGGCCTTGGGCGTCATCTGGTGCTGCTGGGGCACCGGCGCAGTGATCTTCTGGCCGGCTGGCTTCACGGCAGCAGCCACGGCGCGCACCTGCGCAGGCGCTGCGGGCTTGGCGGCCACAGCCTTATGAGCAACCTTCGGGGCCGGCTTTGCCACGTGCTTGACGGGCGCCGCGGTTCCTGCTGTCTTCGCTACAGGGCTCTTGGCCTTTACGGCCGTCTGCGCCTTTGCAACGGGCTTCTTCGCGACAAGCTTCGCTTCCGAGCGACCCGGCTTTTTCGCAGCGGTCAGCTTGCGGCCAACCTTCTTGCCGGCGGCAGCCGTGGACTTCGCCGAGCGGGCGGCAGGCGCCTTTTTCTTTTCAGCCATTGGGGTCGTCTCACTTTCTCGTCGGGGTGCGGACTAGCAGCTATGCGCGTCTACCCGGCGCGCCAGCGTGATCGCTGCCACTCCGAGCTGATATGGTGGATCGGTGTCGCTAGAGGGAGCGGTCGCCAACCCGTTATTTTGCTCTGAAATGATCAAACCCGCTTGATGCTCAGACCTCAGGAGGGCCCAATCATTGCCTGAAAGGCAACGCGGTTGCGCTTCGTTCGCTCCTGTTCCGACTCTGTACCGGGCGTTTAGCGTCATCTCGGAGGAGCGTAACATAAACTTCATTGAAAATGAAGGGCAGCCGCTCGGAAGGGTATGGGCGCCCTTACCAGGCGAGCCCGAATACCAAGCATTCTGAAAAGGGTGCGAAAAGGGTGCGCATTTTGCCGCAAGGGGGCAGCAGGGCCCGCCCTGCCTAGTCTCCAGAGCCCGGCTCAGGCGAAAAGTACTTCTCGAACTTGCCCGCCTCGTCCTTGTGGGCGTCGGCGTCAGGCAGCGCCTCCTTCTTGGAGGTAATGTTCGGCCAGCTCTCGGAGAACTTCCGGTTGAGTTCCAGCCACTTTTCTAGCCCAGACTCCGTGTCCGGCTTGATGGCGTCGACCGGGCACTCCGGCTCGCAGACCCCACAGTCGATGCACTCGTCGGGGTGAATGACGAGCATGTTGTCACCCTCGTAGAAACAGTCGACCGGGCAGACCTCGACGCAATCGGTGTATTTGCACTTTATGCATTTTTCGTTGACGACGTAGGTCATGCTTGGATCCGGCTTGCTCCCGTTGCCGCCGAGCAGCGGGTGCTACTTCCATCACATCGGCGGCTGTAGGTCGAGGCTCCCCCGCGGAGCCGCTGAACTCAGCGGTCCTTGCCATTCATCCGGTCGATGTCGCGACGCTCTTTCTTGGTCGGCCGCCCGCTCCCCACAGGCCGCCGGACAGGCCTAACCTCGCCCGGCTGCCATCCTGCGGCTGGCGCCGAAGATGACGGCTGAGGTTTGATGACATCGCCGTCGGCTGTCAATTCCTCATAGAGCGCCAGCGCCGCGGCAGAAGGGCCCCGCCGCTCGGCAATCCCCAGAACTCGTATGACCGTGATGCGCCGGTTGAGGTTGAGGGTCAAGACATCACCCGCCCGCACCGTTTGCGCCGGCTTATCGATGCGAGTCCGGTTGAGCCGAACCTTGCCGGCGGCAACAATCGCCGCCGCCAAGGTGCGCGTCTTCACGAAGCGCGCAAACCATAACCACTTGTCGAGGCGCTGCGTGCCGGGCGTCGATCTGCGCCTCGTCTGCCTCGCGGGCGCTCAAGTGCTCGTTTCCTTGCCGCGCTTGGCGAGTTCGTCGCGCAGGGCACCCAGAGCCGCGAACGGAGAGTCGGGATCGATGCCGCCGCGACGTGGCGGGGCGGCGGTGTGCACCTCCGCCTTGCGGCGATCATCCTTGCGATGGTCGTCACGCCGGTGGCGCTCGCCCTGCTGGCCGCGCCGATGCTGCGAAGGTGCCGCGTCACGGCTTCGCTCGCGTCCGCCGCGATCGCCACCCTTGCCCTGCGGTCGCCGATCGTCTTTGCGTTCGGGCCGCGGCTCACGCTGCGGCTGCGCAGGAGCTGCATCGCTTGGTGTTGCGACAGCGGCGGCGGGAACGGCATCGGGCTGAGCTGGCGCGGCGGCACCGGCCGGCGCGCGGTCTCCGCCACGATGGCGATTGCGCTGCCCACGTTCCGGGCGGCGTTCGCCGCGCGGATGCCGGCGCGGACGCCAGATGTCTTCGAACTTCTGCTCAGCCGGTGCCGCCGCGGCAACGTCTTCGCTGACGGCGACCGCCTCGGCAGCCGCCGGGGCCGGCGGTTCCGCCGGTGCTGTATCGGCAGCAGGCGTTTCGGCTGGACCCTCGGCAGCAACGGCTTCGGCAACAGGCGTTTCGGATGGAGCCTCAGCAGCAGCGGCTTCGGCAACCGCCGGGGCTTCGCCATTGGCGGCGACTGATGCTTCCGCGGCAACGGCCGGCGCCACCACTTCCGTCTTGATCGGGCGGCGGTCGAGCCGGAAGCCAAGCGCCTTCAGCACGCCGCTCAGCTCGTCAGGCGAGCAGCCGAGCAACGACATCATCTCCGGGATCACCGTGAAGCCGCCGTCGCCCGTGGCACCCCTCGGCGGCGTGGCGCCGTTGGTCCCGCGCCAGCCCAGCAAGGGACGGATCAGATCGGCGAGCCGCTCGAGCATGTCGAGGCGCACTGCCCGCGGTCCGCACACATGATAGCCGTAGGCGCGATAGAAGGCTTCCGGGCATGCCGGATCGGGGGTGAACGAGGTGAGGCCGGCGCGCGGCGGATCCGGCAGCGCATCGACCGACAGCCCATTGGCGCCGGCGTTCTTCAACGACCACAGCGTCAAGATCAGCTCCGCCGCAGCCGGCTTCAGCAGCACCGGGAAGTAGATGTTGAACGCGCCGAAGCGCACGCCGTACTTGCGCAGCTGTGCGCGCGAATTCTGGTCGAGCGACTTGATCTCCTCGGCCACCGTCTCGCGGCGCAAGACGCCGAGGCTTTCGCGCAGGCGGAAGGCGATGCCGCGTGCAAGGCCGGCGATATCCTCTGCCTTGCTGATCTCGACCAGCGGCTTGAGCTTCTCGCCGATCGTCTGCGTCAGCCAGCCTTCGAGCCTGGCCTGCACCTTCTCGCGGTCGGGGCCGGACAGATGCTCATCGACCAACAGCGATATCGTCGGCTTCAACGGATCGTCGGTGGCTTCGATCTGTGCGATCTCTTCGTCACGCCACAGGATACGGCCGCGGCGATTGAGCGTCAGCGCATCGGGCTGCGCGGCGGCGACACGGCGTGCCCGCATGCCAAGCTCGCGCGCCAGCACCTGCGCCGCGGCGCTGCGCGTCGCCTTGCCGTGTATGCCTTCGGCGCCTGGATCGAGCTGGAAGCAGAAGCCCTTCAGGCGTCCAACGAAATGGTTTTCCACGTGAATGGCGCCGTCAGCGGCGAATTCAGCGTGCAGCTCGTCTTTGTCTCGCATGCCCTTCATCAGTGCGCTGGTGCGGCGGTCCACGAAGCGTTGCGTCAGCTGCTCGTGCAGTGCGTCCGACAGCCGGTCCTCGATCTCGCGCGTGCGCGCTTGCCAGTGGGCCGGATCCCCCAGCCAGTCGGCGCGGTTCGACACGAACGTCCAGGTACGGATGTGCGCGATGCGGTTGGCGAGCGTGTCGATATCGCCGTCGGTACGATCGGCAAAAGCCACTTGCTTGGCGAACCAATCTTCGGAGATGCGCTCATCCGGTCCCATCAGGGACTTGTAGATCGTCGCCACCAGCTCGGAGTGGTTCTGTCCCGAGATCTTCCGATAGTCGGGGATCTGGCACACTTCCCAAAGCTTTACGACGGCGGCGGGCGCGATGGCCATGGCCACCACCTCAGGATCACCGCTGACGGCCTCCAACGCCTCGACGTCGTCGGTCATGCGGGCACGCGCCAGACGGACGAGATTGGGCAGGTCGCGCAGCGAGTGCCGCAAACCTTCGAGGGTCGAGAAATCCAGGGTACGATTGCGCCATTGCAGCGTGCGAACGCTGTCGAAGTTGTGCGTCTCAAGCCGCTCGATGGTGTCGGAATCAAATGGATCGGCCGAGCCGGTGACGCCGAAAGTGCCGTCGTTCATGTGGCGGCCGGCGCGACCGGCAATCTGGCTCAGCTCCGAAGGCGTCAGATTGCGATGGTTCTGCCCATCGAACTTGCGCGTCGCTGAGAATGCAACGTGATCCACGTCGAGGTTGAGACCCATGCCGATGGCATCGGTGGCCACGAGGTAATCGACGTCTCCGGACTGATACAGCGCGACCTGCGCGTTGCGGGTGCGCGGCGACAACGCGCCGAGGACGACAGCGGCGCCGCCACTCTGTCGCCGAACGAGTTCAGCGACCGCATAGACTTCAGCGGCCGAGAAGGCGACGATGGCCGTACGCTTCGGCAACCGCGTGATTTTCTTCTGGCCGGCGTAGGTGAGCTTCGACAGCCGAGGCCGCGAGATAAAGTTGGCCCCGGGGATGAGATCGGCAATCGCCTCGCGCATCGTCTGCGCTCCGAGCAGCAGCGTCTCGGAGCGTCCGCGTGCGTGCAGCAGTCGGTCGGTGAAGACGTGGCCGCGCTCGGGGTCGGCGGCGAGCTGGATCTCGTCGATGGCCAGGAAATCCACATCGACGTCGCGCGGCATGGCCTCGACGGTGCACACCCAATAGCGCGCCCGCTCGGGCTTGATTTTTTCCTCGCCCGTGATCAACGCGACCTTGTCGGCGCCGACGCGGGCCGCGATCTTGTCATAGACCTCGCGCGCGAGCAGACGCAGCGGCAGGCCGATCATGCCGCTCTCGTGGCCGAGCATGCGCTCGATGGCTAGATGCGTCTTGCCGGTATTGGTGGGCCCGAGCACCGCCGTGACATGGCGGATGCGCGTTTCAAGGTCACTGCCCATCTGAACTCCTAATATCTCTCGCAATGGCATTGCAGAGACGTTCGCCGAGATCAAGGGCATGATTGCCGTGGAGTGCCCGCGAAACCGGCGCGTATTGTAGTCGTCTCCGCGCCCGCTGGCGATTGCTCGAGGGCAGTTGTCCGCTTGCTTATCGGCGTAGCGCGATGCGCTGCTGGTCCGGCATGGTGATGTCGATCCGCTCGGTCGTCAGCGTGGCGGTGCCGACGGTGGTCGGGACGGTGATCTTGTAGGGGATGACGACATTGCCCTTCGGGACCGGGCGCAGCACGAGCTCGATGGTGCCCTTGATGACGGAGGCGCCCCCCTCGCCAGGCTTGTGACCGGAGATCGGCACCATGCGGACGGCGCAGACGTGGTCGGCTCCGGCTCGGCGGAGCGGGGCGAAAACGATGTCGAAGCGTTGTTTGCCGTCATAGATCGGCAGCTTCTGCACGCAAGGATCAGACGCCTTGACCAGCGACAGGGTCATGACGCCGCTCAACGGGTCGAGCACGCTCTTGAGCTGGTCCTGCGTGACAGGAATGGCCTTCGTTGATGGAGAATACGGCGGCACGAACGACACGTTGGTCACGGCCGCCCCGTCGAAGGCCATGGTGAGCGCGCCCTTTTTCTTCTTTTTCAGAAGCGTCTTTTGCCGATAGCTGAAGTTGTGACCGGCGGGCTTCGTCTTGCCCGCAGCGAGCGTTCCGCGGCTGCCCATGCCTGCGTCATACTCGAAGATCGCGGTGTTGACCCTGGCATCGGCCGAAAGGTTATAGGTCTCGCCATTGATGTTCGAAATAAAGTGGAAGTGCCCAATATCGCCGAGCGCAGTGAAGTTGATGCGATAGGTGGCATCGACCGTCGCGGGCAGTGGACCCGCACGCTGAGCCAAGGCGGCGGGCGCGGCAAAGGTGAGGATCAGCGCAACCGGAATAAGCGCTGCAAGCCGCCGCCTGGCCGCCTCCCCAAACCGGTAAGTCATGATGCCCCAATGCCCCGAAAGGACTCCCGCTCTAATGTGCGGGTAGTGCGGTTTTACGTCTATTCTAAGGCCCCTACCCCGGCACTCGCGGGGGTTCAGGCGACCGCAGCACCCCTCGAAATCGCTTCTCCAATACCTTGACGGAATGAGGGGCCTCGGGCATAGACACCGCCAAATCCCCCTCCGGCCCGGCCGGTGGGGACATTTTGTTTCCCGCAATCCCTTGCACGACGCCCGCCGCACGGGAGCGGTGGCGAAGGAGCTTTACGATGACGAGGCAATGTGAGCTGACCGGCAAGCTGCCCCTTTCCGGGCAGCTGAGGAGCCACGCCGAGAACGCAACGAAGCGGAAGTTCCGCCCCAACCTGTGCGACGTGACGCTGATCAGCGACGCGCTCGGCCGCAAGTTCCGTCTGCGCGTCAGCGCACACGCCTTGAAGACGGTGGAGCACCGTGGCGGCCTCGATGCGTTCTTGCTCAAGGCAGGCGATGAGGATCTTTCCGAGCGCTGCCTGAAGATGAAGCGCGAGATCAAGAAGCTCGCCAAGGGCGCCGGCGCCGCTTAAGCGGCCCGCCCCTAAGGCTGATCGGCCTTCGAGCCGCCGCCCGACTCCGCCAGATCACCGGCGCTGATCGCAAACTGCAGCAGGATCGTCCGCTGCAGGCGGTGATTGAAGTTGTCGTCCGAGATCATCGTCACGATGGTCTCGCCGTTCGGCGCCACGTGCGCCGCCAGCCCTTCCATATTGTCGATCTCACGACTGCCGTCCGCCGCCACGAGGATGTCGGCGTCGATGACCTGGCGCGGGCGCAGCTGCGCCGAATGGATCAGCCGCAGGCGCATGCGGACGCCTTCGCTCCAGCGGAACCTGCGTTCCAGCACCAGCAAGCCGCCGTCGGGCAGCGGGGCCGCATCGGTGACGTCGTAGTCGCCGTCGTTGGTGACATAGAACTTGCGCGGCCGGTCCTCGTCTTCCCAGATCCAGCCGATGTGATTGCCGTCGTCGTCGCGCATCGTCTCCGAGAAGGCGACGAGCTTGCCTTTGTACCGACCGCCTTGCAGCACCGCGATCGCTTCGAAGCCGCCGTTCTTCGACATCTTGCTCGCCGACTTCGGCAGATCGACTTTGCCCCTCGACGGTGACAGGGCGCCGCCGTCGATGTCGTAGCGCGCGATACGGTGCTTGCGTTCGAATGAGATGTAGGCGGAGCCGTTTTGCGTAGTGCCTTTCGCCAGAGCTAGGCCTTCCGCATCGCGGTCGTTCTTGCGCGACAAGGGATCGCCGTCCTTCGACTGAATGGCGCCGAGGCGCACGCCCGTCATGCCGGCGGGAGCGCCCTTGTCGTCGCGCGTGAAGTTGCCCGACATCCAGATGCCGGCATCAGAGACGGCGAAGAAGCCCTTGCCGTCCGGATCGATGGCGAGGCCCGACCAGCCGCCGAAAAACTCCGACGGAGAGGTGAGCACGAGGCCGCCGCGCCAGTTCAGCTTGCCGAAGCGAGTCTCGTCGCGTTTCAGACGGTCGAAGCCGGCGAGGGGTCGCGCTTCGACGGTGATGGGCCCGGTCTGTAGGTCGGCGGTCGACGGCTTGGAGCCGCCGAATGCGATACCCGCGCCAGCGGCGAGGACCACGGCGACGCCGACCGGAAACCGCAGCCGACGGCCGCGGTGATTGGCAACGAGTGCGCGCAGGATCAATGCACGTGCCTCCGGCGCGGGCGCGCTCCGCGGCGCGGCGGCTGCGCGCTCGCCTTCTCCTCGAACAGCTCCACCAGCTTATCGGTCATGGCACCGGCCAGCTCGCTGGGGTCGGTAATCGTCACGGCGCGCCGGTAGTAGCGCGTCACGTCATGGCCGATGCCGATGGCGATCAGCTCCACGGGCGAGCGCGTCTCGATCTCATCGATCACTTGCCGCAAATGTTGCTCCAGGTAGCTGCCCGAGTTGACGGAGAGCGTCGAGTCATCGACCGGCGCGCCGTCGGAAATCATCATCAGAATGCGGCGCTGCTCGGGCCGCGCCAGCAATCGGCGATGGGCCCAGGCGAGCGCCTCTCCGTCGATGTTCTCCTTCAACAGACCCTCACGCATCATCAGGGCGAGCGAGCGCTTGGCGCGCCGCCAGGGCGCGTCCGCCGTCTTGTAGACGATATGGCGCAGGTCGTTGAGACGGCCCGGCGACTGGGGCTTGCCGGCGGCGAGCCATTGCTCGCGCGCTTGGCCGCCTTTCCAGGCCCTCGTCGTGAACCCGAGTATTTCTACTTTCACGCCGCAGCGCTCCAGGGTCCGCGCCAGCAGGTCGGCACAGCAAGCGGCCACCATGATCGGCCGGCCGCGCATGGAGCCCGAGTTGTCTAACAGTAGCGTGACCACCGTGTCGCGGAAGTCCGTGTCCCGCTCGCGCTTGAACGTCAGCGCGTGCATGGGATCGATGATGACGCGCGGCAGCCGCGCTGCGTCGAGCGTGCCTTCTTCCAGGTCGAAGTCCCAGGCGCGGCTCTGTTGTGCGAGAAGGCGGCGCTGCAGCCGGTTGGCGAGGCGGGCGACCGCGCTCGACAGGGCGCGCAGCTCGCGGTCGAGGTAGGCACGCAAGCGCTCCAGCTCCTCGGGCGAGGAGAGCTGATCGGCACTGACCTCCTCATCGAACTCGCGCGTAAAAACCTTGTAGCCAAAGGCTTCGGGGTTATCGAGGACCGAGGTATTGGGCCGCCACGGCTCGGGCGTGTCGAACTGCTCGAGGTCGTCGAGCATGCTTTCCAGATCGTCGGCGCTCGGCGTCTCGGACGCCTCCTGCGCCTCGTTGGTATCGCCCTCGGCCTGGCCTTCTTCGCGCTGCTGATCGCTACCGTCTTCTCCGTCCTCGGCGGTTTCGGTGTCGCCGTCGCTGCCTTCATCCTTATCGTCTTCGTCGCTCTCGTTCTCCGAGCGGTCGGCCTGCACGCTGTCCTCGGTGAGCTCGAGTGCGCGTAACAGATCGCGCATCAGGCGGCCGAAACTCTCCTGGTCCTCGGCCAGGCTGTCGAGACGCTTCAACACCTTCGCGCCGCGCTTCTCGATCGAGTCGCGCCACACATCGACCAACGCCTTGGCGCTGGCCGGCGGCGGTAAGCCGGTAAGCCGCTCGCGGATGATCAGCGCGACAGCGTCCTCCAGCGGCGCGTCGGCACGCGTCTTCACCTGAGCGTAGCGGCCATGTGCATACTGATCCTCGATGCGTGCCGTGAGATTGCGCGCCATCCCAGGCATGCGATTGGCCCCGAGCGCCTCGACGCGCGCCCGCTCTGCTGCCTCGAACACGAGACGGGCGGGGCCAGCGGTGGGGGCAAGCTTGTTGTGAACGCGCACGTCGTGGCAGCCCGCCGTCAGCGCGAAGCTGTCGGCCCAGCCGCGGATGACGGCGATCTCGCGCGGCGAGGGCACGCGCGAGGGCTCGGGCAGTTGCACGTGCCCGGTCGAATACTCAGGTGTCCCGGCTGCAAAGCCGACGTCGAGGTCGGAGTGGCCGGCAATGGCGCGCACGCAAAATCCGATGGCCCGCTTCAGCGGCTCGGTTGGCGCTTCCTTGCGTCTCGGCCCGCTCGACATGGCGGCTAGTGTCCCGATTCCGAAGTTCGCCGGAACTCGCGGCTGGTCTCGGGAGCGAACTTCGGAATCATAAAGGACACTAGAAACATGGACTTGCTAGTGTGATTTAGATCGAGAAATTCGCTCGATTCCTTGCCGCTGAGTATGGCGAATTTCTCGATCATCACACTAGCTCAGCACGACGTTGGCCGCGCTCTCGGGCAGCTCCTCGCCAAAGCTGCGCTGATAGAACTCGGCCACCAACGGACGTTCGAGCTCGTCGCACTTGTTGAGGAAGGTGAGGCGGAAGGCAAAGCCGATATCGCCGAACACTTCGGCGTTTTCCGCCCACATGATGACCGTGCGTGGGCTCATCACCGTCGACAGGTCGCCGTTGATGAAGGCGTTGCGGGTTAGGTCGGCGACGCGCACCATGTGCGAGACGAGCTTGCGTTTGGCTTCCGTCTTGGCGAACGACTTCACCTTCGACAGCACGATCTTCGCCTCGTCGTCATGCGGCAGATAGTTGAGCGTGGCGACGACCGACCAGCGGTCCATCTGGCCCTGGTTGATCTGCTGCGTGCCGTGATAGAGCCCCGACGTATCGCCGAGGCCGATGGTGTTTGTCGTCGCGAACAGGCGAAATGCCGGATGCGGGCGGATCACCTTCGACTGATCGAGCAGCGTCAGCTTGCCCGACACTTCGAGCACGCGCTGGATGACGAACATCACGTCGGGGCGGCCGGCGTCGTACTCGTCGAACACCAGCGCCGTGTTGGACTGCAGAGCGTAAGGCAAAATGCCCTCGCGGAACTCCGTTACCTGCATCCCGTCCTTCAGCACGATGGCGTCCTTGCCGACGAGATCGATGCGGCTGACGTGGCTGTCGAGGTTGACGCGAATGCACGGCCAGTTGAGGCGCGCCGCGACCTGCTCGATGTGCGTCGACTTGCCAGTTCCGTGATAGCCCTGAATCATCACGCGCCGGTTGTGCTTGAAGCCGGCAAGGATGGCGAGGGTCACCTCGCGATTGAACAAATAGTCGGGATCGAGCTCGGGAACGTGCTCATCGCTCTTGGAAAAAGCCGGCACCTCGAGGTCGGTATCGATACCGAACACCTGCCGCACCGAGAGCTTCATGTCGGGAAGATTAGCCGGCTTGCCTTCGGCACCCGACTGGGTTTGCACACGCATTATCGCGGGATCCTCGGAGAGTGGACACGGGCGGAGAAATCGGCGCGGCGGCAATGCCGGATTTCAGACGAGGCCCGCTTGCTTCAGAAAGTTATAGGCTTGGATTATTTCGCGCAACTTATCGCCGGAGCGCGCGTCCCCACCATTCGCGTCAGGATGGTAAACCTTTACGAGCTCCTTAAAGCGCGCCTTGATCTCGATCTTCGTCGCCTCGCTCGATAGGTTGAGCGTCTGGAAGCTCTTCTTCTCAAGCGGCTTCAGCTGGCGTCGGCTCTCGGCCGGCTGCTCGCGCGCCGCCTTGGCACGCCGCGCAAAGAAGGCGTGCGGATCGAGCGTACGGAAGGCGGCGGCGCCCACGACCGGTGGCGGTTGCGGGGGCGCGACGCCCGGGGCCTTGGCGTTGACGCCCACTTTCCAGGTCGGACGGTGCCCCGTCAGCGCATCCTTCTGGAAGTCCTGCACTTGGCTGTCGTTCATGCCGTCGAAGTAGTTGTACTCCGCGTTGTACTGGCGGACGTGCTCAAGGCAAAACAGATAATATTGGCCGTCCTGGCCACGGCCGCGCGGCGCACGATGGTCGGCCGCCGACTTGCAGCCCTTCCACTGGCAGCGCGGCAGGCGCTCTTCGCGCGTAGGCTCTGCCCGTTCGCGCTTGGACGCGACGCGGATGCTGTCGAAGTATTTGGAGTTCAGCTTCATGTGCGTGAAGTATGATCCGCCCTCAGGCCCCACACAAGCCGATCAATTTGCTTGCGCAAATCGTCGACCGAGTTGCCACTATTTCACACCCCGATGAGGCGACCCTTAATGAGCTTGCATTCACGCATGCGCGAGAAGCTGATGATCGCACTCAATCCCACACGCCTCGACTTGGTCAATGAGTTCGCACCTGCATGCGGGTCACAGCTCATCGCCCGGGACGGGCGAGAGCCACTTCCGCCTGCTTATCGTTTCCGACAACTTCATAGGCAAGTCGCGCGTCGCGCGTCACCGGATCGTCAATGATGTGGTGCAGGAAGAGCTGAGAGATGGTGTGCACGCGCTGGCGATCAAGGCGCTGGCGCCTGGCGAACCTACTTGAGCCATAAAAAATCTCGCCTCCGCTGTTGCGAAGGCGAGACTTGAGACACCAAAACCTATCGGCGTCCGCGGGCGATTAGTGCCAGCGGCGGTGATGGCGATGATGGTGACGGTGACGCTTGTAGTAGCGCTTCTTCCACCACTTGCGATGATGGCGGTAGCCGGCCTTCTCGATAGACGTGCCAGCTTCGCTTGCAGTCGTCAGCTTGCCGAGAATGTTGCCGGAGGCCGGAGCAGCCTGGGCGCTACCCACAGCCATGACGCAGGCGAGGGCGCCGGCGGCGATGGTAGCGAGGGGGAGGAATCGAGACATGTTAGCTCCTTTTTCTATTTCCAATACGCCACCGCCTGCATTTTTGCGGTTCGGTAGCGCACGCACTTGGATCCTCCTGACCAGATCCACGCACAGGTTCGCGTCCGGCGCCTGAACCTAACCTGAACGACAATTTTGCTACTCCCTACGCGGCAGGCGAGCCCGAACTCGCGGCGCGCGCAGCGCGTGCAGCGATCGCGGAGGCGGGACTTATGCGCAGCGCAGTGATTTTGTTGCGCGTCTTGCGCAGGATCTCGAAGCGGTACCCGTAGAACGTGAAAACCTGGCCGGGTTCGGGGATCGTCTGCGCCTCGTGAATGACGAGACCGGCAACGGTCGTTGCCTCTTCATCCGGGAGATTCCAGTTCATCTGCCGGTTGAGATCGCGCACGGCCACCGTGCCGTCGACGTTGACCGTGCCGTCGGCTTGCACGCGGATCGCCGCTTCCTGCGTGTCGTGCTCATCGGCGATCTGGCCGACGATCTCCTCGAGGATGTCCTCCAGCGTGATCAGTCCCTGAACCTCGCCGTACTCGTCGACGACCAGCGCCATCTGTGCCTTGCGCTTGAGAAACTGATTGAGCTGGCCCTTCAGCGGCGTCGTGTCGGGCACGAACCACGGCTCGACGGAAAAGCTCATGATGTCGAGCTTGGTCACGTCCCAACCGGCGCGGCCGAGCGCGGAGAACAAATCCTTCGTGTGCAGCACGCCGACGATGTTTTCCGGATCGTCCTTCCAGATCGGCACGCGCGTGTATTGGCTGGCCAACAGCTCGTCAACGATCTGCTGCGGCGGATCGTCGGCGTTGATCATCTCCATCTTGGTCCGGTGCACCATGATGTCTGCCACCTGCAAATCGCGCAGGTCGAGCACGCCGCCGAGCATGTCGGCGTCGTGACGAGCCACCGAGCCTTCGATCTTCTGCAGCTCGATGGTGCCGCGGATCTCCTCGTGGGCGGCGAGGATGTTGGCTTCATCGTCGAGCTTGCTCGGCGTCATCTTGAGGAACATGCGCACGATGTATTCGATCGCCACGGTGATCGGATTCATGACGATGATGACGATGCGCATGATCGGCGCGACGAGGAGCGCCACGCGGTCCGAATAGGCAAGCGCATACGTCTTCGGCAGCACCGCGGCGAAGACAACGATGAGCAACGTCATGATGCCGGTGGCGTAGGCGACGCCCACCTCGCCGATGAGCACGACGGCTAGGCCCGAAGCGAGCGCCGAGGCGAGCACGTCCACCAGCGTGTTGCCGATGAGGATCGTGCCGATCATCTTCTCGGGCTTCTGCAGCAGCCTGTTGACCAGCGCCGCCTTGGCATTCCCTTCCTGCTCGAGGGCGTGCATGCGGGCGCGCGAGGCTGCCGTAAGCGCCGTCTCGCTGCCGTTGAAGAACGCCGATAGGGCGATCAGCACGATGATCGCCAGGACGATGAGGAGGGTCACAAGTGTCATGGGAAGAAGGTCTGCGCCTCGATAGCGGTTGCTGTTGCACCTGCCGGGGCCGCCCGGCAATTGCATCTTTAGCACACCAGATGATGCCGATCGTTAGCGCCGCCTAAGCTGGCCCGATCTCGCCGCCAAGAAAGGCCCGCACCTTGTCGGCCGGCACGTCGCGGGCGATGAACGCCTCGCCGACGTCGCGCACGAGGATGAACGTCAGCTTGCCCTGGCGCACCTTCTTGTCCTGCGCCATCAGCCGCATCATGGCCTCGATGTCGGGCTTGTCGCCGGGGATCTCGGCGATGCGGGTCGGCAGCCCGACGGCGCGGAAGTGCGCAGCCGCGCGGTCCGCCGCCGCTTCGGTGCAGTAGCCCAGCGCCGCCGAGAAACGGAAGGCAAGGCACATGCCGATGGCGATGGCTTCGCCGTGCAAGCAGGCGCTCGGAATATCCTGTCCATGCCTCGAACGCGTGGCCGAACGTGTGTCCGAGGTTGAGCAGCGCGCGCTCGCCCTGCTCCGTCTCGTCCCGCCCGACGATGCCGGCCTTGGCTTTCACGCTCGTCTCGACGGCGTGCGTCAGCGGCCCGGCTTCGAGCGCGAACACGGCGCTATAGTTCTTCTCCAACCAAGCAAAGAAGGCCGCATCGCCGAGCAGCCCGTACTTGGCAACCTCTGCGTATCCGGCGCGCAGCTCGCGATCCGGGAGCGTGCGCAGCGTGTCGGTATCGGCGAGCACCAGGCCCGGTTGGTGGAAGGCGCCGATAAGGTTCTTGCCTTGCGGCGTATCGATGCCAGTCTTGCCGCCGACGGAGGAATCCACCTGCGCCAACAGCGACGTCGGGATCTGCACGAAGCGAACACCGCGGCGCAAGATCGCCGCCGCAAATCCGGCGAGGTCGCCGATGACGCCGCCGCCCAGCGCCACGACGAGATCACCGCGCTCCAGGCCCAACTCAAGCAGGCCCTCGCACAGGGGCTCCAATTGGTGGAAGCTCTTAGTCGACTCGCCCGGCGGCAGAATGATCGAGCCGACGTGACGGCCGTCGTGCTGCAGAGCCGCTTCCAGGGGGTCGAGATGAAAGCGCGCGACGTTCGCGTCCGTGACGATGGCGCAGCGGGCAGCCCCGATCCGCGAGGCGATCAGCTCACCGGCGCGCGCCAGCAAGCCGGGGCCGATCAGCACGTCGTACGCGCGCTCGCCCAGCGGCACGTTGACGGAGCGGACGTCATGCAGTGAGGTCGCGCTCATCGGGCGACCTCGCTGCTGGCAATGAGATGCCGTGCCAAGCTGTCGATGATCTCGATGACGATCACCTCGTGCGGCACGTCGCGGCTCTCTACCGTGATGTCGGCCAGCGCGTAGGTGGGGTGACGCGTCGTCATCAGGTTTTGCAGCACCGTCTCAGGGTCTCCCACCTTGAGGAGCGGGCGATTGCCTCGCTTGCCGACGCGGCGCACCAGCAGTCCCAGCTCGGCCTTCAGCCATATCGAAACGCCGCTCTCGGCGATGGCCGCCCGGGTCTCGTCGTTCATGAAGGCCCCGCCCCCCGTCGCCAGCACTTGCGGACCGGAGCGCAGCAGTCGCGCCAGCACCTTGCGCTCGCCTTCGCGGAAGTACGGCTCGCCGTGATCGGCAAAGATGTCCCCGATGCTCTTGCCGGCGGCCTTCTCGATCTCCTCGTCGGCGTCGACGAACGGCAGGCCCAGCTTGGCGGCGAGGCGGCGCCCGACCGCCGACTTGCCACAGCCCATCAGCCCGACGAGCACGACCGATCGCTGCCCGAGGGCAGTGCGAATCGCGTGCAGCGAATGGGCGTCTGGCATCTTCTTTCTCTTCCGATCGCGGGCGAATTGACGGATGACCGGGAGCCGGCGGCTCGTCGCCCACAGTCTTACGCTGAGGCATCGAGCAGCGGAATTGCCGGGCTCGCCTGCGCCGCCTACTTTGGATCATCGTCGAGTGCAAGTCATAATGGCGCCAACTTGCGAAGTGACCAAAGCCTTGGGGACGGGATAGCAAATGCCCAGCTTGTTCCGGTTTCTGTTCATCGTTGGTACCGCCGGCGCCATAATCACCGGCGCGCTTTACGTTCTCGCCAACAACTTTGAGCCGGAGCCGCGCACCGTCACCAAGCCCGTTCCGGGCGTCAAGGTGCGTACAGAGTAACCGCGCGCGGCCATGCGAAAACGTCTTCCACGATTTGCCTTGCCTGCGCTAGCCGGCGGGCTATTGGGCTTCGGCATGCTTGCCGGTCCGGTCGCGGCACAGGATTGGAGCCCCTTCGATCCTTTCAACAATCCGGCCCGTGGACAGCAGAAACCACCGCCGCGCGAGCGCGAGGCGCCCCCGGTAGGCGGCAGCGACGACATCGTCCGGCCGCTCGGTGACGGCAGCGCCAATGCCGTGGAGCGCGGTGATCTCACCCCGGTCATGGCGGCCGACGGCTCCGGGCTGCCCTACGAGCTGTGGCGCGGCCTCGACGTCGGCACCCTTTCGCGGCTGATCTCGGAGATCGACATACCGCCACGGTCGCAGGCGCTACACCAACTGTGGCTGCGGCTAATCACGTCGAACGTCACGGCACCCGACGGCGGCGTCACTGATCAGCAGTTTCTCGCGCTGCGGCTGGAGATCCTCTACCGCTCGGGACTGCTGCAGGAGGCCACAAAGGCGCTCGCCAACATGCCGGCCAGCGATCCGACCGTTGCCATCCTCGCGGCACGCAATGAGATCGGCCTGGGTGCGCAGGACCGCGGTTGCGAGACGATGAAATCTGGCGGCGCACCGGCGCAGCTTCCCAAGCCCATCAAGGGCGACGCCGCGCTGATCGCCGGCTTCTGCTCTGCCGTCGCAGGCGACGCTCCCGGTGCCGGGTTGGCGGCAGAGATGGCGCGCGAAGAGGGCGTCAAGAACAGCCCAGGGCTGCAGGCGCTCGACGCCATCTCCATGGGGGCCAAGCCAAAGATCGATGGCGAGCAGTCGATTACCCTGCTCGACTATCGGCTGATCGAAGCAGCAGGCGGCGCGATCGACGTGACGCACGTGCTGAAGCACGGCGAGCCGTCGTTACTTGCGGCGCTGGCGCTGGACGCCCAAGGCGAGCCCTGGCCTGACGCTCGCGGCCGCCGAAGCAGCGGCGCACCTCAACGCCATCTCGCCTCAGCAACTCGCCGACATCTATCGCGCCCAGCCTTCCGGAGGTGCCGTGATCTCGGATGCCGCCGGCACCGACACGCCGCAGCGACGCGCCGAGCTGTTCGTCGCCGCCGAGCACGAAGGAACGCCGCAGAAGAAGGTTCGCCTCATCCGCGCTTTTCTCGACGAGGCGCATCGCGCCGGGTTCTACCTCACCGCACTACGCATGATGTCATCGGCGTCCGACGCCATCGCCGCCGTGCCGGAGATCGGCTGGTACGCGGAAACGGGCGTCGAGGTGGCTCTGGCGGCGGGCGGCTACGACAAGGCACGCGAGTGGGCCGAGTTCGGCTCGGCTGCGAATGGTGCCGCGGGACAGAGTCTCAGTCACTGGTTGGCGTTGATCGACATCGCCGACGCCCGCCCCGCGGTCAATCGCGAGGCGGACCTGCAGCACGTCGAGCAGCTTGCCGTGCACGGCCGCCTCGACGCGACGCTGCTGCATCGTCTGGCGACCGTCCTCGATGCACTGGAGTACGACGTGCCTATCCCGCTGTGGGAGGCGGCGAGCCGCACGCCGCAGCCGGCCGGCGGCTATCTGCCTGAAACGGGCGTACTGTCGGAATTGCAGGATGCTGCCAAGAAGCAGGAGTTCGGCCGCACCGTGCTGCTCGCAATGAAAACGTTGGGGCCGAACGGGGCCGAAGGCGCAAACATGATCGCGCTCGGCGATTCGATCCGCGCGCTGAAGCGGGCGGGCCTCGAGGCGGACGCGCGCAACCTGGGCTTCGAAGCGCTGTTTGCGAGCTGGCCGCGTGCAATCACCAATTAGCGCCGAGGCAGGGCGACCATGAGCGCGACGCGCCAGCATATCGATGCATTCCTCGAGATGCTGGGCGTGGAGCGGGGGGCTGCTGCCAACACCATCGAAGCCTATCGCCGCGACCTGGACCAGTACCGGAGCTTTCTGGCCGGCCGCGATATCGATCTCGTCGCCGCCGAGCCGGCGCACGTGTCGGGTTGGCTGGCCGCATCCTCGGCTGCCGGTCTCAGCGCCTCATCGCGCGCGCGCGGACTTTCCGCCGTGCGCCAGCTCTACAAGTTCCTGCTCGCCGAGGGTCACGTCGCCGCCGATCCGACGCATGGGCACGCAGGCCCGCGCAAGCAGCGCCCGTTGCCAAAGACGCTTAGCGTTGCCGAGGTCGACCGCCTGATCGACGCCGCGGCGCGGCGCGCAGAAACCGGCGAAGGCATCGAGCACCTGCGCGCACTCCGCCTGCATTGCCTGATCGAAATGCTCTATGCCACCGGCATGCGCGTCAGCGAGCTCGTCTCCTTGCCGCGCACTGTTCTAGCGGGCGATGCGCGCGTATTGACCATCAAGGGAAAAGGCGGCCGCGAGCGCCTGGTGCCGCTCAACGCATCGGCGCGCACCGCTCTCGACCGCTATCTCGCCGCAACGTCGGGTGAGGGGCGCGTGACGACCAAGTGGCTGTTTGCGTCCAAGAGCGCGCAAGGCCATCTCACGCGCCAGCGATTCGCCCAGGATCTAAAGTTGCTTGCCGAGGAGGCCGGCTTCGACGGCGAGCGCGTCAGCCCGCATGTGTTGCGCCACGCCTTCGCCAGTCATCTGCTCGACCGCGGCGCCGACCTGCGCTCGGTGCAGCAGCTGCTCGGCCACGCCGACATCTCGACGACCGAGATCTACACGCACGTGCTAGAAGAGAGGCTGAAAAAGCTGGTGCACGAGCACCATCCGCTGGCCAAAAAGCGCTGATGTGGCTTTGGCTTGGCGCAAAGGCTCGTTAAGGCGCCTGCCACGGTCGCCTTGACAGATCTCGGGCCCCGGCGCGATTGTCCCGCCCACCCCCCTGGAATTGCGACGTGAGGCCGTTTTGGACCGCTCCCCCATCCGCACCTACCTCGACTTCGAGAAGCCGATTGCCGAGCTCGAAAGCAAGGTTGCCGAGCTGCGCGCCATGGAAGGCGAGGAGCGGGCGGTTTCGGTCGCCGATGAGATCAAGAAGCTGGAACAGAAGGCGCGTAACGCGCTTGTCGATACCTACGCCAAGCTAACTCCGTGGCAGAAGACCCAGGTTGCACGTCATCCCGAACGCCCGCACTGCCTCGATTTTGTCGGCGCGCTAGTCGAGGATTTCACCCCTCTGGCGGGTGACCGCTACTTTGCCGAGGACGAAGCGATTGTCGGTGGTTTGGGCCGTTTTCGCGGGCGTTCCGTGATGATTATCGGCCATGAGAAGGGCTCCGATACCGAGAGCCGCATCCGCCATAACTTCGGCATGGCCAAGCCCGAGGGCTACCGCAAGGCTGTGCGCCTGATGGAGATGGCGGAGCAGTTCAATCTGCCCGTGATCACGCTGGTCGACACCGCGGGCGCCTATCCGGGCATCGGCGCCGAAGAGCGCGGCCAGGCCGAGGCCATCGCCCGCTCCACCGACTGCTGCCTCGCCATCGGCGTGCCGCTCATCACCGTCGTCATCGGCGAGGGTGGCTCGGGCGGCGCCATTGCCATCGCCACAGCCAACCGCATCCTGATGCTGGAGCACGCGATCTACACGGTTGCATCTCCCGAAGCGGCGGCCTCGATCCTGTGGCGCGACAGCGCCAAGGCCATCGACGCTGCGACCAACATGAAGATCACCGCCCAGGACCTCGACCAGCTCGGCGTCATCGATGTAATCATCACCGAGCCAACGGGCGGCGCTCACCGCGACCGCGAATCAATTATGAAGGCTACGGGCGATGCGATCGCCCGGGCTTTGTCGGAGTTCGACGGCAAGTCTCCCTCCGAGATTCGCCGCCAACGGCAGACCCGTTTCATGGAAATTGGTCAGTCTTTGTAAAAGCTTAGCGGCGCGCGCTGGTTTGCCGAAGACGCCGGCGCCCAATTCCTGTCCAATCTTCCGTGTAGTTACCGAGAATCCACGCGGCTCGTCTAAGTGTCCGCGAGTGCTAAGAATTCCGTAACGTTAACCAAATCTTAAGGTCTACAGATCGATGGTTGATCACCGTGCGCCAGGGGCACTGCGTATGCGTAAGATCATCCTTGGCTCGACCATAAGAGCCCGCGTTCTGTCTGCTTTGGCGGTCTGCGTGACCGCATGCGCGCTCGCCGGTTGCGGCGGCAGCACGCCGACGATCCCGGCTGCCGCTGAGGCACCGCTCAGCAAAGAGACGATGTCGATGCTGGGTCGCAAGGGCATGGACACCGGCGCGCCGATCTTCGTGCGCATCTTCAAGGAAGAATCCGAACTCGAAGTGTGGAAGGCGCGCGACGACGGCCGCTTCTATCACTTCAAGACGTACCCGATCTGCAATTGGTCGGGCAGCGTCGGGCCGAAGACGGCGCTCGGCGACAAGCAGGCACCGGAAGGGTTCTATCGCGTCGGCGGCACGCAGATAAATCCCAACTCGTCCTATTACCTTGCCTTCAATCTCGGCTATCCGAACGCCTACGATCGCGCCCTGCAGCGTACGGGCGACGCACTGATGGTGCACGGCAAGTGCAAGTCCGTCGGCTGCTACGCGATGACCGACGCGCTCATGGAAGAGATCTACTCGCTGGCGCGCGAAGCTTTGAAGGGCGGGCAAGAGAGCATCGAAGTGCATGCCTTCCCGTTTCGCATGACGCAGGCGAACATGGCGCGCTACGAGGGCAACCCGAACGTTCCGTTCTGGAAGACGCTGCAGCAAGGCTACGACTTCTTCGAGAAGTATCGTCTGCCGCCGACTGTCGCCGTGTGCGAGAAGCGCTACGTCGTCAACGTGAAGCTGCCAGCCAATTCATCCATCCAACCCGACGGTCGCTGTCCGCGTTTCCAGCGCCCGGTGTTCGAGCCATTTGCACCCAAACCCTTCGAGCAGCAGATCGCCGAAGAGCGCATCAGCGCGCCGGGCCCGAAGACGCGTCAATTCGCCAACATGACGCCATCGCCCGCAAGCCAGCCGACGCAAGCGGCATATGGTCCGTCCTACGGCCTTGGTGCGCCAGTGGAAACGGGCAGCACGAACACGCCGGCGCTCGGCTTCTCGCAGTAGTCATGCTTCGACTCCCGGAAGCGCGACGATGCGCCCACGGAGCGGCGTTGCGCGCGTCGCAAAAGACCGGCATGGTCCGGTGATGGTTGCCCGCCGCAGACGCCGCTGGACAGCAGCGCTTACCCTTCTCGGAGCGCTTGCCGCCGTAACCGCCGGTATCGGTTACTTCTTTTGGCCACAAATCTACGCCCTCATCGAAGATGAGATGATTTACGCCGCTAAGGCGCGCAATTGGGCTGCCTATTCGGCCGGCGAAACGCTGCCCGGCACGCCCGATACGAAACAACTACCCGCCCGGCTTGCGAGCCAGAACCTGCAACTCGGCGCGCCCATTTTCATCCGCATTTTCAAACGAGAGTTTGAGTTGGAGATGTGGATGAAGCGCGACGGAAAATTCGAGCGTTTCGCGACCTACCCGATCTGCATGTGGTCCGGGAAACTGGGTCCTAAAATGAAACAGGGAGACCGCCAGGCGCCGGAGGGATTCTATACGGTCGATTCTTCCCAGCTCAATCCAAACAGCCAATACCATCGCTCGTTCAATCTCGGCTTTCCGAACACGTTCGACCGCGCACATGGTCGCACCGGCTCGCTGCTTATGGTGCACGGCGATTGCCGCTCCATTGGCTGCTATGCGATGACCGACGGTGTTATTGATGAAGTCTGGTCGCTGTTGACGGCCGCACTCGGTGCAGGCCAAAAACGCGTTCAGGTTCAGGTGTTTCCGTTCCGTATGACGGAGGCAAATATGTCACGCCACGCCGCAAATTCTGACATAGGGTTTTGGCGGCAATTGAAGACCGGACATGATGCCTTTGAGCGCGATCATGTCCCGCCGGTGGTGAGTGTATGCGGTGGACGCTACACATTTCGGCCGGCAACGGGGGTTAGCGACGGTAGCGCGCCCATCGATGTGAGCTGCCCTGCGACGTGAGTCGCAGTTGACATTCGCTGCTCATTTTTCCAACTGCCAGAGCTTGGCCAGCAGAAGAAGTAAGAGAGTTCAACATGCTGACATCATCCGAAACAATTCGCGTCCGTCGCGTGCTGTCAGGTCGTCCGACCGATGGCACGTGTCGTGCAGAAGCGACGGCATGAGGAAAACAGCCACCCAAATCAGGCACACCGCTCTCACCGCGTGTGCCGCTGTCGCCATCCTAGGACAGGTCGGGACCGCGCCAGCATTCGCCCTCGATATCGAAGAAATCACTGCGGTCCGCATGGAGCGCAAGCGTGCCAATTCGGACGGCAAATTGCCCCTTCCCGGGACGCCGGATCTGAAGCGCCTCGATGATCGGCTTGCCGAAAAGGGCGTCATGAAGGACGCGCCGATACTCATTCGCGTGTTCAAGGCCGAATCCGAAATGGAGGTCTGGACCGGCGACGAGAACGGCAACTATGCCCTCTTTGCCACGTACCCGATCTGCTACTGGTCGGGAACGCTGGGCCCGAAGCTGCGGGAAGGTGACAAGCAGGCCCCCGAGGGCTTTTACAACGTCACCATGGAGCAGAGCATCCATTCTGGAACGCGCTGGCCGCAGTCGCTCAACGTCGGCTATCCGAATGCGTTCGATCAAGTGAATGTGCGCTCGGGCTCGCACATTCTCATTCACGGCGGATGCGCTTCAATCGGCTGCTTCGCTATGACGAACGCGGTCAGCCTCGAGGTCTACAAGCTAGCCACCAACGCGCTCGACGCCGGCCAGCCGAACATTCCCGTGCACGTGTTTCCATTCCGCATGACGGAGGCGAACTTCGCCAAGTACGACATGCCGCGCTGGAACGGCTTCTGGCGCAATCTGAAAGAGGGCAATGACCTCTTCGAGCGCACCGGCCGCCCGCCGCGTGTCAGTGTATGCGGCACGCGCTACGAATTCTCGTCTGCGAGCCGGCTCGAGGGCGTCAACCCCGGCCCAATCCAAGTTTGCCCCGAGACGGAACAGCTGATCGCCGACCTTTCGAACATCAACAAGAAGGTCGCCGAGCAGCCCGTGCCGCAGCAGCAGACGTCGGAGATCAAGACCGCGTCGCTCGGCGGCGGCGGATCCTCCTTCCTGGGTGGCCCGGCGTCCTACCTCGGTGGTCCGGCCGCGGCCGCCATGATCGTCAACAAGCTGGGCGAGAACTTCGAGCAACAGGTGGCGCCGCAGACGCAGCGCCCCGGCGTCAGCGCGACACTGACGCGTCCGCTGCCCTGCTCGCTGGCTATGCCGAGCTGCCGTCGCTACGCCTCGCTACGAGAGCAAGTGGCGCACAAGGCCTCGCTGAAGATCGAGGAGCCCGATCGCGAAAAGGCGCGGGCTCCGAAAAAGAAGAAGAGCGCCAAGAAGAGCAAGAGCAGCAAACGCCGCTATAGCGAGTATCGCGAGCGCGGCGAAGTGCGCGGCTATCGCGATGTGTCCGCGAGCCGTCACGAAGAGTGGCGCGAAGTGCGCCTCTCCCGCTACGAATAGTCCCACTACAAAGATTGCAATGGGCCCGGCAGCAAATATGCTCCGGGCCCAATTGCTTGCGGACGCTTTGGCGTGCATGCGATACACGCTGCAGTCATCGACAATCAGCGGGTCATCGAAATGTTGCGCTCCATCCCCCGGCAAACCGAACGCCTGATCGAAACAGCAATCTTCGCCAGCCGCTGGATACTTGCGCCATTCTATCTCGGCTTGGCGCTGTCGCTAATCGTGCTGCTGATCAAGTTCCTGTTCGAGCTGGTGCACATCGCCGAGACGGCGTTCACGGCGACGGAATTGCAGGTGATCCTCGGCCTCCTGGCTCTGGTCGATCTGTCGCTCACCGGATCGCTGATCGTGATCGTGATCTTTTCGGGCTACGAGAACTTCGTCTCCAAGATCGACCACAGCCGGCATAAGGATTGGCCCGAATGGATGGGCACAATCGATTTCACCGCGCTGAAGATCAAGCTGCTGGGCTCGATCGTCGCCATTTCCGCGATCCAGCTTTTAAAGCAGTTCATGTCCATCACGACTGTGTCGGACCGCGACCTGTTCTGGCTGGTGATCATCCACGTGGTGTTCGTCGTCTCGAGCGTCCTACTCGCGCTGTCCGACCGCATCTCAGTCGGCGCGCACGCTGCCGCCGAGCCGGCCGCGGCTCCGCCCGTAGCCGCTCCCGCCAAAGCCGGCGGCAAGACGCACGCCTAACGCTGTCGGCACGGCGCCGTGGCGCGCATCCTCATCGTCGGCGGCTACGGCGCTTTTGGCGCGCGCGCCGCTGAGCGATTGGGGCGCGAGGCAAACCTCGAAATCGTCATTGCAGGACGCTCCGCCGACAAGGCACGCGCGCACGCCGAAGCGTTGGCCCGAACGGCCCGCGCCCACATCGCGCATGCGCGGATCGACGCCATGCGCGTCACCGCCGACGAGCTACGCGCGCTGGCGCCGAAGGTGGTGATCAACGCCTCCGGGACCGTTCCAGCAGCAGGACTACGCTCTAGCGCGCGCCTGCATTGCCGCTGGCTGTCACTACGTCGACCTCGCCGACGCACGCGCCTTCGTCACCGGCATCGGCATGCTCGATGGCGAGGCGCGCGCGGCCGGCGTCAGTGTTATCAGCGGCGCCAGCTCGGTGCCGGGACTATCGTCGGCCGCCGTGCGGCACATGGCCGAAGATCTGGAGCAGCTGACCGAGGTGCACATCGGCATTTCGCCGGGCAATAGTTTCGATCCCGGCGTTGCTACGGCGGCTTCGATCATCGGGCAGGCAGGCAAGCCGCTGCTCACGCGTCAGGGCGGTCGAGGCGCCACGCTGTACGGATGGCAGGGCCTGCACCGCCACCGCTTCCCGGAGATCGGATATCGCTGGATGGGCGCCGTCGATGTTCCGGACCTCGATCTACTGCCGCAGCACTATCCGCAGCTTGCGACAGTGCGCTTCGCTGCCGGGCTCGAGGTCGGCATGTTTCATCTCGGCCTGTGGGCGGCATCGTGGCTGGCACGCGCGGGCCTCGTGCGTGACTTGAGGCCCCTCGCAGCCCCCATGCTCGCATTGAAGCGGCGGCTGTCGGCACTCGGCAGCGATAGCGGCGGCATGTTCGTGCGGGTCGTCGGCCGCGACCATGGCGGCATCATGCGCACACGCACCTGGAACCTCATCGCGCGCAGCGGCGATGGGCCATACGTGCCGGCGATCGCATCGGTAATCCTCGCCAAGCGCCTCGCGGCCGGCGAAGGGCCGCCCCCCGGCGCGGCGCCCTGCTTTGGGCTGTTCGCGCTCGGCGACTTCGAGGCCGAGGTCAGCGACCTCGACATCACATGCTGGCTGGAGCGCGGCTGACGACGGCTAGTGCTCGCAGGGAACGCTCAGCGTCTGGCCCACGGTGGGGAAATAGCGCGAGCAAGTCACGGTGTTCGATCCCGGCGTCACGCTCGTGACGGTATCGTCGGCGTTCGCCGCCTTGACGGAGCCTGTTGCTTTGTCGGCGACGGCTGCGGTGGCGATGGTCGAATGCTCGCTGCCACGGTCGCTCGGCGCTACGGTCTTGGCCGGCATGCTGTCGTGAGCAGCCGTCGCCAGAGCGAACGATGAGTTCTCGACCTGGGCGTTGACCGGCAGCCGGCGTCGCCTTCTCAACCTTCTCAGCCTTCTGAACTTTCTCCACCTTCTCCGGCTTGTCGGCCTTTTGAACCTTCTCCACCTTGGAAGGCTTCGTCTCGGTCACGCGCGACTTCTTCTTGGCGCGCAACTCGCGGAACACCTCGCGCGCGCGCCGCGGTGCGCTGCGTTCATGGCCATAGGACTTCGAGGGAACGCTATGGACGACAGACGGGACGTATTCGCACGAAATGCAGGCTTCGGCTGCGGGGACGAAGAACGCCGCGGCGGCGAAAAGACCTGTGGTGATGCCGAGAATTGTCCGGGTCATAGTGGCCTCCGGCGATTGAGCAGTGTGGCTCAGCGATTTGCCCGCTAGGCTATCATGCGGACGCGGAGCGAAAAAGCGCTGTCCATCTGGGGCCGCAGCGCCCCTCCCTTGCGATTACGTGAGGTCTACCTTCTCTCAATATACCAACATCCCGTAAGTGACTGATTAGTAAGCGAATTCATGCGACGGCTGGATCAACCCGCAAACCGTACGCTGACGGCGAAGACCTTGCGTCGCTCAAGTTCTGTCGGTCTGCATAACGGGTCGTTTAGTCTGCCACCGGAACAATCCGTTGGGTATCGCCATTGCATGGGGTGGCGCCAGGCTTAGACCGCACTTGGGCCATCCAGCAGCGAATCGCATCTCAGGACTAGCGGCAGATTTCTTCGTGGGGTGCCGCGCTACATGCGGAGGCCATATGGCACGAGCTCAAAAGCAACCGCAGCCCACGATCGAGGCACCTGCCAAAATACCCATCGCGTTGAGCATCAACGGCGCCGAACGCAGGTTCGAAGTCGCCCCGTGGACGACCTTGCTCGATGCTCTACGCGATCATCTTGACCTGACCGGCACCAAGAAGGGCTGCGACCACGGACAGTGCGGCGCCTGTACGGTGCTGGTCGACGGCCGCCGCATCAACTCCTGTCTCACCCTCGCCGTGATGAAGGATGGGGCGAAGGTAACGACCATCGAGGGACTGGCGAAGGATGGCGCGCTGCATCCATTGCAGCAGGCGTTCATCGATCACGACGCCTTCCAATGCGGATACTGCACCCCCGGACAGATTTGCTCGGCCGTCGGGCTCATCGCAGAGGGGAAGGCGAACACAGCCGATGAGATCCGCGAGCTCATGAGCGGGAACATCTGCCGCTGTGGCGCCTACCCGAACATCGTGGCGGCGATCCAGCAGGCGATGACGGGCGGAGGCGTAAAGTCATGATAAATTTCGAGTACACGCGCGCCAACGACGTCGCCGATGCGGTTCGGCAGATCGCTGCAGATCCGACGGCGAAGTTCATAGCTGGCGGCACCAATCTCATTGATTTGATGAAAGGGGACGTCGAGCGTCCGACGCGGCTCATCGATGTTTCGCGGCTGCCATTGACGTCGGTCGAGGAAACACCCGACGGCGGCCTGCGCATCGGCGCCCTCGTTGCGAACTCCGACCTCGCCTACCACCCGCTGATCGAGGAACGCTATCCCATACTTGCCAGCGCGATCCTGGCGGGTGCCTCGCAGCAGCTGCGCAACATGGCGTCGACGGGCGGCAACCTACTGCAGCGCACGCGCTGCTTCTATTTCTATGACACCGCTACGCCCTGCAACAAACGTGAGCCTGGCAGCGGCTGCTCGGCGATCAAGGGGGTCAATCGTATCAACGCGATACTCGGGACAAGCGAGGCGTGCATCGCGACACATCCGTCCGACATGTGTGTCGCGCTCGCTGCGCTCGAGGCCAAGGTTCACGTCATGGGCCCGGCTGGCGCGCGAGCCATTCCCTTCGCCGAATTCCATCGGCTGCCCGGGGACACGCCGCAGCTGGACACCAACTTGCGGCGAGACGAGATCGTCACCGCAATCGAGCTACCCAAGAACGGGTTCGCAGCGAACTATACGTATCTCAAGATCCGCGACCGGCTCTCGTACGCGTTCGCGCTCGTCTCGATTGCAGCCGCCCTCGACCTCGAAGGCGAAACGATTAAGGAGGCGCGCGTGGCACTGGGCGGTGTCGCGCACAAGCCCTGGCGCAGCGTGGAAGCCGAAGCGGCGCTTCGTGGGCAACCGGCCGCCGCGGAGAGATTCGCCAAGGCGGCTGAGTTGTTGCTGCGCGATGCGAGAGGATACGGGCACAACAACTTCAAGATCGACTTAGCGCGTCGCGGCATCGTCCGCGCATTGACGCAAGCGGCGCGGGGCACGCCGCAGTCGCAATCGGTGAAGAAGGTCCGGTGAGATGCCTAGGATCAGCCGCCGCGGGCTGCTTCAGGGAGCTGCCGCTCTTGGAACACTCGGACGCAGCGGCCCCGTGTCCGCACGGGAAATGAAAGCTGAGGCTGTCGTGCTCGAAGAAGGAGCGAGAACTTCGATGAGACCCTACATAGGCACCGCAACTTCACGCATCGACGGGCGCGCCAAGGTGACCGGCGCGGCAAAGTATGCGGGCGAGTTCAACGTACCCAACCTCGCCTATGGCTTTGTTGTCGAGTCGCCCATCGCGAAGGGCCGCATCGTGCGGATCGACACGCGCGACGTGCTGCAAGTCCAAGGCGTGGTCGATGTCCTAACGCATCAAAACCGTCCTCCGCTGGCCGATGCCGATAAGGCGTGGAAAGACGATACCGCGCCCGAGAAGGGATCGCCGTTTCGTCCGCTCTATGACGACAAGATCCTGTTCAGCAGACAGCCGCTCGCACTCGTGCTGGCGGAAGATTGGGATACGGCGCGCTTCGCTGCCTCGCTTGTAAAGATCGAGTATGAGATCGAGCCAAGCGTCACCGATCTCGAGGCGCAGCGCGGCACTGCTTTCGCAGTCGAAAAGCCGGAAAAGCCGCGTGGCGATGCCGCGACCGCAATTGCGGCCGCCGCCGTACGCCACGAGGCGGACTACTTCATTCCGACTGAACACCACAATCCGATGGAGCTGTATGCGACGACAGCGGTGTGGGAGGGCGATGGCAAGCTGACGGTGTACGATAAGACGCAGGGCGTTCAGAACGTGCAGCGCTATCTGGCCAACGTGTTCAACAAGAAGCCAGACGATATTCGAGTCATGTCGCCGTTCATGGGCGGCGGTTTCGGCTCAGGACTTCGACCGCAGTATCAAGTGGTGCTGGCGGTGCTCGGCGCCATGGCGCTGCAAAGGCCGGTTCGGCTCGTCCTTACGCGTCAGCAAATGTACAGCTTGGGCTATCGTCCGGCGACGATCGAGCATCTGGGTCTAGGTGCCAAGGCGGATGGCACGCTCGACGGCATGACGCACGAGGCAATCTCGGTGACGTCGCAGTTCGAGGAGTTCTCGCGCAACGACACCGCATGGGGCGCCCTTCTTTACAAGTGTCCCAATACGAAGTTCGCACACAAGCTGGTACGGCTCGATGTGCCGACCTCGTCCGACATGCGAGCGCCCGGGGCGGCGACAGGCGTCTACGCCCTCGAGTGCGCGATGGACGAACTCGCCGTGGCGCTCAACCTCGATCCGCTGGAACTGCGCCTGAAGTGCTATTCGGATCGCGATCAGAACGACGACCTCCCCTACACGAGCAAGCAGTTGCGTGAATGCTATAGCCAGGGCGCGGCGGCATTTGGCTGGTCCAAACGCACTCCGGCACCTCGCTCCATGCGCGATGGGACCGACCTGGTCGGCTGGGGAATGGCCACTGGAATTTGGGAAGCACTGCAGATGCCGGCTGCCGTGCGTATTGTTCTTACCGCCGGCCACGCCGAGGTATCGTGCGCGACGTCCGATATCGGGACCGGTACCTACACCATCATGGCGCAGGTGGCAGCCGACGTGCTCGGCCTGCCGCTCGAAAACATCACCGTAAAGCTGGGCGACTCCACGTTGCCCCAATGTCCCGTCGAGGGCGGATCGTGGATCGCCGCTTCCGTTTGCAACGCGATTGCGGGGACGGCGGTCGAGGTTCGCAACGCGCTGCTGCGGCTTGCCAAGGCGATGCCGAATTCGCCCCTGGCGGACGCGAGCGAGAATGACGTCACCCTCACCGATGGCAAGATCACTCGCTCATCGGACGGAGCGGGCGTATCGATCGCCGATGCTTTGCGCTCCGGCAAAGTGGATCGCATCGAGAAGCAGAAAGTGAACAAGTTCAAGAAGCAGGAAGAACACGCACAGAATACGCACTCGGCAATTTTTGCCGAGGTCAAGATCGACGAACAGCTCGGCATTATCCGCGTCACGCGTGTCGTCAACGCGGTCGCCGCTGGACGCATCCTGAATACCAAGACCGCCCACAGTCAGATCATGGGCAGCGTGGTTTGGGGCATCGGCATGGCGCTGCACGAGGAGACTCTGTTCGATCATCGGTTCGGCCGCATCATGAATGCCAACATCGCCGAATACCACGTGCCGGTGAATGCCGATGTGCATGACATAGAGGTGATCTTCGTCGACGAACCCGACAAGATCATCAACCCGCTGGGTATCAAAGGCCTGGGCGAAATCGGCATCGTCGGCGTGGCGGCGGCGATCGCCAATGCCGTCTACCACGCGACCGGCACGCGTGTCCGCGATTTACCCATCACGCTCGACAAGCTGCATCGTTGAGACGGCAATCTGCGCCGTGACGGACCAGACCGGCTCCAGTGACTCGCTACGGACAGCGGCAAACCCCCTCGCGCGTCAGGGGCAAATGGAGAAACGTCCATGATCCTCTACTACTCACCCGGTGCCTGCAGCCTTGCGGACCATATCGCGCTGCATGAGGCCGGTATGAAATTCGACTTGGTGAAGGTGGATCTCAAGTCGCACAAACTGGAAGACGGACGTTCCTTCTTCGACATCAACCCCAATGGCTACGTACCCGCGCTGCAGTTCGACGACGGCGAGGTGCTGACCGAAAACGTTGCCATCCTCAGCTTCATCGCCGACCGATATCCTCCCTTGGGCGCCCCAGGAGAGCTTGGGCGCTATCGTCTCCTCGAGATGCTCGCCTACATCTCAGCCGAGGTCCACAAGTCGTTCCACCCGCTGTTCGACTCGGAAGCGACGGAGCCGGAGAAGAAGGGCGCGGCCGATACCATCGCTGCGAAGCTCAAGTTCATAGCGAGCAAGTTCGCGGGACATTATATTTTCGGAACGGATGCCAGCGTCGCCGATGCGTATCTGTTCGTCATGCTTATGTGGGCGGCTAAGACCAAGCTCGACGTTCCGCAGTCGCTCAAGGCGTTTACCGAACGCATGCGGACCCGGCCAACTGTGCACATCGCTCTGAAGCACGAAGGTCTCATTTGAACCTCCGCGCGGCGGTGTCGGGCTCACTGACCGGGCCACCGCCGCGAGCGTTTGCCCGCCTCCATGCTCCAGCTTGGCGCCCTCGACTATACCTCCCGCTGATGCGGGAAGTGATGCGGGGCAGGTCAAGAGCTGAAGGCGCTTCCTGCCTGACCGGCTTGTCGACGGCATTCGGCGAACAAGCCAAACGGCGGCGACAGCACCGCTGCCACCGCCGCTGAGAGCGTCCCGATCCAAGGAGCCAGGGCGCTCAATCCTTGTTTACTTGTTGCCGTCCGACGAAGCCGGCGGGGTTGTCGAAGGCGTCGTGGTGCTGCTGCTGCCTGACGTGCCGGACGATGCGCCCTCAGACGATTCCGAGCCGCTCGTGCCAGCAGCCCCCGGCTGGTGCTGAACCTTCACGTCTTTATCCTGACTGCGGTCGGAGGTTTTGCCACCCGCCGTATCCTGTTGGTTCTGCGGGGTCTGAGTGGACTTGTCGGGGGTGCGGTCCGATGTTTCGCCGGCCTCACTCGAACCCGGCTGGCCTGGCTGCACGCCTGTGGGAGCTGGAGCCTGGGCTAGAGCGACTGAACTGACCGTAAGCGCGGCGGCGATGGCAATATACTTGAATGACATGTTTCTTCTCCTTGGGTTTCTTCCCCGAGGTTTACAACCTTCCGTCGGCGCGCAGAGTTCCGGATGGGGAGCCCGAATAGGCATCTCGTGGAGGCGGTCGCCTTCGCTTGTTTTCGAGCATTGCGGGTCGCTCGGGCTCGCGCCATAACTAAAGTGCACGGCACAAGAAGAGCAGGGTCGTAAACCTTCCGGGTGACTCGATGGCTGTTTCGTGGACGCTTGAAAAAGAACTCTGCGGACTTGTAAATGCGACATCCCCAGGCGAAGCGCTTTGGAGGCTCGGACTGACCGAGAGCTCGAAACGCCCCTATGTGCTCGAGGAGACGCATGGCTGGCGGCAGGCGGGGGACGAGACCTACATCTACCGGTTCAAGGTCAAAACCGCCGAGCGCACTCACGATGTTCTGTTGAAGGCCGTCACTGCGTTTTCAACCAAGCAAACTCTCGGCGAACTTGCCGACGAGTGGATTTGCCGGCGCCGATTGCTTGCGAAGGCAGGCGTTTGTACGCCGACGCTCTATTTTGCCGGCCGAGCCATCCTGGTGGAGCAGTATGTCGGGGAAAACCTCGCCTCGTGGCTGCGGCGGACACCGACCAACAGCATACAGTTAATCGACGAGGTGTTTCGTTTGGCGGCCGTGATGCACCGGCATGGGTTCATACCTATTGGCGCATTCGATGGGCTGCGGACTGACGGAGCGAGGGTTTATGTTGTCGACTTTGGACGTGACCTCGGCCCGCCCGGGGTCATGCGGCGGCGCGGCAAAGGACTTTTGCCGGAGGCCAAGCGCTGGCTGACAAGCGTTGGCCACCAGGTCGTCGATCCGCATCGAGCGGCGGCCGTCTATGCATTTCATCTGGACGGCGAGGCGAGGAATGAGCAAAGACCGACTTAAGCGCGACATCATCCGCGCTGCGACAGAACTCGGGGCCGCACAGCACCCAACCGACAAATGGCTCGTACCGCTCGGCGAGCGCGAGCCCGATAGGCTCAATCACTTCGTCCTCTTCTTGAAGCCGGAGCTGCTCGCTGTGCGTGAAGGCGCAAAGCTCGGGCCTATCCTTGACGTCGTTGGCGCGACGCTGCGCAAGTACGGGGTTGAAACGGGCGCCGTTCGCGTGCTCAACGGGCCGTACCTTGCCCGCTACAAAATCATGGAAGAACATTACGGCGTCATCAATCGTGCCTCGCGGCTGGGTCGCGGCGCGCTCTCATCACCAACGCGCGAAAAGCTCGAGGCAGAGTTCCCGGGTGCTAAAAGCGTGCTCGGCGCTCATCAGTTCCTCGAACACTATCCTGACGTCTCCGCGTTCGCCCTCAACATCATCGCCGACTCGCTGGGGACTAAAAAGATCGCGAGCGGCAAGTACGTCAGCGTCGTTAACGTGCAGGGTGAGCGGATTGCAGTGCTCAACGCGTTTCACCCGGAGCAGCTGCTGCACTATACGCGTCCCGGCCAAACGCTTGTGGTCTTCGAGTGCTGGTCGGACACCGACTGGCAGATACTCAGGCGCGATATGACCGGCGCAACCGATCCTGCGCACGCGGTCGAGGGCTCAATTAGGCGCACGTTGCGAGAGAGGAGTTCCGAGCTCGGCCTGGGCGAAGTCACGACGGCGACCAACGGCGTCCATTGCTCTGCCGGCCCGTTCGAGGCCATGCTGGAATATTGCCGCTTCTTCTCCGACCATGCTGCGAAGGCCGTCAGACGTCCGAGCGCCACGCCATTCGGGCATCTGCTGCAAGAGCGCGGTTTGAGGCAGAAGGACATTGCCGCGCTGTCCAAGAACCCGCTTTTGGGTGAGGGCCGTGCGGCGGCTTACGTGTTCAATCAAACGGAAGACAAGAACTCGGACGTTGCCGCCGATCTCCTTGCCAGTGCTTTGCGCCGCGCCGCTTAGATGTGCGCGTGGCACGCAATCCAGAACGCAAACAGTTACGCGCAGGCGGGCCGTCAGTGGCCTACGAGGCCGAAGGCGTAGAATGCGGCCACCGCCGCGAATTGTTCCGATCGGTCTAAACCTCACCTGAAAACGTTCGCCGGACGCGGCGAACGAGTGCCATTGACGGCGGGTTTCCTCCGAGAGGCGCGTTAGGCACTTTGCTTGCGCGCGATATGAGCGCCGGAAGAGTGGAATTCCTCGGGCGAAAAAAGGCGAGGAGGGGCGATGGAACGGCGCGCTGCCAAAGGCGCGAGCACGCTTGTTTAGGAACTGCCGGAGCATTGTGCCGTTACCTGCGCAAGGGGAATTGCAATGCGCGCGGCTTCTGCACTCGTCACACTCTGCTTTTTCCTTTGTGGCTGCGCCGGTTACACGGAGCGGCAGTCCCTGGGCTATGGGGACTATGTAGCGTTCACTTGCGATCAGCTCGGCGAAGAAGCCGTGCGTCTGATGCGAGAGACGACGAACCGTAGCGAACATCTCCTGGGAAATGATCGAAATCGACGGGAGACCGCCATGGGCCAGCTCCGGGCCGTGAAGAAGGCGAGTTCCGACAAGCAGTGCTGACGCACCCTCTGCTGGCTGATGACCTCAGCCGTGCCGCCTCCAACTGGAGCCAATGCCTGCTACGGGCCCGCCCAATCAAGCCAGTGATTGAAAACTGGGACGGGCATCCCATCTATACGACCCGAGCGAGCCTATCCCCCCGATGGCCGCCCGATGACGCGGGTTGCACTCCCCCGTCCCCGCGTCGACCCTCCACAGGGTCAGCCCCGGCGTACACTGTGCGCCGGGGCTTTTCTGTCTGGTTGCTTAGTTGCCGAGACCAACTCTCGCCCTGCGCTTTCGGGCGATTGCCGACGACCTTTCCGGCCCTCATCCACCGTTTGTGGCACAGCCGATTGCGGGGTGCGATCGGTGTTACTTCTTCGGGTCGAAACGATCGTTGTCGGGATCGCTGGCTGGAACTCCCTTGGGGCGGCGACGTTCAAAAGGGCGTCCCTATGAGGTACTCAACATGCAGCCAAGCATTTCCGCTCCTTCGGCCGAGCGTAGCGTCATCGACCATGCGGCCAACGAGCCGGAAAGCCCGAAAGCCGATGGGCCTAAAACAAGCTACGACCGCGAGCTTGAACGAACGACGCGGGCGAGGGCGTATTTCGCCGACCAAGATCCCATCAATGCCGCGATCCGTCGCGATCCCACTCGCTCCATGCTGGTCGCGGGCGGCGTCGGCTTCATCCTCGCGCTCCTGGTGCGATAGAGCGGGCTTGCTTGCTACGGGAGCCGGGTAGTGAACTCAACCACGACAATCCCCCAGCCGGGCCGCAACGATGGCCCTTCGAGCTGCTGGATGGGACGCCGACAGCCGAACGCTGGCCCGGCGGCCTCACTCATCCATGGCTATCATCTGGATCGTCATCCTGCTGGATGAAGGTTGGCGGCTCATCGTAGCCCTTACGACTGCTGTAAAAGATCATGCCCATCAGCCCAAATCCGACCAGGCATGAGAAGAACACGCCGAGGAACATTGCGATCCACTGGTGGATGCCCATAGGGCCTTCGATCGAATTCCAGGCCGTGATCATGAACCAGACCGACATGCCGAGAAAACCAAAGAGCACCGCCAATACGAAGACGGTTCCCAGTAGGCGCCGCGTCATGCGTTGCTCCCACGAGTGGCAGTGAGTGGTTCGACAGGGACGACGGAGTGCGCCGCCACTTGGCGACACAATGTCAAATCCGCTAATGGCGCGTTGCTGTCGTCCTGCAAACGCGAGCTGAATGTCGCAAACTTGTTTTTTAGCTAATCGTTCTTTCCGTGACAGTGCTTGTACTTCTTGCCCGAGCCGCAGGGGCACAAGGCGTTGCGCGCCACACGGCCCCACGTTGCAGGATCGGAAGGATTGACCGCCGTCGGGCTCTTGCGCGTCTGCAGCGGCGGGCGCCGGTCAGGACCCGGGCCCACAGGGGGGCGCTGCTCCGCCGCGATGGCCGCGTCTGCGAGCGCCAGCTCATCCAATCCGGAGAACGGATCGATGTGATGCGCGCGCATTTCGGGCAGCTCGACCGGCTGGATGCCCGCCTGATCCTCCGGCGACGCCAGCTCGATGTGCATCAGCTGGCCGGTGACCGCTTCGCGTAGATTGCCGAGCATCGCCTCGAACAGCACGAACGCTTCGCTTTTGTACTCGTTGAGCGGATCGCGCTGGCCGTAGGCGCGGAAGCCGATCACCTGGCGCAGATGCTCGAGCGTGACGAGATGCTCGCGCCACAAGTGGTCGAGCGTCTGCAGCACGACCATCTTCTCGATCTGACGGAAGTTGGCGTCGCCCAGCTCAGCGGCCTTGCGCGCCGCCTTGTCGTCGACCTCTTGGAGAATGCGCTCGGTAATCTCCTGATCGGCAATACCTTCCTCGGACGCCCACACGTCGATCGGCAGGTCGAGGCCGAACACGCCACTGATGGATTCCCTCAGCGCCTTGGTGTTCCACTGCTCCGCATATGCCGTTTCGGGGATGTGCTGACGGACGAGTTCGTTCACGAGCTGATGGCGCAGGTCTTTCACGGTCTCGGAAACGTCATCCTCGCCCATGATGTCGAGCCGCTGCTCGAAGATGACCTTGCGCTGGTCGTTCATCACGTCGTCGTACTTGAGGATCTGCTTGCGGATGTCGAAGTTGCGCGCCTCGACCTTCTTCTGCGCCATCTCCAGCGACTTGTTCATCCACGGATGGGTGATCGCCTCGCCTTCCTGCAGGCCGAGCGTCTTCAGGACGCTGTCCATGCGGCCCGAGCCGAAGATGCGCATCAGGTCGTCGTCGAGCGCGAGGTAGAACTTGGAGCGGCCCGGGTCACCCTGGCGACCGGAGCGGCCGCGAAGCTGGTTGTCGATGCGGCGGCTTTCGTGGCGCTCGGTCGCCAGAACGTAGAGACCGCCGGCGTCGAGCGCGTCCTTCTTCTTCTCGGCGACGTCTGCCTGCAGCTGCTGACGCTTCTTGGCGATCTGTGCTTCGTCCGGTGCGGTGCCCGCCTCCGTCTCGTCGACGATCCAGTCCTTCAGGCGCGCATCGACGTTGCCGCCGAGCTGAATGTCGGTACCGCGGCCCGCCATGTTGGTGGCAATAGTCACGGCGCCCGGCACACCCGCCTGGGCGACGATGCGTGCTTCCTGCTCGTGGTGGCGGGCGTTGAGCACCTGATGCGGCACCGGATGCTCATTGCCCTTGGCCTTCGAGCCGAGCTCGACGAGGTAAGACCCCATATCGGCGAGGTATTCCTTGAGCTCGCTCTCCTTGCCTTCCTTGATCTTGTCCGCCTGGGCGAGCGCGGCGCGGCCAAGCTCCTGAATGTACTTCTTGTCCTTCAGCAGCTCGGACAGCTGCTCGGATTTCTCGATCGACACCGTGCCGACGAGGATCGGCTGATTGCGGCGACGGCAGTCGGCGATCGTCTGCACAATGGCGGCGTACTTCTCCTTCGCCGTGCGGTAGATCTCGTCGTCGTCGTCGACGCGGCTCACCGTAACGTTGGTCGGGATCTCGACCACGTCGAGCCCGTAGATGTCGAGGAACTCGTTGGCCTCGGTGGAGGCGGTGCCGGTCATGCCGGCCAGCTTCTTGTAGAGGCGGAAGTAGTTCTGGAAGGTGATCGAGGCCAGCGTCTGGTTCTCGGGCTGGATCTCGACGCGCTCCTTGGCTTCGAGCGCCTGATGCAGGCCTTCCGAGTAGCGCCTGCCCGGCATCATGCGGCCGGTGAACTCGTCGATGATGACCACTTCGCCGCCTTTGACGATGTAGTCACGGTCGCGCTGGAACAGCTTGTGGGCCTTCAGCGCCGAGTTGATGTGGTGGACGAGCGAAACGTTCTCGATGTCGTAGAGGGAGCCCTTCATCAGGTCCTTCTCGGCCAACATGGCCTCGACACGCTCGTTGCCCCCTTCGGTGAGCGAGACTTGGCGCTGCTTCTCATCCAGCTCGAAGTCCTCGGCGCCGAGCATCGGAAGGATCGCGTCGACGGCCTGGTAGAGATCGGCGCGATCCTCGAGCGGACCCGAAATGATGAGCGGCGTGCGCGCCTCGTCGATGAGGATCGAATCCACTTCGTCGACGATGGCGTACGAGTGGCCGCGCTGGACCATCTCGTCCATGTCCATCTTCATATTGTCGCGCAGGTAGTCGAAGCCGAGCTCGTTGTTAGTGCCGTAGGTCACGTCGCAGGCGTACGCCGCCTTGCGCTGCTCGTCGTCGAGGCCGTGGACGATCTTACCGACGGTGAGACCAAGGAACGTGTAGACCTGCCCCATCCAATCGGCGTCGCGCTGCGCCAGGTAGTCGTTGACGGTGACGACGTGGACTCCCTTGCCGCCGAGCGCGTTCAGATAGACGGGCAGCGTGGCGACAAGCGTCTTGCCTTCGCCGGTCTTCATCTCCGCGATCTTGCCCTCGTGAAGCACCATGCCGCCGATCATCTGGACGTCGAAATGGCGCTGGCCCAGCGTGCGCTTGGAGGCTTCGCGCACCGTGGCGAAGGCGGGAACGAGAAGGTCGTCAATCGTGGCGCCCTCGGCCAGCTGGCGCCGGAAATTCTCCGTGCGTAGCTTCAGCTCGTCGTCGGTCAGCCGCGCGATGTCGTCTTCGAGCGCATTGATGGCTTCGACGCGTGGATAATATCCCTTCACGCGGCGTTCGTTGGATGAGCCGAAAATCTTCGCCGCGAATCCGCCGATCGTCGAAAGCATTCGAAGTCTTCCCTAAAATCCGGGCTCGCGCCGGGAGGCATTGGCATGGCGTTCGGACAATCTGCCCGCGCGGAAGGCCGTCGTATCAGCCGAGATTTGACGGACCCCGCGTACAGAATACAGCCGTCAAGTGCGCTCGAAGCGCCCTTGACGCATGTAGTTCGGCCGCGGGGGAGAGATAAGGACCGCACCATAGGCTTGTCAACGCATCGGAAACTCTATCTGCAGACCCTACAGAGGCCCAAAAATCCCCCACCAACTGTCGAATTCTTAACTTGGCAGCGGGTATCGGCCCCACTATCCATGGGCCCGCAGCCGGCCGGCCACGCCCGTTTCGTGTTGCACGAGTGCGCAACACTGCGGGTTTGCCTTCGTCTTCGGCCCGCCGAACAAATCAAGAGATCAAGCATGCATCGAGTAATTCCAAATATGCGCGTCCTTGCGGGCATCGCCGCACTCGCGGTCGTTGCCATTACTTCGCACGGCCAAGTCGGCCTGGCGCAGGACGCTGCCGGCAGCAAGGTCGTCGCCACCGTCGACGGCAAGCAGATCACCGAATCCGACATGAAGATCGCGGAGGGCGAGATCGGCTCCGAGCTTGCCAACCTACCGCCCGAGGTAAGGCGGCGTGCACTTGCCGAATATCTCATCGACAATCAGTTGTTCGCCAACGCCGCCGAAGCGGCCAAGCTCGGCGACACGCCCGAGTTCCAGACGCAACTGGCCTACCTGCGCCAGCGCGCTTTGCGCGAGCAGTATTTCGAGAAGACGTTGAAGGCCAGCGTCAGCGAGGACGAGGCGAAGAAGATCTACAACGCCCGCGTCGCCGAGCTGAAGCCCGAGATCGAGTTCGCGGCACGGCACATCCTCGTCGATAGCGAAGCGAAGGCAAAGGAGCTGCGCGCCAAGATCGTCGCCGGCGGCGACTTCGCACAGCTGGCCAAGGAGAATTCTTCCGATACCGGCTCCAAGGAGCAGGGCGGTCTGCTCGGCTACTTCGGCGTCGGCCAGATGGTCCCCGAATTCGAAGGCGCCGTCGCCAAGATGCAGAAGGGCGAGGTTTCAGAGCCAGTGAAGACAAACTTCGGCTGGCACATTATCAAGCTCGAGGATCGCCGCACCAAGGCGCCGCCGACGTTCGACCAGGTGAAGGCGACGATCTTGAACTCGCTTGCCGTCCGGAAGGCGCAGGAAGCCTCCGCCGCGCTGCGCGGCAAAGCCAAGATCGATTACGTCGATGCCGGCATCAAGAAGATGATCGAGGACCAGGCGAAGGCAAAGGAAGCTCAGCCGCCCGCTGGCGCGGCACCCGCTCCCGGCGCCGCTCCGGGAGCAGCACCGGCCGCGCCGGCGCCTAACGCGCCGCCTGCACCGAAGCCCTAACCCCTGATGTCCTCGACCTTGAGCCGAGGATCGCGCTGCAAGTTGAGAGTTGGATCCTCGGGGCAAGCCCCAGGATGACAAAAGCCAAACGGGCCGCTTGCTCCAAGCGGCCCGATCTTTTTTAGGTGACAACATCCCATGCAGGGGGAGAGGCACTTGACCCGGCCCTTGGGGCCGCCCCGATAAAGGCGGCGATGCCAACCCCGACGAGGCGACGAGTGCGGCCTTCAAATCAATACCTGCGCCCCTCTAAAGCCGCCGAGCGGCTCGGAGTGTCTGCGAAAGCCCTGCGCCTCTATGAGCAGCGTGGCCTTGTCTCTCCCGTGCGCACCGCGGCGGGCTGGCGCGCCTATGGCCCCGTTGAAATGGCACGCGCGACCGAAGTCGTCGCACTGCGCGCATTAGGTCTCAGCCTCGCGCAGATTGCGCGCGTGCTGGCTGGCGAGGCAAAAGACTTGGAACCAGCCCTCGCTGCGCACCAGGCTGCTCTCGAGGGGCGCATGCGCGGACTCGCCGACGCGGTGGCAAAGGTGCGTGATCTGCGCGCCGGCATCGCAGCCGGGCAGCTGCCGACGGTCGTCGAGCTTGCGCGGCTGGCGCGTCCCACCGCGGAAGTTTGTGTCGCCTTCGACCTTCCCTGGCCGTGGGCTGGCGAGCGCTTCGAGTTGCGCGACATGCGAGCGCTCAACTACATCGTCGGTCCGCTTGGCAGCGGCAAGACGCGGTTTGCCCGACGCCTCGCCCAAGAGTTACCCGACGCAATCTTCCTCGACATCGAGCGGTCGCAAGATGGCGGCGCAGAAGCTCGCAGACGGATGGACGCCGACCCCATGCTCGGGTTGCGCATCGAACAGACAATGACGTGGCTCACCGAGGACGGCGCCACGGCTTCCGACGCGCTGATCGTGCTTCTCGTCGGACTGGAATCGCAAGGCCCGGCGGTCGTCGACATGGTGGAACACGGATTGGACCACGCCACGCAGGAAGCGCTGATCGCGCATCTGCGACGGCGCGCGCCGACCGGCCAGCGATTATTCCTGCTCACCAGGTCGTCAGCCATTCTGGACCTGGCGGCCGTTGGCCCCGAGGAGACAATCATCCTGTGCCCGGCCAACCACAGCCCGCCAACCCTCGTCGCGGCTTACGCTGGTGCACCAGGGTACGAGGCGGTGGCCACTTGTCTTGCTTCGCCCGAAGTCCGGGCGCGAACCGAAGGTGTCATCGCCTGGCGCCCGGAGGTGGCGTAAGGAATGGCTGCCTCGACTCTCGCATGACCTTTCGCCAACGCGCCGGAGCACGTCCATGGGTAAGCCCATCCCCGTATCGCCTTTCGCCCCCGCCGGCCTGCCTGACGTCCCGGAAGTCCCGGGCGTGCGCTTTGCAACGGCCGCGGCCGGCATCCGCTACAGGGGCCGCACGGACCTACTGCTCGGCATATTGGCGCCCGGCACCCAAGTCGCCGGCGTGCTGACACGTTCCAAGACGCGCTCGGCGCCCGTAGACTGGTGCGCCATCGGTCTGCGCGACGGCAAGGCACGGGCGCTGGTCGTCAATTCCGGCAACGCCAACGCCTTCACCGGCAAGAAGGGCCTCGAAGCGGTCGTGATCACCGCCGATGCGGCGGCTGCGGCCGTCGGCTGCGCCCCCGGCGAGGTATTCATCGCCTCGACAGGCGTGATCGGCGAGCCGCTCGAAGCCGGCAAGTTCGCACATCTGCTCGGCACGCTCGCCGGCGAAACGAAAGCCGACGCCTGGCACGCGGCGGCGCGCGCTATCATGACCACGGACACTTTCCCCAAGCTCGCGTCGCGCGCCGCGAAGATCGACGGCCACGAGGTGGTGATCAACGGCTTCTGCAAAGGCTCCGGCATGATCCAGCCGGACATGGCGACGATGCTGTGCTTCGTCTTCACCGATGCGCCGATCGCAGCGCCTGTGTTGCACACGCTCGTCGCCGACGGCGCCGACCGCACATTCAACTGCGTGACCGTCGACGGCGACACCTCGACCAGCGATACGCTGCTCGTGTTCGCGACGGGCGAAGCGGAAAAGCGCGGCTGCCCGCGCATCGAGGACGCCACGGATCCGCGGCTGGCAGATTTCGCCGCCGCGCTGCATGACCTGTTGCGCGAGCTGGCGATCCTCGTCGCCAAGGACGGCGAAGGCATCACCAAGTTCGTTACTGTCGAGGTGCAAGGGGCCGAGAGCGATCGCGCGGCGCGCCGCATCGGATTGTCGATCGGCAACTCGCCGCTTGTCAAAACCGCAATTGCCGGCGAGGACGCCAACTGGGGCCGCGTCGTCATGGCGGTCGGCAAGTCGGGCGAAGCTGCGGACCGCGACAAGTTATCGATCCGCTTCGGCGACATTCTCGTCGCTCACGAGGGCGAGCGCGCACCGAGCTATAGCGAAGACGAAGTCGCGCTCTATATGAAGGGTGCGGAGATCACCCTGCGCGTCGACCTCGGCATCGGCGACGGGCGGGCAACCGTGTGGACCTGCGATCTCACGCACGGCTATATCGACATCAACGCCGACTATCGCAGCTAAGCGAGGCGACGAGAGCCCATGGATCCCTCATTCTGGCGCGAACGCTGGAAGAACAAGGAAATCGGCTTCCATCAGCCGGAGTTCGACCGGGCCTTACAGAAGCACTGGCAGCGCCTGGAGCTGCATGCGGGCGCGAAGGTCTTCGTGCCTCTGTGCGGCAAGAGCCTCGACATGGTCTGGCTGGCGCAGCAGGGCCATCATGTCATCGGCGCGGAGCTCAGCGAGCAGGCCGTCGACGAATTCTTTGCCGAGCGCGAGCTCGTCCCGACGGTCCGCACCGCAGGAAGCTTCACGATCAAATCGACCGGCCCCTACGAGATTTGGTGCGGCGATTTCTTCGATCTGCCGGCACACGGCCGTTGCCGACGTCGGCGGCGTCTATGATCGTGCCGCGCTCATCGCGTTGCCCGCCGACATGCAGCGCCGCTACGCAGAAAAAATGAAAGCGATGCTGCCCGCGGAGGCGCGGATCCTCCTCATCACGCTCGACTACGATCAGCGCCAGATGTCAGGGCCTCCATTTTCGACCCCAAGGCAAACGGTACTCGACCTGTTTGGCGACCGATACGAGTGCGCGCAGGTCGTGTCGAGGGACGTGCTGGTGGATCACCCGCACTTCAAGCAGCGCGGACTGACGGCACTCGAGGGTGACGCCTTCGTGCTGCTGCCGCACTGAACGTTCTTTCGTACCCGGACACAAAAAACCGCCCGCCCGGCCACAGTCAGGAATGCGGCGCGAGCGAGCGGGGTCGTGAAATCCGTTAGTGACGGTGGCGCTGCTTACACACCTGGACCCACTTGGTCTTACGCTTGCCCCACTTCCAGACGGTCTTCTTGACCATGTGACAGCGCATGCCGTCGCGGTGACCAGCTTCGGCCGGCGTCGGCGCAGCCGCCATGGCGAGGGGGGCGGCCAGCAGGGCCATCGCAACAAGGTACTTCATCATCATCTCCTCATGTTTCTTTGGCTGCGTCAGGCCCCGTTGAGACCGGCACTCTGCGCGAGCAGTAAAGGAACGTCCCCTTGGGGGGCGCTCCGTCGCCTCTCACGCAAAAATCGCTCCGATCGGATTGATGCCGCGGGGACCCGGGCAGTGCGCCCACAACGCCCGACAGGTCGACATAGTTCTGCCGCACGGGAGAAATTGGTAGGACCTGCCCCGCCCACCTCTGATAATGGGTTGCGGGCTGACATTTGCTGCCAAGTTCGGCATACTTGCGATCTGGGGAATCAACGGCTTAGCGAAAAGGGCCGGCGTCTTGGCTAAGGACGGATGTATCGCATTGACGGCTGCGCTCGCGGCCTGGGCCTTCTGCGCCCAGCCGGCCGCTGCTGGCACCGCGCTCGTTTTCGACTTCGAGGACGGTCACGTCCTCTACGCCGAGGACCTCGATGCGCCGTGGTACCCTGCCTCGCTCACCAAAATGATGACGGCCTACCTCGTCTTCACCGCCATTCGCGAAGGGCGGGCGACGAAAGAGACGAAGATCTTCATCTCCCCCGACGCCTTCAAGCAGCCGCCAACCCGCCTCGGCCTCAAGGTCGGCAAGGACATCACCCTCGACCAGGCGCTGCACGCATTGATCATGCGCTCCGCGAACGATGTCGCCGTCGCCATTTCGGAAACGCTGGGCGGTGACGAGGCTTCGTTCGTCAAGGAGATGAACCAGACCGCCGCGCGCCTGGGCATGGCGCACACCCACTTCATCAATCCGCACGGCCTGCCAGCCGAGCAACAGGTCACCACGGCGCGCGACATGGGCATCCTGGCTCAAGCGCTGTTGCGCGATTTTCCCGAGGAGGCGCCGCTCTACGCACAGACGCAAGCAACGATCGAGAAGGTCACCATCGGCACCCACAATGCGCTGCTGACGGGCTTTCCGGGCGGCGACGGCATCAAGACCGGCTACACCTGCGCATCGGGCTATAATCTGGTCGCCAGCGCAACGCGCAACGGGCGCCGCCTCATCGCCGTGATCTTGGGCGAGTCGAGCAGCAACGCGCGGACCGCCCGCGCCGCGGCCCTGCTGGAGAACGGTTTCCGCACCCGCGAATGGAAGTCGGCTTTCCCGATTGCCCGGGTCGAGAACTATCCAAGTGAAGTGGTCGGCGCAGCTTTCGAGCCGGATCCGCTGATGGTCGAGCGCTTCCGTGCCTGCAAGGCGCCACCGCCCCCACCGCCTCAGACCGTCGCCGCCAGCGCTGCCCCAGCGGCGCCCGACGCCAAGCCCGATGCCAAGTCGGTCGTGAAGAAGGTCTCCGCGACCAAGTCGTCGGGAAAGAAGACCGTGAAGAAAAAAAAGCGCCGCCAGCCGATCGATTGATCGCCCCGTGCGGCGTTCTACAGCTTCGCTTCGATCGCATCCCAGATCAGCGCCGCGATGTCAGCGCCGCCAAACTGCTTCACCTGCCGGATGCCGGTCGGGGAGGTGACGTTGATCTCGGTCAGGTACGGCCCGATCACGTCGATGCCCGTGAACAGCAGGCCGCGCCGCTTCAGCTCCGGTCCGAGCCGCGCGCAGATCTCCTCGTCGCGCTTCGTCAGCTTCGTCGCCTTCGCCGTGCCGCCGACGTGCAGGTTGGATCGCGTCTCGCCCGAGGCCGGAACGCGGTTGATGGCCCCCGCCACCTCGCCGTCGACGAGGATGATGCGCTTATCGCCCTCGCGCACCTCGGGCCGATACTGCTGCACCATGAACGGCTCGCGGAACACGCCCTGGAACAGCTCGACCAGCGCGCCGGCGTTGGTGTCGTCCTTGCCGATACGGAAAATAGCGGCGCCGCCGTTGCCGTAGAGGGGCTTCAGGATGACGTCGCCCATGTCCTTGCGGAACGCCTGCAGGTCGTCGAGCGAGCGCGTGACGATGGTCGGCGGCATCAGGTCGAGGAAGTCGAGGACGAAGATCTTCTCCGGCGCGTTGCGCACCTGCGCCGGATCATTGACGACCAGCGTCTTGGGGTGGATGCGCTCCAACAGATGCGTGGTCGTGATGTAGGCCATGTCGAACGGCGGGTCCTGGCGCAGCAGCACCACATCGCGCTTCGACAGATCCTCGACGCGCGGGCGCGTCAGCTTGTAGTGGCCGCTCTGCTTGTCGTGCACCTCCAGCGTCGCGCCGCGCGCCAGCAGCTTGTCGCCGTGCAGCGCGAGGTTGGGCGGGGTGTAATAGAAGATGTTGTGCCCGCGCTTTTGCGCCTCGAGCAGGATGGCAAAGGTGGAATCGCCGCGGATGTCGATCCGCTCGATCGGGTCCATCTGGACGGCAACGCGCAAGGGCATGACGGCTCGCTGGAGAGATCTGACTGCACCCGTATATGGTGCCGATTCCTAAAGGCCCATCAAAACTTCTGGGTTGCGCCGCCGGCAGCGCTCTCACCTCTCCCAGAGGGAGAGGTCGGAAGCGAATACTATGAGCTTCCGGGTGAGGGGTTGCTCCCTTTGCCGCAGAGCCACAAAACTTGAAGCCTCGCATCCCCTCACCCGGCTGTCGTGCTGCGCACATCCAGCCGACCTCTCCCACTGGGAGAGGTGAAGAGCGTGCGAAATCCGGCCCGTTAGAGGCCGTTGGGGATGTGGTGGGGCCAGCGGCGCGGGACCAGCAGGACGAGGTCGAAGCCCTGCACGTGCTGGTGATAGCGCGGACGCTTAGCGAGCCAAGAGTCGGCGGCGGCGCGGATGCGGGCGGCCTGGCGGGCACCGACCGCGGCTTCGACGTCGCCCTGGGTCAGCCGGCGCTTGACCTCGACGAACGCAAGGCGCTCGCCGCGCACGGCGATGATGTCGATCTCGCCGGCGCGCGTCTTCACATTGCGCCCGATGATCCGGTAGCCCTTGGCCATGAGCGCCGCCGCCGCCAGCATCTCGGCGAAGCGGCCGCGGCGCAGGCGCGCGCGGCGCTCGTCCGCGCCGGCACGTCTACGGTACGGCTCCGCCGTCATGGCGCTTCTTTCCGTGTGCGCAGTCCAAGGTCGTAGACCCGGCTCTTGGGCACGCCGAGCGCGTCGGCCACCGCCTTGGCCGCATCCCGCAGGCTCATCTCCTCCAGCGCCGGAACCAGACGGGCGGAGATGGCGTCATCGGTGACCGCGGCCTCCTGCGGCGGGCCGACGAGGATCACCGCCTCGCCTTTGATCGCCACCCCATCGAGCTCGGCGGCAAGCTGATCGAGCGGCGCACGACGCACCTCTTCGTGCAGCTTGGTCAGCTCGCGCGCCAGCGCTGCGGGGCGCGGACCGAGAACGGCCGCCAGATCGGCGATCGCCTCGGCGACGCGCGAGGGCGCCTCGAAGAACACCAGCGTCGCCGGCACGGCCGACAGCTCGGCGATGCGCGCGCGCCTGCCGACGCTCTTGGGCGGCAGGAAGCCGGCAAACAGGAACGCATCGGTCGGCAGGCCGCCGACGGCCAGCGCCGTGAGCGTGGCGGACGCACCCGGCAGCGCCTCGACGCGATGCCCAGCATCGATCGCGTCGCGCACCAGTTTCCAGCCTGGATCGGAGACGAGCGGCGTGCCCGCATCCGAGATCAGCGCGATGCGTTGCCCCGCCGTCAGATCCGCCAACACGCGCGGGCGCTCCTTGGCGGCGTTATGCTCATGATAGGGCCTTGCCGGTGTCCCGATGCCGAAGTGGGACAGCAGCGTGCGGCTATGGCGCGTGTCCTCGCACAGAACCGCATCCGCCCGTGCCAGCACAGCGATGGCACGCAGGCTGATGTCGCCCAGATTGCCGATTGGGGTTGAAACGACGTAGAGGCCAGGGGCCAGCTCGGCGTCCAGATGCCGCTGCATTTCCTCGGCGGTGCGGGCGAGAATGCGACTCGGATCGGGGCCGGCTCCGCGCATGGCGGCCTTCTCTTTCGCAACTGCGGCGTCGATTGTTCACGATAGTGGCAGAGAGACACTTTTCGACCGGTAATCCAACGGCTAACCAGTCATACTGAGTTGTTACACTGTTCCGGTGGCCGGGACTATCTCACCGAGAGGAGAGATGGTCCGCAAGGTCTTTGGGGGACCCCGGTTTGACGCGGACGAGCTGGCAACGGGCGATGGTTAGCGGGCGCAAACGCGCCGGCACGCTAGCGATGCTCGGACTCTTCCTCGCCGGCTGCTCGACGAACGGTCCCGCCGAGCCTCCCACCGCTGCGCTGGCTCCGCCGCCGGGCCAGGGACAATCTCAAACGCGCGCGCCCGTGAAGATCGCGCTCTTGCTCCCCATGGGGGGCATGGGCGAGACCGCCGCGATTGCCAAGAGCATGAAGCAGGGCGCCGAGATGGCGCTGTTCGAGCTCAACGATCCGAACGTCGAGCTGATCACCAAGGACGACGGCGGCACCACCGCCCGCGCCCGCGCTGCCGCCGACGAAGCCATCAAGGAAGGCGCCGAGATCGTCATCGGCCCGCTGCTGTCGCAGTCGGTGCAGGGTGTGGCGCCGGTGGCGCGCCAGGCGAACGTGCCGGTGCTCGCGTTCTCCAACAACACGCAGGTTGCCGGCCAAGGCGTCTATCTCGTCAGCTTCCTCGCCGAGCAGGAGGCCGACCGCATCGTTTCCTACGCTGCCGCGCGGGGGAAGCGCCGCTTTGCCGCTCTCATTCCCGACGACGCGTACGGCGCCGTCGTCGAGGCCGCGTTCCGCCGCTCGGTGCAGGGCAACGGCGGCACGGTTGCCGTCGTCGAGCGCTACCCGCTCGCCGCCAACGGCATGTTGACGCCGGCCAAGCGCGTCGTCGAGGCCATCAAGGGCGGCGAAGAAAACGGCGCGCCAGTCGATGCGCTATTCCTGCCGGGCGGGCAAGAGTTGCTGGTGCAAATCGGACCTGTCATTGCTTATTCCGGGCTCGACGTCGCGAAGGTGAAGCTGCTCGGCACCAGCGCCTGGGACTTCCCCACCATCGGACGCGAGACAGCGTTCGTCGGCGGCTGGTACCCGGCCTCCGACCCGGTCGCCTGGCGCTCCTTCTCCGAACGCTTCGCCCGCACCTTCGGCACCGCTCCACCGCGCATCGCGTCGGTCTCCTACGACGCGATCGGCATCGCCATCGGGCTCTCCACCAAAACTCCGGGCGCGCGCTACACGCAGGCGAACCTGACGCGCGCGGACGGGTTTTCCGGCGTTGATGGCATCATCCGCTTCACGCCGGACGGCATGAGCGAGCGCGGGCTGGCGGTGTTGGAGGTACAAAAGTTCGGCTCGTCGGTCATCGACGGTGCGCCGAGCAGCTTCCAGGCGACGAAGATGTCGGCCGCCGATCAGACCGGGTCGCTGCCAACCCCCTAAGAGCCGGCCTAGGCCGCCAGAGCGCTGCGGCGACGGTCGGGGGCCGTACGCTCGGCCTCGGCGAGGACAGCGCGCAGCGCCGAGACATCGGCCGGCAGCGGCATAGCGGCCCGCAAGTCATGGATGAGCTGCGTCAGCGCGTAGTCGGCCGAATCGATCTGCCGAGATGCGGCGGCCTGCAGGGTCTTCACGCGCTGAACGCCGGCGATGGCCGCGGCGAGGACGCCGGCGGCGCGGTGCCAATGATCTTCGAGCGTCAGGCGTGCCGGCTCGATCGCGCGCGCGGCATCGCGGGGGGCGCGGGCAGGCACGTCGCCGAGGGCCAGGCTGGTCCAAAGGCTGCCGGCCAGAGCGAGATTTCCGTAGGTGAAGAAGCGTCGCAGCATATGGAGGCGCAGCGCCATGTTGTTCTTGGTTGAGGTTGCATGAGCTCCTGCCGCCAGGAGAAGCTCATGGGCTGCACGCGATACGGCCGCAACAACTGGCGGGAAGGCCAAGCTGAGCTTATTCGCGTGAATTGCCAATAGGTTCTGAGCGTACGCTGTCATGGTGTGCTCTTTGCGAGACGGATGTTGCTGCACCTCAAGCGTAATCTTTTCAGACAATCGTTAGCGAACCGCTAACCAAACACAGACTCTCCATTTCTGTTTCAGACAGTTGTGCGCTTCCGCTAATTGCGAATTAGAGGAGACCGATCATGCGGCGGATGTCGGCGGGCAAGGCACCACCGGCGCGAAGCGCGCCCAGCCCGGTGTCGCCGGCGCTCTTGGCCAGCTTGCGTCCTTCGACGTCGGTCAGCAGGCGGTGGTGATGGTAGAGGGGCTCGGGCAGGCCGAGCAGCACCTGCAGCAGGCGATGCAGTCCCGTAGCCTGGAACAGGTCACGGCCGCGCGTCACGTGCGTGATCCCCTGGCGCGCATCGTCGACGACGACGGCGAGGTGGTAGCTCGCCGGTACGTCCTTGCGCAGGATCACGGCGTCGCCCCACTGCTCCGGGCCGGCGTCCAAGATCTGCGCGCGGCCGAGCATCGTCCAGCTCGGTGAATGTCAGCGGCGCTCCGCGTAGACGCTTGGCGGCCGCGGCCAATGCGCGGTCCATATCGATCCGCAACGCATAGCGCTCGCCGTTCTCGATGCGCGCCTCTATCTCAGCTTGCGGCATTGCCTTGTGCAGGCCTGGATAGAGCGGCGCGCCATCGGGATCTACGGAACCGGGCGAAGCTGCCGCCTCGATCTCGCTGCGTGAGGCAAAGCACGGATACAGCAGCCCCAGGCGCTCGAGCCGCTGCGCCGCCTGCGCATAGGTGACGAAGTGCTGCGACTGCCGCCGCACTGGCTCCTCCCAAGCAACACCGAGCCACGCCAGATCCTCGAAGATGCCGGCCACGTACTCCTCGCGGCAGCGGGCTACGTCGATGTCCTCGATGCGCACCAGGAAGCGCCCGCCAAGGCGCCGCGCCGCATCGAAGCCGGTCAGCGCCGACAGCGCATGGCCAAGATGCAGCGGGCCGTTGGGGCTCGGCGCGAAACGAAGGACCGGAACTGACGTCATGAAACCGCTGGGCAGAGCCTCAGTCGCATTGGCCGGTGCGGCCGGCGCCGGGCGAGTAGGTCTGTGCGACCGCCTCGACAACCCGATTGTAGAAGCGCCGCTCGGCCTTGGGGTAGATCATCGCCCAACTATTTATCAGCTGACCACCGCAGGTGAAGCTGACGCGCTCGTAAAACTCCTGGTCGCCCATGGTGCCGGATATGATGAACCACTTGCCGCGGACCGGCGCGTAGTCGATGTCGGCTCCGGCGTAGCTTTCCTGCATGAGGTAGTCGCGATAGGCCTGCAACGTCGTCGCGTCGTCGTTGACGAAGGCACCCACCAACAGTTGCGCCTTGCCGTCTCGCGAGGACAGGATACGCCCCTCGTCGGTGCGGGGCTCCCGCACTTGCTGAAACACTTCACTAGGGTAAGCGATCAGGAAGCCGTGGCGCTCGTTGCGCAAGGTGGCCCAGTCGCGGCGCCAATCCGCAGCCGTGGCGGCAAATACGCCCGCAAACGCTATCAAAATTAAAGCTGCGAAAAGTGAAGTTGCCGTCCGTGACCAATGCCACATCGCCAGCACTCCGAAGCACGCCCAAAGCCTGCCGCTTTGCGGACGCGTGCTGAAGACCTTACATTTCGCACAGTCTGTAGAGAAGAGTTTCGCGTAAGCCATGCACACAAAGCGCACGACGAAGGCGCCGACAATTCTCAGTGCCGATGAGATGCGCAAAGGCATCCGCGCGCTGCGTCGCAAGTGTCCGCACATGCGCTTGGTGCACGACCACGCCGGTGATCCGCCGCTGCGCCAGCACACGCCCGGCTTCGAGGGTCTTGCGCGCATCGTCGTCGGCCAGCAGCTGTCGCTCGCCAGTGCGCAGGCGATCTGGGGACGCATGCTGCTCGCCGTGCAACCGATGACACCCAAGGCGTTCCTCAAACTCGGCGACGATCAGCTGCGCGCCATCGGTCTGTCGACGGGCAAGGTCAAGACACTGCGCGCCGTCAGCGCCGCGATGGTCGGCGGGCTCGATCTCGACAACCTAGCGCTCGCACACGAGACGGAAGTGCACGAGGCTCTGACCGCGCTGCCGGGCATCGGCCCGTGGAGCGCCGACATCTACCTGCTGTTCTGCCTCGGCCGCGCCGACGCCTTCGCCGCTGGAGACTTGGCGCTGCAAATCGCGGCGCGGGCGGCGCTCGGGCTCGAGGAGCGACCCTCGCGAGATGAGCTTTTCGACATCGCCGAACGCTGGCGACCCTGGCGCGGCGTCGCCGCCCACCTTCTGTGGGCGTACTACAAGGTTGCCGACCGCGCCCTCCTGGTGCCGAAAAACCTCTAATTTGCGCGGCCTTAGCGGTTACGGCCACAACCCGTGCACGAGCGTTTTCGAGAGCTTCACAGAGTTGATATGCGCCGCTAGTATCCCGGCCGAACTTCGAGGAGAACGCGACTCGCTACAGAGAGAACGATAGGACGCCCATCCCGTGGATGCACATGCGGCCATACCGGATTCATTTCCGGCACTCGTCCTCAACGCTGACTTCAGGCCCCTGAGCTACTACCCGTTGTCGCTCTGGAGCTGGCAGGAGTTGGTGAAGGCTGTATTTCTGGATCGCGTCAACATCGTCTCCGAGTACGACCGCTTCGTCCGCAGCCCCTCCTTCGAGATGAAGCTGCCGAGCGTCGTTTCTCTCAAGACTTATGTGAAGCCGGCGCTCTATCCCGCGTTCACGCGCTTCAACGTGTTCTTGCGCGACCGGTTCACCTGCCAATATTGCGGCGACAAGGATGACCTGACGTTCGACCATCTCATCCCGCGTTCGCGCGGCGGCCAGACCCGGTGGGACAACGTCGTCGCCGCGTGCGCGCCATGCAATCTGGAAAAGGGCGGCGCCATGCCTGAGGAGGCGGGGATGCTACCCAGGCAGTCATCCCTACCGCCCGACCGTATTCGAGCTGCATCGCAACGGGCGTCTATTCCCGCCCAACTACCTGCACCAGAGCTGGCTCGACTATCTGTACTGGGATACCGAGCTGGAGCCGTAAGCGGACGGCGCGTGCTGCACCGACAATAGAAAGGCCCCGGCAATGCGGTTGCCGGGGCCTTCGTCGTTTGGAAGGACGACGGAAATTCCTAGGCGGCACGCCTCATCGGCGCGGCGCACAGCGATTCTGCGATCGCTTCGACGACGCGGCTCCAATCCTGCTCAGCTCGGTCGTCGGCGCTCAGCCCGAAGGCGAGCAGCGCGTCGGCCGGCGCTCCGCCATCGCGGAAGAAGCGGGCGCACGACTGGCGGGCGATGCCGACGGCCTGATGCCATTGCAGCGGATTGACGTGGTTGAAACTCATCTGACACCTCCTCGTTGGTGCGCCGTTTAAGTGCTCCGGCGCGGAGCTTTTGTTGGGCGGCAAGCACACAGAGCGCGATGGCACCACAACGCGAGACCATGTCACGTGGTGCCTGGTTGGAGGCCTGCGGACTCCGACGCTCCGCATGCTTGCCAGCTCGTTGGAAGGTCCCTCTTCAACCCCTCCCGAAACGAATAAGCGGCTTCACTTACTTCTCGACGCCGCCGCTATGGGAATGACCGTCGCTGGAGACGGACTGCCGATAGCGACGAGGACTTCACCGACAACATCTGAAAGCGAACGCCACGATTGCGACTGAAACTCCACGGGACACCTCACTGACTGACCAACAACTGAACTCTACGCGGCACGCAACTGACGCTACTCACTCGACACGCAACCAACTCAACGAACGCAACAAACGCTACCCAACTGAACTCACTTGGTGAGATGCAACCGCCCGGAAGTACGCGAGGACCTTGCCTCCGGACGGTTCGCCTCGATTTGCAACGCGCGCTCGATGTGGAGCGCGCCTATAGGGGGAAGTTTGGCTGACACGCACGGAACGCAACTGACGGCACGCAACTGGAGACGCAACGGAACGCTACCGGACGCCACACGACGCAACGGACGCAACGCTTACAGACGCACTACTGAATGGGGGACTGACGCGGACGCGACGGACTGAACGAGGACGCTACTAACGCAACCAAGCGGGATGCGGGGTTCCCGGAGTTACATGACGCGGACGCTGGTGAGACTGAGACGCGGACGACGAACTCAACTGACACAACGCTACTGGCCGACGGGGCTTCGAAACTTCGTTCTCGATGTACGCGAGAGAACTGCTGGGCTCTGAAATGACGAAGCGCTCTTCGGTGTCTTCAACGCGAACTCTTCACTGCGTGTTCCGCGAACGAGAGGACTAGACCGTTACTTTTTGACCACGGAATGGCGGCGCCGTGTCGGACCCACGGTATTTAGCTTGACAGTTGCTGAACGGAAGCCGCCCGCACTGGCATGCGATTGTTCTGTGGATAACTTTTGGGAGCGGCGCGCGGCGAAAAACGTCAGCGCGATTGCAGCGCTTCAGAAGTTGCGCGGATGCTCAGCAACACGATGAGCAGCGAAGCCACAACATTCCAGCCCGCGAACGAGATGCCGGCGAGACGCCATGCCGGCTCGTCGCAACGCACGACGTTCGTCTGCTGCATCGCTTCGAGCATATTGCCGGCGTTGGTGGTCAGCGCCTGCGATCCCGAACATGCGGCGGGGCCAGCCCAGAAATGCCATTCGACGCCAGCGTGATAGACTCCGAGCGCGGCGTTGGCGAGAAACGCCAGCGCGACGACCAGGAAGAGAATCGCGGCCGCGCGCGGCTGAGCGGCGCTCAAGGCGACGAGAGCGCAGGAACAGCAGCGGCACGCCGGCGTAGTACGCGTAGCGCTGCTGCAGGCAAAGCTCGCACGGCGCATAGCCGCCAAGGTGCTCGAAACCCAGCGCAATGAGGATCGCCCCGGCCGCGAGCAGCAGCGCCATGGCGCCGAATCGATACGCCGAATGCACGGGTGGATGGGGAGCGGCCAAAGTCATCGAAGCACCCTGCAAACGCTGAACTAGAACAGGTATTTAACAGCGACGAACCCGCTGACCAAGACCACCACGAACACCGTCGTGACCAGGGTCAGACGGCGTTCGATGAACTCGCGGATGGGCTGGCCGAAGAAGTAGAGCAGCGCCGCGACCAAATAAAAGCGCATGGCGCGGGCGATAATGCTGGCACCGATAAAGGCGAGCAGGTCCATTTTCGCGACGCCGGCGGCAATCGTCACCACCTTGAACGGGATGGGCGTCATGCCTTTGATAATGACGGCCTCGACCCCGTACTCGTGAACGAAGGTGATGAACGCGTCGAGGGCGTGCTCCCTGCCATAGAAGACAAGAATCGGCTTGCCGATCGCTTCGTAGAAGAAGTAGCCGATCGCATAGCCGAGCAGACCGCCGAGCACCGAGGCAACGGTAGCGACGGTGGCGTACCACCACGCCTTCTGCCGATCGCGGAGCACCATCGGGATCAGCATCACGTCGGGCGGGATCGGAAAGAACGAGCTTTCAATGAAGGATACGACCGCAAGGGCCCATGGGGCACGCGGGCTTCCCGCCAAGCCCATCATCCAGTCGTACATGCGTCGCATCATGTGGGGTGCTTACTCGGCGGCTGGCGGGAAGTGAAATTGCGGGCGCTTCGCAGCGCGATCGGCGACGCTGTCATTCGTGAAACTCATGGCAAGGCGCAGCACGATCTCGTTGAGGATGAAGCGGCCGTTGCCGCTGGCGCGAATGCGCCCGGTACCAGGGATCGCTTCAATGAGGCCCTGCTTTGTCAACTTCGCGACCACGGCCGCCGATGGCCGAACACCGCTGAGGCGCTCCAGCCGGTCGAGGTCGACGCCTTCGCCGAGACGCAAGCCCATGAGCAGCAGCTCGTCGGCTTCCTCAGCCGCTGTCAGCGGCGTCTCCTCGACGATCCCGTTGCCGTTCTGCTCGACGAGCGAGGCCCAGCGTTCCGGGTTGCGCTCCGTACTGGTGGCCCTTCGCGCCCCGTCGGCCGCAAGGCGGCCGTGCGCGCCCGGCCCGCAGCCGGCGTACTCGCCGTAGCGCCAATAGAGCAGGTTGTGGCGGCTCTCCTCGCCCGGCGCGGCATGGTTGGAGATCTCGTAGGCCGGCAGCCCCGCGGCGGCGGTCAGCTCCTGCGTCGCCTCGTACAGCGCCAGCGCGGCATCCTCGTCCGGGATGACGAGCTTGCCAGCGGCATGCAGGGCAGCGAACGGCGTCTCCGGCTCGATGGTGAGCTGGTAGAGCGACAGGTGCTGGCCGGCGATGGCGAGCGCGTCGCGCAGCTCTTCCTTCCAGGCGGCAAGCGTCTGGCGGGGGCGCGCATAGATGAGGTCGAATGAGAAGCGCTCGAAGGTCGAGCGCGCGATCTCGATCGCCGCCTTGGCCTCGGCCACGGAATGAATGCGGCCCAGCGATTTCAAAATATCATCGCGCAGCGACTGCACGCCGAGCGACACGCGATTGACGCCAGCGGCGCGATAGCCGCGAAAGCGGCCCGCCTCCACGCTGCCGGGATTGGCTTCTAGCGTGATCTCGGCGTGAGGATCGACGTTCCACAGAGACGCGATGCGGTCCAGGATCGCCGCCACCGTCTCCGGCTGCATCAACGATGGCGTACCGCCACCGAAGAAGATGCTCGACACCATCCGCGGCCCCGTGCGCTCGCGCGTATCATTCAAGCTCGCGCAGGAACGCGGCGCGGAAGCGCGGTTCGTCGATGCCGCCGAAGCGGACGTGACTGTTGAAGTCGCAGTACGGGCACTTCTGGGCACAGAACGGCCAGTGCACGTAAACGCCGAATCCCACCTCGTCAGCCGGCTGCATCGAGCACGGCCCGCTTGAAATGGTCGAAGGCGCGGGTTCGGTGCGAGATGGCATATTTGCTGGCCGGCTCCATTTCACCGAACGTCTGCTCGTGGCCGTCGGCGATGAAGATCGGATCATAGCCGAAACCGTTGCCGCCGCGCGGCGGCCAAACGACATGACCGTAAACTTTGCCCTCGAACAGCTGGGTTTGCCCGTCCGGCCAGGCAAGGCACAGCACGGAGATGAAGTTGGCGCGCAGCGGGCCGCCTTTCCAGGCCTGCCGGTCCACCAGTTCGTCGTGCACCCGCTGCATGGCGATGGAGAAATCGCGCTTCGGACCCGCCCAGTCGGCCGTATAGACGCCCGGCGCCCCGCCCAGTGCATCGATCTCGATGCCGCTGTCGTCGGCCAGAGAGGGCAGCCCGGAGCCCTTGGCGGCAAACAGCGCCTTCAGCTTGGCGTTGCCTTCGAAGGTCGTCTCGGTCTCCTCTGGCTCGGTGAGGCCAAGCTCGCCGGCCGACACCGCCGCCAAGCCGTAGGGCTCGATCAGCTTGTTGATCTCCCACACCTTACCGGGATTGTGGGTGGCGACGACCAGGCGGTCGCCGCGCTGCAGTCGCCGCGTCATCAAAGGTCCCTCACTTGAGATTCCAGATGCGCGGCTCGGCGAACTCGAGGCAATTGCCGGCAGGGTCGCGGAAGTAGATCGAGCGGCCACCTTCGGGCCATTCGAAGTCGGCCTCGATGAAGACGCCTTCCTTTTCGAGATGCTGGCGCCAAGCCGTGATCTCGTCGGCGCCGGCGCGGAAGCACACGTGCCCCTCGCCGTCGGCGCCGTGCGGCGGCACGGGAAGCTTGGCATCTTCAGCAGGCGGCTTCGAGGTGACATGCGGATTGAAGATGAGCAGCACCTGTTCTCCGACACGGTAGAACACATGCCGCGCCTCCGCCTTGGCGAACGGCTCCAACCCCAACGCGCGGCGATAGAAGTCTTCGAGGGCGCCGAGGTCGCGCGCGTAAAGGACAGTCTCGAGAATGCCGCTTGGGGTCATCGTAATCAGCGCCACCGCCGCATCAGGACACCGTCAGCTTCTGCAGCGCGACCAGCTCGCCGATGCCCTTCTTGGCCAGCGCCATAAGCTGATCGAAGCTCTCCTGGCTGAAGGCGACCGTCTCCGCGGTACCCTGCACCTCGACGATGCCGCCGGAGCCGGTCATGACGAAGTTGGAATCCGCCTCCGCCGCTGAATCTTCGGCGTAGTCGAGATCGAGCACCGCGGTGCCCTTGTACAGGCCGCAGCTCACGGCGGCGATCTGGTCGCGCAGCACGTCGTCCTTCACCATGTCACGCAGCTTCATCCACTGGATGCAGTCGTGCAGCGCCACCCAGGCGCCGGTGATGGCTGCCGTGCGCGTGCCGCCGTCAGCCTGGATGACGTCGCAGTCGACGCTGATCTGGCGCTCGCCAAGCTTTGGCAAGTCGACGATGGCGCGCAAGGCGCGGCCAATCAAACGTTGTATCTCCTGCGTACGGCCGGAGGCGTGCCCGACCGTCACCTCGCGGCGCATGCGGTCATTGGTGGCGCGCGGCAGCATGCCATACTCGGCCGTCACCCAGCCGCGCCCCTGGCCCTTGAGCCACGGCGGCACCCGCTCTTCGAGGCTCGCCGTACACAGCACGTGCGTATCCCCGAACTTAATGAGACAAGAGCCTTCGGCATGCTTGGAGACGGCGCGTTCGATCGACACGCGGCGTAACTCATCGGGATTGCGTTTCGAGGGGCGCATTGAGGGGATGCCGAACCTGACTGCTGTTGGGTGCAAATTTGGGCCGAACCTACGGGAGCGCCCGCCGCGCTTCAACCAAAACCGCGGGCTAATTTGACGAAGACGGCCCCACGTCCCTAATCTTGAGCAACTTGTAGGCGAGGTTCGACCATACCCCGATCAATGACCGAAGGCGTAAGCGAACTCACCAAGCTCAGCGAACGCTCCCGCACAATTCTAAGGCAGATCGTCGAGTCCTATCTCGAAACGGGCGAGCCGGTCGGTTCGCGCAACTTGTCGCGCGTACTGCCGATGGCGCTTTCGCCCGCATCGATCCGCAACGTGATGTCGGATCTGGAGCAGCTGGGGCTGATCGCGGCGCCTCATACGTCGGCGGGGCGCCTGCCGACGCAGCTCGGCCTGCGGCTGTTCGTCGACGGACTGCTCGAAGTCGGCGATCTCACCAGCAAGGATCGCCGGCAGATCGAGTCCCACATCGCCGGCAAGCGCACCACGACTGTCGACGACGTGTTGCGCGAGGTCGGCGAGATGATCTCCGGCCTGTCGCACTGCGCCGGCGTCGTGCTGGCCGACAAGCAGGTGACGCGCCTCAAGCACATCGAGTTCGTGCTGTTGGAGCCGGGCAAGGCGCTGGTCGTGCTGGTCGGCGACGATCAGAGTGTCGAGAACCGCATCATCAATCTGCCGCAGGGACTGCCGCCGTCGGCGCTGTTAGAGGCAGCCAACTACCTCAACGCACACGTGCGCGGTTTCACCATGGGCGAGGCGCGCGCCCGCATCGAGCAGCAGCTGCAGACTTCGAGACAGGAACTCGACGAGCTGACCAAGCGCGTCATTCAGTCGGGCCTTGCCGAGTGGTCAGGCTCGCTCGACGACCGCAAGAGCCTCATCGTGCGCGGCCAGGCGAACCTGCTGAAGGACCTTAACGCCCAGGAGGACCTGGAGCGCATCCGGCTGCTGTTCGACGACCTGGAGCGCAAGCGCGACCTCGTACAGCTGCTCGGCCTTTCCGAGACCGCCGACGGGGTGCGCATTTTCATCGGATCGGAGAACAAGCTGTTCTCGCTGTCCGGCTCCTCGCTGATCGTCGCCCCCTTCCACGATGAACGCCGCAAAGTGGTCGGCGTGCTTGGCGTCATCGGGCCGACGCGCATAAACTATGCCCGTATCATCCCCATGGTCGACTACACCGCCAAGCTCGTTAGCCGACTGTTGACTTGATTTTTGCAGAACAGGGCCTGATATCGGGCTCGCATTCTTAGCAAGATTTGATCCGGCGCCCCCCGAGTGCCGATAGCATGGGATCCGCTACCGGCGGAGAAGCAATGCCAGACGAGAACAAAAGAGCCGACGAGGACGCCGCAGCCGACGGCACTCAGATCGATCCCGGCGCCGAGGAAGCCAACGCACAGCTGGCAACGCTCGAAGGCCGCATCGCCGATCTGACCGACCGGCTTCTGCGCGCCCACGCCGAGATGGACAACCTGCGCAAGCGAACCGAGCGCGACAAGGAGGACACGGCTAAATATGCCATCTCCAAGTTCGCGCGCGACGTGCTCGGAGTCGGCGACAACCTGCAGCGGGCCACCGCCGCCGTGCCGCCCGGCGCGGCCGATGCCGACCCTGCCCTTAAGGCGCTGGTCGAAGGCGTCGCCATGACCGAGCGTGAATTCGTCAACGTACTTGAGCGCAACGGCGTCAAGCGACTCGACCCCGAAGGCCAGCCGTTCAACCCGCATCTGCATCAGGCAATGATCGAGATCGATCAGCCGGACCTGGCGCCGGGAACCATCGTTCAGGTGTATGCGCCGGGCTATGTTCTGGAAGATCGCGTCCTGCGCCCGGCGATGGTCGTCGTGGCCAAGGGTGGCGAGAAACAAGGTGCAGCGCCGCGCAAAGCCTCCGACGACGCGGCGTGAAGTCACTGGCGGCGGCGCTCCGTCCGCTGCGCAATTCGTGATCCCACCCGTCGAAGGGTGGGGAAAATTGAATGCCGCCGCGCCTGAAGCGCCCGTTGCGCCTCAAAAAAGGCACCTTATATAAGCGGCGTTTACTGTTTGGATGCTCCATAGGGGACCGCTTCGGCGCGGCCATACGCGCCGCCGGATTTTCTGGACGCCGAAACCTCGGGTCCGGACGGTCTGCCGTAGAAGGATGAGGATAAGCACATGGCTAAAGTGATCGGCATCGACCTTGGAACCACGAACTCTTGCGTGGCAGTCATGGAGGGCGGCAAGCCGAGAGTTCTGGAAAACGCCGAGGGCATGAACACCACGCCTTCGATCGTTGCCTTCACCGCCGACGACGAAAAGCTCGTCGGCCTTCCCGCCAAACGTCAGGCGGTGACCAACCCCTTCAACACGTTCTTCGCCATCAAGCGACTTATCGGCCGCCGCTACGACGACCCGATGGTTGAGAAGGACAAGAACCTCGTCCCGTACAAGATCGTCAAAGGTCCCTCGGGCGACGCCTGGGTCGAAGCCCACGGCAAGCAGTATTCTCCGCAGCAGATCTCAGCCTTCATTCTGCAGAAGATGAAGGAAACCGCCGAGGCCAAGCTCGGCGAGAAGGTCACGCAGGCGGTCATCACCGTTCCCGCATACTTCAACGACGCCCAGCGCCAGGCCACCAAAGACGCCGGCAAGATTGCTGGCCTCGAAGTGCTGCGCATCATCAACGAGCCGACTGCAGCCGCGCTCGCCTACGGTCTCGACAAGAAGAAGGATTCGCAGACCATCGCCGTGTACGATCTCGGCGGCGGCACCTTCGATATCTCGATCCTCGAGATCGGCGATGGCGTGTTCGAGGTGAAGTCGACGAACGGTGACACGTTCCTCGGCGGCGAAGACTTCGACATGAAGCTCGTCTCCTACCTCGCCGACGAATTCAAGAAGGAGCAGGGCATTGACCTGCGCAACGACAAGCTCGCCCTGCAGCGGCTGAAGGAAGCCGCCGAGAAGGCCAAGATCGAGCTGTCGAGCGCCACGCAGACCGAGGTCAACCTGCCGTTCATCACCGCCGATGCCTCGGGTCCGAAGCATCTGACCATGAAGCTCACCCGCGCCAAGCTGGAAAGCCTCGTCGACGACCTCATCGCGCGCACCAAAGGTCCGTGCGAGAAGGCGATCAAGGACGCGGGCCTCAAGGCGGCCGACATCGACGAGGTCGTGCTCGTCGGCGGCATGACGCGCATGCCGAAGGTTCAGGAAGTCGTCAAGCAGCTGTTCGGCAAGGAGCCGCACAAGGGCGTCAACCCGGATGAGGTCGTCGCCGTCGGCGCCGCCATTCAGGCCGGCGTGCTGCAGGGCGAGGTCAAGGACGTCCTGTTGCTCGACGTGACTCCGCTGTCGCTCGGCATCGAGACGCTGGGCGGCGTGTTCACGCGCCTCATCGAGCGCAACACGACGATCCCGACCAAGAAGAGCCAGACGTTCTCGACTGCCGAGGACAGCCAGAACGCCGTCACCATCCGTGTCAGCCAAGGCGAGCGCGAGCTGGCGGCCGACAACAAGCTGCTCGGCCAGTTCGACCTCGTCGGCATTCCGCCGGCGCCGCGCGGCGTGCCGCAGATCGAGGTCACGTTCGACATCGACGCCAACGGCATCGTGCACGTCTCGGCCAAGGACAAGGCGACCGCCAAAGAGCAGTCGGTCCGCATCCAGGCTTCCGGCGGTCTGTCGGACGCCGAGGTCGAGAGGATGGTCAAGGATGCCGAAGCTCACGCGGCCGAGGACAAGCAGAAGCGCGAGCTGATCGAAGCCAGGAACCACGCCGAGGCGCTGGTCCACGCAACCGAGAAGCAGCTGCAGGAGAATGAGAGCAACGCGGCCGTTGCGGCCGCCAAGCCCGACGTCGAGAAGGCGATCGCCGATCTCAAGGAGACCCTGTCTTCCGAGGACGTTGAGCGCATCAAGACCGCGACGACCAACCTTGCCCAGGCGGCCATGAAGATCGGCGAAGCCATCTACTCGGCTCAGCAGGGCTCCGGCGCAGCCGGCGGAGAAGCCGGGACGGGCGATGGCGGCTCGGCCTCGGGCGATGAGAACGTCGTCGACGCCGACTTCGAGGAAGTGAAGGACGACAAGAAGAAGTCGGCCTAAGCACTCCGCTCGAGCGACCCAACCGCTTGAAACTAACCGAGCCCGGCCGAGAGGCCGGGCTCGTGCTTAACCGGGCCGCATCGATCAGGTTGACCCGCCCGGTTGCGGCAACAGGGCAGGCGCTCCACATACCTTCAAGGTCGGCTCACCCTTCCCCCGCGCCAAAAACATCGCTATCTCCAAATTACAGGGCAATCGCCAGTGGACGAGACCGAAGGACCCGCGCTGAACATGGCCAAGCGCGACTACTATGAAACGCTCGGCCTTGCGCGGGGCGCAGGCGAGCAGGAGCTCAAGTCCGCCTACCGGCGGCTCGCCAAGGAGCTCCATCCCGATCGCAACCCTGGCGACATGCAGGCGGAAGTTCGCTTCAAGGAGCTGAACGAGGCCTACGAGGTCCTGAAGGACCCGCAGAAGCGCGCCGCCTACGACCACTTCGGCCATGCCGCCTTCGAGCACGGCGGCGGCGCTCGCGGCTTCGGCCCCGACTTCGCTTCCTCGATGTCCGACATCTTCGATGATCTGTTCGGCGAGTTCATGGGCGGCCGTCGCGGCGGCGGCGCGCGCTCGCGCACGGCGCGCGAGCGCGGCGCCGACCTGCGCTACAATCTCGAGATCACTCTATCGGAAGCCTACGTCGGCAAGACGGCGCAGATCCGCGTGCCGACCTCCGTTTCCTGTGAAACATGCTAGGGCTCGGGCGCGCGCGCCGGCACCAAGCCGACGACCTGCCCCACCTGCGCCGGCCACGGCAAGGTGCGTGCGAGCCAGGGCTTCTTCACCATCGAGCGCACCTGTCCCAGCTGCCAGGGCCGCGGCGAGACCATCGAGGATCCGTGCGGCAACTGCCACGGCTCGGGCCGCGTCACCAAGGAGCGCACGCTCTCCGTCAACATTCCGCCCGGCGTCGAGGACGGCACGCGCATCCGTCTCGCCGGCGAAGGCGAGGCCGGCCTGCGCGGCGGCCCGGCGGGCGACCTCTACATTTTCCTGTCCATCAAGCCGCACGAGTTCTTCCAGCGCGACGGCGCCGACATCTTCTGCAAGGTGCCGATCGCCATGACGACGGCGGCGCTCGGCGGCAACATCGAGGTGCCGACCGTCGAAGGCGGTGCCACGCGCATCAAGGTTCCCGAAGGCTCCGAGAGCGGCAAGCAGTTCCGCCTCAAGGGCAAGGGCATGCCGGTGCTGCGCTCGAAGGTGAACGGCGACATGTACATCCAGGTCGAGGTGGAGACGCCCAAGAGCCTGACCAAGCGCCAGCGCGAGCTGCTCGAAGAGTTCGAGCGCGAGAGCCACAAGGAGACGAGCCCGGAAAGCGCCGGCTTCTTCGCCCGCGTCAAAGACTTCTTCGAAGGCAAGGGAAGCTAAGGTCCCCAATGACGACACCGGTGCGGCTTCTCTTCTTCGCCGGGTCGTCGCGGACCGGGTCGTTCAACAAGCAGCTGGCGCGGCTCGGCAGCATGATTGCCGATGCCAACGGCATTCCCGCGACATTCGCCGATCTCGGCGACTACCCCATGCCGATCTACAACGGCGATCTCGAAGCGGCCGAGGGCCAGCCCGAGAACGCCCACAAGTTCAAGGCGCTGATGATGGCCCACAGCGGCATCTTCATCGCCAGCCCCGAATACAACGCCTCGATCACGCCGCTGCTCAAGAACACGCTCGACTGGGTCAGCCACGTGCGTGACGAAGGCGAGGCGCCGGTCGAGGTCTACAAGACCCGCGTGTTCGCGCTCGGCTCCTCTTCCAACGGCGGCATGGGCGGGCTGCGCAGCCTGACCACCGTGCGCCAGGTGCTGGAGCTCGGCCTCGGCGCCCTGGTGCTGCCCGATCAGTTCGCCGTGCCCGCGCGCCAAGGACGCCTACGGCGAGGACGGGCACCTCAAGAACAAGGACAGCCAGGAGGCCTTCAAGGCCCTGATCCAGAAGCTTGCGCGCGCCGCGCATGTGCTGCATGGGTAGCGCCCCAGCCCCCTTCCAGCGCGCTTCCAACCATGACCTCGCCGACCGCTAAAGACCGCCTGATCGTCGCCCTCGACATGCCGACGGTCGAGGAAGCGCACCGCCTGGTAGCGACGCTCGGCGGCACGGTGTCCTTCTACAAGCTCGGGCTCGAACTGCTGTTCGCCGGCGGCCTCGACATGGCCCGCGCCCTTAAAGGCCAACACAAGCACGTCTTTCTCGACATGAAGCTGCTCGACATCGGCAACACGGTCGAGCGCGCCGTTGCCAACGCGACCGAGTTCGGCGTCGACTTCCTCACCGTGCACGGCCACGACCTCAAGACGATGCGCGCCGCCGTTGCGGGCCGCGGCTCCAGCAAGATGAAGCTGCTGGCCGTCACCGTGTTGACCAGCCTTACCGAAGAGGATCTGCGGCAGCAGGGCTCATCGCTCAGCCCTGCCGATCTCGTCCTGCGCCGCGCCAAGCTGGCGCGTGAATCCGGTTTCGACGGCGTCATCGCCTCGGGCCAGGAAGCCGCCCGCATCCGCGAGGCGGTCGGGCCGGGTTTCCTGATCGTCACGCCGGGCATCCGCCTCACGGGCACCGCCACCGACGACCAGGAGCGGGTTACGACGCCCGGCCGCGCCATCGCGTCCGGCGCCGACTATATCGTCGTCGGCCGGCCGATCACGCAGGCGGACGATCCCAAGATGATCGCTGAGAACTTTATCAACCACATCCGCGAAGCACTGACGCCGAGCCCCAAGGCCGGCTGATAGAAACGACGGGAGGAGTTAGAGCCCATGCCCAAGGGATATGTGATCGTCCGCGCCGAGGTGACCAACCCGGAGAAGTGGGCTGAGTACGTGACCAAGTCGAAGGTCGCCCTCGAAAAGTTCGGCGGCAGGCCGATCGTGCGCGGCGGCAAGGCCGAGATCGTCGAAGGCGACGGCCTGGCGCGCAACGTGGTGCTCGAGTTCGACAGCTTCGATAAGGCGCACGGCTATGCCAACTCGCCGGAATACGCCGAGGCCAAGAAGGCGCGGCAGGGCGCCGGCACGCTGCACATGGTCGTCGTCGAAGGCGTCTGATCTCGAGTCGCTAGCGACCTCTACCCGCTTCTCCCCTCCCCCTTGACGGGGGAGGGCCGGGGTGGGGCGTGGTGCACCACCTCTAGATGTCGTGGACACCCCCCTCCCTAACCCTCCCCCACAAGGGGGGAGGGGAAGTTGTGTGGATTAGCCATGCCGCATTTTCCAAACAAAGGTGAGCGCCCGCCCTGGCGGGCAACGGTGCTGACGCTGTTTCCGGAAATGTTCCCGGGGCCGCTCGGCGTATCGCTCGTCGGCGGCGCGCTGGAAGCAGGCCTGTGGTCGCTGCGCGCGCTGCAGATCCGCGACTTCGGCCTTGGCCGCCATCGCACGGTCGATGACACGCCGACCGGTGGCGGCGCCGGCATGGTGATGCGCGCCGACGTGCTCGCGGCCGCCATCGATCACGCGCGCAGCGAGGAAGCGGATGCCCCGCTGATCTACCTGTCGCCGCGCGGCGAGCCGCTGACGCAGTCGCTCGCGTCCGAGCTCGCCGCCGGCCCCGGCGCGCTGCTGCTGGCCGGGCGCTTCGAAGGCGTCGACGAGCGCGTCATCACCGGCCGCGGCATGCGCGAAGTGTCGATCGGCGACTACGTGCTGTCGGGCGGCGAGCTGGCGGCCATGGTGCTGATCGACGCCTGCGTGCGGCTGCTGCCCGGCGTCATCGGCGCCGAGGGCTCGCTTTCGGAGGAAAGCTTCGAAGACGGCCTGCTCGAATATCCGCACTACACCAAGCCGCGCGAGTGGGAGGGCCACACCATCCCCGAGGTGCTGCTTTCCGGCGACCACAAGAAGATCGCCGAGTGGCGCCGCCGCGAGGCCGAGCGCATCACGGCCCAGCGGCGTCCGGATCTTTTGAAGCCGAAAAGCTAGCGGGCGGAGCGGCTCAGCAGCCAAACCGCCACCAGCGCGACGGCGAGCACGACGAGCTGGTAGATCGGCGCCACCAGGACGATCAGCCCCGCCAGGCTCTCCTCGCGGCTGCTGCGGCCGAGGAACGCATCCCAATAGAGCCAGGCGCCCAGGGCGAAGGCCACTGCCAGGCCCGCCACGACGGCCGTCCAAGCACCTTCGCGTCTTCGCCAGCCAACGCCCGGCCCCGTAGGCGATCGGAAGCGGTGCCGCGACCCACACCGCCAAAATCACCGCCTCATGCAGCTTGAAGCCGTTGAGCATCGCCACGAACACGCCGCAGCTGAGCAGCACCCAGGCACCGGCCAGAAACCGGGCCACATTGACGAGCGACATGCGAGCCCCCTTAACTACGCGCGCCGTGACGCGCTGTGGGCGACAAATCGCCCTCGACCGTATCGACAAGCCCAAGTGTTTCGGCTATGACCCGGGCAAATTCCCCAAGGCTTGCCGTAAAGGGGTGCCGGCCCGTTGGCCGTGCCTCGACGGTTCATTGCTATGTTAAGGTGCCTCATGAACGTTATCCAAGAGATCGAGCGCGAGCAGATGAACGCCGTCACGGCGAAGCGCGGCGTGCCGGAGTTCGGCCCCGGCGACACCGTCAAGGTGATGGTGAAGGTCATCGAGGGCGATAACGTCCGCACCCAGGCCTACGAGGGCGTCGTCATCGGCCGCTCCGGCGCCGGCATCAACGAGAACTTCACCGTCCGCAAGATCTCGTACGGCGAGGGCGTGGAGCGCGTGTTCCCGATCTACTCGCCCTACATCGCCGAGATCGAAGTCATCCGCCGCGGCAAAGTGCGTCGCGCGAAGCTGTATTACCTGCGTGGCCGCCGCGGCAAGTCGGCCCGTATCGTCGAGCGCTCGGATGCGCGCGCCCGCCGCCTGAACGCCCAGTGGAAGGGCTTCAAGAAGCAGAAGGGCGAGCCGGACGACCTCACGCAGATCAAGGGCATCGACGCCGATCTCGTCGGCCGCCTGCGCCAGCTCAACGTCGTCAAGCTCGATCAGATCGCCAACCTGTCGGACGAAGACATCGCCAACATCGATGAAGTGCTGCAGCTCAGCGGCCGCATCGAGAAGGACGATTGGGTCGGCCAGGCCCAGCGCCTCATCGCCGAAGCCTCCGCCGCCGAAGTGCCGGCCGAGGAAGAGGCCCCCAAGGCCTAAGTCGCCGCGAGGCGCCCAGGGCGTCCCAGGGGCGCTCCGGTTCATCATTGATTGACGTTGCGGCGCGCATATCGAAGGCGCGCCGTTCGTTTATTGCGTGCGGCGCAATTTGCACTACATTTCCAGAGCTGGGCGGCACGGAACAGGAACCACTCATGTCGAACGTGGAAGTCGGTCGCGCACCCGACCGCGACGGGAAGGTCAGGCGGCACGGACCGGAAGCATTTGCGGGCATGCGCAAGGCCGGCCAGCTGGCGGCCGCGGCCCTCGACATGCTGACCGAGCATGTGAAGCCGGGCGTCACCACCGAGGAGCTGGACGAGCGCGTTCTGCGCTTCGCCCTCGACAACGACGCCTACCCGGCGCCGCTCAACTACCGCGGCTTCCCCAAGGCGATCTGCACCTCCATCAACCATGTGGTCTGCCACGGCATCCCGGGGCCGAAGCCCCTGCGCGACGGCGACATCATCAACATCGACGTGACGCTGATCGTCGACGGCTGGCATGGCGACACGAGCCGCATGTACCCCGTCGGCCATATCGCGCGCCGGGCCGAGCGGCTGATCGCCGTCACCTTCGAGGCCCTGCGGCGCGGCATCGCCGAGGTCCGCCCCGGCAACACGACGGGGCACATCGGCGCCGCCATCCAGGCCTATGCGGAAGCCGAGCGCTGCTCGATCGTGCGCGATTTCTGCGGCCACGGCCTCGGCCGCGTGTTCCACGACCGCCCCAACATCCTGCACTACGGCGAGGCGGGCGAAGGCGTCGTGCTCGAGCCCGGCATGCTGTTCACCATCGAGCCGATGATCAATCTCGGCCGCCCGCACGTGAAGGTGCTGCCCGACGGCTGGACGGCGGTGACGCGCGACCGCGAGCTCTCGGCGCAGTTCGAGCACAGCGTCGGCGTGACGGAAACGGGATGCGAGGTGTTCACGCACTCTCCCGCCGGGCTCGACTATCCCCGCTTCGACGCCCACTAGGGCTCATGGATAGCCGCCATGCCGGATCGCGATAAGGGCGGCGACGGCACGGCGGAAAACGAGCAGCGCTCATTTCTCGAAGCGCCGCTCCCCGACCACAGCGGCCATCGCCAGCGCCTGCGCGATCGCTTCCGCAAGGGCGGCGCCGATGCGCTGCCCGACTACGAGCTGCTGGAGCTGGTGCTGTTCCGCGCGCTTCCGCGCCGCGACACCAAGGGGATCGCCAAGCGCTTGCTGGCGCGCTTCGGCTCCTTCGCCGAGGTGGTCAACGCGCCCGATCCGCGGCTCAAGGAAGTGCAGGACGTCGGCGACAGCGTCGTCACCGAGCTGAAGCTGATCCGCGCCGCCGCGCTGCGCCTCGTCCGCAACGATGTCGTGCAGCGCCCGGCGCTGTCATCGGGTAAGCAGGTGCTCGACTACCTGCGTGCGGCGCAGGGCTACGAGCATCGCGAGCAGTTCCGCATCATCTTCCTCGACAAGCGCAACCGCCTCATCGCCGACGAGGTGCAAGGCGAGGGCACCGTCGACCACACGCCGGTCTACGTGCGCGAAGTCGTGAAGCGCGCTTTGGAGCTGTCGGCAACGGCAATCATTCTCGTGCACAACCACCCCTCGGGCGATCCCACGCCCTCGCGTGCCGACATCGACATGACGAAGCAAATCGTCGCCAGCGCGGCCCCCCTTGGAATAGCCGTTCACGATCACATTATCGTTGGGCGTGAAGGACATGCGAGCCTAAAGGCCCTCCGCCTCATTTGAGCCCAGCTTCCCCTCCAGGTGCCCTCGGGCTATTAGGTTGACCCGACAACGTATTGCCGCCACGGCATCATTTGCGACGTTGTGTAACTGGCCCTTTACCCGGCCGTTGTGGACTACAACCTAAGCCGAATCGCCTCCCGACTCGCGCCTTGATCGACCACGAGGACCTATGTGCGGCATCGCTGGAATTATTGACCTGACCGGCAAGCGCCAGCCGGAGGCGGCCACGCTGCAGCGCATGGCTGACGCGCTCTGGCACCGTGGGCCCGACGACGATGGGTATCTCGTGCGCCCGGGCTTCGGTTTCGCCAACCGCCGCCTCTCGATCATCGGACTCGGGGACGGCCAGCAGCCGATCTTCAACGAGGATGGCACCATCGCCGTCGTCTTCAACGGCGAGCTGTTCGACTACCCCGAACGCAAAGCGGAGCTGCAGGCCAAGGGCCACGTCTTCCGCACGCACACCGACACCGAAATCATCGTCCATCTCTACGAGGAGTACGGCGAAGGCGTCTTCGAGCAGCTGCGCGGCCAGTTCGCCGTGGCGCTCATCGACTTCAACAAGCGCACCATCTTCCTCGCCCGCGACCGCGTCGGCATCTGCCCGCTGCATTGGAGCCGGCAGGGCGACTGGGTGTTCTTCGGCTCCGAGATCAAGGCGCTGCTCGCCTCCGGCTCCGTGCCGGCGCGCGCCGATCCGCGCGGCCTCGACCAGCTGTTCACGTTCTTCGCCATGGGCACGCGCCGCACGATGTTCGAAGGCGTGCAGTCGCTGCTGCCGGGCCACTATCTCAAGATCGCCTTCCGCCGCGACGGCAAACCGGCCGAGATCGTCGAGCGCCAGTATTGGGACCTCGACTTCCCCGACGCCGGCAGCGAGGAAAATCCGCAGGACGAGCAAAGGCGCTGGTCGACGACTTCGAGGCGACCTTCCGCCGCGCCGTCGAGATCCGCCTGCGTGCCGACGTGCCGGTGGTCGGATATCTTTCAGGCGGCGTCGATTCCGCCTACGTGCTCGCCACCGCCTCGAAGCTGCGCGGCTCCCCGGTGCCCAGCTTCACCATCCAGGTTCCCGGCAAGGGGCTCGACGAGACGGACGATGCGCTATTCACGGCGCGCGCCATCGGCTGCCGGCCGACCATCCTGCGCTCCGACAGCACCGTCATCGCCAACACCTATCCGCAGCTGATCGCCTCCGCCGACTGCCCGGTGATCGACACCTCGTGCGCGGCGCTGTGGCGGCTGTCGCAGGAGGTGCACGACCAGGGCTACAAGGTGGCGCTGACGGGCGAGGGCTCCGACGAAGCGTTCGCCGGCTACATCTGGTTCAAGCTGCGCAAGCTCAGCTACTTCATGGACGTCGGCGGCACGCACGCTTCCGACGCGCTCAACCGGCTGTTCCGCATGCGCATGGCGCCGCACATGAGCAACGAGCAGTTGAAGCGCATCGATCAGAGCATGGGCCGCGCGCACGCGCAGACGCTGCTCTATCACCTCGTCGCTCAGTCGCGGGACCGCTACTTCTCAGCCGCCATGAAGGACGAGCTGCGCGACTACGTCGCCTACGACGACGTGCCGATCGACGGCGAGCGCATGCGCCGCTGGGATCCGCTCAACCAGTCGCTCTACTACGGCTACAAGATCCACCTGCCGGGCTTGCTGCTGAACCACAAGGGCGACCGCGTGGCGATGGCCAACAGCGTCGAGACCCGCTACCCGTTCCTCGACGAGGACGTCATCTCGTTCGTCTCCAAGCTGGCGCCGCGCTGGAAGTTGCGCGGCCTGCGGCGCGACAAGTACCTGCTGCGCCAGGCAGCCGCGCGCCTGCTGCCGAAGGAGGCCGCGTTCCGCAAGAAGGGCATGTTCCGCGCCCCGCTGGCGGAATCCTTCTTCATCAACCCGCCCGACTACGTGCGCCAGCTGATGAGCCCGGAGGCGCTGGCGCGCACGGGCTACTTCGATACGCAGACCGTGCTGAAAGACTACAACGCCATCGGCAGCGGCCAGGGCGGCAACATCAATACGTTCCTCAAGATGGGCCTTACCGGCGTGCTGTCGACGCAGCTCTGGCACCACCTCTACATGGGCGGCGGCCTGTGCGAGCTGCCCGACCAATCGGCACGCCCGCAGGTCGAGCGCCCGTACGGAACGCGCCCCGCGCTCGCCCCCGCCGCGGAGTAGGTCAGCTCTCCAAGCCTTCGAGCATGGATATGAGCACAGCGTCGATGGGCTTCGCGCCGACTTTTTCGGGCAGCAGCTGACCGTCGATCGCCAGCATCGTGAAGCCATGCACGAGTGCCCATGCGGCCGCAGCCTGGCCACGTACGGGCTGCTGCTTGAACGCGCCGGTCTTCTGGCCGCGCTCGATGATGGCCAGTAGCCCCGCGAACGCGGCAGCGCCCGCCGCATCCAGATTGGCAAAGGCAGTCTTGTCCACGTCGCCGCTGAACATCAGCCGATAGACGGAAGGATTGGCGGTGCCGAAGTGGATGTAGGCCTTCGCCGCCGCGATGAATTCGGCGCGCGCCGAGCGAAGGGGGCGACGAAGCGCATCGGCAATCTCATCGCCAAGCTGATGGAAGCCAAGCGTCGCCAACTCGGCGAGCAGCGCACTCTTGTCGGGAAAATGCTTGTAGGGCGCGGCGTGGCTGACGCCGGCCCGGCGCGCCACCTCCCGCAGCGTGAACTGCCAGCCCTTGTCCTCGCGCAGCATCGCTTGCGCGGTTTCGATGACGACGCGCTTCAGGTCGCCGTGGTGGTAGGGGCGGGCGGGATCTTCCTGCATTTTACGGGCTCGCGATCTCGTGAATGGTGACAGTGAAAACATATGTTGACAGTGTCAACACCGTACGGCCTATATGTGCGCCTCGCAAGTTGCCACTGTCAACATAGGAGATCAAGCCATGAATGCCCATGTCCCCACAGCCACGATCGCGCCCGACACCCAGGTTGCCCCCGGCAAACCTCCCCGTCCAGAGCGACCTGACCGACGTCCTCGCCCGCCAGCGCGCCGCCTTCCTGCGCGATGGCACGCCCACGCTTCGCCGCCCGCATGGCCGACCTCGCCAAGCTCAAGAAGGCCGTGCGCGCGCACCTGCCCGAGTTCGCCAAGACGCTCGACGCCGACTTCGAGGGCCGCTCCGCCAAGGAGACGGCGATCCTCGAGGGCATGGCTCTGGTGCAGGGCATCAATTATCTGCGCCGCAACTTGAAGGCGTGGATGCGCCCGCAGAAGCGCCACGTGGAAATGCACTTCTTCCCCGGCCGCTCGCGCGTCGTGTACCAGCCGCTCGGCGTCGTCGGCATCATGTCGCCGTGGAACTTCCCCATCGGGCTATCGCTCATGCCGCTCGCCACGGCGATCGCGGCCGGTAACCGCGCCATGATCAAGCCGTCCGAGATGACGCCCGCGACGACGGAATTGCTGGCGCGGATGGTGGCGGGAATTTTCCCCGAGGAGCAGGTCGCCGTGGTGACTGGCGGCGCGGATGTCGGCGCCGCGTTCTCGGGCCTTCCTTTCGATCACCTCGTCTTCACCGGCTCGACCCCGGTCGGCAAAGCCGTGATGAAGGCCGCCAGCGCCAATCTCGTTCCGGTCACGCTCGAGCTCGGCGGCAAGTCGCCCGTCGTGGTGGAGAAGGGCTTCTCGCTCAAGCGCGCCGCATCGAGCATCGCCTTCGGCAAGCTCGCCAACGGCGGACAGGTTTGCGTCGCGCCCGACTACGCTCTTGTCCCCGAAGATGACGTCGAAGCGTTCGTCGCGGCGTACGACGCGGCGGTGCGCACTCTCTATCCCGAGGGCCCGGCGAGCGACAACTTCACGTCGGTTATCAATGCGCGGCACTACGACCGGCTGCGCGGGCTTCTGGATGAAGCGCGTGCCAAGGGCGCACGCGTAATCGAGGTCGGCGCCAACCCGGAAACTGCGCGCAGCCGCCCGCATACGCTGGCGCCGTCCGTGGTTCTCGGAGCGACCGGCGATATGGGCATCCTCAACGAAGAGATCTTCGGACCGGTTCTGCCGATAGTGCCCTACCGGGAGATCGACGACGCCGTCGCCCACATCAATGCGGGGGAGCGGCCGCTGGCACTCTACTACTTCGGCGACAACGGTAAGGATCGCCGCAAGGTGCTGGAGCGCACGACGTCCGGCAACGTGACGATCAACGACACCCTGCTGCACTACGCGCAGGACGACCTGCCATTCGGCGGTGTCGGCGCCAGCGGCATGGGTGCCTACCACGGCGTCGAAGGCTTCAAGTCGCTGAGCCACGCAAAGGGCGTCTTCGAGCAGAGCCGCTGGAACCTGACGGGCGCCCTGCGTCCCCCGTTTGGCCTGCTGACGCGCTTCGTCGTGTGGTATCTCACGCGATGACACCCGCGAAATGGCCTGCGCGGCACCTTAAAGGTCGCGCAGGCCGGCCGGCTGTTGGCAGTGCCCCGGGGACGTCAGACGTGGCTCAGCTCTTCCGGTCGCGCATCGCTAAGTGTGCGCAGGCGCAGGGCGTTGAGTTTGATGAAACCGGCCGCGTCCTTCTGGTCGTAGGCGCCCTTGTCGTCCTCGAAGGTGACGAGTGTCGAGGAATAGAGCGACTTGGCGCTCTCGCGCCCGATGACCGAGACGTTGCCCTTGTAGAGCTTCAGGCGCACCTCGCCCTCGACATGCTCCTGGCTCTTGTCGATCGCCGCCTGCAGCATCTCGCGCTCGGGCGAGAACCAGAACCCGTAGTAGATGAGCTCCGCGTAGCGCGGCATCAGCTCGTCCTTGAGGTGCATGGCGCCGCGGTCGAGCGTGATCGATTCAATGCCGCGGTGCGCCGCCAGCAGGATCGTGCCGCCGGGCGTCTCGTAGACGCCGCGCGACTTCATGCCGACGAAGCGGTTCTCGACCAGGTCGAGGCGGCCGATGCCGTTGTCGCGGCCGTAGTCGTTCAGCGTCGCCAGCAGATTGGCGGGGCTGAGCGGGTTGCCGTTGATCGAGACGGCGTCGCCCTTCTTGAAGCCGACGGTGATGATCGTCGCCTTGTCGGGCGCTTCCTCCGGCGAGATGGTGCGCTGATAGACGTACGGCGGCGGCTCGACGGCCGGATCCTCCAGAACCTTGCCCTCGGAGGACGAGTGCAGCAGGTTGGCATCGACCGAGAACGGCGCCTCGCCGCGCTTGTCCTTCGACACCGGAATCTGGTTCTGCTCGGCGAAGGCGATGAGGTCCTCGCGGCTCTTGAACTCCCACTCGCGCCACGGCGCGATGATCTTGATGCCCGGCTCGAGCGCGTAATACGACAGCTCGAAGCGCACCTGGTCGTTGCCCTTGCCGGTGGCGCCATGACACACCGCGTCGGCGCCCGTCGCCCGCGCGATGTCGATCTGCTTCTTGGCGATCAGCGGCCGCGCGATCGAGGTGCCGAGCAGGTAGACGCCCTCATAGAGCGCGTTGGCGCGGAACATCGGGAACACGTAGTCGCGCACGAACTCCTCGCGCAGATCCTCGATGTAGATGTTCTCCGGCTTGATGCCGAGCATCAGCGCCTTCTCGCGCGCCGGCTCGATCTCGCCGCCCTGACCGAGATCCGCCGTGAAGGTCACGACCTCGGCGCCGTAGGTCTGCTGCAGCCACTTGAGGATGATCGAGGTGTCGAGGCCGCCGGAGTAGGCGAGCACGACCTTTTTGATCGGCTTGGGCTTGGAGGTCATGGGGGCTCTTTTGGCGATGAGACGTCGATAACTACGACGAAGCGTCGTAATTGCCGCGCACTATAGGGATCGCCGGGCCGCCCGCAAGCTCAGGGGGCAGGCGGAAACGGCTCGATATGCGTCTCTGCGCTGCGGCCGAAATACACGGCCCGGCGCCCCGTCAGCGACACGACGTAGCCGACGCAGCCGGCCGCGGCGATGGCTTCGCAGAACTGGGCGTATGTGATGGCCCGCGCCTGACTGGCGCGGATCGCAGCTTCGACACCAGCGGCATCGAACCGGTCGGCAGCTGGCCCGCCGGGCGACGCGCTGGCAACCACGTGAGATGCCCCGCTTGGCTGGTAGTACGTCTTCTCCCCGCGTGTCAGATCCGCGAGGTACCGCTCGACGCCGGCCTCTATCAGCTTGCCGACAACCTGCGGAAACGTCAGCGTTCCGGCGTCCGAGCCGCGCGTGCATACCTCGGCGAATTGTTCGAAACTTACAGGCATACGCTTCTCCACTATTCTAGGGGAACGGCTCTGAGCCCGCTGCGTCGGACGATGTCCTTCATCGCCGCCTCGAGCCGTGCACGCTGCTTGGGGTCGAGATGGCCGAAGAACTCCTCGTCATTGCGATCGGCGAGAGCGGACAGCTTCGGCACCAGCGTCTGGCCGGATTTGGTGAGCGCCAGCGTCTGCGAACGGCGGTCGCTCGTGCTCGTCGTGCGCGATGCGAGGGCCTTTGCTTCGAGACGATCGACGATCTTGGAATGGCGCCGCGCGTCATTCCCAGCTTGTCGGCGAGCGCGCTCGGCACCGCGGTCGCGCCGTCAGCTCGCGCATTACCACCCATTCGGCGACGCTGACGCCGTGCGCGGCGACCTTCAGCGCGAAGGCGTGCGACACGTGGTTCGACACGTAGCGCAGCCAATAGCCGAGATGGGCTTCGAGCGTGCTGACGTCGGGGTTAGGCATCCGAGCCTCAATACGTTTCCGCGGAAACTAGTATCGCCGTCTAGTTTCCGCGTCAACTACCTTGTGTGGGGGCACCGGCACCTGAATGTTGTTTGATGCGCCTGCAACCTGTGGTACTTTATGCCCGCGGGGTACACGGGTTGGGAGTTCAGCGTTCATGCGTAGCCATTTCTGGCGCAGCATCGCCGCCGTTGCCGCCGTTGCCGCCTTTGCTGCCGCCGCCATCGCCGCCGACGACAAGAAGGCGGAAACGAAGCACGAAAAGAAACCGCCTTCGGCGTGCGTCGGCCTCGACATCAACGCTTGCGGCGCCAAGGCCGAGTGCAAGTGGTCGAAGCAGCTGACCACGAAGGCCGGCAAAACGCGCAAGGCGCATTGCCGTCTGAAGTCGCATCAGCAGCTGGCCAAGAAGACCACCTGAGCGATCGCGACGGTGTTCGGGGGTTACGCGGCGCGTCTCACGACAGGCGCCGCGCGGTGAACATGGTGCCGACGTTCATCGGCACCATGGCCATCAGCGTCAGCATGTTCGTCGGCGGCCAGGGTCCGCGCGATGCCGCGTGGCCGCCCTCGGTGTGGTAGCTGGTGAACACCTTCTTGATGGATTGCGTCGCCGCATCGGCCGCATCCATGACGGCTGCGTTGGCCTCCGCCGTCGGCCAGGCGACCGCGTGCGGCACGCCGGACGACATCATCATGAAAGCCATCGGCCAGGAGGCCGGCGCCGACGCGAAAGGCAGCGTCGTCAGCCACGCCATCATCGGATTGGTCGACTGTGAAAGCGGGCGGACAGGCGTGGCGCTCATGGCGCTGAGGGCGCCGCTCATCGCGTTGGCAAACGCGGCCATGGCTTCAAATGGATTGGTGGGCATGGCGGCCGGTGCGGGCTTCGGCGGCGGCGGAGGTGGCGGCAGCATCCAGGCGAACGGATTGAACAGCGGCATCGACGGCGGCTCGGGAGCGGCCGGCTGCAGGGGCACGGGCCAGTTCCACAGGCTCGGCTGCGGCTCGAGTTGGCGCTTGGTCGCCGGCGGCTGCAACACGCTCGACCAGAAATTCAGAACCTGATCCGCCATGGCCGCATACGCGGCGGTGCTGGCGGTGGAATACCCGAACGCGGCATCGGTACAGCGGCGCGCGAATTTCTGCTGCAGGTCCGGATCGATCATACGGCGAGCCTTCTCCTTGCCCCCGCAAGCATTAGCCGAGAAAGCTAAACTGATTGCTGCGCCGCACCAACACAATTGCGCGTGAGCAGAGGGATTTGGGCGTGTGCGTATTTAGGTTGCTTGGGCGACCGGCTCGGAGTCGGCCGGCGGCTCAATGGCGGTCGGCGGCGGCGCGTCCCCGCGCCTGCCGCCCGCGCGGCGACCGGCGACCAGCCAGTAGGTAAGCCCGCCGGCCGCACCCACGGCCAGATAAGCCGCCAGTGCATATCCATTAAGGATCGACGGCTGCCCCGACACCTCGTTGAGGTACGCGGCCGCAAAGCCGCCCAGCGCGATGGCGATGCCGACGAGCGCGTAGTAGATCCGCGAGCGCACGTGGGACAGCTCGGCAATGCCGATGGCGATGATGGCAAACGGGAAGGCGAAGATGGCCGAGTGCGTGGCGGCGAGCAGCGCCAGGATACCGGCGTTGCCGAGCCGCTCGGGCTGCGCCTCAGGCGGCAGATTGGCGATATCGGCCGGGGTGACGACGAACGCCACCGTGACCACGCCGGCGATGAGGCAGGCGACGATGAAGCCGAAAAGGACGCGCAGCAGCGTGATCATGGGCCCACTCGCTCGGGTTATGCCGTGCGAAGTTTACAGGTCTTGAGTTGCCTACCTCAACGAAAAACGCCCGGTCTGCCTAATAGGCCCACCGCCCGCCAGCTGCCATCCGGGCCGCGCGCGAGGTCAGGCGTTGCGGCCGGCGATCAGCCAGTAGACGAAGCCGCCCGCGAACCCGGCGGTGGCGAACACCTGCCACACCAGCGCGTCCGGCGAGGCGATGGCGCCACCCTGGCCATAGCGCGCCAGCAGCGGAATGGCAGCCAGCGCCAGTCCGCCGCCGACGACGTAGTAGGCGACCGAGCGGATGCTCGCGACCTCGCCGACGATGACCATCAGCAGCGCCGGGATGAGCGTGATGCTCGCCGCCAGCACCAATCCCTGGTTCATCATCGCGAACACCGTCTCGACGTCTTCATTGCCGATCGGATTGACGTGCAGGTACGAGGTGACGTGTTCCAGCCCCAGCGTCACGAGCACGAAGCCCGAGGCGGCCGCCGCCAGCAGCAGCGCGAAGGGGATGACGATCAGGATGCGGCCGGTGGTCTTCCAGAACACGGTACTTCAGACCTCGCCGCCGCTCGATGCCGCATCGACCGCAACGGCCCGCTCGCTCGCCCGCTGCTTGACGCTGGCCGACTTCAGCTGCCCGCAGGCGGCATGGATGTCGCGGCCGCGCGGCGTACGCACCGGGCTCGCGTATCCGGCCTTGTTGACCACGTCGGCGAACCGCTCGATCTGCGCCCAGTCGGAGCACTCGTATGGCGCGCCCGGCCACGGGTTGAACGGGATGAGATTGATCTTCGCAGGGATGCCCGCCAGCAGACGCACCAGCTCGCGCGCCTCGGCCAAACTGTCGTTGACGCCCTTCAGCATCACGTATTCGAACGTGATGCGCCGTGCATTCGACAGGCTCGGATAGTTGCGGCACGCCTCGAGCAGTTCGGCGATCGGGTACTTGCGATTGATCGGCACCAGCTCGTCGCGCAGCTCATCGCGCACCGCGTGCAGCGAGATGGCGAGCGACGTGCCAGTCTCGGTGCCCCAGCGGGCGATCTCCGGCACGATGCCCGAGGTCGACAAGGTGATGCGCCGCTTCGACACCGACAGCGCCTCGCCGTCGGCGGCGATTTCCATCGCCGCCTTGACGTTGTCGAAGTTGTAGAGCGGCTCGCCCATCCCCATCAGCACGATATTGGTGATCTTGCGATCAGACGCAGGAAGCAGGCGCCCATCGCCGGGCGGCTCGGCGCCCTGCCAGTCGCCGATGCGGTCGCGCGCCAGCAAGATCTGCCCGACGATCTCCTGGGCGGTGAGATTGCGCACGAGGCGCTGCGTGCCCGTATGGCAGAACGTGCAATTCAGCGTGCAGCCGACCTGACTCGAGATGCACAGCGTGCCGCGCCCGGTCTCGGGAATGTAGACGGTCTCGATCTCGGGCGCCTTGCCGCCTTGCGCCTGCGAGGGAAGCCGCAGCAACCACTTGCGGGTGCCGTCGACCGACACCTGCTCGGTGACGATCTCCGGCCGTGCCAGCGTGTAGCGCTCGCTCAGCGCCGCCCGCAGCTCCTTGGCGACGTCGGTCATCGCTTCGAAGTCGGGGACGCCGCGCACGTACAGCCAGCTGTAGAGCTGATTGACGCGCATGCGCAGCTGCTTCTCCGGCACGCCGGCGCTGGCCAAAGCGGCGCGCAAGCCCTCGCGGCCGAGACCGGCAAGCGAAGGCTTGTCGACGGCAGCCAGGGCCTTGGGGGCGGCGGCAGCGGCCGCAGAGGGCGTATCGAGCGTCAGCACAATGGGTGTCCGAATGTAGGCATCGCCTTATCTAGCGACTCTGGCGGGCCCCTGAAAGACGGCAAATCCCCAGACCCGGGGGTCTGGGGATCGCAATCTAGGCTTCCAGGCTTAAGGACGGACGTCCTCTAAGGGTTCGGCTCAGGCGGCCGGGACCCAACGGCCGGCGATAAAGCCGAATGCCACCGCGTCGGGGTGCAGTCTTGCTGACTGCCGCAGCTGGTCGGCTTCCTTCACGTCTGCATCGCCGATAACGACCTGGGGGCGGGCTGCTTTGACCGTGTCGTGATATCCGCTGAGAAGGATCACCCTTTTTCCGCGGACCTCGATCTTCGGACATGCCATGCGTCACCTCCTACGCAGGGTACCAGTGCTACGGAAAGGCGGTTCGGGGGGAGATTTCTGCCGTTATGGCAACCCGCAGCCAATACTGATCACCTACAACGATCACCATACGTGACTTGTGTGACACGTGAAATAACATTCCGTTGCATGAAGGTAAGACAGATGTTGACAAAATTGTTTGTTGCGCTGCGAAACCCAATCACTTGCCCAGCGGCACGTTGAGCTGCAAACGGCCGGACCAATTCTGCGGCGTCGTCGAAGTTGTCCCGCTTTCCACGCCGCCCGTCGCCTGCAGGCTCGAACCGTCCTTGACGCCATACGCAACGCCCGCCTCCGCCTTCAATTGCATATCTGTCGGTCGCACAGAGGGCACGGCCGGGTTGATCGCCTGCAAATCATCGAAGCCGACGAAGGCACCAACCGCCGCGCGCGGCTCGATGAAGGTCGCGTCATCGAGCGCGAAGCGTTTCGAAACTTCGGGCAGCACCTCGACCTTGCCGCTGCCTGCGGCACGCGTTTCGCCGGAAGCGGAATCGCGCACGGCGTCCTCGACGTAGACGAGCCCGACGCTCGGAGCAACGTTCCAGCCGCCGAACTCGCGCGTGCTGGTGAGCTTGCCACGTACGAGCCGACGCGCCGTGAGGCTGTCGTCAATCTCGGGGCTCGCCACCGCATTCTCCGTTTCGCCCCACGCAGCCCGTCCGTCGAACGTGACGCCCGACCCGAGCTTGGCGCTCATGTACGGCCCGGCCATCCAGCCCTTGGCCGCCATTCCCGGCGCGTTGAAGGTCGAGGTTTCGACAGCGCGGTCGAACTGCGCCAAGGCGCCCAGCATGATGTCGGGGCCGATCATCGAGCGCGTGCCGAGATAGATGGAGCCGAGGTTTCCGTCGCTCGTACCGGTGTCGAGGCTGGTCGACGCGTAGTTCTGCATGCGCCCCTCGAGCCAGAAGTCGACAATGCCGGGCTCAACTTTCTTGCCGCCTTTGGTCGCCGAATTGATCTCCGACAGGCTGACGGAAAACTCCACGTCCTTCGGCTTGCCGTCCTCATCGACGGCTACGGTGCTGTTGAGCGGCTTATCGGCATTTATGATGGGCGTCGCGGCCCGGTCGATGCGCAGACGGTCCGGATCGCGCGCGTTCAGCAATGCCTTGCGCCGGTCGAGGAAGGCCGCGTTGGCCGCCTCAGCGGCCGTTGAGGTGCACGAGACGCTGACATGCGCCGTGCTGCCGGTCGCCGCAAACTGAAAGACGTAGGCCGACGCCATCGGCGCCTTGAATGTCATCGCCGACGCTGCCGAGCCGCCGATCAGCGTCGCGGGAGCGCCGGCGCCACCAATGAGGGCAACAGAAGCACCGCTGGTCGCGAAACTCAAAAGGTCGCCCTGCTCGAGAACGATTTGACGTGTGACGGGCGCGCTCGCGCCGATATCGGCGTTGAGCTGACCGCGATTGACTGCCGCACACCCGGAGCCGGGCGCAGCCACAGCAGGCAAAGCGCACACCATGGCTGCTGCAATCCCGAATGCGGTGATTGCTCCGCTGCTGGCCAGATCGGTGTGACGGCTCTTCATGTCGATCGCCCCGCTACGCAACTACGCGATTCGATCCCCTTGCTGCAGGGCAAAATCGACAGAAGTATGAACGCACCATCAAGCTCTTAGCTGGTCTGCGACTGCTGCATGGCAGACGGCGCCGCCCGCAGCTGCGCCACCATCGCATCCGCGATTTCGCGCGCGCCCTGCACGACGACGCTGGCGCCGTAGTTTGACAGGTAAGCCGCCTCGGTATCGGAGTGCGCGTGCGCGATGATGAGGAGAGCGGCGTTCGCGGCGCGCGCCTGGGCGACGATCTGCCCCGCCTCGAAGGCTTCCGGGACGACCACGAGCAGCGCCCGCGCTTGCGCGAGATTAGCCGCCGCGAGCGCCGACGGCGCGCTGCCCGCCACGGCGTCGATACCCTGCGCCTTTAGCCTAGCGACGATTTCGTCCTTCTCCTCGATCACGAACAACGGCACGCCCGCGCTCGTCAGCGCCTCGCCGATCCAGTGACCGATGCTTCCGTAGCCGACGAGGACCGTATGGCCCTGCTGGCTCGTCACCTCGATGTCGGCCGTGGCTGCCGCCTTGGCTGAGGCATTCATCGCCTTGTCCGCCGCCACCGCATCGGCAACCGCCTTGGCCCCGTCGCGCGAGTCGAGCCAAGGCCGCAGGCGGTCGAGCGCCATGAACAGCAGCGGATTGAGGACGATGGAGATGATGGCGCCGGCCAGAACGAGCTCGCGGCCGAGCTGGGGCATGAGACCGAGCGATACGCCAAGGCCCGCGAGGATGAACGAGAACTCGCCGATCTGCGCCAGGCTGACGGCGATGGTGGCAGCGGTGCCGAGGGGGCGGCCGAACAGCTGCACGATGGCGAGCGCCGCAACCGACTTGGCAATGATGATGATGGCCACCGTCGCCAGCACGGGAAGCGGATCGCGGATGAGAATCACTGGATCGAACAGCATGCCGACGGAGATGAAGAACAGCACCGCAAAAGCGTCGCGCAACGGAAGCGTCTCGGAGGCGGCCTGCTGGCTGAGCGCCGACTCGGAGAGGATCATGCCGGCGAAGAAGGCGCCGAGCGCGAACGACACGCCGAACAATTGCGCGGCACCGTAGGCGCATCCGAGCGCGATGCTCAACACCGCGAGACGGAACAGCTCGCGCGATCCGCTGTGCGCGATGTAGTGCAGGATCCACGGGATCACCCGGCGCCCGATCACGAGCATGACGACGACGAAGGCGCCGACCTTGGCGATTGTTATCGCCAGCGTGGTGGCGATCTCCGCAATCTCGATGCCGGAGCTCGAGGCGCCCTGCAGGCTGCCGTTGAGGATCGGAACCAGCGCCGGCAGGAGCACCAACGTCAGCACCATCACCAGGTCTTCGACGATCAACCAGCCGACCGCGATGCGCCCGCGCTCGGTGTTGATGATGCGCCGCTCCTGCAATGCGCGCAGCAGCACGACGGTGCTGGCCACGGACAGCGCCAGTCCGAAGGTGATGCCGGCGCCGATGGGCCAGCCGAGCAAATGACCGAGCCCGATGCCGAACATTGTCGCCACGGCGATTTGCACGACGGCGCCGGGCACCGCGATCAGCCGCACCGACCACAAGTCTTTCAGCGAAAAGTGCAAGCCAACGCCGAACATCAGCAGGATGACGCCGATTTCGGCCAGCTCGCCGGCCAGCGACTGATCGGCGACAAAGCCCGGCGTATAGGGGCCTAGCGCCACGCCGGCCAGCAGATAACCCACCAGCGGCGACACCCGGATGCGCTGCGCGATGGCGCCAAAAACGAAGGCGAGGCAAAGCCCCACGACGATAGTTGCAATGAGCGGGGTGTCGTGCGGCATCCGTGCGGGGGACCTCATGTGAAGGTTGAGAGCCCATTGTACGGCCTCGATCCGAAATTGCACCCCGCCCGGAGCGTCGCGGAAATTTGGCCGCCCACATTCGGACGCGGCCCGACCCTAACTCCGACATCCAGAGCGGGTTGTATCTGTGCTGTGCCTCAATCGGACAAACGTGGTTGGGTGCCGCCTGTCGGCGTGCTAATCCAGCAACCCGATGGTTCCGCGTGGGGGAGATGCCCGGATGTCATTGCAAAACAAAGCCGTTGCCGTTGCCGCCTGTTTCGCCGCCGTAGCGCTCAGCTGGCAAAGCGCCAGCGCCGCCGATTTCACCTTCAATGAGAAGACGAATGCGGATCTCGCCAAGAAGCTGAAGATCCCCGTCTACTTCGCCGTGCCGAAGAGCACCTGGGCGAAGCTTCCCGACATCAAGACCACCGACAAGCTGGTCGAGTTCCGCCATCCGGACGGCCTGAAGGCGAAGGGCGACGTCGGCTTGCGCCTCGTCGTCGCCAAGCGCTCGGGCCTCTCAGCGCGCCTCGGCAAGAGCGGGCTGCTGCAGACCGGCGACATCATGCTGACGTTTCGCTCGGAATGGGGCGGCGCCGGCGCCTATCCCAACATCCAGATGGGCATCTCGCACACGGGCTTTGCCTACATCGACAAGAACGGCAACCTGCGCAACCTCGACAACCCGATGGACGGCGAGTACGTCGGCCCCGGCAACCTGACGAGTGAGCACTATCGCACGCTCAACTTTCTGCACATCATCCGCCCCCGCAATTTGACCGACACGCAGAAAGCCAACCTGCTGGCGTGGGCGACGAAGCTCAATGCAAGCGCTGGCAAGGTCTATCCGAGCCAGATCAGCTTCAACCAGGACTACCAGAAGCCGAAGTATCAGTCGGGGGGAATGTCATTCGTCAAGGATGTCGGCGCGATCGCTTTGGGCCAGGGCAATTCCTCTGGCAAGCCACTCGACATGTACTGCTCTGAGTTCGTGTTCTCCCTGCTGTCGCTACGCAACTGCGATCCGGTGAAGGATGCCGACGCGTTCAAGGGCAGCCGCGTGCCGTCCTGCGTCAAGGAGCCGATGGAGCCGATGAAGGCGACGGGCAACGTCCTGCCGCTGCACGGCAAGAACTCATACTCGGGCCTCGCCGATGGTCCGCTGCTCGTCCTCGACGCGATGCAGCTGTCCGACGAGGCGCGTAAGCCGATCATCGACAGCATCTTCACCGAGAACCCGGCGGGCCTCGCCAAGATGTCCGTCGGCCATCGCCAGGTCGCCGAGCAGATGCAGCCGCAGTTCGCGAAGCTCAAGGGCTACTACGTCGGCATGACCGGCCGCATGTGGCAGAACTGGCGTGCGCGCCTCGTCGGCACCGGCTTCAACTGGGCCGGCATCCCCGAGAACTATTCGCCGACGTCCTACCTCATCAACACGCTGCTGCCGCCCGACAACAACAACCGGACCATGGACTACGTGGCCACGATCTTCATCGAGTAGGCGGGACCCGGGTTCAAGCGGCGAAGCAATGAAAATCGATCGCCGGCAATTCGTGCAGGGGGCGCTGGCCGCCTCCTGTGCGCTCGCGTCACCCGTCCTCGCCGAGGACGCCGCGCCCGTCTACATCGGCGACATGCACTCGCATCTGTTCTTCTTCGGCATGGGAAGATCGCCGGAGAAGAGCCCGCTGGGGCCGCACGATGGCGGCCGGCAACGCGACGCTCGTCGCCTGGTCGCTGGTCGGCGACGTGCCGTGGCTGCGCGTCACCGCCAAGGGCATCAAGCAGAAGGGCCTGCCCAAGCCGGGCGAGGCCGAGCGCTTGGTTCGAGGAGGATCTCGCCCGCATCAAGGAGCACATCGCCGATCAGGGCCTCAAGATCGCGCTGACGCCGGATGACGTCGACCAGGCGGTCGGCGGCGAGCCGCATGTCGTGCTGCACGATCGAGGGCGCCACCTTCGTCGAGGACGACCCTGAAGCCGCTCGAGCGCGCCTACGAGCTCGGCGTCCGCAGCGTGCAGCTGGTGCACTACATCGAGAACCCGCTCGGCGACTTCCAGACCGAGGCGCCGCAGCACGACGGCCTGACCGAGCTCGGTCTGCAGGTCGTCAAGGAATGCAACCGGCTCGGCATTCTTGTCGACCTCGCCCACTGCACCGACACCGCTGTGCGCCAAGCGCTGGAAGCGTCGAGCCAGCCCATGATCTGGTCGCACAGCTCGGTGACGCGCACGCGGACGCCGAACTGGAAGATGCCGGTTTGGCAGGCGCGGCAGCTCTCGTTCGATACGGCGAAGTTGATGGCGGACAAGGGCGGCGTCGTCGGCCTGTGGCCGATGCGCTCCGATGTTGGAGCGACGCCGGAAGCCTACGCGCAGCGCCTGTGGGAGCTGGCCGAATGGCTGGGCGATGACCACGCCGGCTTCGGCACCGACATGAACGCCATCTCGCGCCCCGCGATCGCCAGCTACGCCGATCTGCAGAAGGTCGTGCGCTACTGGCAGAAGCCGGCTTCGCCGCGAGCATCCAGAAGCTCGCCATCGGCAACTACGCCCGCGTCCTTAAGCAAGCCATGTCCGCAAGGCAGGTTAGCTCGCTGCATCCGGCAAGCTGCAAACGAATGCGCGTTGTCCGGGATCCAGCTACTTCTCGTCGCAGACGCCATAGTGCCGTCGCGCTACAGTGCTGTCAGGACTGCTACCCGCTGCACTCGCTTCGCCCGGGATGACAGCTGAGGGCGCGACCGCCTACAAAATGAACTTGGAGAGGTCGGCGTTCTTGGCGAGGTCGCCGATGCGGGCGTTGACGTAGGCGGCGTCGATGGTCACCGCCTTGCCGCCGCGGTCGGAGGCGTCGAACGATATCTCGTCGAGCACGCGCTCCATCACCGTCTGCAGGCGCCGCGCGCCGATGTTCTCGACCGTCGAGTTCACCTGCACGGCCGCATCGGCCAGCGCATCGATGGAATCGTCGGTGAAGGTGAGCGTCAGGCCCTCCGTCGCCATCAGCGCCACGTACTGCTTGATGAGGCTGGCTTCCGGCTCGGTGAGGATGCGGCGCATGTCCTCGCGCGTCAGCGCCTTCAGCTCCACGCGGATCGGCAGGCGCCCCTGCAGCTCCGGCAGCAGGTCGGACGGCTTGGCCACGTGGAAGGCGCCCGAGGCGATGAACAGCACGTGGTCGGTCTTCACCGGCCCGTGCTTGGTCGACACGGTCGTGCCTTCGATGAGCGGCAGCAGATCGCGCTGCACGCCCTCGCGCGAGACATCGCCGCCGACGCGGCCCGCGTCCGAGCGCGAGCAGATCTTGTCGATCTCGTCGAGGAACACGATGCCGTTGTTCTCGACCGCGCTGATCGCCTCGCCGACGATGGCGTCGCCTTCGATCAGCTTGTCGCTCTCCTCGGCGATCAGCACGTCGTAGCTGTCCTGCACGGTGACGCGGCGCGGCTTGGTGCGCTGCCGAACGCCTTGCCGAACATGTCGCCGATGTTGATGGCGCCGATGGAGCGCGCCGGGCTGGCCGGGAATGTCGAACATCGGCAGGCCGCGCGCCGGGCGAATCCGCGACCTGGATCTCGATCTCCTTGTCGTTCAGCTCGCCGGTGCGCAGCCTCTTGCGGAACGAGTTCCGCGTCGCCGGCGACGAGCCGGGCCCCACCAGAGCGTCGAGCACGCGCTCCTCGGCGTTCTTCTCGGCCCGCGCGCGCACGTCCTTGCGCTTGACGTCCTTCACCAGCGCCAGCGCCACCTCGACGAGATCGCGGATGATGCTGTCGACGTCGCGGCCGACGTAGCCGACCTCGGTGAACTTCGTCGCCTCGACCTTGATGAACGGCGCGCCGGCCAGCTTGGCGAGGCGGCGCGAGATCTCCGTCTTGCCGACGCCCGTCGGCCCGATCATCAGGATGTTCTTCGGCTGCACCTCCTCCTTGAGGTCGCCCTGCAGCTGCTGGCGGCGCCAGCGGTTGCGCAGCGCGATGGCGACGGCGCGCTTGGCGTCGCCCTGGCCGACGATGTAGCGGTCGAGCTCGGAAACGATCTCGCGGGGAGAGAAGTTGGTCATCGATCGAGGATGCCTTTACTGCACTGGACCGGCGGCGCCGCATCAGCGGCTGGACGGCAGGCTTTCGATGACCAGGTTGTCGTTGGTGTAGACGCAGATCTCGGCGGCGATCGCCATCGCCTTGCGGGCGATCGCCTCGGCGTCGAGCGGCTGGTCGAGCAGCGCGCGGGCGGCCGACAGCGCGTAGTTGCCGCCCGAGCCGATGCCCATGACGTGCCGCTCCGGCTCCAGCACGTCGCCGGTGCCGGTCAGCACCAGCGTCGTCTCGGCGTCGGCGACCAGCATCATGGCTTCGAGCCGGCGCAGGTAGCGGTCGGTGCGCCAGTCCTTGGCCAGTTCGACGCAGGCGCGGGTGAGCTGGCCCGGGTACTGCTCGAGCTTGGCTTCCAGCCGCTCGAACAGCGTGAAGGCGTCGGCGGTCGCCCCGGCAAAGCCGCCGATGACGCCGCCCTTGCCGAGCGTGCGCACCTTGCGGGCGTTGGCCTTGATGATGGTGGCGCCGAGGCTGACCTGGCCGTCGCCGGCGATGACCACACGACCATCTTTACGAATGGTCAGTATAGTCGTGGCGTGCCAGGAGCGCGGCTCGTCCGTGTGGGGGCCGGAGGTTTGCATTGCATTAGCATCCAGGCTGCGGGTTGCTGGGCCCGCGAGCCGCGAGGTGCGGCTCTGGAACGGCAGGGCTCAAGCTGATAAACGCTCGGTTCCGGCGAGGCAAGCTAAGCCTAAGAGGGCTCATTTGAAGCGGCAGGCGACCATTTCCCGCAAGACCAAGGAGACCGAGATCACGGCGACAGTCGATCTCGACGGCTCCGGCGTGTTCGACATCGCCACCGGGATCGGCTTCCTCGACCACATGTTGGAGCAGCTCGCCCGCCATTCAATGATCGACATCACCCTGAAGGCCAAGGGCGACCTGCACATCGATTTCCACCACACGGCCGAGGACACCGGCATCGTGCTGGGACAGGCCGTCGCCAAGGCGCTCGGCGACAAGAAGGGCATCACCCGCTACGCCGACGTTCACCTGCCGATGGACGAGACGCTGACGCGCGTCTGCGTCGACGTGTCCGGGCGGCCGTACCTCATCTGGAAGGTCGAGTTCTCCAAGCCCAAGCTGGGCGAGATGGACACCGAGCTGTTCCGCGAGTGGTTCCAGGCCTTCGCGCAGAACGCCGGCATCACGCTGCACGTCGAAAACCTCTACGGCGAGAACAACCACCACATCGCCGAGACTTGCTATAAGGGTCTCGCGCGCGCCCTGCGGGCCGCGACCGAGGCCGATGCGCGCCAGGCCGGCCGCGTGCCGTCGACCAAAGGCACGCTCGCAGGCTAATCCTTCCACTTCGCGTTACGAGGACCGGCAGTTGGTCACCTATACCGTGCATGAGCCGCCGAACGTGTCGGCCGATCGCCTCGAGAGCGCCGAGCAGCTGCTCTTCGTGAAGGACGGCTTCTCGTGGCCGGCCGCGCTGGTGCCGCCGCTGTGGCTGCTGTGGAAGCGCATGTGGCTCGAGTTCGCTATCTTCGTCGGCGGAACCGGCCTGATGGTCTGGGCGCTGACGTCGCTCGGCGCCACCAACACCACCAGCGCTCTGCTGCTGATCATCCAGATCGTGTTCGGCTTCGAAGCGGGCGCGCTTTACAGCGCCGCGCTGGAGCGCCGCGGCTGGCGCGTCGTCGGCACCGTCACGGGCCGCAACCGCGAGGATGCCGAGCGCCGCTTCCTCGAAGTCTGGCTGCCGACGCGCACCGAGATCCCGCCGCCACCCGCCGCCGATCCGCTTTGCCCCGCCTCGCGCTGACGACTCCTGGAGCCAGTCGGCTCTGACGCAGGCGAAGGACGCCATCGCCCGCGGTCGCCGCCTGCTGTCGCAGAGCCCCCGCCTAATGCAGCGCGTCGCCATCATCGACTACGGCTCGGGTAACCTGCACTCGGCGGCCAAGGCCTTCGAGCGCGCCGCGCGCGAGAGCGGCGCCGACGCGATGATCACGCTGACGGCCGACCCCGACATCGTCTCCGCGGCCGACCGTATCGTGCTGCCGGGCGTCGGCGCCTTCGCCGACTGCAAGCGCGGCCTCGAGGCCGTGCCCGGCATGCGCGCGGCGCTGGAAGACACGGTGCGGGTCAAAGGCCGGCCGTTCCTCGGCATCTGCGTCGGCATGCAGCTGATGGCGACCCGCGGGCTGGAGTTCGAGGTCACGGACGGCCTCGATTGGATCGCCGGCGAGGTGCGCGCCATCGCGCCGAACGACAAGAGCCTCAAGATCCCGCACATGGGCTGGAACACGCTGAAGGTCGACAACCCGCATGCGCTGCTGGCCGGCGTGCCGACCGGCCCCGACGGCCTGCACGCCTATTTCGTGCACTCGTTCCACTTCGTGCCGGAGGACCGCGCCGCGATCGTCGCCGAGACGGACTACGGCGGCCCGGTGACGGCGTTCATCGCCAAGGGCAACATGGCGGGCACGCAGTTCCACCCCGAGAAGAGCCAGACCCTCGGCCTGAAGCTGATCGCCAACTTCCTGAAGTGGGCGCCTTGATCGCGGCTGCCCGGCTCGTGAGCTTGATGGCGCACGCCAAGTTTCGTCGGCTAAGGCTTTAGATCTCCGCCCACGAGGCGCAGCCCGCAATAACCTTCCCAATCGCCGCCGCGCCTCGGCGAGAACCCGAGTGTCTCGAAGAGCACGTTGGAAGCCCTACTCCGGCCACCTAATCCAGATAGGCGATTTGCCACTTGATCGAGGTGTGCACTGACTGGCATCAACCAGCGGGAGCACGGCACTGGCATGGCAGAAGATTTTCGATGAAAAAATCAACAGTTCGGCGTTTTGGACTTCCCACGGTATTAACCATTGCGGCCGTGGCCGCGCTGACGGGGCTGACCGGCGAAGTCAGTGCGAGACAGGCTCGTTCCGGCGAGGAGACGGCGCCGCGGGATGCCGGCGAGCCGATCATGGCGATCGTGTCGATCAAATCCCAGAACGTCACTTTTTACGACGCCGACGGTTGGATCGTGAAGGCGCCCGTGTCGACCGGCGTCAAGGGTCGCGAAACGCCGGCCGGCGTCTTTGCCATTCTCCAGAAGAACATCGACCATCGCTCCAATCTCTATGACGACGCCCACATGCCGCACATGCAGCGCCTTACGTGGAACGGCATTGCGATGCACGGCGGTCCGCTGCCGGGGTATGCCGCCTCGCACGGCTGCGTGCGGATGCCGTACGACTTTGCGTCGAGGCTGTTCGACAAGACGCGCATAGGTATGCGGGTCATCATTTCCCCGGACGACGCACCTCCCGTCGATTTTTCTCACGCGGCGCTGCTGGTGCCGAACGCGGAGGCCGTCGCTGCCGCTCCGGCGCGCGCCGAGACGCTGGCTCGCGAGGCGGCCGAGGCCGCCAAAGCGGTCGACGAGACGAAGAAGGCGGCTAAACAAGCGGCGCGCGATGCGGATTCCGCCAAAGCAACGCTGCGCAAGGCAGAACGGCAGAAATCCTCTGCCGACGCCGACCTCGCTTCCGCCGAAAAGGCGCTCGACAAGGCCAGGTCTGGCGAGGCTAAGGCGCAGGAACAAAGGCTCAAGGCCGCTGGCAAGGCCACGGATGCGGGTGCGAAGCTCGACATTGGCAAGGCCGATACCGACGCGACGGTCGAGGCCGCTGCCAAGCCGGCCGATGCCGCCAAAGCGGAACGGCAGAAATCCTCTGCCGACGCCGATCTCGCTGCCGCCGAAAAGGCACTCGCCTCCGCACAGTCGAACGTGGCCAAGTCCGAGGAACGGCGGCTCAAGGCCGCTGCCAAGGCCACCGAAGCGGCTACCAAGCTCGACGCTGTCAAAGCCGAGGTGCCGCCGAAGATCGATGCCGCGATCAAAGCTGCGGCTGACGCCAAGGAGGCCGTAACCAGGAAGACTGAGACGGCGAAGGCGGCGGAAGATGCCAAGCTCGCGCTCGTGCCGGTCTCGATCTACATCAGCCGCGCGACGCAGAAGCTCTACGTGCGGCGGAACACGCAAAAGGCGTGGCCGGACGGCGGCGAGGTTTTCGATGCGAGCATCGAGGTTCCAGTCGCGATCCGCGACCCTGACAGGCCCATCGGCACGCATGTGTTCACGGCGATGTCGCCGGGCGACGCGGGCCTGCGCTGGAGCGCGGTCTCGATCGAGAACGGGGATGGTGCCAAGGAGGCGCTCGACCGGGTCAGCATCCCCAAGGACGTGCTGGATCGCATTGCGCCGACCGCGCTGCCGCGCTCATCGATCATCGTCTCGGACGAGCCGCTGAGCCGCGAGACCAACTATCGCACCGAGTTCGTTGCGGTGCTGAGCGACCAGCCCCAGGGCGGCTTCATCACGCGCAAGCCCACGGTCTCTCCATACAATGAAGTCGCGAAAGCGTGGCAACCGAGTTTCTTCAGTTTCTTTGACCAGCCAAGCCAATACCCGCCTCCTCGCAATAGGCAGCGGCGCCGCGCCAATCAGGTGAAACCGGGTATGTGGTAGTTTGAGTTGGCGGGCCGGTCGTCGGCCCATCAGGCACTGTCGCGGGTTCGAACGTAGCGCTTCCGGCAGGCGCAAGGGAGCCCCCTGAAACGCCGCGGGTATGCCCATAATCCTGCTGCGGGCGGCCGACGTCGCTCAAAAAAACAAACCAGCTTCGCGGCGTTCTCCGCCCCGCAGCCCCTTGCTCTTTCCCATCGCTCGGGGCGCCCGCCCGCGAGAACGAGAAAGCTTGCCGCTTGCAAACCTGGCCGCCCAAAAACAAATGGGGCCCGATCTGCGGATCGGGCCCCTACGCTTTTACGCAATACCGGAGAGAGAGAACTCAGCAGGCTTCGGCTAGAGGCAACGGGAGTTCCTGTTGGTCGTCGACGAACTGGGATGGCATCGGGAAGGCGATGACGTTGGTGTCGCCGCCGGCCTCGATTCCGGCTCGGCGCTGGCGGAACCAGCGCAGCGCCGTGTTGGTCAGCACCGCCTCGTCCTTCGTCGCCTGGATCAGCAGGCCGTCATCGGGGTCGAGGTGGCCGCGCAGCTGCGCTTCGATCTGATCCTCGCGCGCATCGGTGCGCACGTACCAGGTCTGCTCCAGAGGGCGCGCCCACGAGTTCCCGATCGCCATGATCTGCTGAGCGAGAACGTGCTTGTTACGGTGTGGCTGGGCCAGGTCGTAGGAGATGATGAGGGTGCGCATGGCGGGTGTCTCTCTGGCTGTGGCTTCACGGGGGAGAGACTCAATACTGGCCCCGGAATGCGCTGTCATTACGACTGTGAACGTAGAGAGAACATCGCACGAATCATGGCGCATGTCTAGTGTTTGTTCTTCACCCTGTTCCTGCGTGTTCCGGGCCGTTAAGGAGCGGCTGCAACTAGGAAAACAGTGATAACTGGCCCGGATGGGGTGTCCGGGCATGGCGCTGGTGGGGGCCGAAATCGACCCGGTCGAGCAGCGTGGGATAGCGCGCCTCGAACAGCTCCAGCGCCTTGGCGCGGGCGGCAGGAAAGCGCTCGCCTTCCCAGATCTCGTACAGGCGGCGGGGGTCGCAGGCGTAGCGCCGGACGAGGTCCTTGCGCCGGATGCGCAGCCAGCGTGCGATCCAGATGTCGACCGCGTCCGCTTCGGTGAGCGGCCGCTGGGCGACGGCGGCGGGTACGGTTTCCAGAAACGCTACGGCCATGGGGCTACACTTCGGATCGGTACACTAGGATCGAGGCTGTATCCGGCGGCCTTGACTTCCACCGCCGCGGCTACTCTATCGCCGACAATAACAGCGAACTGATGGCTATGGTTTCGCCGTGACGCAGCCACGGTCGACGCCCCCCTCAAGACGCGAGACCTAGCGCCCGTGATCCTCTTCCCCGCCATCGACCTCAAGGACGGCAAGTGCGTGCGCCTGAAGCTGGGCGACATGGAAGCCGCCACCGTCTTCAACGACGATCCCGGCGGCGCAGGCGCGCACCTTCCAGGACCAGGGCTTTCCCTACCTGCACCTCGTCGATCTCAACGGCGCCTTCGCCGGCGAGCCGGTGAACGGCGACGCGGTCGACGCGATCCTCGAGGCCGTCACCATCCCGGTGCAGCTCGGCGGCGGCATCCGCGACATGGGCACCATCGAGGAGTGGCTCGACAGCGGCATCGCCCGCGTCATCCTCGGCACCGTCGCCGTGCGCGATCCCGACCTCGTGCGCCGCGCCTGCGTCGAATATCCCGGCCGCATCGCCGTCGGCATCGACGCCAAGGGCGGCAAGGTGGCGGTCGAAGGCTGGGCGGAGACGTCCGAGCTGACGGCCGAGGAGCTGGCCAAGCGCTTCGAGGACGCCGGCGTCGCCGCCATCATCTACACCGACATCGAGCGCGACGGCATCCTGAAGGGGCTCAATCTCGAAGCGACGGCCAAGCTGGCGCGATCGACCCGCATCCCCGTCATCGCCTCGGGCGGCCTCGCCTCGATCGACGACGTGAAGGCGCTGCTGCAACCCGAGTACGCGATGCTCGAAGGCGCCATCACCGGCCGCGCCCTCTACGATGGCCGCATCGATCCGCCAGAAGCCCTCGCCCTCATCGCCGCCGCGGCGGCCTGAAAGAACATGCTGAAAACCCGCATCATCCCCTGCCTCGACGTGAAGGACGGCCGCGTCGTCAAGGGCGTCAACTTCGTCGACCTCATCGACGCCGGCGATCCGGTCGAGGCGGCCGCGGCCTATGACGCCGCCGGCGCCGACGAGCTGTGCTTCCTCGACATCACGGCCAGCCACGAGAACCGCGACACCATCTTCGACATCGTCGAGCGCACGGCCGAGCGCTGCTTCATGCCGCTCACCGTCGGCGGCGGCGTGCGCACCATCGAGGACATCCGCCGGCTGCTGCAAGCCGGCGCCGACAAGGTGTCGATCAACACCGCGGCGGTGAAGAACCGGCAGTTCGTCAAGGAGGCGGCGGAGAAGTTCGGCGCCCAGTGCATCGTCGTCGCCATCGACGCCAAGCGCGTATCGGGCGAAGGCGAGCCGCTCCGCTGGGAGATCTTCACCCACGGCGGCCGCAACACGACCGGCATCGACGCTGTCGCAATTCGCCAAGGACGTCGCCGCGCTCGGCGCCGGCGAGATCCTGCTCACCTCGATGGACCGCGACGGCACCAAGGCCGGCTTCGACCTCGAGCTGACGCGCGCCGTCTCGGATGCGGTGACGATCCCCGTCATCGCCTCGGGCGGCGTCGGCAACCTCGATCACCTCGTCGAGGGCATCACCAAGGGCCACGCCAGCGCCGTGCTGGCGGCGTCGATCTTCCACTTCGGCACGTATTCGATCGGCGAGGCCAAGCAGCACATGGCCGACGCCGGCATCGCCGTCCGCCCCGCCGGCTGACGGCCTAGAGCAGTCCGGGTGGTGGGAACCGCGGGTCCGTACCTACGCAGCGCGCGAGTGGCGTAGTACGCATTCCGACAGCACCGCGTCGAGCTCGCCGACCGGCACCGGGCGGCCGATGAAGAAGCCCTGCGCCTTGTTGCAGCCGGCGCGCGTCACCGTGTTCAGCTCATCGAGCGTCTCGATACCCTCGGCGACGGTGCCCATGCCAAGCGTCTCGGCCAGCATCGTGACGGCCCTGACGATCGCCGCATTGTCGGAGCAGCCGGGCATCTCGCGCACCAGCGCGCGATCGATCTTGACCTTCGTGAACGGGAACGAGCGCAGTGAGCTGAGCGAGCCCCTGTCTTTGCCGAAGTTGTCCAGCGTGATGCCGACGCCCAAATGGTGCAGCTCCTGCAGCGTCGCGCGCATCTTGCCTCTGTCGCGCTCGAGCAGCGCCTCCCCGATCTCCAACTCGAGACGCGCCGCCGGCAGGCCGGCATCGGCCAACGCCTTCTGCACGATACCCGGCAGATCGCCGCTCTCGAACTGCAGCAGCGAAAGGTTGACAGTGACCGTCAGCTCATCATCCCAGCGGGTCGCGTCGCGGCATGCTTGTGCCAGCACCCAGCGGCCAATGTCGACGATGGCGCCGGTCTTTTCCGCCAGCGGGAGGAATTCGCCCGGCGGGATCAGTCCATTGCGTGGATGCCGCCAGCGCAGGAGCGCCTCGCAACTTGCCACGTGATGCGTGCGCAGGCTGAGTATGGGCTGGTAGTGCAGCTCGAATTGATCACGACTCAGCGCCGAAAGAACTTCGGTCCCCAGGCGGTGCTGCGCATCAATCTGGCGCGCGCTGCCGCGCCGGAAAATCTCGAAACCGCGTCGACCGTCCGACTTGACGTTGTAGAGCGCGACGTCGGCGTTCTTCAGCAGTTCGTCGGCGGTACGGCCGTGGGCCGGCGCGCGCACGATACCCAGGCTGGCGCTGATGGTAATCGCGTGGCCCATGATATTGTAGGGCTTGGAAATGGAGGCCAGCGCCCGCTTGGCAAGACGTTCACACTGGTCGGCGCGCACAGCGCCCGTCTGGATGATCGCGAACTCGTCACCGCCGAGTCGCGCCAGAAAATCGCTCTTGCGAATGCTCGTCCGCAACCGCTGAGCCACCGCCTTCAACAGCGCGTCCCCGATCGGATGGCCGTAAGTATCGTTGACCTCTTTGAACTCGTCGAGGTCGATCCAGTGCAGCGCCAGCGAGTGCCCCTTGCCGAGGCCCTTGAGCGCCTTCTCGAACGTCTCGCGGAAGTGGAAGCGGTTGGCGACGCCGGTGAGCGCATCGTGGTGCGCCAGCCACTCGATCTTCTGCTCGGTGCGCCGCTTTTCAGTGATGTCCTCTTGAATATCGACCCATCCGCCGTCGGCCAGCGGCTGGTAGGTGACGAGCAGCGTGCGGCCTGAACGCAGGTGCTGGGCCTGCGAGAACGAACGGCCCTCGGCAAGCCGGGCTATATGCTCGCGCAGCCACTTGGAGAACTTTTCTTCGCCGACCGGGCACTCTCGGCCGGTCTCCTGACGCAGATGGTAGCGGACGATTTCCGTCAACGGCGTGCCGGGGAGCGTTAACTCCTCGGGTAGCGAGTACATCTGTCGATAGCTTTTATTGCAGACGATGAGCCGCTGCTCGGCGTCGAACATGGAAAGCCCGCGCACCATGTTGTTGAGCGCGACTTCGAACCACGTGTTGAGCTGCTCCAACGACCGCTTCTGTTCCCGAAGCAAGTCGGCGGGCGCCGCGTCGTCCAGCGGATCGGGAGGGTCAGTCATGCACGCTTCGTAGCGTGGTTCCCGGTTGGCGCGATCAAACTCGCGGTTGTTGCACATCAAAAATAGTACCCCCACAACACGAACGCATGTGGCCCATGACGTGGACGATACGCTCCATCCGTATTCGGTGGCTTAAGCCGTTAGGTACACTTTGCCGCAAAACTTGAGCGGCGCAGTAATAAGTGTGGCAGAGCTGACGGCAAGAAATGCCTGGAAATGCGCGTTTGGCCACTTGTGAAACAAAGCAAACATTAACACCGCCGAATTCCGCCAACCTTTGTAGTAATCACTTTTTGTGTCAGCGAACTTACCTCAATCAGAGCACGTTGTTTTCGCCTCGAAAAGACAGATATCGCGAATAAGACATTGTGGGCATTCCGGCCGGCGTGCCTTGCACACGTAGCGGCCGTGCAGGATCAGCCAATGGTGCGCGTGCATGCCGTATTTCTTCGGCACGACGCGCAGCAAATCCTCCTCAACGTCCAGCGGCGTGCGCCCGCTCGACAATCCGGTGCGGTTGGCAACCCGGAAGACGTGCGTATCGACCGCCATGGTCGGCTCGCCGAAGGCGACGTTGAGGACGACGTTGGCCGTCTTGCGTCCGACACCGGGCAGCGCCTCGAGGGCATCGCGATCACGCGGGACGTTGCCGCCGTGGTTGGCGATGAGTTGCCGCGACAGTTCGATCACGTTGCGCGCCTTGTTGCGGTAGAGGCCGATGGTCTTGATGAACTCACGGACGCGATCTTCGCCCAACTGCACCAGCTTCTGCGGCGTGTCGGCGATCTTAAAAAGCGCGCGCGTTGCCTTGTTGACACCTGCGTCCGTCGCTTGCGCCGACAACACGACGGCGACCAGCAGCGTGAACGGATTGACGTACTCCAGCTCGCTCTTGGGATCGGGATTGGCTGCCTCGAACCGCCGGAACATCTCCTCGATCGCCGGCTTCGTAAGCCGCGTGCGTCGCTTGTCGCCGGTTGCCGGCAGCGTTGCCTTGGGCGTGCCCGCGACGCGCTTGCCGGCCTTGGCCTTGCTGGCGACCTTTTCGAGGCTCTTCATATTGGCCGTCCCCCGCGATAGGCTTGCCAGATGAGCGAAAACGCCGGGCCAAAACAAGCGGCAAACGGATCGCCTGCCGACAGCGCGCCTCCTAGCGTCATCAGCGGCGCGGCGGAAGAGCGCAAGGCTTTTCGCGCGGTTCTCTATCCCCACCGCTCGCTCGGGCCGACCGGATTCATCGTCCTCATGGCCGTGTTCGGCGGAGTCAGCTTTATCACCGGCATGGTGTTCCTGCTCAGGGGCGCATGGCCGGTGTTCGGCTTCTTCGGTCTCGACGTCGCCCTCGTCTACGCCGCGTTCAAGCTCAACTACCGGTCCGGCCGCCTCTACGAGACGGTCGAACTGACGCCGGAGGCGCTGAAGATCACGCGCGTCTCGCCGTCGGGCAAGCAGGAGAAATTCGACTTCAATCCGTACTGGGTGCGCGTACGCCTCGCCGAGCTGCCGCAGGGCCGAACCGATCTACGGCTTGCCTCGCATGGGCGCGAATTTTCTTTTGCCCGCTTTCTCACCGACGACGAACGGCGCGACTTTTCGCACGTGCTTTCCGGTGCTCTGGCCGAAGCGCGCGCCGCCCATATATAGCGCCTAAGCCTCATTTACGGCCATTGACCGCGCATTGCGCGGCTTACATCGCCGCATCAATGCGTGGGATTTTATTGAAATTCGCCTCAATCCTTCACACCGCTCCAAGCGGTAAAACAACCTGCCTCAGGTAACCTTAAGACAGCCGGGAAATCCGGCATGAGCTTTGGGGTGGAGGGTGGTTATGCGTAATTTCATTGTGAGCGCTTTGCTGATCGGAACGGCCCTGGTCGCCGGAGCACATTCTGCGGAAGCCGGTCGTTCTTATCGCTCGTATCGCTCGGGCGACTGCGTGCCGACCAACGGCCCGTTCGGCTTCTATGGCAACCTCTGGTGCGAACCGAGCGAAGCGTCGTACCTGCGCAATCTCGGTGCGCAGTGGCCGCAGAAGACGCCGAAGAAGCTGCGCTATCCGAAGCCCTCGTCGAACTACGAGTGGTAAGACCGGCGCGCCGATCCTAGGAGCCCGCGCTAGTGTGATGATCGAGAAATTCGCCACCTCAGCTGGTAGGTATCGAGCGAATTTCTCGATCTGAATCACACTAGCAAGTCTATGATTTTAGTGTCCCTTATGATTTCGAAGTTCGCTCCCGATCCCAGCCGCAAGCTCTAGCGAACGTCGGAATTCGGGACACGAGCTGCGGGCTCTTTGCTATTGGAAGCGGCCGCCGCGCTGCAGGACTTCGATCTTGTAGCCGTCGGGATCCTCGATGAAGAAGAACTGCCCGAACGGCTTGCCCTCGTGCGTCATCTGCTTGAGGTCCTTCGGCGCCAGTCCGGCAGCCAGCATGCGCGCATGTTCGCCCGCGAGATCGTCGACGGCGAACGCCATGTGCCCGTAGCCGTCACCGAGGTCATACGGCTCGGCGCGGCCCTTGTTGACGGTCAGCTCCACCTCGAACGGAGAATCCTTCCCACGCATGTAGATCAGCGTGAAGTCGGGAAAATCGACGCGATCGGCGATCTCAAGCCCGAACGCCTTGCGATAGAAATCGACGCTGCGCGCCTCTTCCTTGACGCGAACCATCATGTGGATCGGTTTGGCCATCGGCGCTTCCTGTCCCTGGGTCGCTTATGGTTCGGCAATTCGCCCGGCCGCTAAAGCCAAGGCCGCGCGATCGCCGTTGTTGCTTCGAAGCTCTCGATCGACTGCTTCTTCTCCAGCGTCAGACCGATCTGAATCGAGGCCGTTCATCAGGCAGTGCTTGCGGAACGGATCGATGTCGAACTTGATCACGCCGCCGTCGGGCCCACGGATTTCCTGCGCCTCGAGATCGATGGTGAGCGTAGCGTTTGCGCCGCGGCTCGCGTCGTCCATCAGCTTGTCGACTTCCGACTGCGGCAGCTTGATCGGCAGGATGCCGTTCTGGAAGCAGTTGTTGTAGAAGATGTCGGCGAAGTCCGGCGCGATGATACAGCGGATGCCGAAGTCCAGCAGCGACCACGGCGCGTGCTCGCGCGAAGATCCGCAGCCGAAGTTCTCGCCGGTGACGAGGATCGTCGCCTGGCGATAGGCCGGCTGGTTGAGGACGAAATCGGCGACCTCGTTGCCTTCCTGGTCGAAGCGCATCTCGTAGAACAGGCTCTTGCCCAGTCCCGTGCGCTTGATCGTCTTCAGGAACTGCTTGGGGATGATCATGTCGGTGTCGACGTTGCGTATCGGCAGCGGGGCGGCGACACCGGTCAATTTTGTGAACTTATCCATCGCTTGGCTCTATCAGCGCCTTTCACATTCTCAAACCGTCGGCGAGTGCTCGGAAATAGCCCTCGGCCGAGGCCAGTCGGTCTATGTGGGTAGGCTTGCGGCCGGCAACCACCGTCTTGTGCAGCTCCCCCGGCCGAAGCAGCTCTAGGCGCCTTTTAACGCCTGTGAGCTTGCGCCCGTCAAGGTGATGCTCGAGGGCGCCGACCATGGTCTCGATGTAGCCGCTGATGCGCCCGAGCTCGCGCACCGCCTTCTCGCGCGCGCCGCGGTCGCTCCGGCGCCGCCTCCAGCAGGCGCAGCGCCTCGCCGGCCCGCTCCAGCGTGGCGGCGATCTTTTCGGCATAGGCGGCGACCCGGGCGCGGCGCTTCTCATCGAGGACCGAGAGCGAGTTCAGCCAGCAGTGCACCGTCTCGGCGATGGAGAGCACGCAGCGGGCGTAGTCGGCGATGGGCAAGGGGGCGGGCTCCAGGGGGCGCCAGCGATCATACGGCGCGCTCGTCCGGGCGGGGATTTCGCTGCGCCATGATCTGCACCGAAGCGGCCAATCGTCCACCAATTCTTAACCAAAAAACTTCACCCTCCTCCTCAACGCCTATGGCAACCCATTTCGTGTTGCGGAGATGCGTATGTACCGAGTTCTCGTCGCCACCTTCCTAGCCGCCGTCACCGTCATGGTGACGGGCTGCACCGGATCCCTTCGCCTTGGGAGCAGCATCCATGTCGTCGAAGCCGCGCGGTCACGACCGCCAACGTCTAAGACGAGCGCGCGCCGGCACGGCGCGCCACAGACGAAGTGCGCGAGGGCGCCATGCCCGAGCTCCCGGCAAGCTGCTTCCTGTAGACGCTGCGCTGCGCCGCCGCTATTGGCTGCTGGCAGCAATTGCGCAGGAAGTCTTCGCCTCAGAGCTCGCCCCATGACTTCGCGATCAGGGACCTCGCCACCCGGATTTTCTTCATCCGGCCTCGCGGCGCTCGCCAACGGCGCCGTCCTATCCCCCTTCACGCAGTTGCGCCGGCTGCTCGGCGCAACGCCCGCCGGTCACGCCGAGCCGATCGATTTGACGATCGGCGAGCCGCGCGAGGCGATGCCGCCGTTCGTCGTCGAGAAGCTCCTCGAGGCGGCGTCGGGTTACGCGAGCTATCCGCCGATCCGCGGCACCGCCGAGCTGCGCGCGGCGATCTCGGCTTGGTCTGGACGCCGCTACGGCGCCGCCGGCAGCGCTCGACCCCGACCGCGAAGTTTTGCCCATAAATGGCTCGCGCGAAGGGCTTTTCCTCGCCGCGCTGCCCGCCGCCGGACGCAAGCCGGTGCAGGGCCGACCAGCGATCCTGATGTGCAATCCCTACTACAGCGCCTACATCGGCGGCGCGCTGGCGGCCAACGCCGAGCCGGTCTTCCTCAACGCAACGCAAGCGACCGGGCATCTGCCGGATCTTGAAGCGCTTGCCGCCGACAAGGCGCTGCTAGAGCGCACCGTCGCGCTCTACCTGTGCTCGCCGGCGAACCCGCAAGGCGCCGTCGCCAGCCGCTGCCTACATCGCCCGCGCGCTGCAGCTCGCACGCGAACACGACTTCATGCTGTTCTTCGACGAGTGCTATTCGGAGCTCTACACCGCTGCAGCCGCCGACCGGCGCGCTGCAGGTCGCGGCCGCGACGCCGGAGCGCTTCGCCAATCTCGTCGTCTTCAACTCGCTGTCGAAGCGCTCGAACTTGCCGGGTCTTCGCTCGGGCTTTTGCGCCGGCGACCATCGCTTCATCGAGACCTTCGCCGAGATCCGCAACATGGTGGCGCCGCAGGTGCCGGGGCCGACGCAGCACGTCTCCGCCGCCGTGTGGGCGGACGAGGCGCACGTCGAGGCCAATCGCGAGGCCTACCGGCGCAAATTCGACGTCTGCGACCGCGTTCTCGGCAGCCGATACGGTTACCGCCGGCCGGCCGGCGGGTTCTTCCTCTGGCTCGATGTGAGCAACTTTGGCGGCGCCGCTCAGGCAACAGTAACCTTATGGCAACGCGCAGGTGTCAAGGTTCTCCCCGGTGCCTTCCTGGCTCAAGCCGGACGCGATGGGACCAATCCGGGGGCGAACTACCTGCGCCTGGCTTTGGTCCGCGACCCCGCCACGGTCGGTGAGGCACTCGAACGATTAGTAGTAGTACTTGCGTAACAGAGTACGTTCGAGATGCCGCTCAGGTCTCATGACCCGAGACGCCTTCTTCCGTCCGCTATGGAAGAGAGGCTGATTGGATGGTCGATCCGCGCCGGAGGGCTCGCGCTCCTGCTGTGCGTCGCCGCCGCGTGGGCAAGCCTCCTCACCTGGTCGCAATCCGACCCCAGCCTCACGCATGCCGCCGACGGCGCGGCCTCCAACGCGCTCGGCCCCATAGGCGCCATCTTCGCCGACGTGCTGCTCAATACGCTCGGCTTTGCCGGCGTCTTCCTGCTGCTCGCGCCCATGTTCTGGGGGCTCGAGCTGATGCTCGCCGAGCGCATCTGCACCAACCGCAAAAAGACCAGCCTGTTCCCGCTCGCCGTGCTGCTGCTCGCCGGCGGCTTCGCCGCGCTGCCGCTGTCGGCTGGCTGGCCGTTCGGCCATAGCTTCGGCGGCATCGTCGGCGACTGGGTCTACAAGCTCACGGCCACGGTCTTCGATCTCGTCGGCGCCGAGAGCGTCATGCCGATCGCCGGCCTCATCTTACTTCCTCGGCGGCTTTGCGCTGCTGGGCTACAGCGTCGGGCTGGAGCGCGACGACCTCAACCGTCTCATCGAGCGCAGCCGGCGCCTGTCGCGTCGCCGCGGCGCTCTCGTTCCCGATTGGCTCGGCGCAGTACTTCGCCAGAGCCGCCGTGGCGTTCGAGCCGGGCGGCAACACCGATGCAGCGCCAGCTCTCAATCGCGACCCGCAGCGCCCGCGCTACGCCACCGACGACAATCCATCTTATCGGCACGCGCCGCGAGCCCTTCCTTCCGGGCCCCGCCGCGTTCGAGCGGCCGAACCACGTCGTTCAAGCCGCATTCGCGCAGGCGATCGCGGCGCGCAAGGGTAACGCCGCCGTGCCGGCGCTATGACGACATCCCGAGTGGCCGCGATGCCGACTTCGACGACAGCACCGACGCGGAAAGCCGCGCCATCGCCCGCCGCTTTGCGCCCGCCAACGTCGAGCGCCCGGCCGGGATCGAGCCGCAGGTCGTCGAAATGCCGATCGCGAGAGCGCGCACCAGCACCGCAACCGAAGGCGAAACGCAGCAGCCTGTTCGCCGGCCTCGCGCAGGTCCGCGCCGGCGGTCCTATCGGCCGCCGTCGCTCAACCTCCTGCGCCGCCCGCCGGCGACCAAATCCGGCCCGGCCTTCACCCAGTCGGTGCTGCGCGGCACGGCGCGCCTGCTTGAAGAAGTGCTCGCCGATTTCTCCATCAAGGGCGAAGTGCGCGAGATCAAGCCCGGCCCGGTCGTCACGCTGTTCGAGCTGGAGCCCGCGCGCGGCACCAAATCGTCGCGCGTCGTCGCCCTCGCCGAAGACATCGCCCGCTCGCTGAGCGTCACCTCGGCGCGCGCCGCCATCGTGCCCGGCCGCAACGTCATCGGCATCGAGTTGCCGAACGTGCGGCGCGAGACCGTCTACCTGCGCGAGATCTTCGAAGCGGATGCCTTCAGCTCGACCGACGCCGCGCTGCCCATGGCACTCGGCAAGTCGATCGGCGGCGAGCCCATCGTCGCCGACCTCGCGCGCATGCCGCATCTGCTCGTCGCCGGCACCACCGGCTCGGGCAAGTCGGTCGGCATCAACGCGATGATCCTGTCGCTGCTGTATCGGCGCTCGCCGGAAGACTGCCGCCTTCTGATGATCGATCCGAAAATGCTCGAGCTGTCGGTCTACAACGGCATTCCGCATCTGCTGACGCCGGTCGTCACCGACCCGCACAAGGCGGTCGCCGCGCTCAACTGGGCCGTCGGCGAGATGGAGGAGCGCTACAAGCGCATGGCGGCGCTGTCGGTGCGCAACATCGAAGCCTTCAACACGCGCGTGCGCAAAGCGCAGAGCCGCGGCGAGCATCTTTCGCGCACCGTGCAGACCGGATTCGACGATCACACCGGCGAAGCAATCTACGAGCAGCAGGAGATGCCTGCCGAGCCGATGCCGTACATCGTCGTCGTCGTCGACGAGTTCGCCGACCTGATGATCGTCGCCGGCAAGGAGATCGAAGCCGCCGTGCAGCGTCTGGCGCAGATGGCGCGCGCCGCCGGCATCCATCTCATCATGGCGACACAGCGCCCGTCGGTCGACATCGTCACCGGCACCATCAAGGCGAACTTCCCGGCGCGCATCAGCTTCAAGGTCGCCTCGAAGATCGACAGCCGCACCATCCTCAACGAGCAGGGCGCCGAGCAGCTGCTTGGCCAGGGCGACATGCTCTACTCGCTCGGCATGGGGCAGATCATCCGCGCGCACGGCCCGTTCGTCTCCGACGAGGAGGTCGAGCGGATCGCCGAGGCTCTGCGCCGCCAAGGCACGCCAGCCTACGTCGACGGCATCACCGATACGCCGGCGGCTTCCGAAGCGCCGGGCGGCGAAGCCCGCGCCGCCAGCGAGGACGACCTCTACGACATGGCCGTCGCCATCGTGCTGCGCGATCGCAAGGCCTCGACCAGCTACATCCAGCGCCGCCTGTCGATCGGCTACAACCGCGCCGCCGACCTCATCGAGCGCATGGAAACGGAAGGCCTGATCAGCTCGGCGAACAGCACCGGCAAGCGCGAGATTCTCATCACCGGCCGCGATGGTGCCGGAGCACGCGCCGCCGCCGGCTGACGCCGGCAGAGCGGCCGAACAGTCAACCGCCCACATCTAGACGTATTGTTCGGCGAAGAGCCCTAGTTGGGGAGTTTCCGCGCGCACGGGGATGCTCTATCTAAGGCACACATTCGGACGACGATTCGGGAGACGTGGGGGCCCATGCTGGAGCTGAGAGCAATCGCGGTTGCTGCGATCGCATCCTTGGGCCTGTTGCTGCCACCGGTTGGCGCGAGCGCCGAGGAAAAGCCCCTCAACGTTCCGGCCCCGACCCCCGCCAAGCCTCCCGCTCCGGCCGCAGCTCCCGCATACGACGGCCGCCACCCGCAGCCACCGGCACGCCTGCAGCCGGCGCCGGCTTCCGCATGGAGCGCCGAGGTCGCTCCGGCAAAGGCCGGCGAAGGCATGACGCTCGATGCCCGGCAAACCGAGCTGGTTCACAAAGTCTCCGGCTATTTCAGCGATCTCGACACGTTGCAGGGAAGCTTCGTGCAGACGAGCGCCGACAACAAGCGCATGAAGGGCAAGTTCTACGTGAAGCGCCCCGGCCGCTTCCGCTTCGACTACGCGCGTCCCTCGCGGCAGATCGTCGTTTCCGACGGTCACTACCTCGCCATTCAGGATCTCGACCTCAACAACGAGGATCGCGTGGCGCTGGACGAGACGCCGTTCCGGCTGCTGCTGCGCAAGGACGTCGACCTCGTGCGCGATGCCCGCATCATGGAAGTGCAGGAATCTGAAGACCTTTTGGTCGTCGGGCTGGTCGACAAGAACCCCGACACGCCGGGCCAGATCAAGCTGTTCATGTCGACCAAACCGGCGCTTGAGCTCAAGGAGTGGGTAACCAAGGACGCCCAGGGCCTCGACACGCGGGTGCAGGTCTCGGACCTCACCAAGGCCGCCGAGCTGGACGGCGAGCTGTTCAAGATAAAGGCCGTCGGCAGGCCCATGGGGACGCCCTGAACGCCGCCCACTGTGGCTGTTCGGACTCTGGCAATAGCGGGCTGGGGAAAACCCCGCCGGGCCTGGTAACATTTTTGTGATAGCCGGACCCGGCCTCTATTGAACTTCAGCCTGTTGCGCTTAACTCAAGCTAGTCAGGTGGTGTCACCCTGTATCGGTAGTGCCCCCCGTCTAGCCGAAAGACATCACCTGGGGTGTCGGCTTCCCTCCCGACACCACGCGCGAAAGCGCTCTCGACGCCCAACCCCTCCCCCCGGGGTTGGGCGTTTTTTCATGGCCCAGATCCTGAATTTCTCAACCCGTCAGTGCGTTGGCGCCGCTAGGGCACCCTGAACAGCAGCCTTGGGCCCGTCAGCGTCGGATTTCGCTGCCAGTTCGGCCTTGCGGGCGGCCTTTGCGGCCTCTTTGCCCAGCAGAGTATCGACCCGGCGCAACTCGTCGGCGAAGGCCGTCAGGCGCTTGGCGAGGTTCTGCACGAGCCGGTCGGCCAGAGCCGGATCCTGGAGCATCTGCTCTTGCATCGCATCGCGGGTGATATGCACGGCGCGCACTGCGGTGCGCGCGACAACGGTCGAGCCATGGGTGGTCTCGATCAGCATGGCAGCCTCGCCCAGCAGCGAGCCCGGGGCCATCGGCTCCGAGCGCGCGGCGAGCTCGGGCCCGCTCACCCGCGCGGCATTGCCGGCGATGATCAGCACCGCCGCATCGGCGACGGCGTTCTCCTCGATGATGACGGCGCCGGGATGATAGGCGACGCGCTCGGCACGGCGCGCGATGGCGGCGATCTGCAGCGGGCTGAGGCCGCGAAACAGCGGCAGCACCGCGAGGTGTCCAGCAAAAAGATCCAAGGTCATCCGTTCGAGTTGTTTGCACAGCTGAACGCGATGACTTGTCAGCAAACGCGTCCACAGCCGGGCTCGACGGGCTAGGACGAGCCTAACGGCCCGCAACTTCGAATGATTCGCGGCAAGCGGCTATGCCCGATGCACAACACCGGCGTCGCGGCATCCACATACGGTCCACACGCGCTGTTGAAAACTGCCTCAGGGCACGAGGCGATAGCCGCCGGTCTCGGTGACCAGCAGCTCGGCGCTCGAGGGATCCTTCTCGATCTTCTGGCGCAGCCGGTAGATGTGCGTCTCGAGCGTGTGCGTCGTCACGCCGGCGTTGTAGCCCCACACCTCGTGCAGCAGCGTATCGCGCGAGACGACCTTGTCGCCGGAGCGATAGAGGTACTTGAGGATCGACGTTTCCTTCTCGGTCAGCCGGATCTTGGTGCCCTTGTCGTTGATCAGCAGCTTGGAGGCCGGCTTGAACGTGTAGGGCCGATGGCGAAGACGGCGTCCTCGCTCTGCTCGTGCTGGCGCAACTGCGCGCGGATGCGGGCGAGCAGCACCGCGAACTTGAACGGCTTGGTGATGTAGTCGTTGGCGCCAGCATCGAGGCCGAGGATCTGGTCGGCATCGGAGACGTTGCCGGTCAGCATGACGATCGGCGTCTTGAAGCCCGACTTGCGCAGGAGACCGCACGGCTTCGCGGCCATCCATGTCGGGCAGCGACACGTCGAAGACGACGAGGTCGTAGTGATCGGACTTGGCGAGCTCCATGCCTTTCGAGGCGGTGCCGGCCGTCAGCACCTCGAATTCATCGTGCAGGATGAGCTGGTCTTTCAGGGTCTCGCGCAGCTCCTCGTCGTCGTCGACGATAAGAATGCGTCGTGCAGTGCTCATATTCATTTTGCTCCGGCACTGGTGTGGCGCAGGACCTGCAAAATCCTTGGCCGGGGCCCCTGTCGGCTTTATCTGAGGATGCGAATAGCACGCGCGCCGGGAAGCTCCAATGAAGACGCATAGCCGCCATTCCACAGGCGGCACCTAAAATCGTCGTGAGGAGCCTGTCGGCCCACTCAGCCGCGGGGCGTGCTGACCTACGGCAGCCTGAGCTTTCCCTGCGCCTTGGGCCGTAGCGGGCGTCTGGCCGGCAAGCGCGAGGGCGACGGCGCGACGCCGATCGGCGCGTTCGCCCTGCGGCAGGCGTTCTATCGGCCGGACCGGCTGTTGCGGCCGCGCACGCAGCTGCCGATATCGCCGATCGCGCCTGTCCGACGGCTGGTGCGACGCGCCGCAAGATCGCAACTACAACCGTCCGGTCCAGCACCCCTATCCGGCCAGCGCCGAGCACATGTGGCGGTCCGACGGGCTCTACGACGTCGTCGTCGTCATGGGCTACAACGAGCGCCCGCGCATCGCCGGGCGCGGCAGCGCGGTGTTCATGCACGTCGCCGGGCCGGGATTGAAACCGACCGAGGGTTGCATCGCGCTGGCGCGTCCGCACCTGCGTCCGGCTGCTGCAGGCGATCTCGTCCGGGCACCCTCGTCAGCGTCACGGCCTGACCGCTGCGCCGCATAAAAAAACGGCCCGAAATGCCGAAGCACCGGGCCGAGTTTGGAGCACGCCTAGGGGAAGGCGCACGCTCGGGAGACGTTCGCGAGCCGCGAGCCGGATGACCGGCCCGCGACCCGCAGTGTGGCTTACTGAACGGACTCGCCGTGCAGCGCGACGTCGAGGCCTTCGACCTCGGCGGCCTCGCTGACGCGAATGCCGATCGTGTACTTCAGGATGATCAGGATCACGAAGGTGGCGACGGCCGCACCAGGCGACGGTGGCGAGCACGCCGTACACCTGGATCGGAACCTGAGCGAAGTTGCCCTCGAGCAGGCCGGCCTTGCCGCCCGAAGCCTCGACGGCGAACACGCCGGTCAGGATGGCGCCGATGATGCCGCCGATGCCGTGAACGCCGAAGACGTCGAGGCTGTCGTCATAGCCCAGCATCTTCTTGAGGCCCGTCGAGCAGATGTAGCAGCCGACGCCGGCAGCCGCGCCGATGACGAGCGCGCCCTTGGGATCGACGAAGCCGCAAGCCGGCGTGATGGCGACGAGGCCGGCAATGGCGCCGGAGGCGATGCCGAGCAGGCTCGGCTTACCGTGGACGAGCCACTCGGAGAACATCCAAGCGAGCGCGGCCATGGCAGTGGCGATCTGCGTCGTGGCCATGGCAACGCCGGCAGCCCGAGCCAGCGGCGAGCAGCCGAACCGGCGTTGAAGCCGAACCAGCCGACCCACAGCAGCGAGGCGCCGATCAGGGTGAGGACGAGGTTGAAGGGCGCCATGCTTTCGGTGCCGTAGCCGGTGCGACGTCCGAGGACGAGGCAGGCGACGAGACCGGCGATGCCGGCGTTGATGTGAACGACCGTGCCGCCGGCGAAGTCGAGGACGCCGTCGCCAGCCGAGGAAGCCGCCGCCCCACACCCAATGGCAGACCGGGACGTAGACGACGAGCATCCAGACCGTCATGAAGATCAGAAGCGCGGAGAACTTCATGCGGTCGACGATTGCGCCGATGATCAGCGCCGGCGTGATGATGGCGAAGGTCATCTGGAAGGTGATGAAGACGAGCTCAGGGATGGTGCCCTGCAGGCTGTCCTTGCCGACGCCGGCAAGCAGGGCCTTGCTCGAGGCCGCCGATGTAGGGCTGGTATTCGCCGCCGTCGGTGAAGGCGAGCGAGTAGCCGGCGACGCAACCAGAGGACGGACAGCAAGCAGATCGTGGCGAACGTCGCCATCAGGACCGACAGCACGTTCTTCTTGCGCACCATGCCGCCGTAGAACAGCGCCAGGCCCGGAATCGCCATCATGAGGACGAGCACGGTGGACACGAGCATCCACGCCGTGTCGCCCGAATTGAGCGTCGGCGCCGGAGCCGCGTCCTGCGCCAAGCTGGGCAGTGCGGATCCGGCGTAGAGTGCAGCGGCCGCACAGGCGGACGTTGCCAATCTTTTTAGTCCGTTGAAGTTCATCTTAAACTCCCCTTCCCTTCCAGTAGTACTTGGACCTCGCCCTTCCGGACCAAGCCCGCTTAAAGCGCGTTGTCGTCTGCCTCGCCGGTCCGGATGCGGACCGTATGCTCGATGGGAGAGACGAAGATCTTGCCGTCGCCGATCTGGCCGGTCTTGGCGGCGCGTTGGATAGCCTCCAGCGCCTTGTCGACCTGAGCCGACGGGACGACGACCTCCACTTTGATCTTCGGAAGAAAGCTCACGGCGTATTCCGCGCCGCGATAGATCTCGGTGTGGCCCTTCTGTCGTCCGTAGCCCTTAACCTCAGTGACCGTCATCCCCTGCAGGCCGAGATCGGTCAGCGCGGTGCGGACCTCCTCGAGCTTGAAAGGTTTGATGATTGCCGTGATCAACTTCATGCAGATCCCTCTTTCTCCCCGCGACGCATCCGCCAGTAAGGCAGCGGACAATTCGCCGTCGTTTTTGGCTCCGACTCCCTGGGCAGGTCGCAAGCGCCGTGTAAGACGGAGTCAAGACGCGTGCCAACCTGGCGATGCCTAAGCAACCATTTGGATTCGCTGAGAGAAATGGTGCCGAGATTGCAGGCGCCCTGCCAAAATGGGGGTCAATTGTGCCCGTCCGTTGAGCAATTGATGGCGACTGCCCATCAATTGGGCACGAAATCCGAGTGCCGCTGCCGCATCAGGCCCTCTTGGACGACCGAGGCGATCAAAGTCCCGTCGCGGCTGAAGATGCTGCCCCGGCAGAACCCGCGCGCTCCGTAGGCATTGGGGCTGTCCTGCACATAGAGCAGCCATTCGTCGGCGCGGAACGGCCGGTGGTACCAGAGGGCGTGGTCGAGGCTGGCGAGTTGTACGTCGGCGTCGAACAGCAGCTTGCCGTGGGCGATCAGCGCCGTGTCGAGCAGCGTGAAGTCGGATGCATAGGCAAGCACGGCCTGGTGCACGGCCGGATCGTCCGGCAGGCGCCCGTTGGCCCTGATCCAGATGTGCTGCAGCGGGGTCTTCTTATCGCGGGTGAGGTAGCGCGAGACATCGACGACGCGCATGTCGATCGGCCGCTCGCGGCTCCAGTAGCTGCGCATGCTTTCGGGCAGCGCATCGATCAGCTGCCCGATGATGTCCTTCGGGTTCGGCAGTTGCTCGGGCGGCGGCACATCCGGCATCGGCGCTTGGTGGTCGAAGCCGGGCTCCGCCTTGTGGAACGAGCAGCTCATGGAGAAGATCGGCCGGCCGTGCTGGATCGCCTTGACGCGACGGGTGGTGAAGCTGCCGCCGTCGCGAATGCGCTCGACGTCGTAGACGATGGGCCGCGAGGGGTCGCCGGCGAGCAGGAAGTAGCCGTGCAGCGAGTGCACCGGCCGGCTGGGATCCACCGTGCGCGCCGCCGCCATCAGCGCCTGCCCCAGCACCTGGCCGCCGAAGACGCGCTGCCAGCCCTCGTTGCCGCGCGGGCCGCGGAACAGGTTGTCCTCCAGCGGTTCGAGGTCGAGGGTGGCGAGGAGGGCGTCCAACGCAGCTTGCGGCGCGGCATCGTCGTTCGGCATGTGTCCTCGCGAATGGTGGAAGGGTAAGCAAGGCTGGCATAGGTTAGGGCGCTGCCAGTCATTTTAGGCATTGGAACTTAACGCAGATGACCGGACGCGACATGCCGCAAGAGGCCGCCCGCTTCGATGTCGCAATCTCGGGCGCCAGCTTCGCCGGGCTCGCCCTGGCGTGCGCGCTGAGCGACGCGCTCGGGCCGAGCTTCCGCATCGCGTTGATCGATCGCCTCGCCGACACGGCGGCGCGCCCCGACGCGCGCGCCTTTGCGCTGTCCGCGGCGTCGAAGCACCTGCTGGAGGCCATCGGTGTTTGGCCGGCCGTCGCCGAGCACGCGCAGCCCGTCAGGCGGCATCGACATCACGGACTCGAGCCTCGAAGCCGGCGTGCGGCCGGTCCTGCTGGCCTACGACAACACGACCGAGAGCGGCGAGCCGGCGACCTACATCGTGCCGGTCGGTCCGCTGACCGCGGCGCTGCGCGCCAGGGCCGCGAGCCTCTCCTCCATCACCATGCTGGCGCCGGCCGCGGCCACAGGCTTCACCGCCGACGAGACGGGCGCGCAGTTGCAGCTTGCCGATGGAGGGGAGATCATCGCCTCGCTGGTCGTTGCCGCGGACGGACGCAAGTCGCCTCTGCGGGAAGCGGCCGGCATCAAGGTCATCGGCTGGAACTATGCGCAGACGGGCATCGTCACCACCGTGCGCCACGATCGCCCGCACGGCGGACGCGCCGTACAGCACTTCCTGCCCGCCGGGCCGTTCGCCATCCTGCCGCTGACCGGCAACCGCTCGTGCATCACGTGGACTGAGGAGGCGCGCGAGGCCGCACGCATTCTGGCGCTTGACGACGCCGGCTTCCTGGCCGAGGTCGAGCAGCGGTTCGGCGGCAAGCTCGGCGCCATCGCGCTGGATGGCCCGCGCCAGTCCTGGCCGCTAGAGCTGCACCTTGCGCGCCGCTACGTCGGCCCGCGCTTTGCGCTGGTCGGCGACGCGGCGCACGGCGTGCACCCGCTGGCGGGGCAGGGGCTCAATCTGGCTTTCCGTGATGTGGCGGCGCTGGTCGAGGTGATCGCCGATAGCGTGCGGGTCGGCTTCGATGCCGGCGACGCGCAGGCGCTGAGCCGCTATGAGCGCTGGCGGCGCTTCGATTCTGCCGTCTCAGCGGCGACGTTCGACGGCATCAACCGCCTGTTCGCCAGCGACGCGACTCTGCTGCGTTCGGCGCGCGAGGTGGGCCTTGGCGTCGTCGATCGCATCCCGGCGCTGAAGCGCTTCTTTGTCAGCGAAGCGGCCGGACTGACCGGCGATCTGCCGCGCCTGCTCAAGGGCGAGCCGATCTAGCCGGTCTCGCCTTCTCCGGCGTCGCCTTCCTCGTCGTCGTCCGGCGTCGAGGCCGGCATGACGACGACGACACGTCCGCCCGCGACGTCGACGATCGGCACGAATGCGTCGGTGAAGGGCAGCAGCTCGGTGATGGCTTGGCCGTCGAGGCGCACCTCAAGCAGATCGCCGGCACCGTAATTCTGCATGGCAACCACGGACCCTATGCGCTCGCCGGCCTCGTTGTCGGCCCGCAGGCCGGCCAGATCGGCGTAGTAGAATTCGTCCTCGCCCGTCTCCGGCAAGCGATCGCGCGCCACGTAAAGCGCGGTGCCTTTCAACGCCTCGGCGCCATTGCGATCGGCGACGCCGGCAACGCGCGCAACGACCCCCTTCGGCATCACGCGCACCACTTTTATGGTGAGCTGCTTGGAGCCGTCCTCGGACGATAGGGGGCCATAGGCGCCGATGTTGCCGGGCTCCCCGGCGTAGCTGTCGATCACCACGTCGCCGCGGATACCGTGCGCGCCGACGATACGACCGAGAAGAATGCGCTGAGCTTTTTCTGTCATCGGCCCAGTCGATCTGTCCTAATTTGGAAGCGGCCCCAGATACCTGATCTGCACGCCCACCGGAGCGCCGGCGATCTGGAGAAACGCTGTCGTCTCGGCCGACGCAGTCGCGAAGGCGCCGACGATATCCAAGGTGGCGCCGGCCGGGCCAGCGGAAAAGCCGGTGACGAGCACCCCGTCGGCCGGGATGTCGAGCCGCAGGCGGACCTTGTTGAGCTGCCGCGCCGGGTCGAATTCGTAGGAGCCGGTGAACACCGCGCCCATTGGGTCCGAACCCAGCACCTTGCCTTCGCGCAGCACAGCCAGCCCGCTGCCGTCCTCCGGCTCGCCGTCGTGCGACGCCGCAAAGCGCAACCCGTAGATCCCGTCCTCAAGCATTCCGATGTCCCCTCGGCGAGGCGCGGGAAACGCGGCCTCGCACGAGAGGATCAATGACACGGCAGGATTGAACGGCCGGTTAGCGGCACGCGCCGATTGCGATATTACTCGGCCGGTTCGGCGGGAGCGGCAGCCGCGGCAGCAGCCGCCTCGGAGGCCTTCTTGGCCTTCTCGGCCTGGGCAGCCTCGCGCTCGAGGCGCTTCTTCTTCGGCTTCGACTTCTCGGGGTTGTTCGAGGCGGTGCGCTTCATCAGGCCGGCGGCGTCAAGCAGACGGGCGACGCGATCGGTGGGCTGAGCGCCGACGCCGAGCCAGTACTTGCAGCGCTCGAGCTCGAGCTTCACGCGCGTCTCGTCGTCCTTCTTGAGCATCGGATTGAAAGTGCCGATCTGCTCGATGTAACGGCCATCGCGGGGCGAGGCCGTGTGGGCGACAACGACGTAGTAGTACGGGCGCTTCTTGGCGCCACCGCGCGACAGGCGGATCTTCACGGACATCGGTTTAGTTCCTTCGTTGAGTTGTTGGTCAGATCTCTACTTCTTCTTTCCCGGCAAGCCGGGGAATCTTCGGCAGGCCGCCGCCCAATCCGGGCAGCCCTGCGCCCAGGCCCGGAAGCTTCGGCATCATGCCGCCTCCGAGGCCGGGAATACCTTTGGTCGACATGCCCTTGGGCAGCGCGTCCTTGAGGTCTTGCGGCAGTTGCTCGAGCGCCTTCGGATCGAGCCTGGCGAGTTCGTCCTGCATGGCCGCCAGTTCAGCTTCACTAGGTGCCGCGCCACGCCCGCCAGCGCCGACGAGCTTGTTGAGCATGCCCTTGTTGCGGCCCATGGACTTCATCATGTCCGCCATCTGGCGGTGCATTTTGACGAGCTTGTTGATGTCCTCGACCTTGGTGCCGGAGCCGGCCGCGATGCGGCGCTTGCGGCGCGCGTCGAGCACCTTGGGGTTGCGCCGCTCGTGCGGCGTCATCGAGGTGATGATGGCGTGCTGACGCTTGAGGATGCTGTCGTCGATGTTGGCGTCGGCGATCTGCGAGCGGATCTTGCCCATGCCGGGCATCATGCCGAGAACCCCCGACATGCCGCCGATGCGCTGCATCTGCTTCAGTTGCTCGGCCATATCGTCGAGATCGAAGACGCCCTTCTTCATCTTCTCGGCGATCTTGTGCGCCTTCTCGACGTCGATCGTCTGCGCCGCCTTCTCGACCAGCGAAACGACGTCGCCCATGCCGAGGATGCGCGAGGCGACGCGGGCCGGGTGGAAGTCTTCCAGCGCGTCCCACTTCTCGCCGACGCCGAGCAGCTTGATCGGCTTGCCGGTGACGGCGCGCATGGAGAGGGCGGCGCCACCGCGCGCGTCGCCGTCGGCACGCGTCAGCACGATGCCGGTAATGCCGACGCGCTCGTCGAACGCCTTGGCGACGTTGACGGCGTCCTGGCCGGTGAGGCTATCGGCGACCAGCAGCGTTTCGTGCGGGCGCGCGATGTCGCGCACCTCGACGGATTCACGCATCAGGTCTTCGTCGATATGAATGCGGCCGGCGGTATCGAGCAGCACAACGTCATAGCCGCCGAGGCGTGCGGCCTCGAGGGCGCGCTTGGCGATCTGCTGCGGCGTCTGGCCGGCAACGATCGCCAGCGTGTCGACGCCGGTTTGCTCGCCGAGCACGCGCAGCTGCTCCTGGGCAGCCGGACGCCGCGTGTCGAGCGACGCCATCAGAACTTTCTTCTTGTCGCGGTCGGTGAGCCGCTTGGCGATCTTCGCCGTCGTCGTCGTCTTGCCTGAGCCCTGCAGGCCGACCATCATCATGGCGATGGGTGGCGCCGCATGCAGGTCGATGGCGGCGCTGTCGGAGCCGAGCATGGCGACCAGCTCGTCATTGACGATCTTGATCACCATCTGGCCTGGCGTGATCGAGCGCAGGACCTCCTGGCCGATCGCCTTGGCCTTCACCTTGTCGACGAAGTCGCGCACCACATCGAGGGCGACGTCCGCCTCGAGCAGGGCACGGCGCACCTCGCGCATCGCCTCGCCGACGTCGCTCTCGGTGAGCGCACCGCGGCGGGTCAGCTTGTCTAGAATGCCGGACAGGCGATCTGACAGCGATTGAAACATTCTCGTCCTTCACTGGCGCGGAGGGATCCGCATGCGCAAAACGAAATCGCACCCGCGGGCGCAACGCGCTGGCGGATGTTGACCTCCCGGCCTCACGCGTCAGCGCGGGCAGGGCGGCGGCTCTGAGGTCAGGGCCGTCGTGATTGGCGCGGACAATGCCCCGCGGGGGGCCAAAATGTCAACCGGAGCCCTGTCTGCGGCCCAGATGGACTAGTTGCGGGCCTCCGCCCTGGCCCGGGCGATTAACCGCGCCCGGTGACGCCGCCGGCGTTGCCATTGCCGCACGATTTTGGAGACCCGGCGCAGAGTACGCCGCTCAGGAACAGTCAGGCAGATGCAGCCCCCCGTGGGGCAAGGCCGCGGCGTGATGAGCGATAGCTGCAGCAGCCGGCGGCTCGACCGCGAGATCGGGAAATCGTTGGTGAGATGATCCGTCATAAACGCGCTCTCTGGATGGCTGCGGACTTGGTCCGCTTCTGCATTATCCTCAAGTCGCAACCATCCGCCAGGGTTCCATGCGCGGCACGGACGTGCCGTCACAGACTCATTACTCTGCAGGGACGACGCGCAGGACTTCGCCACTGTCGTCGGTGAGCAGCCACAGCGCGCCATCGGGGCCCTGACGCACGTCGCGGATGCGCTTGCCCTGGTCCTCGAGCAGCGTTTCGGCAGCTACGACGTCATCGCCGTCGAAGACTAGGCGCTGCACCTGCGTGCCGGCGAGGGCGCCGACGAAGGCGTTGCCCTTCCAATCTGGAAACAGGTCGCCGGTGTAGAAGGCGAGCCCGGAAGTGGCGATCGACGGCACCCAGAAATAGACCGCCGGCTCCATGCCTTCCTTCTCGCTGCCTTCGCCGATCTTGGCGCCGCTGTAGTCGATCCCGTAGGTAATGACCGGCCAGCCGTAGTTCTTTCCGGCCTCGGGGTGATTCAGCTCATCGCCGCCCTGGGCGCCGTGCTCGACCGTATAGAGCGTGCCGGTGTCGGGCCGCAGCGCCGCGCCCTGCACGTTGCGATGCCCGATCGACCACACCTCCGGCGCCCAGCCGGGCAATTTCGGATTATCGGCCGGGATAGAGCCGTCGGCGTTGATGCGGATGATCTTGCCGATGTCGTTCGCCGGGTTCTGCGATTCAGCGCGCAACTTGTTGCGCTCGCCTGTGGTGATGAAGAGCGTGCCATCCTTGGCCCAGACGAGGCGCGAGCCGAAATGGTGGCCGCTGTCGGCTGCCGGCTGCTGACGGAAGATGACCTTGAGGTCCTCTAGCCGCGCGCCGTCGCCCTCGAACACGAGCTTGGCCCGCGCAACGCTTGTCCCGTTCTTGCCGTCCTCGCGCGGCTCTCCGTACGAGAGATAGATGGTGCCGCTGGTCGCAAAATCGGGCGCCAGCAGAACGTCGAGGAGGCCACCCTGGCCGACAGCGGCGACTTCAGGCAACCCCTCCAAGATGGCGGGTGAAAGTTTGCCGTCCTTGGAGATGAGACGCATACGCCCCAGGCGCTCCGTGACCAGCAGCCGGCCGTCGGGAAGGAACTGCATCCCCCACGGATGTTCGAGCCCGCTGGCGAAGGTCTCGACTTTGATTTTGCTGGGCTTCGCCGGCTCAGGCGCGTCGGTGATGACGGCGGCCGCAGGCCCGGCGCAGACCCCGAGAACTGCCGCGACGCAAAGTGCAAGACTGCGTAGGCTGTCACTCATCATCCGGCGCTTCTCCCTCGATTGTCTTTTTAGGCCTTCGGGCCATATATGGGCTCATGAGCGACGCCGCCAGCATCCCCTTCCGCAAAATGAACGGGCTCGGAAACGACTTCGTCGTACTCGACGCGCGCGCGCGTCCCATCAAACTCGGCGCAGAAGAAGCGCAGCGCATCGGCGACCGGCATAAGGGCGTCGGCTGCGATCAGGTGATTGTCATGGAGCCGTCACAGAAGGCGGACGTCTTCATGCGCATCTTCAATGCGGATGGCTCGGAGGTCGGCGCATGCGGCAACGCCACGCGATGCATCGCGCTCATCGCCGCTGAAGAGTTGGGCCGCTCCGAGGTAAGCGTCGAGACGAGTGCGGGCCTGCTGAAGGCGAACGTCGACGGCGCCGACCGCATCACCATCGACATGGGCAAGCCCCGCTTCGGCTGGGAGGACATCCCGCTCGCCGAGCCGTTCGCAGACACGACCGGCATCGAGCTGCAGATCGGACCTATCGACGCGCCGGTGCTGCACACGCCATCGGTGGTCAACGTCGGCAACCCGCACGCGATCTTCTGGGTCGACGACGTCAATGCCCATGACCTCGGCCGCTTCGGGCCGCTGCTCGAGAACCATCCGATATTTCCCGAGCGGGCCAATATCTCGCTCGCCCAGGTCACGTCCCGTAACGGCCTGCGGCTGCGCACCTGGGAGCGGGGCGCCGGGCTCACCAAGGCGTGTGGCACGGCCGCCTGCGCCGCCGCCGTTGCTGCGGCGCGCAAAGGCCTCACCGACCGCCAGGTAACCGTAGAGCTGCCCGGCGGGGTGCTTTTCATCGATTGGACCAATGATGACCGCGTATTGATGTGCGGCCCGGCCGAACTGGAGTTTGAGGGCACTCTGGCGCCGGATACTCTAGTGCGATGATCGAGAAATTCGCCATCGTTAAGCGGCTCGGGACCGCGCGAATTTCTCGATCTGAATCGCACTAGCAAGCCAATGATCCTAGTGTCCCTTATGGTTCCAAAGCTCGCTCCCAGCCTGGCCGCGACCTCGGGCGAACTTTGCAACCGGGACACTAGAGCGCGCGCAACTGTCTAGCGAACGACAAAGTTGTCCAGTATGACCGCCCCACTATTAACCGGCCGGATATCCCGTTTGCGCCAGGCTCCCACCGCGCGGATCGGTTTACGTTCGTACCGCGCAACCGCCGCCGCCGAGGTCTCCTGATCAGTATGGCCGATCCCCGCATCATAACGCTCGGCTGCCGGCTCAATGCGTACGAGTCCGATGTCATCCGCAATCATGCCGAAGCGGCCGGCCTCGACGATGCGATCATCGTCAACACGTGCGCCGTGACGTCCGAAGCCGTGCGCCAGGCGACAAAGACGATCCGCAGGCTGCGCCGCGAGAATCCCGACGCGCGCATCATCGTCACCGGCTGCGCCGCGCAGATCGAGCCTGAGCGGTTCGCCGCCCTGAGCGAGGTCGACCACGTCATCGGCAATGCCGAGAAGATGAAGGCCGAGACGTTCGCCGCACTTTCGACCGCCGGCTCCGAGCGCGTGCAGGTCGACGACATCATGAGCGTGCGCGAGACCGCCGGACATCTCATCGACGGTTTCGGATCGCGCACCCGCGCGTACGTGCAGATCCAGAACGGCTGCGATCATCGCTGCACCTTCTGCATCATTCCGTTCGGCCGCGGGCCGTCGCGCTCGGTGCCGGCCGGCGAGATCGTGGCGCACGTGCGCCGCGTCGTCGAAGGCGGCTGCCGCGAGGTGGTGCTCACCGGCGTCGACATCACCTCCTACGGTGCCGATCTGCCCGGCGAGCCGCCGCTCGGCGTACTGGTGCGTCAGATCCTCAAACTGGTGCCCGAGTTGGAGCGGCTGCGTCTGTCGTCCATCGACCAGGTCGAGGCGGACGAGGAGCTGATGCGCGCCATCGCCGACGAAGAGCGTCTGATGCCGCATCTGCATTTGTCCATGCAGGCCGGCGACGACATGATCCTCAAGCGCATGAAGCGGCGCCATCGCCGCGCCGACGCCGTGCAATTTTGCGAGGACGTGCTGCGCTTGCGCCCTGATACGGTTTTTGGCGCCGACCTCATCGCCGGATTTCCCACCGAGACCGACGAGATGTTCGCCAACTCGCTGAGCGTCGTCGACGACTGCAACCTCACCTACCTGCACGTATTCCCGTTCTCGCCGCGCGAAGGCACGCCTGCCGCGCGCATGCCGCAGGTCGAGCGGGCGGTTGTGAAGGATCGCGCCGCGCAGCTGCGCGAAAAGGGTGCCGCCACGTTGACGCGCTTCCTCGATCGCCACGCCGGCGCCGAAGTCGAGCTGTTGGTCGAGAAAGGCGGCGTCGGGCGTACGCGTCAGTTCGCTGAAATGCACGTGCCCGCGACTGTCCCCGCAGGCGTACTGGTACAAGCGCGCGTCAGCGGCCACGACGGCCAGCGCCTTTCCGGCGAGGTGCTGGCGTGAGCGGCAAAGGCGCATTCAGCCGGCTTTGGAGCGGCAAGAGTGCCGGCGACACCGCGCCGGCGACGGACGCAACAATTGAAACGCCTGCCGAGCTGCCGACAGACACGCCTGCCAAAGCGACAGGCTGGTTCGGCCGCCTCAAGCAGGGCCTCGGCAAGACGTCGGCGAAGCTCACCGACGGTATCACCGGAATCTTCACCAAGAAGAAGCTCGACGCGGCGACGCTGGACGACCTTGAGGACCTGCTTATCGAGGCTGATCTCGGCGTCGGCACGGCCGAGAACATCATCACCACGCTGCGCAAGGGTCGCTTCGACAAAGAGATCAGCGCCGATGACGTGCGCTCGGTGCTCAAGAGCGAAGTGGAGCGCGTGCTGGCGCCGGTCGCCAAACCGCTCATCGTCAGCGGCGCGCACAAACCGCACGTCATCCTCATCGTCGGCGTCAATGGAACCGGCAAGACGACGACCATCGGCAAGCTCGCCTCGCAGCTCAGCGGCCAAGGCAAGAAGGTGATGCTCGCCGCCGGCGACACGTTCCGCGCCGCCGCCATCGAGCAGCTCGGCATCTGGGGCGCGCGCACGGGCTCAAGCGTTGTCTCGGGTTCCGCGGGCGCCGACGCCGCAGGGCTCGTCTACGACGCGATGGCGCGCGCGCGCGACGAAGGTGCCGACGTGCTGCTGGTCGACACCGCCGGGCGACTGCAGAACAAGGAGGGTCTGATGGAAGAACTCTCCAAGATCGTGCGTGTCCTGCGCAAGCTCGACGCTAGCGCACCGCACGACGTGCTGCTCGTCCTCGACGCCACCACGGGCCAGAATGCGCTCTCGCAGGTCGACGTTTTCCGCGAGCGCGCCGGGGTCACCGGCCTCGTCATGACCAAGCTCGATGGCACGGCCCGCGGTGGCATCCTGGTCGCCATCTCGGCCAAACACGCGCTCCCCGTGCACGCCATCGGCGTGGGCGAGGGAATCGACGACCTGCAGCCGTTTGACGCGGGCGAGTTCGCCCAGGCGATCGCCGGGAGCTAGCGACCGCCGCAACGGCAGCTTAAATACGCAGCTAACAAGAATTCTTAAGACAGAAGGGTAATCTCCGGCACATGAGCGCGCTCAAGCGATGGATGCCTTTCAACGCCGAGCAGTCCGTGAACATCCTCAGCGAGTTCGGACCGCTCGTGCTGATGTTCATCGTCAACGCCATGTACGGCATCACCGCCGGCACCTGGGCGCTGATCATCTCCACCGTCGTCGCCATCGCTTCGATGCTTCTGGTGCTGGGTCGGCTACCGGTGTTTCCGGTTATCGCCTCGACCGTCACGGTCGTATTCGGCGGCCTGACGATCATCACCCACGACCCGATGTGGGTGCAGATCAAGGTGACGATTTTCAACGCCATGTTCGCGGCGTTTCTGTTCGGCGGCCTCTACTTCAAGCGCAACTTCTTCAAGTACGTGTTCGAGAAGACCTTCCACTACACGGAGGAAGGCTGGAACAAGTTCACCTGGAACTTCGCCTGGTTCTTCGTCTTCACCGCATTCGCCAACGAGGCGGTGCGCCTCACCTTCAAGGATGAGCGGGTCTACGACTTCCTGGGCATGCAAATGGACGGCGTCGGCATCTGGATCGCCTTCAAGGTGGCGCTGATCATGCCGCTTTCGGGCCTGTACGCGTACTATTTGACGCGTCTGATGCAGCGCTATCGCATTCCGGAGCCGAGCGAGAGGATCGCGCTGGCAGCGCCGGTGGCAACTGCGCCGCGAGCGGCCACGCGTGCGCCATCGGCGGGTACCGCCGATCGTACCGGCCTGACGAAAAAGCCAAGCGAGCACGAAGCTAACCTGGGATAAGCGCGCCAGCGCAACCGACGATGAACGTTTAGGGGAGTGAGACGGACATGGGCGATGAGGCCACTAGCAAGCCAGAAGCGGCGCCTTCGGCAACCCAGTCGCAGCTGTTGAAGCTCGCCGTTGAGGTCGGGCCGCTGGTCGTCTTCTTCATCGTCAATGCGCGCGCGGGCATTTTCTGGGGCACCGGCATTTTTATGGGGGCGACGGTCGTGTCGCTCATCGCGTCGCGCTTCGTGTTCGGACGCATCCCCGTGATGCCGCTCATCTCCGGCGCCTGCGTCGTCGTGTTCGGAGGCCTGACGCTGTATTTGCAGGACGACCATTTCATCAAGCTCAAGCCGACCATCGTCAATGCGCTGTTTGCCGGGTCTCTGTTCGTCGGACTGCTGATGGGTCACTCGCTGCTGAAGGTGGTGTTCGGCGAGGTCTTCCGCCTCAACGAAGACGGCTGGCGCAAGCTGACGATACGTTGGGCGTGTTTTTTCGCCTTCCTCGCCATCCTTAATGAGGTCGTCTGGCGCACTGTATCAACCGACACATGGGTGAGTTTTAAAGTATTCGCGATTATGCCCATCACGATGATATTCGCGGTGGCGCAAATTGGCCTGCTTAAGGCGCATGAGATACCGGCGGACTAATGCTCCATACCGGCCCGATGCTCGACGTATCGTCTTTATGCTGATCTTCTGCCTCCTATGTATTCCATTGAAACATCTTACGATTTGTTCTCGGAATACCGTTCTTTTGCTCTGGACGAACGGTCAAATCTGGTATTTTCTCCGAACCGGACCGCAACCTATTCCACAAAGGCAAAGGTGGGCGTGGGGGACGAAACGTCGGCGCGACCCGACTTTTCGAAGCACGCAGCCTTTGACCAAAGCAATCATGACACGTCACAAGGCGCGCGAAATGGCCGGCGGAAGACTGGAGCGATCCCCAATTCACTTGCTGCATCGGGCGGGTCAATGCGCCAGCGATATCTTCCAAGGCGAGATGGGAGTGGGGGATCTGACGCCGCGCCAGTACGCGGTTCTGGTCGCCGTTTCTCAGAACGAGGGCGTCAGCCAGACGCATCTCGTCGACAAGACGGGCGTCGATCGCTCGACGCTGGCCGACATCGTCCGGCGCATGCTGAAAAAGGGCCTACTACAGCGGCGTCGCACCAAAGAGGATGCGCGCGCCTATTCGGTCAAGCTGACCGATGAGGGCTGGAAAGTGCTGAAGGCGGCCGACCCGCTGGCAAAGAGGGTCGACGACAAGATCCTTGGCGTGCTTCCGGGACAGCAGCGCGAGCGGTTCCTGCAGGATCTCAACTTGATCGTGACCGCACTGAGCAAGCTGCAGGCCGCAGAAGCCGCCGAGGCAGAATAGCCCGAGCCGGTTCGCAACCGTAACGCCCCCGGCAAACGCCGCCTCGATCAGGCGGCGTTTGGTATGAGCTTGCGGTTGATGATCGTCTCGGCGATCTGCACGGTGTTGAGCGCCGCGCCCTTCAAGAGGTTGTCGGCGACGATCCACAGCGACAAGCCGTTCTCGACCGTCGCATCCTCGCGGATGCGCGAGACGTAGGTCGCGAACTCGCCGGCGGCCTCGACCGGCGTGATGTAACCGCCCGGCTCCCGCTTATCGACGACCATGACGCCCGGCGATTCACGCAGGATCTTGCGCGCATCTTCGGGGCTGATCGGATCCTCGAACTCGATGGTCACGGCTTCGGAATGGCCGACGAACACCGGCACGCGCACGCATGTCGCCGTGAGCTTGATCTTCGGGTCGAGGATCTTCTTGGTCTCGACCATCATCTTCCATTCCTCCTTCGTGTAACCGTCCTCCATGAAGACGTCGATGTGAGGAATGCAATTGAAGGCGATCTGCTTGGGGAACTTCGACGGCTCGATGTCACCGCCGGGCACGTATTTGCTCTTCGTCTGCGTCCACAGCTCGTCCATGGCTTCCTTGCCGGCGCCGGAGACGGACTGATAGGTGGAGACGACGACGCGCTTGATGGTCGCGGCATCGTGCAGGGGCTTCAACACGACAACGAGCTGCGCGGTCGAGCAGTTCGGATTGGCGATGATGTTCTTCTTGGTGTAGCCGGCCACGGCGTCCGCATTCACTTCCGGCACGATCAACGGCACGTCGCGGTCATAGCGCCAGGCCGACGAGTTATCGATGACGATACAGCCCTTGGCGCCGATGCGCGGCGACCACTCCTTGGACACCGCCGAGCCGGCCGACATGAGGCAGAAGTCGGCCTTGGAGAAGTCGAACTGCTCGAGGTCCTGGCACTTGAGCGTCTTGTCGCCGAACGACACCTCGACGCCCACCGAACGGCGAGAGGCGATGGCAAACACTTCGTCGGCGGGGAATTCACGCTCCGCCAGGACGTTCAGCATTTCGCGGCCCACGTTGCCCGTGGCGCCCACAACGGCGACCTTATAACCCATCGTCAAACCCGATTTCTCAAGAGCCCGCGGCGGATGCCGCATCTGCGGCTCACTTACGCGCGGTCGCCGCCCCGCGCAAGGGGTGTCGCGGATCTCCGGCGGTCTCGAGTGGTTTGGTGGGCCGTCCTACGCGGAGAGGGTGCGCAGCTGTTCGAGGATGGCGCTGCCCATGGCGGCCGTGCCGACCTTGTTCATGCCGGGCTGCATGATGTCGCCGGTGCGCAGCCCCGCGGCCAGGACGCCGGCGATCGCCTTGTCGAGCAGATCGGCTTCCTTGCCCATGTCGAAGGAATAGCGCAGCGCCATGCCGAACGAGGCGATGGTGGCGATGGGATTGGCCAGCCCCTGACCGGCGATGTCGGGCGCCGAGCCGTGCACGGGCTCGTAGAGCGCCTTGCGCTTGCCGGTCTTGGCATCGGGCGCGCCGAGCGAAGCCGACGGCAGCATGCCGAGCGAGCCGGTCGCCATGGCGGCCTCGTCGGACAGCACGTCACCGAACAGGTTGTCGGTGACGATGACGTCGAACTGCTTGGGGTTGCGCACCAGCTGCATGGCACAGTTGTCGGCCAGGATGTGCTCGAGTTTGACGTCGGGCGCGTACGACTTGTGCGTCGCCGTGACGACCTCGTTCCACAAGACGCCGGTGCGCATGACGTTGCGCTTATCCGCCGAGTGCACTTTGTTGCCGCGCTTGCGGGCAAGGTCGAAGGCCACCTTGGCGATGCGCTCGATCTCCGACGTCGTGTAGATCTGGGTATCGACAGCGCGCTTCTCGCCGTTTTCCAGCGTGACGATTTCCTTCGGCTCGCCGAAGTAGACCCCGCCGGTCAGTTCGCGCACGATCATGATGTCGAGGCCTTCGACCAGCTCGCGCTTCAGCGAGGAGGCGTCGGCGAGCGCCGGATAGCAGATGGCCGGGCGCAGGTTGGCGAACAGGCCCAGATCCTTGCGCAGGCGCAGCAGTCCGGCTTCCGGCCGCATGGCGTATGGCACGCCGTCCCACTTCGGGCCGCCCACCGCGCCGAAGATGACTGCGTCGGCCTTCTGCGCCTTGTCCATGGCAGCATCGGTGATGGCGACGCCGTGCTTGTCATAGGCCGCCCCGCCGACGAGGTCGGTCTCGGTCGCGAACTTGGCGCTGCCGGCCTTGTCGAAGAAGTCGACGATGCGCTCGACCTCGGCGATGGTTTCAACGCCGATCCCGTCGCCGGGCAGAAGGAGCAGGTTGTACGTGGTCATGCGGTGACAGGCCCGGACTGAAGGGTGGAGAAAAGCGCCGTAGTGCTAGCCGCTAGGACTGGCGGCGGCAAGGGGAGGGCGGCTTAGAGAAACGAGCCGGAAAAGAAGAGGAGGAAGCCGTTGAGGGTCGACAGGGTGCCGATGCCGGCCAGCACGGCGCTGAGCACCAGCAGCACCGTGCCGCCGGTAATAATGGCCACTGAGGCGAGGACGATGGCGATCTGCAGCAGCGCCTGCCCGTAGTCGAAATACGGGTCCTTGACCATGGCGCGGTCGCGCTGAACCTCGAGAGCCTTGGCCCTGACCTTGAGCTCCTCGACCCCCTCGCCGGTATCGGGCTCCGATGTCAGGCGGATCTCGTCGGCGCGATACTTCTTCAGCTTCTCGTCGATCAGCGCGCGGGCGGCATCGGAGAGGTTCGGCTGGGTGGCGAGCAGCACCTCGAACTCGGCGGTCTGCAGCCGCAGCTCGTGACGGCGGATGTTCTTCGCCTGGAAGAATGCCCAGGTGTTCGCGGCCTCGATGTTGCGGGCGGTTGCGTCCTTCATGGCATTGCCGCCGCCGACGCCGCAAACTGCGAGCAGCACGGCGAGGACGCCGATGTAGACGGCGATCAGGCGATCGCGACCCGTCTTGTCGCTGTCGATCGCTTCGGCGAGATCCTTGAACGCCATCTGCGGCTACCTCAGACGATTTTATCTTCCGGCGCAGCGTCGATGCTGCGCGCGGGTAGCAGGTCGCTGCGGTCAGTCGGCAGCCCATTGGCGCCGAGTTGGTAGACGATCGGCGCGCCGGTCGCCAACTCGCGGCTGAGGATCTCCTCGCCGGTCAGACCTTCCAGGTTCATGATCAGCGAGCGCAGCGAGTTGCCGTGCGCGACGAGCAGCACCGTCTTGCCGGCCTGCAGGTCCGGCCAGATGCGCGATTTGTAGTACGGCATCACGCGCTCTTCGGTGTCCTTGAGGCTTTCGCCACCGGGCGGTGGAATGTCATAGCTTCGGCGCCAGATCTCGACCTGGTCCTCGCCCCATCGCTCGCGCGCCTCGTCCTTGTTGAGGCCGCACAGGTCGCCGTAGTGGCGCTCATTGAGCGCTTCGTCGAAGTGGATGGGAATCTTACCCTGGCCAAGCTCGGACAGGATGATGTCGAGCGTGCGCTGCGCGCGCTTCAGCTGGCTCGAGTAGGCGACGTCGAATTTGATGCCTTTGGAGCGCAGCATTCGCGCGGCGACCATGGCTTCGATCAGGCCCTTCTCGGTGAGGTCCGGATTGCACCAGCCGGTGAACAGGTTGCGCCGGTTCCATTCGCTCTCACCGTGCCGCACGAGCACGAGAGTGTGATTGCGTTGGTCATTCGGCACCACGGGACGGATTTCCACGCTCAGAGCCCCAGCACGTCGGACATCGAGTAAAGGCCCGGCGCCTTTCCTTGGCCCCACTGCAACGCCTTCACGGCACCGCGGGCGAACACCGATCTGTCGCTGGCCACGTGCACCAGCTCGACGCGTTCCCCGGCGCCGGCGAAGATAACCTTGTGCTCGCCGACTACGCTACCGCCCCGTAGCGTCGCAAAGCCGATGTCGCCGCGATTGCGCGGGCCGGTAACGCCGTCGCGGGCCTTGACGGAGCGCTGCGCGAGATCAATGGCGCGCCCTTCGGCGGCGGCCGCCCCGAGCATCAGCGCGGTGCCGGACGGGGCATCGACCTTGTCGCGGTGGTGCATCTCGACGATCTCGATGTCGAAGTCCTCGTCCAGCGCCTCGGCGACGCGTCGTGTCAGCGCCACGAGCAGGTTGACACCCAGGCTCATGTTACCGGCCTTGATGATGGGAGCGTGGCGCGCTGCCGCGGCAATCTGCGCTTCGTCGGCAGCGGTTAATCCGGTGGTGCCGATAACGTGGACGGCGCGGGCGTTGGCAGCGAGGCCGGCAAACTCGACCGTTGCCTTGGGCGAGGTGAAATCGAGAATACCGTCTGAGCGGGATATGACGTCGAGCGCGTCGGACGTGACCACGACCCCGAGCGGCTTGATGCCGGCAAGCACGCCGACGTCGGAGCCGATGGCCGGGGAGCCCTCCCGCTCGATGCCTCCAACGATGGTGCAGCCGGCCGCGTGCGCCGCGCGCACGAGCTCCTGGCCCATACGCCCCGCCACGCCCATCACGGCGACTTTCATCAGGAAACCTCGACGTCGAACGAAGGATGCGCCGCGATATAGCAACACAGCGGGCAAAGAGGAAAGGCTAGTGTGATGATCGAGAAATTCGCATCGTCAGCGGTAAGGTCCAGAGCGAATTTCTCGATCTAAATCACACTAGCAAGTCCGTATTTCTAGTGTCCCTTATGATTCCGAAGTTCGCTCCCGGTCCCAGCCGCGCGCGCTGGAGAACTTCGGAATCGGGACACTAGCGCGGCGTTTCACTGCCCAAGTGCACCGCAAAGCTTCCAAGAGGCAGCAGGCGAAGGGCGATGACCGATGAGCTTGCTTGGCGTGTTCTTGCGAGTGGCCCACCTGCGCGTCAAGCGGTTGGGTTGTCTCACCGGTTGCGGCCGGTCAGTCCCAGGCGAAGGCGATCTTCTTCAACTTGGCGCGCCCGAACCGCTCAAAGCCCATTCCGACCGGACGTCCGCCGCGCCGCCAGTAGAAGTCCGAAGCCCCGGCGTTGTCGGCCAGCGCCCAGACGATCAGCCCCGCCAGCTGGCGGCCGTCGAGGTGAAAGCGGCAGGCCTCAAACAGGCGCTCGCCGAAGCCGAGGCCCTGATAGGTGGGTGACACGTAGATCTCGTAAATCTCGCCTTCATACTCTCCGCGCACGCGCGCGGCGCCGAGCGTGGCATAGCCGGCGACGACGCCGGCGACCTGCAGCACCAGAAGCTCGCCGCCGGCCTTGATGGTCGTTCCCCACCAGTCGGGCGTGCGCTTACGGATCATGCTGTCAAGGTGCAGATGCGGGATGATGCCGAGATAGGCATTGCTCCAGCTTGAGCGAAACACCTCGCTCAAGGCCGGCGCGTCGGCCAGCGCCCCGGGACGTATCTCGCAATGTGAACTTTCACCAAGCATACGCGGTCTTTTTTCGATCCCAGTGGGCAGCTTACAGCGTCTTCTCCATGGAGCGAAACAGTTTGCTGAAAGTAGGGCCACGAAAAATAATTGGGGCCACGGAACGGATCCGCGGCCCCAATTCTGCGTCGTAGCCTAAACGGTCCGGAGACGGATCGTTAGCCGACCTTCTTAAACTGCTCGAAGCTCTTGCTGGCGGCCGAATTCATGCTCTCCAGCGTCTGGCGGCTGATCTTGCTCGACAGCTCGAAGAATTCTTTCGTCTGCGCGCTGGCGGCGGCCATCTGCTGCTTGAAAAAGTCGGCCTGCAGGCGGGCCACCTCGGGAAGCGTCTTGGCGCGAGCGATGGCCTCAGCGGCATCGAACGCGGCCTCGGCGTTGGTGGTTGCAGCGTGGATGAACTTCTCGCTGAAGGACTTGGCGCCAGCCTGGGCGGCTAGAACAATTTCCTCGACAGCCTTCACGCTGTCTTGCGTGGCAGCGTTGATCTTGCTGTAGGCATCACGGGTCTTGGCGACACTCTCTTCGGCGAACGCCTGCACGTTCTCGGGAATTCGCGCTTCCTTGGCGGCAGCGAACATGTCTTGCGCCTGGCGGGTGAACTGGTCGTTCATTCTTGTCTCCATAATTGGTTGCGGTCTCCCGATGCAGCGGGCGAGCTCAGAACTTCGGTTGCGAGTTGCATTGGCTCCGCAGAGCCTTACCGGGAGCCATAATAGCAAAAATTTGTTGCAACGCAACATAGACTTTGGTGCGCTGCAACAAACGTATCCCTTCGGACGATGGCGTTGGAAATGAAACGCCTACCCATCCGGTAAGGTTTCATCTTTGATTTACGTCAAAGCGAGCCGCGGAAATTTATCTCGATAGCCCATCGCCGAGCGATCAAAGAGGATATCGGAGGGGCGCAAATTGCGCGCCAGCGCCAGCCCTCCGAGCGAGCGGCAGCGCGAAAGCGCGACATATGCTTGGCCATGGGCGAAGGTGCCGCGCCCGAGGTCGATGTAGACTTTATCGAGCGTCAGCCCTTGCGATTTGTGGATGGTCAGCGCCCACGCGAGACGCAACGGGAACTGGCGGAATGTCCCGGTGACGTTCTCGACGATCTTTTCTGAGGTTTGATCGAAAGCGTAGCGCCGCGCCTCCCATGATACTGGCTCGATTTCGTAGGTCTTGCCGTCGAGCTCGATCCACACGCGCTTGTCCTCGAGCCGCGAGATCCTGGCGATCGTGCCGTTCACCCACCTCCGGTCGGGATCATTGCGCAACAGGATCACCTTAGCGCCCTGTTTCAGGATCAGCGAAGCATCGGTGGGATGCGCGGAATCCGAATATTCCCCCGTGATGCCAGCCTCGTACGTGTGCTCCGGCGTGGCCAGTGCGTCGAGGTACGCCATGTTGATGCGCTGCGCGGCGGCATTGGTCGGCGTGAGGATGACGTATGAGTCTCCCTCTCCGAGCGTGCGGATCGGATGGGTGCGCTCGTTGAGCACCTCAAGGTCCTCTTCCGTCGCGTCGCCATCGCGAATGCGGTTGAGGACGTGAAGGAACGCCTCCTCGCTCTGGCGGTACACCTGTTCCAGTTCGAGCAGCGACACGCCGGCGCCTTCGTTGAGCGCCGGCACCTGGAAGAAGAAAGGCCCGCCGAACTCGTTCTCGAGATGCTCGGCGACGTCGCCTTGGACGACCGGCGGCAGCTGATGCAGATCGCCGAACAGCAACAGCCGGACGCCGCCGAACGCTTCACGCGGGCGCCCGCGGTTGATGCGCAGCGATTGGTCGATGGCCCACATCAGATCGGAGCGCACCATCGATATCTCGTCGATGATGATGAGCTTCAATTTGCGCATGACGCGGCCGTTGCGGCTGCTGCGCCGGATGTCGTCGGGGCGGATAAGGCGCGGCGGGAAACCGAAGAACGAATGGATCGTCTGACCGCCGACGTTGACGGCCGCAAGTCCCGTCGGCGCCAGCACCACCGCCTCGTCGACGATATGATCGCGCAGGCAGCGCAGCAGCGTCGACTTGCCCGTCCCCGCGCGCCCCGTCACGAACAGGTGGCCTTCGTCGTTGCGTACGAAATCGACCGCGCTCAGGAACTCGGGCGGCGGCGTCACGCCGGCCGGCCAGGACACCTGGGCGACGTCAGTTGAATCTCGCAATCCGGGAAACTTGTTGCTGGCCACGTCGCCTCGCTGCGCTTCGCACGTGCTTAGCAGGATCGCGCGGGTGCTGAAACGATTAGCGCCGGCCGATCTGATCGGCCGGCGCTACATGCCGATTGCGGTCTGTCAGCGCGTCAGTCGCGCGTGAGCGAGATCACCTTGTAGGCGCTGTCGATCTTGAGGTCGTACTGGGCGCCCTTGCACTTGGCGTCGTCGACTTCGAAAACGCTCGTCGCCTCGGTCTCCTTCTCGAGCGTGCCGCCCTCGCAGCCCCACTCGGTCAGCGTGGCCTTGATCTTCGTTGCTTCCTCATCGGAAGGCTTGGAATCGGCAAAGGCTGCGGTGCTGAAGAACGCCAGGCCGGCGGCGACCAATGCGAGCTTATTCATGGGGGAGCTCCTCTTTCAAAATGTCCACGCTAGGAGCAACGCTATAACACGCCCATTTTGCGCCGCACAAAGTGAAAATTAACCTAGTGTGATGATCGAGAAATTCGCATCATCAGCGGCGGGGTCCGGAGCGAATTTCTCGATCTGAATCACACTAGCAAGTCCATGCTTCTAGTGTCCCTTATGATTCCGAAGTTCGCTCCCGGTCCCAGCCGCGAGCTCCGGCGAACTTCGGAATCGGGACGCTGGCGACGTCGCGCTCGCGGGCTCGCTCCATCCGCTTGCGCTCGTTCGGCTCCAGCCAGCGCTTGCGCAAACGGATCGACTTCGGCGTCACCTCGACGAGCTCCTCGTCGGTGATGTAGCTCATCGCCTTTTCCAGCGTTAGCTTCATCGGGGTCGTCAGCAGCACGTTCTCGTCCTTGCCCGAGGCGCGCACGTTCGTCAGCTTTTTGCCTTTGACGACATTGACTTCGAGGTCGTTGTCGCGCGTGTGCTCGCCGACGATCATGCCCTCATAGACGCGCGTCTGGGCGCCGATCATGAAGGGTCCGCGATCCTGCAGGTTGAAGATCGCGTAAGCCGCCGCCTCACCCTGCGCGTTCGAGATCAAGCACGCCGGTGCGGCGCGCGGCGATCTCGCCCTTGAAGGGCGCGTAGTTGTGGAACAGCTTGTTCATGACCGCGGTGCCGCGCGTGTCGGACAGCAGCTCGCTCTGATAGCCGAGCAGGCCGCGCGTCGGCACATGGAACACCATGCGCTGGCGTCCGCCGCCCGATGGGCGCATCTCGAGCAGTTCGCCCTTGCGTTCGGACAGCTTCTGCACGACGACGCCGGTGAAGCCCTCGTCGACGTCGATGATGACCTCTTCGATCGGCTCCAGCTTGGCGCCGTCGGCATCGGTCTTGAACACGACCTTGGGGCGCGAAACCGTCAACTCGAAGCCTTCGCGGCGCATGTTCTCGATGAGAATGCCGAGCTGCAGCTCGCCGCGACCGGCGACGTCGAAGGCATCCTTGTCCTCCGAGATCGTGACCTTGATCGCGATGTTGCGCTCGGCTTCCTTCATCAGGCGGTCATGGATGACGCGGCTCTGAACCTTGTCGCCTTCCTGGCCGGCGAAGGGGCCGTCGTTGATGCGGAAGGTCATCGACAGTGTCGGCGGATCGACCGGCTGCGCGGGTAGCGGCGACTCGACGCTGGGGTCGCAGAGCGTATCGGCGACGGTTGCCTCGCTCATGCCGGCGACGGCGACGATTTCGCCCGCCTCGGCCTGCTCGACGGGCACGCGCTCGAGGCCGCGGAAGGCCAGAACTTTCTGCACGCGGAAATTCTCGACGACCTCGCCGTCACGATTGAGCGCCTTCAACGCCTGGCCCGACTTGAGCACGCCCGAGCTGATGCGCCCGGTGAGAATGCGCCCGAGGAACGGATCGGCTTCCAGCGTCGTCGCCAGCATGCTCACTGCGCCCGGCTCGACGGTCGGCGGCGGCACGTGCGCCAGCACGAGGTCGAACATCGGCGCCAGGCTCTCTTGCGGACCCGCAGGGTCGAGAGCCATCCAGCCGTTGCGGCCCGAACCGTACAGCACCGGGAAGTCGAGCTGCTCGTCGGTGGCATCGAGGTTGGCGAAGAGGTCGAAGATCTCGTTCAGCACGTCCTGGTGCCGCTCGTCCGGTCGGTCGATCTTGTTGATGACCACGATCGGCCGCATGCCGCGCTTCAGCGCCTTGGAGACCACGAACTTGGTCTGCGGCAGCGGGCCTTCGGAGGCGTCCACCAGCACCACGACGCCGTCGACCATGTTCAGGATGCGCTCGACCTCGCCGCCGAAATCGGCGTGGCCTGGCGTATCGACGATATTGATGCGCGTGTCCTTCCAGACGACGGAAGTGCACTTGGCGAGGATGGTGATGCCGCGCTCGCGCTCCAGGTCGTTGGAATCCATCGCGCGCTCAGCAACACGCTGGCCCTCGCGGAACGAGCCGGATTGCTTGAGCAATTCGTCGACAAGCGTGGTCTTGCCATGGTCGACGTGGGCGATAATCGCGATGTTTCTGAGCTTCATCAGTCACTTTGTGCGCTGCAAAAGATGCGCGGACCTAGCACAGAACCTTTACAACCGCTAGCGGCCCCCGCCCTGCCGTACGCGCTGCCTTAACCTTAGGCAGCCTGACCGGCCTTCTCGTTGGCGTGAAGCTGCCACAGCAGGCCCTCCACCTCCGCCCGACGCGGAGCGGAATCGCGCTCGTAGTTGTCGAGCTGGGCGACCTCCGTCTTGATGGCGGCCGATGTCGCGCCCGGGTGCTTACGCCGGCGCGCCGCCGAGACGATGATGGGATGGTCCGGCTCATCGATATCGAGCTCGATGAGGAAGTTTTCCCGCAGCGCGTAGAACGATTGCAGAATGGCGTCCCGAACCAGCTTGCGCTGCTCGGGCGAGATGTCGGTGCGCTTGCGCGGATCGAGCGACTGCAATGCGCGGCGCATGTCGTGCAGGGGCGCGAACGGATAGAGACCGATCAATCTCGAGGTCTCGCCGACGTTGGCGTAGACGACGCGCATGTTGTCGATCGTCTCGCTGATGCGGCAGAAGGCGGCGAGGTAGTCGTCGGGCCCGGCGTTGGGCGTCTCGCAGTAGGCATAGAGCGCCGACTTGGTGCGCACGATGCCGCGCCACTCCTCCTCCAGCCGTTCGAGGAACTTGGAGCGCTTTTGGAAGACGTTGGCGAGATAGGCGGCGACGACAGTCACGAGCACCAACGACATGTCCTTGAGGAATTCGTAGGTGTCTGCTGCCAGGCGCGCCACCGCGGTTCCCTCGATGCCGGGGATGCGATCGGCGAACTTCGCGACAATGGCAATCAGCAGGATGAGGCCGAGCACGATGTACGCGCGGCGCAAGGTTTTATCGAGCGAGCTTCGGGTCATCGTGTTGGTCCCCAGAATTGAGCCGCTACCGATGTCCAACAATTGAGGCAATCAAACGAACGCTACCGCTAGACGTGGCGGTGCATGGCGGACTGCGAGCGGGTGTCGCGCATGAAGCCGTAGACGAGCAGGGAGATGAAAATGCAGGCCGTCACATACCAGAAGAAGGCATGTTCGTAGCCGATCTTCTTGAGATACAGGGCCACGTACTCGGCCGTGCCGCCGAACAGCGCCACCGTGATGGCGTATGGAAACCCGACGCCCATGGCGCGCACCCTGGTGGGGAACAGCTCCGCCTTCACCACGGCGTTGATGGCCGTGTAGCCGCTAACGATGACCAGCGCCCCCATGATCAGGAAGAACGCAGTCCATGGATCGGTCGCGTTCTGCAGGGCGGTGAGGATTGGCACGGTGAGCAGCGTCCCGAGCACGCCGAAGGTTAGCAGCACCGGGCGCCGGCCGACGACGTCGGAAATGGCGCCGACGACCGGCTGCAGGCACATGTACAGAAACAGCGTCGCCGCCGCGATGACGGTCGAGGTGTCCTTCGACAGCCCGACCGAGTTGACGAGGAACTTCTGCATGTAAGTCGTGTACGTATAGAAGGCGACCGTGCCGCCGAGCGTCAGACCGACGACGATGGCAACCTCGCGCGGATGCTGGAGGAGGCCCCTGAGCGGGCTCACCTTGCCGCCCAGCGCGCGCGCTGCGAGGAACGCCTCACTCTCGTGCATGTCGCGCCGCATGAAATAGACGACGACCGCAAGCCCGGCGCCGATGAAGAACGGAATGCGCCAGCCCCACGCGTCGAGCTGCTCCGGCGTCAGCAGCACCCGCTGCAGAAACAGCAGCACGAGCATGGCAAGCAGTTGCCCGCCGATCAGCGTCACGTACTGAAAGCTCGAATAGAAGCCGCGATGCTCGGGATGCGCCACCTCGCACAGGTACGTGGCGCTGGTGCCATACTCGCCGCCGAGGCTCAGCCCCTGCACCAGACGTGCAAAAAGCAGCACGAAGGGTGCGGCGAGGCCGATGGTCGCGTAGGTCGGCGTCACCGCGATGATGAGCGAGCCGGCGCACATCATGAGCACCGACAGCGTAAGCGCCAGACGCCGCCCGTGGCGATCTGCGATGTGACCGAACAGCCAGCCGCCGAATGGGCGCATGAGGAAGCCGACGGCGAAGATCGCCGCTGCGTTCAGCAGCTGCGCCGTCTGGCTTTCGGAGGGGAAGAACGACTTGGCGAAATACAGCGCGAAGGCCGAGTAGGCGTAGAAATCGAACCACTCGACGAGATTGCCGGCCGAGCCGACAAAAATCGCCCTCAGTCGTCGCGCCGTATCGGCAAGGCTCGTCTCGGGCGGCGCATCCGAGGAAGTGTCGTCCACCCGCTTGTCCATCTCGCCGCCGCCTCCGTTGCCGCTCAGGCGCGCGTCAGCATAGAGCGTAGCTCTTCCAGCCGCTGCTTGGTCTGCATGTCGATGGCATCCTTGATGGACAGCATCTGCTTCTCGATGACCGTGCTGAGTTCGCCCGCCATGCTCTCGCGCGCCGTGACGTTCATCGATGCAAGCGTCTCACGGATGTGCGCGAGGCCAAGATCACGCTCGATATGTTGGCCGAGCTTCTCGAGGAACTCACGGGCAAAGTTTGGAACCTCGAGGCGCGCCATGGCGGCCAACGCGCGCCGGCGCACCGCCGTGTCTGGATGCGTCAGCGCCGACCTCATCAACTGGCTGTTGAGCGTGGTCGGCACGCGCACGAGGCGCTTCTTCACGCTGTCCGGGCTCACGGTGCCGTTCTCCAGCGCATGCGCCATCGATAGCTGGTGGCTCCACTGCTGCAGGCGAAGCAGCAGCGCGCGGACAACGATGATCGACAGCGTGACGACGATGATCAGGCGCACCGCGTTGCCGGTCCAGCCGTGATAGACGATCTGCGCGCTGAGATTGTCGGACAGCCCGACGAGATTGGCCCAAGCGTTTAGCACCGAGGTCACGATCGGCACTTCGTTGACCACGCATGCCAGGTACTCGCCGTACTCGCTGTTGAGCGTCGGGCGGTGCCGCAGGATCTGCGCCAAGCCGGTGTGCTCGACGGTTTGAATGAGCGCCGCCAATCCAAAAACGTAGAACGCCGTCGACGACGCCAGGATGGGCACGTTATTAACTGCGTCGAGCGCGGAAAAGGTCATCTTGTCGGCGGCCAACGAGCCTTCCATTACGCGCTTTTCCTCGTACATGATGCGCAGGCTGCCGGCGATGATGAGGATGTGCACGACGAGGAAGGCCGTAAGCGTCCAGAACAGGGGCTGCGTGTTGAGGCCCACGACCGCGGCATAGAGAATGGCCGCATTGGCAGCGAGCCACAGCGCCACCTTCCACAGGGCGACGTTGCCGGTCTGTGGATCGGGACGGAAAAACAGATTGAGGAGGCCTATCAGCGGCCAGCACGCGGTGGTCCACACGCGGTCCAGCGCCCCGAACACCCTCGTCGTCAACTTCTCCTGCCCCGTCGACATGCGGCTTTTCCCCGTCCCTTGGCTCCCCAGCCCAAGGTACCGTAGCACGCCCAAGCGGGACAACATGTGGCACCGATTCCCAGCTTTAACGGCCCCACGGCGGGCCCCGGTCTGCCCCCAGCCTGATGGCCCGTCCACATTGACCTTGGGCCTTGCAGAGGTCTATGTGCAGCCCAATCTTATGGGCCCTCGAGCCGCGCATATGCGGGCCGGGCAGGAGGTTGCTATGGCCAACACGCGGCATGCCAGGGTGCTGATCCTCGGGTCGGGACCGGCCGGATATACGGCAGCCATCTATGCTGCGCGCGCCATGCTGAAGCCGCTGCTGATCGAGGGCTCGCAGCCAGGGCGGCCAGCTGACCATTACCACCGACGTCGAGAACTATCCGGGCTTCGCCGACGTGATCCAGGGGCCCTGGCTCATGGAGCAGATGCGCGCCCAGGCCGAGCACGTCGGCACCGAGATCGTCATGGACCAGATCTCGAAGGTCGAGCTGAAGAAGCGTCCGTTCGTGCTCAAGGGCGAGTCCGGCGACACCTATACCTGCGACGTGCTGATCATCTGCACCGGCGCCCAGGCACGTTGGCTCGGCATTCCCTCGGAAGAGACATTCAAGGGCTACGGCGTCTCTGCATGCGCCACCTGCGATGGGTTCTTCTACAAGGGCAAAGAGGTCGTGGTCGTCGGCGGCGGCAACACCGCGGTCGAGGAAGCGATCTTCCTGACCAATTTCGCAAAGAAGGTCACCGTCGTGCATCGGCGCGACCACTTCCGCGCCGAGAAGATCCTGCAGGACCGGCTTTTCAAGAACCCCAAGATCGAGGTGGTCTGGGACCACGCCGTGGAAGAGATCCTCGGCACCGAGAACCCGAAGTCGGTCACCGGCATCAGACTGAAGAACACGCATACCGGCGCCATCAGCGAGCGCGCCGCCGACGGCGTGTTCATCGCCATCGGCCACGCGCCGGCGACGCAGCTGTTCAAGGGCCAGCTCGACCTGACGCATTCCGGCTATATCCAGACGCGTCCGGACTCGACCGCCACCGCGAGTGCCCGGCGTCTACGCAGCAGGTGACGTCAAGGACGAGGTCTATCGCCAGGCGGTCACCGCGGCGGCCATGGGCTGCATGGCGGCGCTCGAAGCCGAGCGCTACTTCGCGACCATGGAGATCGAAGCCGAGAGCGAAGCCGCGGAGTAATTCGCGGCGCGTTCGGCGATCACAGCATCGTCAGAATGTTGATATTATTTCCCCCTACCAAGAACACTCGATCCGAAATGGGGGACTTCATGAGACTGTTGCGATGCGCGTGCGTGGGCTGCTGCCTGGTGCTCTCGATTTCCGTTGCACGGGCTAACGACCCCGAATCCGCGCCGCAGAATCTTGCCGCGCAATGCGCCGCCAAAAACGGCACGTTCGACCAGAACTCAGGACAGTGCACAGAGCCTGAGGCCGACTCTGCCTCGGGCGATCTCGTCGTGGGACCGATGATGAAGGTCCTCGAGCCGCAAGCTCAAGACGCTGACGGCCACGCCACGGCGGGTCAATAGCAACAGCCGACGAAACGAGAGCGCGGCCCTGTTTCGACGCGGCCGCGCTTTTTGTTGCCGTGCCGGGATCGCTGGAGATCGCCGCGGCTCACACCGCAGGTTCAATCGGCTACTTTTCTGACGAATTCGGATTTCAGGCCCATGGAGCCGATCCCCGGAATCTTGCAATCGATGTCGTGATCGCCGTCGACCAGGCGGATGTTCTTGACCTTCGTTCCCACCTTCACGACGCTCGATGAACCTTTGATCTTGAGGTCCTTGATGACCGTGACGGTATCGCCGTCCCGCAAGACGGCGCCGTTGGCGTCGCGAACGGTTCTCTCGTCGGCGCCGCCTTCCTCACCGCTTTTCATGCCGGCTTCCGTGCGCGACCATTCATGCGCGCAGTCCGGGCAGCAAAAGAGGCCGCGGTCCTCGTAGGCGTTGGAGGACTGGCATTTCGGGCAATGCAGAGAATCGCTCATGATCTTGTGCGGGCTCGTGTTTTTTCGCCGGGATCGGGACCAAGTTCTTTACGGGCGCGGTTCGCAGCCCGTGAGCAACGCGCAGAAGACGCGGTCCTGCCGGAGCGGGACCGCGCACGGCTGCTATTGCACTTTGTAGGCGACGAGCTTGTCGTCCATCATCATCGGAATCAGCAGCAGACCCGTCTCCGGCACGTACCCAATGTCAGCGCTGCCCTGCTTGAGGTCTATCAGCAGGGTCGGCGTGCCGTTGCGGTCGATGCGGTAAAGCGCGCCCGCCACCCAGTCGGTGACGAGAAAATCGTCGCCGATCGGCTCGATGCCGTCCAAATTGCCCACCGGCCGGCCATCGCCAAGGTCGCTGATCTTCTTATCGGGGATCGAGACCTGGACGAGGTTGCCAGGCGCCGCGGATTGGGCCGAGGTACCTGGAGGGCCCCAGGCGGCGATGATCAACTTGTCTCCCGAGACGTGCAGGCCGTTAGGGAACTTCAGCGCCGGATCCTCGAGCCACTTCTCGAACTTGCCGCCGGCGAGACGCCAGATGGTGCTGGTGCTGGAATCGGAGACGTAGACGTTGCCCTGCGGATCGGCAGCGACATCATTGAGGAACTGTGAGCCTGGCGCGTCATACTTGGCGAGAATCTTGCCGGTCTTCGGATCGATCTCGACCAGCTTATCGATATCGGACGCATAGAGCTTGCCGCCCGCGAGCGCGAGCCCCTTCGGCCCGTCCATCCCCTTCGCCCATTCGAGCGCGATGATCTTGCCGTCGGCCAACGACACCTTGGAAATGAACCCGTTGCCGTCCTTGTCGGTCGGGTTGCCCGCCACGTTGCTGACGTAGGCGAACCCTTCTGCCGGAACGGGCAGCGCCGACTCCGGCGTCTTCAATCCTGTCGTTTCCCACAGCACAGTCGGCTGGGCATGCGCCCCGGCGAAAACGGCGCTCGCCGCCATCAATCCGACGGCCATACTGACAGACTTCATTCGCGGTCCTCCGTGCCGGGCGTCTTGTTGCTGATGCCTATATGGGGCTGCGCCCGTGGGTCACCCTACCCAGGGGCCCGTCGACACACTAAGTTGCACCGCAACAAAGTCGCAGTTGTTCGATTAACCATGCCCGCGGGTCGCGCACGCCAGGGGCGGATCGTTCCTGGCTCGGCGTCGATTTTGCGCGGGGATGCGGAGTCCGAATATGGACTGGGATAAGCTCAGGATCTTTCACGCGGCCGCTGAAGCGGGGAGCTTCACGCATGCCGGCGATAGCCTGCACATGAGCCAGTCGGCCGTGAGCCGTCAAGTTTCAGCCCTCGAGCGCGACCTGAAGGTGACGCTGTTCCATCGCCACGCGCGCGGTCTCGTGCTCACCGAGCAGGGCGAGCTGCTGCACCGCACGACCTCTGACGTGATCAACAAGCTGCACACGGCCGAGACGCTGCTCTCCGACACGACGTCGAAGCCGTCCGGCGAGCTGCGCATCACGGCGCCCGTCGGCTTCGGCACCATTTGGCTGACGCAGCGCCTGCGCGAGTTCCACGATCTCTACCCGGAGATCCGCATCGAGCTGCAGCTCAACGACGACCAGGTCGACATCGGCATGCGCGCCGCTGACGTCGCCATCTGGACGCGCGAGCCGCCGCACTCGGACCTTATCCGCCGCATGCTGTTCACGAGCCGCGTGCGCGCCTTCGCATCGACCCAGTACGTGCGCCGCTTCGGAGCGCCGAAGACGCTTGAGGAGCTCGAGGGCCACTCCATCGTGTCCTATAGCGGGCAGCCGGCGCAGCACCTGACCGCCATCACCTGGATCGAGACGGCTGGGCGCAACGGCAAGGGCCCGCGCGAGCCCGCCTTCCGCGCCAACAGCGTGGTGGCACTGCGCTACGCCATCCGGGCCGGCATCGGCATCGGCATGATCCCCGACTACATGACCGACAACGAGGCCGACCTCGTGCCGGTGCTGACCGAGATCGACCCGCCGACGCTTCCGATCCTTTTCGTCTACCCGGAGGAGCTCAAGTCCTCCAAAAAGGTGCAGGTGCTGCGCGACTTTCTCGTCGCCCAGGCCCGCCAGTGGAAGTTCTGATCTAGCGCCCCGGCAGCGATCTCGAAACGCCGCAGATCACCGGGAATTGCGGCCGGAGCGGCGAGACGCTATCTAACGGGCACGCTTTCTTGAGCATCGGCGGCTTAGAAGCACCCGTTTCCACCTTCGCACCCGGGCCGGCCCGAGGCGCGTGGGGTGGATTTCCGCGCGGCGCCGGCTGCTTTCGCAGCCCAATCGAGACGAGACACGGCATGGCCAAGACACTCTACGACAAGATCTTCGACGATCACGTGGTCGAGCGCCAGGACGACGGCACATGCCTGCTCTACATCGACCGCCATCTCGTGCACGAGGTGACGAGCCCGCAGGCCTTCGAAGGCCTGCGCATGTCGGGCCGCAAGGTGCACGCGCCGGAGAAGACGCTCGCCGTCGTCGACCACAACGTGCCGACCTCCGACCGCACCAAGGGCATCGCCGACGACGACAGCCGCATCCAGGTCGAGACGCTGGCCACCAACGCGCGCGACTTCGGCGTCGAGTATTTCAACGAGCTCGATAAGCGCCAGGGCATCGTGCACGTCATCGGGCCCGAGCAGGGCTTCACGCTGCCGGGCACGACCATCGTCTGCGGCGACAGCCATACCTCGACGCACGGCGCCTTCGGGGCCTTAGCGCACGGCATCGGCACGTCCGAGGTCGAGCACGTGCTCGCCACGCAGACGCTGATCCAGCGCAAAGCCAAGAACATGCGCATCAGCGTCGACGGCGCGCTGCCCAAGGGCGTCACCGCCAAGGACATCATCCTCGCCATCATCGGCGAGATCGGCACCGCCGGCGGCACCGGCCACGTCATCGAGTATGCGGGCGAAGCCATCCGCGCGCTGTCGATGGAAGGCCGCATGACGATCTGCAATATGTCGATCGAGGGCGGCGCCCGCGCCGGCATGATCGCGCCCGACCAGAAGACCTACGACTTCATCAAGGGCCGCCCGAAGGCCCCCAAGGCCGGCGCGTGGGATATGGCCATGCGCTACTGGGAGACGATGCATTCGGACGAAGGCGCGTTCTTCGACGAGGAGATCAAGCTCGACGCCGCCAAGCTGCCGCCGATCGTCACCTGGGGCACCAGCCCCGAGGACGTCGTCTCCATCGCCGGTGTCGTGCCCGATCCGGCCAAGGTCGAGAACGAGAACAAGCGCGTCTCGATGCAGCGCGCGCTCGACTACATGGGTCTGACGCCCGGCACCAAGATGACCGACGTGCCGCTCGACGTCGTGTGGATCGGCTCGTGCACCAACGGCCGCATCGAGGACCTGCGCGCCGTCGCCGAGCTCGTCAACGGCAAGAAGATCTCCGAGCGCCTCGCCTACGCGATGATCGTGCCGGGCTCCGGCCTCGTCAAAGAGCAGGCGGAAGCCGAAGGCCTCGACAAGATCTTCAAGGACGCGGGTTTTGAGTGGCGCGAGCCGGGCTGCTCGATGTGCCTTGGCATGAACCCCGACCAGCTGAAGCCGCAGCAGCGCTGCGCCTCGACCTCGAACCGCAACTTCGAGGGCCGGCAGGGACGCCTCGGCCGCACGCACTTGCTGTCGCCGATCATGGCGGCGGCGGCGGCCATCGAGGGCCACTTCGTCGATATCCGCAGCTGGGGCGGCTAGCGCTTCGGCGTGGCAATCCGGCAGGTCCCACCAGGGCCTGCCGCCCTCCTGCCAGGCGTCGGCGCGTGAAGCGCCGAAGTCCTTCAGCGCCATATCGCCGAGCTGCAGCAGGGCGCGGCGCTGACGCGACACTTCGCTGGCCCGCGCCAGGAACGTGAAAAGGCGAGCAACGGCGCCGCTTTTGCCGCGGGACGCAGCGGTTTCAACACCGCTTTTGAATTCACATATGGTCGCCATCGCAGCTCTCCGAAGGTTCGTTCGGTGAGCTATGTAGGTGTGGCCTTCCCATAAGAACATCGAATGTTTATTATGCGACGCATTAACGATCGTTATGCGATCGCCGCGGGCCCGAGGAGTTGGTCGGCAATGTCTCGAAACATCGATGTGGGACTTCTGCGTGCCTTCGTGGCGGTGGTCGAGACCGGCAGCGTCACGCGTGCGGCACATCTTCTGAACCTGACGCAAGCCGCGGTCAGCCAGCAGCTCAAGCGCCTCGAGGAGCTGTTCGGCGTCGAGCTGTTCGACCGCGCCAATCGCACGCTGCGCACGACCGCGGCGGGCGAGCGGCTGCTGTCGCACGCGCAGACGATGATGACGATGAACGACGCGCTGTGGGGCCTGATGAGCAAGCCGCACTACGAAGGCGAGGTTCGCGTCGGCGTGCCCCATGACGTCGTCGAGCCCAACATCCCGCCGGTGCTGAAGCGCTTCGATCGTGCGTGGCCGCGCGTGCGCGTGACGCTCACATCGGGCATCACGGTCGATCTTCTCGCCGCGCTCGAGCGCGGCGAGCTCGATGTCGCCCTTTCGACCGAGCGCAACGTCCCCGAGGACGCCGAGCTGCTGTTGCGCGATCCGCTTGTCTGGGTCGGCGCGCGCGGCGGACAGGCGCACCTGAAGCAGCCGTTGCCCGTGTCGTTCGGCAGTCCCAAGTGCATGTTCCGAGCGTCGGCCATCGCCGCGCTGGCAACCAAGGGACGCGACTGGCGTCCCATGTGCGAAGCCACCGTGCTCGACGCGCTGAAGGCGACGCTTTACGCCGACATCGCCATCGCGCCCATGCTTCTATCCGCCGTGCCCGAAGGCCTGTCGGTTCTCGAGGCCGAGGACGGGCTGCCGCCCCTGCCGCCCTTCTGCATCAACATGCATCTCCGGCGCGTCGGCAGCTCGGCGGTGGCGGAGGAATTCGCTTCGTTCGTACGGCAGGAGTTCGCATCCCGCTACGGCGAGCGCCGCCAGTCGGCCGCAGCCGCGGCGGAGCAGAAAGTGCTGGAGCGCTCATGAGCAATTCGCTGGTCCAGAAACAGTTCGGCGTGGCCGCAGCCGACTATGCCGCCTCCGCCGTGCACGCCAGCGGGCCGAGCCTGGCGCGCCTCGTTGCTATGGTCTCGCCGCAGCCCGATTGGCGCGTGCTCGACGTGGCGACCGGCGCCGGCCACACGGCTCTCGCCTTCGCTCCGCTGGTGGCGCGCGTCGTCGCCTCCGACATCACCGACGAAATGCTCGCGCAGGCGGCCAAGCTCGCGACTGCGCGCCGGCTGACCAACGTCGAGACGGCGCATGCCGAGGCGGGCGCGCTTACGTTCCCCGATGCGAGCTTCGATCTCGTCACCTGCCGGCTTGCCGCGCACCACTTCCCCGACCCGGCCGCGTTCGTCGACGGCGGCCTGGCGCGTCCTCAAACCGGGCGGCACGTTCGCACTGGTCGACAACGTCGGCCCCGATGCGGTGCGGATGCCCGAAGCTACGCCGGCCGAAATCCGCGATGCCGACACGCTCTACAATACCTTCGAGGAGCTGCGCGACCCGAGCCACGCGCGCGCCTTGGGCCTCGACGATTGGCTGGGCCTGCTGGGCGACTCCGGCTTCGTCGATCTGCGCCACGAGCGCCTCGATCAGGACATCGCCTTCAAACCGTGGACCGAGCGCATGCGTTGCAGCGCCGAGACCATCGAGCGCCTCGACCATCTGCTCGACAACGATCTTCTGCGCGCCTTCCTGCGACCGCGCATAGAAGCCGGCGAACGTGTATTCACTCTGCAGGAAGCGATCATCGTCGCGCGCAAACCGGGTAAACAATGACCAACATCACCGACTGGCAACGCGCCACTGCGCCCGAGCTCGCCGAATTCGAGGACATGGCGGAGGCCGCCTGGGCGCGCCTGCCGGATGCGTTTCGCGCCCGCGCCGGCGATCTCCTGATCCGCATCGAGGAATACCCCACCGACGAGGTGCTCGACACCCTCGGCATCGAGGATCCGCTCGACCTGCTCGGCCTCTACCACGGCGTCAGCCTCGACAAGAAAAGCTTCTCCGACCTGCCGCAGCAGCCGGACATGGTGTTCCTCTACCGCCGGCCCCTGCTGGACGAATGGGCGGAATCCGGCGAGACGCTGGGCGACCTCATCACCCACGTGCTGGTGCACGAGGTCGGCCACCACTTCGGCTTTTCCGACGACGACATGGAGCGGATCGAGGCGGCGGCCGGCAGCTGATGCCCGCGGGAGCCGGTGCTGCACAGACTTTTGTGATCCGGCCGGCTGGCGGCTTGTAACGGGGCCTAAACGTCGCCATGCTAAGGGTTGGGAAGAGGCCGGAAATTCCAAGAGTTTGCCGATGATGATCCGCCGCGGTTCGCGCCGCTGGGCCTGGGGCCTGATCGCACTATTGGCATTGCCGGCGCCGGGTTTCGCGCAGGACCCGAAGTCGCCCACCCCCGAGGAATACGTCGCCCACGCCGGCGGCGAGACGACGATCATCCCGGCGGGCAAGTTCAAGCTCGACGGCATCGAGCTTTACTGCGGCACCCGCCCGACGGTGATCGACAACAACCTCGACGACTACGGCGCCGCCTATCCCGGCTTCCTGATCATGAACATGCGGCTGCTGTCGCGCGTGACGACGCCGGTGAAGCTGTGGATCTACTCGCACGAGTGCGGCCATCAGTTCCGCGGCCCGGACGAGGAAACGGCCGATTGCTTCGCCGTGCAGCGCGGCCGCCGTCAGGGCTGGCTGTCGCCGGGCGGGGTGGAGGAGATCTGCTCGTTCATCGCCCCGGCCAAGGGCGACGCCATGCATTTCTCCGGCTCGCACCGCTGCGAATACATGCGCCAGTGCTTCACCGAATACGGGATCCGTTAGGCCAGCGTGCAGTGTTCCCGAGCGCGCACCTGGTAGCCTAGAATTGGCTCCATCGGCATGAATGTTCCCGAGCGGGAACGTAGGGCCTTGCCTCGGCGTCCACAGATACATATGTTCCCGATCGGGAACAACGGCTGTCGAGAGCTGCGATATCCCGCTATAAATTCCCGAGCGGGAACATTCGCAACGAGGCGCCCATGGCCAACCATCCGGCAGACCGCCCCCTGTCCGACACCGAAACCGCCGCCAACGCGCAGGCGAAGCACTTCGGCGCCCTGGTGCGTGAGCGCCGCGAGGCCCTGAAGATGCGCCAGGACGATCTGGCGCTGGCCACCGGCGTCGGCCGCCGCTTCATCCTCGAGCTGGAGGCCGGCAAGCAGAGCTGCCAGCTCGGCCGCTCGCTGGTCGTCGCCGCCGCCGTCGGCCTGCGCCCGTTCGATCTCATGAGCGCCAACAGCGACGACGACAACGCGCTGCTGCCGGACCTCGCCGATGACGTCGTGGGCGACTTGCCCGACCTGCCGGACGACGACCGTGGCTGAGCTGCCGGTCTACTATGAGCACCGCACCGTCGGCACCATCGAGGTGCACGCCGAAGGCCCGAGCTTCACCTACGCGCCCGAATGGATGCGCACGCGCGGCGCCTTCCCGCTGTCGCTGCTGATGCCGCTGTCGCCGCGCCGCGTGCCGCCGCGGCTGTTCCTGCCGTGGGCGGCGAACCTGCTCCCCGAGTCGACGCAGCTGCGCGCCATCGGCCTGCAGCTCGGCGCGGCGCCCGGAGGATGTCATCGGCATCCTCGCCGAGCTCGGCCGCGACACGGCCGGCGCGCTGTCGATCGGCAAGCCGGGGACGACCAACACCGCCGACTGGCGGCCCGATCCCGGGCGACAAGGCGCTGGAGCGCATCCTCGCGGAGCTGCCGTCAAAGCCGTTCCTCGTCGGCGAGGACGGCGTGTCGATGTCGCTCGCCGGCGTGCAGACCAAGCTCGGCGTCGCCATCGACGACAAGGGCCGCATCTGCGTGCCGATCAACGGCGCGCCGTCGACGTGGATCCTGAAGCCGGATTCGGAGCGCCTGTTCGGCGGCGTGCAGAACGAGGCGCTGTGCCTCGTGCTGGCCAAGCGGCTCGGCCTCAACGCGCCGGAGGTGACGACCGGCAAGGCGGGCAAGCGCACGTATCTGATGGTGAAGCGCTACGACCGCGTCGAGCAGTCCGGCCGCTGGCGGCGTCTGCACCAGGAGGATTTCTGTCAGGCGCTCGGCAAGCCGCCGTCGGCGAAGTACGAGTTCGAACCAGACCGGCATCCCCGGACCGACGCTGGCGGAGATGTTCGCCGTGACGCGCAACGCCATGCAGGCGCCGGACGTGGTCAACCTGCTCGACTACGTGATCTTCAACGTGCTCGCCTGCAACACCGACGCGCACGCCAAGAACTATTCGACGATGATCTCCGGCAAAGGCTTCAAGCTGGCGCCGATCTACGACGTGATGTGCGCGCAGGCGTGGGAGCACGTGACGCGCAACATGGCGCAGAAGATCGCCGGCAAGAACCGCGGCGAGCATCTGAAGCGCCGCCACTGGCAGCGCTTCGCCGCCGACGTCGGGCTCAACGCGCCCGCGCCTCATCGCGCGCGTCGAGGCGCTGGCCAAGGCGACGCTGGTCGAGACGCGCAACGCCGCGGCCGACGTCGCGGCGATGCCGGCCGGCGCGCATCCGCTCATGCAGCAGGTGACGGAAGCCATCGAAGCGCGGGCGCGAGCGCTGCTGTCGGGCCTTTCCGAAGACGAGGCGGTGGCAGTGGAAAGCGCGGCCGAGCCGCCGGCCACGACCCGCAAGCCCGTCAGCAAGCCGCCGCGCAAGAGCACACGCGCGCGCACCACCTGAGACCTATTTCGGCCTCGCGTAGCCCGCAGACCACAGCCCGGGGCCGCGCGCCTGTTATGATTCCAGCGTTCGAATCATTGCGGGATTGCGATGCAGCCACATTGTCCGTTGGTCATCATCCGCTGGCAGGACAGCGCGCAGCCCATTCCGGCGTGGAGGCATCTTTCGCAATTGCCGGCGACGCGCGCCATCGAATGCGCCACGGTCGGCTGGCTCTTGAAGGATGACCACGACGTCAAGGTGCTGTGCCAGAGCGTCGGCGACCTCGACAGCCCTCAGAACGCACAAGCGAGTGGGATCATGACGATACCCACTCGCTGCGTCATTTCGATAGAACGTCTGACGGAAGACGGTCTTATTTCTTCTGCTGGTTCTGTTGCTGCCCCGACTGATATTGGGGCTGCGATTGGCTCTTCTGCTGGCCCTGTGAGCCCTGACTTGAGGACTGATTTAGTGCCGAGGCCGCGAGAGTCTGAATCTCTTCCGGTGTGAGAGATTTCGGGTTTTGCATCGCCTTTGAGGCGAGGGCTGCTACGCGCTGAGACGTTTTCTCATCCGACATGACTAAACTCCACTGTCGCTGAATAACTGTCTGACTACGTCATACAACAAGACGGTCGTATCACGCGGCAGTCAGCCACTGTCCTGCAAACAAGGATGCATACGGAAGTTATCCACTGAATAGGTGGCTTATCCAGAGTTGCACAACAATCCGGCATTCGAAGCTTCACGAGCCGAACGTGCGCACATCCTCTTCCGGATTGGCCCTGATGTTGTGGATCGACAGATCGGCGCCGCGCCGTTCCTCGTCCGCCGTGAGCCGGATGCCGACGGTCAGCTTCAGCACGCCGTAGACGCCCAACCCGACCAGCAGCCCGAACGCCGCGCCGGCGACCGAGCCGACCAGCTGCGAGGCGAACGTCACGCCGCCCGCGCCGCCCAGCACCGTCAGCCCGAAGATACCGCACGCGATGCCGCCCCATAGGCCGCACAGCCCGTGCAGCGCCCACACGCCGAGCACGTCGTCGATCTTCCACTTGTTGGTCGAGACCTGGAACATCTGCACGAAGATGGCGCCGGCAACGCCGCCCACCACCAGCGATCCGAGCGGATGCATGACGTCGGAGCCGGCACAGACGGCGACGAGGCCGGCGAGGGCGCCGTTGTGCACGAAGCCTGGGTCGTTATCGCCGACGATGAGCGCTACGATGATGCCGCCGCTCATGGCCATCAGCGAGTTGATCGCAACGAGGCCGGATACGGCTTCCAGCCGCTGCGCGCTCATCACGTTGAAGCCGAACCAGCCGATGCACAGCAGCCAGGAGCCCATGGCGAGCCACGGGATCGACGACGGCGGCGATGCCACGTCACGCCCGTCATAGCGGCCGATACGCGGTCCGAGCATCAGTACGGCGCCCAGCGCCGCCCAGCCGCCGAATGCGTGCACCACGACGGAGCCGGCGAAGTCCTTGAATGGCGCGCCCAGCTGCGCCTTGAAGAAGCTCTCCTGGAGGCCGAAGTTGCCGTTCCAGTAGACGCCTTCGAGCAGGGGATAGAACAGGCCGACCAGCGCCGCGGTCGCCGCAGCCTGCGGCGCGAACTTCGCACGCTCGGCGATGCCGCCGGAGATGATGGCCGGCACTGCGGCAGCAAAGGTGCAGAGGAAGAAGAAGCGCACGAGCGTGTAGCCCTGCGGCTCATATCCCTCAGCGCCGCCGGCGATCGCGGTGGCGTTCTGGAAGAAGCCGACGCCGTAGGCGATCGTGTAGCCGATGAGGAAATAGACGACCGTCGAGATGGCGAAATCGACCAGGATTTTGACGAGCGCGTTGACCTGGTTCTTGTGGCGCACCGTGCCGGTTTCGAGAAACGCGAACCCGCCGTGCATCGCGAACACCAGAATGGCGCCCATCAATAGAAAAAAGACATCCGCGCCCTGCATGGCCGTCCCCCATCCCCGTGACCGGTTTGTTCGGTCGTTTCGCCCTTTCACTAGGCAATTGCCTAATCAAGGTGCGTTGCGGACAGCAAGCCGCAACCGGAAGCCGCAGTCAACGGCGCAGGTGGTTGATCATTGTGCCGCGGCGACCGCGCGCGTTGCAGCATGCGCGCGTGGGATCGGCGATGCCAGCTGTACGGGCGGGGCGTAACTAACGCACGCGGCGGGGGTTCTTGTAGAGGTCGAGCTCTTGCGCATCGAGCGCCGGCTTGACCTTGCCGCGGCCGACATCCTTCCACAGGCGTCGCATATGACGGCGGCTGTCGGCGTTGAAGATCTGCAGGGCGCTGAACAGCTGCAGCACCGTGATCAGGCGGCGGTCGGCGTGCTCGACGCGCACCTTGCCCTTCCACTTGCCGCCGATCGAGAACACCTTGCCGTCGAGATGGCCGACGTTCTTTCCCTGCTGATCGTAGACCGTGTAGTCGCCACCTAGATTGATGAGGTCCCGCTTGATCCGGTAGAACTGCGGCTTGCCCTCGGCGTCCATGATGAAGAAGCCGAAGTTTTCCGGCAGCAGCGGCCATTTGTTGGCCGAGCGCTCCAGGTAGACGATGAAGTTGTCCTCGTCCGTATTGACCGAATAGGTCATCACCGGCATGCCGCGCGAGGCGATGGTCTGCTGCAGCGATCGCCCGATCATCAGGTCCATCGTGGCGCGCCAGTTCAGCAATTCATTGAACAGCTTGAAAACGAGGCGCTTGTCCTTGTTCTCCGCCTTCTCCCAAAGATCCTCTCGATAGCCGATCAGACCCGTGCGCTCGCCGCCTTCGATCACCTCGGCGAAAATGTCCATGTCGGAGGTGAACTGGCGCGATTTCGCGCGGTTGCGCGTGCGCTTGTAGATGCCGAACTCGGTGCGGTTGAGGTTGGTGATCCAGATGTCGACGATGAAGTGGTAGTAGCCGTTCTTGACGGCCTTGGCGGCGATCGCCTTCGACACGCCGGGGATCTTCGTCACCTCGCCGCGCGCGTCGTTAGCTGCGTCGCTGGCGGCGGCATCGGCCCTGGAGCTTACTCGGGCTGCGGCTGCGGTCATCGTGGCCTCCCGCTTCATGCGAATCAATGAAGCTGAAGCCTAGCACTCGGCGGCGCACCGGCAACCCGAGGGCGGCGAAATGCCGTTGGAAAACTTCAGGGATTGGGACGCGTGCCGAAAATAGCGCTGCCGACGCGCACGTGGGTTGCGCCGAACGACACCGCCGTCTCGTAGTCGTCGCTCATGCCCATGCTGAGCTGCGTGAAGCCGTTTTCGGCAGCGAGCTTTTCGAGGAAGGCGAAGTGGATCGCCGGCTCCTCCTCGACCGGCGGGATGCACATCAGCCCGGCGATCTCGAGCCCCAGCTCGTCGCGGCACAAGGCAGCGAGCGCCGGCAGCTCTGCGGGAACGACGCCGGCCTTCTGCGGCTCCTCGCCGGTGTTGACCTGGATGAACAGCTGCAGCCGCTTGCCCTGCTCGCTTCATCTCCTCGGCGAGCGCGCGGGCGATCTTCGGCCGGTCGATCGTATGGATGGCGTCGAACAGCTCCACCGCCTCCTTCGCCTTGTTCGACTGCAGGGGGCCGATGAGGTGCAGCTTCAGGTCGGGAAACTGCGCTTTCAGCTCCGGCCATTTGCCCTTGGCCTCCTGCACGCGGTTCTCGCCGAAAACGCGATGGCCGGCCTGCAAAAGCGGCAGGATCTCCGGCGCGCCGAAGGTCTTTGAAACGACGATAAGCTCGACCTCGGCAGGATCACGCCCAGCCGCCTTCGCCGCCGCGGCGATTTTGGCCCGCGCCGTCGGCCAGGCGCTGCACCGAACCGCCCGTCGTTTCAGCCACAGGTGCCATCCAACCGCCTTGACCCGCATGGTGCTTTAAGGCTCATTACGCCGCTCAAAACCTCTAAATCCCGAAAGTTTGACGCCGTATGGCCACTCAATACGACGCGCCCGCACGCGAGAAGCACTGGCAGGAGGTGTGGGAGAAGGACGACATCTTCCGCGCCTCCAACAAGGACGAGCGCCCGAAGTGCTACGTCCTCGAGATGTTCCCGTATCCGTCCGGGCGCATCCACGTCGGTCATTCGCGCAACTACACCATGGGCGACGTCTTCGCACGCTACAAGCGCGCCAAGGGCTTCAATGTGCTGCACCCGATGGGCTGGGACGCCTTCGGCATGCCGGCCGAGAACGCCGCCATGGAACGCAAGGTCGCGCCGGCGGAGTGGACCTACCAGAACATCGACACCATGCGCCGGCAGCTCAAGTCGATGGGCTTGTCGCTCGACTGGTCGCGCGAGATCGCCACCTGCTCGCCGGACTACTACCGGCACCAGCAGAAGCTCTTCCTCGACATGCTGAAGAAGGGCCTCGCCTACCGCAAATCCTCGAAGGTCAATTGGGATCCGGTCGATCACACCGTGCTCGCCAACGAGCAGGTGATCGACGGCCGCGGCTGGCGCTCGGGCGCCCTCGTCGAGCAGCGCGAGCTGACGCAATGGTTCTTCAAGATCACCGACTATGCCGACGAGCTGCTCGAGGCGCTGCAGTCGCTCGACAAGTGGCCGGAGAAGGTGCGCCTGATGCAGGCGAACTGGATCGGCCGCTCCGACGGCATGCTTGTGCGCTTCGCGCTCGACAAGAAGACGGCGCCGAAGGGCGAGACCGAGATCGAGGTCTACACGACGCGTCCCGACACGCTGTTCGGTGCCGCATTCGTCGCGGTGGCGCCCGACCATCCGCTCGCCAAGGCGGCGGCCGAGAACAATCCCGAGCTCGCCGCCTTCTGCGAGGAGTGCCGCCACATGGGCACCTCCGTCGCCGAGCTGGAGACGGCCGAGAAGCAGGGCTTCGATACCGGCATCCGTGCCCTGCATCCGTTCGACAAGGATTGGACGCTGCCAGTCTACGTCGCCAACTTCATCCTCATGGACTACGGCACCGGCGCTATCTTCGGCTGCCCGTCCGGCGACCAGCGCGACCTCGATTTCGCGCGCAAGTACGATCTTCCGTTCAAGCCGGTGATCCTGCCACCGGGCGAGGATGCCGGCACGTTCGCCATCAAGGACAAGGCCTTCGACGGCGACGGCACGATGATCAACTCTGCGTTCCTCGACGGCCTCGGCACGAAAGCGGCGTTCGAGGAAACGGCGGATCGTCTAGCAAAAACGAAGCTCGGCAAGAAGCCGATGGGCGCGCGCAAAGTGAACTACCGCCTGCGCGACTGGGGCATCTCGCGCCAACGCTATTGGGGCTGTCCGATCCCCGTCATCCATTGCGAGAAGTGCGGCACCGTCCCCGTGCCGGACGAGGATCTGCCTGTCGAGCTGCCGGCCGACGCCACGTTCGATAAGCCCGGCAACCCGCTCGACCGGCACCCGACGTGGAAGTACGTCAAGTGCCCGAGCTGCGGCGGCGAGGCCCGCCGCGAGACCGACACGATGGACACCTTCGTCGAACTCGTCGTGGTATTTCGTCCGCTTCACCGGCCCGCACGCCAAGACGCCAGTCGACAAGGAAGCGGCCGCCTACTGGCTGCCCGTCGACCAGTACATCGGCGGCATCGAGCACGCGATCTTGCACTTGCTCTACTCGCGCTTCTTCACGCGCGCCATTTGCGATACCGGCCACCTGCAGCTGACGTCGAACGTGCGCGAGCCTTTCAGCGCGCTGTTCACGCAAGGCATGGTTACGCACGAGACCTACAAGTCGCGCCACGGCGGCTGGCTGCAACCGTCGCAGGTGCGCCTCGAAGGCGATGGGCCGACGCGGCAAGCCTTCGAGATCTCGACCGGCGAGCGAGCGGTTATCGGCTCGGTCGAGAAGATGTCGAAGTCGCGCAAGAACACCGTCGACCTCGACGACTTCGTCAACCGCTACGGCGCCGACGTGGCGCGTTGGTTCGTGCTGTCCGACAGCCCGCCCGAGCGCGACGTCATCTACACCGACGTCGGCGTCGATGGGGCGCGCCGCTTCCTGCAGCGCATCTGGCGGCTGATCGACCAAGGCACTGAAACGGCGGCGGTTAAAGATACGCCTATGCCGGTAGAATTCGGGCCCGAGGCCACCGCCCTGCGCCGCGCCTCCCACAAAGCCCTCGATCAGGTGGCCCGCTCCATCGAGAGCCTACGTTTCAACGTGGCGGTCGCTCAGGTGTACGAGTTCGCAAATGTTCTCGGCAGCTGCCCTGGGGAGAACGGGGGAGGATATCGCCTGGGCGCAGCGTGAGGCCTTGGAGTTTCTGGTGCAGATGATCGGCCCAATGATGCCGCATTTGGCCGAAGAAAGCTGGGCGCGGCTCGGATACAACACACTGCTCGCCAATCAGGCCTGGCCCGAGGCCGATCCGGCCTTGCTCGTTGACGATATGATCACCATTGCCGTACAGGTGAATGGTAAGCGACGGGACGAACTAACGATTGCCCGGACGGCCAATTCTGGGGAAATCGAGGCTGCGGCACTCAGGCTAGAGCCGGTGTTGAAGGCGCTCGAGGGCCGGCCGGTCAAAAAGGTCATCGTCGTGCCGCAGAGGATTGTGAATGTCGTCGGGTGAGGGCGAAACACAGGGGGCGGGCGATGTCTGCTAGCCACCAACGGCTGATCCGGGTTGCGTTGGCATGTGCCGCGGCGAGTTTGCTTGTGGCCGGCTGCGGCGATTCAGGCTTCCGCCCGATGTACGCCTCGTCCGCGATCGTCGGCGGTCCCGATGTCAGCCAAAAGCTCGCCCAGATGGAGATCGCGCCCATCCCGGGTCGCGTCGGCCAGCGCCTGCGCAACGAGATCATCTATCAGTCGACCGGCGGCGGCCGCCAGGCGGAGCCCATCTATCGGCTTGAGATCATCATCCGCGAGTCGATCACCCCGACGCTGGTGCAGATTGACGGCAACTCCAGCGGCAGCGTCTACAATCTCAACACCAGCTTCCGCCTTGTGCGCCTAGCCGACCGCTCGGTGGCGCTCACCGGCGAGAGCAACGGCCGCGCCGCCTTCCAGCGCTTCGACAGCGTGTTCGCCAACGTGCGCGCGCGTCAAGACGCCGAGGATCGCGCCGCCAAGACGATCGGCGACGAGCTCAAAGGCCGTCTCGCCGCGTACCTCTCGGGCGCCGCCTGATCCGGGCGTCCGAACTAGGACGCCCGACGCTCCGTCCTCATTGCTTGCACTGACCGGCGCGCATCCATGGTTGCCATCAAAGCCCATCAGGCCCAGTCGTTCCTGAACCCGCCCGGACCCAAGGTTCCGGCGGTGCTGTTCTACGGCAGCGACGCCGGCCTCATCTCCGAACGAGCGACGAAGCTCGCCGCCCTCGTTGCCGCGCGCGATACCGGCGAGATCATCCGCCTCGACGACGCCGACCTCGACAACGATCCCGATCGCCTTGCGGTCGAGTTGCAGACCATACCAATGTTCGGCGGCTCCAAGGTCGTCCGCGCCACTGCCGGCCGCCGCATCACGGCGGCGGCGCTGCAGCCCTTGCTCGACGGCGGCACACTCGCCGCAACCCTGATCGTCGAGGCAGGCAACCTGAAGCCCACCGACGCCATGCGCGCGCTGTTCGAAAAGTCGGCACAAGCCGCCGCCGTCGCCTGCTACGCCGATGAAGCGGCGGACATCGAGGGGCTCATCCGTGAAACGCTGAAGGCCAGCGGGCTTACGATAACGTCCGACGCCCGCGAGATGCTGGTCGCCCGCATGGGCGCCGACCGCGTGATGTCGCGCGGCGAGATCGAAAAGCTGGCGCTCTATGCCTCGGGCAAGGCCGAGATCGACGTCGCCGATGTCGAAGCCATCGTCGGCGACGCTTCCGAGCTCGCCATCGACCGTACCCTCAACGCCACCGCCTCGGGTGATGCCGCCCGCGCCGTCGCCGAATTCTCGCGCGCTGTCGCCGCCGGCGAGAGCCCGCAGGGCATCATCATCGCCTTGCAGCGCTACCTGCAGCGGCTGCACCGCATCCGCACCGATCTCGACAGCGGCGCCTCCTTCGAGGACGTCATCCGCCAGCAGCGCCCGCCGGTGCACTTCAAGCAGAAGGACGCCATTGGCCTGCAGTGCCGCATGTGGTCCTCGCCACGCCTCGCTCAGGCTCTGGCTCGTACGGCACAGGCTGCCAAGGCTGCCCGTCTCACTTCCACGCTGGAAGAGGCGATTACCGAAGAACTGCTCATTGCCCTCGCCGGCGCGGCACGCCCCGCCGCCGGCAGGGCGTAAAACAGGTGCTGTAGCGCCCGTTTTTCAGTCATTTGGCACCCGGCTTGTCCCGACCGCCGCCGTCACTATAGTGCGGCCGATCCTGCCATGGGGGGTTCATGCAAGAGACGCGCTACGACGTTGTCGGCATCGGCAATGCAATCGTCGACATCATCGGACGCTGCGAGGACGGCTTCCTCTCGAAGCACGACCTTGCCAAGGGCTTCATGCGCCTCATCGATGCGCAGGAGGCCGACCGGCTGTACTCCATCATGGGCCCTGCGATCGAGCGCTCCGGCGGCTCGGCAGCCAACACCATCGCCGGGCTCGCCTCGTTTGGCGGCAAAGGCGCCTTTATCGGCCGCGTCTCCGACGACCAGTTCGGCAAGGTCTTCTGGCACGACATCCGCGCCTCCGGGGTAGCCTTCGAAACCGGCTACGCCACCGGCGGCCTACCGACCGCCGTTTGCCTCATCCTCGTCACTCCCGACGGCGAGCGGACCATGAACACCTTCCTGGGCGCGAGCACCGAGCTCGGACCCGCCGAGGTCGACGCCGCTACGATCGCGGCGTCGAAGGTCACCTATCTCGAAGGCTACCTGTTCGATAAGCCGGAAGCGAAGGAGGCGTTTCACGCCGCCGCCAGCATCGCCGCCAAGGCCGGCCGCAAGACCGCGCTCACCCTGTCGGACGCCTTCTGCGTCGACCGCCACCGCACCGACTTCCGCAAGCTGGTCAAAAACGAAATCGACATTCTGTTCGCCAACGAGAAGGAGATCACCGCGCTTTACGAGGTGAACTCGTTCGATGAAGCGGTGTCGGCCGTGCGCGGCGAATGCGAGATCGCGGTGCTGACGCGCTCCGAATCCGGCTCGCTGATCGTCACCGACAAGGACACGGTGCAGGTGCGCCCGGCGCACGTCGATAAAGTCGTCGACGCCACCGGCGCCGGCGATCTCTATGCCTCGGGCTTTCTCTACGGATACACGCGCAATCTGAAGCTTGCCGATTGCGGCCGGCTCGGCAGCCTCGCCGCCGCGGAGGTCATCAGCCACATCGGCGCGCGCCCCGAAACGCCGCTTGTGGCCATCGCCCGAGCAGGAAGGCCTCGTCGGCGGATAAGCGAGAAGGCGCGAGGGTTTTAGCTGCAAGCTGCGTGTGCATTTGCGCCACAATAACCGGCGATTGCACCAGCTCGCTGCTACAAGACATTTATTCTCCCTGGCAACGCTCTGACACACAAACATAATCCACATAGCGATTCGAGCCGATCTCGAAGGTCATGGGGACCGAACTGCATGCCGATCACGAGCGCGCGTTATGGGCGTCCGAAAGGTACCGGCGTAGACGACAGCCGACAGCTGGAGAGCCTTGCGGCGCTCCTCGCCGCCAACCCGGCTTTGAAGCCGACCACCGCCATCCGTTCGCTCGGCGTCGAGGATCCGTCCGCCATCCGCCGACTGCGCGACAAGTTTCGCATGGACCAGGCGCGGCTGATGGCCGATGCCCGCCGCAGCGTCCGCACTACCCTGCGGTCCCATGCACGTCCCGGCCCATTGCAGCCGAACTCGCGCCGGGCTCTGACGAGCGCGCGCACCCAATTTCCGGCTTCGTCCGTAGCGACGCCGAACGAAACTATCCCTGCCGCCGCCCCCGCCCTGCCTCAGCTTCCGCTTCTGGCAGTCTGCTATGACTTCGGGCTTTGGGCGGCTGGCACGGCGATAGAGCAGCAGATGGTGCTGGCCAAGCACTGGCTGCAGTTACCGGCCTTCGAGATCGCCATGCGAGGTCAGCTCGCGATTGGCGCTTTCGTCGTCGCGGCATCGACGCCGCGAAAACCGATGAAGCCGCGCATCCATTGAGCGGCACTCCCGGCACCTAACCTAGAACCTACACCTAGAGCTAGAGCGCGTTACTTGTTAGGCCGCCTCCCCAGGCGGCCTTTTTTTGTCTCGGCTTGATCGTACTTTGCCGAAGCTCCTAGAGCTTGCGCAGCGCAACCGATTCGACGTGATGGTCGGCCGCCTTGCGTAGGATGAGCCGCGCACGCTGCCGCGTCGGCAGGATGTTCTCTTCCAGGTTCTTCAGGTTGATGCTGCGCCAGATGTCGAGCGCCCGTGCCAGGGCCGCCTCCGGTGTCAGGCTGGCGAACTGATGGAAATAAGCGGCCGGATCGCGGAAGGCCGTCGTACGCAGGCGCATGAAGCGCGTCACATACCAGTCTTGGATCACCTCGGGATCGGCATCGAGATAGATCGAGAAGTCGAAGAAATCCGACACGAACGGAATGGCCTGGCCGTCCCGCGGCATGCGCGCCGGCTGCAGTACGTTGAGACCTTCGACGATAAGGATGTCGGGGCTCTCGACGATCGCCTTCTGGTCGGGAAGGATGTCGTAGTGGAAGTGGGAATAGACCGGCGCTTCGACCTGTTTCATGCCGGACTTCACGCTGGCGAGGAAGTTCAGCAGCCGCGCGGTGTCGAAGCTTTCGGGGAAGCCCTTGCGGTCCATGATCTGCCGGCGCTCGAGCTCGGCGTTCGGCCACAGGAAACCATCGGTGGTGATCTGATCGACGCGCGGATGATCCGGCCAGCGCGCCAACAGCGCCTTGAGGACGCGGGCCGTCGTGCTTTTGCCGACCGCGACCGAGCCACTGACGCCGATGATAAAGGGCACCTTGCCGTCGGTCCGGCCGAGAAAACTCGACGATACCGAATGCAGCTTCTGCGCTGCCGCCACATAGAGATTTAGCAGGCGGGACATCGGCAGATAGATCTGCTCCACCTCCTCGACCGACAGCTCCTCGATGAGACCGGAGAGCTGTTCGAGCTCGCTCTCCTTCAGGGTCATCGGCGTATCAGCGCGCAGACGCGCCCACTCATCGCGCTCAAAGATGCGATACGGCGAAAACTGCAGATTGGCGGGATAAGACATCTCGGTCGACGCCAGCAGCGGGAATTCTTATTGTTATATCAGCGCTTGCCGCGCTCGGCCTTCTCTTTCAGGCCTGAAACGCCTTGGCGCTTTTCGAGCACCGCAAGCACGTCGACAATGGCGACGCCGCGACTCTCGAGGAGCACCAGCAGGTGATAGATGAGATCGGCGGCTTCCGCCTTTAGCTGTTCGTCGCTCTCGCCGGCGCCGGCGATGACCGTCTCGATCGCCTCCTCCCCGAACTTCTTGGCGCAGCGGGCGGGGCCGGCATCGAGCAGCTGGCGGGTGTAGGAGCTGTCAGGCGCCGCCGAGCGGCGGGCGCTGATGGTCGCCGCAAGTTGCACCAACACGTCGTCGCTCATGAGCTGATCCTCAACGGACGCAAGCGGTTATGGCGTCCGGCAGATGCAGCAAGCGGGCCCTCGCGTCAAGCGCGGGCCAGGCGGATCAGCCGCCGCCGAGGCGCTGGCGGATATAGTCGAGCTGGTCGAAGTTGCCGAACTTGATGACCAGGTTGCCGCTCTCGCCGGAGCCGCGCTTGATCTCGACCTTGAGCCCGAGGATGCCGGCGAGCTCCTTCTCGAACGACTTGGTGTCCGGATCCTTCTCGCGCGGGGTGCGGGAGATCGCGCCGCCGGCAAGGACTTCGGCGCCGCCGCCCTGAACCATCGCCTCGACCTCACGCACGTTGAGGCCGTCCGTGACGATGCGCTGTGCCAGACCTTCGGCGTCGTCGCGGCCGATGAGCGCGCGCGCATGGCCAGCGGTCAGCCGGCCATCTTGAACCATGGTCTGCACGCCGTCGGGCAGCTTCAACAGGCGGAGCGTGTTAGCGACGTGGCTGCGGCTCTTGCCGATGATCTCGGAGAGCTGCTCCTGGCTGTAGTCGAAGCGCTCGATCAGCTCGCGATAGCCGGCCGCCTCTTCAATGGCGTTGAGGTCGGCACGCTGCACGTTCTCGATGATGGCAAGCTCGAGGACCTCTTTGTCGGTGAGGTCGCGCGCGATGACCGGCACGGTGTGCAGGCCGGCCTTCTGCGCGGCGCGCCAGCGGCGCTCGCCGGCGACGATCTCGTAGCCGCCTTCGGCCGGCCGCACGATGATCGGCTGCACGAGACCCTTGGAGCGGATCGACTCGGTCAGCTCGGCCAGATCGTCCTCGCGGAACTCCTTGCGCGGATTGAGCTTGCTCGGCCGCACGTCCGCCGTCGGCACCATCCGCTGCTCGCCCTCGGGCGGTAGCTGCGGTCGCCCGCCCGGCATCGGCTCGCCGATCAGCGAGGCAAGTCCACGGCCGAGGCGGCTCTTCTGCAGGGGTGCGTTCATGGTTCCTCTGGTCTTCCTGGTCGTCGCTATCAGGCGGCCTGGTTGCGGCGTTCGCGTTCGATGATTTCGGTGGCGAGCTTGATGTAGGCTTGGCTGCCGGCGCAGTCGAAGTCGTAAAGCAGGATCGGCTTGCCGTGCGATGGCGCCTCGGCGACCCGCGTATTGCGCGGAATAATGGTCTCGTAGACCTTGGGGCCGAAGAAGGCGCGGACATTCTCGGCCACCTCGCGTGACAGCGACGTGCGCGCGTCGTGCATGGTCAGCACCACACCTTGAATTTCCAGGCGCGGATTGAGCGTGGCACGGATCTGGTCGATCAATTCCTTGAGCTGCGAAATGCCCTCAAGGGCGAAGAACTCGCACTGCACCGGCACCAGCACCGCATTCGCCGCCGACAGCGCGTTGAGCGTCAGCAGATTCAGCGAAGGCGGGCAGTCGATTAGGACGTAGTTGAAGCTTTGGTCGGCGGGCAACGACCGCTGGCGCGCGACCATGGCCGACACCGCATCGCGGAGACGATAGGGGCGATTGGAATCCGTCAGCACCGCGTCGATGCCGACGAGGTCGTTGTTGGCCGGCACGACATAGAGGCCGGGAACGGCCGTCGGTAGCGCGCATTCGAGCAGGCCGGAACCGCCGGTTAGCACATCGTACGTGGTCTTCGGCCGGCCTTCGACAGCGATGCCGAGACCCGTCGAGGCGTTGCCCTGTGGGTCCATATCGAGCACCAGGACACGCTCGCCGATCGATGCCAGCGCCGTACCGAGATTGATGGCCGTCGTCGTTTTGCCGACGCCGCCCTTCTGATTGGCGATCGCCAGTGTTCGTGTCGCGCTCATCGCGGTTGATCCCCCGTTCTGGCCTCAGGCGACTTGGCCTGCAACGCGCGGATTACGACGATTCGGCCGCTGGAGTCCGTCAGGCTGGGCTGCAGCGTGCCTTCGAACGCCCACCGCTCCTTTGCCGCGTCGACTTCCGTTTCGGCTTCTCGGCCCTTCAAGAACAGCCCGACCGTGCGATCGGAGTAGGCCGGGGCCGCCAGCTCGAGAAGACGCGGCAAGGGTGCCAACGCGCGTGCGGTAATCACGTCGACGGGGCCAAGCTTAGATTGAGTCGCGACTTTTTCGATTCGCTCAGGGCGGATGTCCACAGGTGCTCCCGTGCGCCGGGCGACCTCGCCGAGGAAAGCGGCCTTGCGCGTGTCGCTCTCGATGAGCGTGACCTTAGCGCCGTCGCGACCGGCGAGCATAATTGCCAGCACCAGGCCGGGAAGACCGGCGCCGGAGCCGAGATCGAGCCAGCGCTTGGCGTCGGCCGGAGCCAGCGCGAGCAGCTGGGCGGAATCGGCGAAGTGGCGCGACCAGATAGTGTCGAGGGTGCTGGGGGCGACGAGGTTGATCGTCTTCTGCCACTGTCGCAGCAGGGCCTCGTAAGTCGAAAGTTTATCAATCGTTTCACGTGAAACGTCGAAGCGGCGCGCGAAGGCGGCCGCGTTGTGGACCTCGGCCGTGCGGGCGGCCGCCATCACGCCGACTTCCGGGTCGGGGCCGACTTGAGGTGGGCGAGCAGCAGCAGCAACGCCGCCGGCGTCATGCCGTCGATGCGTGCGGCCTGGGCCAGCGTTGCGGGCCGATGGCGGCCAAGCTTCTGGCGCACTTCGGTCGAGAGGCCGGGCAGGGCCTCGAAATCGAAACCGTCAGGGATGCCCAAGGCCTCGTCCTTGCGCAGGGACGCGACGTCGAGCTCCTGGCGGTCAATATAAGAAACGTAGCGCGCGTCGACCGCGACCTGGGCGGCGATGGCTGGAGCGATGCTGCCGATCTGCGGCCAGATGCCAGCAAGGCGGCCAACATCGACGCCCGGCAGCGAGAGCAGGTCGAAGGCGGACCGCCGCCGGCCATCGCGATTGACCTCCAGGCCATGGCGGCCGGCCTCGGACGGCGTGAGCGACAGCGCCTTGAAGGCCGCCGTGGCTTCGGCCAGGGCTGCGGCTTTGGCCTCATAGGCAACTCGTCGTGCAGCACCAACACAACCGACTTTCAGGCCCTCCGGCGTCAGGCGCTGGTCGGCGTTGTCGGCGCGCAGCCGCAACCGGTATTCGGCCCGCGAGGTGAACATGCGGTATGGCTCGGTGACGCCACGGGTCACAAGGTCGTCGATCATCACGCCCAGGTAGCCGTCGGCACGCGAGACGACGAACGCTTCGGCCGACCCACTGGCCAGCAGGGCCGCGTTGATTCCAGCGGCCAGACCCTGGGCCGCCGCTTCCTCGTACCCGGTGGTGCCATTGATCTGGCCGGCAAGGAAAAGCCCGGGCAAACGTTTCACGTGAAGCGCCGGGCTGAGCTCGCGCGGGTCGACGTAGTCATATTCGATGGCGTAGCCGGGCCGCTTGATGACCGCCTTCGACAGGCCAGGCATGGTGCGGATGAAGGCTTCCTGCACATCGGCGGGAAGGGAGGTGGAGATCCCGTTCGGATAGACCGTGTCGTCGTCCAGCCCCTCCGGCTCGAGGAAGACTTGGTGCGTTTCGCGGTCGGCAAAGCGCACGACCTTGTCCTCGATCGACGGGCAATAGCGCGGGCCGGTCGAGGCGATCTGGCCGGAATACATGGCCGAGCGCGCGAGATTGGCGCGGATGATGGCGTGCGTCGCCTCGGTCGTGCGGGTGACGGCGCAGGTAACCTGGGGCGTTGTGATCCGCTCGGTGAGGAACGAGAACGGCACCGGCGGGTCGTCGGCCGCCTGCTGCTCCAAGGAATCCCAGTCTATGGAAGCTCGGGAAAGCCGGGCCGGGGTGCCCGTCTTCAGGCGTCCGAGTTGTAGTCCTAACCCGTACAGGCGCTCGGACAGCTTGAGGGCAGGGGCCTCGCCGGAGCGGCCGGCGGGGATCTGCTGCTCGCCGAGGTGGATGAGGCCGTTGAGGAAGGTGCCCGTGGTCAGCACCACGGCGCCCGCGGAAAGATGGCGGCCATCGCTGGTCACCACCCCACAAACGCGGCCGTTGGCGACGATCAGGTCTTCGACGCCGCCTTCGACCACCTCGAGATTGGCGGTGCCACGGATCGCGGCCTGCATGGCATGCCGGTACAACTTGCGGTCGGCCTGGGCCCGCGGACCCTGTACGGCGGGGCCTTTGGAGCGATTGAGCAGCCGAAACTGGATGCCGGCGGCGTCGGCGACGCGACCCATCAGACCGTCAAGGGCATCGACCTCACGCACCAAATGGCCCTTGCCGAGACCACCGATGGCAGGATTGCACGACATCTCGCCGACCGTCGCAAAGCTGTGAGTGACCAGCGCCGTGCGGGCGCCCATGCGCGCCGCCGCGGCCGCGGCTTCGCAGCCGGCGTGGCCGCCGCCCACAACGATCACGTCGAACTTCAATTCTGACATAGAGGCCAATTCCGGGGTTTCGGCCGGACCCTATCCGCTGCGGCCCCCGGAATCAAAGGGCGTGGAAGATGGTTAACAAGCCGTTTCACGTGAAACAGCGGGGCCTATTTGCCGACGCAGAAACGGGCGAAGATTTCCCCCAGAACGTCCTCAACGTCGACCCGGCCGGTGATGCGGCCGAGCGCCTGGGCGGCGATGCGCAGGTCCTCGGCGCGCAGTTCGAGCTCGGCGGCGGGGGCGGCGATGAACTGGGATAGCGCGTTTGCGCACGTTTGCAGGTGGCGGCGATAGCGTTCGCGGGTGATGGCGGGCGTAGACAAATCGCCGAGCCGGTCGCGCGCTATCCCCGCCAGGCGACGCGTGAGCTCGGACAGGCCATCGCCGGTCTTGGCCGACACCGCCGATGTTTCACGTGAAAGATTCGCCCCGGGGAGATCTATTTTAGTGGCCACGGGCACGAAAAACTTGTCCCCGCGCGCCGAAACCTCTGGCGGGGGCACGGCAGCCGGATCGGAGGAATCGCTCAGCCATAGCACCAGGTCGGCCGCGCCAGCGCGCTCCAGCGTACGCCGGATGCCTTCCCGCTCGATGGCGCCCTGCGGCTCGCGGATGCCGGCCGTATCGGTGACGATGACCGGCAGCCCATCGAGATCGAGGTGCACCTCGATGACGTCGCGCGTGGTGCCGGCTTCCTCCGAGACGATCGCCGCCTCGCGCCGGGCGAGGGCATTCAGCAGGCTCGATTTGCCGGCGTTGGGCGGGCCGGCCAGCACGACGCGGAAGCCGTCGCGCAGGATCTCGCCGCGGTTGCCGTCGTCGAGATGCGCCGCAATGGCGGCTTGCAGGTCGGCGACGATATTGCGCGCCACGTCGAACGCGTCGCGCGCCACATCGCCTTCGTCGCTGAAGTCGATGGCAGCCTCAACAAGGGCGCTGGCGCGGATCAGATCGGCGCGCCAACCCTCGTAAAGTTCCGACAGCGCGCCCCCCATCTGGCCCAGCGCCTGCCGCCGTTGAGCATCGGTCTCGGCATCGACGAGATCGGCCAGCCCCTCTATCTGCGCCAGATCCAGCTTGCCGTTGAGGAAGGCGCGGCGGGCGAACTCCCCCGGCTCGGCCAGGCGGCATCCTGGCTGCCGGCCGAGCACTGCGAGCATCGCTTTGACGATGGCCGTGCCGCCGTGCAGGTGGAATTCCGCCATGTCCTCGCCGGTCTCGGTGCGCGGCCCGGCGAACCACAGCACGAGGCCTTCGTCGATTGTCTCGCCGGTTTGCGGGTCGCGGATGCGGCGCAGGGCGGCAAACCGCTTCTTGGGCCGCGGCGGCGCCAACGCATCGATCAGGTCGCCGGCGGCCGGACCCGAGACGCGCACCACCGCGATGCCCGCCCGTCCGGGCGCGCTCGACAGCGCGAAGATCGTCGGTGCATCAGCCATGCGTCTCGACTAGCCGTTGCGGGGTTAAGGCCCCATGTTAGCGCCAAGCCCCCAACGACAGCCCCCAGAAGCCGAGGCACCCCGATGAGCGAGAACCGTCTCGGCAGAGAGACAAGCCCCTATCTCCTGCAGCACCAGCACAACCCCGTCCACTGGTGGGCGTGGGGCCCGGAGGCGCTGGCCGAGGCCAAGCGCACCGGCAAGCCGATCCTGCTGTCGGTCGGGTATGCGGCCTGTCACTGGTGCCACGTCATGGCGCACGAGAGCTTCGAGGACGACGCGACGGCCGGCGTCATGAACGACCTGTTCGTCAACATCAAGGTCGACCGCGAGGAGCGGCCGGACATCGACGCCATCTACATGGGGGCGCTGCATGCGCTCGGCGAGCAGGGCGGTTGGCCGCTGACCATGTTCCTCGACAGCGAGGCGCGCCCGGTGTGGGGCGGCACGTACTTCCCCAAGGACTTCCGCTATGGCCGTCCGGCTTTTGTCGATGTGCTGAAGCGCATCGCGACGGTGTTCCGCGAGGAGCCCGAGAAGGTGGCCGAGAATGCCAAGGCGCTGACCGACGCTTTGAAGCATCCGCACCAGCCCACCACGCGCGCCGACGGTCGACGATCGCCTGCTCAAGGATCTGACCACGCGCATGGTGCCGGCCATCGATCCCGTGCACGGCGGCCTGCAGGGCGCGCCCAAGTTTCCGCAGTGGAGCTTCTTCTGGCTGCTGTGGCGCGGCGCCATCCGCTACGGCAACGACCAGGCGCGCGCCGCCGTCGTGAACACGCTCGACAACATCTGCCAGGGCGGCATCTACGATCATCTTGGCGGCGGCTTCTCGCGCTACTCGGTAGACGAGCGGTGGCTGGTGCCGCACTTCGAGAAGATGCTTTACGACAACGCCTTGCTGCTCGAGCTGATGACCGAGGTGTATCGCGAGACGGACTCGGAGCTGTTCAAGACGCGCATCGCCGAGACGGTCGAATGGCTCGAGCGCGAGATGATTGCCGAGGGCGGCGGCTTTGCCGCTTCGCTCGACGCCGACAGCGAAGGCGAGGAAGGCAAGTTCTACGTCTGGTCGCGCGATGAAGTGCTCAGCGTGTTGGGCGAGGAGGACGGCCGTTATTTCGCTGAAGTGTACGACGTCACCGGCGACGGTAACTTCGAAGGCCACAACATTCTCAACCGGCTGCACTGGCTGGCGCTGCGTACCCCTGACGAGGAGCGCCGGTTAGCGGGGCTGCGCGCCAAGCTGCTGGCCGAGCGCGACAAGCGCGTCCGCCCCGGTTGGGACGACAAGGTGCTGGCCGATTGGAACGGGCTGATGATCGCCGCGCTGGCACGGGCCTCGGTCGTCTTCGAGCGACCGGGATGGCTGGAGCTCGCCAAACGCGCCTTTGATTTTGTCGTCACGCGCATGACCGAAAATGACCGCCTGCTGCACGCCTATCGCGACGGGAAGGCCAAGGCGCCGGCGACGGCTAGCGACTACGCCAACATGATCTGGGCGGCGCTGCGCCTCAACGAGGCGACCAACGAGCGGCGCTATTTCGATCAAGCCGTCGCCTGGACGGAGGTGCTGGACAAGCACTACTGGGTCGACGGCGAAGGCGGATATGCAACCTCTGCTGACGACACGCGCGACGTGATCGTGCGGCTGCGTCCCGGCAGCGATGACGCGGCGCCCAACGCCAACGGCATCATGCTCGCCAACCTGGTGGCGCTGGCGACGCTCTCCGGGGATACCCGCTACATGGACCGCGCGAGCGCCGTGCTCGATGCGTTCGCCGGCCAGCTGGGGCGAAACATTGTCGCACACACGGGGCTCTTGGCGAGTACATTTGACCTGATTGCCCCGCAGCAAGTCGTCGTAGCGGGCCAGCATCTCGACGGAGGCGAGAAGCTGATCAAGGTCATCAGAAGTATTTCTTTGCCCGGTGCGCTGCAGTACGTTTTGGGTGATAACTCGAATGGTGCTGCGTTACCGGGCTTGCGTGACAAGAACGCTGTTAACCGCCAGGCAACAGCTTACGTGTGTCTTGGACCGCAATGCTCTCCGTCGTCTGACCGAGCCTTCCGAGCTCGCCAAGACGCTGAAAGCGCAACGAAGTTTGTGACAAGAATCAGTACGCGTGAGGTGCCATCCGTGAACGTTATTGGATCCGCGAGCGTTGTCAGCAGCGGGGTCTAGTCCCAAATTAACGTGCTTCCGGATGGCTGAGTTGCCCAGCTCTCGCCGACGCCTCGATTCGGAGACCGCTTGATGCCAGCACTACGCACTCTCGTGCGCTACGGCTACGCCCCCTTCATGATGCTGGGTCTGACCGGCGCTGCCTATTGGATCGTGTCCGAGCTGGCGGTCGGCCAGAACAATCCCTGGGCCTACCTGCTGCTCGCGCCGCTGCTGGCGCTCGCCTACGCCACCGCCTTCGGAGCGGAGAAGACCGCGCCGTTCTTCGACGAGTGGAACGATCACGACGAGCACGGCGACGTGCCGACCAGCTTCCTGCACATCCTCGTCTACGAGATGCAGAGCATCAACGGCGTGCTGCTCATTCCGCTGATCGTCTGGCTGTTTCCCTTCCAGGGCATCTGGCCGACGGAGTGGCCGCTGTGGGCGCAGCTGCTCATCGCCTTCGTCGTCTCCGACTTCACCTTCATGATGATGCACTACCTCAGCCACAAGTTTGCGCCGCTGTGGCGGCTGCATGCCGTGCATCATGGCGTCGGCCGGCTCTACGGCATGAACGGCGTCATGCGCCATCCGCTGCACCAGGTGATCGACATGATCATCGGCAGCGCGCCGCTGGTCATCATGGGCATGCCGATCCCGGTGGCGGTGCTGCTCGGCTTCCTCATCTCGGTGACGCTGATCGTGCAGCACTCGAATGTCGACGCGCGTCTCGGCCCGCTGCAGGGCCACCTGTCGATCGGGCGCATCCATCACCTGCATCACGTGAACTGGGGCACCGAGGGCGATTGCAACTTCGGTCTGTTGCTGACGGTGTGGGACAAGCTGATGGGCACCTATCAGGATAAGCCGCAGCGCGAGATCACCGCCAAGGACATGGGCGTCGACGAGCTGCCGAACTTCCCCAAGAGCTACGTCGAGCAGTTCCTGCTGCCGTTGCACTACAAGCCCGGCGCCGGCGAGCCCGAGCGCTACCGCAAGCCCGCCGCCGAGGCGCCCGAAACGCCCGCCCAGGAAGCCCGCCGCATCGTCGACGCCGCGGAGTAGATAACGCGTCAAAGTGTTTGTGCGCCCATACGTCATGGCCGCCTGCGCGGCCATGACGAAAAAGAGGGTCACACGCTGGCCCACTCACGCTTCCGACCTCTCCCCAAGGGAGGGTGAAAGTGCGGGACCGACCAAAACAAAAAGGGCCGCGGTGGGGCGGCCCTTTCGTGTTTCGGGGATGACGTAGCGCGAAGCGCTAGGTGTTCATCGAGGAGAAGAACTCGCCGTTGGTCTTGGTCGAGCGCAGCTTGTCGATGAGGAACTCGATGCCGTCCATGGTGCCCATCGGATTGAGGATGCGGCGCAGGACGTAGACCTTCTTGAGCTGGTCCTTGGGAACCAGCAGGTCCTCCTTGCGGGTGCCCGAGCGCGACACGTCGATGGCCGGGAACACGCGCTTGTCGGAGACCTTGCGGTCGAGAATGATTTCCGAGTTACCGGTGCCCTTGAACTCTTCGAAGATCACCTCGTCCATGCGCGAACCGGTGTCGACCAACGCCGTGGCGATGATCGTTAAGGAGCCGCCTTCCTCGATGTTGCGCGCGGCGCCAAAGAAGCGCTTCGGACGCTGCAGGGCGTTCGAATCGACGCCGCCCGTGAGCACCTTGCCGGATGACGGCACGACCGTGTTGTAGGCGCGGCCAAGGCGGGTGATGGAATCCAGGAGGATGACCACGTCGCGTTTGTGCTCGACGAGGCGCTTGGCCTTCTCGATCACCATCTCGGAGACCTGCACGTGCCGCGAGGGCGGCTCATCGAAGGTCGAGGAGATGACCTCGCCCTTCACCGAGCGCTGCATGTCCGTGACTTCCTCCGGCCGCTCGTCGATGAGCAGCACGATGAGATAGCACTCGGGATGATTGGTCGCGATCGAGTGGGCGATGTTCTGCAGTAGCACCGTTTTGCCGGTGCGCGGCGGGGCAACGATCAGACCGCGCTGGCCCTTGCCGATCGGCGCGACGATGTCGATGACGCGCGGGGAGAAATCCTTGACCGTCGGATCCTCGGTCTCGAGCTTCAGCCACTGCGTGGGATAGAGCGGCGTGAGGTTGTCGAAGTTGATCTTGTGCTTCGTCGCCTCGGGGTCTTCAAAGTTGATCTTGCTGACCTTGAGGAGGGCGAAGTAGCGCTCTCCATCCTTGGGGCCGCGGATCTGGCCTTCGACCGTGTCGCCCGAGCGCAGCGCGAAGCGGCGGATCTGCGAGGGCGAGACGTAGATGTCGTCGGGGCCCGGCAGGTAGTTGGCGTCCGGCGAGCGCAGGAAGCCGAAGCCGTCCTGCAGCACTTCGACGACGCCGGTGCCGGTGATTTCAATTTCTTTGGCGGCGAGTTGCTTCAGTGTCGCGAACATCAGCTCCTGCTTGCGCATGGTGCTGGCGTTCTCGACGCCGCTCTCCTCCGCAAAGCTCAACATCTCCGTCGGAGTTTTGAGCTTCAGGTCTTCGAGCTTCATTTCCTTCATAGAACGCTCCGGGAGGCCACGGCGGTTGAGCGAAAAGCTGATGTGCCGGGCAGAAGGTGGGTGGGGTGGGGGATGGTCGAGAGAGACGTGGCCAATGCCACGGGCGGTCTGCCTTGCCCTTTGATGCGGGGCATCGGCGACCAACTCATAGGCCTGAGCGGCCCCGAGTTCGATGCGGAATTCAACGGACGTATACCATATGGAAATGCAAGAGAAAAGCGCCTCCTGCAAGATTTCCGGCTAGAAGGGTTTTAAGACCACAAGAAGGACGATCAAGATCAGGAACACCGTCGGGACCTCGTTGGCGATCCGGTAGAACTTCGCCGAACGGGTGTTGCGGTCGGCGGCGAAGTCCTTGGTCCAGCGGCTGAGGGCGCCCTGGAAACCCGAGAGCAGGAAGACGAGGGCGAGCTTGGCGTGCAGCCAGCCGTCGGAGAAGGCGCCTTCCCAGTAGGCGAGGGTCAGCCCCAGGATCCACACCGCGGCCATCGCCGGCGTCATGATGGCGGTCAGGAGGCGGTGCTCCATGACCTTGAGGGTCTCGGACAGCTCCGAGCCGGGCTTGGCGTTGGCGTGATAGACGAACAGCCGCGGCAGATAAAACAAACCGGCGAACCAGGCGACCACGGCCATGATGTGAAAGGCTTTCAGCCACAGCATGGGTCAGGCGCCTTCACTGCGGACGAGGTCGACGAGGCGGGCGACATTCTCGGGCGGGGTGTGCGGAACGATGCCGTGGCCGAGGTTGAAGATGAACGGGGCGCCGCGCATCACCTGCAGCGTTTCACGCACACGCGCTTCAAAGGTCGGCCCGCCGGCGGCGAGCAGCAGCGGGTCGAGGTTGCCCTGCACGGCAACGCCGGAGCGATCGGCCAACGCGCGCATCTGTTGCAACGGCATCGCGGTATCGCATCCCAGCCCTTCGACCCCCGTCTCGCCCACGTAGCGTTCGGCATTGGCGCCGGCGCCACGCGGAAAACCGATGATCGGCGTGTCCGGGTGGCGACGTTTCAGCTCTGTCACGATTCGCTCCGTCGGCGCCATGACCCAGGCTTCGAATTCCCCCTCGGGGAGGTTTCCGGCCCAGCTGTCGAAGATTTGCAGCACGTCGGCACCGGCGCGCACCTGGCCGTCGAGGTAGTCGATCGAGGCTTCGGTGACGATGTCGATCAGGCGCGCAAACGTTACCCGGTCGCGATAGGCGAGCTGACGCGCCGCCGCCTGATCGGACGAGCCCTGGCCGCCGACCATGTAGGTCGCCACCGTCCACGGCGCGCCGCAAAACCCGATCAGCGCCGTCTCGGCCGGCAGGTCCTGGCGCAGGCGGGCGACGGTTTCGTACACCCGGCCGAACTTGCCGCCGGTCGCGCTCGGATCGAGGCGCGCCAGCTCGGCGGCCGAGCCGATGGCGTCCAGCCGCGGCCCTTCGCCCTCGACGAAGCGCACACCCTGGCCGAGCGCGTCGGGCACGACGAGGATGTCGGAAAACAGGATCGCCGCGTCGAAGCCGTAGCGGCGGATCGGCTGCAGCGTCACCTCGGCGGCAAGCGCCGGCGTGTAGCACAGCTCGAGGAAGCCGCCGACCGAAGCGCGCACCTTCGCGGTACTCGGGCAGGTAGCGCCCGGCCTGGCGCATCAGCCACATCGGCGGCGGGCTCAGCGCCTCGCCTGCGAGCACGCTGACGAGCCTCTGCCTGACGCCCGATTGGAGATGGTTGTGCCGGAGACCGCATGTGCTCTTAAACCAAGTTAAGAATCTTAGACTCTTATTGTTCTTACTCTTACCCCTGGGGGTTCTGAGGATTAGCGCGTTGTCCTAGCCTAATCCTAAGGTCGCGCACAGGGGCGGCGGCGAGGGGGCCGATGTGGTGGTGTGCTAGGGCGGCGAGCCACTAACGTTGCCGAAGCCGACTTGGATCAAGGGCCTAGCCTGCCACCGGGCAAATACAACCTGATGGCTCGCCTGTTGATTGCCTCTGGACTAGCGACCTGGAAGGCACCAATCCTCGCACAGCGGCGATAGTCGGTTCGGTTGATGCCAACGGCGCCCTTTGTGTGCAGTTTCGTGGACAAGTGACGTGGCGCGGGCTGGACGGCCCCGCGTTGCATGGGCCCTCTTAATAACTCATGGGCTTATCAACACGCCGTCCCGCTGGAACGACGAGGTCATGACGAGCGGCCTGCCGAGCTTCTTTCACCTGCATCTCGTGTCGGATTCGACCGGCGAGACGCTGACGACGATCGCCAAGGCGGCGTCGGTTCAGTACGCGCTCGTGCGCCCGATCGAGCATGTGCATCCGCTGGTACGCACCGCGCGGCAGATGAAGCGGGTGCTGCAAGAGATCGAGCAGACGCCGGGCATCGTGCTCTACACGATCACCAATCGCGAGCTGAGCGAGGAGCTCGAGCGGCGCTGCATCGAATTGAAGATCCCATGCCTCGCCGTTCTGCAGCCGATCATGCAGGTGCTGGAAAGCTATCTGGGCGCGCCGCGCACCCCGACGGTGGCCGGCCAGCACGTTCTCGACGCCGATTATTTCCGGCGCATCGACGCGCTGAATTTCACCATGGCGCACGACGACGGGCATCTGCCCGAGGATCTCAACGACGCCGACATCATCGTGCTCGGCATCTCGCGCACGTCGAAGACGCCGACGAGCATCTATCTGGCGCAGCGCGGATATAAGACGGCGAACCTGCCGCTGATCCCATCGCTGCCGCTGCCCGAAAGACTGACCAAGCCGCACAAGGCGTTCGTCGTATGCTTGATCGCCAGCCCGGATCGCATCGCTGAGGTGCGGCGTCATCGGGCGATGATGCTGGCCGACCACAATCTCGGCGACTATGTCGACCGCGACCGCATCTCCGCGGAGATCGCCTATTCGCGCAAGGTGTGCGCCAAGCATAAGTGGCCGATCATCGACGTCACGCGGCGCTCGGTGGAAGAATCCGCTGCGACGATTTTGAAGCTCCTGCACGATCGCGAGGCGGGGAAGGAAGAGGTGCAGGATGTCAGTGACGGTTAGCGCGCGCGAGATCGTTCTGGCGTCGGGGAGTCGCGCGCGGCGCGAGATGCTGGCCGCGGCTGGCGTGCACTTCACGGTGCAGCCGGCCGACGTCGACGAGCCGGCGATCCGCGCGCGCATGCGCGAGGCCGATGCGAATGTCGACCCCAAGAAGATCGCGGCCGTGCTCGCGGCGGCGAAGGCAGAGGATGTCAGTGGCAAGATCGGCGGCTCGCTCATCATCGGCGCCGACCAGGTCTGGCGCTGGGCGATCGAGTTGTTGAGCAAGGCGCCGAGCATCGATGCGGCGCGCGAAGCCTTGCGCAAATTGCGCGGACGCACGCACGAACTGCATTCCGCCGTCGCCTTTGCCGAGAACGGCAAGATCACGTGGGCGCACGTCGCCACGGCACGCCTGACGATGCGCGATTTCTCCGATGTGTTCCTCGACGATTACCTGCTGCGCGCCGGCGATCAGGTCCGCCAGTCGGTTGGTGCCTATGAGCTCGAAAGCCTCGGCGTGCAGTTGTTCGACAAGATCGAGGGCGACTATTTCACGGTGCTCGGTTTGCCGCTGATGCCGGTGCTCGCCGAACTGCGCGAACGTGGGATCATCGAGAAATGAAGCGCGCCTGCGTTATCGGCTGGCCGATCGAGCATTCGCGCTCGCCGCTCATCCACGGCTACTGGCTGAAGCAGTACGGCATCGACGGCGCCTACACGAAGGAGGCCGTGCGTCCGGAGGAAGTGGCTGCGCTTCCTGCGCTCACTCGCGGCGCAGGGCTATGTCGGGTGCAACGTGACGGTGCCGCACAAGGAGACCGCGTACGCCCTCGCCGACGAGCGCGATGCGTCCGCGCGTGCGGTACAAGCTGCGAATACGCTGTGGATCGAAGGCGGAAAGCTGCACGCGGCAAACACCGACACGTACGGCTACATGACCAATCTCGACCACACGGTTCCCGACTGGAAAGCCCATGACGGGCCGGTGTGCGTGCTGGGTGCCGGTGGTGCAGCGCGCGCCATCGTCATGGGTTTCCTCGAGGCTGGTATAGACGAGGTCCGTGTTTTCAACAGGACGCGGTCGCGTGCCGAGCAGCTGGCCGAAGAGTTCGGCCCGCGCGTCAAGACCTTCGACTGGGACAACCGCAGCGACGGCGCGCGCGAAGCCTGCGTGCTGGTGAATACGACCGGCGCCGGCCTGAAGGGCGGCGGCTCACTCGGCATCGACTTCACCGGGTTTACCGAGGACTGCGTGGTCTCAGATATCGTCTACGTGCCGCTCGAGACGCAGCTTCTGGCGCAAGCTCGCGCGCATGGACTGCGCACTGTGGACGGGCTGGGGATGCTGCTCCATCAAGCTGTGCCCGGCTTCGAGAAGTGGTTCGGCGTGCGTCCACAGGTGACCGACAAGTTGCGCGACATCGTCATCGCCGACATCGAGGGTCGCAAAATGCTGATCGTCGGGCTCACTGGCTCGATCGGCATGGGAAAGTCCACAGCCGCGGCGCATCTGCGCGCACGCGGATTGCCGGTGTTCGATGCCGACGCGGAAGTGCATCGCCTCTATGCCGGTGGAAAAGCAGTGGATCCGGTCGAGCGCGCCTTCCCCGGCACGACGACGCACGGCGGCGTCGATCGCGCCAAGCTGAGCGCGGTGCTGGTGACCAATCCGGCGCGTTTTCGCGAGCTGGAAGCGATCGTGCATCCTCTAGTGCGCGAGGCGCGAGCGCGCCTTCCTGCGTGAGCACGCCGCGCACGGCGCCGAGATCGCGGTACTCGAGGTTCCGTTGCTGTTCGAGACCGGCGCCGACAAGTTGGTCGACGTGACGATCGTCGTCAGCGCGGCGCCGGAGGTGCAGCGCGCCCGGATGCTGACGCGGCCCGGGATGTCGGCGGAAAAGCTCGATCGGCTGCTGTCGCGCCAAGTGCCGGATGCCGAGAAGCGCGCGGCGGCCGATTTCGTTGTGGACACGAGCCTCGACATCGAGACGAGCCAGGCTGCGCTGGATACCGCACTCGCCGAGTTGCGGGGGCGCCCCGGCGAGGCGTATGCGCGCCACTGGGCCAAGCACGCGACTTGACCGGCCTCCTCGAATTTGAGGGAAGTACGGCATGCGCGAAATCATTCTCGATACCGAGACGACCGGCCTCAGCCATCAGAATGGCGACCGGCTGATCGAGATCGGCTGTATCGAGCTGGTCAATCGCATCCCGTCGGGGCGCGAGTTCCACCGCTTCGTCAATCCGCAGCGCGACGTGCCCGCCGAGGCCGAAGCCATACACGGGCTTGTCGACGCGCGTTCCTGCGCGACAAGCCGCTGTTCGCCGACGTCGCCGGCGAATTCCTCGAGTTCATCGCGCAGGACGCGATCGTCATTCACAACGCGGCCTTCGACATCGGCTTTTTGAATTTCGAGCTGGGGCGTCTGTCGCTCGGCGCCATCACCATGGACCGCGTGACGTGCACGCTGCAGCTTGCCAAGCGGCGGCATCCGGCCGGACCGAACAGCCTCGATGCGCTGTGCAAGCGCTACGGCATCGACAATACGAAGCGCACCAAGCACGGCGCGCTCGTCGACTCGCTGCTGTTGGCCGAGGTCTACATCGAGCTGCTAGGCGTGCGGCAGGCTGCCTTCATCGATTTCGCTGCCGACACCAATACCCCGATGGGCGCCGAGTTGGCGCCTCTGCAGCGTGGCACCGCCGTGCAGCGTCCGGCGCCGCTTCCCGCGCGGCTGTCGCCGGAGCTAGAAGCCGCGCATGCCGCCTTCGTCGAAACGTTGGGCGAGAAGGCCATCTGGCGCCGCTTCCTCGCCCCCGCCTCCGGACGCTTAGGTCGCCTACTGCCGCTCGCCTTAACCGTCATGGCCGGCACCCACTTCATCTCTCCCGGAGCTTGAGGTCGGAAGCGGTCATGGCGGAGCCATGCTTCGCATGGACGCCAATGAGCTTCCGGGTAGCGGTTACTCCCTCGAGGACAGCAACGGGACTTCAGAACGACATCCTCAGCCGGCTGTCGCGCGAAGCGCGTCCAGCCGACCTCTCCCCATCGGAGAGGTGGCCGATGGGGAGGTGCGATTAGTTCTTCCTGGATTCGGCTTCGGCTTGGGCACGCATGTCCTGCTGGCGGCGCAGATACAGCGTCGCGAAATCGAACGGATCGAGCAGCAGCGGCGGGAAGCCGCCTTCGCGCGTCAGGTCGGCGGCGATGCGGCGCACGAACGGGAACAGGATCGACGGACAGTTGACGAGCAAGAACGGCTCCAATGCCGGCTCGGGAATGTTCTCGAGCCTGAACAGGCCCGCATAGACGAGCTCCAACTGATAGATCTCGCCGAGCTTGTTGCTCGCCTGGGCGTTGAAGTCGATGGCGCTCTCGTACAGCTGCGGGCCGACAGCCTTGGCGCCGACGTTGATCGACAGCTGCAGGTTCGGCTGGTCGCCGGGCTCCTTGAGCAGTCGTTCGATGTTCGGGTTCTCGAACGACAAATCCTTGATGTACTGCGCGACGACCTTCACTTGCGCCGGCGGGGGCGTGGTCTGTGCCGCCGCGTCGGGAGTGGTGGGCTTTCCGTTGCCGTTGCCGGTGCTGGCCATCGAGAGTGTTCCGTGAACAAGGGTTGCGCGATCGAGGCGGCTAGCTAACACGCGGCCCAGGCAGCGACAATGTCAGCCGCGCGTGACCGGCTTAGGCTTTGGGATCGCGGTCGTCGTCGAGTCGCTCGTAGGTGCCCTCGATGACGATTGGGCGCGCCGGCTCGGATCCGGCCCCGGGGCGAGGCCGGGGATCGTCGACAGCCGGCGGACGGCCATGCCGGGCATCACGGCGCCGAGCATCAGCCTGCGCAGGGGCGGCATGAGCAGGGCGATGCCCAGGGCGTCGGTTAGGAAGCCGGGTACGATCAGAAGGCAGCCGGCGACGATCTTGGTATAGCTGTCGACGATGGAGCCGATCGCGAAGCGTCCCTCGCTGACGGCGCCGAACATCCGCCCGAGCATGGAAACGCCCTGCTGGCGAATGACGATCATTCCGACGGCTGCCGCCAAAAACAGCAACCCCAGCGTCGGCCACAAGCCGATCGCCTGACCCACCTGGATCAGCACGGCGATCTCCAGCAGCGGGAGCCCGAGGAAGAACAACATGAGAAAAAAGCGCACAGGCATCATCAGCGACTATTCAGCTCTCACTAGCGGGTTGTTGAGCATGCCCTCAGCATCCTGGGCGCAAAAGATTGACGCCAGCGCAATCGGGTTGGCATTGCCGCTTTTGTGCCTTACCTTGAGGGAAGCGACCATCTTAACCCCTTGATGGCGGATCGGATCAGAGGCCCTTTCTCCCTGGACTTGGGCCCGGCTTACGGCGCGATCATATATAGCAGTCGTATCCAGTCACGCCCTTGATTGCCAGGAAGGCAGCCGCTCATGGAGTTAATCAATCTCATCACCCTGATCTCGCTCATTGTCGCGGTCGTCGTGATCTTGAAGCTGAGAAGCGTCCTCGGACGCCGGACGGGTGACGAGGAGGCACGCGTCGAGCGCTTCCGCGCCGAGCGCGCCCAGCAGGGAACTGCCGCTGCATCGTCCCCCGACAACGTCGTCGCCATGCCGCGCCGCGAGCGCGACGGCGCCGCCGCACCCGCCGCCGAGGTAACGCAGGCGGACGCCGAGGAGCGCATCAAGACCTATCCGAGCGTCGAAGCCGGCGCGCGCAACGGCCTCATCGAGGTTGCCCGGCTCGATCCGGCGTTCGATCCCGACACGTTCATCCGCGGCGCCAAGCAGGCGTATGAGATGATCGTGACCGCGTTCGCCGAGGGCAACCGCAAGCTGCTCAAGGACCTGCTCAGCCGCGACGTGTACGAGGGCTTCACGCGCGCCATCACCGATCGCGAGAGCCGCGAGGAGCAAGTCGATCAGAGCTTTGTCGGCATCGACAAGGCCGACATTCTCGATTCCGAAGTGAAGAGCGGCATCGCCTCGATCACCGTGCGCTTCGTCAGCCAGCTCATTTCGGCGACGCGCGACAAGGCCGGCGCCATCATCAGCGGCGATCCGCAGCGCATCAAGGAAGTGACCGACATCTGGACGTTCAGCCGCGATATCTCGTCGGCGAAGGCGCGTGCCAATCCGAATTGGCGCCTCATCGCGACGCAGTCGCCGGCCTAAGCGCTACGTTACGCTTGCGGGGGACGATCAGGTCGCGCAGCGCAGTGGCGGCCGGTGGGCAAGCATCGAGGGACAGGCACGCGACCATGGCAGGTGCTCGCGTCCCAGCTGCTGTGAGATGGACGGCGACGGCATGCGCCGCTGCCGCCATACTGGTCTCGACCGGCGCCCTCGCCGCGCCAGCCGAGAAACAGCCGCCTCCCGTCGCACCCCAAGCCGCCACCACACCCCCCATGAGCAACGCCGACAAGCCGAAGTCGCCCGAGGCCCAGACACAAGCCAACCTGCGCAGCCGGCAGCGAAGCAGCCCGATGCCAAGCTCGAGCGCGTGACGTTCGCCGATCTGCCGGGCTGGGAGCACGACGACCACCTGGCGGCGTTCAAGACCTTCCTCAAGTCGTGCGACGCTGTCGGCAAGGCGGCCGACAAGCCCGCGACCAAAAGGCCGCCGCCGCAATGCAAGGTGCCGGCCGGCAACCTGGCCGCCGTCTGCCGTGCCGCGCAGGCCGTGACCTCGCCGAGCAAAGCCTCCGCCAAGGCGTTTTTCGAAACCCAGTTCGTGCCGCATCGCATCGTGCAGCAGAAGCCCAAGGGGCTGCTGACGGGCTATTACGAGCCGGTGATGGAGGGCTCGCGCACGGCGCAGGGCAAATTCCAGACGCCGGTCTACAAGCGGCCGCCCGATCTGGTGAACGTCGTCGACGAGGCCGATCGCGCCTCCAAGCCCGACGGCCTGACGCATGTGCGCCAGACGGCGGCAGGCGTCGTCGGCCTATCCGACGCGCGCCGAGATCGACCAGGGCGCGCTGGCCGGCAAGGGGCTGGAGCTGCTGTACCTGGAAGACCCGGTGGAGGTGTTCTTCATGCACATCCAGGGCTCGGGGCGCATCCATCTCACCGACGGCACCACGGTGCGCATCAACTACGACGGCAAGAACGGCCACCCCTACAAGTCCATCGGCCGCTACCTGATCGACAGCGGCTTGCTCGAGGCCAATAAGGTGTCGATGGCGGCGCTGGGCAAATGGCTGCGGGCCGACAAGGCGCGCGGCCAGCAGGTGATGTGGCAGAACCAGTCGTTCATCTTTTTCCGCGAACTCGCCAACGACGCCGAAGGCCCGATGGGCGCCATGTCGGTGGGTCTCACCCCGGGGCGCAGCCTGGCGGTTGACACCGGCTACCACACGCTCGGCACGCCGCTCTACGTCAGCGCCCCGGAGCTTGGTCATGCAACGAAGGAAGGCAGCTTTAATCGTTTGATGGTGGCGCAGGACGTAGGCTCGGCGATCAAGGGGCCGGAGCGGGGCGACATCTACTTCGGCTCCGGTGACAAGGCCGGCAAGCTCGCGGGCGTAACCAAGCACGAAGGCAATTTCTTCGTGCTGTTGCCCACGTCCGCACAATCGGCCGAACAGGGCATCGGGTTCGGCGAGCGCATTCCATGGCAGACGACCGTCAAGGGCGGGGACGGCCTCTGAAGCCGCCGCCGGGCAAGAAGGGCGCCGCCCGGCTGTCGCATGAGGAACGCGCGCTGTGGGAGCACACCGCCGCCAGCCTGCAACCGATCAAAGGCAAGAAGGGGCGCGTACATGCCGCGCTCGAGGACAACGACGGCGAGCCCGGCGCCGGCAAGCGCGAGATCGCTAAGCCCGCACCGCCGAAAAAGCCGCCCGCGGCGGTGCCACCTCTGCCTCCCAAATCCAAGGTGACGTTGCCGCCGCCCGCGCCGGCGCCCATCGCGCTGGAGCGGCGCAAGGCGCGCAAGCTCAGCTCGGGGCGCATCGAGATCGACGGGCGCATCGACTTGCACGGCATGCGCCAGAGCGAAGCGCATGACGCGCTACGCCGCTTCCTGAAACGCGGCCATGCCGAGGGCAAGCGCTGGGTGCTGGTGATCACCGGCAAGGGTGCGCCGGCGCGCACGGCGCTGGATGAGCGCATGGAGCGCGAAGGTTTCGAGCGCGGCGTATTGAGGCGCAACGTGCCGCGTTGGCTGGGCGAGCCTGAGCTCGCCGGCATCGTCATCGGCTTTACGACCGCCGCCATCCGCCACGGCGGCGAGGGCGCGCTCTACGTCCACCTGCGCAAGCGCAACGCCCGCCCCGGCGACGACGACTGATCGTTACGGGCAGGTGGCGGCGAGTTTATCGATGGCGGTGGCGAGACCCGACAGCGAATAGGTGTCGGTCGTCGCCGTGCCGCGAGCGGAGGTGGCTTTGACGAAGGCGTTCGAGCCTTTCTTCAGCGCCTCGACCAGCTTCAGCTCTTCGGTCGGATCGGAAACGAAGCCGCGCTCGCCCTTGATGAACAGCTTGAAGGTGTCGGTGCCGACGGTGACGGTCATGTCCGCCTCGGGCTTCACCGGGAAACCGACCTTGATGCTCGGCTCGGCCTTCACGCCGTCCTTCGGCCAGGCGGTGATGTAAAAGAAGATTGGACCGCGGTTGGCGCCGAGCGGCTCGACGGCCTGCGGCTGGGCAGCGATGAAGCACACCGCCTTAGGCGTCGCCTTGTCGGCGTACAGCGTCCACGCCCCTTGTTTTTCGACTTGCTCGACGGTTTGTGCCGCTGCCGCGAAAGCCAGCAACGACGTCAGTGCTGCGGCGCCGGCCGCGATGCTTGTGGTGCGCACGAGGCTCCCCTCCCCAATCGAACGCCATTTTGCATCAGCATATGCACCCTTCCGGGCAGCTGTCATCATTCCCGACGGATTTGCCTGTGGTTCAACCTTTTGAACTGGGCCGCCGGGCGGGATTGCCGATTGAATTCAGCTATTCAGGCAGTGGCGGCTCAGGTGGTCTTGGTTGTTCGCACCCGGGGCGCGGCAGGAGCCGCGGGACCACCTTCGCGCATCGGGCGGTCGGCGAAGCGGGCGAGCGTACGCGTGCGGTCGTACATGACGATGGCACCCGCCATGGCGACATTGACGCAAAAGCTGGTCGGAATGCGCACCACATAATCGCATCGTGCCAAGAGTTTGTCCGACAGCGAGCCCTGCTCGGGGCCGAGCACGTAGGCGGCCCGCAACGGATGCCGGAAGCTCGGCAAATCGATTGCATTGTCGATCAGCTCGATGCCGACCAGCTTGCAGCCCTGCGGCAGCGCCATGTCCTCGAGCGTCGACCAGTTGTAATGCGGCAGATGCAGCTGGCTTTTCGACGTATCGGCGAAGGCTTCCAGCGCACGATAGGTGGCGCCGACGGTAAAGGTGAAGCTCGCCCCGAAGCCGTGTGCGGAGCGCATGAGGTTGCCGAGGTTGAGCGACTTCGACATGCGCTCGGCGCCGATGGCGAAGTAGCCTCGGGCGGTCGGCGGCCAGTTGGGGGCGGGCATGTCGGTCATCGAGGTACTCGGTCGGCACCCGCTTGCGGCGGACTTCAGGTCATGGTGGAAGGGCAGTGGCGAATGAAATTGCCCTGCCGGCGGGAGGTTTTACATGAAAGCGGCGCTTTGCAAGAGCCTCGACGGGCCGGCTGGGCTCGTCGTCGAGGAGATCGCGGCGCCGCAGCCGGGCCCAGGCGAGGTTCTGATCGCGGTTAAGGCCGCGGCGCTCAACTTCTTCGACACGCTGATCACGCGCGGCAAATACCAGGCAAAGCCGGAGCTGCCGTTCTCGCCGTCGGCCGAGGTGGCGGGCGTCGTGGAGGCGCTGGGAGCAGGCGTGAGCGGCGTGAAGGTCGGCGATCGCGTGATGGCGTACCTCGGCTGGGGCGGCGCGCGCGAGAAGGTCGTCGCCAAGGCGGAGGCGCTGGTGCCGATCCCCGCGGGGGTCAGCGACGAGGTCGCCGCCGGCGTCTCGGTGACCTACGGCACCGCCAGCCACGGGCTGAAGGACCGTGCGCGCCTGCGCAGCGGCGAGACCGTCGCGGTGCTCGGCGCAGCGGGGGGAGCCGGACTTGCGGCGGTGGAGATCGCCAAGCTGATGGGGGCACGCGTTATCGCCGTCGCCTCCTCGCCGGAGAAGCTCGCCGTGACGCGCGAGCACGGCGCCGACGAGGCGGTCGACTACGGTGCCTACGATCTCAAGGAGGGCTTGCGCGCGCTCACCGGCGGCCGCGGCGTCGACGTCGTCTACGACTGCGTCGGCGGAGATTCATCCGAGGCCGCGTTGCGCGCCACGGCATGGCACGGCCGCTTCCTGGTCGTCGGCTTTGCCTCCGGCGACATCCCGAAAATCCCGCTCAACCTGCTGCTCCTTAAAGGATGCGAGGCGATCGGGGTGTTCTGGGGCGAAGCGGTAAAGCGCGACCCGGAAGGCCATCGCGCCAACATGCGCCAGGTGCTCGATTGGGTGGCGGAGGGGCGGCTCAACCCGCGCATCCACGGCACCTATCCGCTCGCCGAGATCCGCGAGGCCATCGCCGTGCTCGACCGGCGCGAAGCCGTCGGCAAGGTCGTTCTTACGCTTTAATTGCGAAATCGGCACTGGCGTTCAGAGATTGTTTGCCATGTTGCGGCGATGCTGCGCGCTCCAGTTCAGTCGACAGCGTCAGAGTGCCGATGCGTCCTTCCCGTCTAGCCATGCTCGCGTGCGGTGCCGTTGCGGCGCTGACTTCGGCCTATCAACCGGCGACTGCCGAGGGCTTTTTTAGGAAGCTGTTCGGCTGGGGCGCCTCGCGCCGCTCCGAACGCATCGAGCCGCCGACCTTCAACTTCGGCTTCGGCGGACAGCAGCTCGACTATGGTCGCGGCTACGGCGACAGCGGCTTCCCGCAGGACTACGCCAAGTACCGGACGCTGTGCGTGCGCACCTGCGACGGCTTTTATTTTCCCATCGGCGACAGCGTCGGTCGCGAGCGGCTGCACAGCGATGCGCGCGCGTGCTCGGCGCGCTGCGACGGCGAGGCGAAGCTGTTCTACTACCCGACCAGCGGCGGCAGCGTTGAGACGATGGTCGACATGGCCGGGCGGCCGTACGCGCAGCTGCCGACGGCGTTTCTCTATCGCAAGACGTTGGTGCAGGGCTGCACGTGCAAACCCGCACCTTGGTCGGCGGAAACCGCGGCGCGCCACCAGGGCTACAAGGACGAGGCGGCCGCGCTGGCAGAGATGCGCAGCAGCGGTGAGCGGCGCTACGCCGGCCAGGCCGTCGGTGCCGCCGAGGGCTGGCAAGGCGACGGTGGCGGCGAGATCGAGGCCTACCTGCAGCGCGAGAGCGACGGTCCGCAACAAACCCCCTGGGCCGGCGGCGTCCGCCGGTATTGAGTCTTCGTCGGCCACCGCAATTAACCGTCATCCCGCTGTAGAGCGGGATCCACGCCAGTTTCAGCAAACGCTCTTCGCGACTTGAGGTGACACGCGGCGGCTCGTGCCGATCATCCTACCGTCGCGGAGGCGGCGACTTGCGCGGGTCCCGGCCGTCCAAGCGGAGCATGGCTTCGCCATGACGCCGGGATGACGGAAAGTGGCGGGACCTCTCAGGGAGCGGTTGATGAATAGTTGCGAGCCGGCTACCAGCGCTCGTCGAGGTCGGGGTAGTCGGCGAATTCGCCGCCGCGCAGGGGGAAGGCTTCTTCCACCGCATAGGGTCCGCCGCCGGTCTTCGGCTTGGCGGAGAACAGCACGAAGCGCGAGACGAAGAACGGCCGCGAGCGGAAGGCGCCGATCCGCTGCAGCACGCGCGCGATCTCGTCGGGGCCGGCGTACTTGATGCGCGCCAGCGTGACGTGCGGTTTGAACTGGCGTCCGTCGGGCGGCAGCCCTGCGAGCCGCGCCGCCCGGTCGTTGGCGCGCGCCAATGCCTCGAGTGCCCGCGAGTCTTCGACGCCGGCCCAGATGGAGCGCGGCTCGTTGCCGCCGAACACGCCGAGCCCGGCAAGACGCAGCTCGAACACGTCCAATTCGATCGCCGCCAGCCGGTCGGAGAACTCGCGCGCGTGCGGCTTGTCGATGTCGCCGACGAAGCGCAGCGTCAGATGCAGGTTATCGGGCTCGGTCCAGCGGCCGCCGGGCAGCGGCACCTTGAGGCGCGCGATCTCCTCGCGGATCTCGTCGGGAATCTCGATGCCCGTGAACAGGCGCGGCATGGCATGCGGCCCTTCAGGTTTCAGCTCTTCGGGGCGGCGCGTTGCGCTTCCGCTTTGGCGATCAGCTCTTCGACCCGCGGCAGGATCGCCTTGACGATGGCGGCCACTCCCTTCGCGTTCGGATGGATGCCGTCCTGCTGATTGAGCTTGGAATCGAAGACCACGCCGTCGAGGAAGAACGGATAAAAGATCAGGCTGTGCTCCTTCGCCAGATCCGGAAAGATGGCGTCGAAGTCCTCGGCGTAGTTGTCGCCCCAGTTGGTCGGCGAGCGCATGCCGGTGAGCAGCGTGGGGATGCGCTTGGCGCTCAGCTTGGCGATGATCTTCTGCATGTTCTCGCGCGTCACCTTGGGACTGATGCCGCGCAGCGCGTCGTTGGCGCCGAACTCGACGATGACGGCGTCGGCGTCATCGCCGATGGCCCAGGCGATGCGGGCGAGGCCCGCGGCGGAAGTGTCGCCGGAGACGCCGGCGTTGTCGACCACGACATTGTGGCCGCGCGCCTTCAATTCCTTCTGCAACTGGGCGGGAAACGATTGGCTCGGCCGCAGGCCGTAACCGGCCGAGAGGCTATCCCCGAACGCGACAATGCGGATGGGTTTGCTCGTTTCGGCTGTGGCAGTCGTCAACTGGGCGCTCGCGAATGTGGCGGAAGCCAAAAGCAGAAAGCCTGTCAGCACGTTGACGAGCGCTGATGCGGACACCACCTGTGTAGGCGCAAACACGTTGCGTCTTCCAAACATCGGCTTCATGCTTCTCCCTCGGCAACTCAGAGACGGCCCTATGACGTAAAGGCGCCGTCAAGTTGAGACAAGTGTCGCTCCCCCAACAGCCAAGAGCAGATGAAACCTTGACCAAGCCGATTGTCGTTTTGAAGGACGTCCGTCTCACTCTTACCAGCCGCGCTGGGCCAGTGAGCATCCTGCGCGATGTCGATCTGGAGGCGCGCGAGGGCCAATCGCTGGCCATCGTGGGGCCGTCCGGCTCCGGCAAGACGTCCCTGTTGATGGTGATGGCGGGCCTCGAACGCGCCACGGGGGGCAAGGTCGAGGTCGCGGGACACGATCTTTCGGGGCTGGGGGAGGACGAGCTGGCGCTAATGCGCGGCGCCGAGATCGGCATCGTATTCCAATCTTTCCATCTCGTGCCGACCATGACGGCGCTCGAGAACGTGGCGCTGCCGCTGGAGTTCGCCGGCGCCGCCGATGCCTTCGCCACGGCCCGCGAGCTGCTGCAGGAAGTCGGCCTCAGCCAGCGGGTCGATCATTTCCCGGCGCAGCTGTCGGGCGGCGAGCAGCAGCGCGTCGCCATCGCGCGCGCCTTGAGCCGGCGGCCGCGACTCATCCTCGCCGACGAGCCGACCGGCAATCTCGACCGCAAGACCGGCGGCAACGTCATCGACCTGTTGTTCGGACTGCAGCGCCGCCGCGAGGCGACGCTGATCCTCGTCACGCACGACGAGAAGTTGGCCGGCGCGTGCGATCGCATCATTCGCATGGCCGACGGGCGCGTCGAAGGTCAAACGGAGGCGCTCGTCTCGTGACGGCGACCGAAGCGCTCAAAGAGACGCCGCGCGACGGCGAACGGCGGCTGCCGCTGATGCTGGCCATTGCCGGACGCGAGTTGCGCTCGGGGCTGTCCGGCTTCCGCATCTTCATCGCCTGCGTGGCGCTGGGCGTCATGGTCATCACCGGCGTCGGCGCGGTGTCGGACGCGCTGCGCGCCGGTTTCGAGCGGCAGGGCGAAGCGATCCTCGGCGGCGACGCCACGCTGGCGCGCACGCACGTACGGGCGGTGGGCGAGGAACGCGCCGTCATCGATACGTTCGGGCGGGTGAGCGAGACCGCCACAATGCGCACGATGGCGCGGCGGCCGGACGGCGCCGACCAGGCGCTGGGCGAGTTGAAGGGCGTCGACGCAGCCTATCCGCTGGTCGGCACGGTCGAGGTCGAGGGCGGCAAGCCGCTGCAGGAGGCGTTGCGCGACGGCGCCGTGGTCGATCCGACGCTGCTCGAACGTCTCAAGTTGAAGGTGGGCGATCACATCGGGCTCGGCTCCGAGCAGGTGCAGATCGCCGGCGTGCTGAAGTCGGAGCCGGACGGCATCGCCGACCGCCTGACCTACGGACCGCGCGTGTTCGTCTCCGAGCCGACGCTGGAGAAGCTGGGTCTGGTCAAGCCGGGCACGCTGGTGCGCTGGCGGTATGCGCTGAAGACCGGCGATGCCGCCGCGAGCGAAGCGGACCTCGTCAGCCTGCGTAAGAAGATCGACGCGGAGCTTCCCGAGGCCGGGTTCACGATCGCCGACCGGCGCGATCCCTCGCCACAGGTGAGCCGCACGCTGGAGCGGCTGCGGCAGTTCCTGACGCTGATCGGTTTGACGGCGTTGCTGGTCGGCGGTGTCGGCATTGCCAACGCGGTGGCGACCTTCATCGACAAGCGCCGCAAGGTCATTGCCACCATGAAGAGCATCGGCGCCACCAGCCGCATGGTGCTCGGCATCTTCCTTACGCAGGTGCTGGCGGTGGCGGCCATGGGCGTGGTGCTGGGTCTCCTGCTCGGCACCGTCGCGCCCGTCGTGCTCGACGCACTGTTCGGCGACATGCTGCCGATCCAGGCCGAGATGACTGTGACGCCGCTGAGCATCGTCACGGCGCTCGTCTACGGCTTCGGCGTGGCGCTGCTGTTCACGTTGTGGCCGCTGGGGCGCGTCGAACGCGTCAGCGCCAGCATGCTGTTCCGCGACGAGGTGGCGCCGGAGCGCACGCTGCCGCGCACCTGGGTGATCGTGACGACGATCGGCATCGCCGCGGCGCTCGTCGCCTTCGCGATGCTGACCTCCGATTCCAAACGCATCGCCATCTATTTCAGCGTCGGCCTCATCGTCGTGTTCGCGGTGTTCTACGCGCTCGGCACCTTCGTGACCTGGGCCGCACGCCGTCTGCCGCGCCCGCGCCTGCCGGAGCTGTCACTGGCGCTTGGCAATCTCGGGGCGCCGGGAGGCTTGGCGCGTTCCGTCGTGCTGTCGCTCGGCGCCGGGCTGTCGCTGCTGGTCGCCGTGGCGCTGGCGGACGCTTCGCTTGTGAACGAGCTTGAGGACCGCCTGCCGACCAGCTCGCCCGACTACTTCGTGATCGACGTGCCGAAAGAGAACTTCGACGCCATGGCCGCGCTGATCCGCAAGGATGTGCCGGGCGCCGTGCTAGAGGACGCACCGATGCTGCGCGGCCGCCTCGTCCGTCTCAACGATGTGCCGGTCGAGGACGTCAAGGCGCCGCCGGAAGCCCAGTGGGTGCTCAATGGCGATCGCGGGCTATCCTATTCCGAGGAGGTGCCGCGGGGCTCGCGCGTCATCGCCGGCGAATGGTGGCCGAAGGACTACGACGGTGAGCCGTTGGTGTCCTTCGAGTCCGACCTTGCCAGCAAGCTTGGCCTCAAGATCGGCGATAAGGTCACGGTCAACGTGCTCGGCCGCAATGTAACGGCGACTATCGCCAACCTGCGCGAGGTCAAGTGGGAGAGCCTGGCGATCAACTTCGTCATGTTGTTCTCGCCCAACACGCTCGCCGGCGCGCCTTACAACCTGCTGGTCACCGTCTCGCTGCCGAACGACACGCCGCCGGCGAGCGAAGCCCAGGCGATCCGCGAGCTCAGCAAGGCCTATCCGTCGATCACCGCCATTCGGGTGAAGGACGTGCTGGATACGTTCAACACCGTGTTCGCAAAGGTCATGACGGCGGTGCGCGCTGCGGGCAGCGTGACGCTGCTGGCCGGAGCGCTGGTGCTGGCGGGCGCCCTGGCTACGGCGCAGCGGCGGCGCATTCTCGAAGCCGTGATCCTCAAGACGCTGGGTGCAACCCGCCGGCGCATCCTGACCTCGCACTTCCTCGAATACCTGCTGCTATCGGCGGTGACAGCGCTGTTCGCCGTGGCCCTCGGCACCCTGGCGGCGGCAATTATCGTCACGCAACTGATGCATATCGCCTTCACCTTCTCGGTCGGGGCGGTGGCGCTCGCGCTCGGCCTGTCGATGGGGCTCGTTTTTCTTTTTGGTGGTGCAGGCACCTGGGCGGTGCTGCGCGCGCCGGCCGTCCCGTACCTGCGCTCCGAGTAAAGCGGCTCGTAAATCAAGACATTCTCTGGACGAGGTGAATCTTTGCCTATTGCGAATTGTACAGATTCGTAAGTCTTGAAAGGTGTCAGGCGGCGGCGCATATTTCCTGCGTGATTTGGCAAAGTCTGCCGAACCAAAGGATCTCAGGGATACAAAAATGGCTCAGTTCGACCCCAGGTACGCAACATCCGGCTATCCGGCCCGCACAGGGGCCGCGCTAGACGAAGGCCTGCGCTCCTACATGCTCGGCGTCTACAACTACATGGCCGCCGGCGTGGCTCTGACGGGCGTTACGGCCTATCTCACCAGCATGATGGCTGTCGGCGCCGACGGCCAGCTCACTCAGTTCGGCATGGCGCTCTACAATTCGCCGCTGAAGTGGGTGGTCATGCTTGCCCCGCTCGGCTTCGTTCTCTTCCTCTCCTTCCGCGTCGAGAAGATGAGCGTCGGCGCGGCCCAGGCGACGTTCTGGCTGTTCGCCGCCATCATGGGCGTGTCGCTGTCGTCGATCTTCCTGGTCTTCACCGGCCAGTCGATCGCGCAGATCTTCTTCGTGACCGCCGCCACGTTCGGCGCGCTCAGCCTTTGGGGCTACACGACGAAGCGTGACATCTCCGGTTGGGGCTCCTTCCTGTTCATGGGCCTCGTCGGCATCATCCTCGCCTCGATCGTCAATATCTGGCTGCAGTCGAGCGGTCTGCAGTTCGCCGTCTCGGTGATCGGCGTGCTCGTGTTCGCCGGCCTCACCGCCTACGACACGCAGCGCATCAAGGACGGCTACTCGATGGTGGCCGGCGATGCAGTCGCTATGGGCAAGAGCGCCATCATGGGCGCCCTCAGCCTCTACCTCGACTTCATCAACATGTTCATGATGCTGCTCAATCTGTTCGGCAACCGCGAGTAATCGCGGCCCGACGCAGCACTGAATTGGCAAGGGCCGCGGATCACTCCGCGGCCCTTCGCTTTTGCGGGCACCGACCTCGACGTCGTAACCCCTCACCCGCCGCTCATTGCTGCGCATTCGCGTCGACCTCTCCCGCCGGGAGAGGTGACGACCTCCGCGTAAGCCGACGCCAACTGACCTCTCCCATAGGGAGAGGTCGGCTGGACGCGCGAAGCGCGACAGCCGGGGGTTCGGACGCCGCCGAAGGCTTAGCCTAAGCGCCGACGAGGCGGGGGCGGGCTTCGAGCACGCTCAGGACGCGGATAAGATCGTGCCCGCGTTTGAGGATGAGACCGGCCGGCGCCACGACGCTGTAAGCGCCCTGCTTGCGCGCCAGCTTGGGGGCTTTCTCGATGCGGAACAGCGGCACCTCGCTGGCGCGGCGGAAGACGCAGAACACCGCCTTCTCACGCCCTAGGTCGATGGCGTAGTCGCGCCATTCGCCCGCGGCGACCTTGCGGCCGTAGACGGCGAGGATGGCGGTGAGTTCCTGGCGAGTGAATGTAGTGCAGCGCTGAGCTTCGGGAGCTCGGCTGGATGCGGTCTGATGACTGCGATAGTTGCCCGCTGTCTGCGGGCTGAAAGTTATCGGTTCGGATTCGCTCAACGGCGCCTCCCTGTCGCGATACCTTCATGATCGCGCCGCTCGCGCCCAATTTCAAGCGCGGCGCGCTGCACTCATGCCGCGCATATGCATCACGTGTGCGCAAACGGCGCAGACGCGGCACGGAAAATCCCCGACATGGACAAATTCGCGGCCAGCCCCCGACAATGATCCGCCCCAAAGGGCTGCGAGATTGTCAATCGTTGCCTCTAACCCGGTTCGTCGGAGCGGCTCGACTCTCAGCCCCCCAGCCCTCGGGCAGCTTTGAGGACCGGGTTATTAGGCAGCCCCTTCCAATAGCATTACTCCCCAATCGTCGTCAGGGCCGGTCCCCCACCGGCCCTTCTTTTTTGTCGCGCACGTCGTGAATGAGCGATGCGGTCTGGACGGTTGCGCGCCGATGCCTACCTTTGCATAACGGCGCGCGGGCATGATCGCCGCGCCATTGCGCTTTCAAGGAGCCGTCGACGTGAAGAGCAAAGCCGCGAAAGCCAAATTGAAGAGCGCGCCCAAGAGCAAAGTTGCAGCGCGTGTCGCCAAGGCGCGAGCGAAGGGGCCCGCGCGCGTGAAGCCGGGCAATCCGCTGCTGGCGCGCTGGAGCGCCGCGTTCGGGTTGCCGCCGTTCAAGAAGATCGAGCCGGCGCACTTCAAGGCAGCGTTCGCCGCGGCATTGAAGGAGCACAAGGCGGAGATCGCGCGCGTCGCCGGCGAGACGGCGAAGCCGACGTTCAACAACACCATCGTGGCGCTGGAGAAGAGCGGCCGGCTGCTCGATAAGGTCGCCGCGGTTTTCTACAACCTCGCCGGCGCGCACACCAACGACGCGCTGCAGGCGATCGAGCGCGAATTGGCGCCGAAGCTTGCCGCCCACGAGACGGCGGTGATGCTCAACCCCAAGATCTTTAAGCGCGTCGAGGATCTCTACGAGCGCCGCGATGAACTGTCGCTCACCGACGAGCAGCGGCGTGTCCTGGAGCTGCGCTATAAGTGGCTCGTTCGCGCCGGCGCTAAGCTGGGGGCCAGGCAGAAGACGCGCGTTGCCGAGATCAACCAGCGGCTGGCGACGCTGGCGACTCAGTTCTCGCAGAACGTCTTGAAGGACGAGCAGTCGTGGCGCCTGGTGCTGCAGGAGCGCGACCTCGAGGGCCTGCCGGAAGCGCTGCGCGAAGCCGCCGCCCGTGTCGCCGCCGATCAGGGCCTCGACGGCAAGTACGTCATCACGCTGTCGCGCTCCTCGATCGAGCCGTTCTTGCAGTTTTCTTCGCGGCGCGATCTGCGCGAGGAGGCATTCAATGCCTGGATCCGGCGCGGCGAGATGGGCAAGGAAACCGACAACCGCGCCATCACGTCGGAGATCATCGCGCTGCGCACCGAGTTTGCGGCGCTACTCGGCTTCAAGACCTACGCCGAATACAGCCTTGAAGAGACGATGGCCAAGACGCCGGCCAGTGTGCGCGGGCTGCTCACGGCGGTGTGGGAGCCAGCCATCAAGCGTGCCACCGGCGAGCGCGATGCGCTGCAACTGAGGGCGCGCGAGGAGGGCGGCAACTTCGCCATCGCCGCTTGGGACTGGCGCTATTACGCCGAGAAGGAGCGCAAGGCGCGCTTCGACGTCGACGAGGCGTCGACGCGGCCGTACCTGATGCTCGACAACGTTGTCGCCGCCGCTTTCGACACGGCCTCGCGCCTGTTCGGCCTGAAGTTCAAGGAGCTGCCCGACGCGCCGCGCTACCACGAGGACGTGCGCGTGTGGGAGGTGACCGACAAGCGTGGCGCCCACGTCGGCCTTTTCCTTGGCGATTATTTCGCGCGCCCCTCGAAGCGTTCCGGGGCCTGGATGTCGTCGTTCCGCTCGCAGTCGAAGGTGGCGGGCGACGTGAGCCCCATCATCGTCAACGTGATGAACTTCGCCAAAAGCGAGGAGGGCCAGCCGAGCTTGCTGTCGCTCGACGACGCGCGCACGCTGTTCCACGAGTTCGGTCATGGCCTGCACGGGCTACTGTCGGACGTCACCTATCCATCCATCTCCGGGACGGCGGTGACGCGCGATTTCGTCGAGCTGCCCTCGCAGCTCTACGAGCACTGGCTGATGGTGCCGGAGGTGCTGGAGAAGTTCGCGCTCCACCACGAGACGGGCAAGCCGATGCCGGCCAAGCTGCTGGCGCGCATCAAGAAGGCGCGCAACTTCAACCAGGGCTTCTCGACCATCGAGTACCTGGCCTCGGCCTTCGTCGACATGGAGCTGCACGCGCAGGAGGACGAGAGCGAGATCGACGTCGACGCGTTCGAGCGCGGCACGTTGGATCGCCTCGGCATGCCGCGCGAAATCGTCATGCGCCACCGCATTCCGCACTTCTTGCACATCATGGGCGGCTATGCGGCGGGTTACTACAGCTACCTGTGGTCGGAGGTGATGGACGCCGACGCGTTCGCGGCCTTCCAGGAGACGGGCAATCCGTTCGACGGCGCGACGGCCAAGAAGCTGCACAAGTACATCTACTCGGGCGGCAACCAGCGCGACCCGCTCGAAGCCTACGTCGCCTTCCGCGGCCGCCCGCCCGAAATCGCCGGCCTCCTCAAAAAGCGCGGCCTGGACGGTTAGCTGAATTTCTTGAAATCGTTGTTGTCGGAGGTCAGGAGGTCGAGGAAGCGCACATTGATGTAGATGTTCTCGCGTCCCTCCTGGCGCTCCTCGAGCACGCCCTTCGCGACAAGCTCCTTCAGGTGCTTGCTTGCGGTCTTGCGGTTGCCGAGCTTCGCCTCGACGATATTGCCGATGCGGCTATAGGGCTGCGTGAAGATCACCTCTACCAGTTCGCGGCTGTAGATTTTGGGCGACGTACGGCTCACGTAGTTGACGGTTGCGTCCATCAGGTCGCCGATGGCGCGAATCTTCGCCGTCGTCCACAACGACGTCTCCTCGACGGCTGTGAGTATGTATAGCAGCCATTGTTCCCACGCGCCTGACGTCGTCACGGCGAGCAGGCGATCGTAGTACTCGCTGCGATGCTCATTGATGTAGCGGCTGAGATAGAGGATCGGCAGGTCGAGAAGCCCCTTGTCGATCAGGAAGAGCGTGTTGAGGATACGTCCCGTGCGCCCGTTCCCGTCGGTAAAGGGATGGATAGCCTCGAACTGGTAGTGGGCGGCAGCCATGCGGATAATCGGATCGATGTCATCGTTGCTGTGCAGGAATCGCTCAAGGTCGGACAGCTTTTCACGCAGCAGCGCTTGCCCCTCGGGCGGCGTGTAAATGACCTTGCCACTCGGATGATGGGCGAGAGCAGTGCCCGGGACTTGGCGGATGTCGAGGTCGACGTTCTTGATGGCCCGGCAGACAAGCACAGCGGTGTGTGTGCTGAGAGGTTTTTCCAGCACATCCTTGAAGCCCTGCATGAGAGCGGTGCGGTAACGCAGCGTTTCCTTAGTCGCATCGTCGGCTTTCTCGGGGTCGGCGTTTGCGAACTTGAAGAGCGTATCGTTGGTGGTGACGATGTTCTCGATTGCCGAGCTGTCGCGTGCTTCGCGCAGCGGGATCGAATTGATCAGCACGTCCTGATTGGGGATCAGCCGCGCCGCTTCCTTGAGGCCGGCCAGCGCCCTGCCGGCGCCAACGCACTTGCGCAGCACGGGCACGGTTTCGAGCGTTTGGGGGGGGGGGAAGCGGGGGGAGAGCATTATAGGGCTTGGTAGGATCGAATCGACCCGATGTGGGCAATTTATTAGCTTTTTTGACCATATTCTCAGGATATGGGCACGCGGTGGACATGTCCATAACAACGTGTCCAAGAAACGGCGTTTTTTGACCATATCCACGACGATGTGGGTGTGCCTTGCCCACATCGGAAGCACACCCATTCGCATTTGCGACTACGGGGGCCGCTACCACAGCCCGGTCCAGGCGGCGCCGATGATGGGGCCGGCCTTGCCCTCCTGCAGCAGGATGATGGCGGCCTCGGTCTCGGGGCGCATCACCGCGGTGCGCGCCAGCTGCAGGCTCATCGCCTTGCCGTTCCAGGAGCCGACGGGCATCATCTCGCGCACGATGTTGGTGTAGGTTAGCGTCTTGCCTTCGTTATCGCCGCGCTTGACCGGCACCTGCGCCGACTTCTGAACGACGGCGAACCAGATCGTCGCTTCCTTGTAGGTGAAGCCCGGCGGCGCATCGCCGGCCTCGATCTTGATCGAGTTGCGCTCGTGCCAGAACCGGATCGGCACGCGGCCGCCCTTCAACGCCTCGCTGGTGGTCTTGATCGCCTCTTCGATGGCGGCCGGGTCGCTGCCGTTGACGCCGATCATGCCGTTGACGACGACCTGCGGCGTGTAGATTGCGCCGTCGCCGCGCGCTTTCGCATACGCCTTCTGCCGCTCCGAGTTCTTGTCGGAGGCGAGCGTGTCCTTCCAGCCGAGATAGTCCCAGATGTCGACGGGCAGCGAGATGGCGATGATGTTCGGGCGCTCGGCGAACTTGGCGAGCACCTGGTCGGCCGGCGGGCAGGTGTCGCAGCCCTGGCTGGTGAACAGCTCGAGCACGTCCTTGGCAGGGCCGAACGAGGGGTTGATGCCGGGCGCATCCTGCGACAGCACGCCGGTCGCCGGCACAAAAAGCGCCATCGTTAATGCAATGAGAGGGGCCAGCCGCATGCGCGTAAATTACACCGAAAGAGGACGCGCTATAAGACTAGGCGGCGCTGTGTAACGTTACAACGCCACTCACGAAAGTTTGTCCCGGGACTAAGCCAGCGTGAACGCCGGAGCTACGCGGCAGCGAGGTTGCGCAGGACGTAGTGCAGGATGCCCCCGTTCTTGAAGTACTCGAGCTCGTCGAGGGTATCGATGCGGCAGAGGATCGGGACCTTCCGCACCGAGCCATCGGGGGAGACGATCTCGGCGGTCATCATCTGGCGCGGCTGAATAGTCGTCAGCCCGGGTATGTTCACCACCTCGTCGCCCTTGAGCCCCAGCGTCTGCCAGCTGGTGCCTTCCTCGAACACGAACGGCACGATGCCCATGCCGACGAGGTTCGAGCGGTGGATGCGCTCGTACGATTGCGCGATGACCGCCCGCACGCCGAGCAGCTTGGTGCCTTTCGCCGCCCAATCGCGCGAGGAGCCGTTGCCGTATTCGACGCCGGCGAAGACGATGAGCGGTACGCCCTCGCCCTTGTAGCGCATGGCGGCTTCGAAAATCGACATGGCTTCGCCAGTCGGATAGTGCACCGTGAGGCCGCCCTCCTTCACGTTGCCGGCGGCATCGCGCGCCATGAAGTTCTTGATGCGGATGTTGGCGAAGGTGCCGCGCATCATCACTTCGTGGTTGCCGCGCCGCGTGCCGTACTGGTTGAAGTCGGCGACGGCCACGTTGTGCTCCAGCAGGTATTCGCCGGCGGGCGACGACGGCTTGATGGAGCCGGCGGGCGAGATGTGGTCGGTGGTGATCTTGTCGCCGAACAGACCGAGGATGCGCGCGCCCTTGATGTCCGTGATGTCGGTCGGGCGCTGGTTGATGCCTTCGAAGTAGGGCGGGTTGCGCACGTACGTCGACATGTCGTCCCACGCGTAGGTTTCGCCGCCCGCGGTATCGATGGCACGCCAGCTGGCGTCGCCATTGAACACGTCGGCGTAGCGGTCGAGGAACAGCTCGCGCGTGATGTTCTCGACGATGAACTTCTGGATCTCCTGCGAGGTCGGCCAGATGTCCTTCAGGTAGACGGGCTGGCCGTCGCTGCCGGTGCCGAGCGGCTCCTTGGTGAGGTCCTTCTGCACCGTGCCGGCGAGCGCGTAGGCGACGACGAGCGGCGGCGAGGCGAGGTAGTTGGCCTGCACGTCGGGGCTGACGCGGCCTTCGAAGTTGCGGTTGCCGGACAGCACGGCGGCGGCGACGACGCCGTTCTCGTTGATGGCGGCGGAGATCTCCGGCGCCAGGGGGCCGGAGTTGCCGATGCAGGTGGTGCAGCCGAAGCCGACCAGATTGAAGCCGAGCTTGTCGAGGTCGGGCTGCAGGCCGGCCTTGTCGAGATAGGCGGAGACGACCTGCGATCCGGGCGCCAGCGAGGTCTTCACCCACGGCTTCGACTTGAGGCCCTTGGCGACAGCTTTGCGCGCCAGCAGGCCGGCGGCGATCAGCACGCTGGGGTTCGAGGTATTGGTGCAGCTGGTGATGGCGGCGATGACGACGTCGCCGTGGCCGATGTCGTAGTCACGGCCTTTGACCGCGGCGCGCTCGGTCAGCTCGCCCGGCTTCTTGTATTCCGTCTCCAGCGCCTTGGCGAAGCCGGCGGCGATGTCGGTGAGCGCGATGCGGCCCTCCGGGCGCTTCGGGCCGGCCATCGACGGAACGACGGTCGTCAGGTCGAGCTCGAGCGTGTCGGTGAACACCGGGTCGGGCATGCCGTTGACGCGGAACATGCCCTGCGCCTTGGCGTAGGCCTCGACCAGCGCGATGCGGCTCTCCTCGCGGCCGGAGATGGCGAGGTAGGTCAGCGTCTCGTCGTCGATGGGGAAGAAGCCGCAGGTGGCGCCGTACTCGGGGGCCATGTTGGCGATGGTGGCGCGGTCGGCGAGCGGCATGGTGTCGAGGCCCGGGCCGTAGAACTCCACGAACTTGCCGACCACGCCCTTCTTGCGCAGCATCTGCGTGACCGTGAGCACGAGGTCGGTCGCCGTGACGCCCTCGGTCAGCTTGCCGGTGAGCTTGAAGCCGATGACCTCGGGCAGCAGCATCGACTGCGGCTGGCCGAGCATGGCGGCCTCGGCCTCGATGCCGCCGACGCCCCAGCCGAGCACGGCGAGGCCGTTGACCATGGTGGTGTGGCTGTCGGTGCCGACGAGCGTGTCGGGATAGGCGAGGATCGTGCCGTCGGCGTACGTGCGCGTCCACACGGTCTGCGACAGGTACTCGAGGTTCACCTGGTGGCAGATGCCGGTGCCGGGCGGCACGACGCGGAAGTTGTCGAAGGCGCCCTGGCCCCACTTCAGGAAGTTGTAGCGCTCGACGTTGCGCTGATACTCGAGCTCGACGTTGTTGCCGAAGGCCTGCGGGGTGCCGAAGTCGTCGACGATCACCGAATGGTCGATGACGAGATCGACGGGGACGAGCGGATTGATCTTCTGCGGATCGCCGCCGAGGCTTTTCATGCCGTCGCGCATCGCCGCGAGATCGACGACCGCGGGGACGCCGGTGAAGTCCTGCATCAGCACGCGGGCCGGGCGGAAGCCGATCTCGGCGCCGGCCTTGCCGCGGTCGCTCAGCCATCCGGCGACGTTCTCGATGTCGGCCTTGGTGACCGTGCGGCCGTCCTCGTGGCGCAGCAGGTTCTCCAGCAGCACCTTCATCGAGAAGGGCAGCTTGGAGATGCCGGCCAGTCCGTTCTTCTCTGCCTCGGGCAGCGAGTAGTAGGTGTACGTCTTGCCACCGGCCGAGAGCGTCTTGCGGCACTTGAAGCTGTCCAACGACACCGGCGCTGCGTCCTTCAAAATCGACTCCTTCGTGCGGCCGTGACGGCCGGACATCCCCAATCGTCAACCCTGCCGCATGGACGGCTGGCGACGGCGCTCGTTTAAGCTGGTAACCTGGCGGCCTCGGAAGCGTGCCCCTGGTGCCTTCCGGCCCGCCAACCTAGAGAGCTTCCAACTCCCATCTTGCGGGATTTTCCCACCGTCACGCTAGCGCATTCTGCCACACGGATGATGAAGAGCCGTGCAGCTCGTTGCTGAAAATCTGACCTTGGAGCGCGGCGGGCGCAATGTGGTGGATGGTCTGTCCCTCCGCCTCGATAGCGGCGCTGCGCTCGCTCTCATCGGGCCGAATGGCTCGGGCAAATCAACGCTTTTACGCGCTTTGGCGGGATATCTGCGGCCATCGGCGGGCAGCGTCAGCGTGACGGGCGCCGGCGAGGATCGCGAGCCGAGCGAGGTCTGCCATTTTGTCGGGCACCTCGATGGGATCAAGACGCACCTGACGGCCGCGGAGAACCTCACGTTCTGGGCGACGTACCTCGGCGGCTCGGCGAATTTGGCGCCCCGCGTCGAGGCGGCGCTGGAGCGGTTCGCACTCGACGCGCTGGCCGACATTCCGGCCGGATATCTGTCGGCTGGACAGAAGCGGCGGCTGGCGCTGGCGAGGCTAAACGTAGCGCCGCGGCCGTTGTGGCTACTCGATGAGCCGACGGTGTCGCTGGATGTCGCCTCGGTCGAAGTGCTCGTTGCGGCGATCAACGCGCACTTAAAGACCGGCGGCATGGCGGTGATTGCAACGCACGTGCCGATGGCGCTCGATCCGATGCAGTCGATCCGCCTCGGGCGCGTCGCGCCGCTGGAGGCGTCGCCTTGAGCGCCTTCCTCGCACTTCTCAAACGCGACTTGCGGCTCGCGGTGCGCCAGGGCGGCGCGCTCGGAACGGCTCTCGGCTTCTACATGCTGGTCGTGACACTGATGCCCCTGGGGCTCGGCGCCGACCTCAACCTGCTGTCGCGCATTGCGCCGGGCGTGCTGTGGATCGCGTTGTTGCTGGCGGCGCTGCTGTCCCTAGGCCGCGTCTTCTCATCCGACTACGAGGACGGCTCACTCGACATCCTGGCGACCGGGTCGATGCCGATGGAGTTGGTCGTCACGGCCAAGGCGCTGGCGCACTGGATCTCGACGGGCATTCCCCTGGCGCTGATGGCGCCGGTGCTGGGGCTGCTGCTCAATCTCGATATCGGCGCCTATCCGTTGCTGGTCGCCACCATGCTGGTCGGAACACCGGCCGTCAGCTTCATCGGCGCCGTCGGGGCCGCGCTGACGCTGAGGGCCTATCGCGGCGGCCTTCTAATCGCCCTTCTGGTGTTGCCACTATACGTCCCGACGCTGATTTTCGGCATGGCGGCGATCAACGGCCTGCTCGGAGCCACGGGAACCGGTAGCGCTTTCCTAATCCTTACGGCGCTTTCACTTGCATCCGTCGTACTTTGCCCCTTGGCTGCAGCTGCGGCGCTGCGTGTGCAGATGCAGTAAAAATCGTGGCCGTAGCGCTCAATTGCGTCGGCAGCTCGCCTAGATTAGATCATCTCCAATGCAGACCCTGACCCAGCGCCTGGCCAACCCCACCCGCTTTATGGAGCTTTCGGCTCAGCTGTTGCCGTGGGTGTCCGGCGCGGCGGCGGCGGTCATCGCTTACGGGCTGTACCTCAGCTTCTTCGTCGCGCCGCCCGACTACCTGCAGGGCGAGACGGCACGCATCATGTTCATCCACGTGCCCTGCGCGTGGCTGTCGATGGCGGTGTATGCGCTGGTCGCCATTTCGGCGTTCGGCCTGCTGGTTTTCCGCCATCCGCTGGCGGACGTCTCGGCCAAGGCGGCGGTGCCGCTCGGCGCCGCCTTTACGTTCCTGGCGCTGGTGACGGGCTCGCTGTGGGGTCGGCCGACCTGGGGCACCTACTGGGTGTGGGACGCGCGGCTCACGTCGGTGCTGATCCTGTTCTTCCTCTATCTCGGGCTGATGGCACTGCGCTCCTCGATCGAGGACGAGTCGCTGGCTACCAAGCTGACCGCCATCCTCGCCCTGGTCGGCATCGTGATGCTGCCGATCATCAAGTTCTCGGTGAACTTCGGCAACACGCTGCACCAGCCGGCCAGCGTCATCCGCGTAGGCGGGCCGACGATCGATTCATCGCTGCTGACGCCGCTCCTGGTCATGGCCGTCGGCTTCACGCTCATGTTCGTCGCCATGCATCTGAAGGCGATGCGCAACGAGATCCTGCGCCGGCGCGTGAAGGCGTTGCAGCTCGCCGAGGTGGAGCGCGCGCAATCGGGCCAGCTGGCGGCGGCGGAGTAGACACATGGATCTCGGCATCGATTTGGGACCGCACGCGAGCTTCATTTGGTCGGCTTACGGCGTCGTCGTGCTGGTGATCGGCGCGCTGATCGCCTGGCTCGTCATCGACGGGCGCGAGCAAGAGCGGCGGCTGGCCGATTTCGCTGCGCGCGGCGTCAAGCGCCGCTCGACACCGCGCTCCTGATCATCTGAGGATCGAAACGAATGCAGCCGGGAGCCGACGGCACCTCGCCCGCACGCAAGAGTAAGCTCGGCTGGGTGATCGCACCGCTTTTGATCTTCGGTGCCCTCGTCGGCTTGTTCGCCTTTGCGCTGCAGACCGGTGATCCCTCCAAGCTGCCGTCCGCGTTGCTCGGCAAGCCGGCCCCGGCGACGCAGTTCCCGGCGGTCGAAGGCCTGATGGAGGCCGACAAGCCGGTGCCGGGATTTTCAAGCGCCGAGCTCGCCAACGGACAGCCGAGCGTCGTCAACTTCTGGGCGTCGTGGTGCGTGCCCTGCGCCGAGGAGCAGCCGCTGCTGGTCGAATTGCAACGGCGCACCGGCGTGGCGCTGTATGGCGTCAACTACAAGGACGATGCGGCGTCGGCGCGCCGCTTCCTCGGCCGCTACGGCAACCCGTTCAAGGCCGTGGGAACCGACGGCGCCGGTCGCGGCGCCATCGAGTGGGGCGTCTACGGCATGCCGGAAACCTACGTGCTCAACGGCAAGGGCGAGATCGTGTTCAAGCACGTCGGGCCGATCTCACCCGAAAGCATGCAGACGCGTCTCATGCCCGCCATCGCCCGCGCCCAAGCCGCTGCCTCCCAGCCCGCACCCGCCCCCACGGCCAACTAGAGGCTCGCGTCGCGCTCAGTCTGTCCGCCGCGTCAGGACAGAACGAGAGCCGAAACGGATCATCCCCTCACCCGGAAGCTCATTGCATTCGCTTCCGACCTCTCCCCATGGGAGAGGTGGAGGGTGTCGTCAAATTGGCTGCTTCACTTCACCTCTCCCAGAGGGAGAGGTCGCTAGTGCATGTGCGCATGCGCTAGCGGGTGAGGGGTTACGCGCTCGCAGGCTGCGCGCAACGTCTACAGCGGGAAGAACTCGTTGCGGGAGTGGTTGAGCACCGACAGGGTGCCGGAGGCGATGTCGAAGTAGGCCCCGTGCAGCGACAGCCGTCCCTTGTTCTCGGCATCGGTGATGAACGGGAACGTCCGCAGGTTGGTGATGGCGGTCTTGACGCCTTCCTTCTCCAACGCCTGCAATTTCTCGCCATGCGGCGCCATCTGATGCGACGCGAGCACCCGCAGCCGGGCATCATCGAGCATCGACATCCAGCGCGAGATGAACTGCGCTTCGGTCTGAATGGCGGCGCTCTGGTCGAGGGCGGCTTTGACGCCGCCGCAGCCGGAATGGCCCATGACGATGAGATGCTTGATGCGCAGGTTGAGCACGGCGAACTCGATCGCCGAGCTGACGCCGTGGAACTTGCCGCCCGTCTCGTAGGGAGGCACCAGGTTGGCGACGTTGCGGACGACGAACAGCTCGCCCGGCATGGCGCTGAAGATCGTTTCCGGGTCGACGCGGCTGTCACTGCAGGAGATGACCATCGCTTCGGGCGCCTGCCCGTAGGTGGCCAATTCCTCGTATTCCTCGGCCTTCGGCAGGAAGTGCCGGTGGTGGAAGCGGCGGAAGCGGTCGGCGAGTTTTTCGGGGAAGCTGCTCATGGCGGTGTTCAATGCCTGAGTTCGCGGCGGCCGCGGAGATGTCAAATCGTCCTGCCACTGCCCTTAACCGTCGTTCGGTCCGGCCGCTAGCCTCGGCTTGCCGGGTTGCAACTCAAGGTCTATCGTCCCGCCGCGCTGGGGGACAGCCGAAATCGGTTCGCAATCAACGGTCACCGTACCTTTGCCGGCGATGAGATTTAGCGAGCGGACGGGAGCTCATGGACACGTCGTATACTAAGGCGACTTTCGGTCGCGACTTCATGGCGTCGATCGTTGTCTTTCTCGTCGCGCTCCCGTTGTGCATGGGCATTTCGCTCGCCTCGGGGATGCCCCCCACGGCTGGCATCATCACCGGTATCGTCGGCGGTATCATCGTCGGCGTGATTTCCGGCGCGCCGTTGCAGGTTAGCGGGCCGGCTGCCGGCCTTTCCGTGCTGGTCTGGCAGCTGGTCGAGCAGTTCGGCTTGCAGATGATCGGCGTCATCGTGTTGTTCGCCGGCCTTATCCAGCTGGTCGCCGGCCTGTGCAAGCTTGGCCAGTGGTTCCGGGCCGTGTCGCCCGCCGTGATCAACGGCATGCTGGCCGGCATCGGCGTCTTGATCCTCGCCTCGCAGTTTCACGTGATGCTGGACTACAAGCCGATCGGCACCGGTATCCAAAATCTCGTCGGCATCCCCACCTCGCTGATGAACGCGATCAGTGAGGGCGGTCCCCACTTGCAAGCCCTCGGCATCGGCGTTCTGACCATCGCCACCATCTTTGCCTGGAATGGGTTCGCCCCCAAGAGCTGGCGCCTTTTCCCGGCTCCGCTGGTCGGCGCCATCGTCGGTATTGCGGCGGCACTGGTGCTCGGGCTCAACGAGATCAAATACGTGACCGTGCCCGACAACATCTGGGCGGAGACGATCTTCCCGACGCCGGAAAAACTGATGCGCATCACCGAGTGGCCGGTGTTAATCGGAGCCATATCCGTTGCCTTCATTGCCAGCGCCGAGACGCTGCTATGTGCGACGGCCGTCGACCAGATGCACCGCGGCCCGCGCACCAAGTACGACAAGGAGCTGACCGCCCAGGGCGTCGGCAACACGATCTGCGGCTTCCTCGGCGTGCTGCCGATGACGGGCGTCATCGTGCGCTCGGGCGCCAACGTCGAGGCTGGCGCCGAGACGCGCGCCTCGGCCATCATGCACGGCGTCTGGCTGTTGCTGTTCGTCAGCGCGTTGCCATTCACGCTCAAGTACATTCCGCTGTCGGCACTGGCGGCAATCCTCGTCTTCACCGGCTACAAGCTCGCCTATCCGAAGATTGTCCCGACCCTGCTCAAGTATGGCCGCGGCGAGGTGCTGATCTATTTCATCACCATCATCATGATCGTCGCGACCAACCTGCTCGAGGGCGTGCTCGTCGGCCTCGGTCTGTCGCTGATCAAGCTGCTCTACGCCTTCTCGCACCTTGAGGTGCGCAAGGAGGAGAACGGCGCAGCAAACAGGGTTGATCTCTACCTCAAGGGGTCGGCGACGCTCATCCGCCTGCCGAAGCTGGCGGCGGAGTTGGAGAAGCTCAAGCCGGGCGCCAACGTTCACGTGCACATCGGCGAGCTCGACTACATCGATCACGCCTGCCTGGACCTGTTGAGTAACTGGGACCGCCAGCATGCGGGAACCGGCGGCAGTGTCACGATCGAGTGGGACGAGCTCTCGCAGAAGTACCACCAGCGCCGCGTGTCCAGCATGAAAGCCGCGCGCCAAGCTGCCGCGTCGGCAAAGGCTTAGATTGCCGACCGACGCGACTTACTCCACCTCTCCCGTCGTGGCGAAGCCATGCTCTGCATGGACGGAGGGGTGAGTCAGCGAGCGGCTTGCGCCGGTCGCGTGACGGCGCGGAGGACGAGGTAGCCGGCGAGGGCCGAGGCGAGCGAGCCGAGTAGCACACCGATGCGGATCTCGGCGGCGCGCTCAGCATCGGTGAACGCCAGCATGCCGATGAACAGGCTCATCGTGAAGCCGATGCCGCCAAGAATGGCGACGCCGAAGATTTGCGGCCACGTCGAGCCTTCCGGCTTGGTTGCCAGCTTGGCGCCGATAGCGGCGAACGAAAAGGCGAAGATACCGACCGGCTTGCCGATCAGCAGCCCGAGCGCGATGCCCATGGGGATGGCGCTTGTCACGTGCGCCAGCGTGATGCCGGCCAGCGACACGCCGGCGTTGGCGAAGGCGAACAGCGGCAGCACGCCGAAGCGCACCCACGGTCCGATCGCCAGCTCCAGCCGCTCGAGCGTGCTTTCCGAATGCCCCGGCGCGGGCGCCAGCGGCACTGCGAGCGCGGTGGCGACGCCGGCCAGAGTCGCGTGCACGCCGGACTCCAGCACGCACACCCAAATCAACAGACCGATCAGCACGTATGGCCAGATGGCGGTGACGCCGCGGTGGTTGAGCAGCGCCAGCACCGCGAGACCGACGCCGGCAAGACCGAGCGCAGCCCATGACAGCTCCGACGTGTAGAAAAACGCGATGATGAGTATGGCGCCGAGGTCGTCGATGATGGCCAGCGCCAGCAGGAAGATCTTCAGCGGCGCCGGGATGCGCGGGCCGAGCAGCGCCAGCACGCCGACGGCGAAGGCGATGTCGGTGGCGGCGGGAATCGCCCAGCCGCGCAGCGCGACCGGATCGTCCCAGTTGATGCCGGCGTAGATCAGCGCCGGCACCAGCATACCGCCGAGCGCGGCGACGACGGGGAGGGCTGCCTGCTTGGCGGTCGACAATTCGCCGACCACCAGCTCGCGCTTGATCTCCAGCCCGACGAGGAAAAAGAAGATAGCCATCAGGCCATCGTTGATGATGTGCAGCAGGCTCTCGTTGACGGCGAGAGCACCAATGCCAAGCGGCACCTTCGTGTGCAGTAGCGCGTCGTAGGCGCCGCCGAGCGGCGAGTTCATCAGGATGAGGCCGACAAGCGCGGCTGCAAGCAACACGATGCCGCCGGCCGCCTCGTGCTCGAAGAAGGCTTTGACGCCGCTGACGCGCGCCCCATTCGGCTTCTTGCTGGCCATTCCGCCCCGTCCCTCGCTCGGTGTCACACTTGCGTCGCGGGGATGACCCGGGCGCTCGACCATAAAGCACCCGTCGCCGCGAGGGGCAATTCATGCCGGCCCATGCTCGAGGCGACGCTGGCTTCGACCGAGGACACCGCGGCGCCGAGGCAGTAGGCGGCCGAATGGCGGTTGAGGAGATTGCCGAGATACATTGCGGCGAGCAGATCGCCGGTGCCGTGTGGTGCGGAGGGACGGCGGCGCACGAAGCAGGCGATCGCGTCGTCGCTGGTGACGAGGACGTTGGCAAGACGGTTGTCGGCGGCCGGGATCGAGGTGGCGAGCACCGTCGGAACGCCGAGCGCCCACGCTGCCTGCCGCGCCTCGGCGGCGTCGCCGACCGGCAGTCCGGCCAGCCACGACAGCTCGAAGCGGTTGGGCGTCGCCAGGCTGGCGAGCGGCAGCAGCTGGTCGCGCACCGCCGAAGCCGTGGCTTCGGAGAGGTAGAGCCCTTCCCCGTCGTCGCCGAACACGGGATCGCACAGGTAGAGCGCACCCGGGTTGGCGCGGCGTACGCGCTCCACGGCTACGCGCGCTTCGCCGACATGCGCCGGACTCGGCAGGTAACCGGTGATCACTGCGGCGGTTTCGGCCAGCCAGCCGTTGGCCTCCAGCGCGTCGAGCATGGCGCTGATCTGCACCGCCGGGATCGCCTCACCGGCAAAGCGCGGATAACCGGGGTGGTTCGACAGCACCACCGTCGGCATGACGATGACCTCATGCCCGAGCCATTGCAGCGCCGGCACGATGGCGGCGAGCCCGACCGAGCCGAAGGCGACGTGCGAGGAGAGGGCGAGGACGCGGGCCATCGTGCGACTGTGCCGAATACCCGCGCTGCCGCCAAGCCGACAAAGCGCTGCAAGCTGTGTGCGGAAGTCTTGGTCTTCGGCGCGACGCGCGCTATTGTGCGCCGCACAAGAGGGGACACTCGATGACCGTCCGTCCGCGCCGCAGTGTGCTCTACATGCCGGGCCTCAACGAGCGCGCGCTGGAAAAGGCGAAGACGCTTTCTGCCGACGCGCTGATCCTCGATCTGGAAGACTCGGTCGCGCCGGAAGGCAAGGTGGCGGCACGCGACAACGTTTGTGCCGCCGTGAAAGGTGGCGGCTACGGGCGTCGTGAGCTCGTCATCCGCGTCAACGCCATCGAAACCTCCTGGGGTATGGACGACCTGCGGGCAGCGGCCCATGTCGGGCCCGACGCCATCCTCGTTCCCAAGGTTTCGACCCCGGGCGATATCGTCACCGTCGCCAAGGTGCTGGGTGCCATCAATGCCCCGCACAAGGTGCGCATCTGGGCAATGATGGAGACGCCGAGCTCAGTGCTAAATGCGCGCGAGATTGCCCAGCTGGGCGCCGATCCGGAGAACCGCCTCGCCTGCCTCGTCATGGGCACGAACGATCTTCTAAAGGAATCACGCGCCCGCGCCATGCACAACCGCATCGCCGTGGTGCCGTGGCTGGCGATGACCATCGTCGCGGCGCGCGCCTATGGGCTCGACATCCTCGATGGCGTCTACAACGATTTCCGCGACGACGTCGGCTTCCGCGAAGAATGCGAGCACGGGCGCACGCTGGGCATGGACGGCAAGACGCTGATCCATCCCTCGCAGGTCGCCCCGTGCAACCAGATCTTTTCGCCGACCGAGGAGGAGGTCTCCTGGGCGCGCAAGATCATCGCCGCCTTCGACGATCCGGCCAACGCCCACAAGGGCGTCATCGTGCTGGAGGGGCGCATGGTGGAGCGCCTGCATCTCGTGATGGCGCGCCGCACGGTCGCCATCGCCGATACCATCGAGTCCATGAAACGCACCGAGGAGGAGTGGTTCTGATCGCTCGGATCACCGGGGGTGGCGAAAAGTCAGTCGACAGAGCCTCGATTTTCAGACTAATCGGCACGCGCGCCCCCGCTAGACTATCCGGCGCGATAAGGATCTGACCGCCCCATGACATCGACGAAGACCAACCCCGGCAACTACTTCGAGGACTTCAAGTTCGGCCAGGTGATCGTCCACCCGACGCCGCGCACGGTGACGGTCGGCGACGTGGCGCTCTACACCAGCCTCTACGGCACGCGCTTCGCCGTGCAGTCGTCCGATGCCTTCGCCAAGGCCATCGGCTATCCGATATCGCCGCTCGACGACCTGCTCACCTTCCACATGGTGTTCGGCAAAACGACGCCGGAGATCTCCCTCAACGCGATCGCCAACCTCGGCTACGCCAGCTGCCGCTTCCTGAAGCCGGTCTATCCGGGCGACACGCTGGCCTCGACCTCGGAGGTCATCGGCCTCAAGGAGAACTCCAACCGCGAGACGGGCACCGTCTACGTGCGCTCCACGGGGCGCAACCAGAACGGCGACGTCGTGCTGGAGTACGTGCGCTGGGTGATGGTGCGCAAGCGCGACAAGGAGGCGGAGAGCCCCGAGGCGATCGTGCCCAACCTGCCGCAGCGCGTCGATCCCAAGGACCTCGGCGCCGCGGTGCCGGCGCTGAACATCGGCGGCTACGACTTCGCGCTCGCCGGCTCGCCCTATCGCTGGGGCGACTACGAGGTGGGCGAGAAGATCGACCACGTCGACGGCATGACGCTGGAGGAGGCCGAGCACCAGATCGCCACGCGCCTCTACCAGAACACGGCCAAGGTGCACTTCAACCAGCACACCGAGTCCAAGGGCCGCTTCGGCAAGCGCATCGTCTACGGCGGCGTCGTCATCTCGCTCGCCCGCGCGCTGTCGTTCAACGGGCTGAACAACGCCTTCCACCTCGCCGCCATCAATGGCGGCCGGCACGTCTCGCCCTGCTTTGCCGGCGACACGGTCTACGCCTGGTCGGAGATCTTGGAGAAGGCGGAGGTGCCCGGCCGCACCGATGTCGGCGCGCTGCGCACGCGGCTCGTGGCGGTGAAGAACAACGACTGCTCGACCTTCCCGCTCAAGAAAGAGGACGGCCAGTACGCCGACGGCGTCCTGCTCGACCTCGACACCTGGCTGCTGCTGCCGCGCTGATCTCCGAGCGGCCGCGTCGGGATTTGTAGACGGCGCACGAAGCCGTCTAACTGCCATCCTCGGGCTTGTCCCGAGGATCCAACTTCACGCTTGCGCCAACGATCGAAGATTCTCTGCTGTGAGCGCAGTTGACGTCTTCGGTCGAAAGCCGCTGCAGCGTGGGTCCTCGGGACAAGCCCGAGGATGACACCTGGAACGTTGCCTACCCGTTCGGGCGATGACCGCTCGCCACGTGCGCTGCGGCGAATGGCGAATTGCCGCGCGCATGGTGGCGCGCTAAAAGGCCGATGGATCAATCAACGAGGCATCCTTCATGGCCGGGGAGAGTTCCGAGCGGCGGGCGCGCCCGCGTCCGCTTTCGCCGCACCTGCAAATCTATCGACCGCTGATCAACATGGTGATGTCGATCCTGCATCGCATCACCGGTGCGGCGCTGTACGTCGGCACGGTGCTCTTGGCCGCTTGGCTGATCTCCGCCGCGACGAGCCCCGAGTGCTTCGCGGCCGTCAACGGGCTGTTCGCCAGCTGGCCGGGCATGATCGTTCTGGTCGGTTACTCCTGGGCGCTGATCCATCACGCGCTGGGCGGCATGCGCCACTTCATCTGGGACACGGGCGCCGGCGCTCGACATCGACGCCGTCGATCTGCTGTCGTGGAGCACGATCGTGCTGTCGGTGCTGCTGACGGCGGTGCTGTGGTTCTACATCGGCATGCAACGCGGATGGGTGACGGCATGGCAATGACGACACCGCTGAAGCGCGCCCGCGGGCTCGGCTCGGCGCACGAGGGCCCCGCGCATTTCATCAAGCAGCGGATCACCGCTGCCGCCAACCTCATCCTGTTTTCGTTGCGGTCGGGCTGATCGCCAAGCTGGCCGGCGCCGATCTCGCCACCGTCAAGGCGACGCTGGGGCATCCGGTCGTCGCCATCGCGCTCATCGCGCTGATCGTTTCGATGACCGTGCACATGCGCATCGGCATGCAGATCATCATCGAGGACTACGTGCAGGGCGAGGGCGCCAAGATGCTGCTGCTGCTCGGCAACACGTTCTTCGCCGCCGCCATCGCCGTGGTGTCGATCTTCGCCGTGCTGAAATTGAGCTTCGGGGGTTAGGCGCGATGGCCGAGAAGAAAGACGGCGCGGCGAAAATCAACGGGGCCAAGAAGCCCGGCACAGCTCCGGCCGTCAAAGGGCTGTCGTATCCGATCCAGGATCACACCTACGACGTCGTCGTCGTCGGCGCCGGCGGCGCGGGCTTGCGCGCCACGCTCGGCTGCGCCGAGGCCGGCCTCAAGACCGCGTGCGTGACGAAGGTGTTCCCGACGCGCTCGCACACCGTTGCGGCGCAGGGCGGCGTCGCCGCGGCGCTCGGCAACATGGGGCCGGACGACTGGCGCTGGCACATGTACGACACGGTGAAGGGCGCCGACTGGCTCGGCGACCAGGACGCCATCGAATATCTGTGCCGCAACGCGCCAGCCGCCGTTTACGAGATGGAGCACTACGGCGTGCCGTTCTCGCGCACCGAGGACGGCAAGATCTACCAGCGCCCGTTCGGCGGCATGACCACCGAGTTCGGCGAAGGCCCGCCGGCGCAGCGCACGTGCGCCGCCGCCGACCGCACCGGCCACGCCATGCTGCACACGCTGTACGGCCAGTCGCTGCGCCGCCAGGCCGAGTTCTTCATCGAGTATTTCGCGCTCGACCTGCTGATGGACCAGGACGGCGTCTGCCGCGGTATCCTGGCGCTGTCGCTCGACGACGGCACCATCCATCGCTTCCGCGCCAAGAAGACCATCCTGGCCACCGGCGGCTATGGACGCGCGTACTTCTCCTGCACGTCGGCGCACACCTGCACCGGCGACGGCAACGCCATGGTGCTGCGCGCCGGCCTGCCGCTGCAGGACATGGAGTTCGTGCAGTTCCACCCGACCGGCATCTACGGCGCCGGCGTGCTGATCACCGAGGGCGCGCGCGGCGAGGGCGGCTACATCACCAACGCGCAGGGCGAGCGCTTCATGGAGCGCTACGCGCCGCACGCCAAGGATCTCGCCTCGCGCGATGTCGTCTCGCGCTCGATGACCATCGAGATCCGCGAAGGCCGCGGACACGGCGCCCGAAGGCGACCACATCCACCTGCATCTCGACCATCTCGATCCGAAGATCCTGGCCGAGCGCCTGCCGGGCATCACCGAGAGCGCCAAGGTGTTCGCCGGCGTCGATTTGCGCCGCGAGCCGATCCCGGTGCTGCCGACCGTGCATTACAACATGGGCGGCATCCCCACGAACTACCACGGCGAGGTGCTGACGCTGAAAGACGGCAACCCGGATCACGTCGTGCCGGGCTTGATGGCGATCGGCGAGGCGGCGTGCGTCTCGGTGCACGGCGCCAACCGCCTCGGCTCCAACTCGCTCATCGATCTCGTCGTGTTCGGGCGCGCCGCAGGCCTGCGCTGCGCCGAGACGATCGAAGCCGGTGCGGCGCAACCGGATCTGGCGGCCGACATCACCGAGCGGGCGCTGGCGCGGCTCGATCGCTTCCGCTACGCGGCAGGCGGCACGCCGACGGCCGACCTGCGCCTCAAGATGCAGAAGTCGATGCAGGCGCACTGCGCGGTGTTCCGCGACGGGCCGGTGATGGCCGAGGGCATGAAGCAGATTGGCGACATCTGGAAGGCGTCCGACGACATCCGCGTCACCGACCGCTCGCTGATCTGGAACTCCGATCTCGTCGAGACGCTGGAGTACGACAACCTCATCGCCCAGGCGGCGGTGACGGTGACCGGCGCGCACAATCGGCAGGAAAGCCGCGGCGCGCATGCGCGCGAGGATTTCCCGGCGCGCGACGACGTCAACTGGATGAAGCACACGCTCGCCTGGGCCGACTACGGCACCAAGACGGTGCGCCTCGACTATCGGCCCGTGCACACGCACACGATGACCAACGAGGTCAAATACATCGAGCCGAAAGCGCGCGTGTACTGAGCGTGTCGCCGGCTTCACATCGTGCACTTGACGTTGTCATGGCCGCGCAGGCGGCCATCCACGCAAGTCGCAGCAAGTGCTCCAGTCGAGATGAAGTAGAGACCCGCCGCGTTCGCTCTTCTCTTCGCCAAAAGAGTTCGCGGAAGCTGGCGTGGATGGCCGCCTGCGCGGCCATGACGGTCGTTGTGTCGCGCGGTTGCCTGTCAGGGCTCGGGACGTAATCCGCTACCGTTGCTTTTGCGACTTGGCGCCCGCCCAATGCGTTCGCCATTGCCGCGCATCGCGGATATACAGTTCGATATATTGACGAAGCGACCGACCCGCGGGGCTGCCCCGGTGATAGACGGGCGGCTTTCAGCGGAGCGCGAATGCGTACGGTCCTGATAACCGGAACGTCGGCCGGGTTCGGCCTGCTGACGACCGTCGAAATGGCAAAGCGCGGCTGGCGCGTCATCGCGACGATGCGCAATCTGGAGCGACGGGGCCCGCTGGAGGCGGCGCTGGCGCAGTCGGGCGCCGCGCAGAACGTCAACATCGTACAGCTCGACGTGACGGATGCGGCCTCGATCGCCAAGGGTGTCGCCGAGACGCTGGCCATCACCGGCGGCTTCCTCGATGCGGTCGTCAACAACGCCGGCGTCGCGGCGGGTGGCGCCTTCGAGGACATTCCCGAGGCCGAGCTGCGGCGCGTGATGGACACCAATCTCTTCGGCGTCATGGCGCTGACCCGCGCTCTTTTGCCGACGCTCCGCAAACAGCGTTCCGGACGCATCATCGTCGTCTCGAGCGAATCGGGCCTGGTGGGCCAGCCGGGCAATTCGATCTACGTCGCGTCGAAGTGGGCGGTGGAAGGCTGGGCGGAATCGCTCGCCTTCGAAGTCGAGCAGTTCGGCATCGAGGTGCTGCTGGTCGAGCCGGGACCCTACATCACCGACATCTGGCAAGCCTCGCCGCGGTTCAGCCCGGAGGGCAGCGCCTACCGCCCGTATGTGCAGTATCTCTTCCGCGCCATCGACGCGCACGTTGCAGCCAAGGGGCGCGATCCCCAAGAGGTGGCAACGCGCATTGGGCATATGCTCGAGACGTCGCGGCCGCACTTCCGCAATCCGGTGGGCCGCCAGGCGCGCATCGTTCATTTCGCGCGCGGGAAATTCCCGACCCGCTGGCTGCGGCGCGGTTTCGAGGCCTATCTCGGCTTGCGACGCGTGCGCCTGTAGCGGGATCGCCACGGCGCCTCAAGCACTTGGCTCGTCCGTGTACGTCAGCCTCAAATCCCGCCAGATTCCATGCGAGGGTCATTCGCCTGCATACCGTTCCGGTAGAGGCGTACGCTCAAGTATCAGGAAACGAACATGGACACGAGATTGTGCATGCGGCTGGCCATCGTGGCGGCCGCTTTTTCAGTTCTGGCGGCACTGCCGGCGGCTGCCGCTGATGATGATTGCAAGGACACCGTCAAGGCTGAAGGCAAGCCCGCATCGTTGCGCGACCTGGGCGCCTATCCCAACTCGCTGCTCGCCTGGCGTTCGGCCGTGAAAGACAAGTTTGGCGGCGAATATAACTCCTGGCGCTACGCCAAGGACGCCAAGGTCGACTGCACGGAGAAGGCCGGTCAGTGGGTGTGCGTGCGCACCGCCAAGCCGTGCAAGGATCTGCTCAGCCGCGCCATGGGCGGCGCGAAGGAAGCGGTGAAGGGCAAGGACTGCAAGACTGACTCGCTTAGCTCCTACGGCGCCAAGAAGAAGGGCCAGAAGGAAGCGCAAGCCGAAGCTCAGACGGGCTGGGAGCTCGACGCGCGCAAGAAGCACGGCAAGGAATGGGGCGCGTGGGATAACGCCAGCAGCACGGACATCGATTGTCACGATGTCAGTGGCGGCATTCAGTGCATCGCCGTCGGCACGGCCTGCAAGGCGAAATAACCGTCGCGTTGCGATCGCCAAAAAGAAAAGCGGCGACCGAGATGCTCGGTCGCCGCTCCTGTATCAGCTAGCTCGGATAGAGTTAGATGATGTCGATCTCGGCCGGCATGTACGAAGTGACCTCAAGGCCAACTTCCTGCTCGCGAACGGCCGGCTTGTTCCAAACCTTCATGGTGCTTTCCTCCATTGAAAACTGGCGAACCGCCTGTCCGCCTGTTCCGATAACCGAAAATATAGCAAGCGCGTTCGATAAACAGAAATCGCAATCGCGTGATCGCGAGATCAGATAAACTTATCGACCCGATAAGCCATCCGTTGACGGACCGTCCGTGTAGAAACACGTCGGTGTCTCGCTCGATGCGAGCAATTTTAGGCAAACCCGATTGCGCCCCTTTCCGGAACCCTAAGCTTGAGCGCGTAGGGTGAATGTCGCCCGGGCGCTGATTGACTGGGCTCGATATTTTATAGGGGTCACTCAATGTACGCTTCAAGAATGCCGCTGTTGGCCGTTGCTGCGGCCATCGCCGCGGCCGGCATCCTCAGCGCGACGGTGCTCGCCGCCGAAACCGCTGCCGAGATCCCCAAGGACTCTTATTACAATGATCCGCTGACCGCGACCGAGCGCAGCGGCATTGCGCAGGAGGAGAACGTCTCCCCGAGCGACGGCCGCGCCTCGGTTCCCAACGCGCAGGACGACGGCGTCATCCCCGATGCCGTGATCGATCAGGGCCGCAACGCCAAGCTCGAGGATGCCGCCTCCACCAAGTCCGAGCCCAAGAAGGGCGAGGACGAGGCCGATGTCGTGCTCGACGACGCCAAGAAGAACGACAAGGTGACGAAGCGTGGTCTCGGCGACTGCATGAAGGATTGGGATCCGCAGACGCAGATGAGCAAGGAAGAGTGGAAAGAGAGCTGCCGCACCACGCTCGAGTACTTCCCCGACGGTCAATGAGTTGACATGCGGCGTGCAGCAACCTGCGCGCCGCATTCGCATTCGATGATGCCTTCCAAGGAGACGCCCATGCTGCGCCGCGCCGTTGCCACGCTGTGTGCTGGTCTTATGGCCACCACGCCTGTGCTCGCCTGCACCGATGTCCGCCTCATCGCCGGCGACGGTTCGCCGATGACGGTGCGCACCATGGAGTTCGCCATGGAGCTCGGCAGCGAGGTGCAGATCATCCCGCGCGGGCTGCAGGTGACGTCTCCGGCTCCGAAGGGCGACGGTCTCAAGTGGACGTCGAAATACGGCTACGTGGCGATGAATGCCTATGACATGCCGGTGGCCACCGACGGCCTCAACGAGAAGGGCCTCGGCTTCGGCGCGCTCTACCTGCCGGGCGAGGCGAAGTATCAGGACGTGAAGCCGGGCGAGGAGGCGAAGGCCCTCTCCAACGCCGCCTTCGGCAATTGGGTGCTGGGCAATTTCGCGACCGTCGACGAGGTGAAAGCCGCCGTCGGCAACGTTGTCGTGTGGGGCGAGACCGTCCCGCAGCTCGGCTCGTTCGCGCCGCTGCACTACTCGGTTCACGACGCCAGCGGCAAGAGCATCGTCGTCGAGTATGCGGACGGCAAGCTGAATGTCTACGACAACGAGGTCGGCGTGCTTACCAACTCGCCCACCTACGAGTGGCACATCCAAAACCTGCGCAACTATGTGAACCTGACGGCCGTGAACGCCAAGCCGGTGAAGGTCGGCAACGTGACGTATGTCGGCACGGGCCAGGGCTCGGGCCTGCACGGCCTGCCGGGCGACCCGACCCCGCCCTCGCGCTTCGTCATGGCGGCGGCGACGGCCTATCTCGTCGACAAGCCGAAGGACGCGGCGGAGGCGCTGATCGTCGCCCAGCACCTCATCAACCGCGTCGACATCCCCAAGGGCCTGGTGCGCGACTATAGCGACGGCGGCAAGCCGGCCGGCGACTATACGCAGTGGACCACCTTCCGCGACCACGCCAACAAGGTCTACTACTGGAAGACCTACAACGACCCGGCCATGAGGGCCGTCGACCTGAATACGCTCGACTTCGACGGCCGGCCAGCCGACGCGCTCGCTCAGCATCGCCGCCGCCAAGCCGACCGTGCAGATGGTGTCGCCGGCGCAGTTCTCTACCGCGACGCAGTAAGCGCGCGCGGTTGCGATCGGCCGGCTTGGGAAAAGCCGGCCGTGTGGCTCGGATCGACTTTGGCGATCCTCTGTTTGCCTCTACATTCCGAATCGCTGTCGGTGGTTGTGCGCCGCCGCGGCCAATTCGCGAGGCAGGAGGACGCCATGCTCGGACGTGCAAAAGCCGGATTGATCGGGGCAGCTCTGATCGGGGCGATAACGGCGGCGACGCCGACCTACGCGGCGATCAAGTGCCAGGACGGCAGTCAGCTGATCCAGGGCAACTGGATGGCGACGCCCTACTGCCAGGATGCGCTCTTGGCGCAGGTGGCGAACGCGCGGGGCTTCAAGACCACGTTCGCCGCGATCCGCAACAATCCCAATCACAAGAAAGAGCTTTGCCGGTTTCTATACACCGACATCCGCGTGCAAATGACCTGCCTGGATGCGGGCGTGCCGGAATACTACGGCGGCGGGCGCTAGTGTCCCGATTCCGAAGTTCGCCAGAGCTCGCGGCTGGTATCGGGAGCGAACTTCGGAATCATAAGGGACACTTGAAGCATGGACTTGCTAGTGTGATTCAGATCGAGAAATTCACTCGATACCTAGCAGCTGAGGTGGCGAATTTCTCGATCATCACACTAGGGGCTTCCCAGCAGTTTCTCAGCGTCGGTGAGGATCTGCGCATGGTCGAAGGCGAGCGTCTCTGCCCGCCAATCGGCCACCCATTCGGCGGCTGCGGCGTCGTCACCCGCCTGCGGCTCGGCGCGAGCGATGCGGGCAAGGTAGGCGATGGAGCAGGTATGCCCGCGGGGGTCGCGCTTTGGGTCGGAATAGACGCCGACAAGACGCAGCTCGCCCACCTCTAGCCCCGTTTCTTCCTTCAACTCGCGGCGGCAGCCGTCTTCCACCGTCTCCCCGACTTCAACGAAGCCGCCGGGGAGGGCATACGACCCTTTGAATGGCTCATACTTGCGGCGGACGAGCAGCACGTAGCCGCGGTCGTCGAACACAATGCAGTCTGTGGTGAGCGCAGGCGTCGCAGGGAACGGCATGGGAGCCCTTTTCGAGGCTGTCGTGCTAGTGTCCCAATTCCGAAGTTCGCTGGCGCTCGCGGCCAGGATCGGGAGCGAACTTCGGAATCATAACGGACACTAAAATCATGGGCTTGCTAGTGTGATTTCAGATCGAAAAATTCGCTCGATACCTAGCAGCTGAGGGGGCGAATTTTTCGATCATCACACTAGAGGGTTAGAATTGGCCGATCGTCGGGCGACCGCAATACCGGAAAAGGGACAGCTGTAGGATGCGGAGCCGGTTCTCGAGGCCGACGGGCGTGGCCAACACGATGCCGGGCAAGAAGCCGGAAAGCCGTCCCGAGTCGGCCGAAGGCGAGACGCGGCTGGCACCAGATCCGTTCACGGCCGTGCTGCCGGCACTTGCGGCCCTCGGCGCCATCGCCTCGATCGCCACCATCAACTGGACGGCGCAGGAACGCACGCCCGATCGCGCCCGATCCAAGCGCAAGGCGGGCACCGCACTGCGCGAGCTCGAAACCTGCTGCCTTGGCCTGCAGGAGATTTTCCGCCGCTTCCAGCGCAATCCGCGGCTGTTCGCCGGCGAAGGGGCGCAGGGCTCCTCGCCGCTGAAGTTCGGCGTCCATGGCCCGCGCGTCGCCACCGATGCCGCGCGGCTGTTCCAGCAGCTGATCAACGACGTCGCCTCCATGCTGGTGCTCGCCTCGCAGAACGCCTTCGACGTGATGTCGGCGGTCGAGGACGGCGAGATCAACGCGCCCGAGGAGCTGTTCTTCGGCTTCGGCGAGCAGCAGGAGCACCTCAACAAGATCATCCAGTCGCGCGCCACGCTGAAGGCCTCGGTCGATACCGGCGCCGAGGTCGCCGCCAAGCTTGACCGAGCTGGTGCGCGAATTGAAGAAGCACCGCCCCGAATAGGCGAGCTGGCCGCTCAGGTTCAGCAGCCGTCGCGACGCCGGCGGACGTTGACACAGGCATTTGCGCCGTTTCATGTGAGACACCGGCTCCTGCCGGTCGGCGATAGCAGGAAAGCCCAACGTCCCATGGTTCAGTTTACGCTTCCCCGGAACTCCAAGGTCCAGCGCGGAAAGACCTGGAACGAGCCGGAGAACAAGGACACGTGGAAGGAATTCCGCGTCTACCGCTGGAACCCGGACGGCGACGAAAACCCGCGCCTCGACAGCTACTGGATCGATACCGAGCGCTGCGGCCCGATGGTTCTCGACGCGCTCATCAAGATCAAGAACGAGATCGACGCCACGCTGACCTTCCGCCGCTCGTGCCGCGAAGGCATCTGCGGCTCGTGCTCGATGAACATCGACGGGACGAACACGCTGGCCTGCCTCAAGGGCTATGAGGACATCAAGGGGCCGGTAAACGTCTACCCGCTGCCGCACATGCAGGTGGTGAAAGACCTCGTCCCCGACATGACCAACTTCTACGCCCAGCATCAGCTGATCGAGCCGTGGCTGAAGACCGACACGCCGGCGCCGCCGAAGGAGTGGCGCCAGTCGCACGCAGGATCGCCAGAAGCTCGACGGCCTCTACGAGTGCATCCTGTGCGCCTGCTGCTCGACCTCATGCCCGAGCTATTGGTGGAATTCGGACCGTTATCTCGGCCCCGCGGCGCTGCTGCAGGCATTCCGCTGGGTGCAGGATTCGCGCGACGAGGCGACGGGCGAGCGGCTCGACAATCTGGAAGACCCCTTCCGTCTCTATCGCTGCCATACCATTCTCAATTGCACCAAGGCCTGTCCCAAGGGCCTCAACCCCGCCAAGGCCATCGCCGAGCTGAAGAAGCTGATGGTCGAGCGGCGCGTCTGACGCGGACCGCGGGCAGGTAAGAAGCAGCGCCAGGAGAAGCGAATGCTCGATCACATCGGTTTTCCCGTCACCGACTATGCCCGCTCCAAGGCGTTCTATACGCGCGTCCTCGAGACGCTGGGCGTCAAGCTGATCATGGAAGTGAGCTTGTCGGACGACGGCGAGGACGGCTACGCCGGCTTCGGCCCCGACCGCCCGCACTTTTGGATCGGCACCGGCAAGCCCCTCAAGGGACGGCTGCACGTCGCCTTCTCGGCCAAGAATCGCGCCGAGGTTCAGGCCTTCTATGAAGCTGCGCTGGCGGCTGGTGGCATAGACAACGGGGCGCCCGGGGCTGCGGCCGCACTACCACGAGAACTACTACGCTGCCTTCGTTCTCGACCCCGACGGCCAAACATCGAGGCCGTCAACCACCTTCCTGAATAGACCCCGGCAGGCAACTCTCCCGAGCGCGAAACGCCCAATAAAAAAGACCGGCGGCGCGTTCGCGGCCACCGGTCTTGAAGAGTTTGAAGGCCAGCCGCTCAATAGCGGGAGCTAGCCTTCGAGATCGCGCGGTACGAGGGGAACTGGCGCGTATCCGGCTGCTTTAGGCAGCTCGACGAGCTTTCTTGGCCGGCTTGCGGGCCGTCTTGCGAGCCGTCTTACGAACGGTCTTGCGAGCAGCAGCCTTGCGGGCGGTCGGCTTCTTCGCAGCAGCGCGACGAGCCGGGGCCTTCTTCACTTTGCGCTTCACAGCTTTCTTTACAGCCATTGGAGTTCTCTCTTTCTCTGTTTTCTATCTCTCTCAGTTCGAATCACTCGAACTAAAAAAATCATGTGCAAGTTCGATCATTTTGTTGACATGAAATTGCAAACGGAAAGCTAACGCAAGCGCATTCAATGGCGTGTGTTGCGAGAAATCATCATTTTTGTCGTGTTTCGAACGCTCTGCAGCGTCGGATGAAGACTCTGCGTGCACATTTCGCAAAATCTACGAAGCGCGCATCACCGACGCGTCGCGTGCGAAATGAGGTGCGCTTCGGCGCGCGCGTCACGCCGCTTTGACGACGCGATTGTGCAGATCGAGAACCGCCATCATGTACCCGAAGCGGTCTTCGACGGCCTCGGCGAGCAGGGAGAAGTAGTTTGGACCCTGCGGGACGATCTCGCCGACGATCTCGCCGTACTCGAAGCGCAGCTCGGCATCGAAATGACGGGCGATCGCGCGCATCTTGCTGTTCTCCGCAAGGCAGCTGATGCACAGGTGCTGGACGCCGCGATTGCGGGCGGCGCGGATGACGCGGCCCATCAGTTCGGTGCCGATGCCGTGCTCCTGCAGTGGCTGTTCGACGGAAAAGGCCGCTTCCGCTTCGCGTCCCCAGGTGTCGCCGAGTTTCTTGAGCTCGGCCGCGGCGCGCAGCTGATTGCCGTCGAAGTAGCCGTAGACGATGCCGCCCATGTCGGCCATGCGGGCCGCATAATCCTCGATAAACACGTCAGAAACGCCATGTGCGAAGCGCATCCGGCGGCTGTCTCGGTCGAGGCGCAGGAGATGATCGCGGAACTTCGATGTCTCCGTCGGCCACAACTTTCTGATCGTGCCGTGAGGCAAGTGCTGGTCGCTCATAACGTTGCCCTCCGCATTTCAAGATGGGCTCTGCCGTCGGCCTCGACGGTTAGAGCCCGATGCGCACCGCGTGAGTGTAAGTGCTGTGCGCGTATTCTGCTGCGTTGCACAAATATGAGATGCTCGTGGCGATTTTCCATTGCGGCACCGCGGCTAAGGGGCGCGAGACGCCGTCAATGCTGGCGCCGTACGTCGGTGACATTGCGTCGCGCCATTGCGCTTTGACCGCATTTGAAGCAATTGCGCGCACAGAGGGACCGTGACGACCGATGATTCAGCTACCGATCGATCGCTTGCGCGCGCAGATCGCCGCCGACGAGCTCGAGGCCGACGCGGCGCAGCTCGAAGTGAGCAGCGCAGCTCGATGCGCTGGCGCGTCGCCTCAACGATTGGCGTCCCTCTCGCGGCCGTTTCTTCTCCCTGTTTCGGCGCTCCAGCGAGCCGGCTCCACGCGGCCTCTATATCCATGGCGACGTCGGCCGCGGGAAGACGATGCTGATGGATCTGTTCTTTGCCTGCGTGCGCTTCGCGCCCAAGCAGCGCAGCCACTTTCACGAGTTCATGGCCGACGTGCACGAGCGCATCGGAAAAGCGCGCCGGGAGGTGGACGGCGACCCCATCCCGCATGTGGCCGCCGGCATTGCCGATGAGGCGGGTCTTCTATGCTTCGACGAGCTGCAGGTGACGGACATCGCCGACGCGATGATCCTCGGACGGTTGTTCAAGCATCTCTTCGAGCGCGGTGTCGTCGTCGTAGCGACGTCCAATTCGGCGCCGGGATCACTCTACGAGCACGGGCTCAACCGCCAGCTCTTCTTGCCGTTCATCCGCCTGATCGGCGAGCATATGGACGTCGCCGAGCTGAAGTCGGCGAAGGACTACCGGCTGGAGAAGCTGGCCGGGATGCCGCTGTACTTCGCGCCCGCCGACGCGCGGCGCCAAAGCGGAGCTCGATGCGCATTGGGACCGGCTGACCGGCCGGCATCCGGGCGAGGAGGAGACGCTGCAGGTGAAGGGCCGTGGCGTGCGCGTGCCGCTGGCCTCAATGGGCATTGCCCGCTTCGCATTTCGGGATCTGTGCGAGCTGCCGCTGGGAACGGTCGACTATCTGCGCATCGCCCATACCTATCATACGGTGATGATCGACGGCATTCCGGTCATGGCGCGCGACCGGCGGGACGCGGTGCGCCGCTTCATCAACCTCATCGATACTCTATACGACAACAAGGTCTGCCTGATCGCCTCGGCGGCGGCGGAGCCTGACGACCTTTGCCAGGACGATGCGGGGGCCAAGGCCTTTGCCCGCACGGCTTCGCGCCTCATCGAGATGCGCAGCGCCGAATACCTCGCCGCCCGCGCCACCGCGGCCACACCGACACCTGAGCGCTCGAGGTCCGGTTCCCTTCACCTCTCCCGAGAGAGTAAGTCCGCGTGGACAGACTGATCGCGGCGACGGCGCGGGGTCAGCGGGGGTCGATGGCCTTGGGTGAGGAGCCGAGTCGCGGCCGTCGCCGATGCCGAACGGCCAGCCGCGGTTGGCGTCGGCAGGCGCATCGCCGGAGCTGCCGTCATCCGAAGCGGTGGCGAAGCGGCGGGTGCCGGCGCGCGGGCCATAGAGCAAAACGGCGCCCTTGATGTCGCCAGGCTGCAGACCGGTTTGCTTCTCGTCGTAGCGATAGGACATCAGCTGCCCGGCGGCACTTGGATGATCAAGCCCGATGGCGTGTCCGATCTCGTGGGCAATCGTGTAGCGCAAGTCGTAGACGCCGAGACGGCCGTCGAAGCCGACCTTCCACGGCTGCTTCGGGTTGAGGCAGATGAGCGAGCGGCCGATGACCTTTTTCTCGACGATCATGCGACCGGTGCCCTGCTTCAAGGCGACGTTGGTGAAAGCGCGTCCCACGGGTTGGGCCTGGGCGCCGATGAGGATACCGGCGGATGCGGTATCGCTGGTCTCGCGGAAGCTGATCTCGGCGACCTTCTCCCACATGCGGAAAGCGGCGGCGACCTCGCTGCGGAATTGGCGCTTGCTGATTTGCGAAGGCTCGTAGGCGGCCGCCGGGGGCAGCATCGATGCGCAATTGCGGGCGCCTGGCGTGGTAACGGGGTCGGTGGCGAAGGCGTAAGTGACGACGGCGCTCTTGCCGAACGTCGGAGTTCGCCATTTGACAGTCTGGTTCTCGAGATCCAGCAAGCGGAAGCCCATGAAGGACTTCGCGTCCTTGGCTGTGGCAGTGCCGTCGCTGCCTAGCAGCGCCAGCCCGGTGGCCAGTCCCATGCCGAGACCGGCAAAAAGTGCGACTCGCAAGTCCCCTCCCAACACCCGCGCACGTGGCGGGTCCGTCGCTCCTGTCGATCCTCGAAACCCCGTTACGCCCGGTCCCGCACCCCCTCGGCGCGCGTCCAACCGACCCTGACGTCAGGCTTTCCCTGCTCAGAGGGCTAGTCTAAACCTAGTCGTGACCGAGTTGTGGCGGGTGCGCATCGCTGCGCGGCATCGCCGCACAAAACAATTTTTATAGATAAGAGGGAGCTGCACGGGATGGCGCGCACGAAGATCGCCTTGATTGGCGGTGGCATGATCGGTGGGACGCTTGCGCATCTGATCGGGCTGAAAGAGCTAGGCGACGTCGTGATTTTCGACATCGCGGAAGGCCTTCCTCAGGGCAAGGCGCTGGATATCTCCCAATCGGGATCGGTCGAAGGCTTCGACTGCCAGCTGCGCGGCACCAATGCTTATGCTGATATTGAGGGTGCCGACGTTTGCATCGTCACGGCTGGCGTTCCCCGCAAGCCGGGCATGAGCCGCGACGACCTCATCGGCATCAATATCAAGGTGATGGAGCAGGTCGGCGCCGGCATCAAGAAGTATGCCCCTACCGCCTTCGTCGTCGTCATCACCAACCCGCTCGACGCCATGGTCTGGGCGCTGCAGAAGGCTTCCGGCCTGCCGCGCAACATGGTGGTCGGCATGGCCGGCGTGCTCAACTCATCGCGCTTCCGGCACTTCCTGGCCACTGAGCTCGGCATCTCGGTCGAGGACGTCTCGGCTTTCGTGCTGGGCGGCCACGGTGACGACATGGTCCCCCTGGTCCGCTATTCGACTGTTGCCGGCATTCCGCTGCCCGATGTCGTGCGTATGGGTTGGATGCGCCAGGAGCGCCTCGACGAGATCGTCGATCGCACGCGCAAGGGCGGCGGCGAGATCGTCGCCCTGCTCAAGACGGGCTCGGCCTACTACGCGCCGGCCTCGTCGGCGCTGGAGATGGTCGACAGCTACCTGAAGGACAAGAAGCGCATCCTGCCGTGCGCCGCGTATCTCAATGGCGAGTACGGCGTGAAGGGTCTTTATGTCGGCGTGCCGGTGATCCTCGGTGCCGGCGGCGCCGAGCGCATCATCGAGATCGACCTCAATGCGGCCGAGCGCAACATGTTCATCAAGTCGGTCGAGTCCGTGAAGGGTCTCGTCGACGCCTGCACCAAGATCGCCCCGCAGCTCGGCGCCTAAGCCGGGCTTTCCGCCTCAACCGCTGGACAGGAGCACTGCGTGAACATCCACGAGCATCAGGCCAAGGAACTCCTGCACCAGTTCGGCATCCCCACTCCAGACGGCAAGGTTGCCTTCTCGGTGCGCGAGGCCGGCGAGGCGGTGCAGCAGCTAGCCGGCCCGTTGTTCGTGGTGAAGGCGCAGATCCACGCCGGCGGTCGCGGCAAGGGCAAGTTCAAGGAGGCTTCGGCGGGCGAGAAGGGCGGCGTGCGCCTCGCCAAGTCGCGCGCCGAGGTGCAGTCGTTCGCCGAGCAGATGTTGGGCAGCACGCTCGTCACCGCCCAGACCGGGCCGGATGGGCGCGCCGTCAATCGCATCTACGTCAGCGAAGGCGTGGACATAGAGCGCGAGCTTTACCTGTCGGCGCTGATCGACCGTGCGACCTCGCGTGTCGCCTTCGTCGCCAGTGCGGCAGGCGGCATGGACATCGAGGAGGTTGCGCACGACAGCGCCGGAGAAGATCATCTCCGTCACCATCGATCCTGCGAGCGGCTACATGCCGTATCACGGACGGCGCATCGCGTTCGCCTTCGGCCTGAAGGGCAAGCAGATCGCCGCCTGCGTGAAGCTGGTCGGCGATCTTTACAACCTGGTGATCGCCAAAGACATGAGCATGCTCGAGATCAACCCGCTGATCGTCATGAAGGACGGCAGCCTGTCGTGTCTCGATGCCAAGATGAGCTTCGATTCCAATGCGCTCTACCGGCACCCCGACATCGTCGCCATGCGCGACCTGACCGAGGAAGATCCAGCCGAGGTCGAGGCCTCGAAGTACGACCTGTCGTACGTCAAGCTCGACGGCACCATCGGCTGCATGGTCAACGGTGCTGGCCTGGCCATGGCGACGATGGACATCATCAAGCTGTACGGCGCCGAGCCGGCCAACTTCCTCGACGTCGGCGGCGGCGCTTCCAAGGAGAAGGTGCAGGCGGCGTTCAAGATCATCCTCTCCGATCCCGCCGTGAAAGGCATCCTGGTCAACATCTTCGGCGGCATCATGCGCTGCGATATCATCGCCGAGGGCGTGGTGGCGGCGGCGCGCGAGATGGCCATCACCGTGCCGCTGGTCGTGCGCCTGGAAGGCACCAACGTCGAGCTGGGCAAGAAAATCCTCGCCGAGAGCGGCCTGAAGATCACCCCCGCCGACGACCTCGGCGACGCCGCCGAGAAGATCACGGCGGCCGTGAAAGCCGCCGCGTGATCCTCGCGATCTGATTCTCCACGTCACCTCTCCCATGGGGAGAGGTCGGCTGGATGCGCGCAGCGCAACGGCGGGGTGAGAGGATGATCGGTTTGAAGCCTCGCGGCTATACTTAGAGCGCGTCACCCCTCACCCGGAAGCTCATTCACTTCGCTTCCGACCTCTCCCCACGGGAGAGGTGAGGTTCAGCGAGTCTCGCCTTCGATCCCTATCGCGGAAATCTTGCAGGGCGCGACGAGCAGCCGCATTTTGCAGCGTCTGGTCAGAAAGTCTGGCTTGATGCACTGCAACAAAGCCGCCTAGAGTGCGCGCAGAGCCGGCACTAGGGCTCGGCGCGGCGGGCGGCGACATGGCTATTCTCGTAGACAAGTCCACGAAGGTCATCTGCCAGGGCATCACCGGCGCCCAGGGCACGTTCCACACCAAGCAAGCGAAGGCCTACGGCACCAAGATCGTCGGCGGCGTGACGCCCGGTAAGGGCGGCACCAAGCACCCCGACGAGGAGCTGGCCGACGTGCCGCTGTTCGATACGGTGGCCGAGGCGCGCGAGGCGACCGGCGCCGACGCGACATCCATCTACGTGCCGCCGCCGTTTGCCGCCGACGCCATTCTCGAGGCGATCGACGCCGGCATTCCTTTTATCGTGGCCATCACCGAGGGCATCCCGGTGCTCGACATGGTCAAGGTGAAGCGCGCGCTCGATGGCTCGGGCTCGCGCCTGCTGGGACCGAACTGCCCCGGCGTGCTGACGCCGAACGAGTGCAAGATCGGCATCATGCCGGGCAACATCTTCAAGGCCGGACGCGTCGGCATCGTCTCGCGCTCGGGCACGCTGACCTATGAGGCGGTGAAGCAGACGTCCGACGCCGGGCTTGGCCAGTCGACCGCGGTCGGCATCGGCGGCGATCCGGTGAAGGGCCTGGAATTCATCGAGGTCCTCGACCTGTTCCTGTCCGATCCGGAGACCGATTCCATCATCATGATCGGCGAGATCGGCGGCTCCGCCGAAGAGGAAGCGGCTGAGTTCATCAAGGCTGAAGCTCGCAAGGGACGTTCCAAGCCGATGGCCGGATTTATTGCCGGCTCCACCGCGCCCCCTGGCCGACGCATGGGCCATGCCGGCGCCATCATTTCAGGCGGAAAGGGCAAGGCCGAAGACAAGCAGGAGGCGATGAAATCCGCCGGAATCGCGTTGGCATCGAGCCCATCGGCGCTCGGAACCACGCTTATGAGCGTGCTCAAGGGCAGCGCCAAGAAACCGCAAACTAAGCATGTCAAAGTGGCCAAGTAGGCGTATGCTGCGCTGCACACTGGATTTCACGCCGACCGCGCGTCGACCCCGCATTTGATCTGCGCGCCGCCCGGCGCTGCACATCAATTGACCGTTGAGACCCCGCAATGGCCCGCAATCCCCGCAATGAAGCTTTCCTGCGCACCTCGTTCCTCAGTGCGACCAACGCCGCTTACGTCGAAGACATGCAGGCGGAGTACGAGCGCAATCCCGGCTCAGTCAGCGACGAGTGGCGGCATTTCTTCGAAAGCCTGAACGAGGAGCGCGGCGGCTCCCGCAACGGCGATCGCGGGCCCCTCGTGGGGCGTCCCCCCGCCGGAGCTGCTGGAAAACGGCGATCTCGTCTCCGCGCTGACCAGCGATTACCAGTCCAACGAACGCAACATCCGCTCGGCCCTGCAGGCCAAATCGCACGCCATGGGCTTCGAGATGTCGCCGGCGGCCTCGCTGCGGGCGACCCAGGATTCCATTCGCGCGCTGATGCTCATCCGCGCCTACCGCGTCATGGGCCATCTCGCCGCCGATCTCGATCCGCTGGGCCTCGCCGACCGGAAGGTGCACCGCGAGCTCAAGCCGGAAACCTACGGTTTTACCGACGCCGACCTCGACCGGCCGATCTTCATCGATCACGTGCTCGGTATGGAGACGGCGACGATCCGGCAGATCCTGCGCATCCTTCGCCGCACCTACTGCCGGCATATCGGCGCGCAGTTCATGCACATCACCAGCCCGACGCAGAAGGCCTGGATCCAGGATCGCATCGAGGGCGAGGAGAAGGAGATCCGCTTCACGCCCGAGGGCCGGCGCGCCATCCTCAACAAGCTGATCGAGACGGAGACCTTCGAGAAGTTCTGCGAGGTCAAGTACACCGGCACCAAGCGTTTCGGCATCGATGGCGCCGAGGCGATGGTTCCCGCGTTGGAGCAGATCATCAAGCGCGGCGGCCAGCTGGGGGTGAAGGAGATCATCATCGGCATGGCGCATCGTGGGCGCCTCAACATTCTCGCCAACGTCATGGCCAAGCCGCGGCGCGCGATCTTCCACGAGTTCAAGGGCGGCTCGTTCAAGCCCGACGACGTCGAGGGTTCGGGCGACGTGAAATACCACCTCGGGGCGTCGTCGGATCGCGCCTTCGACGGCAACAACGTGCATCTGTCGCTGACCGCCAACCCCTCGCATCTTGAGATTGTCGATCCGGTGGTGCTTGGCAAGGTGCGCGCCAAGCAGGATCAGCGTGGCTGTGCGGCGGGCGATCGCACGCCGGTGCTGCCGCTGCTCATTCACGGCGATGCCGCGTTCGCCGGCCAGGGCGTCGTCGCCGAGTGCTTCGGCCTGTCGGGGCTCAAGGGTCACCGCACGGGCGGCTCGATCCACTTCATCATCAACAATCAGATCGGCTTCACCACCAACCCGCGGCACTCGCGTTCCTCGCCCTACTGCTCGGACGTCGCGCGCATGATCGAGGCGCCGATCTTCCACGTGAACGGCGATGATCCAGAGGCCGTGGTGCACGTCGCCAAGATCGCCACCGAGTTCCGGCAGAAGTTCCAGAAGCCGGTCGTCATCGACATGTTCTGCTACCGGCGTTACGGCCACAACGAGGCCGACGAGCCGATGTTCACGCAGCCGCTGATGTACAAGGCGATCAAGTCGCATCCGACGGTGATCGACATCTATACCAAGCGCTTGGCCGAAGAGGGCGTCGTGCCGCTGGCGGAGAGCCAGCGCATGCAGTCGGATTTCCGGGCGCATCTGGAAGAGGAATTCACCACCGCCGACGGTTTCCGCCCCAACAAGGCGGATTGGCTGGACGGCCGCTGGGCGGGCGTAGGCTTCGCCGACGACGATGCGCGCCGCGGCGAGACCGGCGTCAACATCGACCGGCTGCAGATCATTGGCCGCCGCATCACGTCCATCCCGCCCGATTTCAATGCCCATAAGGTCGTGCGCCGGTTGCTGGAGCGCCGCCGCGAGATGGTCGACAGCGGCCAAGGCATCGACTGGGCGATGGCCGAACAGATGTCGCTCGGCGCGCTGCTGGCCGAAGGTTTCCCGGTGCGCCTGTCGGGCCAGGACTCCGAGCGCGGCACGTTCTCACAGCGCCACTCGGTGCTCATCGACCAGGAAACCGAACGCCGCTGGACGCCGCTAAAGCACGTCGCCAACGATCAGGCGAAGTTCGAGGTCATCAACTCGATGCTCTCGGAGGAGGCGGTGCTCGGCTTCGAGTACGGCTACTCTCTCGCTGAGCCGAACGCGCTCGTCATGTGGGAAGCGCAGTTCGGCGACTTCGCCAACGGTGCGCAGGTCGTGTTCGACCAGTTTATTTCGTCGGGCGAGCGCAAGTGGCTGCGCATGTCGGGCCTCGTGTGCCTGCTGCCGCACGGTTATGAAGGCCAGGGCCCGGAGCATTCGTCGGCGCGGCTGGAGCGTTATCTGCAGCTTTGCGCCGAGGACAACTGGCAGGTGGCGAACGTCACGACGCCCGCCAACTACTTTCACATCCTGCGCCGGCAGCTGCACCGCAAGTTCCGCAAGCCGCTGATCTTGATGACGCCGAAGTCGCTCCTTCGCCACAAGCGCGTCGTCTCGAAGCTCGACGAGATGGGCCCCGGCACGACGTTCCATCGCCTGTTGTGGGACGATGCCGAACACAAGCCGGAAGAGAAGATCAAGCTCGTCTCCGACGAGAAGATCAAACGCGTCGTGCTGTGTTCGGGCAAGGTCTACTACGACCTTTACGACGCGCGCGAAGCCGCCGGCATCGACAACGTCTATCTGCTGCGCGTCGAGCAGCTGTATCCGTTCCCGGCGCGCGCGCTGATGCACGAACTCGGCCGCTTCACGCAGGCGGAGGTGATCTGGTGTCAGGAGGAGCCCAAGAACATGGGCGCCTGGAGCTTCATCGAGCCGAACCTGACGTGGGTGCTGGAGCGCATCGACGCCAAGCACAAGCGGCCGCTATATGCAGGCCGGCCGGCGTCGGCGTCGACGGCAACGGGACAATTGTCGAAACACCTCTTCGAGCAGAAGACGCTGGTCGAGGCGGCGCTGACGGGCGGAAGCGGCAGCTGACGCAAGCACGTGACCTGATGCTACGATGTACTTCGCGGGGAAGTGAGATCGAAGATGGCGACTGAAATTCGCGTGCCGGCCCTGGGCGAAAGCATCACCGAGGCGATCGTCGGCAAGTGGTTCAAGAACGCAGGTGATGCGGTCAAGGCCGACGAGCCGCTGGTCGAGCTCGAAACGGACAAGGTGACGGTCGAGGTTCCTGCGCCCGTGTCCGGCGTGCTGGGCGAGATCAAGTTCGTGCAGGGGCAGACGGTTGCCGTCGGTGCCCTGCTCGGCGCCATCAGCAACGGCGGCGCGGCCGCGACGGCAAAAGCCGAGAAGCCGGCCGCCAAGCCCGCACCTGCGCCGAGCCGCGCGCCAAGCCGGCGCCCGTCAGCAAAAAGCGAGGCGCAATGGCGAGATGCCGCCCAGCCCCGCGGCACGCAAGAAGCTTGCGGAGGCCGGGATCGATGCGGCCGACGTTGTCGGTTCCGGCAAGCGCGGTCAGATCCTCAAGGAAGATGTGCCGGCCGCTAAAGCGAAAGCGCCCGAGCCCGAGGCCGAGCAGCCCGCCGCGCGGCCGCGCCGCATCTGCGCCCCCGCCGCGCGGCCTGGCGCCCGTGCCCGTTCCCGTGCACCAGTTCCGCGTCCCTTCGCCGGCCAACGACGCGGCGCGCGAAGAGCGCGTGCGCATGTCGCGGTTGCGGCAGACCATCGCGCAGCGTCTCAAAGACGCGCAGAACACCGCCGCCATCCTGACGACGTTCAACGACGTCGACATGAGCGCGGTGATGAAGCTGCGCAATGAATACAAGGCGCTGTTCGAGAAGCGCCACGGCGTGAAGCTCGGCTTCATGGGCTTCTTCGTGAAGGCGTGCCTGCAGGCGCTGAAAGAGATCCCGGCCGTCAACGCCGAGATCGACGGCGACGAGGTCGTCTACAAAAACTACTACCACATCGGCGTTGCCGTCGGCACCGATCGCGGCCTCGTCGTGCCGGTGGTGCGCGAAGCCGACCGCATGAGCCTGGCCGAGATCGAGACGCAGGTTACCGACTACGGCAAGCGCGCGCGCGACGGCAAGCTCAGCATCGAAGACATGCAGGGCGGTACCTTCACCATCACCAACGGCGGCGTCTACGGCTCGCTGATGTCGACGCCGATCCTCAATGCGCCGCAGTCGGGTATCCTCGGCATGCACCGCATCGAGGAGCGGGCCGTGGTGCGCGACGGCCAGGTCGTCGCCCGCCCCATGATGTATCTGGCGCTGAGCTACGATCACCGTATTGTCGACGGCAAGGAGGCGGTGGCCTTCCTTGTTCGCGTCAAAGAATGTCTTGAAGATCCGCAGCGGTTTCTTCTGGTTTTGTTCGAGATTCCCGTGCTCTTTTTCTCATCTCACTGCAAGTCTATGTTCTAGTGTCATACCGAAGTTCGCTCTCGATATCAGCCGGAGCTCTGGCGAACTATGGCGCAGCCGAGCATGCAGCATGGCGGAGGAAGACATTTCTGCGTCGATCGAAGTCTACCTGACGGTAGAGAACGGGCTCGAGGCCATCGCCTTCTACGAGAAGGCGTTCGGCGCCAAGGTTGCCTACAAGGAGCTGACCCCGGACGGGGCGCGCCTTCAGCACGCGACGCTGGCGGCGTTCGGCGGTCATTTCATGCTGTCGGACTACTTCCCCGACTACATCACCGACGTGGCGCCGCGGTCCTCGGACGCCAAGGGCAGCATGGCGGTGCACATCAATCTGCAAAACCCGCTCGAGGTTGACGGGGCAATCGCCCGCGCCGCGGCGGCCGGTGCCACGGTGACCATGCCGGCAAGCGATACCTTCTGGGTGATGCGCTATGGGCGCGTGCGCGACCCATATGGATATGTCTGGGCATTCGGCGCGCCGCTGCCCCTGGGAATTTGAACGGAGAACAGGCCGTGGCCGCTTTCGATCTGATCGTCATCGGGGCGGGTCCCGGCGGCTATGTGTGCGCCATCCGCGCCAGCCAGCTCGGTATGAAGGTGGCGATGGTCGAGAAGCGGGCGACGTTCGGCGGTACCTGCCTCAACGTCGGCTGCATCCCGTCCAAGGCAATGCTGCACGCGTCGGAGCTTTTCGAGGATGCCGGCAGCCACTTCGGCGCCATGGGCATCGACGTGAAGCCGAAGCTCGACCTCGCCAAGATGCTCGCCTTCAAGGACGAGGGCGTCAAAGGCAACACCGACGGCGTCGCCTTCCTGATGCGCAAGAACAAGGTCGATCATTTTCACGGCACGGGGCGCATCAAGGCGCCGGGCGTCGTCGAGGTGACGTTCATCAACGGCGAGAAGCAGGACATCGAAGCCAAGTCGATCGTCATCGCCACCGGGTCGGACGTGGCCAAGCTGCCGGGCATCGAGATCGAGGAGAAATCGGTCGTGTCATCGACCGGCGCGCTGTCGCTGCCGAAGGTGCCGAAGCGGATGCTGGTGATCGGCGCCGGGCGTCATCGGGCTGGAGCTCGGCTCGGTGTGGCGCCGTCTCGGGGCTGAGGTGACTGTCGTCGAATATCTCGACCGCATCCTGCCAGGCACGGATGGCGAGGTGGCGCGCCAGCTGCAGCGCCTGCTCGAAAAGCAGGGCATGACCTTCAAGCTCGGCCACAAGGTGACGGGCGTCGAGAAGAAGGGCGGCGCGCAGAGTGTCACCATCGAGCCGTCGAAGGGCGGCGATGCGGAAACGTTGGAGACGGACGTTGTGCTCGTCGCCATCGGCCGCGTCCCGTTCACGGATGGTCTCGGGCTAGCGGAAGCGGGCGTGAAGCTCGACAACCGCGGACGTGTCGTCGTCGATGAGCACTATCAGTCGAGCGTCCCCGGCATCTACGCCATCGGCGACGTGATCGACGGGCCGATGCTGGCGCACAAGGCCGAGGACGAAGGCGTGGCGGTGGCCGAGATCCTCGCCGGGCAGGCGGGACACGTGAACTACGGCGTCATTCCGAACGTGATCTACACCTCACCCGAGGTGGCGAGCGTCGGCAGGTCGGAAGAGGAATTGAAGGCCGCGGGCATCGCCTACAAGGCCGGCAAGTTTCCGTTCACCGCCAACGGCCGCGCCAAGGCAAACCATGTCACCGACGGCTTCGTGAAGATCCTCGCCGATGCGGAGACGGATCGCGTGCTCGGCGTGCACATCATCGGCACCAACGCCTCGGAGATGATCGCCGAGCCGTGCCGTGCTGATGGAGTTCGGCGGCTCGGCCGAGGACCTGGCGCGCACCACGCATGCGCATCCGACCCTGACCGAAGCCGTCAAGGAAGCCGCCCTCGCCGTCGACAAGCGCGCCCTCCACATGTGAGCGCGAGCTGCGGCAGCTACACCTCTCCCATGGGGAGGGTCGACGCGATGCGCAGCATCGAGCGGCGGTGAGGGGATGTCGGCTGTCTGTCCGTTCCCGGCCGAGGGCGTAACCCCTCACCCGGAAGCTCATTGCCATTCGCTTCCGACCTCTCCCAATGGGAGAGGTGAAGTCGAACGCTACTCGATGGGGGAGACGGTGTAGCCGCCTTCGCGCAGCAGGGCGACGAGGCCCTTGTCGCCGGGCAGATGCAGCGCGCCGACGGCGATAAACACGCCGCCATTGTCGAGCAGCGGCTCGGCGACGGCGCGCATCTTCACGTTGCGCTCGGTCAGCAGCTTTTCCTGATAGCCGACGAACGCCTGGTCGCTGACGCCGGCCTCTTTCGCCAGCGCGATCTGGAACGGCATCGCGGCGGTGATCTTGCGGTTGAGATACAGCTGCACCAGCGTCTCCATGAGATCGTCGGTGCGGTCGGCGAATTTCAGGCTGGCACGCAGCATGTCGACCTGCTGCTGCTCGGGCACGGCGGCAAGCGCTTCGAGCTGCGCCGGAATGGTCTCCAGGCCGACAACCTGCAGGCCGCGAGATTTGCCGATCTCGGCGATCTTCATATCGAGGACGCGGGCACCCTGCTGCACCTTGGTGCGCTCGCAGTCCGACACCGACAAGATCATGCTGACGATCCACGGCTTGAACACCGCCGCCATTTCGACCGGCATGCCGGAGCGGCCGATGATCGATTTGACGGCGTCGTACTCGGTGGTGGAGATCAGCGTGTCGAGGCGTCGCCCGTCGGTGAACATGACGAGCGGGGCCGACTGGCGATCACCGATGCCGTGGCGTCCTCGGACAGGTCCGACACTTCGAGCGCGATGACCTTCGCCTCTTTCATCCGGCCTTTACGGCCGGGGAAAGATTGGTCACGCGGTCGTCCGTGAGGTGCACGGTGCCGAACAGGTAGGACGCCGGGCGGCCGTCCTTCTCGACCTTCCACAGAATGGCGCCGGCGTTCTTGGCCGCGGCGGCCTCTGCCATGATGCGCGTATAGGTCTGCGGATCCTTGGCGGCGGTCTCGGCCAGCATGTCGATGCCGCGGCATTTGTCGGCGGCATGCTCTTTTCGGCCCGCTCACCCCTTTCGGCTGCGCCGGCGCCGGTGAGCGCAAGGGCGACGAACATCATGGCGGCGAGCGCGACTGCCAAAGGAAAACGACGCATGCGACTGCTGAACTCCGGTGCGGACGGGGGTGATCCCCGACCCGCCGAAAAAAAGAGGCAAAATTAGGTCGATATTTCCAGGGCTATTTCTAAGCGGCTGAATTCGCGGGGGACTTCAGGAGCGCGGATGTGCTGCGTCATAAACGGCGAGCAGCCGATCGCGATCAACCTCGGTGTACGCCTGCGTGGTCGACAGCGAGGCGTGACCGAGCAATTCCTGGATCTGCCGCAGGTCGCCGCCGGCCGAAAGCAGGTGCGTGGCGAACGAGTGGCGCAGCGCGTGCGGCGTCGCGGTGGCCGGCAAATCCAGCGACTCGCGCAGCCGCTCCATGGCGAGCTGGATGAGGCGCGGCGACAGCGGTCCGCCCTTAGCACCGCGGAACATCGGCTCGTCGGGCTCCAGCGGATAGGGCAGAGCTGCAGGTAGCGGGCGACGGCCTCGCGCACGACAGGGAGCACCGGCACGAGGCGTTCCTTGCCGCCCTTGCCCTTGATGCGCAGTACGTCGCGATCGGGCGTCGGCGCGTCCTTCGCTCTTATGCTCAGCGCCTCGGCGATGCGCAGGCCCGAGCCGTAGAGCAGCATCAGCACGGCAGCATCGCGGGCGAGCACCCAGTCGAGCTCGGCGCCGGGGCCGGCATCGACAACGCCGGCGGCTTTGCCGACTGTCAGAGGCTTGGGTACCGAATGCGGCACCTTCGGCATGGCGAGCTGCAGGATTTTGCGGTTCTCGACCAGGTTCTGCGCTTCGAGCCAGCGGAACAGCTGCCGCAGCGCCGACAGCGAGCGCGCCAACGAGCGGCTGACGCGCGCCGAGCGGCGGCGCGAGGCGAGAAAGCCGCGGAAAGCCTTCAGGTCGAGCTTGGCGAGATCGGCGAGGCATGGCGCATAGCCGAGCTGTTGGGCCACGAAGCCGAGGAATTGGCGCACGTCGCGCGCATAGGCTTCGAGCGTTTTGTCGGCATGGCCGCGCTCGTGCTGCAGGTGCGCCAGCCAAGCGGCGACGGCGCGCTCCAGGTCGGCGCTCAGCGGCAGCTCGAGCTCGGCGGTTTCATCCAGCATCGAACCGACGCTAGCCAATTCGACGCCGCAATCGGTTAATCGGCGTCCTCGGCCTCGCCGCGCGACGACTGCCGCATGCGCGCCTCGAGCGTCTCGATGCGGTCGAGCAGCTGCAACGCGAGCGCAACGCCGGGCAGGTTGATGCCGAGATCGCTGTGCAGGCGCTGGGCCTTTTGCACGCGCACGACGGTCGTGGCGGCAAATCGCCATTGCGGGCCGCCTTTTCCGCGCGGTTCGATCGACGCCTTCCTCGACCAGCTCCATAACCCACTCGGCATGCACGCGGCATGCACGCGACAGGTCGGCGAGCGTGATCTCCTCGGCATCATCAAGGATGACGACGGATTGCGTTGGGTTTGCTGGCATCGCTTTATACTCCCATGCCGGCGCGCGGATTGAACGGAAGCTCGCGCTCCATGTTCTGGTAGATTTCCTTCGCCTTGTCGGTGTCGGCCGGCGGCGTTTCGATTTTTAGGATGGCGTGCATGTCGCCCGGCGGATTGCCGGGGATGCCCTTGCCCTTGAGGCGCATGGTGCGGCCCTTGGTCGAACCCGGCGGGATCTTGAGCATCACGGCGCCTTCCGGCGTCGGCGCCTTCACGCTGGCGCCGAGCGCCGCTTCCCACGGCGTCACCGGCAGGTCGAGATAGACGTCTTTGCCTTCGACCTTGAACAGCGGGTCGGGCGCGAACTGCACCTCGAGATAGAGATCGCCCGGTTGGCCCTTGCCCACGCCGGGCGAGCCCTGTCCGGCAAGGCGGATGTGCTGACCTTCGCGCACGCCCTTGGGGATGGTGACATTCAGCGTGCGATCCTTGACCGCCACGTGACCTGCGTCGTCGACTTCCGGCACGCGCAGTGTGATCGCGCGCTTGGCGCCCGTGTAGGCGTCGCGCAGGTCGATGACGACCTTGGCGTGATGATCCTCGCCCTGAGCGTGGTATTCGCGACGGGCGCCGCCGCCGAAACCACCTCGGCCGCGTCCCGCTTGCGCCTGTCCGAACAGGCCCTCGAAGAAGTCGCTGAACTGCGCGCTGTCGGCGTTCGTGTAGCCGCCGCCGCTGAACTCGAAGCCCTGGTCCCAATTCGGCGGCGGACGGAAGTCCTGACCCTGCTTCCAGTTGGCGCCGAGCTCGTTGTAGGCGGTGCGCTTCTCAGGGTCCTTGAGAACCTCGTAGGCTTCCCCCAAGTCCTTGAACTTCGCCTCGGCGCCCGGCTCTTTATTGATATCGGGGTGAAGCGTGCGCGCGAGCTTGCGATAGGCGCGCTTGATGTCATCCTGCGTGGCGCCGCGCTCGACACCGAGGATCTTGTAGTAGTCCTTATATTCCATGCGGCAACGCGTCCCTCGGGGATGGGGCTGCACGGCTCGGCAGCCGCGCCACCATACCGGGCGGCTCTCGATCCCCGGTTAATCTGTGGTATCGGCAAGCTATATTGTCGTTGCCGCCCACTCATCCAATGCTGGCCGGCATTGCGGCCCGCGCGAACGCCTTGGGGTCGCCGCTGCACCCGCTTACGTTCACCGATCGATTCGAATTTCGTTCCGCTTGAGGGTCGCCGCCGCCGATGCACAGCCTGTTCGAGCCGCTGGAGATGGAAGCACGCGCCGGCACGCAGCTGGCGCCGGTTGTGCTCGCCGTCGCGCTCGACCAGACGTACGACTATCTCGTTCCCGAGGGGCTGGAGCTGGAGCCCGGCTGCTTCGTGCTGGTGCCGTTCGGCCCGCAGAGCCGCATCGGCGTCGTGTGGGACAAGGCGGTGAATGGCCCGGCGGCGAGCCGGGCAAGCCCGTCGATCCCAAGAAGCTGAAGACCATCACCGCGCGGCTCGACGTGCCGCCGCTGCCGACCATCACGCTGCGCTTTGCCGAGTGGATCGCCAAGTACACGCTGGCGCCGCTGGGCATGACGGTGCGCATGATGATGAGCGCCCGCGCCGTGTTCGAGCCCACCAAGCCGCGCTTCGGCGTGACGCTGGTCGAAGGCGCGGCCGAGCCGCCGCGCATGACGCCGGCGCGCAAGCGGGCGCTGGAGATCGCCGGCGACGGGGCCATCCGCGCCAAGGCGGCGCTGGCGCTGGCGGCCGAGTGCTCGTCGGGCGTCGTCGACGGGCTCGTCGCCTCCGGCAACCTCGTCGAGGTGGCCATCCCAGACAAGCGACCGCCGCAGCCCGATCCGCACCATCGCGTCACCGAGTTCGGCGAGGAGCAGGCCGCGGCCGTGCATGCGCTGCGCTCCGCCGTCGACGGCGGCAACTTCTCGACGACGCTGCTCGACGGCGTCACCGGCTCCGGCAAGACCGAGGTCTATTTCGAAGCGGTGGCGCGCACGCTGGAGCGCGGGCAGCAGGCTGTGATCATGCTGCCGGAAATCGCGCTCACCGATCAGTTCATGCGCCGCTTCCGAGGGCGCTTCGGCTGTGCGCCCGTTGAATGGCACTCGGCGTTGTCGGGCCCGGAACGCGGCCGCGTCTGGAAGCAGGCGGCGACGGGCGAAGCGCGCGTCATCGTCGGGGCGCGCTCGGCGCTGTTCCTACCGTTCAGCGATCTGGGGCTCGTCATCGTCGACGAGGAGCACGACGCCGGCTTCAAGCAGGACGACCGCGTGCACTACCAGGCGCGCGACATGGCGGTGGTGCGCGGCAACCTCGGCGGCTTTCCGGTCATCCTCGCCTCGGCGACGCCATCGATCGAGACGCACGTCAACGCGCGCACCGGCCGCTACCGCCACGTCGTTCTGCCGGGGCGGTATTCTGGCGCCCAGCTGCCGGACGTCACCGCCATTGACCTGCGTCAGACGCCGCCGGACAAAGGCAAATGGCTGTCGCCGGTGCTGGCGGATGCGGTCGCCGAAACCATGGCCGCCGGGCAGCAGTCGCTGCTGTTCCTCAACCGGCGCGGCTACGCACCGCTGACCCTGTGCCGCTCCTGCGGGCACCGCATCGAATGTCCGCAGTGCACCGCATGGCTGGTCGAGCATCGATTCCGCGGCAAGCTGCACTGTCACCACTGCGGGTTCTCGCTTCCGATGCCGGAGAAGTGCCCCAAGTGCGCCGAGCCGGGCTCGCTCGTCGCCTGCGGCCCTGGCGTTGAGCGCGTGGCCGAGGAAGTCGCCGAGCGTTTCCCGCAGGCGCGCGTCGCCCTGCTGTCGTCCGACCTCGTGCCCGGATTGACCGAGATGCGCGACATGATCCGCAATATCGAGGCGGGCGGCATCGACATCGTCATCGGCACGCAGATGGTGGCCAAGGGCCACCACTTCCCCAACCTCGCTACTGTCGGCATCGTCGATGGTGACCTCGGCCTGGCGCAGGGCGCCGACCCGCGCGCCGGCGAGCGCACGTTCCAGCTGCTGCATCAGGTGACGGGCCGCGCCGGCCGCGCGTTGGCGCTGGGCCGCGGCTTCGTGCAGACGCACATGCCCGATCATCCGGTGATGGAGGCCATCATCTCCGGCGACCGCGAGGCCTTCCTGGAGCGCGAGATCGCCAATCGCCGCAAAGGCCTACTGCCGCCGTACGGGCGGCTCGTGGCGCTGGTCGTCGCCGCGCGCGACAAGGAAACCGCGCAGCTCGTCGCCCGCGACATCGCCCATCGGGCTCCCAGATCTGACAAGATCGAGGTTTTAGGCCCGGCCGAGGCGCCGCTCGCGGTCATTCGCGGCCGGCATCGCTGGCGTTTGCTGGTCAAGGCGCCGCGCGAGATCGACGTGCAGGCGTACCTGCGCGCCTGGCTCGCCGACCTGCCGCCCCTCAAAGGCGACATCAAGCTCACCGTCGACATCGACCCCTACAGCTTTCTGTAGGGCACCGTCGCCCTCAATCCGTCTCGCCACTAGCCATGAAATCGGCGGCATCGATCAATCCGCGTCTTCGTGCGGCCTGCTCTGCGGTCAGGCCGTCCTTGTTCACGAAACGTGGGTCAGCGCCATTGGCAATGAGCAGCGTTGTCATCTCGACAGCCGCATCCTCGTCGTCCGGCAGGCAGAAAAGCGGTGTGATGCCAGCTTTTGTGGCCACCGCGTTGGCGAGCTGAGGATCCTCGGCAAACAGCTCGCGCAGACGCTCCGCCATCCCGAGATAGGTGAGCTCGAACACATCGCGACTGAGCGGCATGAGGAAGGCGGCGATCTCGCGGCGATCAAAATGGGCTGCATATCCCATCGCCCCGCCGCCGAAGCTCGTCGTGGGCCGGTCGATATCGGCGCCATGGGCGGCCAGCAGCTTGACCACCTCCAGCGACCCGCCGGCGACGGCGACCTGAAGCCCGCGCTGCTCGATCCCGTCGGCGATATCGACGTCCATGCCGATCTCGAGCAGCAGCGCGACAACGTCCGCTCGTCCCTGGCGCGCTGCAGTCAGCATGGGAGCCGGATTGTGCAGGCATTCCGGATGTTGATCAGCCAGCCTGCGGGCTGCATCGCGATCGAGCCGCATGCAGGCCGCCTGGAATGCCGTCTGGCCATCCAGTGGTGGTGCGTTGGCACCATGGCGCACGAGCAGCTCGGCCATGGCAGCGTGGCCATAGATGAGCGCTTCCTCACGCAACGGCCGGTTCGAATATGCATGTACCCCATCGGCATTGGCACCATGCATCAACAGCCATTCGGCCCGTCTGAGGTGATTGAACGCGACGGCGTTGCCGAGCAGATAGTCGAGCGCACTGGTCGGAACGTTGCCGCCGATCTTCCACGCTTTCTCCCGCCACTTCCCCAATCGGTCACGCCGCTCGGACCACGTCCAGAGAAAGTCGAGCCACGTCGTATCGTCACGTGTGATCGAGGTGTTGTAGAGCGCCTGCGAGTCGTAGGGATCAGCGCCGCGCTCGATCAGCAGCAGGGCCAGCTCGTTTGCCTGCGGATGGGGCGGCTTGTCGCCTTCGCCCTGGCCGATCACGCCGGTGAGGACCTTGAACGGATTGCCCCAACCATCGTCGAACTGCGCATTCGCGTCGGCGCCATGATCGAGCAGGGTCCTTGCCAGATCGAGCGCGAGCCCATCGCCGCCTGGTAGGCGCGCGTAGGCAACATAGAGCAATGGCTCCCAGTCGAGTGGTCCGCCCTTGCGGGTGGCGGCGGCAGGATCGGCATCAAGGCGGCGTTCGACCTCGGCGAGGCGTCCCGTGGCCGCGGCAATGTAGATATCGTGGGTGGCAATCTCCGGCCACCGTCCCAGGATGCGCGCGGCTGCGGTCGGATCGCCGCCCCAAGCAGAGCGCAGCACGATGTCGACGCGTTCGGCGGTACTGCGGCGCGCCATCGCCAGATCATCGAGCGCTGTTTTCAGCGCGGCCCATCCGGAGAGACCATGTTCGCGCGCCACTGCCAATTGCACGTCGCGCAAGCTCGGATTGGCTGTGGCGGCAGGCGTGGCCGCGACAAGGCGTTGGCGAGCCTGCTCATCGCCGGCGCGTAGCGCTTTGAGCCAGCGCTTGGCTTCTTTCTTGAGCGTTTCGAGAGAGGAATCGGGAGTGAGCGTGCGGCTCATGGGGAACCTTCCTTCCGTATCGCCTGATGTCCGCTGAGACAGGCCGGAAGAAGGGATCGAGCGAAGCCGTGCCTTCGAATGGGTGGGAGCCAGCTCCCTTGCCGCGGACAGGTGGCGCCCCAGAGCGCACTGGCAGCGAGATTAAGCGACACGTGTGCATTGTCAACGTTGAGGGGCAGGACCTCTTCCGCTTGCCCAAAGCGGACAGCTGATATCGCTTTGATCTTTCGTGCAGCCCGCCAAATAAAAAGGGCCGGACCTGGGGGGAAGGTCCGGCCCGACTGGCGCGAGGGTGGGAGCGCACAGCCAAAATCAATGCAGTATCTGGTAGCGCCGCGACTAGCGGCGCGAAGCCTCCGAAGCGATGATGCCGAGCATCAGGGCTGCGGCGCCGATGGCGACGTACTTGCCGGTGTTGTTCCTCTTCTTGCGGCCGTAGTAGCGGTCGCGACCGCCGCGGTAGCCGTGGTCGCCGCGATAGCCGCCGTCGTAGCCGCGCGAGTAGTGGCGACCGCCGCCGCCGTATCCGCGGTAGCCGTCGTGGGCGCTGGCGGCAGTGGTCAGGGTCCCGAGGCTCGTCACGGCAAGCGCGATGGCCGTGGCGACCGAGGTAAACTTACGCGAAATGGTCATTTGCTTCCCCTAGCCCGATCTCTCGGTTTCGTTTCGTTGCCGGTTGCCTCACCGGCGATGAGGGGCATTCAATACTTTCTGGCCTGAACCCGTTCTGAAGGGGACGTGCAGCTCCCGTTCATCTTCAAAAAAAAGAGCCGCGCCGGTCGGCTGTATGCGGCATTCCGGCGTCTATCCCCCGTTGAAGCCCTGCGCGGTGCATGTTAGAGAACCGGCGCACTTCCAGGGGTGGCGGGGCTACGACGCTCACGGCCGCCTCGTGTGCGACCGAATTTCCTCAATGCGGGGGAGGGTGCGGGGCAGCCAAATCTGGCCCGGAGCCCCTGTCATGGCCGCCGGCGAGAGCGTTTGAAGTGGCAACGGACAATCAAATGACGTCGGGTGTTTCGGGGCGCTACGCCTCGGCCCTTTTCGATCTCGCCCGCGAGCAGAACGAGCTCGATACGGTCGACCAAGACCTCGGCAAATTCCAGGCGATGCTGGACGGCAGCCCTGAGCTCAACCGGCTTGTCAGGAGCCCGGCGTTCGCCGCCGAGGAGCAGGAGCGCGCGCTCGGCGCCGTCATGGATTGGGCGTCAATCGGCGCCACGACCGGCAACTTCCTCAAGGTGGTGACGCGCAATCGGCGCCTGTTCGCCGCCGAGGACATGATCAAAGGTTTCCGCCAGCAGCTCGCGCTTCACCGCGGCGAGATGACGGCTGAAGTGCAGTCGGCGACGCCGCTCAACGACGAGCAACTCGCCGCGCTGAAAGCTACGCTCAAGGCGTCCTACGGCAAGGACGTGCGGCTTGACCCCAAGGTCGACCCCTCGCTGCTCGGCGGCCTGGTGGTCAAGGTTGGCAGCCGCATGTTCAATTCCTCGCTGCGGACGAAACTGATGAACCTGAAAGTCGTGCTGAAGGGAACCGGCTGATCGAGGATGCTGGCCGCGGGTCTATCCTGCGGCCGTTTTTGCGAAGGCCGGCCGGCGCTTGGATGCGCCGCCCCACAAACGACAAAGCGCTGTAAGGGAAGAGGCAAGTATGGAAATCCGGGCCGCAGAGATCTCCTCGATCCTCAAGGACCAGATCAAGAATTTCGGCAAGGAAGCCGAGGTTTCCGAAATCGGCCAAGTGCTGTCTGTCGGTGACGGCATTGCTCGCGTCTACGGTCTCGACAACGTCCAGGCGGGCGAAATGGTCGAGTTTCCGGGCGGCGTGCGCGGCATGGCCCTCAACCTTGAGGCCGACAACGTCGGCTGCGTGATCTTCGGCGACGACCGCGGCATCAAGGAAGGCGACACCGTCAAGCGTACGGGCGCCATCGTCGAAGTCCCGGTCGGCAAGGGCCTGCTCGGCCGCGTCGTCGACGCACTCGGCAATCCGATCGATGGCAAGGGCCCGATCCAGTACGACAAGATGATGCGCGTCGACGTGAAGGCGCCCGGCATTCTGCCGCGCAAGTCGGTGCATGAGCCGATGGCAACCGGCCTCAAGGCGGTGGACGCGTTGATCCCCGTCGGCCGCGGCCAGCGCGAGCTGATCATCGGCGACCGTCAGACCGGCAAGACCGCCATCATTCTCGACACCATCCTCAATCAGAAGTCGATCAACGCCGGCGGCGACGAAAAGGCCAAGCTCTACTGCGTGTACGTGGCCGTCGGCCAGAAGCGCTCGACCGTCGCCCAGTTCGTCAAGGTTCTCGAAGAGAACGGCGCGCTGGAATATTCGATCGTCGTTGCCGCGACCGCCTCCGAGCCGGCTCCGCTACAGTACCTGGCGCCGTTCACCGGCTGCACCATGGGCGAATACTTCCGCGACAACGGCATGCACGCCGTGATCGCCTATGACGACCTCTCCAAGCAGGCCGTCGCCTACCGCCAGATGTCGCTGCTGCTGCGCCGCCCGCCGGGCCGCGAAGCCTATCCAGGCGACGTGTTCTATCTCCACTCGCGCTTGCTCGAGCGCGCGGCCAAGCTCAACGACGAACACGGCGCCGGATCGCTGACGGCACTCCCCGTCATCGAGACGCAGGCCAACGACGTGTCGGCCTACATCCCGACCAACGTGATCTCGATCACCGACGGCCAGATCTTCCTCGAGACCGATCTCTTCTATCAGGGCATCCGTCCGGCCGTGAACGTCGGTCTGTCGGTGTCGCGCGTCGGCTCTTCGGCGCAGACCAAGGCCATGAAGCAAGTGGCCGGCAAGATCAAAGGCGAGCTCGCGCAGTATCGCGAGATGGCCGCCTTCGCCCAGTTCGGCTCCGACCTCGACGCGGCGACGCAGAAGATGCTCGCCCGCGGCGCGCGTCTCACCGAACTCTTGAAGCAGCCGCAGTTCTCGCCGCTGAAGATGGAAGAGCAGGTTGCGGTCATTTTCGCCGGCACGCGCGGCTATCTCGATGCCGTTCCGGTCGCCTCGGTGACCAAGTTCGAGCAGGACCTGCTGCGCCTGCTGCGCACCGATGGCGGCGACATTCTCGGATCGATCCGCACCGAGAAGGCGCTGTCGCCGGAGACCGAGAAGAAGCTCGTCGCTTTCCTCGACAAGTTCGCGAAGGGCTTCACGGCGTAAGCGGGCCGGCGCTAGCGCCCGCTCGCAGGATAGGCAAGAAGGAAGCCGCGGCCCGATGCCGAGCTTAAAAGACCTCAGAAACCGCATCACCTCCGTGAAGGCGACGCGTAAGATCACCAAGGCGATGCAGATGGTCGCCGCGGCGAAGCTTCGGCGCGCGCAAGAAGTAGCGACCGCCGCGCGTCCCTACGCCGACCGCATGGATCAGATGATGGCGAGCCTCGGCTCGCGCGTCACCGACAAGGGCGCTTCGCCGCTGCTCGTCGGCACAGGGCGCGACCAGGTGCACCTGATGATCGTCATGACCGGCGAGCGCGGTCTGGCTGGCGGCTTCAACACAAACATCTCGAAGCTCGCGCGTCAGGATGCGCAGCGGCTGCTCGCCAACGGCAAGACCGTCAAGATGATCATGGTCGGTCGCAAAGGCGCCGAGGCGATGCGCCGCGAGTTCGGCAACTACTACGTCGATCGCGTCGATCTGCGCGGTATCCGCCAACTCACCTTCGCGCACGCCGACAACATCGCGCAGAAGCTGCTCGCTCTCTACGAGGCGGGTGAGTTCGACGTGGCCACGCTCTACTTCTCGGAGTTCAAAAGCGTCATCGCGCAGAAGCCGACGGCCCTGCAGCTTATCCCGGCCAAGCTTCCCGCGGCCAAGCCGCAGGGCTCAGGCAACGCCGAAGCAATCCATGAGTACGAGCCCTCCGAGGAAGAAGTGCTCGGTGATCTCGTGACGCTCAACATCTCGACGCAGATCTTCCGCGGGCTCCTGGAGAACGTCGCCTCCTTCTACGGCGCGCAGATGAGCGCCATGGATAGTGCGACGCGCAATGCCGGCGAGATGATCGACAAGCTGACGCTGCGCTACAACCGCACGCGCCAGGCCATGATCACCAAAGAGCTCATTGAAATCATCTCGGGCGCTGACGCGCTCTAGGAGGCGATATGGCTTATACGGCAACAGCGACGACAAAGGGTGGCCGGGACGGCCGCGCCGTCTTGGACGAGGGCAAGCTCGCATTGGCGATGGCGTTGCCGAAGGACATGGGCGGATCGGGCGAAGGGCACAACCCCGAGCAGCTTTTGGCGCTCGGCTGGTCGTCCTGCTTTGGTCAGGCTGTCCTGCTGCTGGCAAAGAAACACGGCCTCGACGGCCAGGCCGCCAAGGTCACGTGCGCAATCACTATCGACAAAGACGCGACAAGCTTCGGGTTGAAATCCGATATCAAGCTTTCGATCCCGGGCGCCGACAAGGACAAGCTCGAGGCCTTGATCAAGGACGCCCACGAAATCTGTCCGTACTCGAAGGCGACGCGCGGGAACATCCCCGTCACGCTGTCGGTCGGCTGAAACTCATCTGTTGGAGACTAAAATGGCAAAGTCAGTTGGTCGCATTCGCCAAGTCACGGGCGCCGTCGTCGACGTGCAGTTCGACGGGGACCTGCCGGCTATTCTTAACGCGCTAGAGACCACCAACCAGGGCAACCGCCTGGTGCTCGAGGTCGCTCAGCACCTCGGCGAGAACACCGTGCGCACCATCGCCATGGACTTTTCCGAAGGTCTCGTGCGCGGTCAGGAAGTTCGCGATACTGGCGGTCCGATCACCGTGCCGGTCGGCGAGGAAACGCTGGGCCGCATCATCAACGTCATCGGCGAGCCGGTCGACGAGGCCGGCCCCGTCAAGACGAGCGAACGGCGCCCGATCCACGCTCCGGCTCCGTCGTTCGCCGATCAGGCCTCCGAGGCGCAGATCCTCGTCACGGGCATCAAGGTCGTCGACCTGCTCGCGCCGTATGCTAAGGGCGGCAAGATCGGCCTGTTCGGCGGTGCCGGCGTCGGCAAGACCGTGCTGATCATGGAGCTCATCAACAACGTCGCCAAGGCCCACGGCGGCTACTCGGTGTTCGCCGGCGTCGGCGAGCGCACGCGTGAGGGCAACGATCTCTATCACGAGATGATCGAGTTCGAACGTCAACCTCGACCCGAAGAAGAACAACGGTTCGACCAAGGGCTCCAAGTGCGCCCTTGTGTACGGCCAGATGAACGAGCCGCCGGGCGCCCGCATGCGCGTCGCGCTCTCCGGCCTCACGGTCGCCGAGTACTTCCGCGACCAGGGCCAGGACGTGCTGTTCTTCGTCGACAACATCTTCCGCTTCACGCAGGCGGGCTCCGAAGTGTCGGCCCTTCTCGGCCGTATTCCTTCGGCCGTGGGCTATCAGCCGACGCTGGCGACCGACATGGGCGCCCTGCAGGAGCGCATCACCACGACGCAAAAGGGCTCGATCACTTCGGTGCAGGCCATCTACGTGCCGGCCGACGACTTGACCGACCCCGCTCCGGCAACGTCGTTCGCACATCTCGACGCGACGACCGTTCTGTCGCGCGCCATCTCCGAGAAGGGCATCTACCCGGCGGTCGACCCGCTCGACTCCACCTCGCGCATGCTCGACCCGCGCATCGTCGGCGAGGAGCACTATCAGGTGGCCCGCCAAGTGCAGCAGATCCTGCAGCGCTACAAGGCCCTGCAGGACATCATCGCCATTCTCGGCATGGACGAGCTCTCCGAGGACGACAAGATGATCGTCGCCCGCGCCCGCAAGATCGAGCGTTTTATGTCGCAGCCGTTCCACGTCGCCGAGGTGTTCACCGGCTCGCCAGGCGTGTTTGTCCCGCTCGCAGACACGATCAAGGCCTTCAAGGGCCTCTGCAACGGCGACTACGACCACCTGCCCGAGCAGGCGTTCTACATGGTCGGCACCATCGACGAAGCCAAGGCAAAGGCCGAAAAGCTCGCCGAAGCCGCCTGATCACTGAACCGGGCCTGCGGGCCCCGCGATAAGGACGACGGAAATGGTGGACGCACCCGGCGCATCGCAGAGCTTCGGCTCCTGCTGCGGCGAGCTCAAGGACGCGATGAGCGGCGAAGAGTTCGAGCCGCTGCTCACCGTCGGCGAGGATGGCGTGCTCTACATGTCGGTGGGCCTCATCGACCTCGAGGACGAGGAGCCGGGTATGGTTGACCACCCGCTCTTCTTCTGCCCGTTCTGCGGGACGAAGCTGCAGACCGTCGAGGATGTGCGCGCCAAGACCGGCGGCGACAACGGCGCCGACGACTGACAGGAATAGGCTAGCAAATGGCAGCGACTTTCAATTTCGAGCTGGTGACGCCCGAGCGCCTCGTGTTCTCCGGCGAGGCCTCGCAAGTGGTCGTCCCCGGCATGGAGGGCGACTTCGCCGTGCTCGCCGGGCATTCGCCATTCATTTCCACGCTGCGCCCCGGCATCCTGGATGTGACGCTGCCGCAAGGCCGCCAGCGCCTGCTGGTCAAGAAGGGCGTCGCCGAGGCCGATCCTGCGCGCCTTACGGTGCTCGCGCAGATCGCAATGCCGGTCGAGGAGCTGGAAGGCGCACGGCTCGCCAGCGAACTGCAGCTTGCCGAGGCGCAGGTTGCCGAAGCCAAGGACGACCACGCGCGGATGATGGCGGAGACGCTGCTCGACGTGCTGAAGCGTCTACAGCTGAAGGCCGCTTAGGGCCTACTTCGAGAAGACCGCGTCGAGAGTCGTGCTCGGCGCCGCGCGGCGCCGCGCGAAATGGGCGAACTCCTGTGCCACTTCCTCGTAGACGGAGCGGCGGAAGTCGACGGCGAGCGTCGGAACGGCGGCCAGCGGCACCCACTTCCAGGCGTCAAACTCGGGCTTCATCGAGCCCTTGGGACCGATGTCGATCTCGCTCTCGTCGCCCTCGAAGCGCATGGCGTACCAGCGCAGGCGATGGCCGGCATATTTGCCCTTGAGGGCGATGCCGAGCAGTTCGCGCGGTAGCTCATAGGTCAACCAGCCGGGGATTTCGCCGATCAACGAGGCGTTGCGCACGCCCGTCTCCTCACGCAGCTCCCGGAAGGCGGCTTCGCGCGACGGCTCGCGCGGCTCGATGCCTCCCTGGGGCATCTGCCAGACCTGATCGCCGACGTAGCTCTCGCGCATCGCGGCCCATTTGGGACGATGGCGACCCACCCAAACCAGACCTTGCGGATTGAACAGCACGATGCCCACGCAGGGACGAAGCGGCAGCGGCGAAGCGTAGGTTTCGGTGTGGGCAGACGGAGGTGGCATAGCAGTCAGACTTGTTAACAGGTTATTAACAGTCGAATCACGTCCAATTATAAGCCGGAAAATCCAGCCATTCTATGTCGTTATTTGTATAACTTTGCGTCACCGTGGCGACTGATGCGTCAGCGCATCGGTCGGGCGTAAGAGGCGAAAGCTTCGACCACCTGCACGTAGACCTCGCGCTTGAACGGCACGATGAGGTCGGCGACCTCGGCGAGGGGTACCCAACGCCACTCGGTGAACTCGGCCTTGTGGCCGGTCGCCGGGTTGATGTCGATCTCGCTCTCATCGCCGAGGAAGCGCACCGCGAACCACTTCTGCTCCTGGCCCTTATAGCGTCCGCCCCACGACTTGCCGGCAAGCTCCGGCGGCAGGTCGTAGCGCAGCCAACCGCTTGTCTCCCCGAGGATTTTGACCGTGCGCATGCCGGTCTCCTCGATCAGCTCGCGCAGCACGGCGTCGGCCGGGGCCTCGTCGGCGTCGATGCCGCCCTGGGGCATCTGCCACCACTGTCCGCGGCCCTCCTCCTCGCCACCGGCGTCGGCGCGGCGGCCGACCCAGACGAGACCGGCGGGATTGATGACGGTGATGCCGACGCAAGGACGGTAGCCGGGGGCGGGGGAGCTACGCATAGGGGGATTCCGGTCTGGAGCGTGGTGGGGCACAAACGAAGATGGGCGCCGAAACGGCGCCCATCTATAGCTTGCCAGGGTTTAAGACTGCCCGGTCGGGCCCAGTCTTACTCCTTTGCCTTTTCCTTGTTGGCATCGCCCGGCGTCGTGCTCGGCACCGGGATCGTGGCACCGGCCGTCTTGCCGTCGGTCGCGGTGCCGCGCAGGAACGACAGCGCATACTGCAGCTGCACGTCCTTCTCGGGCTCCTTGGGCACGTAGGCCGACGAACCGGAGGTCTCCTTCACCTCTTTGCCGTCCTCGCTCTTGCCGTTCTCCGGATTGCGGAGATGGCCGCGCAAGCTGGCTTCGCCACGCTCCTTCTCGGCGGCTGCCGCCTTCTTCTTCAGCTCGTCGGGCAACTCCTGCTCGACGACGATGTCCGGATCGATGCCCTTGGCCTGGATCGAGCGGTTCGACGGCGTGTAATAGCGGGCCGTCGTGAGCCGGATCGCGCCGTTGGCGCCGAGCGGGATGATCGTCTGCACCGAGCCTTTGCCGAACGAGCGCGTGCCGACGATGGTGGCCCGCTTGTGGTCCTGCAGGGCGCCGGCGACGATTTCCGAGGCCGAGGCCGAGCCGCCGTTGATCAGCACGACGACCTTCTTGCCGTCGGTCAGATCGCCAGGGTGAGCCTGGGCGCGCTGCGTTTCCTCGTTGTTGCGGCCTTTGGTGAGAACCACGGCGCCGCGTTCCAGGAAGTCGTCGGAGACGGCGATCGCCTGATCGAGCAGACCGCCCGGGTTGTTGCGAAGGTCGATGACGTAACCCTTGAGGTCCTTGCCGATCGTCTTCTTGGCGTTCTCGATCGCCTTCACCAGGTTGGCGTGCGTCTGCTCGTTGAAGGTCGTCACCTTGATGTAGGCGACGTCCTTCTCGTTATGAGCCTTCACCGCGTTGATGCGGATGATGTCGCGCGTGACCTTCACGTCGAATGGATCGTCAACGCCCTTGCGAACGATGGTCAGCGAGATCGGCGTGTTCACCGGGCCGCGCATCTTCTCGACCGCCTGCTCCAGCGTCAGGCCGACGATCTGTTCGCCGTCGAGGTGGGTGACGAGATCGTTCGCCTGCAGGCCGGCCTTGGAGGCGGGCGTGTCGTCGATGGGCGACACCACCTTCACGATGCCGTTCTCCATCGTGACCTCGATGCCGAGGCCGCCGAACTCGCCCCGCGTCTGCACCTGCATGTCGCGGTAGTTCTTGGGGCTGAGGTAGGAGGAGTGCGGGTCGAGCGCCGAGAGCATGCCGTTGATGGCAGAACTCGATCAGCATCGTGTCATCGGGTTTCTCGACGTAATCGGAGCGCACCCGTTCGAGCACGTCGCCGAATAGATCGAGCTGCCGATAGAGCTCAGAGTTTTCCGAGGTCGCCGAATAAGAGCGCGTGACGTTCAGAAGCGTCGTGGCGCCGGCGAGGCCGGTCATCAAGAGGAACGTCCAGAATGCGAATTCCGTCTTGCGCATTATCCTTGCACCTTTCGATGACCCGCCACCCACCATGGGTCGGGGTCTATAGGCTTCCCATCCTTGCGAAATTCCACATAGAGGACGGGGGCGTTGTTTGAAGCTGCGGGTTGAGCCTGTTGCGCCCAGCCGCTCATTGTTCCGACCGGTTCGGCAGCGAGAACGAATTGGCCAGGTTGAACATCGATCTGCGACAGGCCCGCGAGGAGCACATGATAGCCGCCGCCCGCGTTGATTATCAAGAGTTGCCCATAGCTCCGAAACTCACCAGCGTAAACGATCCAACCATCGCAAGGTGACGTGACTTGGGCACCTTGGCGAGTTTCGAGCACAATACCTTTTGACTGACCGCCGAACTGGGTTTTCTCGCTGAAGCCTAGCACCTGTCGGCCCTGGGCAGGCATCGGTAATCGCCCATTTGCTTCGGAAAATGCGATCTCAGGCTTAATTCGGCCGGGGCTGCCAAGCGTCGCGCTCGGCGACAGCTCGACGAAGTCAGTGCCCTTCTGCGACGTTGCGCCCGGGGCGTTTTTGGGCGGCGCTTTGGACATCTCGGGAAGCGCGGCGGGGGAGTTCGGCGCGATGACTGGAGGTGAATTCGGTGTAATGTTTGGGGTAATGTTGGCCGCCGCCTGCTTCCGCTGCTCGTCGTAGGCCCCGAGCCCGGTGTTGTTCTTGACCGCCTGGTCGAGCTTCGAGATGAGTTCGTTGAGGTCGTTGACGTTGCGCGAGATGTCGGCCGCGGCCGTGCGCATCTGCTTCAGCTCCGACTGGCGCGCGTCGAGCGTGACCTTTTTCTCTTCCATCAGCCCGGCCAGCCGCGTGCGCGCATCGCCGAGGCGTGTCATCTCGGTGCGCAGGTCGTCGCGCTGCGTACGGATCTCGGTCATCACGCGCACCAGCTCGGTGAGCCTCGCTGTAAGTGCTTTCGCCTGGGTGCCCAGCTCGGGAAACGCCGCCGATAGCAGCATGGCGCTGCGCACCATCTGCAGTGCGTCCTCGCGCTGCGTGATCAGCACCGGCGGTGGATTTCGACCCATGCGCTGCAGCGCCGACAGGAGCTTCGATATCTGATCATTGCGCTGGTTGAGCGATCCCTTGAGGATGCGCTGCTGCTCTTCGAGCTCGCCGAGACGCGTCTCGATGGTCGTGAGCTGCGCCTCGCTCTTCTTGATAAGATCGGCAGTCTCGACAAGGCGTGAGTTGAGCCGCTCGCGCTCGGACGCCAGGCCTTCGACGTCGCTCTGTAGGCTCTGCGTACGCTTCTGCACATCCTGCAGCTCGTTGCGCTTGCTCTCGAGCTTCTTCTTTACGTCGTCGGCTTTGGAAGCCGCTTGGGCGAACGCTGGGACGGTCGGCATCACGGCAAGCATGACGACGCCGGCGAAGGTGCCGGCGGACACGTAAAGCCTTGCCAATGTTGTGATTTGAGACCGATGCAACGGCCAATGTCCCCCGTTGATGCCAACCGGCAAAATCACCAGAGGCCCCAATTGCGGCAATTATGGCGCGCCAGGGCTTGCCAATGCGTTGCTGTCGCGGATGGTCAACGCGGGGTTGCCGAACGGGCGCCTGGATATGCCCAAGATACGCCCCAGATACGATTTGCGGGGCTGTCGCCGACGCTCTAAGGAGTTGCCGGGAACGGAGATCGAACGCCCATGGAAACAGTCCTGTACCACCTGACCACGCTGGCGGTTATCGCGGTGGTCCTGGTCCTCTTCGCCGGGCTTTGGAACCTGTCGCGCGGCAAGAGCCCGAATACGAGCCAGAAGCTCATGCGCTGGCGGGTGGGGCTGCAGGCGCTGGCCATCGTCATCATCCTGCTCTTCGTGTTCGTCCACAACTACAGCTGAGCTATGCTGTCCTGAGCAGTCGAGAGGACGCCGCGCATGGTCGTACTAAGCAAGATCTACACCCGCACGGGCGATAAGGGCACCACGGCGCTCGGTAGCGGCGAGCGCGTGCCCAAGCACGCTTTGCGCATCTCGGCCTACGGCACGGTCGACGAAACCAATGCCAGCGTCGGCATGGTGCGTCTCCACTTAGGCGACGCCGATCCCAAGCTCGATGCGATGCTGGTGCGCATCCAGAACGATCTCTTCGACCTCGGCGCCGACCTGTGCGTGCCCGACCGCGGCGAGAAGCTCGAGTACGAGCCGCTGCGCGTCACCGATGCGCAGGTAAAGCGGTTGGAGCAAGAGATCGACGAGATGAACGCCGAGCTGAAGCCGCTGCGCTCCTTCGTGCTGCCGGGCGGCTCGCCCGCGGCGGCCGCGCTGCACATGGCGCGCACCATTTCGCGCCGCGCCGAGCGGCTGATGGTCGAGCTTGCCAGCGAGCCGAGCGAGCCCGTCGGCCCCGCGGCCCTCAAGTACATCAATCGCCTGTCCGATTTGCTGTTTGTCGCCAGCCGCTACGTCAACGATCGCGGCAAGAGCGATGTCCTGTGGGTTCCCGGTCAGAACCGCTAGTCCCTATTCCTCAAAACTCGGCAGGCAAGCCTTGTTCATTCCGCTGCGCGACGACAACTCGTTGAAGTCCATCCCCTTTCAATACGTTACGGTCGGGCTGATCGCGGTAAACGTGCTCGTGTACCTGCTGGAGGTCGGCGGCCTCAGCAATGCGGCGGTGGCGAGCTTCGCGGTCACGCCGCGCGAGCTGTTCGGGGATGCGATAGCGCCAGCACTCAATCCGCTGGGCGATGAAGGTCTGCCCATCAACGAGCAAGCCACGCTCCTCACCTACATGTTCTTTCATGCCGACGCGTTCCATCTCATCGGCAATATGCTGTTCCTGTGGGTGTTCGGCGACAACGTCGAGGACGCCATGGGGCACGCCCGGTTTCTCATTTTCTATTTGCTGTGCGGGGTTTTCGCCGGCCTGTTCCACGCCTGGATCGTGCCCGGCAGCGACATGCCGCTCATTGGCGCCAGCGGTGCGGTCGCCGGCGTCATCGCCGCCTACCTGATGCTGCACCCGCGCGTGAACGTCTGGGTGCTCGCCTTCAAGATCATCCCGCTGCGCATCACCGCCGGCCTCGTCCTGGGGATCTGGGTCATCACCCAGCTCATTATGGTGGCGATGCCGGACCTCGGCCCGGTGGCCTGGTGGGCGCACATCGGCGGCCTCATCGCCGGGGCCGTGCTCATCGTTTTTATGCGCCGCCCTGGCGTGCCGCTGTTCGACCAAGGGCGCGCGCCTTACCTGAGGCGCCGGGAACGCTGTTTTTGCCCGATGCGGCAGCAGGTTCGCGCTGCGAACGGTTAATCGCCGCCCAATTGACTTGCATTCGTCCCGCCCGTAGGTTCTCATTTCGCACTTGCGAATAACGAAGAGAAGGCCTGCGACTGGGGACTTTCTCGCGCGGTTCGGCGGGTTCTCGTCGCGCTGCACAACCGTCCCCGCAACGTTCAGCAGGTCTCGCATAACGCTTGGAGAGCCGACGGCATGAAGATCCTGGTGCCGGTCAAGAGAGTTGTCGATTTCAACGTCAAAATTCGTGTCAAGCCGGACGGGTCGGGCATCGATCTCGCCAACGTGAAGATGTCGATGAATCCCTTCTGCGAGATCGCCGTCGAAGAGGCGGTGCGCATCAAGGAGAAAGGCGGCGGCGCAGAAGTCGTCGTCGTGTCGATCGGACCCGCGAAGGCGCAAGAGACCATCCGCACCGCTCTCGCCATCGGCGCCGACCGCGGCATTCTCGTTGAAACGGCCGACGCACCGATCGAGCCGCTCGCAGTTGCGAAGATCCTCAAGGGTATCGTCGAGGCTGAGAAGCCTGATCTCGTCATCCTCGGCAAGCAGGCGATCGACGACGATTGCAATCAGACGGGCCAGATGCTCGCTGCGCTGCTTGGCTGGCCTCAGGGCACCTTCGCTTCCAAACTCACGATCGAGAACGGCTAGCGCCGTCGTCACGCGCGAGGTCGACGGCGGCCTCGAAACCGTTCGCCTCAAGATGCCGGCGGTGGTGACCACCGACCTGCGCCTCAACGAGCCGCGCTATCCCTCGCTTCCCAACATCATGAAAGCGAAGAAGAAGCCGCTCGACACCAAAAAGCCCGACGAATTCGGAGTCGACGTGACGCCACGCCTCAAGGTGCTGAAGATTTCCGAGCCCGCCAGCCGCAAGGCCGGCGTCCGTGTCGGCAGCGTTGCCGAGCTCGTTCAGAAGCTCAAAGCCGAAGCCGGGGTGCTCTGATGGCCATTCTTCTACTGGCTGAGCACACTAATGGCGCCCTCCAGGCCGCCACCGGCAAGGCCGTTGCGGCAGCCAAGCAGCTCGGCGGCGACGTCCACGTGCTCGTTGCCGGCCACAACGCCAAGCCGGCCGCCGAAGCAGCCGCCAAGCTGTCGGGCGTCGCCAAGGTGCTGCATGCCGACGCGCCGCATTTGGAGCACCAGCTGGCTGAAGAGACGGCAGCGGTCATCGCTTCGCTGATCGGCAACTACGACACCTTCGTCGCTCCGGCGACGACGACCGGCAAGAACGTCGCGCCGCGCGTCGCCGCCGCGCTCGACGTCATGCAGATCTCCGACATCACCAAGGTCGTTTCGTCGGACACGTTCGAGCGGCCGATCTATGCCGGCAACGCCATCCAGACGGTGCAATCGCCGGAAGCCAAGAAGGTCATCACGGTGCGCATCTCGGCGTTCCCGTCGGTGGCCGAGGACGGCTCGGCGGCGATCGAGAGCATCACCGCGCCGGCCGCTGTCGGTCTGTCGACCTTTGAGAAGGCCGAGCTGACAAAGTCGGACCGCCCCGAGCTTGCCTCGGCGCGCATCATCATCTCCGGCGGGCGCGGCCTGCAGTCGGGCGAGAACTTCAAGAAGCTGCTTGAGCCCGTCGCCGACGCCATGGGCGCCGCGGTCGGCGCCTCGCGCGCCGCCGTCGATGCCGGTTACGTGCCCAATGACATGCAGGTCGGCCAGACCGGCAAGGTCGTGGCCCCTGATCTCTACATGGCGGTGGGCATCTCGGGCGCGATCCAGCATCTCGCCGGCATGAAGGATTCGAAGATCATCGTGGCGATCAACAAGGACGGCGAGGCGCCCATCTTCCAGGTGGCCGATTACGGTCTCGTCGCCGATCTGTTTCAGGCCCTGCCGGAGCTTGAAGCGGAGTTAAAGAAAGCCGGCCAATAGAGTGAAACAACAAGGGCCTCGGGGACAGAAGGACTTGCGGACATGAACGTGGCGGTCAAATCGGCTGACAAGCCGAAAGGCGAGCACAAGACCCCCCAAGTCATCAAGAAGGTCGGCGTCATCGGCGCCGGTCAGATGGGCACCGGCATCGCCCATGTCATCGCACTCGGCGGCTACTCGGTCGCCCTCAACGATCTCAAGAAGGAGACCGTCGAGGAGTTGGTGAAGACCATCGAGAAATATCTGAACCGCCAGGCCGAGAAGGGCATCATCACCCAGGGTGATGTGAAGCCGGCCCTGAAGCGCATCAGCTACGCGCCGAACTTCGAGGCCTTCGCCGACTGCGACCTGATCATCGAGGCGGCAACCGAAGATGAAGCGCTGAAGCGCAAGATCTTCACCGAGCTGTGCAAGAACCTCAAAGCCGGCACGCTGCTGGCGACCAACACGTCGTCGATCTCGATCACGCGCCTTGCCTCGACCACCGACCGGCCCGAGCACTTCATCGGCATGCACTTCATGAATCCGGTGCCGCTGATGGAGCTGGTCGAGCTGATCCGCGGCATCGCCACCGACGACGACATGTTCGCGCACACGCGCAAGTTCGTCGAGAGTCTCAACAAGAAGGTGGCGGTCAGCGAGGACTTCCCCGCCTTCATCGTCAACCGCATCCTGCTGCCGATGATCAACGAGGCCGTCTACACGCTGTATGAGGGCGTCGGCACGGTCGAGGCGATCGACAAGGCGATGAAGCTTGGCGCGCATCACCCGATGGGCCCGCTCGAGCTGGCCGATTTCATCGGCCTCGATACCTGTCTGTCGGTGATGCAGGTGCTGTACGAGGGGCTGTCGGATTCGAAGTACCGGCCGTGCCCGCTGCTGGTGAAATACGTCGAAGCCGGTTGGCTGGGCCGCAAGACGAGCCGCGGCTTCTACGACTACCGCGGCGAAAAGCCGGTTCCGACGCGCTGAGGGCGGGTTCAATTCAAAGGCAAAGGGCGGCTCGCAAGCCGCCCTTGTTGTTTTTGCAGATCAGGCCGCCACTGCCGGCCGCGGGGGTGGCGCAGTCTCGGCCCAACACGGCAAAGCGGAGAGCCGTTCGAACCACCGGCTAACATGCTTGTAAGAGCCAACCGGCAGACTGCACTCGTTGGCATAGAAGAGATACGAGCCAACCGTGAAATCGGCGAGCGTCGGATCTGCACCCACAAGCCAGTCGTGCTTTGCCAAATGGCGTCGAGGACAGCGCTCTCCTTGTTGAATGCCTCCGTTGCCTTGGCCACCACGGCGGCGTCCGGTGGGCCGAGGTCAAAAATAGTCTTCACCAGCTTCTGGAATAGGAGCGGCATGCAGGCGTCGCTGCCCCAGTGGGCGCTCTGCCAGTTCTGCCAGCGCATGATGTCGGCGCGCGTGCGCGGATCGTCTGGCCAAAGGCCGTTCGGCTTCTTGCTGGCGAGATACTGCATGATCGCGTCCGAACTCCCACAGCACGAAGTCGTCATCGACGAGGTGGGTGTGCGCCCCGTGGGATTGAGCGCCAGGTACTCGGCCGTCCTCGTCTCGCCCTTCGCGAAATCTAAATTCTTGTATTCGAGCGGAATGCCAAGATGCGATGCGACCGCCCGCACCTTCCAGGTTCGCGGCGAGCCTGCAAATCCGTAGAGCTTCATCAGATCCTCCCTGGTTCAATCACGGTGCAGTGGAGACATAGCGGCCGAGCTGCTCCAAAATCGCCGTCCAGCCGTGCTGGTGCCGGTCGCGGGCGGCTTCGTCGAAGAACTGCTCGTGAATGAGCGTCATGTCGGTGCCGTCGCCGGCCTTCTTGAGTTTGATGGTGACGAGCGATTCCCGTTCGGGCGTGCTTTCCCATGCCCAGGTGAAGGTCAGCTTCTCGTTCGAGACGACTTCGCGGTAGACGCCGCCGACGCGGTGCTGCTCGCCGTCCGCCATTTCCATCACGATGCGATAGCGCCCGCCGACCTTGATGTCCGTCTCGGCGACGAGGATGCGTCCGCCGTCACCGCTCGGACCAAACCACAGCTTCAACGCTTCGGGCTCGGTCCACGCGCGGTAGACCTTTTCGATCGGCGCGGCATAGTGCTTTTTGAGCGTAAGGCTGGGCTTTTGGATCGGGGACTTTTGGGCGAGGGGCATGGGGCGCTCTCCAAATAGCGGCCGAGCGCATCCAAACGCTCGGTCCAGAACTGCTCGTAGCGATTGAGCCACTGCAGGGCTTCTTCAAGTGGCGCCGCGGTCAGTTGGCAGCGCACGGTTCGGCCGGTCTTTTCGCGGCTCACCAAGCCAGCGTCGGCAAGGACCCCGATGTGCTTCATCATGTTGGGGAGCGACACCGGGAACGGCTCTGCAAGTTCGCCGATGCTCAAGCTCGGCGTTTCCATTAGCCGCGACAGGATCGCGCGTCGCGTTGCGTCGGCGAGCGCGGAGAAAGTTCGATCGAGCTTTGCAGGCTGATAGCTAACCATGTGGTTAAGTATTGCGGAGCCGCTCGCGCCTGTCAATCGACAATCGCACGAGGCTGCGTCGGGAGCAGAATAGACCTGCGCGGTGCCAAGTATTGCACGCGGTCGCGAGAGCCGAGACCGGCCAAATGGGTGGTGGCAAATGACCCATCCGGCCGGCCCCAACTCCTACGCTCGTCCGGGCAAGACCAATCCCCGCTTGGAATGATCAGGCTTGCGCGGCGAGACGCAGGTCGATGGGCGCCGGGGTGGGCCGGCACCCATCATGCTGTGCGATCAGTTCGGCTGCTCGACCGTGTCGATGACGTGGATGACGCCGTTCGACTGCATCACGTCGGCGATGGTGATGCGCGCGGCGCGGCCCTCGGGATCGTAGACCGCAAGGTGCTTCTCGCCGATGCGCTTCACTGTCAGCGGCTCGCCGTTGACGGTCTTCAGCTCGGCCTTGCCGCCCATCTTGTCGACCATCATGGCGAGCTCTTCCGACGTCAGCTTCCCGGGAACGACGTGGTAGGTGAGGATGCCGGTGAGCTTGCCCTTGTTCTCGGGCTTGAGAAGCGTCGCGACGGTGCCCTCGGGCAGCTTGTCGAAGGCGCCGTTGGTCGGCGCGAACACTGTGAAGGGCCCTTTGCCCGACAGCGTGTCGACGAGGCCGGCGGCCTTCACCGCGGCAACGAGCGTCGTGTGATCCTTCGAATTGAGGGCGTTCTGGATGATGTTCTTCGAGGGATACATCTCGGCGCCGCCGACCATCACGGTCTTCTCGGCAAACGAGGGCGTGGAGAGCGCGGCGGTGTAGGCGAGCGCGATGACCGCGACGCCGGCGAGGAACGCCGAAGTGTTCTTGATGGCGCAATGCATGGGTAGTCCTCCGATCTAGACGCCCCTTTTTTGGGGGCGATGGACTAGATACGGAGCGGTCCGTGCCGGTTTCAGCACCGTGTGATTTATTGCGGCACCGGCTTCTTACCAAGAGCTGCCCTACAGCGACTAGCGGCCACGACCGCTTCTGGCGCTAAGCGGACCTCCTCTACCTTGGAGAAGACTGTTGCATTGACGCGCGGCGCGACATCTCATTTCTTTAGTCTGGTACGGTCAACCGGCGAGGAGCGATGACGAGCCACGCACACCTGCTTATGGCGGCAGCCCTTTTCGCCATCAGCTCTGCGGCCCCGGTAGTGATGACGCCAGCGGCGATGGCGCAGTCTGAAGCGCAGACAATCCGGCTCGGCCAGGTCAACCTGCTCGTTCTATGCCGTGGTCGGCGGGATCGTGCAGGAGGTGCTCGAGCAGGACGGCTACAAGGTCGAGGTCACCTCGGGTAGCCACGGCGACATCTTCCCGAAGCTTGGCGCCGGCGAGGTCGACATCTTTGCCGCCGCGTGGCTGCCGGACGGTCATGCGCCGCTCTACGCCAAGGTCAAGGATGTCAGCTTCAAGATCGGCGCGCTCTACGACAACGCGAAGCTATACTGGGCCGTGCCTGACTACGTTCCGGCTGACCTTGTCACCTCGATCGATGAACTCAAGAAGCCAGAGGTCGTCGCGCGCATGGACAAGCAGATCCGCGGGATCGGGGCAACGTCGGGCCTGATGGTCGGCGCCGCCAAGATCCGTGACGCTTATGGTCTCGACACAGCGGGCTACGAGGTCGTTCCGGGCGAGGCGAAAGACTGGATCGCAAACTTCAAACAGGCCGTCGCCGAAGGACGCTGGCTCGTCATGCCGCTATGGCAGCCACAGTGGCTCAACGCGGCTTACAAAGTGCGCGTCCTCGACGAGCCGCAGGGGATCTACGGCAAGGGCGATACTGCGTTTTTGCTCGGCCATCAGGATCCGCAGAACAAGCTCACTCCGCAGACGCTGGCACGCTTGGGCAACATCAAGCTGAGCATCGATGCGGTCACTCAGATGGATCTATGGGTCAATGCCGATGGTGTGACGCCACACGAGGCCGCCAGGATGTGGCTCGCGGCCAACCCCTCCACGTTGCGGAAGAGACCGTAAGAGTGTGGGTCGGGAAGCGGCGTGCATTGAAGCTAGACGGTGCGCAGTTGCCGTCGCCTCATTTCGTTCAACCGCTAACCTTAGGGGCAACCATGTTCTGCTTATCTAGATAATTTTTCTCTAGGAATTCGGAACGGAATTTTTGCGGCGGCGTGTCACGGGCTGGCCGCCCTTCCGGCGTGAAGTCCATCAGGTTCCAGTATGGCCACACAGTGTCGACGTGGTTCATCATCGACTCGGTGCCCCAGAAATGAAAGATCTTGCCGTCGCGCTTCGTGAAGACATGCATCACCGGCAGCTGCATATCCTCAGTCTCTCCCTGGCATTTGGTAGTCGGCCTGATAAGGCGACTGAGATCCGGAGACGAGCGGGATCTGAGACCATCCGCGTTCTTTGGCCCACGCATTGATCTGCGCGGCCGGAGCCTTGGCGATTGTGGCAAACGCGGCATTCTGCGCGACCGAATACCAGGTCCGGTCAAACCCATCCATCAGTGACGTACAGGAGGGGCAGGGCTTGTCCCAGTTCGGGCCGAACATCCAAGAGTAGACCAGCAGAGAATTTTTGTCGCCAAACAGCTCCGAGAACCTCACTGGTTCGCCGACTCTCCCGTCGTTGGCCCACTGAAAGATGTAATCCTCCTTGAGTTGCCCGCCGAGAGGCAGGCGGCGGCGTTTCGCGGCTACGGATTTTGTCATGTGGATGAGCTCTTGCTCGTCCTTGAGCAATGCTTCGCGTGCGGTACGAAACTCTTGGTTTTCGTTTGGATACCGGGGTTCACTCATGTCCGTGTCCTCATTTGAAGGATATCGGTACCCGGCGTAGAATCACCCCGGTGTTTGAGGGCATCCTCCGCCGGACGCCGGTGGTCTGGGCGCCTGTCCTCCGCAACAATTTCAAATTAGCTCACGAACTGATCCGACGAAAAGCTAATATCCCTCGCGTCACCGTGCAGTCGAGAAGATGCATGCGTTCGTGGAGTTCGTTAGTCATGCCCAGCGCTGACCGGAGGGGCGACGACTCCGTCAAATTCGCCCAATCGCCTTTGCGGCAGCGTGGCGTGCTGGCTTGGATTGAGTAGATGCCCGAAGCATGGCCCGACATTCCGTTTGAACCTTGGAAAGAATCCTGCGCCACGCTGCATCTTTGGCTGCAGATCGTCGGGAAGTATCGCCTCCGGCGCACGCCATGGATCAACCATGGCTGGCACGCGACTTTTTATGTGACTTCACGTGGCGTGACGACGTCGACGATCCCCGTGGGCAGCCTTGGCGTCCACTTCGACTTCGATTTTATCAATCACAAGCTGATCGGCACCGTGAGCAATGGATCGCGTGGTTGCTTTGCACTGGAGCCCATGACCGTCGCTGACTTCTACGCACGCTTCCTTGCTCTGACCAACGAGCTTGGCGTCCGAACCAGGATCAACGGCATACCGAACGAAGTTGCCGACGCGGTACCGTTCGAGCGGGACACCACGCACGCATCTTATGACGCCGAGGCAGTCCACCGCTTCTGGCGGGCTCTGGTGCAAGTCGATCGCGTATTCAAGTTTTTTCGCACTGGCTACCTCGGCAAGGTCAGCCCCATCCACCTCTTCTGGGGGAGCTTTGATTTAGCCGTGACGCGATTTTCCGGCCGTCGCGCCCCCGTGCATCCGGGCGGCGTGCCGGGCTTACCCGATGCGGTGACGCGTGAAGCCTATTCTCATGAAGTCAGTTCCGCCGGATTTCGGGCGGGCGGCGGGCCGGTCGACTACCCCGCTTTCTACTCTTACGCCTATCCAACGCCTGACGGTTATTCAGCCGAGGCGGTTGCGCCGCGGGAAGCTTTTTTTGACACGAAAGCAGGGGAGTTTTTGTTGCCCTACAGCGTCGTGCGCAATGCACCCGATCCAGATCAGATGCTCCTAAGCTTTTTGGATACGACATACGATGCGGCGGCGCGGCTCGCCGATTGGGACCGGCGAGCATTGGAGTGCGCTCGCGGGAAGATAGATGTTCGGCGATCGATCTAGCCTTTGCGGCCTTCAGAGCGAGCAAGTCTGCTGTCTGGCCCGAAGCTGACGTTCAGCGCTCGCGCAGCGACGTCCGCTGCTGGCCCATAGCGGAAGTTTAGCCGCTTACGTCCTACTGCGTCGCTTGCAGCAGCTTGCCGGACCACAGCACGGGGCCTGTGGGTGCGCCGGTTGGGGAGCCGCCCGGCGGCTCCAGGCTGACGGCGAGCGTCCCGTCCTCGATCACGTTCGGCGCATATGACGCGAGCGTCGGTCCGACGGTTATGGGCTGCGCGCCGATCAGGCCAAGCGAGCGCGGCGTTTTGAGCTGATCGTGCACCAGCCACAGCTCGTAGCTCTTGCCGGGCTCGGGTTTGGCGGCGACGGCGCGAATGGTCATCTGGCGGCGCTCGAGGTCGACGGACACAAGAAACGCCGGCGACTGCGCATCCTTCTGCAGCACGGCGACCAGCGGTCTTATCGGCGCGCGGCTGGGCGAACTCGCGCACGCCGACGAACGCCAACAACGATGCGGCGATGGCCGACGCCGCGAACGTGGCTGCCTTCCATTTACGTAGGTTGTGTCCCGAGGTCGACGACATTGCCGGCGCGGCGGACTGCGCGTCGATGCGCGCTTCGATCTCGCTCCAAACGCTCGGCCGGCACCTCGCGTGCCGCAACCGTCTCGGCGAGCGGACCGAGCCTGCGCTCCCACGCCTCGATGGCGGCGGCGAGCGAGGGCTTCGCTGCGCGCGCGCAATGCGACGCTCGCCCGCTCGGCGGCGGGAAGCGTGCCGAGTGCATACTCGGCGGCAAGCGCGTCGATGTCCTCAGCCTCGCTCATGAACCGAGACACTTTCTGAGTTGCGCCAAGCTGCGGTGCAGCCAAACCTTGATCGTTCCCACCGGGTGCCCGAACCGCTGCGCAATCTCATCCCGGCTGAGGCCCGTGTAGTAGGCGAGCAGAACGATCTCGCGGCGCTCGGGCTCCAATCCTTGCAGGCAATCCTGCAGCTGCCGCAGCTCTGCGCTCTGCTGTGCCGCCTCGAGCGGATTTAGCCCTTCTGCCGGCACGTCGAGAGCCTGCGGTGCGTCCTCTATCGATACGGGCGCGCGGCGCCGCACCTCGTCGATGGCGCGGTTACGGGCGATGGTCGCCATCCACGTGATCGGGGAGGCCTTGGTCGCATCGTAGCTCTCGGCGCGGTTCCAGATTTTCACATAGACGTCCTGCAACACATCCTCGGCGCGATCCTGCGCGGGCAAGATACGCCACACGACTCCAAAGAGTTTCGCCGAGGTTGCCGCGTAAAGCGCTGAAAATGCGTTGCGATCCTGCTTGGCGACACGCGCCAGCAGGGCGATGAGATCGGCGCTCTGAAGCGGCTTCTGCATCAAGTGCGCTCACCGGGCCGGGTCGCCGTTAGGTCTTCGGCGGCGCCAGCGTAGACAGGAATGCGGTCAGGTCATCCGTAGCATGATGAATGTGCTCCGGCAGCTCCGTCCAGGTGCGCATCTTCGCCTGGGCCGGATGATCGAGGTAGTCGGAATGCACCAGCACCGTCGTCATGCCGAGCGCGTGGGCCGCCTCGAGGTTGTGCGGCATGTCCTCGAACATCGCCGCCTCGGCGGGCGCGACGCCGTGCCGGTCGGTCATGCGCTTGAAGGCATCCGGCGAGGGCTTGGCGATGAATTCGCAGGCGGCGATATCGCAAATGTCTTCCATCAGATGCAGGACGCCGAGCTTTTCTGCGACGCGCTCGGCGTGGCGGCGCGAGCCGTTGGTGAAGATGATGCGGCGGCCGGGCAGCGCGGCGAGTGCGGACGCCAGCTCGGGCGCCTCGCTCAGCGGCGCCAGGTCGATGTCGTGCACGAACTCGAGGAAGGCGTGCGGATCGATCTTGTGCAGCTGGATGAGGCCGGTCAGCGTCGTCCCGTAGTCGTGGTAGTAGCGCTTCTGCAGGTACTTCGCGTGCTCCAGCGGCACGTCGAGGTGCTGGGCGATGAAGGCGCCCATGCGGTGGTCGACCTCGGCGAAGAGGTTGCAGGCCGACGGGTAGAGCGTGTTGTCGAGATCGAACACCCACACGCGGGTGTCGTCGAAGCCGCGCCGCATGGTGGCGGGCAGATCCGCGTCGAACCGCAATGCGGGTGCTGCGCCGCTCCGGCCACGATCCCGGTTGCGGCGCTGCGCGGTCATTCGCCGTGCGCTTTCGACTTGCGGCGCGCCCGCCCGACCAGCGTGCCGACGCCGTGAGCGGTGAACAGCTCCAGCAGGACGCAGTGCGGCACGCGGCCGTCGATGATGACGACGGCTTCGACGCCGGCTTCCACCACCTCGATGCAGCCCTCGATCTTGGGGATCATGCCGCCGGAGATGACGCCGTCCTTAATCAGCTGGCGCGCTTCCTCGATGGTCAGCTGGTGGACGAGCTTATTGTCCTTGTCGAGCACGCCCTGCACGTCGGTGAGCAGCAGCAGGCGTTTTGCCTTCATGCGGGCCGCGAGCGCGCTGGCGAACGTGTCGGCGTTGATGTTGAGCGTCTCGCCCTCGCGGCTGATGCCGACCGGCGCGATGACGGGGATGAGGTCCGACTGCGAGATCACATCGACGATGTGCGGATTGACCTCGACCGGATCGCCGACATAGCCGATGTCGACCGCCTTCATGATGTTCGACTCGGGGTCGGGCATCTCGGTGATCTTGCGCGCGATCATCAGGTTGGCGTCTTTGCCGCTGATGCCGACCGCCTTGCCGCCCTGCCGATTGATGGCGGAGACGATGTCCTTGTTGATGAGGCCCGAGAGGACCATCTCGACCACCTCGACGGTGGGCTTGTCGGTAACGCGCAGGCCCTGCACGAAGTCGGACTTGATCTCCAGCTTCTTGAGCATGGCGGCGATCTGCGGGCCGCCGCCGTGCACGACGATTGGGTTGACCCCCGACTGCTTGAGGTAGACGACGTCCTTGGCGAAGGCGTCGGCGAGGGCCTGGTCGCCCATGGCGTGGCCGCCGAACTTGATGACCACCGTCTGCTGGTCGTAGCGGATGAGGTGCGGCAGCGCCTCGGCCAGGATGCGCGCCTGGACAAGCGGGGAAGGATCGGGCTCGGGAACCGCAGGGGCGCCTTGCGGCGGCATGATCGGCTTCATATTCCTGGCCTAGGCTTTTTTGATGCCTCGGCCGATAGCCGGGGCGATACAACAATGTACGTCTGCACAACTGCAGGCCTGCTCTTATACCGCGGGCCCAATGCCGCCAAGCCCCATGCCTTTAAGCTCAGTCCGTTGAGAGCCGTGACGCCAAGCCGCCTCGCCGCAACGGAATTCCCCCACAATCAGCCGCTACACAAGCGCTCAAAGTGCGCTATCCAGCCTGAGCGCGCCCGGGGCCGAAATTGCACCCGTGCCGCAGCGCTCCATCCAGGAGAAGCTCGTTCATGATTGCCGACGGCTTGAGCCGTATCGCTATGTCGTCCGGCCTTGCGGCTTCGCTGTCGCGGGCGACGGACTACGCGCGCGCGCAGGGCCACGGCGAAGTGACGCTCGAGCACATGCTGCTGGCGCTGTGCGATGACTCCGATGCGGCGCTCGTGCTGGCGGCGAGCAACGTCAACGTCGGGGAGCTGATCGGCGAGGTCAGCGCACAGCTTGCCGCGATGCCGACGCGGACGCAGGCGCCCGACGCCGATCTCGTCGTGGCATCGGACATGCGCCGCATCCTCGAAGCGGCCGCGGCAGCCGCGCGCGGTGGACGCCGGCGCGAGATCAACGGCGCCATCGTGCTGGCGGCCATCGTCGGCGACGGCAAGAGCGCCGCGGCGCAGGTGCTGAGCGGCCTCGGACTGACGTTCGAAGGCGCGATCCGCGCACTGCAGAGCAGGCCGGCCGAGCCGGAGCAGCGCGCGCTGCCGGCGCCCGACGCCGAGGCCTTTCTCGCCGGTGCGCGCGAGCGCGTGCAATCGCGCACGGGCGTGACAGGGCGGCGGCTGCCAATCAACGGCGAAGGCGCATTCGACGATGACGCCGGTGGGGCCGATCCACAGCCGTTGCAGGTCGAAGAGGCGCGCACGCTGCCGCCCCCTGCATACGAGCCCGATGCACTGCCGGAGCCCGAGTCCCGAGCCGCACTTTGAGCATCGCTACGATCCGCCGTCCGGATACGAGGACCGAGCCAGTATACGAGCCGCACCAGGAGCCGCCTTTCGAGCCGGCGCCCGCCTCCGAGCCGGACCAATATCACGAGGTCGAGCCGCAGTACGAAGATGCGCCGTTTGGAAGGCAGCCGAGTTACGAGCAAAGCTACGAGCACAGCGGCCCGCCCCCGATGCCGGCTTCGGCACCATTTCCGCCGCCGGTCCCGGTGCCGGACGCGCACGACAGCTGGACGCCGCCGCCAGCGCCACCACCGCCGTCCAATTCGCGCTTCGGCGCCCCGCCGGCGCCGCCGCGCGGGCCAGCGTTGCCGCCCATGCCGGCGCCGCCGTCGGCCGGGCCTCGCCCCGGTCCGCCACCTCTGGCGCCGTGGCCGGAGGCACATGACCTCGCGATGCCCGGCAACCCCGGGCCGCCGAAGGGCTACGACAACGGAGGCGAGCGCTTCGGCCGCGCACTCTCCGGTGGTGCGTCGCCCGCCCGCGCGCCTGCACCCGCAGGCCGCCGCTCGGCCTCGCCGCGCACCGAGATCGGGCAGTTGGTCGAGAACATCCCGCGTTCCATGCGCATCGCCGTGCCGGCGCTCATCGAGGTGCGCATCGCGCGAGCCGACGTTCAGGCGCTGGCCGAAGGCCTGCAGGGCGGCGGAGCCGCGTATCAGCACGAGGTCACGGTGACGAAGGCCATGTCGGTGCGCCTGCGCGCGCCTGATGGCGGCTTTTTCATCGAGACGGCATCGCCAGAGACGCAATGGATCGAGAAGGCGATGCTGCTGTCGTCGGACGATTTCGCCAGCTGGCGGTGGCACGTGACGCCGCGCGACAGGGGACGCCGGCGGCTGCAACTCATCATATCGGCGCGCACCGTCAGCTCCGACGGTCTGGCGGCCGAGACGGCGCTACCCGATCAGGTCATCACGGTGCGCGTGCGTACGAATTACATGAAGGCGGCGAGACGGTGGATCGGCTGGGGCGCCGCAGCCGTCATCGGCGGCCTGCTCGCCAAGTTCGGCGAGGGCGCCTTCGCCGTGCTCGGCCACATGCTCGGCATCTAGTTGCCCGTTGGCGATTGGACCATGCGTTGCGGTGATGCGGCCAAGTCTGCTACTGATGGACTGTCATGTACATGAGCTTCCATTTCGTCCCGACCTTCCTCGAAGCCTGAACCTCGACGGCTTACGAGTGGCGCTGTGGCGCCGAAGGTCAATTTGCCGGACCGCACCGCACCGACGGTATTGCGGCCGGCTGACGATGGAAGCTTTCCAATGCCTAAAACGCATGCCGACGTGCGCTCGCTGAGCGCGTCGCAAATCCAGCACTTCATCAATAACGGCTTCGTCAAAATCGACGAGGCGTTCGATCACCAGGTCGCCGAAGCCGCGCGGCACATCCTGTGGCGCGATACCGGCTGCGACCCAACCGATGCTTCGACATGGACGAAGCCGGTGATACGGCTCGGCATGTACAGCGAGCAGCTGTTCGTCGATGCCGCCGCCACGGCGGTTCTGACGCGCGCCTACGATCAGCTCGTAGGCTCTGGCAGATGGCTGCCGTGCGCGGCGATGGGCACGTTTCCCGTGCGGTTTCCATCGCCTGACGAGCCGGGTGACACCGGCTGGCACGTGGACGTGAGTTTCGATTGGCACGAGCCTGACTTCATGGATTGGCGGATCAACGTTGCCTCGAAGGGGCGGGCGCTGCTGATGCTCTTCCTGTTCTCAGATGTCGGCGAGAAGGATGCTCCGACTCGCATCCGGGCTGGTTCGCATCGCGATGTCGCACGCGTGTTGGCTCCTGCCGGAGAGGCCGGGCTGACCCTACGTGAAATGGTAGCGCGCTTTCCCGGCATGCCGCCGCGCGAGGAGGTCCTGGCAACCGGAGCGGCCGGTACGGTCTATCTCTGCCACCCGTTTCTCGTGCACGCTGCGCAACAACACGAAGGCAGCGCGCCGCGCTTCATGGCCCAGCCGCCCTTGGTTCCGCGCGAGCCGCTGCGGCTCGATCGGAGCAATTCGGACTACGCGCCTGTCGAGGTCGCAATAAGAGCGGCGCTGGACATGCAAGGTTGATACGACGGTGCGGGCCGGCAGCAATGCCGGCCCCACTATTGCACCAGCTAATCGGTTTACGTCAGGCGCGCTCGGCGACGATGCCGGCGATGGTGGCGCGCAGCTCGTCGATGCCCAGGCCATCTTCCGACGACGTGACGATGATGTGCGGAAACGCGGCCGGGTGCTTGCCGAGTTTTGCCGCCGTGTCGGCCACGACGGCCGCCAGCTCGTGCGGTTTGATCTTGTCGGCCTTGGTCAGCACCGCCTGGTAGGTGACGGCTGCATCGTCGAGAATGCTGGCGATCTGCAAATCCGTCGGTTTCAGGCCGTGTCGCGAATCGATGAGCAGGAACACGCGCGCAAGCGTCGTGCGGCCCTTCAGATAGTCGGTGACCAGCGCACCCCAAGCGTTGACCAACTCGATCGGCGCCTTGGCATAGCCATAGCCAGGCATGTCGACGAGAAACAGCGGTACTGCGTCGGCCCGGAAATAGACCAGCTCCTGCGTCCGCCCGGGCGTATTGGAGGTGCGGGCGAGACCGTTCTGGCGAACGAGCGCGTTGAGGAGACTGGACTTGCCGACGTTGGAGCGGCCGGCGAACGCGATCTCGGTGCGGTCGGCCGGCGGCAGGAATTCCAGCGCCGGCGTACTTTTCAGCAGCAGCCAGGGCCGTTCGAACAGCTGCTCACCGGCGGCGAGCAAGTCTTTGTCGAGCTCGCTCATGTGTGCAGTCCTCCGGGGCCGTCGAGCCTAGTGTCCCGATTCCGAAGTTCGCCAGAGTTCGCGGCTGGGGTCGAGAGCGAACTTCGAAATCATAAGGGACACTAGAAACATGGACTTGCTCGTGTGATTCAGATCGAGAAATTCGCTCGATCCCTTGCCGCTGAGCATGGCGAATTTCTCGATCATCACACTAGGTCGGCTTGTCCTTGTCGTCGCTTCCGGCGCGTCGGCGCTTGATGGCGTCCGCTCCGCGTCCCGCCATCGAAGCCACGGGCTTGAACTTGCTTGAGATGTTGCTGATGAGGTGAACCTCGGTGCCCTGCTGCTTCATGATGTAGTACTGCTGCGTCAGCGACAGGATGTTGCTCCACGCCCAGTAGATCACGAGGCCGGCAGGGAACGACGCCAGCAGGAACGTGAACAGCACCGGCATCCAGTTGAATATCTGCTGCTGCACGGGATCGGGCTGTGCCGGATTGAGCTGCATCTGTAGCCACATCGTGATGCCCATGATCAGCGGCCACACGCCGACGTGCAGGAACTCCGGCACCGCGTAAGGCAATAGACCGAACAGGTTGAACAGCGATGTCGGATCAGGCGCCGAGAGGTCCTTGATCCAGCCGAAGAACGGCGCGTGCCGCATGTCGATGGTGATGAAGAGCACCTTATACAGTGCGAAGAACACCGGCAGCTGCAGCAGGATCGGCACGCAGCCGGCAACCGGGTTCACCTTCTCGCGCTTGTACAAGTTCATCAGCTCTTGCTGCTGCTTGACCTTGTCGTCCTTGTAGCGCTCGCGCATCTGCTCCATCTGCGGCTGCAGCTTCTTCATCTTCGCCATCGAAGCGTACTGCTTGCTGGCGAGGGGGAAGAACACGAGCCGTACGATGACGGTGAGGATGAGGATCGTGACGCCGAAGTTATGGACGATCGAGTTGATCGCCTCCATGAGCTGGAACAGCGGCTTGGTGATGAAGAAGAACCAGCCCCAGTCGATCAGCAGATCGAACTGCTGGACGCCGCTGTTCTGGTAGGCCTGCAGGATCTTCATCTGCTTGGCGCCGGCGAACAGCTGCGACTGGACGCTGCCGGTCTGGCCCGGCGCCACCTTGATGGTGTCGCGCATGTAGTCGGCCTGGTAGGACGGCTGGTCGCTCGGCAGCTTCGGTGCCTGGGCCGAGAACCTGGCGCGATATTGCGCTGTCTGGTCCGGGATGACGGTCGAGGCCCAGTACTTGTCGGTGAAGCCGAGCCAGCCGCCCGTCGCCGGATCGAACGTGCGCGGCGGCTCTTCGAGTGCCGTGGCGTACTTGCTGCGCTGCTCGCCTTGCGTGCCGATGACGCCGATCAGGCCCTCGTGGAGGATCCAGTTGTTCTCGATCTTCGGCGTGCCGTAGCGGTGGATGCGGGCGTAGGGGGTCAAAGCAATTTCGGCGGCTGACCGGTTCTCGACGTCATCGACGATCTTGAACATGTAGTCGTCGTCGACGGAGATGGTGCGCTTGAAGACGACGCCTTGTCCGTTGTCCCAGCTGAGTGCCACCGGCGCTGCTGGCGTTAAAGCGCCGGAGCCCTGGTACTGCCAGAGCGTGTCGCGGTCGGGCACCTTCACGTTGGAGCCCGTCGGCGCCACGAAGCCGTACTCGGCAAAGTAGGGATGTGGGCTGTCGCTGGGCGAGAACAGTTCAACGTTCGGACTCGTGGGGTCGACCGTCAGGTGATACTTCACCAGCACGAGGTCGTCGAAGCGACCGCCGCGCAGCGCGATCGAGCCTCTGAGTGATGGCGTCTCGACGGCAACTCGGGGAGAGACCTTGATGGCGTCTTCGCGCGACACGCCAGCCGCCGGCGCGGCCGCGCCCGGAACCGCAGCATCGGGAGCCGTAGGCGACGGCTTGGCGGCATCCTTGGCCGGACCCTGCTGCTGCGTCAGCTCGTGCTGCGCCCGCTGACGCGCCTGCTCTTCCTTCATCTTCGGACCGGCGTAGAACAGCTGCCAGCCGAGCAACACCGCCATCGACAGCACGACGGCGAGCAGGAGGTTTCGTTGTTGATCGGGGTCTTGCGACTTCATTGATGCCTCAGCGCCGTTCTCACTGCCCCATGGGAGCCGCCCGCCATCACGGGATGGGCGAGGACCGCGCTCGATACGGCGCCAGTGCCAATACTCCGAGACCACCGGATCGCAAAGCCGGAAGTCACGCGTTTGCTTGTCCCCGGCGCTTTTGCCCCGGGGCTTGATGAATGCGCAAAAGCGCCTGATCGAGGTCCGCCTTGAGGTCGGCGAAGGCGCGCTCGATGGCCGCCGTTCTGGCGATGATTACATAGTCGAAGCCCGGCTGGACCTGCGCCGGAGCAAGGGCTGCCGTTAACGCCCGCAGACGCCGGCGCACCCGGTTGCGAACCACCGCGCCGCCGACCTTCTTCGATACAGTGTAACCAAACCGGGCAGGTAGAGCTGCGGTCTCGGCCTTTTGCCGGACGCGCGCCTCCAAAACGAAGGCGGCCGCGCTCCAGCGACGGCCACCCCTGACCCAGAGAAATTCGCTGCGTTTCTTGAGTGTCGTCAATGCCACGGCGCAGGTTCCCTGCCCGACTGGGGCTGCCCTTGGCGCCCCGGCGGCGGGTAATGCCCACCCGCTTTAGGCCGACAGGCGCTTACGGCCCTTGGCGCGGCGGCGATTGATCACGCGGACGCCGCCTGTGGTCAGCATGCGCTTGCGGAAGCCGTGGCGACGCTTGCGGACGAGCCGGCTCGGTTGATAAGTGCGCTTCACGATACAGCTCCAGTGCCCGTCGCGAAATTATGGAACCCTGCCAACCTCGCGGTCGCTCGGCGGGCCCCCATGATCTAAGGATTGGCGGGCTTATACGGGGTGGCCGCGGGCAAGTCAACGCGCCGCATTTCCCAGTTAATCCACGACCGCAAATACCGAAGCTGGTGCGCCGGGCGCCTGGAAATGGCAAACCCATTGCAGCCGATTAACCGCTCGGCGGACGCCATCAATACCGGGTCCGCCGCATCGGCGGTAGGGGGTAGGGGGAGTAGGAGCATGGCAATGTCGGCAACTAAGCCGAAGGAGGCGAAGCCCGTTGCCGTCGGGGACGCCGAAAGCGAGAACATCACCGCCGACATCTGCGTCATCGGCGCGGGGCCGGGGGGATTGGCGGTCGCCACCGCCGCGGCCGCGTTCGGGCGCAGCGTCGTGCTCATCGAGCGACACAAGATCGGCGGCGATGCGCTCAACTACGGCTGCGTTCCATCCAGAGCCATGGCGGCGGTGGCCAATCGCGCCCATGCCATGCGCTCCGCCGGCATCTTCGGCATGATAGGCCGCGACCCCGAGGTCGATCCGCGCACGGTCGCAGCTCATGTGCAGAGCGTTGTCGCGGCGCTCGAGCCAAATTTCTCCGCTGAGCGCTATGTGGGACTTGGCGTGCGCGTCATCCGTGCCGCCGGGCGCTTCGTCAACAAGAAGACGGTCGTCGCCGGCGAATACCGCATCAAGGCACGACGCTTCGTCATCGCCACCGGGTCGACTCCGCTTGTGCCGGCGATCCCCGGCCTCGACAGCGTGCCGTACTTCACCAACGAGACGATCTTTGACAATCAAGAGCGTCTGCACAGCCTCATCATCATCGGCGGCGGTGCCAATGCGCTCGAGCTAGCGCAGTCGCATAGCCGGCTCGGCTCGCGTGTGATGGTCCTGGCGGCCGACAAGGCGCTCCCCGACGAGGATCCCGAGCTTGCTCGTGTGGTGCTCGATGAGCTGTCTGCGGAAGGCATCGGTGTGCACGAGCAAACGAAGGTAGAGAGCATCGAGGGCGGTCTCGGCCGCGTGCGCGTTAACGTCAGCGTTGGCGCCGAGAAGCATGTCGTCGAGGGCAGCCACCTGCTGCTCTGCATGGGCCGCAAGCCGGCTGTCTCCGACCTCGGCCTCGAAGCGGCCGGCATCCGCCACGACGAGCGTGGGATCAAGGTCGGCCGCGGTCTCAAAACCTCGAACCGGCGCGTGTTCGCCATCGGCGAGGCGGCGGGCGGCGCGCCCTACGCGCAGGTGGCGGACTACCACGCCGGCATCGTCGTCCGCCGCGCGCTGTTCCATGCTCCGGCGCGTGTCGATGCGCGCATGATCCCGCGCCTGACGTTTACCGATCCCGAACTCGCCTATGTTGGTCTCTCGGAGGCCGAAGCGGTGAAGCATGCGGGCAAGATCAACGTCCTGCGCTGGCCGTACCGCGAGAATGATCGCGCCCAGGCAGAGCGGCTGACGACCGGCCACGTCAAGGTCATCACGGCACGCGACGGCAAGATCCTTGGCGCCGGCATCGTCGGGGCGCAGGCCGGCGAGCTGATCCAGATGTGGTCGCTGGCGATTTCCCAGGGTCTCAACATCAAGGCCATGACGGGTTGGGTTTCGCCCTATCCGACCCTGTCGGAGATCAACAAACGGGCTGCTTTCAGCTATTTTGCGGCCGTCCCCTCCAGTTCCCGCTTGCGCAACGTGATAAACTTCCTTGCTAAGTTCGGGTAACAGTCCCGCAGCGAGAGGAAGCGCGTGCTCCGCGACAACAAAAACGAGGCGCGGCAGTCAACATTGGCCGAGCGTTGGTCGCGCTGGCGCATGCCCGGATGGGCCGACAAATACCGCAGCAATTGGCGCGACTTGGGGCTGCCGTCCAAGCTGCTGATGCTGACCGCCGTGTTCGTGCTTCTGGCCGAGGTGCTGATCTTCCTGCCTTCGGTCTCGACCTTCCGCGTCGACTGGCTGAATGAGCGCCTCACCGCCGCCCAGCTGGCGACGCTAGCCGCGGAAGGTTTCCCCGGTGGCGACGTCCCCTCCGGCCTGCGCGCCGAGATGCTGCGCACGGCGCAGGTGAAGGCGATCGCCTCGCGCCGGCAGGGCGTGCGCCGCTTGGTGCTCCCCGTCGATCCGCAGATGACCATCGATGCGCACTACGACCTGCGCCAGAAGCCGGAAAGCCTTTGGGAGAGCATAACGCTGCGGCTGGAGCAGATCGGCGACGGCATCGCCGTCTTCTTCGCGCCGGACGGGCGGACTATCCGCGTGCTCGGCAGCATCGGCGATGACCCGGACGACCTGGTCGAGATCGTCATGCCGGAGGCGCCACTGAAGGCCGCGCTGACTTCCTACGCGCTAAACATCCTCGGCGTCTCCATCGTCATCTCGCTCGCCACCGCGACGCTCGTCTATTTCGCGCTCAGCCGGCTGCTGGTGCGACCGATGATGCGCATCACGCGTGCCATGGTCCAGTTCCGCCAGGATCCTGAGGATCCGGCCCGCATCATCGTGCCTTCGAGCCGCCATGACGAGATCGGCGTCGCCGAGCGCGAGTTGGGCGAAATGCAGCGGCAGCTTGCCGGCGCCCTGCTGCAGAAGACGCGGCTGGCACAGCTCGGTCTTGCGGTGAGCAAGATCAATCACGACCTGCGCGGCATGCTAGCCAACGCCCAGCTGCTGTCCGATCGCCTGACGGCAATTCCAGACCCGACCGTGCAGCGCTTTGCACCCAAACTGATCGCCTCGCTCGACCGCGCCATCAACTTCTGCAACGACACCCTGCGCTTCGGTCGCGCCGAGGAGGCCGCGCCGCGCCGCGAGCTGCTGCCCTTGAAGCCCGTGGCCGAGGAAGTCGGCGAGGCGCTGGGCTTGCCGCGCGAGGGCAGCCTCGACTGGGTGCTCGAGATCGACGACACGCTGCGCATCGACGCCGACCCCGATCATCTGTTCCGCATCGTGTCGAACCTCGTGCGCAACGCCATCGAGGCGATTGAAGGCGCGCCGGCGCCCTTGCATGGCGAGATCCGCATCAGAGGCTGGCGCGAGGGTCGCCGCGTCTTCGTCGAGGTGCGCGACAACGGGCCTGGCGTGCCGCAGAAGGCGCGCGATCACCTGTTTGAAGCCTTCACCGGGTCGCAGCGCAAGGGCGGCACGGGCCTCGGCCTTGCCATCGCGGCGGAGATCGTCGGCGTGCACGGCGGCCATGTGCGGCTACTCGACACGGCGCGAGGCGCGGCGTTCCAGTTCGACATCCCCGACCGTGGCGTTCATCCGAGTTCAGATCAGCCCGACCAGGCAGTGATCTTGCCCCACCCGCAGGACGACCGTGCGTAGGTCCAGCAAGGCTCTTGCGCCGCCGGTTCCGAGACAGTAGTAGTGCGGTCTTCGGCAAGGCGTTTCGCCTGCCGGATCGCTTTGGCCTCTGCGTGGCCGTAAAAAAGCGCAGGCAAGCGCCCGTAGCTCAGCTGGATAGAGCACCAGACTACGAATCTGGGGGTCAGGAGTTCGAATCTCTTCGGGCGCGCCAATCTTTTCGTGGGACTTAGCCGTCTAGGCTTTCCCGACCTCGGCCCGTCGTACCGCCGGGTACCAAAAAGCCCTCCTACTCTCGACCGAAAGTGACGATCGACGGCCGACGCTTACGGTTGGCGGGCCGCGCGGTGCTTCTTCTTATGTGCGTATTTCGACGCCGGCTTGGGCGCGTCGCTTGACTGCGGCGAAGCGGCGTGGGGCCTCGGGCCCTTGCGGTGATGTTTCGGCTTGTCACTCTTGCCATGCGGATGGCCGGCGGCCTTCCCCTTAGCTCGATCTCGCCATGGCGCCTTGGGACGCAAGTCCGCTTGCGGGCCGGCCGAGGCGGCGGCTTTGCCCTCGCCATCTTTCCGCGCCGGGGCTGCGTGCATCGGCGCGGCATCGTCCTGCCGCCGAAGCGTCTACGCGCGCGATCCGCCCTTCGTTGGGCTTCATGGCGCGCGCCGCTTCCTCGAACTTCTCGGCGAATTCGGCGGCGATCTGAAAGCGCGTATCGCGGTCGAATATCCTGATGGCGCCGATCTCGCTCTTCGTCACGTCGCCGGCGCGGCACAGCAGCGGCAGCAGCCAGCGGGGATCGGCGTTGCGCTCGCGGCCGATATTGATCCGGAACCACACCATGTCGCGGCCGTGGTCGCGCACGGGGCGCGGAGCGCGGTGATCAGCTCGATGCGGTGGTGAAGGTCGCGATCTGGGGGCGTCGATCGGCGATCGGCACGATGCTCGACCCGCTCCCGCGGCCCGCGCGTGCGGTCATCGCGCCGCGGCGGCGGACCGGTATCCTCGGCCAGATCTTCCGGCGCGGGCAGCTGGGCGCGGTGGGCACGAACGAGCGCCAGAGCGATTTCGTCAGCGGTGCGGCCGGCCTGCAGGGCACCCGCGAGCTTGACGTCTTCCTCGGTCGCAGCATCCGTAAAAATTGAGCTGGCGAGAAAGCGCTCCTGATCGCGGGCGCGGATCTCCTCCGCCGTCGGCGCCGGGCTCCACGTGACCTTGAGCTTGGCGCCGGCCAGCAATGCGTCGGCCTTGCGCCGGCGATTGTAGGGCACGATCAACGTGCACAGGCCCTTGTTGCCGGCCCGGCCCGTGCGGCCTGAGCGATGCAGGAGCGTCTCGGCATCGTTGGGAAGATCGGCGTGGATGACGAGCGCGAGCGCCGGCAAGTCCAGCCCGCGCGCTGCCACATCCGTTGCGACGAGAACGCGAGCGCGGCCGTCACGCAGAGCCTGCAGCGCGTGCGTGCGCTCGCCCTGGGTCAACTCTCCCGAGAGCGCCACGGCGGAGAACCCTCGCTCGACGAGGCGCATGTGCAGCCGCTTCACGGACTTCGCGGGTGGAGCAGAACACCAGCGCTGCGGGCATCTCGTGGAGGCGCAGCACGTTGACAACCGCATTCTCGATGTCGTTCGGCGCAACGCGGATGGCGCGATACTCAATGTCGGCGTGCTGCTCGTTGCGGCGCAGGGTCTCGATGCGTGCGGCATCGCGCTGATAGCGGCGGGCCAACGTTTCGATCTCGCGCGGCATGGTGGCGGAGAACAGAAGCGTCTGGCGGCTTTCCGGAGTCGCGTTGAGAATGAACTCGAGATCCTCGCGGAAGCCGAGGTCGAGCATCTCGTCGGCTTCGTCGAGCACGACGGCGGCGAGCTTGCTCAGGTCCAGGCGATGCCGTTCGAGGTGGTCGCGCAAACGCCCGGGCGTGCCGACGACGATATGGGCACCAAGGCTGAGCTGGCGGGCTTCCGCGCGCCCATCCATGCCGCCGACGCAGCTGACGACGCGGGCGCCGGTGTCCTTGTAGAGCCAGTCGAGCTCACGCTGCACTTGCATGGCCAGCTCGCGCGTCGGGCGCGATGACCAAGGCCAGCGGCTCGGCGGCTTGCGGTAGCTGCTCGGCCTCGCCCGAGCAACGTCGGAGCGATGGCTAGTCCGAACGCAACCGTTTTCCCGGAGCCCGTCTGGGCCGAAACGAGCAGATCGCGCCCTGTATCGGCTTCCAGAACCGCCAGCTGCACGGCCGTTGGAACCGAATAACCGCGCGCGACAAGCGCGCGCTCCGAGCGCGGGATGAGCTGAGGGGAAGGTCATGAGGAGAGGTACTTTTCGAATATAGGCCGCGGTTGTGACCCGGTGGTGGAGCTACCGGCGCAAGGCGGGCAAGGATCTCGTGATTTCAGATGCCTAGCCGGTTTTCGGCATACTAGCCAGGAGACATGTAGGCCCGGTTAGCAAAGTGTGTAACAGGGGCGTCGCCCGTATGGCCTATGCATGGGCTGAAGCGATGAACCAAATCCAAGCACTATCCGATAGAATGAAGGGCTTGAGCCCAGCGAGGAAGAAACGGTCATGCAGCTAGTCCCGAAAAGCTTCTTCCTGACACATGGCATCGGCGTTCATCGCGAACGACTGACCGCATTCGAGCTGGCGCTACGAGACGCGGACATCGAACAGCAGAATCTCGTGAGTATTTCTTCGATCTTGCCGCCCAATTGCATTGAGTTGGAGCGGGAGAAAGGTGTTGCCACACTGCTGCCGGGCGAAATCACCTTCACCGTCCTGGCGCGCGCAGAAACAAACGAGCCTGGGCGCCGTGTTCATTCGAGCATCGGCTTGGCGCGCCCGTCGGAGCCGTCAATGTATGGCTACATTTCGGAGCACCACGGTTACGGAATGACGGGAGAACAGAGCGGCGACTACGCCGAGGATCTGGCGGCCTCCATGTTGGCTTCCACGCTGGGCATCGAGTTCGACCCTGACGCTGCCTGGAACGAGCGCAAACGGGTCTACGAAACGAGCAACCTCATTATTGGCAGTACCTCAGTGACGGCGTACGCCGAGGGAGATCAAAGCGGTCACTGGACATGCGCGGTCGCCGCAGCGGTTTTCCGCTTCAGTTGAGTAGAGCTAACCGCCTCAACAGCGGAGATCGCTCAACTGCGTAGGCCGGGGGCTTCTTGGCCCGTGCGCGCGACGTACTCGGTGTAGCCGCCGCCATAGTTGTGAATGCCTTCGGGCGTCAGCTCCAGCACGCGGTTGGATAGGGCGCCCAGGAAATGCCGGTCGTGCGAGACGAACAGCATCGAGCCCTCGTATTCCGCCAGCGCGGCGATGAGCATCTGCTTGGTCGCAATATCGAGATGGTTCGTGGGCTCATCGAGCACGAGGAAGTTCGGCGGGTCGTAGAGCATTTTCGCCATGACGAGGCGGGCCTTCTCGCCGCCCGACAGGACGCGGCAGCGCTTCTCTACGTCATCGCCCGAGAAGCCGAAGCAGCCGGCCAGCGAGCGCAGCGATCCGTGGCCCGCCTGCGGGAATGAATCCTCCAGCGATTGGAACACCGTCCGCTCGCCATCGAGCAGATCCATGGCGTGCTGGGCGAAGTAGCCCATCTTCACGCTGCCGCCGATCTTGACCGTGCCGGCGTCGGGCGCCGTCGTGCCGGTAACGAGCTTCAACAGGGTCGACTTGCCGGCGCCGTTGATGCCCATGACACACCAGCGCTCCTTGCGCCGCACGTGGAAATCCAGTCCCTCGTAGATTGTGCGGCTGCCGTAGCGCTTGTGCACGTCCTTGAGGCTGACCACGTCCTCGCCGGAGCGCGGTGCGGTCGGGAAATCGAACATCACCGTCTGGCGGCGCTTGGGCGGCTCGACGCGGTCAATCTTGGCCAGCTGCTTCACGCGGCTCTGCACCTGCGCGGCGTGCGAGGCGCGCGCCTTGAAGCGCTCGATAAACTTGATCTCTTTGGCCAGCATCGATTGCTGCCGGTCGAACTGCGCCTGCTGCTGCTTCTCGGTCAGCGCTCGCTGCTGCTCGTAGAACTCGTGGTTGCCCGAGTATGTCGTCAGCGCGCCGCCGTCGATCTCGATGAGCTTGCCGACGACGCGGTTCATGAATTCGCGGTCGTGCGAGGTCATCAGCAGCACGCCCTCGTAGTCCTTCAGGAACTGCTCCAACCAGATCAGGCTTTCGAGGTCGAGATGGTTGCTCGGCTCGTCGAGCAGCATGGCATCGGGGCGCATGAGCAGGATGCGGGCCAGTGCTACACGCATCTTCCAGCCGCCCGACAGTTCGCCGACGTCGCCGTCCATCATTTCCTGGCTGAAGGAGAGACCTGCCAGCACTTCGCGCGCCTTGCCCTCCAGTGCGTAGCCGCCCAACTCCTCGAAGCGTCCCTGCACCTCGCCATAGCGCTCGATGATCGCTTCCATCTCGTCGGCGCGATCCGGATCGGCCATGGCCGCCTCCAGCTCCTTCAGCTCGGCGGCCACGGCGCTCACCGGTCCGGCGCCGTCCATCACCTCGGACACGGCACTGCGGCCCGACATCTCGCCCACGTCCTGGCTGAAATAGCCGATGGTGACGCCGCGATCGACGGCCACCTGGCCCTCGTCCGGCTGCTCCTGGCCCATGATCATGCGGAAGAGCGTCGTCTTGCCCGCCCCGTTCGGACCGACGAGGCCGACCTTCTCGCCCTTGTTGAGGGCTGCGGAAGCCTCGATGAAAAGGATCTGGTGGCCGTTCTGCTTGCCGATATTGTCGAGGCGAATCATATGCGCGTGGTTCCTGGAACGACTTGCGGCACCCCCTTAGGGCATGCGGCCCGCTCACGGAAGAGCGCTCAAGCGGCCAGCTCTTGCTTCCTTGCGCGCATCGGGGCCGGGCCTGCTATGACGTGCCGCGATCGGCATGGCCGCGTGGGATGACGCTTTCGTAGGCAAGCGGGGGACGGGATGAGGTTCGCTATCCTAGCGGCGCTGTGTGCGGCCGCGGCATGTCTGCCGGGTGCTCACAACGTCGCAGGTATGGTTCCGCGGCCGGCGACGCCGGAGGGAATCGTTCGGCCGATCGCGGAAGGGTTCTTCACCGACAAGATGCCGCCCGCCGTCCGCGCCATTTGGCCGTCGGTGTATGCCTTCGTCTGCGAAGGCGGCGGCGGCGTCTATACGGCGACCGCGTTTCTGGTCGGAAAGGCCAATCAAGGAAAGCTCGCGACCTACTACTTCGTGACAGCCGGACATGCGGTCGAGGATTGCCGATCGCCGCGGCGGTATCTGGCGGAGGACATCAATCAAGGCCGCTTCGAGGACGACGGGATAACAATCGCCAGACCACCGCCCCGGCTCGATAGCGTGAAGACGGTCTACGTCGATGATGTCTACGACGTCGCCGTGGTGAAGGTGGAGGCGAGCGCGAGCCTGCGGATCGGCGCTCCGTTGCAGGTCGGGGACCAGTGCAACAAATCCCTCCACCGCGCCGTCTTTGCCGTCGGATTTCCCGGTGTCGGAAAACGCCGGTCGCTACGCATGAGCCGCGAGGTGAAGCGGTGGAGCAAGGGCGAGTACGTCGGCGTCGGAACCGCCGAGTTTCGCGGAAACCAGTCGCGCTATATCGCCTCGACGGTTGATTCCCTGCCGGGAAATTCCGGCGGGCCCGTCGTCGACGAGAACGCTGATCTAGTCGGCGTCGTCGTGAAGGGTGCCGCCAACGAAGAGAACGGCTACCGCTACGATGTCGACCCGCAGAAGCAGAATGATTGGCACTCGTTCCTCGTGCCTTGCTACGCCTTGGCGAAGATCATCCAACGCAGCGGCAGCGCGCGTCCGGACTAGGAGACGGGTACGACATCGACGCCGACGTGCACCGAGTGCTCGCTGCCGCCGAGCAGAATGCCGCTGATCGGGCTCACGTCGTCGTAGTCGCGGCCATAGGCGATGGTGATGTGCCCATCGCGCGGGATGAGGCCGTTGGTCGGATCGAAGTCGACCCACCCGAATGCGGGCGACCAGACCGAGATCCAGGCGTGCGAAGCGTCGGCGCCGGCGAGACGCGGCACGCCCGGCGGCGGGCTGGTCAGGATGTAGCCGCTGACATAGCGCGCCGACAGCCGCATCGAGCGCAGGCAGGCGAGCGCCAGATGCGAGAAGTCCTGGCACACGCCGCGGCGCTTCTGCAGCACCTGCGTCACCGGCGTGGAGATGTCGGTCGCCGTCGAATCGAACGTGAAGTCCTCGTAGATGCGCTCGACGAGATCCCATGCGCCCTGCAGCACCGGTCGCCCCCTGGGGAAGAAGGTCTGCGCGTAGGCGGCGATCTCGGCGGTCGAGCGCGTGTGCTTTGAGGCGCAGGCGTAGCGCGCGACCTCCAGATCGATGCCGGGCTTGCGATCGGCGATGGAGGCGACGACGGCCTCCCACGGCATGCTGGCGGCAAGATCGATGGCGCGCGGCGCGGTGACGCCGATGGTGCTGTGCGCCTGGATAACGAGTTCCTTGTGCTCCAGCTCGATATCGAACAGCACGACGCGGTTGCCGTAAAAGTCCTCGCGCTCGGTGCGGATGGTCGGCGCCGGCTCGATGAGCAGCGTGTGGCCCTTGACGCGCTGGCGCTCGACGGCGCGCGGCGACATGTGCACGACGTGCTGGCTCTGCGCGACGGGCGTCGTGTAGCGGTAGATCGTGCGATGGCTTACATCGTAGATCATGGCTTCGGCTCGAGACGGGTGTGGACGCGGTGCGGCTGCTCCTCGAGCAGGTTGAAGTAGTGCCGCTCGATAGCCGTGGTGAGCTGCGGCAGCAGGCGCAGCTGGTTACGGACGGCCGTCTGCAGCTCCATGCGCGAGCTGTCCTTGGCAAAGGCCTCGACGTCGGCGAGGCGGATCGACGTCAGCATCGACAGGATCAGGCGTCGCTCGTCGGTGAGGCTGACGCCCTGCTTCGACTGCGGCATGCCGGCGAGGTGCTGCGATATGCTGGACAGCTGATAGGCGAGGCTGCGCGGGTTGGTCTCGTCGAGCAGCAGCAGGTCGAGGACGAGCGGCAGCATCGGGTCGAGGCGGTAGCGCGAGCGGTAGGTGATGAAGCTGTCGGCCACTTCGAGCAGGAAGAACAGGCGGCCCGCTTCCTCCTCGCGCTCCAGCGGATGACCGAATAGCCACAGGATGGCTTCGCTCATGTTGCCCGCGCGTTCGACGCGGCGGCCCATGTCGAGGAACGACCAGCCTTTGTTGCGGGTCATGTTCTCGTGCATCAGGCCATTGAAGGCGGCGAGCCAGCCGAGGCCATCCTCGAGGATGTCCAGCAGCGCTTCAGGTGGCGCAGCGACCAAGGCGCGGCGCCAGTCGGCGCCCGGGCGGAAATGGCTCAGCACGCGCCAAGCTTCGAGCGACAGCCGATCGCGCGTCAGGTTGGCGACGCGATAGAGCTTGTCGAGCGTTCCGTCGAGCGTGCGGCGGCCGTCCTTGGCGGTGATGAGGAGATGCACCAACTGATCGACATCTGCTTCGCCGTCACTTGGGGTGGCAGCATGCGTTTCGTCGCGAATAGCCAGCGCTTGGAGGCAGGCGCGTGCGGCTCCCTGCACATGCGCCGGTGCGCTGTCGCCGCGTAGCGGCTGCAACGCGCTGCGCAGAACGCGCATGATCCAGTCTGTGCGCTCGGCGTAGCGGCCCAGCCAGAACAGGTCGTCGGCGACGCGGCTCTGGATGACGCGCTGCGAGCGCTGCACGCGTGCGGTGTCGATGGTCGGCTGCCACAGGCTGCGGTGCGGCGGCACCTCGCCGTCGGCGACGACCCAAACGTCGCGCGTGCGCGCTTCGGGCGCGCTGAGGGCGACGGCGAGGTTGGGCACGATGGCCATGGCAAGGCCGCCGGGCATGACCGTGAAGCCGTCGGCCGTGGCGGCGACGAAGAGGCGAACCGCGAACGGTTGCGGCACCAGGCCTTGCGGCGTGAACGCAGGCGTCGTGCCGAATCCGATGCGCTCTTCGGCCACCAGCATTTCCCCGTGCAACCCGATCTCTTCCTTCAGCGCGCGGCGCTGCGCTTCAGTAAGGCTCGAGCCAAGCTGGCCGTATTGCGCGCCGCCGGGACGGCCGGTGCCCTCCTGCGCCGGGCCGAATCACCATGCGGTCGAGATTGTCGATGACGTGCTGGCGGTTCGCCGCGTCGCCGAGCCACCAGCGCGGCGCGTCGGCGATGATCAGCTCCTCGCCGAACAGGCGCCGGCAGATGTCGGGTAGATAGGCGCCGAGACCGCGGTTCTGCGCGACCGCGGAGCCGAGCGCGTTGCGCACCAGGTCCGGCGCCTTGCGGCAGGCCTGCACCAAGCCCGGCGGTCCGCCGTAGCGTGTCGAGTTCGAGCTCCAAGGGATCGGACTGGCGGCCGTCGACGCAGCGCACGATGAGATCGATGCGCTTCAGTCCCTCCAACGTCTTGAGGAACACGCGATCGCCGGCGGTGCGCAGGTCGCCGCCCTCGACCAGGAGATAGCCGAGGTAGCGGGCGAGGTAGGCATGGCTGAAATAATCGTCGTGGTGCGGTCCCGGCGTCAGCAGCGCGATGCGCGGATCGCGGCGGCCGGTGAGCATCGTGAGGTCGGTCTGCATGCGCTGGAAGAAGGGCGCCAGACGCACGCCGTTGCTCGCTTCGAACAGATCGCCGGCCACCTGCGTGTGCACGACGCGGTTGGCGAGCGCGTAGCCGACGCCGGCCGGCGTCTCGGTGTGATTGTCGATGACGCGCCAGCTGCCGTCCGCCTCACGCGCAAGGTCGATGGCATAGAAGTGCAGGTATCCCGCGTTCGGGTCGATGCCGTGGCAGGGGCTGAGGAAGGCCGGATCGGAGAACAGCAGCGCCGGCGGGATCAGGCCATCGCGCAAAAGCTCCTGCGCGCCGTAGGCGTCGGCGAGAACGGCGTTGAGCAGACGCGCGCGCTGGATGAGCGCCGCCTCGAGGGTGCTCCATTCGGCGCTGGAAAAGATGAGGGGGACAAAGTCGACCTCCCAGCGTTTTCCCGGCGAGGTCGGGTCGGCAAAGATGTCGTGCGCGATTCCCATCTCGCGCACCCGCCTATTGAGCTGGTTGGCGCGTTGTGCCTGCTCGGCGGCGGGCAATTCGGCGAGAGCTGCAAGGAAGCCTTGCCAGTGCGGGCGGACTTGCCCGTCGGCATCCATCAATTCGTCATAGCCGCCGCTACGCAGGCGGGCATAGCCGGCGAGCAGTCCCTGGTCGAGCTCCGATGTGAGCCGCGCCTCCAGGTTCATGATTTGACGTTCATGGGGCGATGCCCCGCGGATTGCGCATCGTTGCCGGCCCGGCGGTTCGGTGGTCGGCGCGAGGATAGTGCTTCGCGCTGCGCCGCACCAGCGGGCACAAGCCCCGGGAACACCGAATCAATTCGGCTGTGACCTGCCGGGCTAGGCCCGAATCAGGTGCGCAGGTCGAGTGTCAGCGGGTATTCGGGGTTGACCTGTGGCGGGGTCGTCGTCTCGCGGCCTGGGGTGTGTCCAAGCTTCTCGAAACGAGCTAGGCGCCGGCCCTCCGCCTCGTACGCGTTGATGGGCGCGAAATCGAGGTTGCGGCCGCCCGGGTGGGCGGCGTGGTAGCGGCACCCGCCGACCGAGCGGCCGGTCCACGTGTCCATGATGTCGAACACCAGCGGCACGTGGGGCGGAATGTTCGGGTGCAGCGCCGATGCCGGCTGCCAAGTGCGATAGCGGACGCCGGCGACCTTTTCGCCGAACGTACCGGTGCTCGTCAGCGGCAGGCCGCGGCGATTGCACGTGACGGCGAAGCGGCCGTTGGCGCCGTCGCGAACCATCACCTGCACGCGGTCGAGCGAGTTATCGACGTAGCGCGCCGTGCCGCCCGCGGCCGTTTCCTCACCAAGAACGTGCCAGGGCTCGAGCGCCTGACGCAGCTCGATAGCGACGCCGGACGTTTCCATCTCGCCGATGAGCGGGAAGCGGAACTCGAAGTGCGGGGCGAACCAGTCGAGCTCGATCGGCAGCCCAGCTTCCTGGAGGTTGCCGATCACCTCGGTGAAGTCCGTCCACAAGAAGTGCGGGAGCATGAAGCGATCGTGCAGCGCCGTGCCCCAGCGGACAAGCTTGCCGCGGTAGGGGCGATCCCAGAACATGGCGATGAAGGCGCGCATCAGCAGTTGCTGTACGGCGCCCATGCGCGCATGCGGCGGCATCTCGAACGAGCGGAACTCGATCAGCCCCAGGCGCCCGGTCGCGCTGTCGGGCGAATAGAGTTTGTCGATGCAGATCTCGGCGCGGTGCGTGTTGCCGGTCACGTCGACCAGCAGGTGGCGGAAGATGCGGTCGACGAGCCACGGCGGGACGGTGCCTTGCGACGGGTCGGGGATCTGCTTCAGCGCGATTTCCATCTCGAACAGCGCTTCGTGGCGCGCTTCGTCGAGGCGTGGCGCCTGGCTCGTTGGGCCGATGAACAGGCCGGAGAACAGGTACGAGAGCGAGGGATGGTTCTGCCAATAGGCGATGATCGACGCCAGCAAGTCGGGTCGGCGCAGGAACGGGCTGTCGGTCGGCGTGATGCCGCCCATGACGATGTGATTGCCGCCGCCGGTGCCGGTGTGGCGTCCGTCGGGCATATACTTGTCGGCGCCGAGCCGCGCCTTCTCCGCCTCCTCGTAGACGGCGGTGGTGATGGCGACCACTTCCTTCCAGTTCGTCGCTGGATGGATGTTGACCTCGATGACGCCGGGGTCAGGGGTGACTTTGATAACGTTGATGCGCGGATCGCTGGGCGGCGAATAGCCTTCGATGTGCACCGGCAGCTTGGCGGCTGCCGCGGCTTCCTCGATGGCCGCGATGAGCGCGGCAAAATCGAGCGCGTCTTCGACGGGCGGCATGAATACGCACAGGTGTCCGTCGCGCGGCTCGATGGCCAGCGCGGTACGCACCGAGCCGTAGATCTCGCTTGGGCCGGTCGGCGGCGGGACCGGTGCCGGTCGCAGCGTCACGGCCTTGCGCTGCTGGATGAGCACCGACCTCTCAGGCAGAGGGGGCGCCTCGCCGAGCGGGTCGCGTGGCAGGACGTGCGGATAATCGACGGCGGGAAGCGCGGCGAGCGATCCGATCGGTAGGCGGAAACCCGCGGGCGCATCGCCCGGTATCAGGTAGAGCTTGCCGCGACGTGTGCCCCATCGCTCGGTAACCCAGCGGCGGCCAAGGTCGGGTGATTGCCAGACTTGCACCGGAAGGACGTAGCTCGCCGGCTTGTCGAGGCCATGCTCGAAGACTCGCACGATACGCGCACGCTCGGCCGGATCCTGCAGCTTGTTCTCTTCGGGCGAGACATTGATCGGCAGCTTCTGCTCGACGAGCGCGTAGTAGCCGGGATCCTCGTAGGCGGGAATGCCGCTATTGGGCGGCAGGCCGAGCTGCGTGCACAGCGCGCCCATCAGTTTCTCGGCGTCGGCGATGGTGGCTTTCGCAGGCTCGGTCTCGCTGTCGATGAGATGCGGATCGCTCCACAGCGGTTGCTTGTCGCGCCGCCAATAGAGCGCGAACGCCCACCGAGGCAGCTGCTCGCCGGGGTACCACTTGCCCTGGCCGAAGTGCAGCAGGCCGCCGGGTGCGAACCGCTGCTGCAAGCGGCGTACAAGATCTTCGGCATAGGCGCGCTTGGTCGGACCGACGGCGCCGGTCTTCCATTCGTCGCTGTCCATGTCGTCGATGGACACGAACGTCGGCTCGCCGCCCATGCTGAGGCGCACGTCGGCGCTTTCGAGCCGTGTGTCGACCGCATCGCCGGCAGCGAGGATCTTCTTCCAGGTGGTCTCGGTGTAGGGCAGCGTGACGCGCGGGCTTTCCAGCACGCGCTCGACCTTCATGTCGAACGAGAACGTTACCTCGGCCGGCTCATGCGCGCCGCTGATCGGCGCGGCGCTCGAAGGCTGCGGCGTCGCGGCCAGCGGGATGTGACCCTCGCCGGCCAGGAGCCCGGAGGTCGGATCGAGACCGATCCAGCCGGCGCCAGGCAGGTAGACCTCGGCCCAGGCGTGCAGGTCCGTAAAGTCGGCTTCGGCACCAGCAGCGCCGCCGTCGAGCGGCTTCACGTCGGGGCGCAGCTGGATGAGGTAACCGGAGACGAAGCGCGCGGCAAAACCGATGTGGCGCAGCACCTGAACCAGCAGCCAACCGGAATCGCGGCACGAGCCCGATGCCTTGGTCAGCGTCTCCTCGGGCGTCTGGATGCCCGGCTCGAGGCGCACGCAATAGTTCACCTCGTTGCGCACCCGGCGGTTGAGCTCGGTGAGGAAGTCGATCGTGCCTTCCTTCTTGCTCGGGATCGAGGCGAGAAATTTCTTGACCAGCGGCGTGGCGGGCATCGGCTCGAGGTAGGGACCCAGCTCTGCCTTGAGTTCTGGGTCATAGAGGAACGGCCAGTCCTTGGCGCTGTCCTCGACGTAGAAGTCGAACGGATTGATGACCGCCATGTCGGCAACGAGGTCGACCGTGACGACGAAGCGGTCGGTCTTCTCGGGCAGCACCACGCGGGCACAGTAATTGGCGAAGGGGTCCTGCTGCCAATTGATGAAATGCTGCTTCGGCTCGAGGTTGAGCGAATAGCTGAGGATCGGGGTGCGGCAGTGCGGCGCCGGGCGCAACCGGATCACCTGCGGCGCCATTCCGATCACGCGGTCATAGTGGTAGGCCGTCCGGTGGGTGAGAGCGACGTGAAGGGTCATCAGAACCTATGCTGAAAAGCGTGCCCTTGTGCAGCGCAGCGTGACCATAGAACATCTTTCGCCGCGCACGAAGTTCAGGCATTGCCTCGCAAGTGGGCGTGCTGCAACAAGTTTGGGCATTAAACGTAAGCGGGACGTGGCAGATTGCGCGGCGTTTCCGGCGGGGGACTGGGCAGGGATCGAGGGCTCGTGAAGACGTTCAGATGCGGGGCGTGCGGCAATACCGTCTACTTCGAGAACATGCAGTGCCTGCGCTGCGGGCACGCTCTCGGTTTTCGCTCCGACAAGCTCGAAATACGTGCGCTCGTCGCGGGCGGGAACGGGCTCTATCGCGAATACAAGAAGGGCCCGGGCGCGCGGCTTCACTATTGCGCCAATGAGGCCCATGGCGTCTGCAACTGGCTGGTGCGCGCCGACACGGGCTCCCAGTACTGCGTCGCTTGCGAGCTCAACCGAACCATTCCCAATTTGGCCGACCCCGCCAATGTTCTGGCTTGGGGTGAATTCGAGCGCGCCAAGAAGCGCCTCGTCTATTCGCTGTTGCGGCTCGGACTGCCCCTCGACGGCGCCGCGGTGGGTAAAGCGCCGCTCAACTTCGACTTCCTGAACGACGCGCTCACCGGGCACCTCGACGGCGTCATCACCATTGCGGTCGGTGAAGCGGATTCCGTCGAGCGCGAGCGTCAGCGCAAGGCGATGGCGGAAACCTATCGTTCGATGCTCGGGCATTTGCGGCACGAGAGCGGCCACTACTACTGGCTGCTGCTGATCGAGGGCACCGGCTACATCGATCGCTTCCGTCAGCTCTTTGGCGATGAGCGCGAGAACTACAGCGCGGCCTTGGATCGCCACCACTCGCAAGGCCCGCCGGCCGACTGGCCCCTGCGCCATGTGTCCGCGTACGCCAGCTCGCACGCCTGGGAGGATTGGGCGGAGACCTGGGCGCACTATCTACACATGGTCGACGCGCTCGACACAGCTGCGGTGCATCGGCTGGAGCCGCGCGCCGGCCGTTTCGGTGGATCGGGAACGTGGCCGATGCGGGCGTTCGACGTCTACCGGACCGAAAGCTTCGATGCCCTCATCAAGCGCTGGGTGCCGCTGACGTTGGCGCTCAATGACATCAATCGCAGCATGGGCCACGAAGACTTCTATCCGTTTGTGATACCGGAAGTGGCGGCGACCAAGCTTGCGTTCGTGCATCGCGTGATCCGTTTCGCGACGCGCTAACATCAATGCTGACCAGCCGACCGCGCTAGAAGCGAATGACGGCGCCGGTGAGCAGCAGATCGAGATCGTCGATCGGCGCGCCTGCAATCGCGCCCGTTGCGGCACCCCCTTCCAATTGCCGCAGCGCGAGATCGCCGCTCACGTGCTTGTACGTGAGATAGAGGATCATGGCGGCGCTATCGATGCCCTGCGCAATGCCGCCGCCGAGAATCTCGACGTTGGAATTCCACACCGTCCAAAAACCGGCACTGGTCGGATTGAGCGCATCATTGGGACCGACGAGCAGCGGCGTCGAGACCCCGCCGTTGTAGGTATAGTAGTCGGCATAGAGCGTCGTTTTTCCAAGCGCCAGGAAAGGGCGCTCGATTCCGATCTGGCCGGAGTAGAAGACCTGTTGGTCGTTTGCGCCGGTTTCACGGTAGCGCAGCGTCTCGTCGATGATGCCGTCGCCCGTAATGCTGGCGCCGAAGTTGACGAACAGTCCGGTGTCGAGATGCTTCGCGCTCACCGAGCCGCGCAGCTGAGAGCATGCGGTCTCCTCGCCGGTGAACGCGAGGGACGCGACGGGACAGACACTGCGCGTGCGCGAACCGGGAATGAGCTGCAGATAGCCGAGGCCGGCACCGACGTCGAAGCCGGCGATCTCCTTACGATAGCGCAGTGCCACGTCCCAGAAATCCGTCGTCACCCAGTCGGCGGCGGCGGTGAACCCGTTCCACGTAGGCGACACATACTTTATGAGCGAGAAGCCGCGTTGGCTCTCGCCCGGCTGGTCGCCGCCGGCACCGATAATGCGCCGCCAGTTGAGCAAGCTGTTCGTCAGCCGGCCGTCGGTCGCGGAGCGCAGAAACATGCCGAGGCCGGCGTTCTCGGGAGCCGCGTATTGGTCGAACATGCCCGTCTGCGTGACGTTCGAGTTCGCGATCCTGTCAGTCGCTGCGAAGGTCGTGCCGACGAAGACCGTTCCATACTGCTTGTTGCGCAGGAACCAGACGGAGCTGCGCACGTCAAAGTCGCGCGAGCGGGGCAGAAGTGGGGTATCGGATAGCTGATTTACGAGCTTGGAGTTGGCAGTCCTGAGGCCGACGTCGATGGCGTACCCTGCCTCCCACATCGCATCGATAGCCGCCTTGCCGACGAAGCTGAAGCGTGAGCGCTGGTTGTCGTTGGTGACGACGTAGGCGTTGCGCTCGGCGCCGTCGTCCCAAGCGAGAATGCCGTTGTTGACGAGGCCGGAGATTTCCACCGAGACCGTGCGGTTTCCCTTGCGGGCGAGTGTCGCTTCGAGTTCGGCGACGCGCCGATCGAGCTCGGCGCAACAGGGCGCGCCGAAATCGTCGGCACCTATATCGGCTGCGCCAACGGGGATCGTCCCGGCGAAAACGAGGATCGCCAGGGCCTGCAGCGCGACCGGCCTCCTTCGCCGCCCGTTGGGCACGCCCGTACGCCTTTCATGTCGCGCAGTCCGAAACGTGAGTAGTTCAGGCCATACCTGATTCGACGGCACGGTCGGGCTTCGGTGCAGCCATGGCAGTGCATGCACCGGGCATGGAGGCGGCGGCATCTGCAACCCCAATCAAGCCGGGCTAAAACAGCTCCTCTGCAGGACGACAGACTTTACATTTCTTTGAGCGGCGCCGCGTACAATGACCCAAGCCATTATCTGTATCGTGAGCACCTACGTGGCGATCAGGAACTCAGTGCTCCGGACTATTGCCGGACATCCTTGGACGAGCCTGCAGGACGGTTTCCTGGCGCTCAGCGCCTTGGCTGTCGCGGGGTTGCTGTCCATTGAGTACGATCTGTTTCGTTTCGCTGGCGATATGTCCGTCGGCGAGCAACGGATCACGGTTGCCGAGGCGATTTTTCTGACCGTTTTGATCGGCTGCTGTATTGCAGCCTTCGTGCATCGGCGCATGCAGGAGCAGCGCCTAGATCTCGCCAAGCGCTCGCAGATCGACGGCGAGATGCGCGAGCTGCGCGAACTGGCTATGCGTGATCCGCTGACCAATTTGCCGAACCGGCGCGCGATGCTGTCTAGGCTTGCCGACCTGCATCCGCGGGAGGATGGACGCCAGCACGCCTTCTTCATGCTCGACCTCAACGAGTTCAAACGCGTCAATGATGGGCACGGGCACGCGGCGGGCGATAACGTGCTGCAGGTCATCGCCGAGCGCTTCAAGCGTGTGGCGCGGCCGTCGGATCTCTTGGCCCGCCTCGGCGGCGATGAGTTTGCCGTGCTGTCCTATGATGTCGACAAAGAGGGCGCGACGGCTGTGGGCGCCCGCTTTCTCGCCGCGCTGGAGAACCAAGTTTGGGTAGAGGGCGTCGGCCACGACGTCGGCGTTTCGATCGGTGCGGTACTGGTTCCGCAAGACGGCGTCGCTGCACCGGAAATACTCGCGAAGGCCGACATCGCCATGTACAGCGCGAAGGCCACCGATCGCTCGGCGCTCATCTTCTTCGACAGCGTAAACGAGGTCCCACGCCAGTATCCGCGCTTCGCCGGCTAGTGTGATGATCGAGAAAGTTGCCACCTCAGCTGGTACGTATCGAGCGAATTTCTCGATCTGAATCACACTGGCAAGTCGATGTTTCTAGTGTCCCTTATGATTCCGAAGTTCGCTCCCGACACCAGCCGCGAGCTCCGGCCAACTTCGGAATCGGGACACTAGGCGGCGAACGCGCCACACCCTCATCGCCGTACCTCGCCCGTTTCCGGCGCGCCCATTGACTTAGACCGTAGCGGTCTCTATTTTTGCAGTTGCAAATCATTCGCAACAAGAGCGAGACGTTTGCCGGCAGACGCCGGCTAGAAAGCGGCGATGCAGGACACGGTGAGGGCTCCGGGTGTAGCCACGGACACATCCGGTGGGGACGGCTGGCGGCGTACGCGGGGCGAGCCGTCGTTGCGGGAGGTGTGGGGCTCCATACCGGTACACGGCGTAGGGTGGCGCCGTATGCTCGCGTTCTTGGGACCTGGGTACCTCGTCTCCGTCGGCTACATGGACCCCGGCAACTGGGCCACGTCGCTCGCCGGTGGCTCCAAGTTCGGCTACACGCTGCTGTGCATCGCGTTGATGTCGAACCTCATGGCGATCCTGCTGCAGGCGCTGTGCGCGCGCCTCGGCTTCGCCACGGGCCGCGATCTTGCCCAGGCATGTCGAGACAGCTTTTCTAGACCCGTCAGCTACGTACTGTGGGTGATGGCGGAGATCGCCATCTGCGCCACCGATCTCGCCGAGGTGATCGGCACGGCCATCGGCCTCAATCTGCTGTTCGGCATTCCACTCGAGATCGGCGTGTTCATCACGGCGCTCGACGTTTTTCTCATTCTCTATTTGCAGAACCTGGGCTTCCGCTGGATCGAGGCGTTCGTCGTCGGCACGCTCTTGGTAATCGCCGTATGCTTTGGCGTGCAGGTGGCGATGGCCGATCCCGACTGGCGTCAGGTCATCCTCGGCTTTGCGCCGACGGTGGAGATCGTGCGTAATCCGGAGATGCTCTACCTTGCGATGGGCATCCTCGGCGCCACGGTCATGCCGCACAATCTATACCTGCACTCGTCGATCGTGCAGACGCGCGCTGTCGCGGACACGCTCCCTGCTAAGCGGGAGGCGATCAAGTTCGCCACCATCGACTCAACTATCGCGTTGATGCTGGCGCTGCTCGTCAACGCCTCGATTCTGATCCTCGCTGCCGCTACTTTTCACAAAGCGGGACACACAGGTGTCGCCGATCTGGAAGAAGCGCAGCACCTGCTGGCGCCGCTGCTCGGCTCCGCAGGCGCCGCGACGCTCTTCGGTGTCGCGCTGCTCTGCTGCGGCCTGAACTCTACCGTGACGGCGACGCTTTCCGGCCAGATCGTCATGGAGGGCTTCATCAACGTGCGGCTGCCGGCGTGGGCCCGGCGCCTGGCGACCCGCGGCCTCGCGATCATTCCGGCTAGCATCGGCATCGTGCTCTATGGCGAGAGCGGCACCGGCGCCCTGCTCATCATGAGCCAGGTGGTCCTGAGCATGCAGTTGCCGTTCGCTATCGTGCCGCTCGTCATGTTTACCGCCGACAAGCGCAAGATGGGCGAGTTGGTGGCGCCGCGCTGGGTGTCGGCGCTGGCGGTGATCGTCGCCGTCGTCGTCATCGCGCTCAACATCAAGGTGATCTTCGATCTGCTCGTCGGCTAACTGTCGTTGATCACTCCGCCGGCCCGGGTGCCAGATGCGGTGGCGTGTGCGCTTCCGCTGGCGCGTCGCGCTGGTGCTCGCGGGCGAGGTAGGTGTAGACCGCCGGCGTCACGAACAGCGTGAACAGGGTGCCGATCGTCATGCCGAAGGCGATGACGATGCCGATGGCGAAGCGCGAGGCCGCGCCGGCGCCCGAGGCGATGATCAGCGGCACCATGGCGATGACCATGGCCGCCGTCGTCATCAGGATCGGCCGCAAGCGGATGGCGGCGGCTTCCTCGATCGCCTCGCGGCGGCCCATGCCCTTCGTCGACCTGCAGATGGTTGGCGTAGTCGACCATCAGGATGCCGTGCTTGGAGATGAGGCCGATCAGCGTGACGAGCCCGATCTGCGTGTAGATGTTGACCGTGGCGAGACCGAAGGTTAGCGGCAGCAGCGCGCCGAAAATCGACGTCGGCAGCGCGACGAGAATGATCAGCGGATCGCGGAAGCTCTCGTACTGTGCCGCCAGCACGAGATAGATGACGATCAGCGCGAAAATGAAGGTGACGACGAGGCGGTTGCCTTCCTGCTCGTACTGGCGGCTCTCGCCCTGGAAGTCGTAGGTGAAGGTCTCGGGAAAGATCTCCTTGGACTTTGCTTTCAGGAAGTCGATGACCTCGCCGATGGTGCGGCCGGGAAACGGCACGCCTTGCAGCGTGGCCGAGTTGAGCTGCTGGAAGCTCGTCAGCGCATTCGGCTGCACGCTCTCGCGCACGTCGACGACGGTCGACAGCGGGCACCATGTTGCCCGATGTGGTCTTGATCTCGTAGCGCTTGATCCAATCGGGCGACAGGCGGAAGTCGCGCGGCACCTGCGGGATCACCTGGTAGCTGCGGCCGTAGAGATTGAAGCGGTTGACGTAGTTGCCGCCGAGCAGCGTCGCCAGTGAGGCGCCGATATCCTGCATGGTGATGCCGAGGCTGTTCGCCTTGGCGTGGTCGATCTTCACCTCGATCTGCGGCGTGTCGAACTTGAGGTCGCCGTCGCTGAAGATGAACAGGCCGCTCTTCGTGCGCCTCCTGCTGCATCTTCTCCAGCACCTGCGCCAACTGCTCGTAATCGGCCGTCGTCGTGATGACGAACTGCACGGGCGGACCGCCGGTCGAGCCGGGCAGCGAGGGGTTGCCGAAGGTCAGGATCTGGCCGCCGGCAATGCTGTTCACCTTCGGCTGCAGTTCCTGCAGGATCTGCGCCTGTGTGCGGTTGCGCTCCTCCCACGACTTGAACAGGATGCCGGTGAAGCCCTGGTGGACGTCGCCGCCCATGCCGCTGATGGCGAACACGTGCTCCTTCTCGGGCACGGTGTTGAATACCTTGAAGAGGTGGTCGTTGACCTGCTCGAGGTAGTCGATGTTGGTCGCCGGCGGCGTCTTGACGAGGTTGAACAGGATGCCCTGGTCTTCCTCGGGCGCCAGCTCCTTTTGCGCCGTCGCGTACATGAGGCCGGTCGCGGCGATGACGCCGACGAGCACGAGCAGCGTCACCGGGCGATAGTTGAGCGTGCGGCCGAGACGGCGCTGGTAGCGGTTCTTCAGGCGCTCGAAGGTGCGGTCGAGGAACTTGACGAAGCGGCCCGACGACAGTTCGGCGCTCAGCAGCTTCGAGCACATCATCGGCGACAGCGTCAGCGCGATGATGCCGGAGACGATCACGGCGCCCGCCAGCGTGAAGGCGAACTCGCGGAACAGCGAGCCGGTGATGCCGGAGACAAAGCCGATCGGCGCGTAGACGGCGGCCAGCGTGATGGTCATGGAGATCACGGGAACGGCGATCTCGCGCGCCCCGACGATGGCGGCGTCGTGTGGGGAGAGCCCTTCCTCGATATGGCGGTGGATGTTCTCCACGACGACGATGGCGTCGTCGACGACGAGGCCGATGGCGAGCACGAGGGCCAGCAGCGTCAGCAGGTTGATCGAGTAGCCGAGCGCCAGTAGCGCGAACATGACGCCGATCAGCGACAGTGGGATCGTCACGATGGGGATCAGCGTCGAGCGCAGGCTGCCGAGGAACAGGAAGATGACGACGATGACGATCAGCGCTGCCTCGATGAGCGTCTTCTGCACCTCGGCGATCGAGGCGTCGATGAACTTGGTCGAATCGTAAGCGATAGCCGCCGAGATGCCCGGCGGCAGCTCCGCCTCGATGGCCGGAAACTCCTTGCGCACATCGGCGATGACGGTCAGCGGGTTGGCCGTCGGGGTGGAATAGATGCCGATGAACACGGCCTTGAGGCCGTCGAAGGCCGAGCTCGAATTCGACGCTCTCGGCGCCGAGCTGAATTTCGGCGATGTCGCCGAGCCGCACCAGCGCGTCGCCGCGCGCGGTGACGACCAGCCGGCCGAAGGCGTCGGCGCTGGCGAGCGAGGTCTCGGCGTTGATCGTCGTCTGGACGAAGTCGCCCTTGATCTGGCCGGCCGCGGTCGTGAAGTTGTTGTTGGCGAGCGCCGTGCGCACCTGCAGCGGCGTGACGCCGAGCGCGGCCATCTTTTCCGGGTCGAGCCAGATGCGCATGGCGAATGTCTGGCCGCCGAGGATCTGCGCATTGGCGACGCCATCGACCGTCTGCAGCTTCGGCTGCACCACGCGCGTCAAATAGTCGGTGATCTGCGATGAGGTCAGCACGTCGCTGTTGAAGGAGAGATACATCAGCGCGGTGTCGTCGCCCGTCTGCTTGACGACGACGGGGTCCATGGCTTCGGGCGGCAGCACGCTGCGTACCTGATTGACCTTCGACAGAACGTCGGCGACGGCGCGGTCGGGGTCGGCGTTGAGGCGCAGGTTGAGCGTCACCGTCGAGGTGTTCTGCCGCGAGGAGGAGCTCAGCGTGTCGATACCTTCGGCGCTCGCCACGGCCTGCTGGATGGGGACGGTGATGAAGCCCTTGATCACGTCGGCGTTGGCGCCGGGATAGACGGTCGTGATCGTGATGGTGGTGTTCGACAGCTCGGGATACTGGCGCACCTGCAGATTGAACGCGGCGCTGAGGCCGATCAGCAGGATGAGCAGGCTGACGACCGAGGCCAGCACCGGCCGGCGGATGAAGATGTCGGTGAAGGCCATGAGGTCGCCCTTACTGCAACGGCCGTACGGCCGGCGGCACCAAAGCTTGTGAGTTGTCCACCTTGACGTGGCCGCCGTTGAACAGCTTCACCTGGCCGGTGGTGACGACCTGCTCGCCTTCCTTGAGGCCTTCGGTGATCGCCACGCGGTCCTGCCGGATCTGGCCGCTCTTCACGAAGCGGCGCTCGACGACGTACACGGTGTCCTCGGGTTTGGCGGGCGCGGGCTGGCCTTCGAGATTTTTGAGCACGTAGACGCTGTCGCCGTAGAGGCTGTAGGTAACGGCAGTGCGCGGCACGCTGATCACCTTGGCCGGCGCGCCGGCCAGCACCGCGACATTGGCGAACATGCCGGGGAGCAGCGTTCTCTCAGGATTGGGAAGCGTGCCGCGGATAAGCAGCGTGCGCGTCTCCTGCGAGACGCGCGCGTCCAATGAGGCGACGCTGCCGGTGAAGACCTTGCCCGGGAAAGCGTCGACCGAAAGCTCAATCTTCTCGCCCGACCTGCAGCTTGCCGACGTTCTGCTCCGGCATCGGGAAGTCAACCCAGATCGGGTCCAGCGCCTGCAGGGAAACCATCGCAAGGCCCGGCGAAATGTACTGACCTAGTTCGACGTGGCGAATGCCCAGGCGCCCGGCGAACGGGGAGAGGATCGACTTCTGCGCGATCAACGCCTTGATGCGGTTGAGGGCGGCTTCCGCGGTATCGCGTTTGGCGCGCGCCGTATCGACGTTGGCCTCCGAGGCGACCGCCTTGGTCAGAAGGTCGGTTTGGCGCTTGAAGGCGACATTGGCCTCCAGCAGCGTCGCCTGGGCGCTGGCGAGGTCCGCCTGCTCCACGGAGATGTCTAGCTGCACGAGCTTCGACCCGGCCGGCACGTCCTGGCCGCTTTCGAACCCGAGCCCGGTGACGATCCCGGCGATTTGCGAGGCCACCTCGACGCCCTGCGAGGCGATGAGCGTGCCAATGGCCGGCAGCCGGTCAATCCATTCCTCGACCTTGGCAGGCTCGGCCGTGATGGTAGCGGCCGGCGGCGTCTGCGAGCTCAAGAACTCCTTGATCATCTTCGGCTTGAAGACGAGCTGGAAGTACGCAAGCCCGCCGACGAGAAGGCCAATGATGATGAGAGCGATAAGGAAGCGCTTGATCATGTCCCCGTCCCAAGAAGCGGCTCAGCGGCGTCGAGCCGGCCGCGCCATTTGCGCGCCTGCCCCGCTGCGAGCGGGCCTTTCTATTGTATTGAGGGTGCCCCGTCAGCCAACGCCGCGCCGCCCGCGGTGATTTGCCCGGGCGCAATGTGTGCCGCGAGGTGCGGCAGCGTCAATGAGAAAGGAAAGCGGGCCGGTTCAATCGGTTTTTTTGTGACGATTTGTAAAGCGAGCGTTGCCCAGTCCGGTGCCGATGGTCAGTACGCCCCATCGTTCATAGTCCTGCATTGCGGGCAATTCGCTGAGACCTTGCACGACGGCGTCGTTGTGAATGGCGACGGCGGTCTCATGCCCGTCGATCAGCGGGATCTCCTCGCGGATGGTTTTCGCAAGGTTGAAGCGGCTGCTCTCCCAATTGCCCGGCAGGTTCTGCGCGCCGGTCTCGATCGACCCATCCTCGCGGATAATGCCGGGGCAGCCGATGCCGACGACGGGCGCCAGCGTCAGGCCTCCCTTCTCGGCAATTTCGATGTGCTCTTTCAGCATGTCGATGAGGCGGCTCACCGCTTCGTCGCGCTTTGTCTTTTCGTCGCCATGCCGCCACAAGTCGGAAGCGAACACTGCGGCCTTCGACAGATCCTTGGCCTTTTTCAACTTGGTCTCGACAATGCCGGCACGGATGTTCGTGCCGCCGATGTCGACGGCTAGAATGCCGTCGTGCCCTTGCAGCATCCAGGATGGCATCAGGTGCGCCGCGCCGATGAGGCCGGCCTCATCGGGATGATTGCTGATGAGCTCCAGCTCGATCTTGTAGTCGTCGGACTTGAGCAGCACCTCGGTGCGGCCCACTGCCAACTCGCCGATGCGACTGGAACGGAACCCGCCGCCGAAGACGATGGCCTCCGTGTCGCGCCAGGCCGACACCTTGAGGAACCGCTTGATCACCGAGGTGAGCGTCTGGGCGAATTCCTCGATGGCGCTGTGAATGATGCCGCCGGCTTCCGCATCGCCTTCGGCCAGCAGCTTGTCGAGCTGCTTCTTCGACATCTGGTCGGACGATTTCTCGCCCAGCGGGTCGGCGCCCAGCTTGCGCAGTGGCTCGCGCCACTTGTCCAGCATCTCGTGGAAGGCGCCGCGGCTGGCCTTGTCGCCGACGAAGCCGTCCTCGTCCTTGATTTCGAGATTGTAGCTGTCGACTTCGACGCTCGGCAGGCGCTTGGCGCCGTGTGCGTTGAGAACCTGACGGTCGTCTTCTGCCATTACGCCCATCGATCTCCGCCGCGATTTGGCGCAGCGCCCTCTTTTTTGCGGGGCGCTGCTAGCGCCAGGCGCCCATACGCCGGCGGTAAAACTCGCAGCCGGACCAAAGCGTTCCTGGTTATGCAAAAAACCGGAACTTCCCGGGCTTCGGCGCCGTTCAATCGTCGGCGTCAGGCAACCCGGGGCCATAACCAATGTCATTCGACAATACCCAGCTGAGCGGCAAGGACGCGTCGCTGTTCACCCGCTTCGCACGCTGGTGCTCGCGTGCAGCGGGCACGCCGTTCGCGTTCGTCGCCGCGGTGGCGGTGGTGCTCGTGTGGGGCATCACAGGACCGATTTTCGGCTTCTCCGACACCTGGCAGCTCGTCATCAACACCGGCACGACGATCGTGACCTTCCTGATGGTGTTCGCCATCCAGGCATCGCAAAATCGCGACTCCGAAGCGATCCAGGTGAAGCTCGACGAGCTGATCCGCTCCATCGAGGGTGCGCAGAACAGCCTGCTCGACCTCGAAGAGCTCGAAGAGGACGAAATCGAGCGGCTTGCGGAAGAAATACCGCGACCTCGCTGCCAAGGCACGCGAGAGCGAAGGGCCGGGCTCGGACTGCCCGCCGGCGCCGACCTAGCTCTCGGACTTTTGTGCGTCGATGCGCTCGGCGAGGCTCCGTGAGCCAGGCGATGACGCGCTTGGGGTTCTTCAGCTCGACATCCTCGTCGCCGAAGTGCTCGCCGGCGACCCGCAGTCCGGCGCCGCCCAGTCTGCGCGCAGCCGCAAAGGCGGGGATGTCGCCCATGTCGTCGCCGATCATGATCGGCCGCCGGCCGACGAATTCGGGTAGCGCGCAGAATGTCTCCAGCGCCGTACCTTTCGAGTGGCCGGCGGGGATGATCTCGAACAGCTTGCGGCCAGGACAAAGCACGAGGCCGTCGGCGTATTGAGTCAGCAGCCCGCGCAGTTCCGCTTCGAGAGCGTCCTTGAGATGCGGCGCCAGCCGGTAGTGAACGGCGAGGCCCGGCCCCTTGGGCTCGGCGATGATGCCGGGGAATGCTTGGCAGCGCCGAACGACCTCCTCGACCAGCGCGTTCGGCAGCGCGCTGGCGACGCGCGTGATCGGCGCCGCCGGCAACGGTACGGATTTCGGCGCCGTGCACGCCTGCTCCGATGAGCATGGCGGGCGTCAGCAGCAGATCGATCTCGGCCAGACGCCGTCCCGTGAGCACGGCCAAGGCTCCGCCGAGCCGCTTCGACAGACCGACGAGAAGTTCGACCAATCCGTCGGGAACGTGGACCTCGCTGGGTGTCGGTGCGATGTCCAGCAGCGTGCCGTCGCAATCGAGGAACAGCGCGTACCTGGCCGACGTCGCCTGCGAGCAGCTCGTCCGGCGACGGCTGCGCGCGCAGCCATCAACTCGGCATCCCTGCATGCTCGCGCCGGCTTCGATCTTCACGGTCATCGCTTCCAAGGTGCTGTCCATCACATAGCCGCTTCAAGTTTCCATTTGCGTAGGCGAAGCTCCGATCGGGCGGCAAGCCGCCCTTCCAAGGCGTCGCGCCGCAGCAGTCCCGACTGCGTGTCGATGTGCGCGACGACGCTCGCGGCATTGAGAGTTGCCGCCTTGAGCGCGACGTCCACGGGACGGCCAAGAGCGATGAAGGCGGCGAATGTCGCGGCCATCGCATCGCCGGCGCCGGCCGTGCCGGCCACCGTTGCTTCGACTGCCGGACAGTAGACCACGCCGCCATCGGCGCAAACGAACGCACCGCCGCGGCCGTCGGTGAGCATAACGTATCGCGTGCCAAGCCGGCGCAGTGCGCACAGGAACGCGGGCAGGCTCATCTCATAGCCGCCGCCGACGAGGCCGCGCGCCAGCAACGGCGGCGGCTCTTCGCCGGCTTCGAGCGCCAGAGCTCGATCCGCCCTCGCCGAATTTTCCGACGAGAGCCGGAACCAGTGCAGTCCGCCTCCGGCCGGTTGATGGCGAGGATGTCGATCTTGCCGAGGCTATCGAGGAAGGCGCCGCCGCGCGCAGAAAGCTGCCGGACGCCGGCATTGACGGCGACGAGGGCGCCCGCCGCCTTCGCCTTGTCGATGATGGTGGGGTAGCACTCGGCCGAGCGGTTCGACAGGCCAGAGACGTAGACGAGGTCGGCGACGAACGCTTCGTCATTGAGATCCCGCGGCTCGAGCAGTGTGTTGGCGCCGCGAAAGGTGAACACGGCCGCGTTGCGATCGTGCGAGGAAATCAGCACCGAAGCGCCGGTCGGCGCGTTGCCGTCGCGGATCACCCACCGGGCGGAGATGCCTTCGGCGGTGAGGCGCCCGAGGATCAGGTCGGCCCGTGCGTCGCGTCCGAGCTTGACGAGCGCCGCGACGTCCAATCCCAGCCGCGACATGGCAACAGCCGTGTTGATGGCGCCGCCCCCGCAGTGGGTCGAGACCTCGATCGCCTCCGTCTTGCGACCTTCTTCCAGCAGCAGGAACGACGTCTCCGCATTCAGCATCGACATGCGCTCGATGCGGTCGCTCTCGATGATGGCGATCGTGTCGATCATGGCGCCGCCGATGCAAAGTGCTTTCATGACGTCCTCGTGGTCGGCGGTCTTGAAATCGCTTCAGGATGCGCCGCGATGAAGCGCACGGCGCAGCTCTCCTCAATTCGGTCGCATGCGCGGGGAAACCCTGGCCAACTCGATCTCCTGCAACGCCTTGCGGGCGGCATCCGATGGTGAGGTGGGAATGGCGAGCGCGCTTCGGCGCCCGACGCCCTCCAAATTGTCGAGAAAGCTGCGGCACCATCCGAAGGCGTCATGCCGGCGCACGCCCCCCAGAAGCGCTTCGTAGCGCTCCTGTCGCTCGGTGAGCCCCATTTCGAGCGCCACCTTGATATTGTCGGCCATCTCCTCGACATCGTAGGGATTGACGATTAGCGCCTCCTTCATCTGCTCGGCCGCGCCGGCAAAGCGCGACAGAATGAGCACGCCGGGATCGGCCGGGTTCTGTGCCGCCACGTATTCCTTGGCGACGAGGTTCATGCCGTCGCGCAGCGGCGTGACAAGCCCAATGCGCGAGTTGCGATACACCTCGACCAGCAGTTTTCGCGGCGTCGTGCGATGGATGTACTGGATCGGAACCCAATCCAGCTCGCCATAGCGGCCGTTTATCCTTCCCGACAGCGTTTCCAGCTCGTGACGGATGTCGGCGTAGGCGGACATCGTCTCGCGCGTCGGCGGCGCGATTTGCGAAAGGGTCACCCTGCGCCGGTAGTCAGGATACTTTTCCAGGAAGCGGCCGAAAGCGCGGAACTTCTGCGGAAGGCCCTTGGAGTAATCGAGTCGATCGACGCCCAAGAGGCGGATGGTCGAAGACGGCTTGCTCGCTGATGCGCTTGGGGCGCAAGCCGACGAATGAATCGACGTCGATGCCCACCGGGAAGCTGGCGATCGACAGCTCGCGGCCGAAGGCGCGGATGCGCCCGTCCTGCAAGAATGCGACCGAACACGCCGTCCTGCAGATAGTCGATGAGGTTGCCGACATCGACCTTGGTCTGCAGGCCGATGAGATCGTAGGAGGCAAGGCCGCGGGCCAGCTCTCGGTGCTCGGGGATGGCGAGAAACGTCTGTGCGGGCGGTATCGGGATGTGCAGGAAGAAACCGATGGGGTTCGTGACGCCGAGCGCGCGCAGCTCCATGCCGAGCGGGATCATGTGATAGTCGTGCACCCAAATGGTATCGTCCGGCTTCAGCAGCGGCCGCAGCGCCTGCGCGAAACGTTTGTTCACGTCTAGGTAGCGCTGATAGTAGCCGGCCTCGAACTGCGCGACGTCGAGACGGGAATGGAACACCGGCCACAGGACGTTATTGGAGTAGCCCGTGTAGTACTCGTCGTGCTCGCGCGCGCTCAGTGGGAGCGTTGCTATGGTCGTGCCGTCGACTTCAGTGAAGTCGGGCGTCGTGCGGAACTCGTCGCTACGATCGCCGATTTTGCCGCTCCAGCCGAGCCAAAGCCCTTCGCGCGAGCGCAAAGTATCGGCGATGGCGACCGCGACCCCTCCGGCTTGATTAGCCTTACTGAGATCAGCGACGCGATTAGAGACGAGAACGATGCGGCCCATATCTCTCCCGTCGGTCGGAGGCGCCGAGAGTCGACTTCCCTTACGGCACAAACCTTTAGGGTCAGTTTTGGTTCCAGTTGAGCAATTCCGCCAACAGGCTAACGGTGGGCCCAGGCATCCTCCCAACTGCGGGACAATTTCATCCCGGTGTTAATAATACCGGCCATACAGTAGGTCTGAGGGATATTGCCCCATAGTTCGCCCGAGGCGGGGTGGATGTCCTCGCTGAGGATCCCAAACGAGTTGGTGCGTGAAAGCACGTCGGTGAAGATATCGCGTGCCTTTTCCTTCTCGCCGATCGACGCGAGCGCGTCGGCATACCAGAATTGGCAAACGAGGAACGCGGTCTCAGGCGCGCCGAAATCGTCTTCGGCAGTGTAACGCATGATGAAACCGTTGCGGTTCAGCTCCTTGCCGATGACCTGCACGGTGCGGCGGTAGCGCTCATCGCTGGCGCTCAACAGGCCGAGTTCAGCCACCAGCAAGGCGCTGGCGTCGAGGTCATCGTGGTCGAGAGCACCGGCGAGGGCTCCCCACTTGGCGCTCCAGGCGCGCTCTAGAATCTCGTCGCGAATCTTTTCCGCGTGCGCGCGCCAATAGCCGGCCCGCTCGTCGAGCGACAATAGTCCGGCTAGTCGGGCAAGCCGATCGCAAGCTACCCAGCACATGGTCGCCGAGTGTGTATGGATACGTTTGCGACCGCGGTACTCCCACGGACCGGCATCCGGCTCGAGGTAGAGGCGGCACGCCTGATGCCCGAGCGGCTCGAGGCGGCGGAACAGCACCGCATCGCCCATGCCCGGCAACCGCTCGTCGATGAACATGTGCGATGCGCCGAGAATGACGCTGCCGTAGGCGTCATGCTGTGTCTGCTCCGACGCCTGGTTGCCGACGCGCACCGGCCCTGTTCCGCGGAAGCCTGCAAGGTCGGCCGCGATACGCTCGTCGAGCGGCTGGTTGGGAATAATGCCGTAGACCGGCTGCAGCGGAGGATCGACGTTCACGGCGATGGTCGTGATGTAGTTGAGGTATCCCTCCATCGTCTTCGTCGCGCCGAGACGGTTCAACGCGCTGATGACGAAGTAGGCGTCGCGCAGCCAGCAGAACCGGTAGTCCCAATTGCGCTGGGTACCCGGCGCCTCGGGAATCGACGTGGTATGCGCCGCGATGATGGCGCCTGTTTCCTCAAAATTGCATAGCTTCAGCGTGATCGCGGCACGGATGATGGCCGACTGCCACTCGAGCGGAATGCCCAAACCGCGCACCCATGTGAGCCAATAGTTTCGTGTGCGCTCCAGGAATTCGCGCGCCACGCCGTCGACGGATGCTTCCAACGGCTCGTCGGGGCCGAGGATCAGCGTGACTGGCTGCGTCAGCGCAAACGGCGTCTCGTGGGCGATATAGGAGAGAGGCGCGTCGGTTGTCAGACGCAGCACGTTGGCGCCGCCGCCAAAGCGCATGTGGTTGGAGCCGATGGCCTGGCACTCGGCCGGCTGCCCGTAGTTGACGGTTGGCCGCAGGCGGATGGTGACGCGTGGCAGACCGCGCAGCGGCTCGATGCGGCGGATGATCTGCGCCGGGTGAAAGGCGCGCTCGAAGCGCAGGAAGCGTGGTGCGAAATCTGTGATGCGAACGGCGTTGCCGCCGGAATCCTCTAGCACCGTCTCGACGATCGCCGTGTTGCGCACATACTGAGCGCGTGCCGCAGTCTGCCCCTGCAGGACGACGTCGCAGAAGCCCTTTTCCTCGTCACCGGCAAGGAGGCGCGAGAACACGGGATCGGAATCGAGGCGCGGAAAGCACCACCACACGATGCGGCCGGCAGTGTTGACCAGTGCAGCGATACGGCCGTTGCCGATTGGCGCGACGTCGAGATCGGAAGCTGTGCTGCTGGTCTGCGATGGCGCCGTCATGGATCCTCGGAAATGCTGCGCGAACGTCGGCCTTTAGGGCGTCGCGTCGCGACTGTCCAGGATACGCGGCAAGCATCGCCGAATTTGGTGAGCGGCTGGTGCCTTTCGTTCGGCTCAAGGCGTCGGCGCACCGTTCAGCGAGAGAGAGGCGGTGCCGACGCGGCGGCGCGCGCAATGCGAGTTTAACATACTCGCCGGCACGCCACCGCGCCGACTGCGCCGTGATACGCAAGACATGACTCTCGGCGCCTCCCGACACTAAAGCCGAAAAGTCTTTCGACAAAGCAAATGGTTCGGCAACCATCAGGCAAGGTTTCACGCGTCCGGGTCGAAATCGCCGTTCCACGGCCGCGCCTCGCGCCGCCGCAGCAGCCAGCCGATCAAAGGCAAGAGCAAAAAGTGCGGAATGATCCAAAGCGCGACCTGCAGCAACTTTGCGGTAACGCCTGGGACGACGAGGTGCAGCCCGAGCACATAGCCTCGATAGGCGGATCGCGCCGTCTGCTCGGCACTGAGTGCTAACACCAGCTGGCGATAAAACGACAGCTCCGCACCCATCGCGCGATGAAAGCCGGTGTCCACAGGCCCGGGTGCGAGCGCCATCAGGCGCACGCCGCGCCCGGCATTCTCGGTAGCCACTGCTCGCGTGAGCGACACGACGTAGGCTTTGCTTGCGTAGTACGCCGCTTGGTTTGGACCCGGCACGAGGCCACCGAGTGAGGCAACGTTGATGATGCCGCCCTCTCCGCGCGCCAGCATGGCGGGCAGCGCATGGCGCATCAGCCGCGTCAGCGCATCGACGTTGAGATCGAGCAAATGCTGGATGGCGTCCTCGTCGTGGGCGACAAAGGACCCGGCGAGGCCGACCCCGGCGCAGTTGATCAATGTGTCGAGATAAAGCCCATTGGCCGCCAGATGCTCTTCGATCCGCCTTGGAGCCTCACCATCGGTGACGTCTATGGGAATGGACAACGCCGTGACGTGCAGCTCGCGCGCGATCGACGCGGCCGCCGCCTGCACGGCGTCTGCGTGGCGCGCAACGATTGCTACGTCATGTCCTGCTTGCGCGAAGCGCCTCGCAAGCGCCAGGCCGATGCCGCGCGAGCCGCCGGTCACGACAGTGATAGGTTTCAGGTCGGCGACGGCGGCCAGCGCCGTTTCGGTCGGCTCGGCGTAGCGCGCGATCCAGCGGTCGATGAGGCGGCGTAGCAAGATTCGACCCCGCATCAGTCGGAGGTTCAGGTTGGTAGCAGACGGTGGCCTCGAACGCGAGACAAGCGCGGCCGATATCATGCGCGACACTGGGGGCGAATCTGGGAACCGTCGCGCGGTGTCGTGGGTTATCCAGCCAGATGAATGCAGCTTCGGCTGCACGAGTTCAGGGCCGTAGGGCCCTTAGGCCGCCCATGAGCGACAGCCCGTGGGCGGCCGCTGTGTATAGGGCGTGCGTGCGGCGGCGCCAGGCCGCCGACGATGCAATTTGTTAAGCGTGCCGAGAGCGACCGCGCGATCTGCCCGATGGCGAGCGCTAAAGTTTACACGCCGCTCTTGCGCGCGGGCCTCGCGGGCCGACGGTCGAACCTGGAGTATCCCTATGCTCGTCAGGATGGCAGCGGCCATAGAGCACACGGATGTGTCGACGGGGCTTTCCTACGCCGATCTCGTAGGGGCCTTCGAGCGCGAATTGGGAAGGTGGAATCCCTCGACGGCCGAAAGTCTGGTCCAGCGCAAGGCCGGGTGGAAAGATGTCGAAGCCGAAGCTGCCCGCGCCGGCGGCGCGCGCGGTCTGATGATTATCCATAGCCTCAATCAAGGTGCTGTCACGTCGCTCTCGGGCCGGCCGAAGGATTGCCAACTCTATCTCGTAGGCAACCCGGTTATCGCGAGCCGCATACTGGACGTCGATCCCCGTGGCGCTTTCTACGTCCCGTTCCGCGTCTGCCTCTATGGCGACGACGGTCCGGGCGGCGCGGGGATCTACTACGATCGCCCCAGCTCTTTTCTCGCCGCCCTCGGCCATCCTGGGTTGGCTGAAATCGGATCGGAGCTGGACTCCAAGATCGACGACGTCGTGAGCGCGATCACTGAGGGCAGGCCGGTCCCGCGGAACTAATTAAGATTGCCTGAATTTGGCCCCCTTGCCCCCGGACCGGGGTAATGCGGATGCGGGTGGAGATACTAAGGGCCGATGCCAGTTTTGCCAGCCTGTTTGCCACGACTGCCTGGGGGCGGATGTGTCAGCGTAGCCCATCCCAAAACCTGGATGGCGGTACCACTATGCGCATCACGTACCTGGCGTTTATCGGCCTGCTGGCCACCGTAGGCACGGCCCAAGCCGACTGCACTTCCGAGGTGAACGACGCGTTCGCCAAGCTGCGCAAGTCCTCCGCGTTCCGCATGGAGACGAAGATCACCAATCCGCAGGGCACCCTGACCATGAGCAACGATTATGTGCTCCCGGATCGGATGCACCAGTCGGTGTCGATGAGTGGCGACGGTGCGCCGGGCGCCATGGAGATGATCCTCATCGGCGGCAAGGCCTGGAGCAATCAGGGTAACGCGGGCTGGGCCGAGGTGCCCGATAAATTCGCCACGACCATTGCCAAGCAGATGAAGGAGACGGTCGTCGAGCCGCCGAAGGACCAGTCGCAATTCGAATGCCTGGGCGAGGTCACATTCGAAGGCAAGACCTACGCGGGATATCGCACCAAGCGCGCCCCCGGCAAAGCCGAGGGTGCCGCAGCAGCGACGCCTGCGGCCGATGTTGCGAACGTGCAGATGGTCTACATCGACAAAGCCCTTGGCGTGCCGGTTCGCAATATCGTGACGCCGGAAGCCGATCCCAACAAGCGGCTGTTCGATGGCACCTTCAGCTTGCGCGACGGGCTGAAGATCGAGCCTCCGAAACTGTGATTTGCGTCGGGAATTCCCGACGCCTTAAGCCGAGCTGAGGTGCTCGAACCGGAGGATTTGAGATGCGCACGTCGCAGTTCCTTCCGCTGATGCTTTGCCTGGCCCTCAGTTTTGTACTGCCGCTCACGACCGCTCGTGCAGACGACGACCCATGGCCCGACATCCGCGCCGGGGTCTTCGCGGGGCGCGACATCGCCGAGAACGATGGCGCGCTGGCGCTCTATGCGCCCGAGCAGGCCGAGGATGCCGCGCTGGTACCGATCGCCGTGCATCTTCCCGCCGACATCGCCAATCAAGCAAAGTCGCTGACGCTGATCATCGATCGCAATCCGGCGCCGGTCGCGGCCACGTTTCGCTTCGGCGATGGCTTTCACGCGGCGGCGGATGTCGGCGAGCGCAAGCTCATGACGCGCGTGCGCATCGACGCCTTCTCCAAGGTGCGCGCCGTCCTCGAAACTGCCGACGGCAAGCTGCACATGGCGACCAAGTTCGTCATGGGCCGCCGGCGGCTGCTCGGCGCCGGCCTCGAAGGACGCCGATGCGGCGCTCGCCAGTCTTGGCCGCATACAAGTGAAGACCATCGCCGAGCCAGCGCACGGCGAGCGTTGGCGCGAAGGCGTCGTCATGATCCGGCATCCGAATTTCACCGGCATGCAGATGGACATCGTCTCGCGGGGCTACACGCCCGCCCGCTATATCGATGTTGTCGAAGTGGCGCGCGCCGGCAACCTGGTGCTGCGCATGGAAGGCGGCATTTCGATCTCCGAGGATCCCAACATCCGGTTCAACTATGATGCTGGCGACGGCGACGCGCTCGAGGTGCGCGCGACCGATACCGACGGCGCGAAGTTCGCCGGCAAGTCGCTGCCGAGCGGCTCTTGAGCTGAACTGCACCGCTTAGCGACGATCGACTGCCTCACTCACGACCGGGCAGGCGAGTGCGGTCTCGAGAGCCGCGGTGACTTCGTCGATGGTGTCTGCCGCCACGTATAGGCCGCCCGTCTCATCGGCGAGACAGCGCGATGCGAACACCCCGTCCGATCCGATGGCGCTGGCGATGCGGTAGCTGATCACGTGGACGGTCGTGTGCGCGCCATCGGCTTTGAGGGTCTTTGCAAGGGCACAGGGGCTGGCGCCGCACGTCTCCTCGCCGTCGGTGAGCAGGACGATCGTTCCCGGGCGATTGCGATAGTCGAGCGCGTCGGCCGCCATACGAACCGCACGCGTTAATGGCGTCTTCCCGTCCGGCTTGAGGCGGTCGACACGCGACATGATCTGCGGCGCCGCGTTGGGCGCAGGACGGAGCTCCAGGCTGACGTTGACGCAGGCCGGACGCGAGCCGGGTCCGTAGGTGATGAGGCCAAGCCGCCGCTTGGGCGAAACGCGCGGCAGAATGCGCGCCAGTGCCGTGCGCACGCTGTCGATGCGCCGCAGGCCGGTGTTGTCGCCGGCAGCCGCCGCCATCGATTTCGATGCGTCGAACACGAGCATGGCATCTTCGGTGCATGGCTGGCTCTGCTGCGCAAGGACCGGTCCTGCATAGAGCGGCATCACGGCGAGCGTCAGCGCCGAGCACGCGGCGCTGGCGGGCCGGACCCTCAATGCGGGCCTCTCCGACTGAAACTGCCGCTCGGGTTGCCCGTGACCACTGCGAGCGCGCGCGACCCGCCGCCGGTTCTGATCCGCTTCAATTCCTTCCCGTTCTGCGTGTCGAGCACCGACACGTCGCCCGAGAACCAGTTGGCGACGTACGCCTTGCCTCCCTTCGGCTCGACGACCAGCCCTTCGGGGAAACGGCCGACTTTCTGCGTGGCCATGACATGCAGGTCGCGGCTGTCGAGCATCGCCACCGAGCCGGCGCTCTGGTTGGCGACGAAGAGACGCGAGCCATCCGTGCTCGTCGCCAGGCCGTAGGGCATCGGCCCGACCTTGACCGAGCCGATGGGCTGCAGCGTTTGCGTGCTGAGGACGGAAATGTCGGAGCTCTGCACGTTGGCGACGTAAATGCGGGTGGCGTCGGGCGAGACGGTGAGGGCGAAGGGCGCGTGCCCAACGGGAAGCGTGGCGACGATCGACAACGTCGACGCGTTGAGGATGGAGACCGAGTTGCTCTCGCGGTTGGCGACGAAGATGAGCGCCGCGCCGGGACTTGCGACGATGCCGGCCGGCGAGCTCGGCCGACGGTGATCTCGCGCAGCCGCCCTCCGGTCTGCGGGATCGATGGCCGAGACCGTGTTGTTGTTCCAGTCGCCGACGAACAGAGTGTCGTCTTGGCCGACAGCGATGCCGAACGGGGTGCCGCCTATGGCCAGCGCGCGCACCACGCGTCGCTGAGCGGCATCGATGACGGAGACTCTCCCCGCGTTCGGGGTGCGTGACGTAGAGCGTCTTGCCTTGTCGCGATCGACGGCGATGCAGGCGGGCGCGAAGGCGACAGGTATGGTCGCGACCACCGTGTCGGTCGCCGTATCGATCACGCTGACCGTGGCGTCGTCCTGGTTGGAGACGAATACGAGCGTCGCGCCGTCGGCCGCCAGCACGCGCATCGCCCACACGGACGCCGCAAGCCAGACGATCAGGCGGCGCGACAGCATCGACTACTTCGCCTCCGCCTTGGCCTTGAGGCCTTGCAGACCTTCCGTCATGAAGGCCTTCATCGCCTTGATGGCGGCGGCGTCGTTCTTGTCCGGAGCCGGCTCGTTGCCCGTGTCGGCGCGGTAGAAGTCGCGCCATCCAGGTGACGAGGCTGCCGCCGTCTGTCGCCCGGCTTCACGGTGAGCTCGCCCGTATAGGAGCTCACAGGCAGGACGTCGACCTTCTCCTTCGACAGCCGGTACAGATAGTTCATCTCCTTCTCGCTGTAGTAGTCGAGCCCCTCCGTCAGCTCGCCGGTCTTCAGCGTGATCGTGCGGCTCGCGCCGTTGCCGTTGCCGCCGGTGCCCTCGCTCTTGGTGACGGCCGGGTTCCAGTCGCTGATCTTCCCGAAGTCCTTGACGATGGCCCACACCTTCTCCGGCGGGGCGGCGATCTCGATCTTCTCCTCGACCTTCTGCGGCGTCGGCCCGTGCGCGTATGCGATGAGCGTCGTGGCGCAGAGCATCAGGCCGGCGAGCGAAGTTCGTAGCTGCAACATTTAGTGACTCCTTCAGATCAAGCTTGGTGAGGCGAGGGCCGGCCGCGCGACGTCAACGTCGTCACCGCAGCGAGGCCGAAGAGGACGGTGAGCAGGGCGAGCGCGAGTGCGCCGGGAACGGCGCGGATGTCGGTGGCGACCTTGAGCGGGCGCGGATGCGCCGCCGCGACGAGCGAGGGGGTGAGGTCGTGCGCCTCGCCGATGTAGGCGTAGGACAGGCCCGTAATGCCGGCGAGCTGTCTCAGGTAGGCCTCGCGCACGACCGCCATGTGCTCGTTGTTATTGACGACCGCGTTGCCGAATGGCGCCCACTTCGGATGGTAGCCGGGACGCGACGCGGCATCGGGCGGCGGCGGGCCGGAGCGGTTTTCTTGCGGCACCTCCCGCGCACCGTAGGTGCCCACCTCGCGGCCCTCTTCGTCGTATTTCAGCAGTGGCGTCGGCGTGTGGCTGCCGATGCCGACAATAAGGCCGCCGACGTCGCCGGGTTTGCCTTCGAACGGCGACAGGCCGCTGAACGGCAGCGGCGGCATCTCGTGTCCGTCGGTGATGAAGATGAGGTCCGACTTGAGGCTCTTGGCGATCTCGATGGCGCTGTAGAGGCCCTTCGAGACGTAGCTGTCGCCTTCCCAGGCCATGCGCCAGTCGAGCATGGCGATCGCCTCGTCGATGGCGGCGAAGTTCTCGCAGGTCTCGATCGGATCGAAGAGCAGGAAGCTGCGCCGCTCGGTGAAGATGCCCAGCCCGAGGCGGGAGCCGCACGGCAGCTTGGCGAGCGTCTCGCGCAGCGACGCCTTCGCCGCGTCGAGACGGCTGACGCTTTTGCCGCCGCTCTTGACGTCGCGCGTGTTCATGCTGGTGGTGATGTCGACGACGGCGAGGACGTCGTAGGCGTCGCGCGTGAGATTGATGCGCGGAACGACGAGGGCCAGCACGGTCAGCGCCAATGCGCCGGCGACGAGCCACGTGCGCGGATCGCTGAGAGATTGGCCCAGCTCATGGCAGCCCCTTCGGGACGCCCGGCAGGTCGGTCCACAGCTTCTCGGGCGTCTGCAGCGGCTTTTCTTCGTCCTCGCCGACGGCCTGCGGCAAGTCGCGCACGAGGCGCATGGCGATGTCGAGATTGTACTTGGCGTCCCAGTTTTCGGGATCGAGCCGCAGCGCGTTGCGGTATTCCGACTTCGCCAGCGTGACGAGCGGAATGGCCTTGTCGTAGTCACCCTTGCCGATGGCGGCGATGGCAGCGCGCATGCGCGCGTTGGCCATATTGTAGAGCATGCGCACGCGGGTGATGCCGTCGGCGCGCACCGCCGCCTGATCGAGGAACGGCTGCGCCTCCTCGATGCGGTTGCGCTTGAGGAAGAAGGCGGCGCGCGCATCGAGCAGCGCCGGCGGCGCGCTGGCGGCATCGACGGCGACTTCCTGTCCGGCGCGCAGCCGATCGATCGCGGCATTGGTGCGATACTTGGCGAAGAACTGCAGACCGGCGCCGGCGAATACGGCAGCACTGGCGAGGAGCGCGAACCACAACAGCGCCGCCTTGGCGCTGCCGATGACGCCGGATCGAAACGGGGCAAGCGCATGTCAGGCCGCCTTCTGTAGGGGCTTGGCCGGTCGCTCGCGCCGGCTGTGCACCAGCAACGGGTGCGCTGCCGTTCCGGGCGCCCGCATCCGAGGCGCACTTCAGCGAGCTTGGCGAGCAGCAGCAGGAGCAGCGCGGCGGCGGCGATGCCGTAGGCGAGCCCCGAAAGATCGTACTCGGGCACGCGCTCCTGATAGCGGATCGGATTGCGCTCGAGCTTGTCGATCTCGGTGATGGCGTCGGCCACCGCCTTCGGATTCTCCGCCTCGAAGGCGCGATAGGGCACCTTCAGGGTATGGAAGAAGAGATTGAGGTGGCGCTCGGGCAGCGCCTGCGGCGTATCGGGGACGTCCTCACCGGGCGGATCGAAGATGCCCGGCGCGCCGGCGGTGCGCAGGTAGAGCCAGTAGAGATTGACCGGCCGCTTGGCGATCTGCGCGCGCAGCTTCTCCTGCACGCGTCGGTCGATCACGGCGGCGCCGTCGGAGACGAGCAGGATGGCGCGCGAAGCGGCGGTCGGATCGGCCTCGTGCATCGCCAGCGCCAAGCGTCAGGCCGAGCCCGACGTTGGTGAAGGCCAAGCCTGGCCGTGCGATGGCATCGATGGCGCCGAGCACGGCATCCGTGTGGCTGGTGATCGGCAGCACGGGCATCGGCAAGGTCGAAAAGGCGGCGACGCCGAAGCGGTCGTGGGGACGCCGCGCTATGAAATCGCGCAGCAGCCGGCGCGCTGCTGCGGACTTGGAGGCTTCGCCGTCGCCGGGAGGCCGCCCCGCGAACGTGTCGTCCATGCTGCTCGAGCGATCCAGCAGCAGCACGATGTGCGCGCCTTCGCCGACGCGCTCGATGGTCTGCCCCTTGAGGTGCACGCCGCCGATGGCCGCGATGAGCGCCGCGATGCTCAGTGCGCCCAACACGTGTAGTCCGATGTCGACAGTGCGCGACATGGGATCGGGAACCACCGCAGCAAGCGAGGGATACCCCTGCGCTTTCTGCACGGCGAAGACGAGCGGCAGCAGCGCCAGCGGCAGCAACGCAAGCACCAGCGGCGTATCGAGAGCCAGGTTCATGCCGCCCTCCGCTCGGCGGCGCCCAGGCGAGTGCTGAGCTCGGTCAACGCCGGCAGCGGCATCGCGGCGCGCGCTTGGTCGACTTCGTTGGCGAAGAACGCCTGGCGCGAGGAAGCGAACAGCCGCTCGACCTCGCCGGCGTAGGGCGCGAACTCGGGATGCTGGCGCAGGAATTCGGCAACGTCGTCGGCGAGCACGCGTCGACCGGCCGCAAGATCGAAGGCGCGATGCAACTTCAGCAGCGCCGCACGATAGCCGCCCGCGCCTTGCAGGCGTGCCGCCGTTGGCCCTGAGGAAGCGCGCCGCGTCCGTGAATGGACGCGCTGGGCGCCGATGGAACGGCCACCACGCATTGTGCCAGGCCAGCCCGGTGAGCGCGGCGAGTGCGAGCGAGGCCGGAGACGAGCATCAGCGTGCGCTCGCGGCCAGTCGGCTCCCGCGGCGCCGGCCGATCCGGGCGCAGCTTCGTGACGCTATCTGAGGATTGACCCTTGTCCGTGAACAGCTGGCGGATCGGCGACATCAGAAAGCTGAAGGCGGGGACATTGACTTCGCTGTCCTGCGCGCCGGTCACTTTCAGCTTGAACGCAGGAATAACCAGCGCCCTCGTGTCGAGCGGGGCGTAGAAAGTTTGGTAGACGAGCGACAGGCGATAGAGCGTGTCCTCTCCTTCGCTGCCGGTGCTGAGGTCCGCCTTGCTCAACTCCAACCAGTAGTTGAGCGGCCCCGGCCGCGGCAGCGATGCCGTATCGAGAACATCACCGGGAGCAAGGCGCAGTACAACCTCGCGGTGGATCGCGTCGCCGATGAAATAGCCGAACGGACGCGTATCGCTCACGCTCAACTCCGGCGCGCGCGCCAAAGCGCCAGTCGCCGCCGTAAGCCCGACGGCCACCAGCACCATGAGCATCCGCATCATGCGTGGCCTCCGACGAGGTACGCTCCCAGCCGGTCCCAATCGATGCGGTCGCGGATTTCGAATGGCTGGCGTCCGAAACGCGCCGCGATCGAATTTAGCTCGGCGCGACGGCGCCCGCTCCTCCTTTGCCATGCCTCCCGCAGACGCGGGCGCATGACGACGAGGCGCCGCCGGCCGACCTCTAAATCGGCGAGAGAGAGAATCCCCCACCGAGGTAGCTTCTCCATCTCGAGGCTGTCCGAGAGGATGATGGGAATGACGTCGTGGTGCGACAGCGCGGCGAACGTCGCTTCGATGTCGGCGCGCGGCATGTAGAAATCGGAGATGATGAAGACGAGCTTGCGGCGCCCCGCGATCAAAGAGGCGGCGTCCACGAGGCCGTTGCTGCCGCGCCCGGTCGGACGGAACGTTCGCAGGCGGCGTAGCATCTCGATTTCGCTGCCGCGTGCGCGGGTCGCGAGGAACATCAGATCCGGCTGCACGATCGCGTCGCAGCCAATCATGCCGAACGCGTCGCCAGCGCGCCTCACCGAAGCGGCGAGCGCGGTGCAAAGGTCGGCGGCAAGCCGCATCTTGTCGGCATCGCCGCGAAAACCCATCGAGGCCGAGACGTCGACGAGTGCGTAGACGGACACCGACGCCTTCTGCTCGAAGCGGCGCACGTGCAACCCTTCGAACGGGTCACGGGCACTGACGCGCAGGTCGATGCGTCGCGGATCGGGGCTGCGAAGCAGAGGGACGAAATCGCGAAAATAGCCGCCCGATCCTTCCAGCTTGCTGCGATGCGCGCCGATACGGACATCGGACGATCTCCACGGCAGCCGGTAGGGGATCTCGGCCGGCCCCGGGTCGTACTCCGGCCCGACTTTTCCCGAAACCTCCTTGCTCATGGCGCCGGCACCCGCTCGAAGAGCTGGCGGCAAAGCTCACGCACGATCGGCTCTCGGCGCAGCTCGTAGATTGGATCGAAGAAGATGCGATGCGCCATGGTCTCGAAGAACACGGCGCGCAGATCCTCCGGCACCACCATGTTGCGGTTATCGAGCCAGGCAGCGACGCGCGCTGCGCGCAGCAGGAAGCTCATGCCGCGCGGGCTAGCTCCGCCGTTCGACGAGGCGCTGCATGTCGACGTTGGGTATGTCGATACCGACGGACGCAGGATCGCGAATCGCCTGCCACAGGTCGAGCGTGTAACGCTCCAGATCCGGGCTTGCCTCCACCTCGTTCTGAATCGCCGCCGCGACGGCGGGGAGCTCGCGGTGATTGAGCAACCCTTCAGGCACCGCGGCGATCAGCTTGTCGGCGTCGTGGAAACGCGACTCGAACGCGAGTGCCCGGCGGATATCCGGTTCGACCGGCGTCGCGATGCCGATTTCCATCAGGAAGCGATCGCGCGCCGCGGCCGGCAGCTCGAACGTCTCCTCGCGCTCGATCCGATTGCGGTCGGCGAAAACCAGCAGATACGGAAAGTGATATTCGCGGTTGAACGCACTGATCGAGCGCTCGGCCATCAAGCGCAGGAGCAGCGAGTGCACCTGCGGGCGAGCGCGGTTGATCTCGTTGAAGAAGAAGACGGTAAGGTCGCCGCCGTAGCGAATGACCGGGCCGGGCTCGACCCGCGGGCGGCCGTCCTCGCCGATGAAGGTGTGATAGATCATGTCGGCCGGCATGAGGTCGATCGTGCCTTCGACACGCTCGTATGCTCCGCCAAGGCCACGCGCAGCCGCGCGCAGTAGGGTCGTTTTGCCCACGCCGACGTCACCCTCAAGCAGCACGTGCCCGCGCGCGAAGATGGCGATTGTCAGCAGATGAATGACGCGTCGCTGACCGATGACGACGTTGGCCAGCTCGGCTTCGAAATCGGACGCGCGCTGGCGCCATCCCGCGAGGTCGATCGCGTTGAAATCCCTGACCGCCTGCACGCCTTCGGGGGACAAGGGAGACTCCTGTGCGTGTGGCCGACCGTGGTCCGGCCACCGAAATCATGAGGGGCTTCAGAAAGACGGGTGGGGTGCGGCGGCAGCCGCACCCCAGTTTTCCTCGGGAGGAAGCAGTTCTAGCGTGGCACTGCTCCGAGGAATCCGCCGTCGATTATTGAGCGATCTCGTCGACGTCGTAGACCCACTTGCCGGTCTTGATGAAGTTCGCCGAACGCTTGGCGTTACGCTCTTCCATCGCGCGCTCAGAGTCGCCCTGCTTGGAGAGCTCGGCAGGATCGTGCTTGGGGTCGTACTTCGAGCCGGCGATCTTTTCCGGGAAGCCGGGCTTGGGCTCCCAGCAGTTGCCGGGCGCTTTGCACTTGGTGCCGTCGTAGGCGAAAGCCGAGCCTGCCGTGACAAGGGCAGCAGCGAGAGCGGTGCCGATAATAAGCAACTTCGTCATGTTCATTTCCTTCCTAGATGCGTTCACTTCGCCAAACCAGCGGTAGAACCCGCCTTCTTTTGTTCGCCGCCACCGGGCGACGAACGATTCACTTCGCCATCGGACCACACTGGTCGTCTGGCGCCGCCTTGGCCTGCTCGATAGTCCCGTGGTCACTTCCTTCGGGCAGCTTGTAGGCCGTGTAGGCGGCCTTCTGCTCTTTGGTGAGCCACTTCGCTCCTTCGACAGGCCCGGTGTAGAGGTGACGGATCCACGCCATGATCAGCAGCGTCTCATTGAGCTGCAGGTCGTTGTGCGGGCCCATCATCCCTTGCGCACCCCCAAAGATGGTTTCGAACATTCCCTTGTCGGTCTTGTTCTTGGGGTAGGTCCAATAGTTGTCGTTGAGGCCGGGGCCGACTTTGCCTTCCGCAACGTGGCCGTGACAGCCCGAGCACGACGACAGGTAAAGGTATTCGCCGCGCGGCAGGCACGCCTTGTCCTCGTTGTACGGATTGACGCCCGTCTCGAGGAACTTCTTCACGGCCGCCGTATCCCGCCCTTCTTTGGGAGCCGTCTCGAGATCGAGAACGTCACCCGTGACCGTGTTCCGGAACGGCTCAAGCGCCACCGCGGCGAGCGGAATGAGTGCAATGGCCGCGCCCGCCAGCATCCACTTAGTCAACTTCATCATCCTTGACGTCCCTCTGGGGTCTTCTTGAGTTCGTCCAGAGGAATGCCTTCTTCCTTCAGGATGTTCTCGATTTCCGGTTGCGCCTTCTCCAGCGCCTTGTTGATGTCGGCGAGCAGCTGTGCGTCGTCCTTGCGGACGCCGATGGACTGGTCGAAGTGGAACGGCAGATGCTGTCCGTCGGCCCGCGTGGCGTTATCGGGAATGACGACCAACTTCAGCTCGTCGCCCCGCTGCTTGGCGTAGCGCGCGACCTCTGGTGCAAAGCCCACTGCGAAGTCGGACTTTCCGTCGGCGACGTCACCGACAAGGCGATCAGGCGGAACGCGCACATATTGGTTACGCTTGCTCTTGAAGCCGATCAGCGACTTCATGTAGTTGAAGTTGCGGTTGAACAGGCCGAGCTTCTCCAGCATCACCTGCGCCGGACTGTCCTGCGCCATGCCGATGCGCTCGGCCTTCTTCAGGTCCTCGCTGTCCCAGCTGGTGATGTCGAGCTTGGAGTCCTGACCGCAGAACGAAGACGTACGGCGCGCGATAGTAGGGCTTCGAGGTCAGCACGCGCTCATCGCCCGTATCGAGGCCGATGACGACGTCGCAGGTCTTCTTGTCGAGCTGGTCGCGGACAAGATAGATCGCCGGCTTGTCGGTCCATACGAACTTCGCCTTGCGGCCCATCGCCTGCGCGAGGGCCTTGGCGATCTTGTTCTCGAAACCTTCGCCGTTGCGGCTCGAATAGGGTTGCTCGACCTCGGATGCGCATATGCGCAGCATCGAAGGGTCTGCGGGTTGCGCGGCCTTCTCCTCTGCTGAGCTTGGGCTCGCGAGGGCGATTAGCATCACGGCGGTCGAGAGCATCAGCCCTGATCCGTGATCGATTTTGAAGTTTTTGTTCATTTTACGCTTGAGATCCTGAAGCTGGACTGCTCCGGCACCGGTATGTCGGCTTGTTGTTTGATGTGGGCGGCGTCGCCGCGAACATATCGGCTGCGGAGTCAGCATCCTTACCGTTGGAGGAGTGGACGGGTCGGTCGCTGGAGGTGTCACCCCCGCCGGACCGCTTGCGCGACCCGGCGGAAGGAAACATCTCTAGATCAGAGCTTCGGCAGCTCCGGCGGATACTCGTCGAGCATCACGTCGTCGTACGGTCCCTTGCCATCGAGCGAGAAGACCAACATGCCGCCACCCATCTGAGTCCAGTTGGCGAGGTTCTTGAACGCGCCGACCGCGCCGAGACCGGCCGTCGGATCGTTCAGGTCGAACACAAGACCAACGGCAGGCCAGCCGCCGACGCCGTAGTAGATGGCGACGTACTGCACGCCCTTGTGGGTGTAGGTCATCGGGTAGCCGATGGCGCCCGACGGCATCTTGAACTTCCAGAGAAGCTTGCCGGTGTCGCTGTCGCGAGCCTTGATGTAGCCGTCCAGCGTTCCGTAGAAGACGAGGTCTCCGGCGGTTGCCAGCGTGCCACCCCAGGCGGCAAAGCGCTCCATCACTTCCCACTTATACTTGCCGGTGATGGCGTTGTAGGCCTTGACCTGACCGAGGCCGAGGTAGTTCTGACGGTCACCCTTCGGGCCCGGATACATCCACAGCGTGGCGCCGACGAAGAACTGGCCAGCACGATAGGGAAGCATGAAGGGCTCCCAGTCCATGCAGATGTGGTTGATCGCGAGATAGAAGAGCTGACGGGTCGGATCGTAGCTGTCGTGCGCCTGGTCATGGTAGCCCATGGCCGACGGGCACACGTTGGTCGCCTTGTGATCCATCCGCGTGCCGTATTCCGGATTGCGGACGGGGATGCCCGTCTTCAGATCGACGTGCGTCCAGACGTTGACGGTATCGTCGATCTTGTCGGCGGAGATCAGATCGCCGTTGGTGCGGTCGAGCGTGTAGATGATGCCGTTGCGATCAGGATGGGTCAGAAGCTTGCGCATCTTGCCCGTCTTGTCCTTCTGCTGCGACAGCATCATCACGTTGACGCCGGCGTAGTCCCACTCGTCGTGCGGGGTCTTCTGGTAGCCGAAGCGTAGCTCACCCGTGTCGGCGTCGCGGCCCATGATGGTCATGGTCCACTTGTTGTCGCCCGGACGCATGGTCTCGTTCCACGGAGAAGGATTGCCCGACCCGTAGTAGATCAGGTTCTCTTCGGGATCGTAGGCATACCAACCCCAGTTGGTGCCGCCGCCGATCTTCCAAGCGTCGCCTTCCCAGGTCGCGGTGCCGAGACCCTTCTGGCCGTAGTGCGGGTTGGCCTTGTTGAAGTCGTCGCCGATGCCGACTTCCTCGTCGGGACCGGTGGCGTACTTGCGCCACTCCTGCTCGCCCGTCTTGACGTTGTAGGCGGTGGTGTAGCCGCGCACGCCGAGCTCAGCGCCCGACGAACCGACGATCACCAGATCCTTGACGACGTAAGGAGCGATGGTGAGCGTCGAGCCGACCTTGATGTCGGAGTTCTCGACCTTCCAGTACTCCTCGCCCGTCTCGGCATTGAGCGCCACGACATGGCCGTCGAGCTGATTGTTGATGATCAGCGGAGGCGTCTTGCCGTCGCCGGGCCAATAGGCAAGGCCGCGGTTGACGAGATCGCAGCAGGCGACCGAACGAGCGGCCGGATCCTGCTTCGGCTTATACTGCCACTTGATCTTGCCAGGGTTCTCGAGGTCCAACGCGTAGACGTTGTTGGGGAAGGACGAGTTCACGTACATCACGCCGTTGACGACGCGCGGCGTGCCTTCGTGGCCGTGCAGCAACCCGGTCGAGAACGACCAAGCGGCCTTCAGCTTCTTGACGTTGTCTTTATTGATCTGCTTTAGCGGGCTGTAGTTATTGGAGTCATAGTTCTTACCGGTCATGACCCAGTTTTCGTCGCTCTTCGACAGCTCGATGAGCTTGTCGTTAGCGCTTGCGCTGACGACCAAACCGACTTGCAGCAATGCCGCGCAGGACGCGGTTGCCAACAAGCCTGACTTGAGGTGTGCTTTCATCAACAAACCCTCGCGTTTTCGCTCCCAGGAGAAGGCGGCGTCCTTGTCGGCGCCGAAGCCCGCGAATGGCGAACGGCAACGGCATCTCCGCCTTCGTTAACTGCAGCCTTGTGGGGCACTTGCGAGTGCCCCCAGCTGCATGGGTTGAGCCGCTTCCACCTGCCGAATGGCGCAGTGGAAAGGGTCTCTCAACCGTGAGCGAAGCTAGAACGCGGGTGGGGTTGCGTCTTTAGACCGAGTTCCAAGAGTCCGACGGAACAGATGGCAACCATTTGGTATCTCGTGACCTCGCAGTGCGCTGCGAAGTAGAGTTAAATTCATGCGGTTCGCGGCGAAGTGCCGGACGAACGCGCAACTCGGGAAGTCCTCCTCAACTCGTTAGCAAATGCTCCACCTACGAATGACCGATGCGGAGAAGCAAACCATCGGGCGCGTGCTAGCTTTATGCTGCATCCGCTCATTGGCGATCGCGCACTTTGCCGTGCTCGTGCTGATGCTCGGCGCTTGCGGGGATGAGGGCGTCAACCAAGTCGCGAGCCCGCCCACGGAGGTCATCGCGGCACCGCAGAAATCGCACGCGATGGTCTGGCTAAAGCAGACCGACTCGGTGGCGCCTGAGCAGTGGCTTGCGAGCCGCGAAGTCGGCCGCGATCTCGACCGATACGATCCGGCCGTCGACGAGATGCGGCGTGCGCTCGGGGTCGCCGCGATGCGATTTCGCGATCATCCGCGCATGATCGCCAATCGCGCCGTGCAGCTCGAGGGTATGCTGCGTGAAAAGGACATTTCGGAGCGCGCCCCCCAGCTCATCGCGGTGCTTTCCGAGGTGCCTGGAGAGGCCCGTTACGTTGAAAGCTTCGCATCCCTAACGCAACAGTATTACAATCTCCGGATGGAGGGCCTTGGTAGGGCCCAAGCGGTCGATGTCTTGCGACAGCAGACCGGCGAGAAGCGTTAGGAGAACGAACATCGTAAGCGAGTTTCCGCTGCTTTCGAGCTGGAGAGCTGCGCTGCGCCGCCGCTGGCACGATCAGTCAGTGCGTCGCCAGCTGATGATCTCAATATCAGCTATCAGCATCAGCGCCATTCTTCTGTCGATCCTGCTCGCTGTTCTCGATGCGCGCGGTCGCGTCGAGGTCGAGGTGAACTCCTCTATGGAGCTAGCCCAGCAGCTCGTGCGCGACATGGTCAAGCGTATGACGACAAAGGCGCAGATGGAGGAGTTGTTCAACTGCCGTGCCCGCCCAGCTCAAGTATGTGCGCCATGCGCGCATCTTGGCGACGAACAGCGAAGGGGATCTGGTCCAGATCGCGCCCGATGAGGCGGCCAAGAGAAAGCTCGAGGGTCGCTCCGACCAGGCACCACGCTGGTTCACCGATCTCGCCGGCCCCAAGATCGGGACGCGCGAAGTGCGCGTGCTCCTCGGATCGAACATGCTCGGCACCATCGTCATCGTCAGCGAGCCGGGCGATGAGCTGGGAGAGGTTTGGGAAGAGGTCTCGCGCCGCGCGGTCATTTGGCTCGGGATCACGGCGATGATGCTCGCGCTGCTTTACGTCGTGCTCGGCCGCCTGCTCAATCCGTTGATCGGGCTGGCAGGCGGCATGCATGAGCTGGAGGACGGCCACTACGGCACGCGCATCGCCGAGCCGCCTGTGCGCGAGCTCGCCGTGATTGCCCAACGTTTCAACACGCTGGCAGAAGCGTTGGAGAAGGCGCGAACCGAGAACAGCCGCCTCTATCGCAATTTCATTGCCGTGCAGGAAGATGAGCGCCGGCAAGTGGCCAACGAGCTGCACGACGAGGCGGGGCCATGCCTTTTCGGCATAACGGCGAACGTATCCTCCATCGAACGATTGGCCGGTCAAGCGCCCGAGGCGCAGGGCGCTGCCATCAAGACTCGGGCCCAGGAAATTCTGACGATCGCCGATCGTCTGAAGACCATAAATCGCGATCTGCTGCGCCGATTGCGGCCCGTCGAGCTGGGGCGCATCCCCCTCGAGGAGCTGATCGGAAGTCTGGTTGCCGGTTTTGGACGCCGGCATCCCGAGGTCACGTTCAGCGTTGCCATTGGTTCCCTTGCGCGGGGATATGGGGAGGCCGTAGACCTGACACTATTCCGATGCGTCCAGGAGGCGCTGACGAATGCCATGCAGCACGGCGGCGCTTCGCGCGTTGACGTGGAAATTAGTGAAACGAGCACCGTGGCCCCCGGAAACGAAACCGCCGGGCCGCACGCTCGTATTGGTGGTGCGTGACAACGGCATCGGCGTCGCACCCGACGCTTCGATGGGGATCGGTATGACGGCTATGCGCGAACGCGTGCGCGGCATCGACGGCACGAGCAGCATCGACAGTTCGCCCGGACGCGGCACGACCATCTCGGTTCGCGTCCCCTTGCGCTCGGGCGAGAGCGCGCCTGCCCCCAAACCGTTTGAAGGTGCCGCTTAATGAAAGTGCTCGTGATCGACGACCATCCGATCGTCATCCAGGGATGCCGTCGGCTTCTCGAGGATATTGGCGTCGAGGAAATTCACGTCGCGGCGAGCCTCTCGGAAGGCTTCCGCATGTACCGCCAAAAGCATCCCGACATGATCATCGTCGATCTGTCGATGCAATCGGGCGCCCTCGGCGGCTTGTCATTCATCCGCCGCTTGCGCATCCACGACGAGCGCACCCCGGTGCTGGTTCTGAGCATGCACTCCGATCGGATGATCGTGAGCCGGGCGCTCGAGGTCGGGGCGAACGGCTATCTTCTGAAAGATACCTCGTCGGAGGAATTCGCCAAGGCGTTCCGCAAAGTCCGAGACGGGCAGCCCTATCTCAATCATGAGCTGGCCTCACAGATCGCCTTCATGGAAGCGCGCGGAGATCGCAATCCGCTGAGCCGCATGACGCTGCGCGAGCTGCAAACACTATCGCTGATAGCGGATGGAAAGCCGTATATCTCCATCGCGGAAGAGCTGCACGTCAGCTACAAGACCGTCGTCAACACCTGCGCGCAGCTCAAGGCCAAGCTCGGCGTGCGCACGCTGCCCGAACTGATGCGGATTGCCATTCAGCATTTGCCGACGAACGTCAGCAAACCCAGCCTTTAAGGGCGTTTTTGACGTCTAGATGGCCGCGGCGCGCCGAGCGGCCAACGCACGCGCTGCGCGCATCAAGTCGGCGATCTCACCTTCGCTAAATGAACGTTCTGACCGATTGGCGACGCCCAACGCGCCGACCACGTCGTCGCCGCGAAAGATCGGCACGACGATGGCGCCGCTCAGCGCCGTAGCACGCGCCCCCGGTCGCACGTCGCCACTCGTGTCCGTCTGGATATTGCACGCATCCACCGGCGCCCGCCGCTCGACCGCAAGGCCTGCCATGCCTTTGCCGACGGGAATTCTTTGTATGGTCGCCAGCACGGCGTCCGGCATGCCGAGGGTTACGGCCGCAAGATGGAGCAGCCCGTCCGCCTCAACGAAGTGAATGGTCCCGCTGTCGGCGGCAAAGTGATCGACGATGTGCGCCAATGCCTCGTCGTCACTTGATGCGGCAGACAGTTGTTGATCGAGTGTCATCCGTCAGCCGGATCCTTTGGTGCTGTTCGCTGCCGGGGGACATTCCGGGCCGATGTACTTGCCGTCGATCGTGACGCCCATGCTCGCAACGCCCTCGGGCGGATCGAAGGTCATCTTCATCACGGCATGGTAGCGCGAATTGAAGTCGCCGCCGAATGCGGTGCTCATGGTCTGCTTGCCGTGATCGCGCGTGCAGACGACGTCGACGATGACTTCGCTGCCGGCCGCCGTGATCTTTGGCGTCGAGCAATTGCCGCTGTCGGCCGGCGTCGCAATATTGTCATCGGCACCGACGCAGGCTTCGACCGTCGTCATGCCCGTTCCTGGCGCGACAGTGGTGATCTCCCAGTGTCCCGGTTTGCGCTTTGGCAGCTCTGTCGCCGTCGATTGGGCAGGACCTAGCAAGACGGCCGTAAGTGCAACCGAAGCGGCGATGAGGCGTGCTGACATAGATCGTTCCCTTTGGTCTGCGCTTCCAAGTTGTTGGCGACACTACAGAACAGACGACGCATCGGGCATGCAGTCGCGAGTCCAATCGTGCTTATTTGAGTTCCCGAGTTAGTCGGGAGTTTTTCCCGATACTATTGACCACAGTTTCCTGTTCCTCGACGTGTGCAATATCTGAGAGCTGCGCGTGACTGACTGCGCTCAATTGAGAGGAGGATTGCTATGAGAGTTTCCGGCAAGCTACTCGCCGCTGCTCTGTTCTTTTCCGTGACGGCAACCGCGTTCGCCGATGTCTCGGCCGCGCTTAAGTCGCTTGATCCCGATAACGACGGGACGATCGACCTAGCCGAAGCGCAGGCCGGCGCGAAGAAGACCTTCGCCAAGCTCAACCCCGACAATGACGGCACGCTCGATGAGAAGGAGCTGACCGGCATCCTGGACGCGGCGGCCATCAAGGCCGCCGACCCCGACAACGACGGCACGCTCGACGAGAAAGAATATGCCACGGTCGTCGAGGCAAAATTCAAGACCGCGAACCCCGATGACGACGGCACGATCGACGAGAAAGAGCTGAGCTCGCCGGCAGGCCAGGAGCTTCAGAAGCTCATTTACTGAGGCTGCACTTCGCTACTGTAGGAGGCCGGCCGCCGCGGTGGCCGGCCTTCATATTTTCGCGATCTCGGCGGTTCGGGAAATCTGCCCTTGTGCGCCTGCCACCCGTTCCCTTAAGGCGGACCACGGGTAACAGTATTCAGGGTCCGAGCCATGCCTCACGTATCGAAATTCTTGTTTGCGGGCGCGCTTCTCGCGCTGACTTCGATGGGCGCCGCAACCGCGGGCGCGGACGAACTGCCGCTGCGCAAGGCCGGTCGTTGGGAGCAGAAGACCATCATGGAAGAGGGTGGTCAGAAGCACGAGCAGACGCTGACCATCTGCATCGACGCCGACATGGAGCGCAACACTGCGCTGGCTAGTGACGCCGAGCACAAGAAGAGTTGCTCGAAGTATGAGGTGAAGAAGTCCGGCGATACGGTGATCGTCGAATCGACATGCAACATGAACAAGCGCGACGTGGAAAGCCGCACCGAGATGAGCGGCAATTTTCAAGACGCGTTCAGCGTGAAGATCAACTCTACGACATCGGGCGTTCAGGATTCCCAGACCGTATCTATCAAGCGTGTGATCGCGCAGCAGGGCAAGTATCTGGGTGAATCGTGTGGCGACCTCAAAGCCGGCGAGGCCATGGGCACCGACGGCACCAAGATCCTGGTACAGTAGTGACCGGAAGTCCGGCCGGTAGCTCGGCGCTCACTTCGGCTTGATGACGATCCCCCAGGGGAGCCGCCCCACCGGCACCGATTTCTCCGCTTTCAGGCTTGCGACGTCGATGACGGTCATGTCGTTGGTGAGACCGTTGGCGGAGTAGAGCTTCGTGCCGTCGGGGGACAGCGCCATGTGCCACGGACGCTGGCCCGTCAGGATGTAGTTCGTCGTCTCGTAGGTCGCCGTATCGATGACAGCGATGCGGTTGGCGCGACCAATAGCGACGAACGCCTGCTTGCCGTCCTTGGAAAAGATGATGCCCATCGGCTGGATGAGTTCGGGGCGCACGCCCGGAATCTCGAAGTGCAGCTTCTTGGTGATCTTGTAGGTTGCCGCATCGATCACGGCCACAGTGCCACCCACCTCCGCCGAGACCCAAACGTGCTTGCCGTCAGGCGTGAAGGTGGCGACGCGCGGACGCGTGTCGACGAGGATGTTGGCCAGCACCTCGAAAGTGGTCGCGTCGATGATGTGCGCCATGCTCGTCGCTTCCGACGTCGCGGCGACGATCTTGTCGTCGGGGCTCACCGACATGCCCTCCGGCTCCACTCCGACCTCGATCTCGGCCAACACCTTGCCGCTGACACGTTCCAGCACGGTGACGTAGCCGTCGTCCTCGTTGGCGACGTAAACCCGTTCGCCTTTGTGGTCGATGTCGAGCAGCTCCGGGTCGGGGCCTGTGCCCATGCGGCGCACGATCTCAAGCGTCTCGGTATTGATGACGTCGAGCTGGTCGTCGTCGCCGACGCAGACGAGAACCTCCTTGAAGTCGGGCGTGATGGCAATGCCGCGTGGGCGCTTGCCGGTAGGGATGGTCTTGATGGTCTTCAGCGTCTCACTGTCGAGCACCGTGACGGTGTTGTCCTTCTCGTTGGAAATGAAGATGGTGTCGGCTGCCGCCGGCCCACAGATGCAAAGCGGCAGAACGAGCGTGGCGAGAAGCCGGCGCATCACTTGCTCCCGTTACTAGGCGCGTTGGTGGGCATCCGGCACTTCGTCTCCGGCTCATCGAAGCCGAGCGTGTCGGTGAGATATTTCGGGTGCAGGAAGCCTTCCTGCGGCGAGATGGAGACGAGCGCGCGCGGGCCAGCGAGCAGGATCGGCTGGCGCAGCTGCAGGTCCCAGTGGCGGAAGTTCATGCCCTGCCCCTTGAAGCCAGCTACCTCGAACTTGTCAGACAGGATGTAGGCGCGTACCGCCTCGGGACTGTTCTGCGAGGTGCGCGTCACGGCTTCGCCCACGATGCGCACGGCAAGCCAAGCGGTGTAGTCGCGCTCCGTCATGATGCGGCCCGTCTTCTTCTCGAAGCGGTTCTGCATCTGCGTGCCGGCATATTCCTCGAACGAGCGATGCCAGGCGACGGCGACGAGGCCGTGGGTTCCGGCGACCGGGCGCGGCGCGTCCGTGCGGAAGAGCAGGTAGTCGCCAAACACGTCCGCCTCGTCGGCGACGATCACCACCTCGTGGTCGGGCGTGCCTTGCGTCAGCATCGGCATCTGCGATTGGATCTGCTGATGTCCGGTGTCGGTGCGGCGCTGCCCGGCCTCGAAAACGTAGGGGCGCTCCTCGACGATCTTAGCGCCGAAGCGATTGGCGGCGCGGCGGATGGCGGCGGCATACCCTTCGTCGGCTGGCGATTTGCCGACGATCAGCACCCAGTGGCGCCACTTCTTCCACAGCAGGTACTGGGCGAGCGCGTCGGCACGCATGGCCCAATTCGGCGCGATGTGGAAGACGTTGGCGCGACACTGCTCCTGCCGCAGCGCGTCGTCGCTGGTGCGCACGTCCAAGATGACAGCGTGCTTGGCTTCGGGAAGATCGGCGACGGCGAGGAGGTCGGCGGCTTCGAGGTCGGCAACGATGAGGTTGTGCCCCTGCGCCAGGAGTTCTTTTGCTTTCGCTGCAGGGCTGGCATCGGCCGGCAGCAACACTTCCAAGAGGTCGTAGTGCTGACCAAGGAGACGGCCAGTACGGTTATCCTCTTCGAGGGCGATGCGCGCACCCTGGATGCCCTTGTCCTTCACCTCTTTGTCGACGAGGGAAAGGGGCGGCGGCTCTTGATAGTCCTTGGTGAGATAGACGATCGTCGTCGTCAGCGTCGGCGGGTCGGTCGCCTTTGTGGCGGCCTTCGGCTCGGCGTGTGCTGTCGCACCGACGATCGCGGCTAGCGCGCCGGCGAGAACCGTCGCGCTCGCAAAGTGGCGCAGAGCAATATGAAGAAAGGTCGGCACGGCCACCTATCTAGGTATGTTATAACTTATCACCGACACCTGTAAGCCAGCCCGTGCCGAGCGGGTCAAATCACAGGTTCGCGTGCTGGCCCGCGAGCGGCCGTTAGACCGGCCGCGGACCAGCAAATTCAACCTTGGATCACCAATGACGGCGCTCGGGGCCGCCACCGAACTTGGTGCGGATCCAGGCGATGATCTTCCACACGTCCTGGTCGCTATCGATGAGTTCGCCGAACGGCGGCATCGGGCCCACCACGCCCTCCGAACCCTTGCGCACATAGCCCTGCTTCTGCAGGTCCTGACTGCCGAGCGAGATCAGCCGGAACAGCGTGTCGTCGGTATCGCCATAGACCCAGACGGTGTTGGTGAGCGGGGGACACATGCCGCCGCCGCCGCCGCCGCCGTGGCAGCCGTTGCAGCTCTTGCCGAAGTAGAGCTTCTTGCCCTGCTCGATCGCCTCGGGATTGTCCGTGTAGGGGTTCTTGAGGGTGCCCTTCGGAGAAGCGGCGACGCGCTCCAGAGGTTTCATCGGCTTCTTCAGCTCTTCGAGCTCGGCAGCCGTGGGAGGCTCCGGCTTGACGCCGCCCACCGTCACGACAGGAGCGGCGGCACCGGCGGCAGCGGGCGGAGCGGCCGGCGGCGAACTATCGGCGGCTAAGATCGGATTGACGTAGGCGATGACGGCACCGAGCGCGATGGCGGCTGCTGCCGAGCGGAGTAACATTTGCATTGACGCTTCCTGTTCCTATTTCCCCAGAATTCAGTCGACGATATCGAACGCCACTCCCCCGATATCGCAGTGCGGTTCTGTCGCCGCTTTGCTTTCGCCGCTGCGCACCTTGTCAAAAGCTGTGACGCTTCCGGCGGTAACTAGTTTTGTCTTGGCATCGAGCCAATAGGCGATGGAATAAAAAGCAGGTTCGGTTCCTAACTTCCGAAATTCGGCACAGGCAAAGTACCTGCCGTCTGCCTTTGACTTTCCCACCGGCTGTAGAACGTCGACGAGCTCTGCCGACACCGGGGCGCCCGCCGCATCGCTAAGCGCGACGGCGCCATTTCTCTCCTCGCCGGCAATGTGCATGTGGATCGCACCCATGACCTGCCACGCCGGCATGCCGGCGACGGCGCTAGCGCGCTCGAGCGTCGGCAGCCACCACCATGCAAGCGGCGCGCGCGTGATGCTCATCCATGATGAGCCGTCGCGCTTGGGCGCTTTGTGGATGCGGACGTGCAGCAACTCCAGACGGTCGCCCGTCTGCTTCAGCCAAAAGTCGAGGGCGTACTTCTTCGCCGGGTCGGTCTTGTCGTGGAACACGACGTTGGGAAACCAGCCGTACACCGGCAGGCCGCGCACCAGGCGGACATCATCCACCACCAAGTTGAGCCGATCGCCGGTGCGCGCGTCGGTGAAGGCGAAGACGCCGTCCCTGCTGCGCTGCGCGATGATCTCTTTGACTGCCGAGGTCACCTGCTCGTCGGAAAGCTGCGCCGGCGCCGCGGTTGCCCCGACCGCCGCCAAAGCCATTGCCCCCGCGCTCAGCACTGTGCGGCCAGTCAGCACTAGTGTTCCGATTCCGAAGTTCGCCGGAGCTCGCGGCCGGTATCGGGAGCGAACTTCGGAATCATAAGGGACACTAGAAGCGTAGACTTGCTAGTGTGATTCAGATCGAGAAATTCGCTCGATCCCTTGCCGCTGAGTATGGCGAATTTCTCGATCATCACACTAGTTACTGCTCCCCTCCGTCGCCTTGCCGATAAGCCGGAGAGCCTTCGCGGCGGCCTCCGAGCCGTTCAGCGCGGCGATGTCGGCGGCCGTCTTGCCTTGCTCCGACTTGAGATCGAGTTTGGCGCCCGACTGAACCAGCAGGCCAATCATCGGCGCCACGTTGCGTGCCGCCGCGATCATCAGCGGGGTGACGCCCGACTTCGACTGCGCGTTGACGTTGGCGCCCTTTTGCATGAGCTCGCGGGCCAGATCGATCGGCCGCGTGCTGCCGGGTAGAAAGATGGCGCCTTCGCCGGGCGAGACCTGGCTCGCCGCGATCATCAGCGGGGTCAGTGCCTCGGGGCCGGCCGTCGTGTCGATGTGCGCGCCTGCGTCGAGTAGCACCTTTGCCACCTCGAATTTCGACTCGGCAAGAGCCAGCGCGAGCGGCGAATAGCCTTCCTTATTCGGCTTCTCGATATCGGCGCCGCGCTCGAGCAGCATCTTCACCGTCGGCACGTGGTTGCGCATGACGGCGTGCTGCAACGGCGTCATGCCATCGGCATCGGGCAAGTTGAGATCGGCCTTTAGATCGGCGAACAGTGAGATCAGCTCGGGATGGCGCTTGCGCGCCGCGGTGTGTACCGGCGCATAGCCTTGCGGATCGAGCGCGTTGATGTCGGCGCCCTTTTTGACGAGGAACCTGATGCGCTCCTGCGAGCTGGCAAGGACAGCGTTGGAAAGCTCCTGCGTCAGGTCGGCGCCTTCAGCGAGCCAGGCCTCGAGCTTTTCATCGGTGACGACCTGATCGGGCGAGGCCGCCTCTGGCTTCGATTTGTATTCGGTCACCTGCGGCTTGATGTAAGCGCCGTGCGAGGGGAGGTTTCCCTGCACGAGGCAGGTGCTGCACTCGACGAGCGGGACGCCATAGTCGGTGAGGATCTTCTCGATCTCGGACTTCGATGCTTCGAGTGCGAGGTCGAGCATGTACTTGAGCCGCGCATCCGTCTTGCGCACGCCGGCGGCCAGCTCGTACTCCATGGGGACGAGGTCCTCCCACATGTTGACGGGTTGGATGATCAGCGGCTCGCCCTTCATCTTCTTCAGCCAGCCGGCGAACGGGCCCCACACGCCGGCGACGTCGAGCTTGCCATCGACGACGTCCTGCACCTGACGCCAGGGTTGGTTTTCTGGATTGAGGTCGGCGTTATGGCTCAGGGTCTTCAACTTGAGATACGGCGCCAATCCGCGCTTCGTCAGTACCTGGCGGATGCTCGAGGTTTGGAACACGCCGATCTGCAGGCCCTTGAGGGCCGGATCGTCGAAGCCCTTGATGTCGAGCCCGCGATCGCTGCGATAGGCGAGCACGTAAGTACTGCGGTAGATCGGGATCGTGGTCAGCGCCGGTTCGTAGACCGCGGGCAGGTCGAGCAGCACGTCGCACATGTTGGTTTCGAACGTTTCGCGCGTCAGACCGCGCTCCAGATACGGCCGCCAGTAATAGGTGACCTTGGCGCCGAGCGCCTTGGCGAGCACCTCGGCAATTTTGTTCTGATAGCCGGCGCCGTTGATATCGGAGAGCGGAAGGTTGCCCGGATCGGCGCACACGCTGAGCTTGTCCAGTGACTTCTCGCTGAACATCTTCTTGGCGGCGTTCTTAGCAGCGGTCTTTTCCGCGCTGGTCAACTCGTCGAACGTCTTCTGCGTGTCGCGGACGGCAGAAGCTGGCGTTATAGCGCCGGCGAGCAGGAACGCGCTCAGTAGCACGATTGGTGGGCCGCGCATTACTTCACACACTCTTTGGCTGACTAGCCCCGCGCGCCGTGAGGCGCGCGAGGCTTGATGTAATAGCGGACGGACAGTGCCCGGCGCTTTGCAGCGCCGGGCATCGTCACGTTTGCGGCCTTCTCACTCATAGACCCGGAAGGTGAACAGCGTGCCGGCCTGCGGGATCTTGTCGAGGTTGGCAGCCTTGGTCATCGCGGTAGCGCCGATCGCACCGAACTTGTCGTTGAGATCGAGGCCGGCGGTGACAGGCACGCCGATCCAGCCACCGATGCCGGCGAGGATCGACACATACTGCTTGCCCTTCACCTTGTAGGCGATCGGGTTGCCGATGATGCCCGAGGCCAGCTTGCGGTGCCAAAGCACCTTGCCGCTCTTGCGATCGACAGCGCGGAAGTCGCCGCCCAGCGAGCCGTAGAACATCAGGCCGCCGTCGGTGACCATCGTGCCACCCCAGTTCGGATACGGATCCGGAATCTCCCAGTCGAGCTTGCCGGTGAGGACGTCGAACTTCTTCACCTTGCCAGTCGTGCCTGGCTTCTCAGGGAACATGTACACGTTGGCAAACACGTAGACCGTGCCCTGCTGCGTGTGCGTGCGCTCCTGCGGCTCAAGCTCCATGCACCAATTGTTGGTGGGGCAGTAGAACTTGTTCGGCTCGGCGGGATCGACCGAGCACGGCTGCTGGTCCTTGCCGCCCATGGCTGACGGGCAGGTGGAGACGTTGCGGCCGACCTCGAGCGGAGAGTGCTCGCGGACCTTGATCGGGCGACCCGTCTTCAGGTCGATCTTCTCGGCCCAATCGGTGGTGACGTACTTGTTGGCGCGCAGCAGCGTGCCGTTGGTGCGGTCGAGAACGTAAGCAAAGCCGTTGCGATCGAAGTGCGTGAGCGCTTTGACTTTCTTGCCGTCGATGTCCATATCCGTGAGGATATTTTCGTTGACGCCGTCATAGTCCCACTGGTCGAAGGGCGTCATCTGGTAAGCCCAGACGGCCTCGCCGGTGTCGACTTTGCGGGCGAAAATGGTCATCGACCACTTGTTATCGAATGCGCCCGTGTTGCACTCTTCGTGCGTCTTGTCCGGGCAACGGTACTGCGGGCTCCACAGACCGGGGTTGCCGGTCGAGTAGTAGACGAGCTTCAGGTCCGGATCGTAGCTGTACCAGCCCCAAGCCGCACCGCCGCCGATCTTCCAGTCCTCGTTCGGGAACGTCTTGATGCCGAGGTCGGTGCCGGCAACGCCGTAGTGCGGGTTGGCGCTGTTGGTCTCCTTCGTCAGGCAGACGTCCTTATCGGAACCCGTCGAGTGGCACTCCCACACCTTCTTGCCGTCGGCAAGATTGTATGCCGCCACGCGACCGCGGGCAGCGAACTCGTCGCCGCCGAAGCCGATGATGACGAGGTTCTCGGCGATGAGGGGAGCGGAGGTAATGGTCTCGCCCTTCTCCGGCCAAGCGTGCTTGACGACCCAGGCTTCTTTGCCTGTCTGCGCGTCAAGCGCGATCACGTAGCCGTCAAGCGTGCCGTACACGAGCTTGCCGTCGGCGTAGGAAGCACCGCGATTGACCGTGTCGCAGCAAGCGCGCGGCACAGCGAACTCGTCGCGATCGTCCTTCTTGACGTAGTTCCAGATCTGCTTGGGATTGTCCGGATCAGACAGGTCGATGCCCTGTGCGATGTTGCACTGAGCCATGGTGGGGCAGCCCGAGATGAAGAACATCATCGGCTTGCCGCCAACGTCGTCGATGACGAGGGGCTGGCCCTCGTGGCCGCGCAGCGCGCCGGTCGACTGCGACCAGACCATCTGCAACTTGCCGACGTTTTCGGTGTTGATGTCCTTGAGTGGGCTGTGCCGCGTCAGCTTGTTGTCGCGACCCGGCGCCGGCCAAGTATTCGGGTCTTTCGCCCGTTTCTCGATTTCTTCATTTGCCATGCCGGGTCCGGCAAGGCCGATCAAGGCAGCCATCAATCCGCCGACTAGGCGGATGGCCCCTATTCTCGTCATTTGCATTGCGCTTCCTCCGTATCCACGCTTCTTCGCGCCATCCGATGAACCGCATGCGAGCACGAGTTGTCACGTTCAGAGACCTTGCGATCCCCGCCGTTGCAGCCTGCCCGTTTCAGCGGCTCCACCCCCAGTCGCATGCCCGTGGACTGCGACTTGAAAGAATGCGGAAGGACTTCGGGAGCAGGAAATATTTCCTGCTCAAATCCCCTCCGCTCAGGTAGCGCGGCATGGCGACATTAGGTGCCGCATTTGCCCGGAGATAGAGGATGAATTCCCGGCGAATCCGGCAATCTTTTCCCCATCACGATGTCTTGAGAATGAACGCGCGCTTCGCTGCGGTGCGCTCTCGGCTTTCGCCGTGCGTCACGCATTTGCGATAAGCAGCATAGATGTTTGCGCGCTTGGGCGACGCCCCCGGCTCGCGGGCTCGGAGGAAAAGAGCGGCCAGGCGCCGAGAAGGCCCAAAATGGAGAACGGTCTTCGCGGCGCCCGGCCGCAGAGCGTGGCATCGCGACGGTACGGGGGGCCTCCCATTCGTACCAGTGGAGGCATTCCCGCGGAGGCGGGAAAACGCCACCAGATCGCGTTGCGCTTTATTCCCGAAGCGGCCGATGCTTCGATGCATTGGGCAAAAGTCGCGCGCTGCTCGGACATCACGTTCTCGTCATTCACGTGCCGCCTGCGTGATCAATCGGCGCGCGCTTCGAAGAGAATTTCGTCCGCGAGTTGCTCGAGCCCCTCGACGCCGTCACTGTTCGTCAGCAGCGTTACCGAAAGCCATGCATCCGTTCGTGTCTGCCTGAGGATGGCGTTGTAAGTGGTGTAACCCGGCACCGAGCCTGAATGGTGAAAACTGTCCCAGTCGCCATCGTGTCCGATGAACCAGCCCATGCCGTAGTAGGTGACCGGGTCGACGCGCGCGGCGTCGGAGAACATCAGGCGCACGCTCTTATCGTTGAGGATCGAGCGGTCCATCAGCGCCTTGTTCCAGGCGAAGAGATCAATGACGTTGCTCGCCATGTCACCGCACCCATCGAGCCAGTGCGGTTGCGCGAAGGCTGGCCGACGCCGGTAGTTGGGCTGCGCCACGTCGGAGCCGGGCACGTAATCGTCGACGAATCCGGTCTGCGATAGGCCCAGTGGAGATACGATTGCGGCGCGCATGTAGCCGCGGAAGTCGGTGTGGCGGCCCTCGCCGGCAAATACGGCGTCGAGTGCACTCGCCAGCAGGAAGTAGCCGGTGTTGCTGTACTCGAACGTGTTTGGCCAGCCGTGGGGCGGCAGGGCCTTCAGCGCCGCCAGCAGATGCGGCGTCGCCACGGCGCCCCATGGATCCGCGCCGGCCGGCGGGCGCGATGTGAAGTTGGGAAGGTTCGACGTCATCGTGAGGAGGCTGCGCACCGTGATCGGCGGCTCGTCCGGCGCGGCCCACCTGTCGACACCCTCGAAGATCTCGCGCATGGGCGTGTCGAGCTGCAGCGGTTGCGCTGACAAGGGAGCGCGGGCGCCGGTCTCGATGAGGCGCAGCACCGCAGCAGCGGTGAATTGCTTGGTCAGCGAGCCGATGTGGTAGACGGTTTGCTCGCTCGCAGAGGCGTCGGGGCGGGCAAGCCCATAGCCCTTGGCGAGCACGATCTTGCCATCCATCCCGATCGCAATCGACAGCGCCGGCACGGCGGGGGCACCGCCTCGGGGTTTCAAGAACTGCCGGATCAGGGCATCGACACGCGCCGCCTTCTGAGGCGACCAATCGGCCGCCCGCGCCCCTCCGGGAAGGAGCAGCAGCGCAGCGACAACGATGGTTCCGATCCGGGCCATGGCACCGGGGAGAATAGTACGCCGCCGCTCAAGGACAATATGCTGCGCCGGCATAGACGGGGCCGCAGTGCAAAAACCGTCTCTGGATCCTGGCAAAATCGACCTAAAGGCCCTCAGCGCTAGTTGTTGGCAGGCTCGACGCGCGGCGCCTGTCCGCCCCGCAGGATGGTGTTGCCGTCGTAGCGCGAACGCTGGTCGACCGCGGTCTTGGACCAGTCTTCCTCGCGCATCTGCCCGCTCTGGCCATAGGCGCTCAGCGCGTTGCCGTAGGTGACGCGCGCAACGTCCTCTGCCGCGATGCCCTGCTCGGCGAGCATCATCGCCGTCTTCGGCACCGATAGCGGATCGGAGATGCCCCAGTCGCAGGCGGAATCGACGATCAGCCGCTCGGCGCCGTTGCCGCGCACGATCTCGCACATGCGCGCCGCCGTCATCTTCGAATGCGGATAGATGGAGAAGGCGGCCCAGAAGCCGCGGTCGAGCACTTCGCGCACCGTCTCCTCGTTGACGTGATCGATGACCACGCGGTGAGGCGAGACCTTGTGTTCGATGATGATGTCCATCGATCGCGAGGCGCCGCGTTTCTTGTCGCGATGCGGCGTGTGGATCATCACCGGTAGGTCGAGCTCGCGGGCGAGATCCAGCTGCAGCCGAAAGTATTTTTCCTCCAGCGCCGTCTGCTCGTCGAAGCCGATTTCGCCGATGGCGACAACGCCTTCCTTGGTGGCAAAGCCGGGTAGGATCTCCATCACCTCTTCGGCGAGCGCCTCGTTGTTGGCCTCCTTGGAGTTGAGACCGATGCAGCAGTAGTGCTGCACGCCGAACTGACTGGCGCGGAAACGCTCGAAGCCGAGGATGTGGGACAGGTAGTCTCGATAGCTGCCAACGTTCGTCCGCGCCTGACCGATCCAGAAGGCGGGCTCGATGACGGCGACGATGCCTGCGGCGGCCATCGCCTCGTAGTCGTCGGTCGTGCGCGAGATCATGTGGGCGTGGGGATCGATGTAGGGCATTTCAGTGCTCCGTGCGCAGGGTTGTGTCGTTAGCTGAGGCTGTCCCAGCTGAGGCGTCCGCTGCGGATGTCGCTCCATATAGCGGGCGAGGATTCGAGGATGAGAAGAGCGTCCGGTGTCGGGCACTCGGCAAAGGCCAGCGCCGCCGCCTTGCGTTCAATGCTGGATGGCGACTCGAAGACCCGCAGCAGCTCTTCGAAGTAGGTGTCGCCGGCGAATGGGCCGACGCAGCGCCACAGCTCCGGGCTGACGGGGCGGCCGGCGGCCCAGCGTTCGTGCGCGTAGTCGACGAGCATGCGCGCGAGATCGGCGTTGCGGCGCTCGTCGAGCTGTTGAATGGGCGCCAGCGTGCTGCCGATGAACAGCGCCTTCACGACCATCTGGTTCCACATTGCCTCGCTGAACTGCTCTGCCGGGTACGGACTGCGATGCGCCACGGCCTCGTACACCGGCTGCATGGCGGAGCGGATGCCTTCGCGGGCGGTCGCCAGCACCTGGTCCGGTGCCGGATACAGCGGCATGCCCCGGTAAAGCGCGATCTGCTCGCCGATTTCGCCGGAGCGCACCAGCGTATCGAGGCGTGCCGGGAACGTCGCTTCGGCGCCGGCGTGGCTCGCCAGCACGAACAGGATACGGACGGCTTGATCGACGGACCAATCACCGGCATTGAGCCCGGGGCGCACTTCGCTTGCGATCGCCGCCTCGTCCGCGCTGAGCGCTAGCGGCTGCTTGCCGACACGGCGCGAGGCAAGGCCGACGGCGATCGTCAGAGCGTTGCTCGCCGGCGCCGCGGCAATGCGCGCGCTATGCTCATCGATCCAGGTGACCTGATCTGCACTGAGCCGACGAGCGAGCCACCCGTGCAGAAGGTCGATACCTCGTTTCACGTCGTAGTTGGCAGTCATCGGGCGGCTGCTGCTTTCGGATTGAGCGTCAGCTTGCGGGAACATAGCGCTGCAAGCCGATGGTGAGCGCGAAGCAGGCGAGGCATGCGAAGGCTGCATAGTTGGCTCCTGTGGTGCTTGCGAACAGGGCGTCGTTGAGAGCGATGGCGGCGATCAGAAGGCCAACGGCCCGGCCGACGTCGCCCGCGCCGCGGCGGCTCAGCAGCTGAGCGACGCGCGCAGCGCAGATGGCAAGGGCCGCAAGGGAGATGATCGCCGGCAGCGAGAAATCGGTGCGGGCCAAGCCAACCGCGACAGGCGCCGCGAGCAGGAGCAGCGGCCACAAGCTGCCAATGCGATCGAGGTTCTCCATGCGCGCGGTGAAGGTGAGCCCGGCGACGTAGGCCAGCATCGCCGCGGCGGGCAACAAAACCGCGTAGGGAAGCTTCATGGCAACAGCCGATGCTGCAGCCAGGTAGACGAGCGCGCGGCAAAGCCCCATCACGAAGGGCGCAACGGGATTGCCCTTGTGATGCCAATTGTAGACAAGAACGGCGCCGCCAAGGACGAGCCCGGCGAGCCCGACACGGTCGTTGATTGCGGCGAGCGACACCATCGCGGTGATGAGCAGCGAAAAGCCGACGACGAACACGGCGTCGGCTGTGACCTCCCCAGCGGGAATGGGCCGCTCCGGCCGCTCTCGCGCGTCAATCTCGCGGTCGAAGGCATCGTTGAGAAACATGCCGGCGACGTAGATTGCCGAAATGGCGGCGGCGATGGCCACCACGAGATGCAGCGGTGCGCCACCGGCCAGCACGCTGCCGGCAATGACGTTGCTCCACACGGTGGGCAAGTTGGAGACGCGGCCGAGCTTCAGCGCCGTGCGCCAGCTGCTCACGCGCCCAGTTGCGAGCGAACCCATGTCAACTCCCGGGCGATGTCGCCGCCGACGTCGCCGCCTCTCATGTCCGGGGGCAGCACATCCCAAGTGTACGTCTCGACTTCGAGGTGCGGCGACAGTTCCCGCTCGCGGCAGGCTGCGAGCAACTCAGCCAGCGGCTGCTGCGTCGATTGCAGCGCGCCATATGCCGACTGGAACAGCGGCACGTGGCAGTGCACGCGCCACTCTCCTGCAGCTTTGCCGTCCCGGAGCGCGGCGAATGCCTCCGGTAGATCGGCATAGCGCGTGAGCTTTCCGTCGCGCGCCTCGATAGTCTGATGGAGGTAGATGCCGTCGTCGAAGGGCCGCAGCAGCTCGGCCGCGTCGCGGCCTACAGCGGGGATCTTGAGGGCGGAGCTAAGTTGGATCTTGGCGACGCGGATGCCGGCGGCGTCCAGTCGCTCGACGCTGACCGTTGGATCCTCGAACTCGACCGCCGCGTGGCACACGTCGAGACAAATGCCAAGGTGCCGTCGCAGCGCGTCGCGCGCCTCGGGCGTGGATGTTTGTGTCACACGGCGGAACAGCTCGACCGCCGAGGCCGAGAAAAGGTGATCCTCGAAGAAGTCTATCGCTTCAGTTGTCGTTTCGAGGAAGCAACACGGCTCGGGCTCCAGAGCGAGCGCTATTTTCTTCCCGGTGGCGCGTGCGATCCCATGCAGATGCGCCGCGTGCCGCACCATCGCGTCGGCCATGCGGGCAACGTCCGCTTCTCCCGCAACGCTCGCCTTGTAGGCTCCGGGTACCGTGCTGATGCTGCCTTCGAGCCCTTCGGGCAGCAGCCGCGCCATGATGTTGGCGACGTGGTTGGTGAAATGAAGTCGCCCTTCGTGACGCCAATCGGGTTCATAGACCCTCTCCTTGACGCGCGTGCCGTGGAAGGAGCCGTACGGGAAGGCGTTGATGGTGAAGACGTAGAGATCGTTCTCCTTGAGGAATGCGATCAAGCGCTCGAGCGCCTGTGGCTCGCCGAGCTCGGACGTGGCCGTGCCGGAAAGACGCAGTCCGATGCCCATCGGTCTATTGGGCGAAACCTGCCTCTTCACCGACGGAAGGTACGTGCTCAGTGCGCGCGCGATATCGCTCCAATGCTCGCCGGCATGAATGTTGGTGCAGTAGGTTAGGTGCGGCGACCCAGGCAGTGCGAGCTGCATCAGACGCCATCCTGCGGCCGCAGCCATTCGATCGCCTGATCGAGGAGCTCGTGGTCCATGGTGTGCACGTCGATGCTGGTGCCGATGTCGCGCAACAGCGTGATCGTCAGCTCCCCACCGAGGTGCTCGCGGAACTCCTCGAGCCCTGCGAGCAGAACTCGCCGGCCGTCGGGTCTGCGCGCGTCACACGTCTCATGCCAAAGATTGAAGCCAAGGCGCTCAAGCAAGCCGCGCACGCGGACATCCGCGCCGTGCGGAAGCAGTCCGGCGAGAACCGAGTAGCGCGTATCGAGCGCGATGCCGATCGCAACGGCCTCGCCGTGGCGCAGATCGTAGTGCGACAGGGCTTCGAGCTTGTGCGCCGACCAATGACCGAAATCGAGTGGCCGGCCGCTGCCGCGCTCGAACGGATCGCCACCGTTGGAGATCTGCCTCATATGCAACAGCGCGCAATGCCGGATCAAGCGCTCGAGCGGCTCGGACGCAAAGAGAGCTAGCGCCTCGGCCTTTTCCTCGAGCCAGTCGAAGAAGGCGCCGTCGCGGATCAGCGCCACCTTGACCGCCTCCGCCATGCCGGCGCGCTTGTCGCGTCCGGGCAGCACGTCGATGAATGCGGAATCGTTGATCACCGCGATCGGCGGCACGAAGGTGCCGAGCATGTTTTTGAAGCCGAAGGCGTTGACGCCGTTCTTCACTCCGACGCCGGAGTCATTCTGCGCCAATACGGTTGTCGGGATGCGGATATGGCGGATGCCGCGATGGGTCGTTGCCGCGACGTACCCGACGAGATCGAGCATGGCGCCGCCGCCGATAGCGACGACGTAGGAATGCCGGTCGACGCCGCACGAGACGAGTAGCCGCTGCAGGCGCTCGACCAGCTCCGGTGCGTTCTTTGACCGCTCGCCGCCCCCGACGATTTCGACCGGCCCGGCCAACTCGATTTGCTCAGCATTGGCAGAGACGTAGGCGGCCACCCGCTTCGGCAGGTCTGGCATCTCGCGGACGACGCCCTCGTCGACGAAGAACACGACGCGACTGCGCCGCCCCTCCGCCGATCGGTTCATTGCCTCAAGCAGAATAGGGCTGCTTTCCGACAGCACATCGCGGATGAAATAGACCGGGAACTCATAAGCCACCGAGAAGCGCTGAACAAAAGCGCGCGCCTCACCGGAAGACTCGGCATTTATCAGCGCGTTACTGACCGCCACACCCACGCGTTATCCCCTTACCCGATTTTTGATTTTGATGCCGTTTTTGAACCGGCATTTGCCAGATTAACCCACGCCTTTCGCCAGCGCATTCCTCGTCACGCAGCCGGCAAAATGCTCCGGGGCGGTGTCCCCGGACCACGATGATGCTCGGAATGTGGGAGCTAAGCAACGGTTTTGGTAGGGCTTTTGCTTGAGTCATGCCGCGCGGAAGCAGGCAAGGGAAGGCGCGGCAAAACTGGCCGGGAAACATTGGCAATAATTAAATGCCCAGCTTGCAAATCGAGCTGAAACTCTGCAATTCGGCCCCGGCTCCATTGCCGGAGGTAATTCCATTCACTAGCGTTCAATGCTCGCAGCGAAGCCGGTTCCAATCGTTGGCCGACTGAGTAAATGCGAGCGAGCGCAAATGCGCAACGCGAAAAAATGTCGCTGAATAACAGTTGAAATGGGAGAACGTTCAATGGGAATGCGGTTGATCAAAGCCGCGTCGATGGGGATGGCTGTGTTGGGAGCCGTAGGCTCGACCGTTGCGGTCGCGCAAACTGTGCCCACCCAGGCATCGGAAGTCGCGCGGCCGGGTGGCAAACTGCCCGGCGATCCAAAGATCGCACTCGTCAAACTCGCCGATGGCTTCAACGATCCGGTCGGCGTCGCGTCGGCATTCGACGGCTCGGGACGCATCTTCGTCGTCGAGCGCGTCGGCAAGATCAAGATCGTCAAGGACGGCAAGGTCGCCGAGAAGCCGTTCCTCGACCTCACCAAGAATAGCCCGTTGGGCACCGAAGTGCAGACCGGCTTCGTCGAGCAGGGCCTGTGGGCTGTCGCGTTCGATCCGAAGTTCAAGGACAACGGCTACTTCTACGTCAGCTATGCGTCGCTGCCGTTCAACGGTGCCCACGTCATTGCCCGCTACACGGTTGATCCTAAGAGCCCTGACGAAGTGACGGTCGACCAGGCCAATAAGTCGGTCAAGGTCATCATGAACATCCCGCAGCCTTACTATAATCACTACGGCGGCGGCATCGAGTTCGGCCCGGATGGCTTCCTTTACATCGGCAAGGGCGATGCCGGCTGGGAGGGCGATCCGCTCGACGCAGGTCAGACGAAGACCGAGCTGTGGGGCAAGGTGCTGCGCATCGACGTCAACACGCCCGACGACGTCGCCTACAAGATCCCGGCGTCCAATCCTTGGGCGACGGCCGTTCAGGCACGCATGATGACCCTGTTCGGCATCACCGAAGCGGGCTTCTCGAAGATCCACATGGGCGCCCGCCCGGAGATCTGGGCGTACGGCCTGCGCAATCCGTATGCGATCCGCTTCGACAAGAAGAACGGCAGCATGTTCATTGCCGACGTGGGTCAGAACCATCTTGAGGAGATCGACTGGCAGCCCGCCGATAGCAAGGGCGGCCAGAACTACGGCTGGAAGCACAACATGGGCACCAAGTGTCATCCCATGACCGGGCCGGACGACAAGTGCGTGATCGTCGGCACGCTTCCCGTTGCCGAGTATCCGCACCAGGAGCCGTATCCTGGCGCAGAGAAGCTGAAGGACGGCTGGGGCTGCTCCGTGATGGGCCTCGGCGTTGCCAACTATGCCGGCATGGAAGGCGTCTTCCTCACCGGCGACTGGTGCTCCGGCCGCGTGTTCGGCACCGGCTGGGACGGCAAGAAGTGGCAGCTGCAGGAGCTTGCCCAGACGTCGTTGCAGTTCACGTCAGGCAACGTCGATGAGGACGGCACCGTGCTCGCCGTCAACTGCGACTGCTTCTACACCGACGACAAGGGACCATTGGCGAACCCGCCCGGCGCGCTGTGGCGCATCGTTGCGGCCGACAAGGTCCCTGCCGGCGCCGAGGTCGCGAAGACGAAGAAGTAACTCTCGCCTTTGCTGATCTTCGCCGCGTGCTCAGGGCCCCTCACTCCCGTCTGCTGAGGGGCCCTGCTGCACACCTGCAATGCGCTCAGGAATCCCTCATCCATGCCTGCGAACCTGCGTTCCTATCGTACCCTCCTGCTGGTCGCCGCAATCGCCGCCGCGGCCATTCCGGCCCTCGCCGTCGAGTTCAAGAACGCGCTTGATGACTCGCCGCTCGATCTCAGCCCCATCAAGGGCGAAACGATCACCGACGCGGTGAAGTCGTTCTACGAGACGGGCAAGAATCCCTACGTCGGCAATGCCGAGGCCACGGCGGCGGGCAAGGCGCTCTATGACGCCAACTGCCAAGTCTGCCACAAGCCCGACGGCTCCGGTGGCATGGGCCCGAGTCTCATCGACAACACCATCGGCAACACCCGCGCCGACACCGACGTCGGAAAGTTCGAGATCATCCACTCCGGCGCCGCCGGCGCCATGCGCCCGTTCTCCAAGCGCGGCATCACGCAGGACCAGATCCTGCACATCGTCGCCTACGTCGACTCGCTGAAGAAGTAGACGATGGGGAGGACGGTGCATGCATCCGCTCGTCGTTCTCAATATTGTCGGTCTGACGCCGGAGCTGATCGGCGCGCATACGCCTAACCTTGCTCGTTTTGCGGCGCGCGGTGGTTTGCGGCCATTGCGTACGGTCACACCGGCGGTCACCTGCTCGGTGCAGGCGACGTTCCTCACCGGGCTGCCGCCGAGCGGCCACGGGGCTGTCGGCAACGGCTGGTTGTTTCGCGACCTCTACGAGATCTGGCTATGGCGTCAGTCGAACCGATTGCTCGACGGCGAGCGCGTGTGGGATGCCGGCAAGGGGCGCGATGCCTCCTTCACGTGCGCCAACATGTTCTGGTGGTACAACATGGCGTCGAGCGCGGACTACGCGGTGACGCCGCGCCCGATCTACAAGGCCGACGGCCGCAAGATCCCCGATTGCTATGCGCAGCCTTCCGCGCTGCGCGACGAGCTCACCGAAAAGCTGGGGTCGTTTCCCCTCTTCACTTTCTGGGGGCCGGCGACCACGATCGCCTCGACGCGCTGGATCGCCGATGCGGCGTTGCACGTGATGGCGACGCGCAACCCGACTCTTGACGCTCGTATACCTGCCGCACCTCGACTACGGCCTACAGCGCCTCGGCCCCGACGATCCCGCCATCGCCAAGGACCTCGCAGAGATCGACGCCGTCGCCGGCCTGCTCATCGATGCGGCGGAAGCCTCGGGGCGCCGCGTGCTGATCCTGTCCGAGTACGGCATCGTTCCGGTCGATAAGCCCGTGCACATCAATCGCGCGCTGCGCAAGGCGGGTCTGCTCGCGGTGCGCGACGAGGAAGGCGGCGAGCTGCTCGATCCGCCGCAGTCGCGTGCCTTCGCGGTGGCCGATCACCAAGTGGCCCACGTCTATGTAACGGCGAAGAGCGACATCGAACGTGTGCGCACGCTGCTCCAAAGTATCGATGGCATCGCCGAGGTTTGGGGGGAGGAAGAAAAACGCGCTCACGGGCTCGATCACGCCCGCTCCGGCGAGCTGGTCGCGATTGCCGAGCCGGACGCCTGGTTCACCTATTACTACTGGCTCGACGACCGGCGGGCGCCGGACTTCGCCCGCACGGTGGAAATCCACCGCAAGCCCGGCTATGACCCCGTCGAGCTATTCCTCGATCCGGCGATCAGGCTGCCCAAGCTCGCCGTCGGTTGGCGTCTTCTCAGGCGGATGCTCGGGATGCGCGTTTTGATGGACGTTATCCCGCTCGATGCTTCGCTGGTGCGCGGCTCGCACGGGCGCGCCGATACGCCAGATGCGCGCGGGCCCCTCGTCATGTCGTCGGAGGCGGCGCTGCTACCGGACGGCATCGTTGACGCAACGGAGGTCAAGAAACTGATTCTCGACCACGTGTTCGGCAGACACACACAAACCCACGCCGGCGCCCCGATGGAGCGTGCTCATTCATGAACGATGCGCTGGAGCGGGTGATCCTGGTCGATGACGGCGACCGTCCGCTGGGCACGGCTTCAAAGCTTGAGGCGCACCAACGCGGCGACCTGCACCGGGCTTTCTCGGTGCTGATCGATGACGGCGCAGGCAACGTGCTGCTGCACAAGCGGCACGCCGGCAAATACCATTCTGGTGGCTTGTGGACGAACGCCTGCTGCGGTCACCCGCGACCCGGCGAAGACACGCTCGCAGCCGCATGCCGTCGGCTCGACGAGGAAATGGGGATTGCCTGCCCGCTGCTGCCGCTGAGCTCACTCGTCTATCGCGCCGACGTCGGCAACGGGCTTATCGAGCACGAGTTCGTGCACCTGTTCGGCGGCCGCTGGCGCGGTGCGGTGCTGCCCGATCCCGCGGAGGTCGACGCCCACGCATGGCGTCCGTTGAGCGCGGTGCAGATGGATGCCGCCGACCATCCCGAGCGGTTCACAGCCTGGTTCCGCCTCTATCTGGCCAATGCGGCCGGCGAGGTCTTCAGGTCCGCTTGAGAGTCCGGTCAGTTTACCCGCGCGCTTTGGTGTTCGCGTGCAAACTGGCTCGGCGGTTGACCAACGTGCCGGCTGAACGCCGTGCTGAACGTGCTCGCCGAACCGTAGCCGACACGTTCGGCGACCTCGGCAAGACTGATGTCCTGCCGGCGGAGTAAATCCTTGGCGAGGGCCATGCGCCAGCCGAGAAGATATTCCATCGGCGGCAGTCCCACGGCGCGCGTGAAGCGATCGAAGAACGCCGAACGAGACATTGCCGCTTTCTTCGCGAGTTCTTCCATCGTCCAGGAACGCGCCGGTTCGCCGTGCATCTCCCGCATCGCTGTCGCGAGGCGCGCATCGGCCAACCCGCGCAGCATGCCGGCAGGCGCGTTCTCGCCCTGTGTCGAGCGCAGCGCTTCGATAAGCATCACCTCTACGAGGCGTGCCAGCACAAGGTCGCGACCTGGCCTTCCCTCGATCGCTTCCTCGCGAACCAGCTGCACGAGGGTGGAAAGCCGCTCGGCGCCGCGCACGTGCACCAGAGCCGGCAGCAGCGACACCAGCAAAGCGGCATCGTCGGATTCGAAAATAAAGTATCCGCCGAGCAGGCGCACGTCAGGGTCGCCATCGGGCGTCCCGTGACGCACTTCATCCGTCGGCGCTGGCGCTGTCTTCGGATCGATGAGCTTCGGCCTCACCGGGCCGAACCCGGACATCGTGAAGCCGGGCGTCCTCGGCAGCAGAAGGAAATCGCCGGCCTCGAGGATGAGCGGTTCCTCCCCGTCGACGGCGAGGCGGCAGCGGCCGTCGAGGACGGTGCAGAAGCTCGGCTGGCCGAAATCGGTGTAGCGCACGCCCCAGCGGCCGGCGCCGCTGATGACCTTCGAGAACACGGTGCGCGGCCGAAGCAGCGCGATGACTTCCGAGAGAGGGTCGACCATTTCTGGACGCTAGCAAACGAAAACCGGACGATCAATCGCAGATCGTCCGGATTGCAGCGGTTATCGTCCAGCCATCGAACTCAACAAGGAGCCGCTATGAAGACCGTGCTGATCACCGGATGCTCGTCGGGCTATGGCCTCGAGACCGCGCGCTACTTCCATTCTCAGGGCTGGAACGTCGTCGCTACCATGCGCACGCCGCGCGAAGGCATCCTGCCTCGATCGGAACGGCTGCGCGTTGAGGCGCTCGATGTGACCAAGCCGGAAAGCATCGCGGCCGCCCTGGAAACGAGCGGCCCCATCGACGTGCTCGTCAACAACGCGGGCATCGGCATGTTTGGTGCCTTCGAAGCGACGCCGATGTCGATTGTGCGCAGCCTGTTCGAAACAAATACCTTCGGTGTCATGGCGATGACGCAGGCGGTGCTGCCGCAGTTCCGTGCGCGCAAGTCCGGCGTGGTGGTCAACGTGACCTCGAGCGCAACGCTGGCGCCGATGCCGCTGGTGGCGGCTTACACGGCGAGCAAAACGGCGATCGAAGGGTTCACCGGATCGCTCGCCCATGAGCTCGCCGGCTTCGGCATCCGCGTCAAACTCGTCGAGCCGGGTTACGGTCCAACCACGCGCTTCACCCAGAATGTGCAATCGCCCATCGAAGACACGATCCCCGAGGCATACATGCCCTACGCGCATTCGGTCCTCACGGCGTTCGGCCAGCCAGCGGCGGTGACGACGGAGTCCGACGTGGCAGAGGCGGCGTGGCGGGCCGCGAACGATGTATCCGGGCAGCTGCGATTTCCAGCGGGCGCCGATGCAGTGGCACTGGCTCAGATCAGTTAGTCTGAATAGAGTTTCCTCGGACTCCCTTGGCGCCGGTCGCCAGGGGAGGCTTGTCCTCACACTACTGGGAAAGTCAGCCCGCCAGACCGCAATCCACGCTATTCTGCGGGTTGCTCCGCGCGTGTGAAGGAGCGGGCGGGTTCTGCCAGTAAGAATTTTGCTACCACCAGGGCAGCAAGCGCTCCCACAAGTTGCGCCGCTACGAAGGGCGCGACGTCATCGGCGCGGATGCCGGCAAACGTATCCGAGAAGGCGCGCGCGCGATCGTGACGGCGGGCCGGTCCAACACTTGTCATCGGCAGCGACATTCCGGGCATCACCCGTCCACTCGTTGCGGAGGCATTACACGCGCTCGACGGCCACGATGCCGTTATTGGGCCGTCCAACGACGGCGGCTACTGGGCGATCGGCTTGCGACGCGCACCGCGTCGCATCTACCCGTTTGCTGATGTGCGGTGGTCAACGCGTCATGCCTTGGCGGACACCATTGCCAACCTGCGCGGACATTCGATTGCACGGCTTGCGCAGCTTAATGACATTGACGATGTCGCGAGCATGACGGGTCATCCCCGATGGAATTCTACTCGTTGATCAAAGTCGCCACGGCACACTTGCACGGCCGGTGTAGTCCCGCCTTGGCCTTGTGTTGTCGATGTAGGATTGCTTAGCAGAAACATTTTCGTTCGAAGACGGCGCGCGACACTCTAGCTTCGGCCTACTCCGTCTATCCCCGCGGCAGGCCCCCGTCGCACGCGGGTTGTCCCTTTTTTTCGCTCGAATCTAAGGTGCCGCCGCTCCACAAAGGTGAAGCGGCGACCGAGGTCATTTCGTCGAGCGACCGCGCTTCAGCGCTTCAAGGTGCTCCGCGTAGGTGTCCAGGAAGTGCTTCCGGGATGGCGCTCCGCGCTCGGCACCAGGCTTGTGTGCGTTCTGAGCGGCAACCTGCTCAGTTGAGCTTTCAGCGAAGGTCGTCGTGCCGTCGAATGTCATAGGACTCCCCCTTACCGTTTCCCCGCGAGGAGGAGGAATAGGACGTGGCGTGCGCCCAAAGCGAGTGGCGATCGCGCCTCATCCACGGCGCGGAACCCACCGTGGGTACGCGGGGCGTGGTGCTTGACTGTGGCGTGATCGCCGCTACCCACCATCTCGGTGCCACAATAAATCCCGCAACTGAACCTGCGCCCTGGGCTTTGGGCATCGCCGTGCGGTTCCTTTGTTTGAGCGCCCTATGAAACAAGTTGTCACCATCGTCGCCCTTGTTGCCCTCGCCGCCACGACGGGATCCATCCGGTCTCTGGCGGCGGAGCAAGCATCGGACATTCCAGCCTGGTTGCGGGCCCATGTCGGGGAAGGCGAGGCGCAAATCGCCCCCGTGGTCTTGGAGAGGGCGCGCGCGCTGTACTCGCGGAAATCGCGCGACGGCGCGGTCAGGAACCCCTGCTACTTCGCCATGGACGCCACGCGTCCCCACGTCTTGGGCAATGCCGGCCGCCGCTTCTACGTCATCTGCGAAGCCGACCGGTCATTTCGCGCCATTACGTCCGGCCACGGCGGCGGTCGCCATCTGAGAGGCATCGCGGATTTCGCCAACGGCAAACGCTGCGCCAAGAACTTCGGCAACGCCAAGGGCTCGTCACTCACGACCGGCGGCGCCTATGTGACGAACGAGACGATCACGTCCTTCAAGGGCTACTACGGCGTCGCGGGCCGAAGACACGCGCCTCTAATACGTTCGTTTGTGCAGTTTGACGGCGAAGGCGAGACCGCCAACGCAAGACCGCGCGAGATCGGTGGTCACGCGGCCGTATTGTTGCGGGGCGTGTGCCGTCGCAAGAATCCGGACAGCCCATATGCGGACAAACAGGGCTACGTTCCGTTTGGAAATATGGAGAACTACGCAGACGGCCGCAGCAGCGGCTGCACCAGTTGGTCTCCGGCGGACGCCCCGCAAATCATCGACATGATGAAGAACAAGCCGACGACGCTTTATATCTATCCTGAACAGACCGACATCGACGCCGTCGCCAAAGCCGTTAGGGCCGGCCAGTCGCCGTCGAACGCCGGACTATATTGGAACGTCTCCTGCTTGAGAGAAATCCGCGCCCCGAAGTATTGGCGCAAGGAAACACTCGAGCCGATCATCGTTCGCTACGAGAAGCGTCATCCAGCACCGCCGTCGCGGCCAACGCCGATCTGCGGGGCACGCCGAAACGTAGCCGGCGGTCCTTAAGAGGATGCCTTTCGACTTGGCGCAGTGGGGAGAAGACCATTGAGCAGCAGATCGACGGACGTTTCGATGTAGCGCTCCGTGTCGAACGGCCAGCGCTCGGCAAAGAGCAGCCTGCAAACGTGCATTGCAAGCGCCGGAGACATCAGCAACTCGGGGAATTCGATCACTGGAGCCGGGCGAATCGTCCCGATCTCCACGCCTCTCTGCAGCCGCTCCTTCAGCTTCTCGAGGAGGGGGTCGAAGACGGTTTCGAAATGCTCGTCAACGAGTGCGGGAAATCGCGTCGCTTCCGAGATCAGCAGGCGCAGAAGCTCCTGCTCGCGCTGGTCGTCCGTGCAGACGCGAAAGAGAAAGTCCAAATCGGCACGGATCGATTCGATCGTTGGATCGCCCCGATCCTCAAAAAAGGCTGCCATGCGCTCCCGCGCCACCTTGCCCCGCTCGCGCACCAGAGCTTCGAAGACCCGCTCCTTGCTCTCGAAGTAGACGTAGATGGTGCCCTTGGTGACGCCAGCCCGTGCGGCGACGTCCTCAAGACGGGCCGCTGCATAGCCGCGTAGGGCAAACTCCTCGAAGGCCGCGTCGAGAATTTCGTTCGGACGCTCTGCCTTGCGGCGTGCCCGGGTCGCTCCTGCCAAATGCCGTCCTCCCAGTGCGACGTTGTTGTTCATCAGGCTACTATTGACTTACCAGTCAGTCAATAGTAGCCATGCTTGAAGGCAGTTGGGCCGCGGTCGCGGGGGACCCATGCACGTACTTGCAAGTCGTAGGTCACTGTTATCACTACCAATCTTCACTCTGGCGCTGGCTTCCGGCGGCTGCGGAGATGCGCGGATCGCGCCGCCCAAACCGGCACAGCTCGTCCGAGCCGAAGTCGTTTCTCGCGTCAACTATGCACCCACTACCTGCCTCACCGGCGAGGTCAAGGCGCGCGTGCAGACCAACCTATCCTTCCGTGTGTCGGGCCGCATTATCGAGCGCAGTGTCGAGGTCGGAGACCACATCACGCCCGATCAGGTCCTCGCACGCATCGACCCTACTGAGCAACGCGCCGATGTCGTATCCGCCGAGGCGCAGGTACGCTCCGCGGACGCCCGCGTGCGCCAGACTGCGGCCGCGTTCGAGCGTCAGAAGTCGCTCATCAAAGACGGCTTCACGACGCAGAAGGATTACGATCAGGCGGAAGAGGCCGCGCGCACCGCCGAAGGATCGCTCGAGGTCGCAAAGGCGCAGCTCTCCACTGCCCGCGATGCACTCTCCTACACCGAGCTTCGCTCCGATGCCGCCGGCATCATCACCGCACGCAATGCCGAGGCCGGACAGGTCGCGCAAGCGCCGCAGACCATGTTCACGCTGGCCGAGGACGGCGCCAGAGACGCTGTCTTCCATGTCTTCGAAGCTGCCTTCCTGCGGAAGATGGCTTCGGACACGATCACGCTCACCCTGGTGTCCCAGCACAAAGCGACTGCACGCGGCGTGGTGCGCGAAATCTCTCCGACTGCCGATACCTCGTCGGGCACTGTGCGCGTCAAGGTGTCGATCAAGAACCCGCCACCCGAATTCACGCTCGGCTCCATAGTCTCCGGGTGCGCCACGCTGGCTCCCCAGCAAGTCGTGGTGCTCCCCGCGAGCGTCCTCACCAGCCTTCCTGGAGGGCCTGGCGTTTGGGTCGTCGATGGCACGACTAAGGAAGTGTCTCTCAAGTCCGTATCGGTTGCATCCTACGAAACGCAGAAGGTCGTCATCGACGGCGGCCTGGAGCCCGGTGACATCGTCGTCATCGCCGGTGCCAAAATGCTTCGCCCCAAGCAAGTCGTTGCTCTGGCCACGGATAACGCCCCATGAATTTCAAGCTGCTCTCTCGTCCTCACCTTTTGATGCCTATCGCGTTGCTCGCGGTGGCAGGATGCGACGAGGCAAAGGACAATCCCGCCCCGCCGCGCCGACCGGTGCTCAGCAGCGTGGTCGCCGGCGGAACGGTCGACAATCTCGCGCTCACCGGTACGATCCAACCGCGCTTTCGCGCCGAGCTAAGCTTTCGCGTGTTTGGCCGCATCACCGCCCGCGATGTGGAAATCGGCGACATCATCCACAAAGGCCAGCGCGTTGCCGCCCTCGACCCGACGGCACTGCAGCTGGCCGTGCGCAGCCAGCGCGCCGCTTTCACCAACGCCGAAGCCACGCTCGCCAACACCACCGCCATCGAGGGCCGCCAACGGACGCTGCGTGATCGCAACGTGACACCGCAGGCGACACTCGAGGCTGCCGAGCAGACACGCATCGCGGCCGAAGCCGAGGTGACGCGGTCGCGGTCCAATCTGACCAAGGCCGAAGAGCAGCTGGGCTACACCGAGCTGCGCAGCGACTTCGATGGTGTCGTCACCGCCATCGGCGCCGAGGTCGGCCAAGTTGTCAGCGTCGGACAGGCAGTCGTCACCGTGGCACGGCCCGATGTCCGCGAGGCGGTCATCGACATCCCCGAGGAGGCCGTCGGCAGCATAACACCGGATACGGTCTTCGACGTTGCGCTACAGCTCGATGAGCGGGTGCGCACCGCTGGTACGCTCCGTGAAATATCTCCCGAAGCCGATAGCGCCACCAGATCGCGACGTACGCGCATCACGCTCGCCGATCCACCCGAGACCTTCCGCCTGGGGACGACGGTCACCGTCAGGATCAAACCGGGGGTGGGCGCCCCTCAGATTGTGCGCTTGCCGGCCTCGGCGGTTCTCGAGCGCGACGGCAGCGCCATGGTCTTCGTCGTCGATGAGATGAGCGGCACGGTTTTGGAGACCCCCGTTAAGGTGGTCTCGCGCACCGATGGCACCGTCGTCATCGCCGGTTCTCTGCAAGCCGGCGCACGGGTCATTACCGCGGGGATCAACAGCCTGAATTCCGGCGAGGCCGTTCGGATCGACGTCGGAGCGACCCGCTGATGGAGAAGCCGTTCAATCTCTCCGAGTGGGCGCTCGCTCACCGCTCGCTCGTCTGGTACTTCATGCTGATCTTCTCGATCGCGGGCCTGTTCTCGTATCTCAACCTCGGGCGCGAGGAAGATCCCGCATTCACGATCAAGACCATGGTCATCCAGGCGCAGTGGCCCGGCGCCTCGGTCGAGGAGACCGCCCAGCAGATCACCGACCGCATCGAGAAGAAGCTCGAGGAGCTGGAATCGCTCGATTTCACGCGCTCGATCACGACGCCTGGCACAGACGACGATCTTCGTCAATCTGCGCGACACCACCAAAGCCGAGCGACGTGGCGCCGACCTGGCCGTCAGTCCGCAACATGATCGACGACATCCAGGGGCAGTTTCCCAACGGCGTCGTCGGCCCGTTCTTCAACGACCGCTTCGGCGACGTCTACGGCAACATCTATGCGTTCACCGCCGACGGCCTGACGCACGCGCCAGCTTGCGCGACTACGTCGAGCAGGCGCGCGCCAAAGTCCTGACGGTGCCGAACGTCGGCAAGGTCGACATCGTCGGCGCCGCAGGACGAGGTCGATCTATCTCGAGTTCTCCACCCGCAAGATTGCCGCGCTCGGCATCAATCAGCAGGCCATCGTAGCGGCTCTGCAGGCGCAGAACGCCATCGCGCCTTCCGGCGTGATCGAGGCCGGGCCCGAGCGCATCAGCCTGCGCGTCAGCGGAGCAGTTCGCTTCGGAGGACAGCCTTCACGCCATCAATCTGCGGGTCAACGACCGCTTCTTCCGCCTGAGCGACGTCGCCACCATCACGCGCGGCTATGCCGACCCGCCGACCTCGCTGTTCCGCTTCAACGGCGAGCCGGCGATCGGCCTTGCCATCGGCATGAAGCCGAACGTCGAACCTCCTGAAGTTCGGCGAAGCGCTGCAGGCGGAGATGACCCGCATCATCGACGAGCTGCCGGTCGGCGTCGGCGTGCATCTCGTCTCCGACCAGCCGCAGATCGTCGAGGAGGCCGTCTCCGGCTTCACGCGCGCGCTGTTCGAGGCGGTGGCGATCGTGCTCGTCGTCAGCTTCGTCAGCCTCGGCATGCGCGCCGGGCTGGTCGTTGCGCTATCGATCCCGCTGGTGCTCGCCATCACGTTCGTCGTCATGGAGTATCTGGGCATCTCGCTGCAGCGCATCTCGCTCGGCGCGCTGATCATCGCGCTCGGCCTGCTGGTCGATGACGCGATGATCGCCGTCGAGATGATGGTGGCGCGGCTGGAGGTCGGCGATCCGCTGCGAGAAGGCTGCGACCTACGTCTACACGTCGACCGCCTTCCCGATGCTCACCGGCACGCTGGTCACGGTTGCGGGCTTCATCCCGATCGGCCTCAACGGCAGCGCCGCCGGCGAATACACCTTCACGCTGTTCGTCGTGCATCGCGGTCTCGCTGCTCGTGTCATGGATCGTCGCGGTGCTGTTCACGCCCCTGCTCGGCGTCACGATCCTTCCCGAAGACCATGAAGAAGGCATCACGACAAGCCGGGGCCGGTCTCGTCACTGTTCTCCCGCCTGCTGCACTGTCTGCATGCGCTGGCGCTGGATCACCATCGCGCGACCGTCGCGGCGTTCGTCGCCGTCGCTCGTCGGCATGCGCTTCGTGCAGCAGCAGTTCTTTCCCTCATCCGACCGCGCCGAGCTGATCGTCGACTGGAACCTGCCGCAGAACGCCTCGATCGCCGAGACCAAGGCGCAGATGGACCGCTTCGAGAAGGAAGCCCTTACCGGCGATCCCGACATCGATGCACTGGTCCTCCTATGTCGGCCAGGGCGCCGTGCGCTTCGTGCTGTCGTTCGACGTGCAGCCGCCGCATCCGATCGTTCGGGCAGATCGATCATCGTCACCAAGGATCTGGAGGCGCGCGATCGGCTCAAGACGAAGCTCGATGGGTACGTGCAGACGCGAGTTCGTCGGCACCGACGCCTACGTCAAGCTGCTCGATATCGGTCCGCCCGTCGGACGCCCGGTCCAATACCGGCTCAGCGGACCCGACATCGCAGACCCTGCAGAGCGCTGGCGCAGGACCTCGCCTCGGTCGTCGGCGCCGATAAGCGCATCGGCGACGTGATATACGACTGGAACGAGCCGGCACGCGTGGTGAAGGTCGATGTGCTTGCAGGACAAGGCGCGGCAGCTCGGCGATCACGTCGGAAGACATCGCTTCCACGCTGAACGGCATCGTCGGCGGCACCACGATCACGCAGATCCGCGACAGCATCTACCTGATCAACGTCAGCGGCCGCGCGCGCAGGCATCCGAGCGCGGCTCGATCGAGACGCTGCAGAACCTGCAGCTATCCGGGGCGAACGGCCAACCCGTGCCGCTCGCCGCGGTCGCGACATTCCGCTACGAGCTCGAGCAGCCGGTCGTCTGGCGCCGCAGCCGCATTCCCACCATCACGGTCAAGGCCGGCATCGCTGGACGCCACGCAGCCGGCGACCGTCGTCACGGCAGCTCGAGCCGGCGATGGAGCAATTCAGAGCCACGCCTGCCCGCCGGGCTACCACGTCGCGATCGGCGGCGCCGGTCGAGGAGAGCGGCAAGGCGCCAGGGGCCGATCGTCGCCGTTGTCCCGCTCATGCTGTTCGTCATGGCGACGATCCTGATGATCCAGCTGCAGAGCTTCCAGCGGCTGTTCCTGGTGGTTGCGGTGGCGCCGCTGGGCCTGATCGGCGTGGTCGCGGCGTTGCTGCCCAGCGGCGCGCCGATGGGCTTCGTCGCCATCCTTGGGCGTGCTGGCGCTGATCGGCATCCTGATCCGCAACTCGGTGATCCTCATCGTGCAGATCGAGCACCTGCTGGGCGAAGGCGTGGCCCCGTGGAACGCAGTGGTAGAGGCCACCGAGCACCGCATGCGCCCGATCCTGCTGACGGCGGCCGCCGCCAGCCTGGCGCTCATCCCGATCGCTCGCGAAGTGTTCTGGGGTCCGATGGCCTATCGCGATGATGGGCGGCATCATCGTCGGCACGCTGCTGACGCTCCTGTTCCTGCCGGCGCTCTACGTCGCCTGGTTCCGCATCAAGGCCCCGGAGGAGCGCGGTCATTCGATCATCTCTACGCCGGATGCCGTCGGCAATGCACCGGCCTAGAGCGTGGTCCCAAGCGAGCGAGGGAGCTACAGATGTCAGCAGTGGCTCAGCAGCATACCTTCGAGCCGTTCGCGCCCACGTCCTCGTTCGCTCGGCGCGTTGTGCTCGGCGGCAACCTATCCATAGCCGGCACTTCGCGGCGCGGCGGCGTTGCCACCATCGACAATCGGCGCGCCCACTGAACGACATATGTGAATCACTCGACGCCTGCGTGGGAAGGTTGACTTCGATTTCCTCTTGAGAGTTGCGCAGTAGGCGAGCCGCCTCGATGTATTTCTGGTATACTTTCCGGGTCGCTTTCGGCTTGATGGCGCGTCTCTAGACGTTGGCCCGAGTTGAAGACCCTGCTGCCCCAACTCGGCGCAACGACGTGTGGGATGGAAGCGACATTTAGAATTCGAGCTGCGTCATCGCGTGACCGGAAACGGGAGCGTTGTCATGATGAGGGTCCTCGAACGAGCCGTCGCCAAAATCCAGGAGTTGCCGGAGGAGCGGCAGCGCGCTGCTGCGGAAGCGCTCGAAAACATCGCAGCGCAAACCGGCAGTGAGCGGTTGACGCGTGTCGACATCCACAACCAACCGGGCGAGGACTTGCGATGGCCCGCCTCTGCAATATGGAGGCCCGACGAGCCGACAATCCGCGCGATCGGATTGGCGGACCTGAAAGATGCGCTGGCCAAAGGCATTGAAGATTTCAAGGCGGTTCCCAGCCACGCGGTCTTCCTCTGCTTAATCTATCCCGTTCTCGGCCTCATCTTGTTCAGGCTCTCGTTTGGATACGATATCCTGCCCCTGGTCTTCCCGATCCTCGCGGGGCTCTCCCTGATCGGACCCTTGGCAGCCGTCGGCCTATACGAGCTGAGCCGACGCCGCGAACAGGGTCTCGATGCCTCGGCGTGGCACGCTCTAGACGTGCTTCGATCTCCTTCGATTGGTGCCATCGCGAGGCTGGGTCTGGCGTACATGGCGATCTTCTTCGCCTGGCTAGGTGCGGCCCAACTCATTTACGATCAGATTTTCAGTGGCGCCGTGCCACCCTCCTTCGAGGAGTTTCTCAAACAGGTTCTGACGACCCCGGCCGGCCGGCAGCTGATCGTTGTCGGCAACGGCGTCGGCTTCCTATTTGCTCTCGTCGTTCTGGTAACCGGCGTGGTGTCCTTCCCGATGCTCGTCGATCGCAATGTGAGTGCCACGACAGCCGTGCGGACGTCCGTTCGGGCCGTGCTCGAAAATCCGGCGACGATGGCGATGTGGGGCCTCTTTGTTGCGGGTGCCCTCATTCTCGGGGCCCTACCCTTTTTTCTCGGCCTCGCCATCGTCTTACCGATACTCGGACATTCGACGTGGCATCTCTATCGCAAGGTAGTGGGGCCCTGAATGGCCACCCGCCGCGCCGCACCAGCCCGTCATTCGTCGGCGATACACGAAACGGAAGCGGGCGCGGTTCGCCCAGCTAAAGGTGCTAAGCCATGCTGACAATCCCTTTGATCGGTGCGCTGCTCATTCTCGGTGGCATTGTGTATATGGCCGGCGCCGCCATCTCTCGCGGCAGGATGAGCGATCCTCATATTGATCCCAGCGATGACGCCCCCACGCTTGAGCCGCGCCATCGGGGCCTGCGTTTCCTCGGTTTGAAAGCCAATTGGCCAGGCCTGTTGCTCGTCGCGATCGGCGCGATAATGCTGTTGCTGCCACCGCCGACGTAACGCTTTGCACGAGATCTTCCGCGAGTTCCGCTACCGAGGAGATCGACATGGGTGCAATGCTTGCAAGTCTGCGCAACACAGTTGCGGCCGGCTTTGCACTTGCAATTCTAGTCCATGTTCTCATCCGTCTCGTGCCCGGCGAGAGGGTCGGGTTAGACGGCGCGTGGTGGACGCTATGCTTTCGCTGGCTGCATGTGATGAGCGGCACGATGTGGATCGGCCTGCTCTGGTATTTCAATTTCGTTCAGATTCCGAACATGGACAAAATCCCCGACCTTCAGAAACCCGCGATCGGCAAGGTAATCGCGCCAGCCGCACTATGGTGGTACCGGTGGAGCGCAATGGCGACAATGGTCACCGGTCTGCTCCTGGCATGGTCGAACGGCTATCTGCGGGATGCCCTTGCGATGGGGCTGACCGATGACGGCCGAAGCATGCCGATAGGCATCGGCATGTGGCTCGGGATCGTCATGTGGATCAATGTCTGGTTCGGCGTCTGGCCAAACCAAGACAGAGCGCTCGGAATCGTCGACGCTACTGCGGAAGACAGATCCGCATCGGCACGAGCAGCAATGCTGTTCTTGCGGGCAAATGCCCTTCTTTCGATCCCCATGCTCTTTTGCATGGTGGGCATGTCGCATGGGCGCTTCGGCTAGGCGCAACGCGATCATCACCGCGTCGATTTCACTACGACCCGCCGAAAGCCATGGTGCGCAGCGCCAGTACGTAGTCCGACTCGAACACCATGATCGCCACGAACACGAGCACCAAAACCGGCGGCAGTAGAATGGCGTACGTCAGCGCCAGTCGCTCCCAGGCCATGTGCATGAAGATCGCAACGATCAGTCCGGCCTTCAGTATCATGAAGAGCAGAATGAGAGACCATCTGAGATAGCCCTGGAAGTGGAAATAGTCGACGAGATAGGAAAACGTGCTGAGCACGAACAGCCATCCCCACACCACGAGATAGAGCTTGATGGGATGTTCCTGCCCTTCATGTCCCGCAGTGGGGGCTGCCGAGCCGGCGTGTGCTTCTGCCTGCGCCATAGATCTCTCCTACCAAAGATAGAAAAGTGCGAAGATGAAGACCCATACGAGATCGACGAAGTGCCAATAGAGGCCCATGATTTCGACGCTCTCGTAGTTGCCGCTCCTGCTGGTGAAGATAGCCCGGCGCTCCGCGATCGTAGTCGCCCCGCCAGACCTTGCGGGCAATGATGAGTAGGAAGATCACGCCGATCGTGACGTGGGTGCCATGGAAGCCCGTGATCATGAAAAAGGTCGAGCCGAACTGGGGCGCACCCCACGGATTGGCCCAGGGCCGGACGCCTTCCGTGATCAGCTTGGTCCACTCGAACGCTTGCATGCTGACGAACGTGGCGCCGAGCAGCGCAGTCACCAGCAATAAAATCGCGGTTGCACGCCGGTAGCGTCGGTAGCCGCAATTGACGGCCATGGCCATCGTGCCGCTCGAGCTGATCAGAACGAAGGTCATGATGGCGATCAGGATGAGCGGAATATGCTGCCCCCCGATCTCCAGCGCAAAGACCTCGCTCGGATTGGGCCACGGCACCGTCGTCGAATTTCGCACCGTCATGTAGCCGATCAAGAAGATGCTGAAGACGAATGTGTCGCTGAGGAGGAAGATCCACATCATCGCCTTGCCCCAGGGGACGTTCTTGAACGCCCGCTGGTCAGACGACCAATCCGCAGCGATGCCCCGCACGCCTTGCAGCGACGAATGTCCGGTATTGGTTACGGCGACATCTGTCATGAGCTTCACCCGATCTATTTGAGCCCGCAAATCGCCAACAAGAATCCCAGATTTTCATCCCCCGAGAACAGCAGGGCGAAGAGAACCAGCCATACTGCCAGCAAGTAGTGCCAGTAGATCGCGCACAGCCTCACGCTCTGGCGCAATCGACTAAGATCAACCTCATCGCCCAGCTTGACCGCGGTTCCTCCCCACGCCACCAAGCCGCCCAGCATGTGCAACGCGTGCAGCCCGGTGATCAAACAGAAGAACGCGACGGCCGGGTGAGTGATGTCGAACGAAGGCATCGAGTTGAGTTGCCACCAGGCGATAATCTGCCCGCCAAGGAATGCGGAGCCGAACACGCCGGCAGCAATCAGCCCCCGCTTGGCGCGCTCCATTTCTCGCGGTCGCGACAGAGGTGAGCTCTCCGCGCGGTCCACTGCGATCTTCGCCCATTGGAATGCGGCACTGGCTAGGATGAGCATCCCAGTGTTCAGCCACAAAAGCCGCAACGGCGGTGCCGGTCGCCAGCTCTCAGCGATCATACGTTCCGCATACGCGATGGTCAGAAGCGCGAACAACACCGTGACCACGGCGAGGAAGATCCTCAGCGCCAATTCCGGTCTGGTCAGCGAGAAGGCGGCCCCATCGTGGAGGTCGTCGATGCGACCCTGGGCGGGGAGCCAGGGTTTTTCCGTCAGGTGTCCGAAGAACCTCACGTCCCGGCTCCTTGGTGCACACCCGACACCTGATCGACGTACCTTATTTCGTTGGGCGGAAGATTCTGCGGAATGTAATCCTCAACGACACCCGGCACGCTGTAGTCATAGGCCCAGCGATAGACCAGCGGCAGCTCCTTGCCGAAGTTGCCATGCCCCGGCGGCAACTGAGCGGTCTGCCACTCGAGCGAGGTTGCGTGCCAGGGGTTGCGCTCCGCGCGCTGGCCCTTGAAGTAGCTCCACACCAGATTGTACAGGAACAGGATTTGGGCGGCGCCAACGGTCAACGCTGCAACGGTGATAAATTCATTCAAGGTCGCAGCGGACGGCGGATAGATTGCCACGTCGCCCATCTCGAAATACCGCCGCGGCACGCCAAGAAAACCGAGATAGTGCATGGGGAAAAAGATCGCGTAGGCCCCCAGGAACGAAACCCAGAAGTGCACCTTCCCCATCGTTTCGTTGAGCATCCGACCAGTTATCAGCGGATACCAATGGTATATCGCTCCGAAGATGACGAAGATCGGCGCCACGCCCATCACCATGTGGAAGTGGGCAACGACGAACATCGTGTCGGAAAGCGGAACGTCGACCACGGCATTGCCGAGGAACAGCCCGGTGATCCCCCCGTTGACGAACGTAACGATGAAAGCGATGGCGAACAGCATCGGAATCGTAAGATGAATGTCGCCGTGCCACAGAGTTAGGATCCAGTTGTAGACCTTGATGGCCGTTGGGATCGCGATGATGAGAGTTGTCGTGGCGAAGAAGAACCCGAAGTAGGGATTCATCCCGCTGACATACATGTGGTGTGCCCACACGACGAAGCTGAGTGCGCCGATGGCTACCAGCGCCCAAACCATCATGCGATAGCCGAAAATGTTCTTGCGCGCGTGACAGCTGATTAGGTCCGACACGATCCCGAAGGCCGGCAGGGCTACGATGTAGACCTCGGGGTGACCAAAGAACCAGAACAGGTGCTGGAACAGGATCGGGCTGCCTCCCCCATATTCCAGGTGGCCGCCCATTTCGACGATAGACGGCATGAAGAAGCTGGTACCCAGCGTACGGTCCAGCAGCATCATCACTGCACCGACGAAGAGGGCGGGGAAAGCCAGCAGCGCGAGCACCGTCGCCATGAAGATGCCCCAGATCGTAAGGGGCATACGCATCAGCGTCATTCCACGCGTGCGCCCCTGCAGGACCGTCACTACATAATTCAGCCCGCCCATGGTGAAGCCGACGATGAATATCGCCAGGGAGACGAGCATGAAAATGATGCCCCAGTCATAGCCCGGAGTGCCGGAGAGAATCGACTGTGGTGGATACAGCGTCCATCCGGCGCCCGTTGGACCACCTGGCACGAAGAAGCTGCTCACCAGCACCAGCACGGCAAGCAGGTAGAGCCAATAGCTGAGCATGTTGACGTAGGGGAACACCATATCGCGGGCTCCCACCATCAGTGGGATCAGGTAATTCCCGAAGCCGCCGAGGAACAGTGCGGTGAGAAGGTAGATCACCATGATCATCCCGTGCATGGTGATGAACTGGTAGTAGTCGTTGGGATCGATCAGCTGGAATACGTGCGGGAAACCCAATTGCAGCCGCATCACCCACGACAACACCAGCGCTACCAGCCCGATGCCGAGAGCCGTAAAGGAGTACTGTATGGCGATGACTTTCGCGTCCTGGCTGAAGACATACTTCGTCAACCAGCTCTTCGGATGATAAAGTTCGGCCTCTCCGACTTCTGCAGGTGGAACGAAGTCGATTGCGCCCGGCGCGATATCGGTCATCGAAATACTCCTCGCCTACTCTGGCCACGAGCTATTGCATGCGGTCGTGGCTCCTCATTTCGTGAAAGCCGGCATCTTCTCTCCCAAGGCCAAATCTGATTTTGGGCCGCGCTGCTTCGCGGCCCGGTCAGCCACTTGCTTGAACGTCGGCTGCTTTTTCAGCCATTCCTGATAGGCGGCCTCTTCCTCCACCACGACACTGCCACGCATGGTGTAGTGCCCGGTGCCGCACAGCTCGGCGCACATGGCCTCATACGTTCCGGCTTTGGTGGGGGTGAACCAGAAATAGGTGGTCATTCCCGGCACGCCGTCCATTTTGGCTCGGAACTGCGGGACGAAGAAGTCGTGCAGCACATCTATGGATCGGAGCGAGAGCTTGACTGGCTTACCGATCGGCAGGTGCAATGCGTCACCCACGATCACGATGTCGTCGTCGCCATGACGATCATTCTGCATTAGCCCAAGTGGATTCTCGGCGCTGACCGTCTTCGTATCGGCCGTGCCTAGGACGCCGTCCTTCCCGGGCAGGCGATAGTTCCACATCCACTGCTGACCAAGGACCTCGATGGTGGTCGCGTCTTTCGGGACCGTAATGAAATCGTTCCACACGACCAGGCCAGGCGCCAACATGGCCGCCACGCCTACGGCGGTGACGACCGTGAGCCACCACTCCAGCTTCTTGTTTTCGGGATTGTAGGCCGCCCTTACACCTTCGCGGTGACGGAAGCGGAGCACGCAGTAGGCCATGAACAAGAGAATGGCGACGTACACCACGCCGGTGATCCAGAACGTGATGACGATCGTCGAATCCATGTAGCCCCAGTTCGAGGCAAGGGGGGAAAACCACCATGGGCTCATCACATGAAACAGCACTGAGCCCACGGCCAGCAGGACCAGGATGAGAGCTACAGGCATTTCCACTTCCTCCTTGGGCCCTGCAGGGTCCCAGGCATGGGTTCAGTGGAGTTCTATTTTCTTGTCACGAACCCATTCCTAGAATTGACGCTAATTCGCCAACGTATGACCGTCGCAATTGCTCGACGATCAGACACCAATCAACATTCCACGACCTTGCGGTACAAATGCCAGGTGGAATGACCCAGCACAGGCAGAACGATTGCGAGGCCGACGAGGCACGGTAGTGAGCCGAGCACCAGACCGCCGGCGACGATGAGCCCCCACGTAGCCATCGTCATCGGGTTCGCAAGGACAGATCGTACCGACGTCAAGACTGCCGTCGCTGCGTCGACGTCCTTGTCCAAAAGCATCGGGAAGGACACGACGCTGATGGTCAGCACCACCAACGCAAAAAGAAAGCCGACACCGCAGCCAACGATGATGAGCGTCCAGCCGGCCGGTGTCGCGAACACCTGATGGGCGAAATCCGCAATCGAGACGGGCACCGCGCTGCCGAAAATAAGATGGTAGATGACCTGCGCTGTGCCCAACCAGATGAAGAAGATCACCATGAGCACGATGCCGAGCGTCAGGATGGCGTGCAGCGACGGGGCGCGGTGCAGCTTCATCGCCTCGCCGCCTAACCCCTGCTCGCGAAGGCGGCTCAGCTCATACAAGCCTACGGCCGCAAAAGGTCCGATGAGGCTGAATCCGGCTGTGAGCGGGAAGACCAACTGCAGCAAATTGGATTTGAAGACGACGCTAAATAAAATGAGGCCGATAATCGGGTATAGAATGGCGAGAAACAAAGGGAAGGTCGGCATCGCCTGAAAGTCGGCCCATCCTTTGGTCAAAGCGTCTCGCAAGTCCGCAGCACCAATGGTGTGGACGACAATCAGCCGATCAACTGCGTTAGCGGCGGGGTTAGCGACGATCATGCGCGCGCCTCCCAGATCGCTCCTGCGAGCGGTCGCACCTCACCGGTGACTCTGGGCGCTCTGACGGGCCCACAATCATGTGAGGCGCAACAGGCAAGCTTAACTATACCAACTGGGACTGAAGCTGTCATCTGCCAAGCTCCGGCTGAGGCGCTCGACTGCACTACCTCGATGCCGAATTTGGCGAACGCGTCGGCTTCTCATGCCCTGATCGCGGCGTTGATCGTTGCGCAACTTCGAGCGTGACATCCTCAAGATGCGCAACCGCACGCGCTCACTCGCTGACGCGGAAAGGTTTCAACGTCGCCTCGCGCGGCGCAACTTAAGCGGAGGTTAGATCGCAAGCCGCCCGGCGCGCTGCTCCGCACCGCGCTGCAAAATCGATGGCCCTGAACTGCGGCTAGAGGAATTTGGAGAAGGCGCCCAACAATCCCAACAAGAAGACGCTTGCCCCAATTATCGCCGCCACTTGGAGGGCGGTTCCATTGTCAAAGTCTTCTGCCATCGCTGCCTCCTTGCCTCGTACCCGGCCCGATTGCTCGATGTCCGTAGTCTAGTCGGTTGTGCCGATCCTCTCAATGGTCAGCTATCGGGTGACGAAAGCACAGGGCTCACACACGCTCGGCCACAGTGCGGCGAAGAGATTTACGAGACCGAGCGTAACGTGGCCTACCGCCGAGCACTTGGCGAATGCGGTGCAGGCGCCGTCCCAGCATCAAGCCCGTTGAAGTGGTGCGGATCATGGAACTTCTGAAGGCGCCCATGATCGAGGATGCGCGCGAGCGGCGATGACAAGGTTCAGCCGTGGACAGTGTTTATTCGCCCGGCCTACAATCGGACTGGGCACGGGAGAAGTGTATGCGGACCATTGTGTTGTACGCCGGGATATTCGCACTCGCCGGTTTGAGTTTGTTGGCCTCGCATCTGATTGTCAGCGTACGTCCCGAGACCACCCGCGATTGTTGTGGAGGCGCCCAGCGGTCAAGGAAGCTCCAACCGATTGCTATTCATCGCTTTGGCCCTTGTCGGCGTTGTGGGGCTTGTCTTGGTCTCCAAGAAAGACGACTAGGGCAACTTGGACAAAATACCGGTAGGCCGTCACTCGATGCGGGCAATGATCCGCGTGATCAGAGCCCGCAGAGGTCATCGCCATAACCCATTCCGCCCGGTGTCTCGATAAAGCCACGTCAGGCCGCTGAGCCCTAAGGACACCAATTGCATCTCGTGTGCCCAGCCGAAAGCTTTCGAGGCACAGACTGCGCGCCGTGCTAAGAAAATCCGCTAATCACTTGAAAAATATGGTGCCGCAAGAGGGAATCGAACCCCCGACCCGTCATTACGAAAGACCCGAAACTTATGATTTTGAAGTGTTTTTCAATGTCACGCAGCGGATCTGAATGCATCGCTAATGCCAATGAATGCACCAGCGAACAGAAAACCGCAGCCAAGAAACAGCCAACCAAGGTCCCAAGCGATCAGGCATCGGAAACAGAATGACGTAGCGAATTAACCGGTCAATTCACTACAACGCCTGCGCTCCGTTACACACAGCCGCGGTCGGCAGGAGCCATTGAGTAGATGACTTCCGGTGTTGAGTTCACACCGGACGTCGTACTAGACCGCAGCGAGGTCCGCTCCGATGACCCGAAGCTGACGATGTGACTGCTCAAGGTTGAATGTCGCAAGTCAGTTCGGCGCAGGGCTTCGGAAGTCGTGTAGCCGGGGTAATGGCCTCATCTACTCGGCCGAGCGCGCGGCGGGCCAAAGTCGGCTCGACCGGCGGTGTCGTTGCCAGTCTACTCGATGACGATCCGATGACGGCGAGGCCAGCGCAGACTACCGCGGTCCGAACCAAGTGGTGAGAGCTTCGACAAGTCCCTCATTCGTCCCCTGCCCGACCCAGGCGACATAGCCGTCGGGACGGATTTGTACGGCGGAGGGTGCCGACACCGAGCCGATCACCGGCAACGCCCTCAAGACCGTCGATCGCGAGGTCCGGGGCTTCTCCCACCCATCGTTTAACTGACTTCTGCGAGGCCCACTACATCTGCACGCAGGGCGGTCAACTCCGTCGATACGTCGGTGCCGGCCGAGGAAGAAGCTGGGGTCTCCCTGGAAGATCTGTGATCCATTGGTTCCTCTCGCGGGAGCAACTGCAACGCATCCTAACGCGGCCTTACGCTCCTGGTTCCTTGCAGCTTTCGCGGATTTGGCGTCGCGACTTCTAACTTCTGGACTCGCGATGAACGCCTGTGCCGCCCTTTAGTTGGGTCAGCTCGCTAGGGCACGCTTTTGGGCGAAACAGCGGTTTCAGCTAAGCGGCGGAAGCGTGAGATCCAAGCGGTTCCCATGCCGCGAGCCAGGCCATGAACTCGTCAGCCGGCAATGGCCGCGACTGGTATCCGTTGAGCAGTCGGCGCAGTTCGTCGGCGGCTGTCATCAGTCGTACCTCCTTGACGGACGTCGGCCCCTGCCCGATCGGTAAGGATCGAGCAGGGGCCGGACGTTAGCGAACCTCTAGGAGAAGAGGGATGGGTCCCTCCAGGCGAGCCAGGCGGACTTCATCCGGTTGGACTGGCCCTTCGTGAACTGGTCGAGACAGGGGTCGTCGCCGTAGCTCATGAAGTTGTGGACCGGGTCCTTGCCGGGTGCGCTGCAGGTGTCGTCAGCCTCGTTGCAGCCGAAGATGTTGACATCGTCGAGCTGCGCCGGGGTGTCCTTGACGAAGTCGCCCGGAGGCGTGCAGCCGTCCTGGAAGGTGTGGTAGAGACCGAGCCAGTGGCCGACCTCGTGGGTAGCGGTGTCGCCTTCGTTGTACGGCGCGAAGTCACCGCCGGGGAGGCTCTCGCTGTGGACGACGACTCCGGAGTTGGCGTAGTCGTAGTCCGACGGGAACGTCGCGTAGCCGAGCAGGCCGTCCTCGAGGTTGGCGACGTAGAAGTTCAGGTCAGTCTGGGTGTTCTTGCCCAGGGCTGCCTTGGCCTCGGCGTTGTCGGCCGGGTCCACGTCCGGGTCGGCCCAGTTGAACCAGTCGGTGTTCTTCGTCCGGTCCACCCTCTTGAGGAAGAAGTGGAAGGGCGTCTTGGCCGCGACTCCGGCGGTCTTGCCGGCGAAGCCCTGGTTCATCACCCGGATCTGCTGCTTGATCTGTGCCGTCGACACTCCACCTCCGCCGCCGTCCTTGAGGATGACGTGGAAGCGGACCGGGATCTCGATCGTCTTGTGCTTCTTCGCGATCGACTTCTTGTTGTGGTAGCCGAGCCGGTCGAGGCGCTTGAGCAGCTTGCGCTGGGCCTTCCGGGCCTCCTTCTTGCTGACCGCGTTGGGGTCGCTGGCGTGTGCGTTGTGCTTGACGCGAGCATCGGCACCGCCGACGCACGCTGCCGCGTTGCTGTCGGCACTGGGATGCGAGGCGCTGGCCGGAGCTCCCATGCCGGTGGTCAAGAGTGCGGTGGCGGCGACGGCAGTAGGCACGAGTGCCATCCACCGACGTCGTGACGTGCGAGGTACCAGGTTGGAACGCGTCATGCAGTTGTCTCCCGTCATTGGGGGGCGCAAGGTCGCCGAACTGAGACAGAGCATGCTCCCAGCGGTGGACGAAGGCAACAGTCGGGCCCTTCGCACTACGGTCTGCTCCACTCCCGCTACCGACGGTCAGCCCCTCCGGACGCAGATCGCGTACGCCGTCGCCCGCTTGGGTCCGCCGGTGTCGTTGGAGACGATGACCCGCCAGCCGTCGTCGGGAACCGACCGGGCGTCCTTGGAGTCGATCGGCTGGCTGGCGGCGAGGTGCGCCTTGGCGATGGCGCCACTGATCCGGCCTCCGCCACCGATGACGTGCCGTGCGCCGGGGCACTTCACGGTCACGGCGCGGACCGCTCCGGCTGCGATGGGCCGGCTGCGGGCGGTGTACACCTTGACGCCGCCGGCGTTGCGGCAGACCGCGTAGGTCTGCATCCCGCCGGCACCGCCGACCGTGTCGAAGATGCGGGCCTGCCAGGTGTTGCCGCGACCGGGGTAGCTGGAGTTGATGAAGCTGCCTGTCGTCGCGATGAAGGAGCCTCCACCGACGAGTCGGCGATTGCCCGGGCACGATGTCGAGCCGGTGCGCTCGCTCGACGTCGCACCGGGGGTGTCTGTGAGGACGTAGCGCAGTGCGCGTTGGGTGCAGACGGCGTAGCCGGTCAAGGACCGGCCGAGGATCGAGTGGACGGTGGTGTCCCACCAGTCGTCCGTCGTCTCGTTGTCGGGCTGCTCGAACGGGTTGTCGAGGTCCATCGGGCGGTGCGCGGCGAGATAGTTGTCGGTCTGGCTGCCCTTGATCCGGGCGCCGCCTGACGTGGGCTTCCACGGCGACGTGTGGGAGCCGCAGGCGATCCATGCTGCTTCGTAGGGAGCGCCGAAGTGCCCACTGCTGCCGACATCCAGCGTCTCGGAGACGTACTTGATCCCAGCGGTGGTGCCGAGCTGGGTCTCGCCTCCGACGGGATCGTCCGGACCACCCGCGATGGCGGGGGCGCCGAGCAGCAGGACTGACGATGTGGCTGCCGCGAGGGCAACGGTGGTGAGCTTCCTCATCTGGGGACGCTAGTGCGCCGGATCAGCAGCGGGCAATGGGCCGTTGGGTCAACGTTCGGCCCCGACTCACCTGGTCCCTCGCCGTCGCCGGGGTGACGGCTTCGAGGATCTGCTTGCGGATCAGCCGGCGGTGGGCGTTCTGCTCCGGTGTCGTCGATCCATCACCCAAGGCCGGCGGCGGAAGGGTCACCAGCGGAGGTCCGATCGGCAGCTCCCAGCGGGTGTATGCCGCATGCGTGGCGCCCTTGCGGCTGAAGGCGTAGGTGACGACTCCAGCGGAGTGCTTCACGGTGTGGCAATGCGTGGTGTAGCCACGCCCGTTGGAGGCGCTGGTCGCTCCACCGGCGGCCCACTCGTGGTCGTGGTCCAGGTGCGTGATCCGGCTCGTGCAACCCGGGGCTCGGCAGTGCTGGTCCCGCGCGAGGACGAAGTCGCGAAGGCACGCATCGAAGCGTCGTCGCCCAGTGTCGGCGAGGGCGAGGCTGGCATCCACCGGGTCGATGAACAGACGTCGGATCCAGGCGTTGTCACTCGTGGCAAGGAGTCGTGCGGCCGACGCGGGCAGGACACCGTGCCCCAACAGCTCGGAGGGGGTGTCGTCGAGCCCGAGCAACGTGGTGGCATTCATGATCAGGCCGACGCTGACGGGGGTCGAGGTCGCGACCGAGACGCCGGTGCGTCGCTCGACCAGGGTGTCGGCCATGATCTGCGAGACCGACCGCTCGTCGCCCTCGTGGCGGGTCAGCACGGCCTCGTGCTCCAGCGCGGAGCGGCAGTGCTCGGCTTGTTCAGCCGGGAGCACCGCCGTGAACGCGGCGACGCCCACGCCGACGGTCGGCCGTACGGTGACGAAGCGTTCCCGCCGGCTGGCCTCCGCGGCGGCCTGGGCGGCGGCCGGGTTGAGGTCGTAGGCCCGCCTCCGAGCGGCTTTGCGCGCGTGGGTGAGCAGTGGCATGTCGAGCAGGTCGTCGGCGACGCTGGCGTCGTACTCGCAGAGACGCTCGAACGGTACGTTGACACGCTCGCCGACCACGGCCCGGACAGCACCGAGACTGGCCAGCCCCTGCTCGAGGACGGTCAGGACCTGGGGCAGGTCACCTGCCAGCAACTCGGCGTCGACGACATATCGCTGGGCGGCCTCGAGCGAGATGCGACGAGCGCCCGCGACCTGCATGGCGACGGCGGTCTGGGAAGCGTCGGAACTGCGCGCCGCGCGTCCGAACTCGAGCACTCGACATCCCTCGACGAGCTCAGCGGTCAGGAGGACTTGGCGAGCCTGTGCTGCTGCGATCTCCTCCTCCGTCGCCTCGATCTCGCGCACCAGGCCGTCGAGCCGGTCGCGCTCAGCCCAGTAGGCGGCGAGGCCCTCACGACTGCGGAGTGGTCGATCGAACATACCGACGATTATAGGTATGCATGCCGACAAAAGCGACGTGTCAATCGGCCCTTGTGGACGACGAGACCCTGAGGGTCCGGCTACGCCTGTCCAGTGACGGAGCGGCGACGGAAGGCGACCGTCAGGACGATCGCGAGCGCGAGGGCGCCGGCTACGGCGCCGGACACGACCAACCAGGTCGGCGCGGCGGACTGCGCGGGCTCGTCGTCGTCGATCCGGGTCGATGTCGGGCTCGACGCGGGCTCGACACCGGCTGCGGGCTCCCGTGGTGGCCCGGTCCAGTGGGCGATCTGTCGCTCCAGCTTCGGGGTGCTCGGCGCCGTGCCACCGCAGAGGTTGGCCTCCAGCCCCTTGTTCTCGGGATAGAGGAAGAAGGCATAGCGGTCGCCCACCTGCATGCCCTCGAGCCCGCACGAAGCACCCGACATCGCCGATGTGAACTCGAGCTGGTGGGAAGCATCGCCCTTGAACGTCTTCTCGACGTCGACCAGATAGGTGATGGGGTCATCACTGCTCATGACCTCGGCGGCGGGCGGGTCGATCGCGTCCGTGAGCGTCCCGGTGACGATGACGTCGGCGTTCTCGACATGGTCGCCTGTTGATCCGAGCGCACAACTGCAAGCGAGCGCCGGCGCGGAATTGACGACGAGAACGAGCGCTCCCGCTCCGAGCACCGCCGACACGACCATCCGAAGCCATCTCATGCTGATCGGACGATACTCGCGGCTTCGCGGTTCCCTGAGGCAAGACGCTGACCCCAGACCGCGTTTCCGCAGGTCGGCGTTCGTGACCCATCGGGTGACCAAGCGGCCCCGTCAGGTGTAGCGAGCACCCGACGGGGCCTAGACCTGAACACCTCTCTGAAAAGGAATCCAGATCATGGACGACCACAGTACGGAACATCGGCGCAGACTGAAGCTCGCCATGCGAGGTCCGCGGCAGGGACGGCCAGGTGGCGCCCGGGCTGGCCGTCGCGTCGAATCAGCTTGCCTTGCGGATGTCGTGGCGCTCAGACTCCACCCGTGCACCCTCGTCGTCCGACCCTGTTCCTGACCGTCGGCCTCCCGGGTGCGGGCAAGACCACCCGGGCGCGGCAGCTGGCCGCCGAGCACTCGATCCTGCGGCTGACCCCAGACGAGTGGATGGCGCCGCTGTTCGGGCACAGCGACGCCCAAGGCCGTCGCGACATCCTCGAAGGCCGGATGATCTGGGTGGCCCACCAGGTGCTCCGGAGCGGAGCATCGGCGATCTTGGACTTCGGCTGCTGGTCGCCGGAGGAGCGTTACGCCATCCGTGCCATCGCAGAGCTGACACACGCGGACTTCACGATCGAGTACCTCAAGGTCGACGAGTCGGTGCGGCGCGAGCGATGTGACCGGCGGTGGCTGCAGGCGCCCGACAGCACATTCGAGATGACGAGTGCAGACCACGATCGGTTCGCGTCACTCTGCCAACCACCAACGCAGATCGAGTTGACCTCCGGACCCTTGCCCGACCCTCCGACCGGCTTTGAGACCTGGCCCCAGTGGGCGAGCAGTCGATGGCCCACCCTTCCAGTCCTGGACGAGTGAGCCCGGGTTCAGTGCGTGGGCGACCTCGCGCGCGACGTGATCCCAGCTTCGCGACGAGATAGCCGTGGCCATGGATGAGCGGCTGTCCGGACGGCTGGCGCCATGATGGGTGACCACCCGTGACCCCGACTCGTGAGCCGGTCAGAAAGACAAAGCCCCTGACCCGCGTTTGCGCAGGTCAGGGGCCGTGCCTTCTGTCTCAACCAGAGTGTCCGAGGGGGGACTTGAACCCCCATGCCCTAATACGGGCACTAGCACCTCAAGCTAGCGCGTCTACCTATTCCGCCACCCGGACTGGTGTGTTGCTGAGTGCTCCCGATCTCTCGGTGAGCGACGCACAACCCTAGCAAACAGCAACGCACACTTCGTAATCGTGGCCGCCCTCCAGCCGGGCGAGCGGGCGGCGTCGACCCGGGTGCAGTATGGACGCCATGACCAACGAGCACCCAGCGCAGGCCGGCCGATCTGCCCCGGAGGCAGAGGTCGTCGACATCTGCCGGGACCTGATCCGGATCGACACCTCCAACTACGGCGACAGCTCCGGGCCGGGTGAGCGGCAGGCAGCCGAGTACGTCGCTGAAAAGCTGGCCGAGGTCGGGATCGAACCGCAGATGTTCGAGCCGACCCCAGGTCGTACGTCGGTCATCGCCCACTGGGGCGACCCCAACGCCGAGGACAGGCTGCTCGTCCACGGCCACCTCGACGTCGTACCTGCTCGCAAGGACGACTGGAAGGTCGACCCGTTCTCGGGCGAGATCAACGACGGCTACGTGTGGGGGCGGGGCGCGGTCGACATGAAGGACTTCGATGCCGCCGTGCTCTCGGTGGTGCGGGCCCGCGCCCGCGACGGGCGACTGCCGAAGCGTGCCGTCACGCTCGCGTTCACCGCCGACGAGGAGGCCGGCAGCATCCACGGCGCACACCCACTCGTCGACCAGCACCCCGAGTGGCTCGAGGGCTGCACCGAGGGGGTCGGTGAGGTCGGCGGCTTCTCGGTCACCATCAACGACCGGCGCATCTACCTGGTCGAGACGGCCGAGAAGGGCATCGCCTGGATGCGACTGCGTGCCCACGGCACCGCCGGCCATGGCTCGATGCGCAACCACGACAACGCCGTCACGGCCCTGGCCGACGCGGTTGCGGCCATCGGTCGGTACGAGTGGCCGGTCCGGATCACTCCCTCGATGGGGCGGCTGCTCGACGAGGTCGCGGCACTGACCGGCACCGGGAGCACCGACGACGACGTCGCCGCCCTCGTCGAACACTTCGGGCCGGCCGCGCGGATCATCGCTGCCGTGGTCCGCAACTCCGCCAACCCGACAGGGCTTGAAGCCGGCTACAAGCACAACGTCATACCCGGTGAGGCAACGGCGAACATCGATGGCCGCTTCCTGCCCGGGTACGAGGACGAGTTCTTCGAGACGATGCGCAGCCTGCTGCCCGACGACGTGAGCTACGAGCTGCTCGTCCACGACCACGCCCTGGAGACGCCGTTCGAAGGTCCGATCGTCGAAGCGATGCAGTCGTCACTTGTCGATGAGGACCCCGACGCGCTGGTGCTGCCGTACCTGATGTTCGGTGGCACGGACGCGAAGGCGTGGAACAGGCTGGGCATCCGCTGCTTCGGCTTCTCCCCGCTGCGGCTGCCGCCGGACCTCGACTTCACCGGGCTCTTCCACGGCGTGGACGAGCGGGTGCCGGTCGACGCACTGGAGTTCAGCGCCCGGGTGTTCGACCGCTTCCTCGACCGCGCCTAGACATCGAACCCGCCGCCGTGAACGGCTCAGCTCAGGCGTAGGGGCGCAGGTTCCGGAGGTCGGTCGACAGGGTCGAACGGACTCGGATGATCCGGCGCCGCAGCTCGACCTTGCGGGTTCCGTCCGGGAACAGCCGCAGCCGGGCAAGCTCCCAGCCGCCGTACTCGGCATGGTCGGTCAGCATGCGGCAGACCGCGGATCGCGAGAGCGTCCGCGGCAACGAGAAACGCTGGAACTCGTACTCCATGCTGCCCCCATGGTGCCACGACGCAGCAGCCGAGGAGCGCAGATCCGCGTCGCGTCCACGATGCTGAGACGTCGCCGCCTACGCTCGGTCGCATGGCGCTCCCCATCGAGGACTATGCGGCACTCGGCGACCTGGGCACGGTCGCCCTCGTCGGCCGCGACGGGTCGATCGACTGGCTCTGCCTGCCGCGGTTCGACTCGCCCGCGTGCTTCGCGGCGCTGCTCGGCGAGCCGCGGCACGGCCGGTGGCTGCTCGGGCCGGCGGACGACGTCATCGAGTCGACCGCGGGCCTACGTCGACGACACGTTCATCCTGGAGACCACGCATCGAACGTCGACCGGAGTCGGTCAAGGTCACCGACCTGATGCCGATCGGCGACGGCCGCGCCGACGTCGTACGCCGAGTCGAGGGCATCGAGGGAACGGTCCGGATGCGGCACGAGTGGATCGTCCGGTTCGGCTACGGCAAGATCCGGCCCTGGGTGACCCGGCGCGAGGACGACGACGGGCGCGCGGTCATCTCCGCTATCGCCGGCCCCGACATGCTGGTGCTGCGCGGCGACCGGCTGCCCGAAGGCCGGCGACGGCGTGCACGAGGACGACTTCGACGTGTCGGCAGGCGAGAGCGCTGACCTTCTCCACCACCTGGTTCCCGTCGTACCGACGGCATCCCGCCGATGCTCGACGTCGACGAGCGGATCGACCACACCGCCGACACCCTGCGCAGGAGTGGGCCGCCCGGTGTCACGTACGACGGCCCGTACCGCGACGCCGTCGTCCGCTCCCTGCTGGTGCTGCGCCTCCTCACCCACGCCGAGACCGGCGGCATCGTCGGCGGCGGCGACGACGTCGCTGCCCGAGGACTTCGGCGGCAGTCGCAACTGGGACTACCGCTTCTGCTGGCTGCGCGACGCGTCGCTGACACTGCAGGCGCTGCTCAGCGCCGGCTACGACGACGAGGCGATGCTCTGGCGCGACTGGCTGCTGCGCGCCATCGCCGGTGACCCGCAGGACCTGCAGATCATGTACGCCGTCGACGGCGTCGCGCGACCTGCCCGAACGCGAGCTCGACCACCTGCCCGGCTACGCCGCACTCACGGCCGGTGCGGATCGGGAACGCCGCCGTCCACCAGCGCCAGACGCGACGTGCTCGGCGAGGTGATGACCGCGCTCGAGCTGCGCCCGACAGAGCCGGCGGCCCGCAGGACCAGGCCTGGACGCTGCAACGCACGCTGGTCAACGAGCTGGCCGCGCACTGGCAGGAGCCCGACAACGGGCTGTGGGAGATCCGCGGGCCGACAAGCAGCACTTCACCCACTCGCGGCTGATGGTCTGGGTCGCCTTCGACCGGGCGGTCCACGCCGTCGAGACGTACGGCCTCGACGGGCCGCTGTCGAGAAGTGGCGATCGCTGCGCGACGAGGTCGCGCGACGAGATCCTCGAGAAGGGGTACGACGCCGAGCGCAACACGTTCGTCCAGCACTACGACACCACACGAGGTCGACGCGTCGCTGCTGCTGATCGGCGGTGTCGGCTTCCTCGACGGCGACGACCCGAAGGTGCTCGGCACCATCGCCGCGGTCGAGTCGCGACCTGATCCGCGACGGACTCGTGCTGCGCTACCGGACGGAGTCGGGCGTCGACGGCCTCGAGGGCGACGAGCACCCGTTCCTGGCGTGCTCGTTCTGGTTGGTCGGGGCCTACGCCCGGGCCGGCCGTCTCGCACGACGCCCACGCCCTGATGGACCAGGCTCATCGGCGCTGACCAACGACGTCGGGCTGCTGGCCGAGGAGTACGACCCCGGAGCCGACCGGATGGTCGGCAACTTCCCGCAGGCGTTCTCGCACCTCGCCCTGGTGAGCGCGGCCCTCGCGATCGAGGAGGCGGAGCGCAGCCTGCCGTCCGAGGACGAGAAGGTGAGCGCGGACGCCGATCAGGCCTCCGGGTAGCCCATCTCCGGCGCCGAGACGTCGTCGAGCGCGTCCATGATCTCCTCCGGCAGCGTCACGTCCTCGACAGTCAGGGAGCCGGCCAGCTGCGCCGCCGTGCGTGCCCCGACGATCGGCGCCGCCACGCCCGGCTGGTCGCGGACCCAGGCCAGCGCCACCTCGACGGGTGACAGGTCGAGACCTTCGGCGGCTCGGCAGACCGCCTCGACGACGCGAGACGCGCGTCGGGTTCAGGTGGACGCCGACGTACCGCTCGAACGCGTTCGACGCGCCGCGGGAGTCGGCCGGTACGCCGGTCCGGTACTTGCCGGTCAGCACCCCGCGGCCCAGCGGCGCCCACGGGAGGATGCCGAGACCCAGCGCCTCCGCAGCCGGCTGGACCTCGCGCTCGATGCCGCGCTGGAGCAGCGAGTACTCGACCTGCGTCGAGGCCGAGCTTGGCCCGGCCCGGCACCGACAGCTGGTGGGTGGCTGCCTGCGCGGTCTGCCAACCGGAGAAGTTGGAGACGCCGACGTAGCGCGCCCGCCCGGACATGACGGCCGCGTCGAGAGCGGACAACGTCTCGTCGATCGGCACGTCCGGCGGACCAGGTGTGCACCTGCCACAGGTCGACGTGGTCGACGCCGAGCCGGGCGAGCGACGTGTCGAGGTCGCGCAGCAGCGCGCCGCGCGAGATGTCGACGTTCCGCTCGCCCGAACGCCGCGTGATCCCAGCCTTGGTGGCGAGCACGATGTCGTTGCGATCGACCACCCGCGACAGCAGGGTGCCGATCAGCTCCTCGCTGGCCCCGCCGCCGTACCCGCCGGCCGTGTCCAGAAGAGTCCCGCCGGCATCGACGAACGCGCGCAGCTGGGCCTCCGCCTCGTGCTCGTCGGTGTCGGTCGCCCAGGTGATGGTGCCGAGACCGATGCGGGACACCTTGAGGCCGGTCGAACCGAGATGGCGCTGCAACATGCCAGCGACCCTATCTGTGGGCGCGCCCGGAATGGCGTGGCCGCGCGGGGAGGGTTGGTTCTTGGCGGGTGTCTCGACAACTCGCCCCGTCGTCGCTGCGCCTCTTCGTCGTACAGGAGAACTGGACGCCGGCCGGTAGACGGAAGCCGAGCGCAACTCGTCCGCCCGTGCGCATCGTCAACGAGCCGATCCTCGTTACCGGTCGGTAAGGTCACCTCATGAAGCTGGGCTTGAGCATGGGCTACGTCCTCGGGGCGGAGATCCAGGAGTTCGTGACGATGGCCCGCGAGGCCGAGGCACTCGGGTACTCCGTCGTGTGGTCGGCAGAGGCCTACGGATCCGACGCGGCGACCGTCTCGGCCTACGTCGCCGCCACGACGCAGACGATCGACGTCGGGTCGGCGGTCTTCCAGATCCCGGGGCGAACGCCGGCGATGACCGCGATGACGGCCGCCACCCTCGACCTGCTGAGCGGTGGCCGATTCCGGCTCGGGCTGGGGGTGTCGGGCCCGCAGGTGTCGGAGGGATGGCACGGCGTCCGCTTCGCCAAGCCGCTCGCCCGGACCCGCGAGTACGTCGCCATCGTCAACCAGGCGCTGTCGCGGCAGACGGTCCGCCACGATGGCGAGTTCTTCACGCTGCCGCTGCCGGACGGTCCGGGCAAGGCCCTCAAGCTCACGGTCCACCCAGTGCGCGACCACATCCCGACGTACCTCGCCGCGGTCGGGCCGAAGAACCTCGAGCTGGCCGGCGAGATCGCCGACGGGTGGCTGGCGATCTTCTTCTCACCCGAGTACGCCGCGGAGTCGTTCGCCAGCATCGAGGTCGGGCGCGAGCGTGGCGGTCGCACGGGTGACCCGTTCGACGTCGCCGCGACGGTTCCCGTCGTCGTGGGCGACGACGTCGCCCAGTGTGCGATGCCGGTACGTCCGTACGCCGCTCTCTACGTCGGTGGGATGGGCAGCCGGGAGCAGAACTTCTACAACCAGCTGGCCTGCCGGATGGGGTTCGAGGCCGAGGCCAAGCTGGTCCAGGATCTCTATCTGGACCGTCAGCACCGCGAGGCCATGGGCGCCGTACCGCTGGAGTTCATCGACCAGACATCACTGCTCGGGCCGCCGGAGCGGATCGAGGAGCGCTTGCACGCCTTCGCCGAGGCCGGCGTCACGACGTTGACGGTGGCATCGTTCGGCGGCCCTATCGAGGAGAGACTTTCGACACTTCGGCACGTTGCGGAGGCATTGGACCGTAGTGGTCTAGCAGACTGACCCCGTGAATTTCTTCGAAGCGGTCGTCCTCGGTGTGGTCGAGGGGATCACC
>CAVRND010000010.1:0-19684 GCA_963722495.1 uncultured Alphaproteobacteria bacterium | reverse complement strand
TCGCAAGAAAGGCGCCTGACATGGCACGTGCTGGGGCGCTGCTCCCGGTCGACGAGGCGCTACGGCGCGTGCTCGATGGCGCAACGCCGCTCGGCACCGAAAGCGTCGACCTGCTCGGCGCGGCCGAGCGCGTGCTGGCCGAGGACGTGACGGCGCAACTGACGCAACCGCCGTTCGACGCTTCCGCCATGGACGGCTATGCGGTGCGCGCGGCCGATGTCGCGCGCGTGCCGGCCGAACTGCGCGTGATCGGAGAATCCAACGCCGGCGGCCCCTTCGCAGGAACGGTCGGCGCCGGCGAGGCGGCGCGCATCTTCACCGGCGCCAGCGTGCCGAACGGCGCCGACGCGGTGGTGATCCAGGAAGATACAGACCGCAGCGGCGACACGCTGACTGTCCGCGCGACAGCTTCCATCGGCTCCAACATCCGTCCTGCCGGCGGCGACTTCCGTCAGGGCGATACGCTGCTGCGCGCCGGACGTTTACTCGATGCCTCGGCCATCACCCTCGCCGCTGCCGGCGGCCACGCGAATCTCAAAGTGCGCCGCGCGCCCGCGCATCGCCATCCTGGCGACCGGCGATGAGCTGGTGGAGCCCGGCACCAAGCCCGGCGCCGGCCAGATCGTCTCGTCGAATCCCTATGGCCTGGCAGCGCTGATCCGGCGCTTCGGCGGCGAGCCGCGGCTGCTCGGCATCGCCGGCGACACGCTCGAAGCACTGGAAGCCAAGCTCGCCATGGGCGCCGACGCCGACGTGCTGGTGACCATCGGCGGGGCGTCCGTCGGCGACCGCGACCTCGTCAAGCCGGCGCTGGAAGCGCGCGGCATGGCGCTCGACTTCTGGAAGGTCGCCGTGCGCCCCGGCAAGCCGATGCTGTTCGGGCGCCTCGACGCCCAGCGCGTGCTGGGGCTGCCGGGCAATCCCCTGTCGTGCCTGATCGCGGCGCGCATCTTCCTGGTGCCGCTGATCTTCCGCCTGCTCGGCCGCACCGATGCGCCGCTGCGCGAGCAGTCGGCCGTGCTGGCCCACCCGCTGGAAGCCAACGGCCCGCGCCAGCACTACATGCGCGCCACCGTGTCCCCGGGCGCCGCGGGCCTGCTGCCGGTGACGGCCCTGACCACGCAGGACAGCGCCCATATGTCGGCGCTGGCGGCCGCCGACGTGCTCATCGTGCGCCCCCCGAACGCCCCCGCCGCAGCGGCCGGCGAAACGGTGCGCGTTCTTCCGCTCGATTTCTGAAAAGCCCGAAACACGGCCCCCCTTGCGGAACGGCGCGAGAACGACTAGGGTACGTTCACGCTTTGTCCAGACAACCTGGAAAAGTGCCGCCGAGCAGCTGGAGGCCCGATGCTCACGGAGAAACAAAAAGAGCTGCTGCTCTTCATCCACGCGCGCATGCAGGAAAAAGGCGTGCCGCCGTCGTTCGACGAGATGAAGGACGCGCTCGACCTGAAATCCAAGTCCGGCATCCACCGCCTGATCACGGCGCTGGTGGAGCGGGGCTTCATTCGCCGCCTGCCCCACCGCGCCCGCGCCATCGAGGTTATCCGCCTGCCCGAGAACCAATCGGCGCCGCCGGGGCCCAAACGGGTCGGCTTCCAGCCCAGCGTCATCGAGGGCAGCCGCAGCCGCGATCTGGCGCCGCCGCCCTCCACCGTCATCGACAGCCGCACGGTGTCGGTGCCGGTCATGGGCCGCATCGCCGCCGGCACGCCGATCAGCGCCATCCAGAACCACACCCACGACATCGCCTGCCCGCCCGACCTGCTGACCAACGGCGAGCACTTCGCCCTGGAGGTGAAGGGCGATTCGATGATCGAGGCCGGCATCCTCGACGGCGACACGGTCATCATCCGCCGCTGCGACACGGCCGAGAACGGCGACATCGTCGTCGCCCTGGTCGATTCGGAGGAGGCGACGCTCAAGCGGCTGCGCAAGAAGGGCACGACCATCGCCCTCGAGGCGGCCAACCCCGAGTTCAAGACGCGCATCTTCGGCCCCGACCAGGTCGACATCCAGGGCCGCTTGGTCGGACTGATGCGCCGCTACTGACGGCGGCTACTCAAGCTCGGCGGTGCGCGGGGCCCCGCCGGCGCCGTTCGCCCCGTCGGGCGGCTTGTGCGGCATCGACCAGGGCCGCGCGCCGCGTGCGGCGGCCACCGTCTCGGTGCGGATGCTGCCGTCCGCCTCGATGTAGAGCGCGTGCGTGCCCTGGCGGCGCGCGGCGAAGAAATCAATGACCGTCCGCGGCGCCGTGCAGCCGCGCGGGCTGACGATGGCGGAGATGAGCACGGCGGCGCGCCGGCAATCCTCGGCGAAGGCGGCCGGATGGCGGGCGACGGCCACCGTCAGACCCTTCACCGTGGCGCGGCAGCCGATGCCGTCGCAGGCGAACCCCGCCGCCTTCGCCGCCTCTTCGACGCCGCGCCGAGCACCGTCGTGCTCCAGCCAGCGTTCGAGCTCGAACGAGGCGCGAGTCGCCCCGACGGCGGATAGCTCCCCATCCGCCCCGCGCACGGCGACCAGCTCGGCGTCACGGCCGATGATGATGTCGGGCGCGCGCAAGGTCGGCGCCAGCGCCGCACCGCCGGCGATGACGGCGATGCCTGCCAGCCGCCAGCGCGTCTGCCACAGCATCAGCCACAGTCCGCCGATGATCATCAGCACGAACGCCGCCGTCGGCATGGCCGGCACGCGCAGCACCGCGCCGGGGATCTCGGCCACGCGGTTGGCGACCCACACCATCGCCTCGATGCCCCAGCCCATCACCCACAGCGGCAACGCCTCGAGCCCGAACGGCATGGCGATCAGCGCCGCCAACGCCGCCGGCATGACCAGCACGTTGCACACCGGCAGGGCGATGAGGTTGGCGATCACCGCGTACTGCTGGCTCTTGTGGAAGTGATAGGCGGCGAACGGCGCCACCGCGGCGCTGGCAATCAGCGTCGACAGCACGATGCCGGCGAAGAAGATGGCGACGCGCGATGAGGTGCGCTCCATCAGCGAGGTCCACAGCGCGCGGGCACGCAGCGCCTCGTAGATGGAGACGAGCGCCAGCACGGCGGCGAACGACATCTGGAAGCCGACGTCGAACAGGCTCTCGGGAAACAGCACCAGGATCAGCGTCGCCGCCAGAATGACGTTGCGCAGCGCGAGCGCCGGCCGGTCGAGCAGCACGGCGAGGAACATGATGGAGATCATGATCGCCGAGCGCACGGTGGCGAAGGCGGCGCCGGAGATCATCAGGTAGGCAAAGCCGGCGAGCATGGCGGCGGCGGCGGCCCACTTCTTGATCGGATAGCGCAACGCAATCGACGGGAACAGCGCCAGCCCCAGCCGCACGAGGAAGAACACCGAGCCGGCCATGATCGCCATGTGGAAACCGGAGATCGACAGGATGTGCAGGATGCCGCTGTCGCGGAAGGCGTCGTTGGTTGTCTCCGAGATGCCGCCGCGCTCGCCGGTGATCAGCGCCGTGGCGATGGCGCCTGTTTCGCCCGGCAGCGCGGCAGAGACGCGCGCGCCGATCGCCTGGCGGATCCGCTGCACGCCGGCCCACCATGCCAAGTCGGCCGGCGGCGGCGGAGGCCGCGTGTCGATGCTCGGCGGCGACAGCGAATAGCCGACCGCGCCGATGCCGGCGAACCAAGCCTGCCGCCCGAAATCATAGTCGCCCGGCAGCGCCGGCTCCGACGGCGGCATCAGCGTGGCGCGCATGCGCACCGCGCTCCCCGCCGCCAGCCCCGGCAGCGCCCGGTTGATGGTGATGCGCACGCGCGCGGGGCGCTTGTCGGCGGAAAGATCGCCGAGCGAGGTCGACGCGCAGCGTCAGCCGTTGCCCGCGCACCGGCCGCGGCTCGATCAGCTCGACGAAGCCGCGCACCTCGGCGGCGTTGATCTGCTTTTCCAGCACCGGCGCGCGCACCCATTCGACGCGCAGCTTGGCGAGCGCGAAGCCGAGCGAAGCCGCCAGCAGCGCGGCGACGAGCAAGCCCGCAACCGTCGCGCGTGCGCCGCCCGCGGCACGCAACGCCAGCATAGCGATCAGCGGCAGCAACGCGGTCAGCAGCGCCGGCTCGCTCGGCAGCGCGAAGTAGGCCGCGATGCCGCAGCCGATGCACACCGGCAGCCAGCAGAACCAGCGCTCCTGCTCGGCCTCGAGACGGCGCGCGAGCGGCGCCAAAACGCCGCCGCCGCCGCCCCCGTGCCGGCCGCCCCGAACATCGCTGGAAGCCCCCCGGCCCCTTACCCGCCCCGCCCAGGCATGCTACATCGCCCGCTTATCTCCCGCATCCAACGGCAATCGATAAAAGATGACCGACAAGACACGCAGCGCCGCCGCGCCGATCGTGCGCTTTGCCCCATCGCCCACCGGCTATCTGCACATCGGCGGGGCGCGCACGGCCCTGTTCAACTGGCTGTACGCCAAGGGCCGCGGCGGCAAGATGCTGCTGCGCATCGAGGATACCGACCGCGAGCGCAACAACCCGGAAGCCGTGGCCGCCATCGTCGACGGCCTCAAGTGGCTGGAGCTGACCTGGGACGGCGAGACCGTTTCGCAGTTCGCCCGCGCCCACCGCCACCGCCAGGTGGCCGAGGAGCTGCTGGCCAACGGCCATGCCTACAAGTGCTGGCTGACGCCGGCCGAGCTCGACGCCATGCGCGAAGCGGCGCAGGCGGAGAAGCGCCCGCTCACCATCCGCTCGCCGTGGCGCGAGCGCGATCCGGCCGAGGCGCCGGCCGGCGTGCCGCACGTCATCCGCCTCAAGGCGCCGCGCGAGGGCGAGACCGTCATCGAAGACCAGGTGCAGGGCCGCGTCGTGTTCGCCAACAAGGAGCTCGACGACCTCATCATCGTGCGCAGCGATGGCAACCCGACCTACAATCTCGCCGTCGTCGTCGACGACCACGACATGCAGGTGACGCACGTCATCCGCGGCGTCGATCATCTGACCAACGCCGCGCGGCAGACGCAGATCTACCAGGCGATGGGCTGGGACGTGCCGATCTTCGCGCACGTGCCGCTGATCCACGGTCCCGACGGCGCCAAGCTGTCGAAGCGCCACGGCGCGCTCGGCATCGAAGCCTACAAGGAGATGGGCTACCTGCCGGAGGCGCTGCGCAACTATCTGGTGCGCCTCGGCTGGAGCCACGGCAACGACGAGATCATGTCGACGTCGCAGATGGTCGACTGGTTCGACACGGTCGACATCAACCGCTCGGCGGCCCGCTTCGACTTCGCCAAGCTCGAGGACCTCAACGGGCACTACATCCGCCACGCCGACGACCAGGAGCTGCTCAACCGCATCGAGGACGTGCTGCCCTATCTGCCGGGCGGCGCGGGCATCGTTGCGCGGCTCGACGCCAACATGCGGGCGAAGTTCCTGCTCGCCATGCCGGGCCTCAAGGAGCGCGCCAAGACGCTCGTCGAGCTGGTGAACGGAGCCGACTTCCTGTTCGCCGACCGGCCGCTGGCGCTCGATGAGAAGGCGCAGAAGCTGCTCGACGCGGAAGGCCGCCAGCGGCTCGCCGACATGCTCCCGAAGCTTGAGGCGGTCGACCGTTGGCTCGCCCCGGCGCTGGAAGAGATCGTGCGCACGTATGCCGAGGCAACCGGCGCCAAGCTCGGCAAGGTTGCACAGCCCCTGCGGGCGGCCCTCACCGGCAAGTCCGTATCGCCGCCGGTGTTCGACGTCATGGCCGTGCTGGGCCGTGATGAAGCCCTCGCCCGCATTCGCGACCAGGCGGCCTAAGAGCGACGACCGGAGCTCTACTTCGCCCCTCCCCTCGGGGAGGGGATAGAGCGTTGCATCCTCTGTCCGTCAGCCTCAAAGGGAACGTCACCTGCTCGTCGCGGGTTGGGCACCGACGGCCGGTTGTGGGCCCTATGTTGCGGTGCAAAATTGGTGTACAAGGGTGCATCGGGACAAAACGAGCGGCCAACAGCCGCCACGACGCCACCACGAACGAAAAAACGCTTCATAGGGGACAGCTTGAACCGCTCGCCGGGAGGCTTTCGAGTGCTCGCAACCCATTCCCGCTGCCGGGTATCACAGGAATCCGCGCCATGAACGTTCACGAGAAACCGGCCAAAGCAGAAGAGATGACCGCCGAGCTCACGCTCGCCGGCAAGTCGACGAAAATGCCCGTGCGCAGCGGCACGCTAGGCCCCGACGTGATCGACGTCGGCAAGCTCTATCGCGACACCGGCTGCTTCACCTACGACCCGGGCTTCACCTCGACCGCCAACTGTACCTCGCGCATCACCTACATCGACGGCGACGCCGGCGTGCTGCTCTATCGCGGCTATCCGATCGACCAGCTGGCCGAGCACTCGAGCTTCCTCGAGACCTGCTACCTGCTGCTGCACGGCGAGCTGCCGACGAAGACCGAATTCGACAGCTTCACCAACACCATCACGCGCCACACCATGCTGCACGAGCAGATGACGCGCTTCTTCACCGGCTTCCGGCGTGACGCGCATCCGATGGCGGTAATGGTCGGCACGGTCGGCGCGCTGGCGGCGTTCTATCACGACTCGACCGACATCAACGATCCGGCGCAGCGCGCCATCGCCAGCCACCGCATGCTGGCGAAAATGCCGACCATCGCCTCGATGGCCTACAAGTATTCCATCGGCCAGCCGTTCATCTATCCGCGCAACGACCTCGATTTCACCTCCAACTTCCTGCAGATGTGCTTCGCCATCCCGTGCGAGCCGTACGTGGCGAACCCGGTGCTGACGCGCGCCCTCGACCGCATTTTCATTTTGCATGCGGACCACGAACAGAACGCCTCGACCTCGACGGTGCGTCTCGCCGGCTCCTCGGGCGCCAACCCGTTCGCCTGCATCGCGGCCGGCATCGCCTGCCTGTGGGGTCCCGCGCACGGCGGCGCCAACGAGGCGGCGCTCAATATGCTGATGGAGATCGGCACTGTCGACCGCATCCCCGAGTTCATCGCCAAGGCGAAGGACAAGAACTCCGGCTTCCGCCTGATGGGCTTCGGGCACCGCGTCTACAAGAACTACGATCCGCGCGCCAAGGTGATGCAGAAGACCTGCCACGAGGTGCTCGACGCGCTCGGACTCCACAACGATCCGCTGCTAAAGGTGGCGATTGAGCTGGAGCGCATCGCGCTGCAGGACGACTACTTCATCGAAAAGAAGCTCTATCCCAACATCGACTTCTACTCCGGCATCACGCTGCGCGCGCTTGGGCTTCCCGGTGTCGATGTTCACGGTGCTGTTCGCCATCGCCCGCACGGTTGGCTGGATCGCACAGTGGAAGGAGATGCTGGAGGATCCCGAGCAGCGCATCGGGCGTCCGCGCCAGCTCTACATGGGCGCCACGGAGCGCAACTTCGTTCCCTTCGATCAGCGCTGACACTCTCGCGAATTCGGGCACTACTGCGCGGCCGGCGGTTCAACCGCCGGCCGTTTTCATAGGGGCAGCGGAGCAGTGTCGGTCTTCGAACCTTATCTCAGACGCTGGAGCCTCGTTGCCGACGGCGCTCCCATCGTAACGCGAACCAATCGCCTGCTGCCGGTGCGTTATCAGGGCCAGGCCGCCATGCTCAAGCTCGCAGGCGAGGAAGAGGAAGCGCGCGGCGGCGTTCTGATGCAATGGTGGGCCGGAGACGGCGCTGCGCAGGTTTTCGCGTGGGATGGTGCCGCTCTCCTCTTGGAGCGCGCCGAGGGATCGCGATCCCTCGCCGACATGGCGCGCACCGGCCGCGATGATGAAGCGTGCCGCATTCTCTGCGCGGTCGCACGCCACCTGCACGCACCCAAGCCAAAGCCACTACCGCAGCTCATCCCACTGCAAACCTGGTTTCGCGAATTGTGGCCCGCCGCCGAAACGCACGGGGACGTCCTGCTCCGCTGTGCTGCGGCAGCGCGCACCCTGCTGGCTGAACCGCGGGAAGTCGGCGTGCTGCACGGCGACCTGCATCATGGAAACGTGCTCGACTTTGGCGCGCGCGGCTGGCTCGCCATCGATCCCAAGCGCCTCATCGGCGAGCGCGGGTTCGACTTCGCCAATATCTTCACCAACCCCGATCTCGACGACCCGACGCAGCCGGTGGCGACGCAGCCGCACCACTTCGAACGGCGCCTGCTTGTCGTCGCCGAGGCGGCGAACATCGAGCGCCAGCGGCTTCTCGAATGGATCCTCGCATGGACCGGATTGTCGGCGGCTTGGTATCTCGGCGACGGGGATCCGGCCGAGATTGATCTTCGAGTGGCGGAGCTGGCGGCTGCGGCACTTGACGGCTGACGGTGCGCAGGCCGTCTTAAGTTTGATTGCGGCGCCCGTGTGCGGCGTAATCGAGGACGATCTCGGCGGCGAAGTCCGACGGCGTACCGCTGTCGAGCAGCATCTTGTGCGGAACGCGCGCCAAGGCGGCGAGCTGCGCCCGGCGCTCTTCGGTGTCGCGCAGCAGCTGCTCCAGCGCGGCGGCAAGCTTGTCGGGCGTGCAGTCGTCCTGCAGCAGCTCCGGGAACGCGTTCTCGCCCAGCACCAGAGTTGGCCAGCACCACGGACGGCGTATTCAGCAGAAAGCGCATGCGCGCGGAGAAAGCGTCGACCTTGTAGGCGACGACCATCGGCGTGCCGGCAAGCGCCAGCTGCAGCGTTACCGTGCCGGAGGCGGCGAGCGCGGCGTGGGCGAGCTTGAAGGCGCGGAACTTATCCTCCTCGCCCTCCACCAGATGCGGCTTCACCGTCCACGATTGCATGTGGCGCTCGACCAGCGCGCGCACGTGTGGCACGACCGGGATGATCACCTGCGGGCGAATGCGGCGGGCGTGCAGCAATTCCAGCGCCTCGCCGAACGGCTGCATCAGGTGCGAGACCTCGGACGTGCGGCTGCCCGGCAGCACGACGAGAACGAGACGACCGGGGTCGAGCTCCAGCCGATCTACCAGCGGCTGCGGATCGAGGTCGTGCAGCCAATCAAGCCTTTCAATCAACGGGTGTCCGACGTAGGTGGCCGGCGGACCGCCGAGGCGTTCGTGCGCGGCTGGCTCGAACGGCAGCAGCGCCAGGACATGATCGACATAGGGGCGCATTTTGCGTGCGCGCCCCGGCCGCCACGCCCACACGCTCGGCGACACGTAGTCGATGATGGGGATGTTCGGCGCCCGCTTGCGGATGCGCTTGGCGATGGGATGCGTGAACTCGGGGGAATCGATGATGACGACGGCGTCGGGCTCGGCGGCGACGGCCGCATCGACCGTGCGGTAGACGCGCGACATGATGCGCGGCAGGCGCGGCAGGATCGACAAAATTCCCATGACGGCGACGTCCTCGAGGGGAAATTGCGAGGCGAGGCCGGCACGCTCCATGTCCTCGCCGCCGACGCCGAGGAAGTGAATGCGTCCCTTACAGTGGGCACTAAGCGCGGTCATAAGCTTGCCGCCCAGCGCATCGCCCGAATGCTCGCCGGCGACAACGAAGATGCGCAGGTCATCGCGGCCGGCGGCGGGGCCACCCTTGCCGATGCGGCCCGAGGTCGGTGCCCGCGCCCCCGCGGCGCGATCGGTTAGGCTCATGGCGCACCTCCCGGCGTTGTGGCGATGAGGAATAGGCCGTGACGATCGGCGAGGTCGATGCCGTGCGCAAGATCGCCCGGCGCGCGGCCCAACACGGCGATGCCGGCGAGCTGCGCTGAAGCTGCCGCTGAAATGACGGAGACGAGGTCCGCCGCGACGGCTTCGGAAACCACGGCGACGGCGGTGCGGCGCGCCCACCGGCGGCGGCGCCCCCACTGGCGCAGACTGCCCGAGCGAGCGATGAGCGCGGCGATGCCCTCGCCGCATTCGATCGACAGCACATGTCCCTTGTCTATGACGGTGCCGCCGCTGTCGCGGAACGGCTTCAAGGCATGCAGGAGCGCAGCGCCGCGCGCCGCATCAGTCATTTGTCGCGGTCCGGCCGGCGTGCCGCCGACGTTGACGAACGGTGGCGCGAATCCGAACGGCGAGGCAGCGGCAATAGCGGCACCCCGGTCGACGACGCCCTGCACGAAGACGCCGCCGGCGTCGGCGCTGTGCACCAGCTCGGCGCGTCCGAGCGCGATGGCGCCTTTTGCCAGCACGGCGACGCCGCGCAGTCCGGCTTCGAGCGCGCGCACAACCGTGCCGGGACCGATGGCCGGCATGTCGACGCGCATTTCCTGGCGCGGCTTGGGACGCTTGACGAGCACGCCGCGGCGACGGCCGACGCCGCCCTCGGGCAAACGGCGCTGCAGGGCGAGACGCGCCAGCATGGCGTCGGTGTTCTCGGCGCCTTCGATGGCTTCGATCTGCCCGTCCGTGACAACCACCGCCTGCCCGACATCGAACGGACCAAGCGCGCGCACGACGTCGAAGCCGCGCGCGATATCGACCATCTCGTGCGCCTCGGCGGCCAGCCCGCCCACCGGTCCCTCCTGCACCAGCAGCGAAGGCGCCACGTCGATCGGCGAGACGACCTTGAAGCCCTTGCTTTCGAAAAAGCGCACGACGCCGCTGAGCACGCTGTCATCGCCGGTGGTGGCGACGACGCGGGCAATGGCGGGAAGATTGAGGAAGAAGCCCAGATCCGGCTTGATGGCGTTGAGGTCTGGACGGCGCACGGAGCCGACGATCACCATCTCGGTGACGTTGGCGTTGCGCAGCGCGCGCACCATGCCGCCGATCTGCGCCCAGCCGACCTTAGTGAGCGGGAAATCGCTGAGGTCGCGGTCTCCCTCACCGAGGATGGAGACGATGTGCACGCTGCCGCCGCCGGCGTTGACGTGCTCGGCGATCTCGCGCGGCAGACTCCCGCCGCCCGCTACAATGCCGACGACGCGCGGCGAACCCGACATACTAGTGTCCCGATCGCGAAAAACTGCCTCAAGCCTCAGCCGCTTCTTTCGGCGTGCACAGGCTGCGCTTGCCGCCAGCGCGGATGAACGCGAGGATCTCCTGCACGATGGGCTGGCCCGCGAACTCCTGCGCCACGTCCTCGGTGCGCTCGAGAAGCGTGCCTTCGGCGGCGAACAACAGCCGGTAGGCGCGGCGCAGGTCGTGGATGTCGGACCGCGAGAAACCGCGCCGCTGCAGCCCGACGATGTTGAGGCCGGAGAGGTGCGCACGGTTGCCAAGCGCCATGCCGTAGGGAATGAGATCGTTCTCCAGCCCCGACATGCCGCCGAGAAACGAATGCGCGCCAACGCGGGCGAACTGGATCACCGCCGCGCCGCCGCCGATGATGGCGAAGTCGCCCACCCAGCAGTGGCCGGCCAGCATGACGTTGTTGGAGAAGATGACGCCGTTGCCGACGTGGCAGTCGTGCCCGACGTGCGAGTTGGCGAGGAAGGCGCAGCGGTCGCCGATGGTCGTCGACATGCCGCCGCCCTCGGTGCCGGGATTGAGGGTAACGCCCTCGCGGATCATGCAGTCGGCGCCGACGGTAAGCGTCGACGGTTCTCCGTGATACTTGAGGTCCTGCGGCTGGTGGCCGATGGACGCGAACGGAAAGATGCGCGTGCGCTCGCCGATGCTGGTGCGTCCGGCGACGACCACATGGCTCAGCAGCTCGACGCCGTCCGCCAAAGTGACGTCGGCGCCGATGACGCAATAGGGGCCGATCTTGACCCCGTTGCCGAGCTTGGCGCCAGGCTCGATGACTGCCGTCGGATGAGCGGTCATCTCACCCATGCTTGCCAGCTGCGAATGCGCGGGCCTCGGAGGTGTCGGCGAGCATGGCGCTGACCTCGGCCTCGGCGGCGACCTTACCGTCGACGCGAGCTTCGCCGTAGAAGCGCCAGACGCGGCCGCGGTTGCGGATCTTGCGCACGTGGTAGTGGAGCTGGTCGCCCGGCACCACCGGCTTGCGGAACTTGGCGCGGTCGATGGCCATGAAGTAAACGAGCTCGGCCTTGTAGTCCTCGCCGAGGCTGTGCACGCACAGCGCGCCGGCGGTCTGCGCCAGGCCCTCGATGATCAGCACGCCCGGCATCACCGGGAACTGCGGGAAATGGCCCTGGAAGAACGGCTCGTTGATGGTGACATTCTTGACGCCGACGCAGCTCTTGTCGCCGTCCATGTCGTAGATGCGGTCGAGCATCAGGAACGGATAGCGGTGCGGCAGCAGCTTGAGGACGCGGATGATGTCCGCGGTGGCCAGCGCCGACTTCGCCTTGGGTTCACCCATGTCGTTCATGTTTCTTCGACCTTCTACTCTGCCGGCGCTCCGCGCACGACACATACCCGCAACTAGCCCTTGTCCGCATCATCCTTCTCGCCGCGCTTGACCATGCGGGCGAGATAGGCGGACTCCCGGGCCCACTGGCTCAGAGGGCGCCCCGGCGTCCCGCCGATGCGGGCCCCGGGCGCCACGTCCTTGGTCGGATGCGCGGTGCCTGCGATCTGGGCGCCGGTGCCGATCTTGATGTGACCGACAGCGCCCGACTGGCCTCCCATGACGACGAAGTCGCCAAGCTCGGTAGACCCCGAGACACCGCTTTGGGCGACGAGCACGCAGTGCCGCCCAATCACGGCGTTGTGCGCGATTTGTACCAGATTATCAATTTTCGTGCCTTCGCCGATGATCGTGTCCTTAAGGGCGCCTCTATCGACGGTCGAATTGGCCCCGATCTCCACGTCGTCCTGGATGATGACACGGCCGATCTGCGGGACTTTGAGGTGCCCTTTGGCGCCCATGGCAAAGCCGAACCCGTCCTGGCCGATGCGAACGCCGGAATGGATGATGACCCGGTCGCCGACGAGGGCATGGGCCACGGTGGCCAGCGGGCCGATGTAGGTGTCGCGGCCGATGGTCACGCGGTAGCCGACGACGGCGCCGGCGGCGATGCGGGTGCCCCGCCCGATGCGTGCCTCGGCGCCGATGACCGCACCGGGCTCGACGACGACCCCCTCCTCCAGCTCAGCTGAGGGGTCGATGAAATCCCGCCCGCCGCCAGGGGCGGTCTGCGTATGCCGCGAGTCCGGATAGAACAGCATCAGCGCCTGGGCGAAGCCACGATACGGCTCCTTGGTGACCAGCTTGCAGGTTGTATCTGGAACCCGCGCGGCGAAGATCGGCGCCACGAGGCAGGCCCCAGCATGGGTCGCCCTCAGCTGCTCGGCGTACTTGCGATTATTGAAGAAGGCCAGATCGCGCGGCCCCGCGTCGGTGAGCGTGCGCACATCCTCGATCATGGCGTCAGCGGGAACAGCCCCAGGCGCCAACTCGGCACCTGTCGCCTTGGCGACCTCCGCCAAGGAAAACGGCCCGGCCCGCTTGAAGAATCCGGGATGTTCCATGCCGTAACCCGCCGCTGGGCGACGCTCCATATTTGCGATGCAAATGAACGGAGGCGGCGCTCCGTTACGCGTACGGAGGTCTTCTTAGCATCGAACGGGCGACGATTAGAACTTCGTCGCCGCACCGAAGCGGAAGATTTGCTCTTCGTCGTATTTCTCTTTCGAGAGAACCTTGGCGAGATCCATGCGGATGGGACCGACCGGAGAGGCCCACATCAAGCTGGCGCCGACCGACGAGCGGATGGCCGAACTCTCCTGCAAGCACGCCTGTCCATTCGAGTTGCAACCAGCCAGGACCTGCTGGGCGCGTCCCCCCGCATCCCACAGCGAGCCGGCGTCTGCGAACACGGCACCGGAGATGCCGAGATCGTCGGGCACGAACGGAATGGGGAAGCGGACTTCAGCTGTGGTTGCCCAGTACATCGAGCCGCCGAGCGCGTCGCCGGTGCTCAAGTCGCGCGGGCCGTAGCCGGCACGATCGAAGCCGCGCACCGTCTCACCGCCCTTGAAGAACAGGTCGATTAGGCGAACGTCCGAGCCACCCCAGCCGGAGATCGAGCCGCCGATGGCGCGGGCGACGAAGGTGATGTTGTCGGTGATCGGGTAATAGCCGCGCGCTTCGGCCGCGAAGCTGATGTACTGCACGTCGCCACCGAGACCGGCGAAGTCGGTGCCCGTCTGGAACCACAGGCCCTTGGTCGGGTTCTTGGCGTCGTTGCGTAGGTCATAGGTGAGCGTGGTGCCGACCAGCGAGGTGTAGGAGGTGCCGGCCGCGTCGAGGATGGCGCGTGAGGCATATGGGCTCACGTTGAAGATCTGATCGCGCGAGACAGTGTAGTTGGTCTGCATCCACAGCTTCTCGGACAGCGGGAAGCCGAGGCGCAAGCTGCCGCCCGTACGACGGCTCTCGAAGCCCGACTGGCTCGTCTGGTCGACCTCTTTGTGGAACAGGTCGAAGCCGGCCGCGAGGTTGCGGTCAAGGAAGCGCGGTTCGGTGAAGCTGAGGTTGACCTGCAAGCGCTCGAGCGAGCCAGACAGCTGCAAGCGCAGGAACTGGCCGTTGCCCATCAGGTTGCGCTCGGTGATGCTCACATCGCCGATGACGCCTTCAGCCGTCGAGTAACCGGCGCCGAAGGAGAGCTCGCCCGTCGACTGCTCGACCAATTCCACGTCGAGGACGACGCGATCCTGGGCGCTGCCGGGGCGGCGTTTCACTTCGACGGCCTTGAACAGGCCGAGGTTGGTCAGGCGCTTCTTGGCCTGATCGACCGTCATGGGATTGTAGGCGTCGCCTTCGGCAACCTTGAACTCGCGCCGGATGACGTAATCCTTGGTGCGCGTGTTGCCGGAGATGTTGATGCGCTCGACGTAGATGCGCGGGCCTTCTTCGATCACGTAGTTGAGCGCGATCTTGCGCGTCACCGGATCGGGCACCGCTTGCGGGCGAATGCGCGCGAAGGCAAAGCCGTCCTGCGAAACCGCGCTCGTCAGCTTCTCGACCGACTTGTCGATCAGGTTGGCGTTGTAGGTGTCGCCCTCGTCGGTGAGCAGATCGCCCTTGTAGCCGCCGGGATTGATGGCGGAGACGGTGCTCTCGATGTTGATGCCGCCGAACTCGTACAGCTCACCCTCTTCGATCGAGTACGTGATGAAGAAGCCGGAGCCGTCGCGGTCGAGCTCGGCGTTGGCCGCCGTCACCTGCACGTCGGCGTAGCCGTTCTTCAGGTAGTACTGACGAATGAGCTCGCGATCGAGGTTCATACGGTCCGGGTCGTAGACGGCCGTACCCTTGAGGAAGTCGAACCAGCCCTTTTCGGTCGTCGACACGACGTCGCGCAGCTGGCTGTCGGAGAATGCCTTGTTGCCGACGAAGTGGATGCCTTTGACCTTGGTCGCGGCGCCCTCGTTGATCTCGAACACGAGGTTCACGCGGTCCTGCTCGAGCTCGATGATCTTCGGCTCGATGGTCGCGGCGTAGCGGCCTTGGCGGCGGTAGACGTCGAGGGCGCGCTGCACGTCGGCTTGGACGCGGGCGCGGGTGAACACCGAGCGCGGCTTCAGCTGCACTTCGTTGCGCAGCGTCTCGGTGTCGATCTCGCTGTTACCCTCGAAGGCGATCTGGTTGATCACCGGGTTCTCGACGACCGTCACGACGACGTCGGCGCCGGAGCGATCGACGCGCACGTCGGAGAAGAGGCCGGTGGCGAACAGCGCCTTGATGGAGCCGTCGACCTTGCCGGCGTCGTAAGCGTCACCGACGGAGAATTGTAGGTAGGAACGAACCGTCTCGGGCTCGACGCGCCGATTGCCGGTTACGTTGATGGCGCGGATCGAGGCGCCCTGAGCTTCGGCTATATCGGAGAACAATGCGCCGCTCACGCACGTCACCCCCGATGAGATGACCGCCAGAAGCATCAGAAGGCGACAGAGTTCTCATCGTAATGGCTGGAAACACAGGCATTCGTGACTATGCCCTCGTTGTGCCGAATTCCCCCTCGGTTTGCAGACCCCGTCGGCTTCGGAGCACTGCACCGTAATGACTAACACGCGCGCGTCGGAATCTGGCTAGTTGGCCTGATTCTTCTTGTGAGCGCACTCCCCTGTGTAAATTCGTTCTTAACGATTCAAAGGAGCGTGTGGAAGTGGCAAGATTACGTCACTGAATCCCTTTTAGCCGGCCCCGGTCCATCCCCGCCACACTCGCAATAAATCGTTCAAATTCACGTACACCATCAGCATCAGCACGAGCGCTACGCCGATCTGGAATCCGATCTCCTGCATGCGCCGGCTCATGGGTCGCCGAAGCACCCCTTCGATGGCGTAATAAACAAGATGTCCACCGTCTAGGACCGGAATCGGAAGCAGATTCAGGAAGCCGATATTGGCCGAGATGAAAGCGATCCACCGCAGCATCGGCTCGATGCCGCCCTCGGCCACCTTGGCGGTGACCTGCGCCATGAGGATCGGCCCGCCCATCTGGTCGGCCGCCTGACGCTGCATCACAATGTCGCCGATGCCCTGCAGGGTATGGGCAATGTTCGAGTAGGTTTCGCGCAAGCCGAGCCGGAAGGCCTCGATGGGGCCTACGGATTTGGCCTCTTGGTAGCCGGCCGTCGTGGCCGGGGTGATGCCGATGAGGCCACGCCGGAAGGAGCCGCCGAAGGTGTCGGACTGCTCGTGCACCTCGGGCGTCACCTCGAACGTCAGCTTCTCGCTGCCGCGGTCGACGTGGAACTTGAGCGGGCGGCCGGCGCTGGTGCCGACGATGCGCTGCACGTCCTCGAAGCCCTCGACCGACCAGCCATCGACGTTGGTGATCACGTCGCCCGGCTTGATCCCGGCGACGGCGGCCGGCATGCCGTCCTTCACCGTGCCGACGGTCGGGGTGATGGTGCGGACGCCGAACGTGGCGTTGACGGCGGTGTAAACCATTACCGCCAAAATGAAATTTGCCATCGGGCCGGCGGCGACGACGGCCGCGCGCTGCCACAGAGGTTTGTTCTGGAAGGCGCCTGCGCGCTCCGACGCGGTCATGCGGTCTAGCGCGTCCGCAGACGGCTGGCTGGCCGCGTTCTCGTCGTCGACGAACTTCACGTAGCCGCCGAGCGGGATCCAAGCGAACCGCCAGCGCGTGCCCTTGCGGTCGTTGAACCCGAAGATCTCCTTGCCGAAGCCGATAGAGAAGGTTTTCACCGTGACGCCGCACCAGCGGGCGACGATGAAGTGCCCAAACTCGTGGACGAACACCACGATGGTCAGCACCACCAGGAACTGCAGGATGGTGATGATCACCCCGGGGGTCGAGGTGGCCAAGTTCGCCAGCGTCGTCAGCATCGGTCTCCTATCGGTCGAGGGTCGCCAGAGGCAGTGTCAGGCTTGTAAGCCGGAACCCACGAATCCATTGATGATACGCACGAAAAACGGCAATTTCGGCGCCCATCCCCAGCTCAGTGACGGGGGTGAGCGGGGGCCGGGCAAGGCCGCCTAAACATAGCGACCAAGCAGCGATTGTGCCAGTCGGCGCCCCTCGGCGTCGGCGGCAAGAACATCCTCCAGCGTGCGGGCAGTGATCAACAAACCCCGTCCGTGGGCGGCATCCAGCGTATCGGCGGCGTTGCGGGCGATATCGAGAAAACCTATCCGGCGGGCCAGAAAGGCCTCGACGGCCACCTCGTTGGCGGCGCTGAGGATGGCGGGCGCCGTACCGCCGCGGCTGAGCGCGTCGCGGGCGATGGTTAACGCCGGAAAGCGCGTCTCGTCAGGGGCTTCGAAGCTTAGGGTGCCGACGGCGGCGAGGTCCAGGCGGGGGGTCGGGGCGCTCATGCGGTGCGGCCAGGACAGCGCCAGGGCGATGGGGGTGCGCATGTCCGGTGATGCCATTTGGGCGAGGACGGAGCCGTCCCGATAGCTGACCAGGCAGTGCACGATCGACTGCGGGTGGATGACGACGCCCAGCTGCTCGGCCATCACCGGGAACAGGTGATAGGCCTCGATCAGCTCCAGGCCCTTGTTCATCAAGGTCGCGGAATCGATGGTGATCTTGGCGCCCATCGACCAGTTGGGATGGCGCAGCGCCTGCTCCGGGGTCGCCTCCTGCAGCTGCGCGAGGCTCCAGGTGCGGAACGGGCCGCCCGAGGCGGTGAGCACGATGCGCTCGATGCTTTCCGGGGCAGCGCCAGCCAGCGCCTGCAGGCAGGCGGAGTGCTCGCTGTCGACGGGCAGCAACTCGGTGCCCGCATCGGTGATGGCGGCCATGAAGACTTCGCCGGCCGAGACGAGGCATTCTTTGTTAGCGAGCGCGACCCGGCGCCCCTGGCCCGCGGCTTCGAAGGTCGGCTGGAGGCCCGCCGCCCCGACGATGGCCGCCATGACGCAGTCGGCCGGTTCGGCGGCGGCGGCGATGACGGCCTCGGGGCCGGCGGCGACGCGGATGCCGGTGCCAGCGAGTGCCGCCTGCAGCTCGGTATAGCGGGCCGGATCGCCGATGACGGCGAGGCGGGCGTGCGTGCGGCGGGCTGCTTCCGCGAGCGCGGCGACGTTGCTCTGTGCCGTCAGCGCGATGATCTCGAAGGCGTCGGGGTTGCGCTCGACCAGGTCGAGCGTGCTCTTGCCGACCGACCCCGTAGCGCCGAGCACCGTCAGCGAGCGGCGCGCGATGCGGGCGCCATCGCTCGGCAAAACCGCAGCCGCCACGGTTTTCGCCATGCCCGCTCGCGGGCCTCTGCGCGCTGGTTGCATCTAAATGCCGAACAGCAGCGCACGCGCCGGAGCGTGCGGATCGATGGCCAGCGCCAGCAGCGCGGCGGCGACGGCCGCGGCGACGATGCTGTCCATGCGGTCCATGAAACCGCCGTGGCCGGGGATGAGATCGCTGGCGTCCTTGAGGTTGAACAGCCGCTTGAGCGCAGATTCGGCAAGATCGCCGGCCTGCGCGACGAACGCCAGCCCGACGCCGAGAAGAATCAGCCGCACGGCGGACGCTTCGGGCTCCAGTGCTGCAAACACTGCAGCGGCGGCGGCACCGGCGGCGAGCGCACCCAAAAGGCCCGCCCATGTCTTGTTCGGCGACACCCGCGGCCACAGTTTTGGGCCGCCGATGCCGCGTCCGGCGGCGTAGGCAGCGGTGTCCGACGACCAGACGACGGCGAAGACAAACAATACGGCGGTGAAGCCGAACGGCTCGTCGCTGCGCAGCCACAGCAGCGCGACCGCCGGCAGGCCGACGTAGAACACGCCCAGCGCGGAAAGCCGCGCGCCGCGCCCGACATAGAGCGGGATCAGCGTGATGGCGGCGATGACGAGGACGGCGACGGCAAGCGCGGCATAGCCGGCCGCGGCCAGCACGATGGCGACCGTCACTGCGATGGCGTGCACGAAGAAGCCGAGGTCGAAGGTGACGCCGCGCACGAGGCGGCCCCACTCCCAGCTGATCACCACCGCGCAGACGAGAATGAGCACCGCGAAGGGCAGCGAACCCGCATAGGCGAGAAGAAACGCGACCGCCGCCAGCACGGCGCCCGAGACGATGCGCAGTTTCAGGTTGCGCGACACCCAGGGGGTGCTGACGCCTTCCGTCTCGGAAGCCACCGCGTTTTCCGGCATGGCCGCCTCACATGATCGATTGCTTGGAGCGCCCGCCGAAGCGGCGCTCGCGCCCGCGGAAGCGGGCGATGGCTTCCTCGAGCAGCTCGCGGCCGAAGTCCGGCCAGAAGGCATCGAGGAAGACGAACTCGGTATAGGCGCACTGCCACAGCAGGAAGTTCGAGATGCGCATCTCGCCGCTGGTGCGCACGAGCAGGTCGGGGTCGGGAATGCCGGCGGTGTCGAGGGCGCCATTCATCGCCGAGACGTTGATGTTCTCGGGCTTCAGCGTGCCGGCGAGAACCTTTT
>CAVRND010000009.1:0-34163 GCA_963722495.1 uncultured Alphaproteobacteria bacterium | reverse complement strand
CCACATTTCCAAAGCATTGCGCCCGTCGAAACAGCTCGGCGCTTGCGCGCCGAGCCTTCACCTTGATCGGTACTTAGTTCGTCACTGAAACGGCGCGCACCAGCAGCTCGTTGGCCTCGCGACTGATCTCGACGCTCGTGGGTCCGGTTTCACCCTCATTCGCCGTGGAAAGCACGAAGGATTGGCCCGGGGCGAGGACCGTTTCAACGCGGACGGGCTGACCGGCCTGCTGGGCGAGTGTTGCGACGACATGGAAGCGACCGGCTTCCTCGGTGTAGTAGGCAACGCCGTTGACGCTGCCGAGGTCGATCTTGTGAGCGCTCGGCCCACCGGCCTTGGCCGTACCGATTGAGGCCAAGGCGACGGCCGCGGCGGCAAATGCAACTTTACGAAAGCTCATGGCAGTCTCCCATCGCAGATGTTGGAGGCCAGTGCCTCGAGGCGCTGGTCTGTTGCCAGGGGAAATGGTACCTGGGGCATAATTAGTCCAACAGATTGGATCAATAGTGCCCATCGACCATATTAATTTAGCGGGCGTGGATTTGAACCTTCTCGTGGCGCTGGATGCTCTGCTGACCGAGCGCAGCGTGACCAAGGCGGCGGCCCGCATCGGCATCGGCCAATCGGCGATGAGCCACAATCTGGCGCGGCTGCGCGACCTGTTTGGCGATGAGCTGATGACGCGTAGTGCCGAGGGAATGCGCCCCACCCCGCGCGCTCTCGCGCTCGCTGATCCGGTGCGCATCGCGCTGGCGCAGATCGAGGCGCTTGTCTCGCGCGAGCAGACGTTCGACCCGCGCACGGCCGAGCGGGTGTTTCGCATCGGCTTGCCGGACAGCGTCGAGATTCTGGTCGGTCCGGCACTACTCGCCTACGTGTGCGAGCATGCGCCGGGCATCCGCTTTCGCTTCTATGCGGCCGAGGGTCAGGGGCTGCTCGATGACCTCGACTCCGACAGCCTCGATCTCGGCATTGGCATCGGGGCATTTGCCGGTGGCCAAGTGCATCACAAGCGGCGCTTGCTGAGCACAGACACTTACCTCGTGATGTTCAATGCCGAGAAGGTCCACGTGCAGCCACCGATCTCGCTCGAAGATTACGTGCGGCTGCCGCATGTCCTCACCAGCTTGCGCCGCGGCGAGCGCGGCGTGGTCGACGAAGCGCTGGAAAAGCTCGGGCTCAGCCGCAGGATCGCGCTGGTGACGCCGCGGTTCGTGGCCGTCCCGTTTCTTGTTGCCGGCGCGGCGGTGATTACGACCATGCACGGCAGGCTGGCGCGCTATTTCGCCGACGAGTTGGGTCTCAGCCTCAGTCCGGCGCCGGTGGAATTGCCGCAGCTCACGGTCTCATTGCTCTGGCATGCGTCCTACGACAAGGACCCCGCCCACATTTGGCTGCGCGAGACGATCACGCGCATTGCGGCGCAGGCAGAACGGGAGACGGCGATCGGCGTGCACAAGGGCAGTAGTTGATACCCGACCGAAACGTTCGCTGTCTCAGGCGGATGTGATGGCGCTCACCGCCGCGCACGCCTCGCGAGCGGAAGCGCAAGGCATACGGCGATCGCCAGGAGGGTAGCGTCGACGATCCACGCCATGGGATCTCCGATGCGGTTGCTCCATAGTGCCGCGTGCACGCCCACCAAGCCAACGAGCGCCGTCGCGCCGAGGAGGCGTAGAACAGTCACGGTCGCCGCAGCGCTCGGCATCACGGCCGCCATCAACAGGGCTGCAAACACTGTGGCGAGATAGGTGCCAAGTGGGAGGCTCGCGCCCCCATAGAGTGCGGCGATGCCCGCTGCCGCGATGGCGACAGGCTGGCCCCACCCGACCGCCGCCCAAATCCGCTCCCAATGCGGCACCGGACGTCCCTTGTCGCGCCGCCGTGCCAGCCAGATCGTCACGCCCGTATGCGTGATGACCGTTAGCGCCAGGCCGAGCACGCCGTAGGCGATCTTCACGGGGTAGCCGCCGAACCAGCCGAAGTGGAGCGGCTGCAGAACGCCGAGGATCTGCTGACCGACGCCGCCCGTCTCCAAGCCGCCGTCACCCAACGGCGTGCCGTCGCCTTTGAAGTAGTAGTTGTTGGCCGTGGCCAGATGACCCGGCGTGCGCATGCCGAGGTGCACGACCTGTCCGGCTTTGCCGATGTGATCGATGCTGACGCTGGTGAACACCGCGCCGGGCTTTTGCGCCTCGACATGGCGGATCATGGCGGCGACGTCGGGGATGGGCGCTGCGGTCTCATCGGCACTGGCGCGCGGTCCGAGAATGGCGGCGAACGCCTCCTCTGAATCGCCGTTGTAGGCCGCGAGCGCCAGCACGCCGACGATCAGCGTCGAGAGGCCGAGCAGCGCGCCCGACAGCGATACGACGACGTGAAACGGCAACCCCCAGACGCCGAGCCGGTTGTGCAGATCGGCCTCCTGCAGACGCCGCGATCCGCCCCACCGCAACGAGAAGGCATCCTTGAATATGCGCGGATGCGACAGAAGTCCGGAGATCAGCGACGACAACAGCGCCACGCCCGTCAGGCCGACGATGAACCGGCCCCATGTTCGCGGCAGGTGCAGTTCCATGTGCAGCGCGCCGACGAACTCAGAGAACGGAGCCTTAGCGCGCGTGACGAGCCGGCCTTCGGCGTCGGCGAGCCAACTGCCTTCGGCGCCGGTTTCGTGGTCGTGGTAGTTGACGCTGAAGCGCGGCGTTACCGGATTCGGTCCCATGACGAAGAGATCATGCGCTGCATTGTCGGCGAGCGCCTGCGCCTGTCCTGCACGCACGGCCGCGTCGACCTCGTCGGGCGTGAGCGCGCGCGTAACGTAGGGGGCATCGGGCTGTTCCCAACGCTGCAACTCCAAGACGAACACGCACACCGTGCCGCTGAGGCAAACGACGTAGATGAGCGCCGCGAAGGCGAGGCCCAACGCAGAATGACCGGCCAGCATCGCGCGCACGAAGTCCGGCGGCAAAAACTGCCGTTTCCTTGCTTTGACCTCGACGCGCTGCTCCATCAGGGAAGTGCCTTCGGCAGGAACGCGATGCCATAGCCCAGGGCGGAGATGGAGCCGAGCACCAGGGTTGCGCGCACGAGCTTAGCATCGCTGAGCGTCCAGGCCATCCCAGCCCCCCAGAGGATGGGTACGAGCAGCCCGCCGACGACCATGCGGTCGTGCGTCGCCATCGGCATGGCAACGGCGAAGGCGACGCCGATGCCGATCGCGGCAATGCCGGCCAGCACGATGGAGAGCAGCGCCTTGGCGATGGCGCGCCGCCAATTGGTCGGCCGATCCTCCGGTTCGAGGGCGATGTCGCGCAGCTTCGGCGCCTTGTGCTGGCGGTTCTCTATGCCGAGGGCGATGGCCACGTAGGCGACGAGCGCCAGCGCGACGAGCCCGTAGGCCGTGCCGATCTCCGCGTCCCAGGCGTAGTCGAAGGCGGCAAGACCGCCGCCGATCAGAAGCCAGCCGCCGGCGAGGTACGGAAGGTTGCTCGGGCGTCTGCCGAGCCAGGATAAGCGCAGCAGCGCGATGCCGCCGCAAAGCAGCAGCGTGCCCGCCACGGTGACGAGCGCGACCATCGCGGTGCTGAGATGTCCCAAACCTGCCGTGCACTCCCGCCTTGCCACCGGAGCAGAGTTTCTGCTCCGGGAATCGTGTTCTCAGAACTTGTAGAAGAAGCTCGTTGTGATCGTCCGCCCCTGGCCGACGAAGCAGTCGCCGCGCATCGCCCCGCACGCGGTCACAAAATACTCGTCCTCGAGATTCTGTGCGGTGAGCTGCCAGCGATACTCGGGCGTCTCGTAGGCGACCATGGCGTCGAAGAGCGTGTATGCCGGCGTCGTAACGCTGATCTTGTGGAAATCGGGCGTCACGAAATCAACGTTGAGGCCATTGCTTTCCGACTCGCCCACGTAGCGCACACCCGCGCCGACTGAAACGCCGCGGAAGTAGCCGTCATGAAGAGTATAGATGGCCCACAGCGATGCGAGATGCTCGGGAACAGCTTCGACGCGCTCTCCCTCCATGGCCGCGGGAAAGCCGACGCCAGGTATTAGATCCGGATACTTCTCGTACCTCGCCTGCGTATAGGAATAGGAGGCGATGGTCGTCAGTTCGCGGGACACCTTGCCGACCGCCTCGATCTCGAAACCGCGCACCTTGACCTCGGCGCCCTGCACGGATGAGGTGAGTGTATCGATAGAGATAACCTGGTTGCTCTCGGTGAGCTCGTAGATCGCGGCATTGATCATGAACGGCGCGCCGTCCGGTTGGTACTTGAGACCGATCTCTACCTGCTCGCCTTCCAGAGGGTCGGCAGCGACGGTGTTGGCCAGTGGCGTATTGATATCTGTGCCGACGCGCGAACCGAGTTGCGGTGTGAACGCCTCGGAGTAAGAGATGTATGGCGTTAGCCCGAAGTCGAAGTTGTAGAGCAGCGCGGCGCGGCCTGTCGTAGCCTGCGCGCTTCGGTCCGCCTCGCCGTCCTGTTCGATCTTCAGCCAGTCCTGGCGCAGGCCGAGCACGGCCGTCCAGTTTCCGAGCTTGACCTGGTCCTGGACATAGAGACCGGTCGACTGCTGCGTTTCCGTTCCGCGGTCGTCGAGTTCGATTGCGTTGGCAGGAACCAATCCGGCCGCCGGGTCCAGATAAAACCCTAACTGGCCGTACTGCGGCGCATAAACGTCCCAGATTGATTGGGGTGCGCCAGGAAAACCTAGGGTGGTTTCCGTAAGCAGGTTGTCAATCAGGAGAGGCGCCTGAAATTGGTGCGAGGCATAGCGCATGTAGTCCAGCCCGCCGAGCACGGTGTGATCGAGCGCGCCAGTGCTGAAGCGCGCCGTCAGATTTGTGTCCGTGTTCCACACCTCGGTATTGGACCTCTGGATGCTGCGCAGACGCGCCACCTGGGTCTGATCGACGTCGAGGAACGGAAGCGCGTTGGGGTCAAGCGGGACGACAGCCGAAATGAACTGCGCCCGTAGCGGGGTGATGACGATCGGCAAGTGCAATCGTATCCGTTGTCGGTGTGCGAGTAGCGCGAGATGTGGTGCAGATCCAGTCCGGGGGCGAGGCGCTGATCGACGAATAGCGAGACCGATTCAGCCTCCGTGTCGTAATAGTCCTCAGGCTCGCCCTGGAAGGTGCTGCGCGGAACGATACGTCCCTGCTTATTGGGATAGAGCGAGCCTGCTGCCGGCAGGAACTGCAGCGCCGAGCCGCTGTCGTCGTTGCGGAAGTTGCCGAGCACCGTGATGCTCGTATCCTTGGTGGGACGGTAGGTCAGCGACGGTGCCAGCATGAGCCGGTCGTTCTCGACGAAATCGACTTGGGTATCGGCATCGCGGGCAAGGCCCACGATGCGATAAAGCCACTTGCCGTCATCGGTGAGCTTGCCCGTGGCGTCGAGCTTCACCTGCTTGAAATCGAAGGAGCCGTATTCCACGCCGATTTCACGATAGGCGATTTCGCTCGGTAGCTTGGATATCGCGTTGACAAGGCCGCCCGTCGCCGACCGGCCATAGAGCATGGAGGCGGGACCTCGCAGCACCTCAGCGCGCTCCAGTGCGTAGGGCTCGATCATCGTCGTCGTGGAGTTGAAGCCATACGTCGTCTGCAGACCGTCGACGAAGTAAGGGGCCGTGAGACCGCGAATGATGGCGGCGTCGCCACGGCTGTCGTAGCCATAGGGATCGGCGACGATGCCGGGCGTGTAGCGGAACGCCTCCTGCAGGTTCTGCACGCCCTGGTCGCGCATTTGCTCCTTGCCGACCACAGAGACGGACTGTGGCACCTCGCGCAGCGGCGTGTCGGTCTTCGTACCCGTGGTGGTCTGCTCGGCTAGATAGCCGTCGACCGGACCCGTGCCGCTATTGGGAGCGCCGCGTGCGAAGGATGGTGCCTGCGGAGGCTGCGGCTGCGCCGGCGCCGGGCCGGTTGCAACGGGACTGACGCTCTTTTGCTTGGTGACCTTCTTCTTCGCCGGCGCCTTTTTCGGCTCCGCGGTGGTCTCGACAGTCACCGGGGGCAGCGGAGTCGCCGCCGCTGGGGGCGCCGGCACCGGCTCGGCTGTCTGTGCCAGAACCTTCGATGCGGACGCCATCGCCAAGACAATAGAAATCCCTGCCGCGAAACACGCGGCCACACACATACGCGTACGCACTCGAGCCCCCCGGCGTCGATACAAGATACTCACGGACACCGCGGCCGGACGCACCGACACCGACCACTGGGGATCAAGCTACACAGCTCACGCTGAATGTCGACTCGAAAAGTATTGAAGGCGCGACCGCGTCGCATGAGACGTTGCTCGGTCGCATCGCAAGCCGCACTTTTCGCGCTACCGATGTTCGGCAACTAACCGATCGCTGACATCACCTAGCTAAGGCTGCCGCGAAGAAGTCGTGAAGCTGCGAATTGACGCCCAGGCGCGGGACCCCAAAAAAAGGCTCCTATCCCTGGGGGGATAGGAGCACAGCCGGTGCGTGTCGACACTAGCCAAGTAAGTCGGAGTAGGACCTAGAATTTGACTCTCATGCCTCCGTAGGCGGCGAACGGAATGGCCGGCGTTATCGTGCGGGCATTCTCCGGATTGTACACGAGGCCGTTGAGAGATGGATCGGGCCCGCCCGTGCCGTTCTTCCCCGGGCCCGCTTCCTGCGCGAGCTTGGTGTTGAAATAGGTGCCATAGACACCGTACTGCTCGTCGAACAGGTTCTCGATCAGACCATAAAGCTGCACGTGATCGGTAACGTTGTAGGACGAGTGGAGGTTGACCCTCGTGTAGCCCGGCAGAGGCGCGTCGAGGTTGCCTTCGTCGCCGTAGAAGATTTGATCGCTGACGGCGATCAAGTCGGTGCCGAGCACCCATTTGGGCGTGAGCAGGTAGTCGAACCCGACCTTGAACCGATGACGCGGGACGCCGGGCATGCGGTTGCCTGGGCTGATCACCAGACAGTTCCCCTCGATATCCGGCCCGGGGTTGTCCACGAGATCTTCGCACTCGGTCGTGACCTTCGGGTTGTTCTCGGCAGCGATGATGTTCTGGCTCTGGAATGTGGCGTCGACATACGAGTAGGTCGCATAAGCCATCCACCGCTGCGCCCGATAAGTGGCGCTCGCCTCAATTCCCTGGCGCAGTGTCTCGCCCGCGTTGGCGAAGTATCCGCGGCCCTGCTGGCTGTCGGCGATCTGGATGATGTCGTTCTCGTTGGTGGCGCGGAACAGGCCGAAGCTCCAGTCGAAGTGCTCAGCCCCGTTCCAGTTCGTGCTTTCGCCCCGCAAGCCGGCTTCCCATGTCTTCGACACCACCTGCTTGAGCGGCGGATCCGAGGCAAGCGCGCTCTCGATGATGCACGGGTTCTCCGGATCCGAACAGGCGATCTCGGAGGCCGTCGGAGCGCGGTTGGCTTCGGCATATCCGCCGTAGACTGACAGGCCTGGAAGGAGCTTGTAGGTGAGGCCCGCCGAGGGATTGAAGCGGGAGAAATTGTTGATGCCGTTCAGAGCGTCGAGGGCCGGGTCGCCGGTATTCTGGATCTCGATGCGGGCATAGTTCCAGCGGCCGCCGAGAGTCAGCGATAGTTTGTCGGTGAGATCGAGGGTGTCGACCGCATAGATGCCGACATAGTCGTTCGTTGTCGTCAGCGACCGTGGCGTGACCTCGGAAGCGACTGCGCCGTCGCCGGTCAACGTAATCCCGGCGCCGGCAACGACATATTTCGGCAGGAAGGTGCCGAGCTCGCTCGATGCCTGATATTCGACCTCGCCGCGATCGTAGCTTGCGCCCAGAACGAATTGGTTGCCCAGCCCGAACAGCTTCGATTTGTCGGATGCCTGAAGGGATCCGCCGAAGCTGTTCGCGTCCTGGCCCGTCTTGTCTATCGAGCCGAGAACCTTATCGTCGAACGAGGTGAGATCGATAGACTGACCGATCTTACCCACCTCGAAGATTTCGTCGCCTTCTTCCGTGCACAGGCCGTCGGTGGGATCGTTGTCATCGCAGGCCTCGAACTCGGAGATGTTGCCGTCGATGTGGCTCTGCCGGAAGTGGCGATGGTAGGCCACGCCGGATAACGACAATGTTGGCGTCACCTCGACGATGCCGTTGGCGGAGAACATCTGCATGTCGTTGTCGGTGATCTGCGGGGAGGTGAACGTGCGTGACTCGCCGCCGAAGGCCAGCAGCTCCTCAGGCACGGCCGCGGTGACCCCAACCTCGCCCGTGGCCCCTGTAAAGTTCAGGTGAAATTCCGAGCCTGTCCCTTTGAAGCCCAGGTCGACATAGCCGCGGCGCTCCTCGGTGTCGGAGAAGTCACGGAAGCCATCGTCGTTGATCCCCTCGAACGCGCCGTAGATCGCGATGCCGCCGCTTTGTGCACCGGCCTGCGCGCCGATCTGCCGCCGGCCGAACATACCGGCGCGGGCATCGATTTCTGCGCCGTGATAGCCGAAGCCGTCCTTCATGGTCACGCTGAGCGCGCCGCCGATGGCGTTCAATCCGAAGATTGGATTGGAGCCCATGACCGCGATGCCGTCGATGGCATTGGTCGGCAGAAAGTCCCAGTTGACGGTGTCGCCGAACGACTCGTTGATCCGCACGCCGTTCTGATAGACCGCCAAGCCTTGTGGCAGGCCATTGACGGGAGAGGCCTCAAATCCGCGATACTGAATGCCCGTCTGGAACTGGTTGCCCTGCAGGTCGTCGACCATCACCGAAGGAATGCGGCTGTTGAGGAACTCTTGCGGGATCACCGATCCGTCGCGTCGGATGTCGCTGGAATTCATCGTCGAGACCCCGCGCGGGATCTTCTCGATGGGGATCTCGCTGCCGGCGAGGGGCGCGATCTGCACCAGACCCTCATTCGAACCGGCGGCAGGAACCGCCGCGACTGGCGACGGCGCGACTTGCGGGGCGACAGGCGCTGGAGCAGCGGCGAGCGGGGCTGCCTTTTTCTTAGGCGCGGCCTTCTTCTGCGCCGTTGGCGCCGGCGCTTTCTTCTGGATGACATCGACAGGCGGCAGCTCGTTGGAAGGGGCCGGCGTAGGTGCCGTTCCTTCGCCCGATTGCTGCGCCATTACGGTATTTGAGATTGCCATCGTGCCCGCAAAAAGCAGGCACGCCAAGACGGTCCCGGTACGCATTACTAACTCCCCCAGACGCGCCGGCTAACCTCCCCCGAGGACCGGCATACACAAGAACCAAGCTTCGGGCTGGTTGTTCGCCTTCGAATTGCTCTTGAGCCAACGCTATGGCGCGCCGATGCGCAGTGAAACCACATTGATTGACAAAGCGCCGTGCGAGAGTCCGTTGAAGGCCAGAGCAAAACCGGACGCGCCATTGCCATGCAGGGGAAGGGCGCATTGCCACTCGTGGCAAAGAAACGAATAAACTTGCGACGTATTTGCTAATCGGTAGATACGTTGGAGAACTGTCTGCGCCCGATGCGGAGAAGTTTGAGTGCAGGTTTTGATTATTGACGATCACCCCATCGTCTTCGCCGGATGCCGGCTGCTCGTCGGGACCGCATCAGATATCGAGCTGCGCGCCGCTTTCACCGCCGAGACTGCCTTCGCGATGTTCGTCGACCAGCGTCCGGATGTCGTGGTGCTCGACCTTCACCTTCCAGGCACGTCGGCGACGGCGCTTCTGCGGCGCCTACTCGATCACGATCCCAAAGCTCGTGTCGCAATTTTCAGCACAAATGACGACCCGCTCTTGGCGGCACAGCTCATCGAGGCCGGCGCAAAGGGGTTCGTCAGCAAGGCGGAAGACCCGGTGTACATCGTCACGGCGATGCGCGAAGTAGCGGCTGGAAACTTCTACATGTCGCCGGGGCTGGCGCAGAAAGTGGCGACGCTGCGCCTAGCGCCTCGAGCACATGTTTCCCCGAAAATCACACCGCGCGAGCGCGACATCCTCAACATGCTGGCCGCCGGCAAGAGCATGACGGAAATCGCAAGCGCGGTGAACCTCTCTTACAAGACCATTTCTGCAACGTGCAATCGTCTCCGCTCCCGCTTCGATGCGCGCACCACCATCGAGCTCGTGCGCATTGCCGTGCTCTTGGGCGTTTGCTGATCCCACGGGCGGAAGGCGAACGGCGGGAGTGTTTCCCTGAGAGGCGTGCAAACATTCTAGCGTCCCGGGATGTGGGTTCTGGCTTCACGGGGTGGCAATGGCATCCTACGGTGTCGCACCGTCGGCGCGCCCACCGGGAACACAATGTTCAGATCGACGAGACCCCGGCAACGCGCACGACGCAGGCTGTTGGCATTGGTCGCTGTCCTCGCCCTGGGCTGCCAAGACGCTATCAGCGCCGATGACGGCATCAGTGCCTGCCATGCCGATGCGATGATCGTGTTCGACGCGTCGGGTTCGATGGCCACGAGCGATTACACGCTTAAGCTGCCCCGCATTGCGCGTGCCAAGCAATCCATGGCGAAGGTCATCCCGGAAGTCGCGCCGCTGCGCCGGTTAGGGCTGATCGTCTATGGCGAGGGCGCCTACAACGACTGCAGCAGCATCTCGCTGCGCCTGCCCCCGACCAGCAACGCGGCGGAACCCCTTCTTCGAATAGTGCAGAGCGTCAACCCGCGCGGTAAGACGCCGTTGACCCGGTCGGTGCAGCTCGCCGCCGAGGAGCTGCACTATACCGAGCGCGAGGCCGTCGTCGTCCTCCTCACTGACGGCGAGGAGACGTGTGGCGGGGATCCGTGCCAAATGGCGGCGATGCTAAAGAAGGCGGGCCCTAAATTGACGATCCATGTCATTGGATTCCGAGAAGGGCAGCCGGAATACTTCAAGGCGCGCTGCTTGGCCGATCAGACGGGCGGAGAATATGTGTCGGCCTCCTCGGAAGAGGAACTCGTCAAAGCGCTCCGCAAGACGCTCGGCTGTCCTTTTGTCACGGAGAGAGCGCCGTCAAGGCCCGACCCGAGGAAGCTCGCGATCAACAGCGCTTGTGAGTGGGCGCAGCCGCCGGAGTCGAGGTGAAGAATGAGGATTTCAGTTGTCGTTCTGCTCGTGGGCGTTATCGCCGGCGTAGGCGGCTTTACAAACGCATTGGCAGCGGCGGACGAATGTTTATCGCGGGACCAGCTGCACGACGCCACGCGGATGGCCGCGGTCATGGGGATTGGTGCGGCGGTGCGCCGATGCGGGCATTGCCTCGGTGCCGACCAGTACGCGCAAACGTTGGAGCAGTATGACGCCGCCGGGCTGATGCGGGATTTCTCGGCCGCGCAAGTAACGCTCGCGGGCGCCGAGCCGCGCAGCGCGGAGTATGGCGACACGATCGTGCGCCAGCACGCGCGGACGTATGCGGAGACGCTCAGCAACAATTGCGACGCATGCCGCAAGACGGCGGACCTCGTCAAGAGCCTGTCCTCGGCCGAGGCGCGCGAAAAGTTCTATGAACACGAAGGCGCTGGCTTGGCTTCCTCCTCCGATGTGAAGCTCTGTCCCTAGATCGCGCGAGTCGCGCCGCTGCGCCGGCTGGGGCTCAGCGCTGCCGGGCCGACAAAGGTGGGACGCCGTCGAGGCCGCTCAAGAGCGCGCACCCCAAGGTCTTCTGCAGCGCGGCGATCAGTTCGTCCGTCGTTTCCGTGGTGATGTAAAGGCCGCCCGTCTGCTCCGGAAGGCAACGCGTGGCGTAGCGCGCCGGCATGCCGCTGGTGTGCCCGGTCATATACCCGATGACGTGAACCGTGAGGTCGGCGCTGTCTCTCTTGAGCATTTGCGCCAGCGCACACGGATTGCCGCCGCAGGTCTCCTCGCCGTCCGTCAACAAAACGATGACCGCGGGCCGCTCGCGATATCGCAACACCTTCGCGGCCTCCTGCACCGCGCCGGTGAGCGGCGTCTGACCATAGGGCTGCACGCTGTTGAGCTCGGCCATGATGCGCTCGGCGGAATTGCGACCTGGCCGCAACCGGAGCTCAATGTTGGCGCACGAGTCATTTGCGTGTGCCCCGGGACCAAAAACGATCAGGCCCAAGTTCCTGACGGGCGCGACCGACGGCAGCACATGCCTCAACGCTTGGCGAACCTTCTCGATCCGGGTCGTCGTCATCTCGCCGAAGCCGGGGCCCGCCATGGAACCCGACGAGTTGAAAACCAGGATTGCGTCCTTGGCGCAGGCCGGTTGTTGCGTCTTCTCCTGCTCGGCAGCGAGCGGTTCACTGGCGAACAAGCTTGCGAGGAGTATACAAGCCAAGCATCGCCGAGACGTATGCAGCGCCCCGCCGAAACTCGGACGTGACCGGTTCACGGAACGACTTCGAACGTCTTCGGGTCGAAACTGTAGCGCGAGACCTGCACGTAGTTGCCGTCCTGGAGCACCGGCACCTTGTGCACGCGAACTTCCTTGACGGAAATCTTGCCGTCCTTCTCATCGAGCCAGAAATCGATGTCGTAGTATTCATCCGTCGTGCCCTGCTTGCGGAAATCTGAGCAGGCGAAAAAGCGGCCGTCCTCCTTCAGGCGCCGCACCGGCTGATGCAGGCCGATAAAGTCCAACGCAATGATCTCGCCGGTCTTGTCGTCCTTCAGCTTGAAGACGCCGTTATTGTTGGCGCGCTCGGCGAAGACATGCTCCTCGATGGCCGACATGACCTCCCAGCCGCGCTTGGTCTCGGATTTGCCCGGATGCTCGGAAGCGGGGATCCACCACCACGGCTTGGGCTGCCGCGTCATCGTGATCCATTTCTCGCCTTCCTTCTTCGGAGCCTTGAACACACGAACGTCCATTAGGGCGAGCTTGCCGTCCTTGGGTCGCACCCAGAAATCGACGAGATACTTCTTTGCGGCATCGTCCTTGGCGTGAAAGATCACGTCGGGAAAGAACCCGTAGCCATCGATAGTGCGGGTGAAGTCGATCTTGTCGTAGACGAGGGGAATGGTTTGCCCCGTCACGGCATCGTTCAACGAATAGACGCCGCCGTTTTTCTCAGAAGCACCTTTGATCAGCCCTTCGACAAACACCTGCGCGTCTTCGCTGGTGAAGTGCCCCATGCTGCCTTCGGTGCTCTCGAAATCGCTGGCGGCGAAGCGCTCCTTCGCCTTCTGTAAGTTGGCGACTGGATCGCCGAGGAAAGAGGCCTTCGCTTGCTCCGTGCTGAAGCAGTAGGTTTTGTCATCCTTGCGCCACGTCACCGAGCACTTCGTCTGGACACGTTGGCCCTGGGCCAGGGCCATTGTGCATGCGCCGGCGAACTCAGCAGCGGCCGGATCTGCTTGCGCCATTGCTGCAGGTGAAAGCACGCCCAGGAACAGGACGGCAAACGCGGCTCGCAGCCGTGCTCTCTGCGATGAGGGACGCTTGCCGGGCAGCATGGATCCGATGCGCATGAAAACCTCCGTTCGACACGCGAGCGTCAGTTTTGGGTGCCGACGCTATTGCACCATCACCTTGCGGCCGTCAGGATCCTTCGCCTCGCCGGCTTGCAGATCGCCGCAGCTCTGCGTGACGTACTTTCCTTCTTGCAGGATAGTACGTTTGACCGAAACGGGTTGACCGCGAGCGGTGCCAGATGTGGTGCTTTCAATCTTGACCTTGAAGACGGTCTGAAAGTCACCGCTCATTTCGGTATGGCTCGTCACCGCGCGCTGATCGTAAGTGCACTCAGCGTCGACGGTCGTGGTGCCACCAATCTTCTTGACCTCATACTTGGAGCAATTCGCGCGGTGCTCAGACCCGCTGGCCATAACCGTCTTCTTCTCCATCTCCGCTTCAATGCACATGGTGAGGATCGACTGGCGCGGACCCTTTCCCTCGTCCATGGCGGTTGTCAGCTGCCACTGACCGGCCTTGCGCAGAGGCAGGTCGAGAGCATCCTCGGCGGCTGTCGGAGCGGCCGCCGCCAAGCAAGCTGCGGCTGCGGCCAACAAAGTGATTGTCGATAGACGTTGCATGACTTCTCCAATCGTTTCTGAAGTGCCTTCATGGCTTGATCGCGATGCCCCACGGCAGGCGCCCCACCGGAACCGACCTTTCGGCTCTGAGGGTCGGCACGTCGACGATCGTGACGTCGTTGGTGAGGCCGTTGGCGGCGTAGAGCTTGGAGCCGTCGGGCGACAATTCCATGTGCCAGGGCCGCTGACCGACCAGGATATAGTTGGTGACCGCCAACTTCTCGACGTCGATAACCGCGATGCGGTTGGCGCGGCCGAGCGCGACGAACCCGCGCTTGCCGTCCTTGGAGAAGCGGATGCCGAGTGGCTGGATGAGCTCGGAGCGTACGCCCTCGATCTCGAAGCCGATCTTCTTCGTAACTTTGTATGTCGTCGCGTCGATCACTGCCAACGTACCGCCGACCTCCGACGTCACCCAGAAGCGCTTGCCGCTGTCCTCATAGAGAACAGCGCGCGGACGCGTATCGACGAGCACGTTGGCGATCAGCTTGAAGCTGGTGGTGTCGATGACATGCGCCATGCTGGTCGATTTCAGACGTTGCCACCGCGTGGCGCGCCGTCCGGACTGAAGGCCATACCTTCCGGCTCGATGCCGACCGGAATTTCCGCCTCGACTTTGCCCGACGCGATGTCGACCACCGAAACCATGGCGTCGTCCTCGTTCGCTATGAACATCCGCTTGCCGTTGGGCTCGACCTCGAGATACTCGGGATCGGCCAGCGTGGGGATGCTGCGCACGACCTCCAATTTCGTCGTGTCGATGACGTCGATGGCGTCATCGTCGCCTACGCACACCAGGACAGACTTGAAGTCTGGCGCGATGCGGATGCCCCTCGGTCGCTTGCCGACCTTGATGAGCTTCACCGGTTTCATCGTCGCGCCGTCGAGCACGGTGACGGTGTTGTCCTTTTCGTTGCTGACGAACAGTTGGTAGGCATCGGCTGGCACCGCTAAAGTGAAGCTCGCGAGTAGCAAGAGGCTGGCGGCTCTGAAGGTGTTATCTCTCATGATCTCCGCGACCGTTGGCTGAGATGCGACACTGAGCGCTCAGTTTGGCTGCGGCACTGAAAGCAATTGCAGCGCGCTGATCGCCACGTCGTTATGGGCCTCACGTGCGACGTCGAGCGCTGTCTTGCCAAGGTTATTCTTGAGCGCCGAATTTGCTCCTTTTCCCAACAGAAGCCCGATCATTGGCGCGTTGTTGTGGCCCGCCGCAACCATGAGCGGCGTAACGCCGGCCGCCGACTTGGCATCGACCTCAGCGCCGTGCTCGATCAGCTGCTCGGCGATGTCGACTGGGGTCGGGCCGCCGGCAAGGTGCGTAGTACGCGCTTGCGCGCTGAGCTGCGATGCAACGAGCATCAGCGGCGTGATCTTCTGCTTGCCGTTGGCCGTACCAACCTTGGCACCCGCTTTGATCAGCGCCTTGGCCGCAAACAGCTGATCCTCGCCAATAGCGATTTCGAGCGGCGTGTAGCCCTGCCGGTTCTCCCGCTCGAGGTCGGCGCCCTTGGCGGCCAACGCCTCGATCGAAGGAACGTGATTACGCATCACTGCGTGCACGAGCGGGCTCATGCCGTCGCTGTCGGGCAGGTTGGGGTCAGCTCCGTGTTCCAACAGCAAAGCGACGAGGTCGGAGTTACGGCTGCGCGCCGCGGTGTGGAGGGGCGCATAGCCCTGGTCGTTGATCTTGTTTACGTCGGCGCCCTTGCTGAGCAGGAACTTCGTTCGCTCCGGATCGAACGCCATAACCGCATTGTTCAGCTCGGCGTTGATGTCGGCTCCGGATGCGAGCCATTCCTCGAGCCGCTTTTGCGACACGATCTGATCTTCGGCCGCGGCCTTGGTTGCCGGCACCGCGGCTGCCGATTTCAGGTAACGCTCCTCGTATTTCTTGGCGACGGCCTTGTCGTAGGCGCCATGCGAAGGCAGGTCGCCGGCGACGACGCAATCGCTGCACTGGACGAGCGGAACGCCGTAGTCGGCGAGGATAGTCGAGATCTCGTCCTTCTTGGCCATCAGCGCGTAGTCGAGCACGAACTTCAGAACGACGTCGGTATTCTGCACGCCGATCGAAAGGCTGAACTCGAGCGGCACGTCGTCCACCAGTATGTTGACGGGCTGCAATGTGATGGGCGCGCCTTGGACCTTCTTGACCCATCCGGCGAATGGTCCCCAAACGCCGACGACGTCGAGTTGCCCGTCAACCACCTTTTCAACCTGCCGCCACGGCTGGTTCTCCGGTCGCAGGTCAGCGTCCGGCGTGATGATCGCCAACGACTTCAAGTTTTTGATGCCGAGATTGGCCAGCACGATGCGAATGGCAGAGTGCTGGTAAGTGCCGATCTTCAGCTCCTTCAGCCGCGGATCGTCGAGCCCCTTGAAGTCGTAGTGTCTGTCCGTGAGGTAGGCGAACACGTAGGTCGAGCGGTAGATCGGGATCGTCGTCAGAACCGAAGAGGAATCCGACGGCATGTCGAGAAGGATGTCGCACTCGTCGTTGGCGAACGTCTCGCGTGTCAGACCGCGCTCTAGGTAGGGCCGCCAAAAATAGCTGACGCGCGCACCCAGATGCTCCGCGACCGCCTCGATGATCTTGTTCTGGTAGCCCTGCTGTTTGTTGTCGGAGAGCGGCATGTTTCCCGGATCGGCACACACCGACAGGGTGCTGATCTTGCGCCGCTTGGCCGCCTGCTTGGCGGATGCGATCTCCGCCGGCGTCAGCTGCTCGTACGGAGTCGATAGATCGTATTCCTTGCGTTCAGCCGCATGTGCCAACGAACTGATGCATAGGAGTAGGCCAGCGATCGCAAATAGCGACGAAGAAGCAGAGAAGCATTTCATTCCGGAACGCCTGGTTCACGATCGGATTGGAATGGCGCCCGGGGCCTTGGGAGGCCACGGGCGCCACTGTTTTCGTCTACGAATGCGAGACCTTAGTCACCGACGCGGAAGGTGTAGAGCATGCCGCGCCTGCGGGATCTTGTCGAGACCCGTAGCCTTGGCCATCGCCGTCGCACCGATCGCGCCGAACTTGTCTTCCATGTCGAGACCGGCGGTGACGGGGATGCCGATCCAGCCGCCGAGACCGGCGAAGATCGATACGTACTGCTTGCCCTTTACCTTGTAGGTGATCGGGTTGCCGATGATGCCCGAGCCGAGCCGCTGCTGCCAGACGACCTTGCCTGACTTGCGATCGACGGCGCGGAAGTCACCGTTGTTCGAACCGTAGAACATGAGGCCACCGTCGGTGTCCATCGTGCCGCCCCAGTTCGGATACGGATCCGGAATCTCCCAGTCCGCCTTGCCCGTGAGCACGTCGAACTTCTTGATCTTGCCGGAGATGCCGGGCTTCTCAGGATACATGTACACGTTGGCGAACACGTAGACCGTGCCCTGCTGCGTGTGCGTGCGCTCCTGAGGCTCGTCCTCCATGCACCAGTTGTTGGTGGGGCAATAGAACTTGGACGGATCCTTCGGATCGACAGAGCACGGCTGCTGATCCTTGCCACCCATGGCCGACGGGCAAGCAGGCGTGTTGCGGCCGATCTCGAACGGCGAGTGCTCGCGAACCTTGATCGGGCGACCGGTCTTGAGGTCGACCTTCTCGGCCCAATCGACCGTCACGAACTTGTTGGCGCGCAGCAGCGTGCCGTTCGTGCGGTCGAGAACGTAGGCGAAGCCGTTGCGGTCGAAGTGCGTGAGCGCTTTGACCTTCTTGCCGTCGATGTCCATGTCGGTGAGGATGTTCTCGTTGACGCCGTCATAGTCCCACTGGTCGAAGGGCGTCATCTGATAGGCCCAGACGACCTCGCCGGTGTCGACCTTGCGGGCGAAAATGGTCATCGACCACTTGTTGTCCCACTTGCCGGTGTTGCACTCGTCGTGGGTCTTGTCGCCGCAGCGATAGCTGGGGCTCCAGTGACCGGGGTTGCCGGTCGACCAGAAGACGAGCTTGAGCTCGGGATCGTAGCTGCCCCAAGCCCAGTACGAACCGCCGCCGATCTTCCACTCGCCGCCGTTTGTCGTCGGGATAGCGAAGTGATGCCGATGTCGCTTGCCGGCCGTGCCGAAGTGCGGATTGGCCTTGTTGGTATCGGGCGTCAGGCAGACATCCTTGTCGGGACCGGTCGAATGGCAATTCCATACCACCTTGCCGGTCTCGATGTCGTAGGCGGTCAGACGGCCGCGGGCGGCGAACTCGTCGCCGCCGAAGCCGGCGATCACGAGGTTCTCGGCGATCAGGGTCGGGCCGGTGATCGTCTCACCCTTCTCAGGGTAGGCGTGCTTGACGACCCAGACCTCTTTGCCGGTGGAGGCATCGAGGGCGATCACGAAGCCGTCGAGCGTGTGATAGATCACCTTGCCCTTGGCGTAGTTCACGCCGCGATGGACGGTGTCGCAGCAAGCGCGCGGCACGGCCGATTCATCGCGATCGGTCTTCTTGACGTAGTTCCAGACCTGGATCGGATTGTCGGGATCGGTGAGGTCGAGTGCCTGCACGATGTTGCACTGGGCCATGTTCGGACAGCCCGACGAGAAGAACATCATCGGCTTGCCGTCATGCTCGACGACGACCGGCTGGCCCTCATGGCCGCGCAGAGCGCCCGTCGACTGCGACCAGACGTATTTCAGCTTGCCGATGTTATCGAGGTTGATGTCCTTGAGGTTGCTGTGCCGCGTCAGCTTGTTGTCGCGACCGGGCGCCGGCCACCAATCGGGATTCTTTGCACGTGCGTCGATCTCCTCGGACGCCGTCTCGGCGACCGCCGGAGCAGTAATTCCTACCGTCGAGACCATCAACAGGCCCGACAGCAGGAGGACGGAATTGCGTATCATCTTTGTTTCCTCTCCTTGCCTTTCACGAGTGCCCCACCTGAAGCCTTCGACGCACACCTCCGCGCTGCGGCTCGACTGCATCCAGTCGCGCCGCGGACATGCCGGATTGCGTTCGGCTTTCCGTTTTGTATTGCCGCTAGGGCGTCAGGAGCCCCTCCGCCTCGGCGACTTAACTTTGTTGCCCGCGCTCAAATCGGGAAAATGCAGCCGGGCGTCGGGAAGGCCCAATGGAGGAAGCGGTCATCTCGGCGTCCGGCCGCAAGAGCGTGGCAAGCGGACGGTATGCAACACGTTCCAACCCCGATAGGGGTGGCTTTCCCACGTGGACGTGAAAGTTCTGACGTTCAGGGGACGCGCAATTCCCGGGCCGCTTTGAAAGGCTAGATAACATCAGCCTCGCCTGAAATTCGCGGGCCGGCTTTACCCTATTCACAACCGTGTCATCCGCCGTGATCGGCGGACGACCAGTTCTACGAGGCAACTTCGATCGGGCAGAAACGCCCTACGCTCGCGGCTGAATAAAGAAGCGCCGCCCTTACCCTGGGGGATAAGGACGGCGACAGCTGCAGAAGCCGCGGTGCGTGGTGCGCGATGGCTACTGTAGCTTGATCTTCGCGCCTCCCCAGAAGGTGCGGCCCATGCCGGGCTTCACACCATCCTCGCGGTCGGAGATGTAGAGTTCGTCCGTGAGGTTGTCGCCGGCGACGAACAGCGTCGTGCCGGTGCCGGGTATGCGATAATTGCCGCGCGCCGACAGCAACCAGACGCTCGGAACAAGACCGTTCTCGCCTTCCTGGTCGAACAAGGTGTTCGACTCGTCGGTGAAGAACTCGCCGCGGAACGTATAGGTGCCGCTAAAGTCCCAGCCCGAAGCGTGCTCGAGACCGAGCGTCAAGGCGGCGACATGGCGGGAGGCCTCCGGGATCTGATTCCCGACTACGAACTCGCCGTCACTTTCGCCTTGCTTGATGGTTCCGTCGGCGAAGGTGTAGTTGCCCTCGAAGAAGGGATTGTAGTTGCCGCCGCCCATCAACGGGCGGCCGTCGAGACGGCCGTAGACTTCAAAGCCGTTGATGTCGACGCGGTCGACGGTCGAGTAGATGTTGTTGCCGTCAGCCGTCAGCCCGGAGCCCTTAATCTGGAAGTCTTGGATCCGGTTGTGGAAAGCGGCGATGTCGAAGGTGACGCCGAGCAGAGCCGTCGAGCGCCAACCGATCTGGAAGTTGTCGCCGAGCTCGTCCTTTGCTGGGAAGGCTTCCTCGCGCAGCACGTGCATGGTGAGGCCGCGATGGTAGCCGCCGTACACCGTGCTCCGATAAAGACCGGTGTACGCAAGGGCGACGCCGGGTAGCACGTTCGTCCTGGTGAAGCTTTCGCTTGTGCGGAATTCGCCTGGAGCAACCAGCGGAATTATTCCGCACTCCGAACTGGCGCCGGGATAGTAAGGATCGCCGTTGAGATCCTCGATGTCGTCGCAGTCTTCCTCTTCACCCTCACCCTCTTCAATGCTCAAGGCATAAGTCTTGCGCTCGGCGCGATAGTGCTCGAGCCGCACGCCGGGCGTGACGGAGAAGTCGCGCGTCACGTGAATGGCCGTCTGCACGAAGGCCGAGTAGGCGTCGGCGGAGTAGGACCGGTTGAACGTGGTCAGGCCATCCTCGTCCCCATCTTCCAAGACCTGGCCCTGGTTGCCGAAGAAGTTCCGGTTGGTGAAGTTGTGCTTCTCAAAGCGGAGGCCTGCCTGGATGTCCTGCGTCATCCCACCCGCGAAGTTGCGATTGGCCCATTCGCCGCGCACCTCGGCACCATAGTGCTTATAGGTGCGCAAGCGGCCGAGCATGGAGCCTTCGGGCACGAACGCCGCGTAGACTGCATCGCCGTTGTCGTCGAAGTAGCCGGCTATCGGCGACAGACCCTCCTGTGCGTCGTCGTCCGTCGGATCGGCTCCGTCATAATTCTGGTACCGGTCACGACGGTGGAACTGGCCGTAGGCGCGCGTCGTAATGGTCGTGTCGTCGTCCAGGTAATAGTTATGCGTCACCTGCAGCCGCACCACATCGGCGTTGTAGGTATTGAAGCGCGACCCTGGATCGAAGCACGATTTGCAGTGCGCAACCTGGCGGAACAGTTCGTCTGCGGACGGCTCGCCCGGATCTTCCTCGCCCTCGAAGTTCGCCTCGTCGTAGTGATCGCGCTGGCGGAAGTAGACGCCCGAAATTGTCAGGTCCTGGTCGACGCCTTTCCAGCCGAGGGCGCCATAGATGTCGTTGTAACGGAGGCGCTCGGTGTCCCATGCGCCGTTGACGTCGGCGCCGCTGTAGGAAAGCACCGCGCCGACGTTGCCCGACATCTGCCGCGTGTGTACGTGCCAGGTGCTCGACACGTCTGAGCGGTCCCCGATGCTCGTGTGCAGACTTCGCCGTCGTCCTCGGATAAAGCCGTCGTTCTTGCCAGGCGTCGTTCTACGTCTGCCGACGGTGGACCCGATCTCCGTCTCGTTGGCGCCGAACGGGCGACATGTTCTTGAAGTTGACGACGCCGTGGTTGTTGTTGGGGCCGTAGTTGAGACGGTGCCGCGCAGACACTTCGATGGTCTCGACGCGATCGAGCGGCGGCATGTAGTGGACGGACGGGTCGAGCCACAGGCTCATGTTGAGGGAGACGCCGTCCTCCAGCATGAGCACCTTGCGGCCGCGGCGGGGCGGCGAGCCGCGGATGCCGATGCCGCCGTGGCGGGCAAAGCCGTCGTCGTTCACGACGTTGCACGCCGGGAACGCGTGTGAACAGCCTCGTTCACGGTGCGCGGCTGGAACTCCTCAATCTGCTCGTGGTGACCGCAGTGCCGGCCGAAGGGAAGCCCTGCAAGTTCCCCGGCAGGATTCCGTCCAGCGGATCGATCGGTGAGGAGGGCCCGTTCTCAGCGCGCTGTGCAGCGCCGCGCCCGCCGGCGGGGCCATAGTAAGGCATCGCGTCGGATGCGGTGGGCTCGACCGGAGCGGAGACTGGCGTCGGCGAGACGGTCGACTTCTTCTTGGCGGCAGATTTCTTGACGGCTTTCGGCGCGGGTGCCGGCTGCTTCTGGATTACGTCCACGGGCGGCAGCTGATCGGCTGGCGGCGCCGGCGTTGGCGGGTCCTGTGCCAGGACCGGTCCGGCAATACTCAAAAAGGCGGCCGCGAACGCAACTAGGGCGCGGTTTGAACGCATTACTGATACTCCCCCCGATCACCCCACTTTTTGGAAGGGTGACTACTCGAACGCTACGAGGAGCAAAAAGCCCATTGCTTACTTCGCAATTTCCCATGGCCTTTCGATCCAGTTTCCACTGCTATCGCGTGGAAAATGGCATTCAAATCTCAGACTTTGGAAGAGTCATTGCCACTCACGGCAAGCGCTTCCGGGCAAAAAAGGGTTGACCGGTTGCGAGCGTGCCCTCTGCCACTCCGGTGGCAGTGCTGGAGACCGGCACCCACGCGTCGAGTTTGACCCCACCACCAGATCTGTTCGCCATGCTGATTTCGCCGCCAGTGGCCCACACCCGTTCCGTCATGCCGGCGATGCCATAGCTCGGCTTTATCTGGTCTGGCAGCCCCTTACCGTTGTCAGAGACCGTCACACGGACGACCTCTCGTGAGACATCCGTCAGCGCCGCCGGCACGTCGCTCTTGTCCGCGGGCTCGACCGTGATGTCGATGACAGACGCATCGGAATGTTTGAACGCATTCGTCAGACCTTCCTGAACGACACGGTAAATTGTGAGGTTGCTCGTCTCATCCCGATGCGGAAGGGCATCGGAAACCTCCAAATTGATTGTCATATCGAGGTGGTTCTGTTGCAGGAGCGCAACGAGTGAGGTCAGCTTTGCCTTGAGACCGAATTCCTCAAGCCCCTCCGGACGAAGCTTTTGCAGCACGCGCCCGTTGACGCGCTGGATCATTTCCATGGGCTCAACCAACGCGCCGCAGGTTTCCAGCAACACCGCACGATCGTTACCGCCCTGCTGGAGTTCGGTGTTTAGCGCGGTTACAGCGGCTCTGATCGCAAAAAGGTAGGGACCTAGCTCATCGTGCAGCTCGCGGGCGAGATCTTTCCGCTCCTCGTCCTGCACGCAGATGATCCGCTCGGCGAGCCGCCTGTTTTCCGAGATGGTGCCTTCCAGCGTTGCCGCGAAACGGTTCAGCTTGCGGCAGATATCGGATATTTCCGGTGGTCCGGTCTCCGGCACGATCACATTGTACCGGCCGTTGTCGAGGGCCATCAACGCATCGCCCACCATGCGAATGGGCTTCAAAAGATGGCCGATCAGCAGGCTCATCAGGAGCAACGTCGCGACGGCGAGCATGCCGCCGACGACGGTAACGGTGACGATCGACTCCCAGATTTCTGCCGCCTCGTGCTCGGCGCGCGGCGCGACCACGAGCTTTCCAAAATCCTCACCATTCACCGAAACCGGTATTTCCAGGACGGGAGACGGATCGGCTAGGCGGCTGAGCCAAGCGGGCGCCTCACCACCCGGTGGCGCATCCGCAGCTGCCTGGGCGTCGTGGTCGCCGGCGCGATAGATGCGGACATGACGTAGGTCCTTTAGGCCGTCGAGCAGCACTTCCAGGCGCTTTCCCGGATCAGTCGTGCCCTGCAGGCTCTCAATGGTGGTCTCAACGAACTCCTTGGCCAACCGCATGATGCTGTCATTCTCGGCCTGGATCCGAGGACCGGCGCTGACGAACATGGCGAGCAGGAAAGTGACCAGCGCGAGCGAGAGCAGCGCCATGAAAAGTAAGTTGAGCCGAAAGCGGATCGACATGCCGTGCTCCTGAGCCTGGGCAACGCTGCCGTGGCCTCCGGGTGCAACCGGCTATCAAGACAACGCCCATGGGGTATGTTATACAGTTCCATTGGAAAAGCCGACATGAGCACTTTGATGAAGGTTCTGGTCGTCGACGATCACCCGATCGTCCTGTCGGGTTGCCGGGCGCTGATTGCACGCTCGCGCGACATGGAGATGATTGAGGCCCGCGACGCGGCCAGCGCTCAGGAAATCCATGCCGCTGAGAAGCCGGATGTCACGGTCATCGACATCAACCTGCCCGATATCTCTGGGTTCGAACTCGCTCGGCGACTGGTGACTCGCGATCCGTCGGCGCGGATACTGATGTTCAGCATGAATGACGATTCAATGTTCGCCGCGCAGGGCATCGAGTGCGGCGCCCGCGGTTACTTCAGCAAGAGCGACGATCCGCAAAATTTCCTGACCGCGATCCGGGCGGTCCACAGCGGCGGGTACTCGTTGGCGCCGGAAATGGCCCAGAAAGTCGCCTTTTTGCGCGTTGGTGCGGGCGAAGGCGGGGGATCGCTTTCTGCGCGCGAGCGGGAGGTGTTGCGTCTTCTCGCCAAGGGCAAAAGCATGTCGGAGATCGCGGCACTCATCAACGTGTCGTACAAGACCGTCGCAGTGACCTGCGCGGCACTACGGGCAAAGTTCAGCGCCCGCACCCCCTCCCAGTTGATCAGCATTGCGATCGAGCAGAAGATCGTCTGAGCCGCGCGCGCGGCGATCGTACCGCGTTGGAAAATCGGCTTCTTCCCGCTGGGGAGAGGCGGCGAGATTTCGCGCAGCAAGTGGTTCTTTTTCAATCTTGAGGATACTGCAACTCAAGCGTACGCTTTGCGGCAAATAGAAACTGTCGCTGGGAACGCCTCTGGTGGAACCGCCCCACGTTCGGTGGGTTGAGCTTCAACTTAAGGGGTTTCCCATGAACCGGCTTCTCCGGCGTTCCCTTCCCCTCATCGGCTTACTTTTGATTTTCTTCGCACCGGTTTCGGTGCGTTCTGGAAACGATGGAAACGTTCAGGTTCACTGCATGGCTGCGGGCGATGATTGCCGCACGCGCATCGTCAGGTTGCCTGACGGCCAACCTGGGCAGGTCCTAAAGTTCGAGTATTGCCACGAGGGAGATTGCGACCGGGCGCATCGAGAGCACTGGATCACGCACTACCTCGTGCCGCCTCCTGGAGAGGTGTGCCGCAATACCGATATCAACGAGGCGCTGCAGTGGCTGGAGCAGAACCGCAGGGGCTGGGTGCTGGCCGGCTGGGGATGCGTATCGGACAGGCAGGTGCCAGCCTAGTTTGATCGGGCGATGGGTGCATCGCCACGAACGCTCCACGCGCGCTTTCCAGGCGTTTGCGGCAAATTCTGAATCGCAATGCGCGTCAGCTCCGGAAGCGTGCGCACGCCGAGCTTTGATTTGAGCTGCGCGCAAGTGTTGACCACCGTCTTGTAGCTGACGTGCAGCTCTTCGGCGATAAAGCTATATGCCTTCCCGTCGGCGATGAGCGACAGCGTCTGCAGTTCGCGCAACGTCATTCGACCGAGCGGATTGCGGTCCCCGCGCGCCTCCATGAAGGCCAACTGCGAAGCGAGCTCATGACTGAGATAGTGCTGGCCGTCGCGCACGCTGCGGAACGCCTTCAAGAATTCTCCCGACGAAGTATCCTTCAGCAGGTAACCATTGGCGCCGACCTCTAGCGCCCGACTGACGATCATCCGATCTGAGTGCATGCTCAGTACCAATACCGGCGTGCGCCGATCGTGGATGCGTAGGCGCCGTATGAACGATAGCCCTCCAAGCGCCCCCGACTGCATCGACAAGTCGACGATGATCATATCGGGATGCTTCTGGCGGTAGAGCCTAAAGCCCTCCGAGAGACTGGCGGCGACGTAGATCTCGTCGACGCCTATATCTTCGAGAAGTCTACGGCATCCCTGGATGACGATCGGATGATCGTCGATAACAAGAACATGCATCAGGAGGCGCCTTCGATCACTTTGGTTGCGGTGCGCGCTGGTTTGGTATTGTGCAGAGGCACGATCACGGAGATGGTCGTGCCGCGCTCTGGCGAGCTATCGATGCTGCTCGTGCCGTCGATACCGCGCACCCGTTCTCGCATTGCCGTCAGGCCTATCCCTAAAGTTACGCCGGCGACGAAGCCCTTACCGTTGTCGTGAATCAGCAAATGGAGCCTGCGGGTGGATTGGCCGCCGTCCGCGCCATCGAGCTCTTCCCGAATGTCGATCCGCACGCGTGAGGCGCCACCATGCTGCATGGCATTTGTCAAAGCCTCCTGCACGCAACGGAATAAGGTCAGGTCTACGGCTTCGCCATATCCACGCGCAAGGGAACTAGTGGCAACGGAGAAGGTCATGTCCGGGTGCCGGCGCTCGAATCCGGCCACTAAGCTCACGATGAGCTCCTCCAAGGGTATGCTGCCGAGTTCGACCGGCCGCAGCCGGTGAAGCAAGTCGCGGTTGATGGTCTTCAGACGGGACACCACCGTCAAAATTTCCTCGACCCGCATTTTGATGGGATTGGTTTGCGCCACTGCCGCCTGCTCGGCGAGCCGCCCGATAGAGGAGACGTTGGCTGTGATGCCGAAAAGGCAGGGTCCCGCCTCGTCGTGAAGCTCGTTGGCGACTTGTCGCCGCTCGTCCTCTTGCAGCGCTATCAGATTGCGATACAGGCGGCTGTTTTCCGCTCTGGCCTTTTCCAAAGCTTCCGCCAGTAAATTGAAGCGTCCGGCGATCGCTGCCAGCTCGCGAACGGGCGGCTCCGGCAAGCGCGTTCCGTAGTGTCCGTCCTCCAACTCCTGCATCCCGCCGGCTAGGCTGATCAGTGGATTGAGCAACCGCCCCAGCACGACATACAGAAGAGCGAGCATCATCGCACTGATGCCCAGCCAGATCACCGCGCGCCGCGAGACCTCTTCCCACACCTCGCCAAGCTCGTCGCGTGGCTCCCCCACGATGACGATGGTGCCCATCGTGTTCTCTCGCAGAACCACGCGCACCTCGCGGGTGCCGACTGTCGGGCCGACGAGGTCTGCAAACCATTGGGGCGCGCGTTCTGGATGCACGACTAAGCTGCGATCGGCGCTTCTGTCCGGTGCAACTTGCACAAGCTCACCGTGGCCGTCGCTCACCAGAATCCGCGCATGCCGCACGTATTTGAGCTGTTCCGGCATAACGTCGAGAAGCTCAGTCATCTGCCCGTCAGAGGCCAAGCGCTTCACCATGTCGTTGACGAGCTGCTGAGCGAGCTCCATCGACGACGTGACCTCGACCTCGACGCGGCTGCGCGCATCGACAACGGCGAGTAGGATGGAGAGCAGCACGGCTCCTATGCTGATGAACGAAATCGAGATCATCAGCTGCCAGCGAACTGGCAGGCTGTACCACCAGCGCCCCACGGCGGTTCGAGATCCAAACTGGCGTACGCTACCGGGGTCCACGTTGGAGCCCAGCCTGCGGCGCCAATTTTCGACGCCGCCCCGCGCAATTGCCCGAATACGCATGCCAGCTCGGCCAGCTGCGCGACCGTCGCTATATATGGGGTCAAGCTGCGTGGAGGGCCCGGTCGCCGTGCGCCGCTGGCCGCGACCAGCGTCCGCTTGGACATCGAGCATATTCTTCATACGCGCCCGCCGGACAGAGACGACAAGCTCGCTCGAAGTGGCGAGAGCTTCCCGACGACGTCGGGCGTCCAATTGGTACGTGAGGAGCTGTCGGTGCGCGAGGTCACAGATAGCAATCGCGTTGCCAGTCATTCCCGGCGCTGCCAAGAGCTTTCGTCCATGCGAGCGTCGGCTTCTGGCCCTTGCGGACATCGAGTTCACGTCAGTGCGCGTCTGCTTCTGCCTGCCGTATCCGAGCCTCGAACGGTAACGTTTCCGTGGAGGCGCTTCAGGCGCCACAGAGTGAAGATAGCCGACGCGCAGACCAGCTCTCCAAGATGTTCGGATCAGTCAATTCAGATCTCATTTTTCCCCGTCGGGACCGCGAGCCCGACAAGTGAGAGCCGGAACAAGAAGGTGCGCTCCGGCGTTGCTCGCCGCGAGAACAAGATGGAGGAACAACACATGGCGGGCGGGTCAAAAAAAACGGCCGAGGCAGCCACAAAAAGCAAGGTTGCCCCCAGGGAGCGCTCGTTCGCGCCCGACCGGAAGGGTAAATCGAGCGCCGGCGCGTTGGCCAGCAAGGATAAGAAGCGGTCGGTCGCTGCCTCCCGCGATGGGAGCAACACCCGCTGATCCGCGGCTCTATCGCGGCTCCCGCGCTCTGGCCACTGCGCGCACGGCCCCAATCCGTCTGCCGGCAGAAAATCAGGCTGCGCCAGAACACACGCAAATAAGCCTGGGGTTAAGCTTTGCACGCTCTAATCGATGCACGATAGAGCGGAGCTTCCGCGTGCGTGTGGACCTATTTGGCTACCTCAGCGGCAGGCTGCGCGCTCTAGCGGACGCTCTGCGTCGGCCGCCGGGCCAGCCGTCGAGTTTTGTCTCGCCGCCCAGCATCGCCAAGCCCAGCCAGATTACCGATCGTCTCGACGGCTACCGGCAAGCGCTCGAAGAGCACTTCTGCATCACCGTGACCGATCCCAACGGCTTCATCCTGGAGGTCAACGACCGCTTCTGCGAGGTCGTCGGCTATGCGGAAGCCGAGCTCGTCGGCCGATCGTACGAGATGCTAAGCCCGGGACGGCAGACGCGCGACTCTCTCGACGGAGATGTGGGAGACGGTCCACGCCGGCAGCACCTGGCGCGGCGAGCTGCGCGATCGCGCCAAGAGCGGAGCCGATGTGTGCTTTGAGTCCATCGTCATTCCGCGCTTCAACGATGATGGCGAGATCGAGCGGTTCATCACCATCAGCACCGACATCACGGCCATCCGGCAGCAGGCGCAAACGCTGCAGGCAACCATCGACAATTTCCCCGGCGGTCTCGCACTGATCGATCGCGAGCTGCGGCTCGTTGCCTGTAACCGGCTCTATCGCACGCTGCTCGAACTGCCCGACTCCTTCTTCATTGGCGAGCCGCCGAAGCTCGAGACGCTCGTCCGCTATCGGGCCGAGCGCGGCGACTACGGGCCGGGGTCGGTCGAGCAGGTGGTCAAAGCTCGCCTCGATACGCTGCTCAGCCCGGTGCCGATCACGACGGAGCGCAACGAGACGTCAGGCAGGGTCCTGGAGATACGCTGCGTTCCGGTCGAGGGGGGCGCGCACCTCAACACCTATGTCGATGTGACGGACCAGCGGCGCGCCGAAGCCGAGCTCACGCGGGCAAATGCGACCCTCCAGGCCTTCATCAAGCACGCGCCCGCGGCCGTCGCCATGTTCGACACCGACATGCGCTACGTCGCACATACCGATCGCTGGCTGCAGGACTACCACCTTCCCGACAAATTCGCTCGTCGGCCGCAGCCACTACGATGTATTTCCCGATGCCCCGGAGCGCTGGAAGACGAAGCATCAGCGCATTCTCGCCGGTGCCATCGAAACCGCACCGGAGGAAGTATTCCAGAGGGCCGACGGATCGACGAATGTCATTCGCTGGGAGGTGCGTCCCTGGCACCTGGAGGACAACAGCATCGGCGGCATGATGATGCTGACCGAAGAGATCTCCGAGCGTAAACGACTAGAACAGCAGCTCTGGAAACTCGCCAAACAGGACAGCCTGACGGGATTGCCGAACCGCCTGCAGTTCAACGAGCTCTTGGAGGCGATGCTGGAGGCGGCCGGCGACCGCCGCAAGTTCGCCGTCGGACTGATCGATGTCGACCGCTTCAAGGACACCAACGACATCCTGGGGCACGCGGCGGGCGATGAACTCTTGCAGGAGATCGCCGCTCGGCTGCAGAGAACGCTGGCGCCGTACGGTCGCGTGGCGCGCCTCGGCGGCGATGAGTTCGCCGTCATCATCGGCGACCGGCAGGAATCGCGAAGCTGCAACATGCCATCGAAGCCGTCTTCACGGCGCTGGAGGCGCCGATCACGATCGACGGCGTGCAGCACCGCTGCACCGTCAGTATGGGCCTTAGCGTCTATCCGACCGACGCACGGTCGGCCAGCGAGCTGCTCAAGAACGCCGACCTCGCGCTCTATCGCGCCAAGGATTTGGGGCGCGACCGCTATCAGTTCTACGTACCGGAGATGCGTGCCTCGTTCGAGACAACGTATGAGCTGCGGCGCGACATCCAACGTGCCCTCTTGTCGGACGAGCTGCATCTCGTCTTTCAGCCGATCGTCTCCTTCGCGCCCGGGGAGCCGGTCTGCTTCGAAGCGCTGCTGCGCTGGGACCATCCGCGCCGCGGGCTGTTGACGCCGGCCGAGTTCGACGATGTCTTCGACGACCCAAAGTCGGCCGCCGACGTCGGCAAGTGGGTCGTCGACAGCGCGCTCCGCCAGGCCGCCGCGTGGGGGCGGCAAGGTCTCGACTATGGACGGCTCGGCATTAACGTCACCTCGGCCGACTTCGCCCTGGGCACCTTCGCCGAGTTCGTGCGCGCTAAGCTGGAAGAGTACAGGGTGCCGCCGCAGCGGCTCTGCGTAGAGGTGACGGAGCGCGTGTTCCTGGGGCGCGGTGCCGATGGCGTTGCCATCGCCCTGCAGACGCTGCACGACATCGGTGTCGAAATCGCGCTGGACGATTTCGGCACCGGCTTCGGTTCCTTGTCGCATCTGAAGAAGCTGCCCATCGACCGGCTGAAGGTGGACCGCTCGTTCGTGCGCGACATGGAGTCCAACTCGGATAACATGGCCATCGTCCGTACCATCGCCCATCTCGGCCAGAGCCTCGGCATCAAGGTCACCGTCGAGGGCGTCGAGTCCCAATCGCAGTTGACGCTGCTGCGCGCCATGGGCTGCGACACCATGCAGGGCTATCTGTTCTCCAAGCCCATGCACGCCGCACAGGTTGCGGCCTTCCTCGATACCAAACGCGCCCGCAGCGCTTGATCGTCACCAACGAAGCGCCTTGACGCCGCGACGGCGGCGGCCATTGTGCCCCGCAGTTGGAGTTGGGTCGAAGCCGAGGGTCTGTGTGAACGAGAATTGGGTCGAGACCGTCTGTCCGTCGCCGTGCGTACAAAGTCGTGCGGCCGCGGAGGCGCGCCAGAACATCCTGACAAAGCCACCGGGTTCACTCGGCGTCCTCGAAGCACTGGCCGTGCGCCTTGCGTCATTGCAGGCGACGGAACGCCCGCGCGCGCAGCAGGCGCCCATCGTGCTGTTCGCCGGCGACCATGGGATCGCCGCGCGGGGCGTCTCGGCCTATCCGTCGGACGTCACCGTGCAGATGCTGCACAACTTCGCCGGCGGGGGCGCGGCGATTGCCGTGCTGGCACGCGAGCTCGGTGTGCCGCTCACCGTCGTCGATGCCGGCACGCTGGCGGCCGGCAACATCGAGGGTGTGTTGACGGACAAGCCGCGCTGCGGGACACGCGACTTCTCGCATTGAGCCGGCGATGACGCGGGAAGAGGTCGACTTCGCGCTGGGCGCCGGGCGCCGCGCCGCCGAGCGGGCGATGAAAGCGGCGCCGACCTGCTCATTCTCGGCGAGATGGGCATCGGCAACACCACGGCCGCGGCGGCGATCGCCGCGGCGCTGCTCGACGCGCGCGCCGAGGATCTCGTCGGCGCCGGGACGGGGCTCGATGCCGACGGCATCAACCACAAGGCGCAAGTGATCGCCGCCGCGCTCGGCAAGCATGGCCTCGACACATCTTCCGCGCCGCTGCGACGTCCTTGCCTGCGTCGGTGGGCTGGAAATCGCCGCGCTCACCGGCGCCATCATCGCCGCCGCGCAGGCGCGCACGCCGCTGCTCGTCGACGGCTTCATCGTATCCGCTGCCGCGCTCGCCGCCATGCGCATCAATCCCACCTGCGCGCCGTGGCTGATCTACTCGCACCGCTCGCTCGAGCGTGGGCATCGCCTCGTGCTCGAGGCGCTCGCCGCCGAGCCGATCCTCGACCTCAAGCTGCGCCTCGGCGAAGGCTCGGGCGCTGCCGTCGCTTTGCCCATCCTGCGCCTTGCCTGCGCGCTGCACGCGCAAATGGCGACGTTCGAGGAAGCGCGCATCGCCGGTCCCGCGCCATGACTGCGGATCGATCTCCTGCGCCACGGCGAGACGGAGACGCCCGGCCGGCTGCTCGGGCGGACGGATCCGGCCCTGTCGGATAAGGGTTGGGCGCAGTTCGCGCGGCAGACGACGGGCGGCAGTGGGGCGCGATCGTCACGTCGCCGCGCCTGCGTACGTGTGCCGCCGCCGAGCGGCTTGCTGGCGCATCGGGTACGCCGTTGCGCGTCGATGACGACTGGGCCGAGGTCGACTTCGGCGACTGGGACGGCCGCACGATCGACGAACTGCACACTGATGCCAACACTGCCGCCGCGCTCGCTGCCCTCTATAGCAGCCCCGATGCACCGGGCGCCCCTGCGGGCGAGAGCTGGCTCAGCTGACGGCGCGCGTATCGCGTGCCATCGACCGGCTGCTTGCCGGCGCGGCCGACGATGGCGTTCTGGTCGTCACCCACGCCGGGCCGATCCGCGCCGCGCTGGCGCTGGTCTGTGGTATGCCCTTCGCCAGTCTGTGGGCGTTCAAGATCGACCCCGGCACGCGCATCAGCCTGCACGCCGGCCGCGACAAGGACTCCGGTCTTTGGGGTGAGATCATCGAAGTGGCGCAGCCATGAACCTCAACCCTCACATCCGTTCGTTCTCGCACGCGCTGCAGTTCCTCACCCGTCTGCCGGCGCCGCCGATCGGCGTCTTCGATCCGGCCGACCTGTCACGCTCGGCGCTCTGGTTCCCGGTGGTCGGAGCCATCGTCGGCGCGGTCGTCGCTGCCGCGCTATGGACCGGCGCACTCGCCTCGCCGTGGATCGGCGCACTGCTCGCGCTCGCTGCCTGGGTTTGGGTGACCGGCGGCCTGCACCTGGACGGCCTCAGTGATGTCGCCGATGCCGTGGGCGCCGCGCACCGGTCGCCCGGACGCTTCCTCGACGTGCTGCGCGACCCGCACGTCGGCGCCTTCGGGGTCATCGCCATCACCCTGCAGCTCATCGCCAAGGTCGTCTTGCTGCATGAGATTGCCGGACCGCCGGCCCTTGTTGCTCTGGTGCTCATCCCGGCCTGGGCGCGCTGGGGCGCCACGGTTTGGAGCGCGGCCGTTCCGCCGCTGACAACGGGCACCGGCGAGCGCTTCGCCTGGCACATCGACAACCGGGGTGTTGCGGTCGAAGGCGTTGTTCTCGCGCTCCTCAGCGCCTGGCTGGCGCCGGCGCTGCTGGGCGCCCTGGTGATCGTTCCGGCCATCGCTGCCTACTGGAAGTACCGGCTGGGCGGTGTGACCGGGGATTGCCTTGGCGCCGGCATCGAGGTGACCGAGACGATGTTGCTGCTTCTCATCGCCGTGCGAATGGCATAGCTTCCGGCCCAGAGCCGTCGCGCCGTGCGCGCGCCGCAAAACACGGGATTCTTTAGGGGAACGGGACCATGCAATCTTCCTCCACCGGCACCGAGCGCCGACTGCTGTGGATCGGCCTTTTGACGGTCGGAACGCTGCTGATGACTGGCGTCTTCGCCTGCGCCGTCCCTTCGCTGCCCTGGCTGCGCTTGCCGCCTTCGACACGGACCGGCGCGATGGTCTTCTGCTCATCGGCGCCGTCTGGCTGGCCAACCAGATCTAGGCTTCACCTTCTCGGCTACCCGCATCAGGCGCAGGCCTACTACTGGGGTTCACCATGCGGCTGGGCGCCGTTGCCGGCTATTATGCCGCGCGCGCCGTCGTGTCCGCCTTGCCCCAGCGGGCGCTGGTCGCGGTTCGTGCCGCGCTGCCGGTCGCCTTCCTCGCCTACGAGGCGGTGCTGTATGCGGCGAGCCTTGTGCTGTCGAATGGCGAAGGCGCCTTCAACACCGCGTCGTCGCCTACGTGGCCTCGTCGAGGTCGTGGCCTTCCTGGCGCTGCTGATCGTGCATCGCCTGGCCGTCGCCGCCGGGCTCCTCGAGCCAAACGCCGTCGAACGCGCCGTCTAAAAGCGACTTACTTCAAGCTGAGAGGCAGGCCGGCCGTCATGAAGATCACGCGATCGGCCGCTGCTGCGACGCGCTGATTGAGCCGTCCCTGCGCGTCGCGGAAGGCGCGCCCGAGCGGCGTCTCCGGCACCAGCCCGAGCCCGACCTCGTTCGACACGGCGACCAGCGGCCCCGGCGCCCGGCCAGGGCGGCGAGCAGGCGTCCGCTCTCGGCTTCGATGTCCCCCCGGCGAGCATCACGTTGCAGAGCCACAGTGTCAGGCAATCGATCAGCGCCGGCCCGGATGTCCGGCGACGGCGTCCGCAAGGTCGCAGCGGAGCATCGAGCGTTTGCCAGTTCCCATCGCGCCGCTGGCGATGATCCGCGATGCGTTCGGTCATCTCCCGTCAAAGGCCTCCGCCGTCGCCACGTAAGTCCACGGCGGCGCCGCGCGCATCACCAGCTCCTCGGCGTAGCGGCTCTTGCCCGATCGCGCGCCGCCGAGCACCAGAGTCAAGCGTGGAATGGGAGTTTCGGGCATGCAGCCTGCATTTTCGATTGACG
>CAVRND010000008.1:0-315484 GCA_963722495.1 uncultured Alphaproteobacteria bacterium | reverse complement strand
ACGAGCCGCGGGAAGGTACGGGGGTGCTGTACCGGCTCGGCGACCCGGCCGACCGCCCGGTCTCGGTCCTCAGCGGGCAGGGCATCCCGAACGGGCTCGTCTTCGACGAGGCGTCGTCCGGCGCGTATTACATCGACACCCTCACCCGCTGCGTCCGCCGCTACGACATCGACGAGGACCGCGATGGACTGATGGCGGCGTGAGCGTCGACCTGACCCGCGGCGATGCGTACCCGGACGGCATGACCGTTGACCGCGACGGCCGCCTCTGGGTCGCGCTCTGGGGCGATGGCACAGTCAACTGCTACGAGCCGGGATCGTCCCGAGTGCTGAGCAGGTCTCCGTCCCCGGAACGACGCATATCACCGCAGCCACCTTCGGCGGCGCCGACCTCGCGACCCTCTTCATCACGACCTCGCGCGAGGTCGACCCAGTCCCAGTCGACGGCTCCGTCTTCGCCGCCCGCCCCGGCGCCCTCGGCATCCTGCCCCACCCCTACCGCTTCTGACCGAGCGCGGGCGCCGAGTCGGTAGCGTTGCCGCATGAGTGTCGTCGTGGTCGCAACCCTGGTCCCCAACCCCGGCCGGCTCCAGGATGTGATCGACGGGTTCGCCGCGGCCAACCCGCTCGTGCACGCCGAGCCCGGATGCGAGCTCTACGCCGTGCACACCGACGGGGAGCGGGTTGTGATGATCGAACGCTGGACGACCCCGGCGGATCTCGATGCCCATGCGAAGGGCCAGGCTCTGGTCGAACTCGGCCGGATGCACGGCGATGCGGTCGCGTCGGTCGAGGTGCTCCGGCTGGAGAATCTGCCGTTCGGCGATCCGATGAAGGCGACGGTGCAGTGACCGTGAAGACCGTCCAGCTGCGCCGCTACGGCCTCCCCGCCGAGGTCGTCGACGAGTTCCTCGCCTGGTGGCGCATCTCCTCGTGCCGGCCCGCGAGGCTTTCGGGTTCACGATCGAGTTCGCGTATCTCGTGCCGGAGAAGCAACGAGTTCGTCTGGGCCACGAGCGTGGAAGGCGACCGCGCAGCAGTTCGAGGCGCTCGAGGCAGCCTGGATGGCTCGCCCGAGCGGGCGGAGATCTTCGGCGATCGCAAGCCGTGGTTCTCGCACGCTGACGATCGACTTCGTCGAGGTCCATCGCTGACGCGGGAATGCATCCGGCCCACCGATGTTGTCCCTGTCATGCCATTGCAGGGTGAGTACGCGCCGAGCACGTACGAGTGGGCGCGCAGGCAGGCGGAGAAGTTCGAGGCGAGCGGCGGAGCCGAGGCCGACACGCATGCGTGGGCGCCCGATCATCGTGCTGACCTCGGTGGGCGCGAAGTCCGGCAAGCTGCGCAAGACCGCGCTCATGCGCGTCGAGCACGACGGCGAGTACGCGGTCGTCGCGTCGCTGGGTGGCGCGCCGAAGCATCCGGTCTGGTACTGGAATCTCAAGAAGGACCCGCACGTCGAGCTCCAGGACGGCGACGCCGAAGCACGACTACACCGCCCGCGAGGTCTTCGGCGACGAGAAGGCCCTCTGGTGGGAGCGCGCCGTCGAGACGTGGCCCGACTACGCGAAGTACCAGCAGAAGACGGACCGGCAGATCCCCGTCTTCGTGCTCACCCAAGCGCTGAGGGCTTGACGCGCGCGCGAGCGTGCGGACGTATCGTGTCTGAACGCACCTGAAACGATTCATCCTCGTTCAGGAATCTCCGTCCCACCGAGGTAGACGACGATGTCGAACAGCACCGAGCCGGCGCGCCACGCCAGTGCTCGAGCTGTCGCGCATCGCGAAGGCGTTCGGCGCGGTCATCGCGCTGACCAACGGCACGCTCACCCTCCGCTCCGGCTCGATCCAGGCGCTCGTCGGCGAGAACGGCGCGGGCAAGTCGACGCTCGTGAAGATCATCGCCGGGCTCTACCAGCGCGACGCCGGCGAGTTCCTGCTCGAACGGCGAATCGGTCGACTTCAAGTCCACAGCCGAGGCCAAGGCCGCCGGCATCGCGGTGATCTACCAGGAGCCGACGCTCTTCCCCGACCTGTCGGTGACCGAGAACATCTTCATGGGCCGCCAGCCCACCGGCGCGCTGCGGCATGATCGACCGGCGGGCGATGCGCGACGAGGCGGTCGCCCTGTTCAAGCGCCTCGGCGTGCGCATGGACCCGGACCGCCCGACGCTCGGCCTCTCGGTCGCCGACCAGCAGATCATCGAGATCGCGAAGGCCATCTCGCTGGATGCGCGGGTGCTCGTGATGGACGAGCCGACCGCCGCGCTGTCCGGCGTCGAGGTCGAACGGCTGTTCGCTGTCGCGCGGAGCCTCCGCGACGAGGGCCGGGCCATCCTCTTCATCTCCCACCGCTTCGACGAGGTCTTCGCGCTCTGCGACACCGTCACGGTCATGCGCGACGGCGCCTACATCGCCACCAGCCCGATCGGCGAGACCACCAGGGACGCGATCGTGCGCCAGATGGTCGGCCGCGACGTGACCACCCTGTTCCCGAAGGAGGAGGCGACGATCGGCGAGGATGTGCTCGTCGTCGAGGGCCTCACCCAGCCCGGCGTGTTCCACGACGTCAGCTTCACGGTCCGCTCGGGCGAGATCGTCGCCCTCGCCGGACTCGTCGGCGCCGGCCGCAGCGAGATCGCGCGCGCCGTCTTCGGGGTCGACCCCTACGCATCCGGTCGGGTCTCGGTCAACGGCTCGGTGCTCGCCCGGCGCAACCCGAGCGCGGCCATGGTCGCGGGCGTCGCGCTCGTGCCGGAGGACCGCCGGCAGCAGGGCCTCGTGCTCGACACCGGCGTCGCACGCAACGTCACCCTCTCCATCCGCCGCGCCCTCGCGAAGCTCGGCTTCATCACCAGCGGGGTCGAGAACGCGTCCGCCCGCATCTGGGCGAGCCGGCTCGAGGTGAAGGCGAACTCGCTCGACACCGAGGCCGGCACCCTCTCCGGCGGCAACCAGCAGAAGGTCGTGCTGGCCAAGTGGCTCGCTACCGAGCCGAGCGTGCTCATCGTGGATGAGCCGACCCGCGGCATCGACGTCGGCACCAAGGCCGAGGTGCACCGGCTGCTCTCCGAGCTCGCCGGGCAGGGCATCGCGATCCTCATGATCTCGTCCGAGCTCCCCGAGGTGCTCGGCATGGCCGACCGCGTGCTGGTCGTGCACGAGGGCCGGATCACCGCCGACCTCGACCGCAGCGAGGCGACTGCCGAGTCGGTCATGTTCGCGGCGACCCACACCGAGGGCGAGGTCGCGTGATGCGATCGGCTCGCCGGCACTTCTCAAAGCGCGCGAGACCGGCATCCTGCTCGCGCTCGTGCTCGTGATCGTCGCGACCACGATCAAGAACCCGAACTTCCTGTTCTCGCCGCGACGGGTTCCGCGACCTGCTGCTGACCCCATCCATCCTCATGCTCGTCGCGGTCGGCCAGGCGATCGTGATCATCACCCGCAACGTCGACCTGTCGGTCGGCTCGGTGCTGGGGCTCTCCGCGTATCTGACCGGGACGGTCTTCGTCCAGCTGCCGTGGCTGCCGTGGCCGCTGGTGTTCGTCATCGGCACGTTGTTCGGCGGGTTCCTCGGCCTCATCAACGGCGCGCTCGTCGCGTTCGCGAAGGTGCCGGCGCTCGTGATCACGCTCGGCACGCTGTATGCCTACCGCGGCATCAATGTGCTGTGGACCGGCAGCGACCGCATCAACTCGTCCGACATGCCCGACGCGTTCCTGTCGCTCGGCACGAGCTCGTTCCTCTACATCCCGTACCTGACGATCATCGCGCTCGCCGTGCTGCTGTTCGCCGGCTGGTACATGCGCACGCAGCGCGGCGGCCGCGAGCTCTACGCGATCGGATCCGACCCGGCCGCCGCGAACCTCTACGGGCTCAACGTCACCCAGCGGGTGCTCGCGGCGTTCGTCGTCTGCGGCGCGCTCGCCGGTCTCGCGGGTGTGCTGTACGCGGCGCGCTACGGAACGGTGAACTCGCAGGCCGGCAGCGGCTGGGAGCTGGATGCGGTGGGCGCCGCGGTGATCGGCGGCGTCGCGATCTTCGGTGGCAGCGGCACGGTCTGGGGTGCCGCCATCGGCGCCTACCTGCTGCTCACCATCAACCGCGCCCTGCCGGTGCTCGGCGTGCAGGACTTCTGGCAGCGCGCGGTGGTCGGCGTGCTCATCCTCGGCGCGATCGTGCTCGACCGGGTGCTCGCCCTCAGACAGACGCCGACGACTCGTGGAAGCGAGGGACGATGGCTGACACGGCCCTGGCATCCAAGCCCATCCGCACCTACCGCGACTACTCGCAGCCGCTGGTGGCGCCGGGTGCTGTTCACCCGCGAGACCGCGATCATCGGGCTGCTCGTGCTCGTCTACGTGGTGTCCGCGCTCACGGTCCGCAATTTCGCGGCGCCGATCACGATCACCTACCTGCTGCTGGATGTCGCGCCGATCCTGCTCATCGCCCTGCCGATGACGCTGATCATCATCACCGGGCGAGATCGACCTGTCCGTCGCGAGCATCGTCGGGCTGTCGAGCGTCGTGCTCGGCACCCTGCATCAGGCCGGGCTGCCCCTCGAGGTCGCCGGACTGGTCAGCATCGTGGTCGGCGCGATCGCCGGAGCGGTGAACGGCTTCTTCATCACCGTCGTCGGCCTGCCATCGCTCGCGGTCACGATCGGCACGCTCGCGCTCTTCCGCGGGCTCGCCGTCGGGCTGCTCGGCACCACGGCGGTCACCGACTTCACCGAGTTCTGGACCGACCTCGCGAAGTCGAAGATCCCGGGCACGCCGATCCCGAGCGTCATGATCCTGTTCGTCGTGCTCGCGATCGCGCTTCGCGATCCTGCTGCACTTCACCGCGTTCGGCCGCGGCATCTACGCGATCGGGCTCGCGCAGCGAGACCGCGCGGTTCTCCGGCGTCAACGTCGAGCGCACCAAGTTCATCCTGTTCGTGCTCAGCGGCGCGGTCTCGGCGCTCGCCGGCATCTACTACACGCTGCGGTACGGCAGCGCTCGAGGCGACAACGCGACGGGGCTCGAGCTCAGCGTGATCGCGGCGGTGCTGCTCGGTGGCGTCTCGATCTTCGGCGGCCGCGGTGCCCTCCACGGCGTGATCGCCGGCGTGCTGCTCATCGGGATCCTCGGCAGCGCGCTGCGCCTGGCGAGCGTCACCAGCGACGTCATCAACATCATCACCGGGACGCTGCTCATCGTCTCGGTCGTGTCCACAAGCTTCCTGGCCTGGTTCCGCCGACGGCGGGCCGTGCCGGGAGGGAAGAAGGGGTCCCCGGCACCCGTGAAGGACTAGGGACCCCCCCTTGCTGTCGATGCAGGCGCATCGGCACCTCAACACTAGGAGAACGAAGATGTTTGGAAGGAAGACTCGCGCCGGCGCACTTGCCGCCCTCGCGCTCAGTGTCGCCCTTGCAGCCACCGGATGCGCCGCAGGTGGCGGCACCGATGACGGCGGCGGCGGCGACGGCGGCAATCTCGCCATCACGTTCCTGCCGAAGAACCTCGGCAACGCATACTTCGACACGTCCGACGCCGGTGGCGCGGAGGCGATCGCGCGAGTTCGGTGGCACGTACGAGGAGGTCGGCCCGGCCGAGGGTACGCCCGACGCGCAGGTGCCGTTCATCAACACCGCCACCCAGCAGGGCGTCGGCGCGCTCGTCGTCTCGGCGAACGACCCCGAGGCGATCTGCGACGCGCTGAACGAAGCGCGCGACAACGGGGTGAAGGTGGTCACGTTCGACTCCGACACCAACCCGGATTGCCGCGACGTCTTCATCAACCAGGCCACCGCAGAGGGCATCGCCCAGGTGCAGGTCGACCTGATCGCCGAGCAGATCGGTGACGCGGGGAAGATCGCCATCCTGTCGGCCACGGCGAACGCCACGAACCAGAACGCCTGGATCGAGACGATGAAGGAGCTGCTCGCGTCCGACCACCCGAACATCGAGCTCGTCGAGGTCGTCTACGGCGACGACGACGACCAGACGTCGTTCGACAAGACCGCGGCGCTGCTGCAGACCTACCCCGACCTGAAGGGCATCATCTCGCCCACCACGGTCGGCATCTCGGCTGCGGCTCGCTACCTGTCGACCTCGTCGTTCAAGGGCACGGTCCAGCTGACCGGGCTCGGCACGCCGAACCAGATGCGCGACTACGTCGAGGACGGCACCGTCACCGCGTTCGCGCTGTGGAACCCGGCCGACCTCGGCTACCTCGCCGCGTACGCGGCGAAGGCGCTCATCGACGGCACCATCACCGGTGCCGAGGGTGACACCTTCGACGGCGGCAAGCTCGGTGAGTACACCGTCGGGGAGAACGGCTCCGTGCTGCTCGGCGACCCGTACGTGTTCAACGCCGACAACATCGCGGACTTCGACTTCTGAGTCCTGAGCGCCGCCGTCTGCGTCGCCCGGTCCGTGACGGCCTCGGGGATCCGGCGTACACGCCGCCGGATCCCCTCGGTCGCCCCGGTGGCACGTTTCGATGACGAGGAGTTCCGATGGCCACGACGAGCATCCGCGATGTCGCGCGGCTCGCCGGCGTGTCCGTCGGAACGGTCTCGAACGTGCTCAACAAGCCGGACGAGGTCTCGACCGAGTCGATCGCCCGCGTGCAGAAGGCGATCGACGAGCTCGGCTACATCCGCAACGACGCCGCCCGGCGACTCCGGGCCGGGGTCAGCTCGACTGTCGGGTTCGTCGTGCTCAACGGGCAGAACCCGTTCTTCAACGAGGTGGTGCGCGGCGCCGAGGACGAGGCATCCAAGAACGGCATCGCCATCCTGCTCGGCAACACCGACGAGGACACCAGCCGTGAGGGCAAGTACCTCGACCTGTTCGAGGAGCAGCGCGTGCGCGGCGTGCTCATCTCGCCCTACGGCGACATCAACGCGCGGCTGCAGCGGCTGAAGTCGCGCGACATCCCGGCCGTGCTCGTCGACCGGCTGAACGTGGACGGCCTGTTCAGCTCGGTCGCGGTCGACAGCGTCGCCGGCGGACGGATCGCCGCGCAGCACCTCATCGACACCGGCCGCCGCCGGATCGCGTACGTGGGCGGACCGTTCGACATCCGCCAGGTGCGCGACCGGCTCGAAGGCGCTCGCGCCGAGGTCGAGAACAGCGACCACGACGTCGACATCGAGGTGGTCGCCGTCGACTACATGACCGTCGCCGAGGGCGTGACTCGCCGGCCGCCGGCATCCTCGACCGTCCGCGGCAGCTCCGGCCGGACGCGCTGTTCGCGGCGAACGACCTGCATCGCGCTCGGCCTGCTGCAGGCGCTCGTCGCCGCCGGTGTCCGGGTGCCGGACGACATCTCGCTCATCGGATTCGACGACATCCCGTTCGCCGGGGCGGCCGCCGTGCCGCTGTCGTCGGTGAGCCAGCCGAGCCGCATGATCGGGCAGACCGCGCTGCGCATCCTGCTCGAGGAGGCGGACGACCCCGGGCTCATCCCGCGGCAGACCGTCTTCCAGCCGGAACTCGTGGTGCGGCAGTCGACGGTGGCTGCGCGCTGACACAATGGGGCGATGAGCGCAGCGAAGAAGGAACCTGAAGTCGTCGAGCCGTCGAGGTCGTCGAAGAGCCGGAGGTGATCGAGGTCGTCGAGCCGATCGACCGCCGCAGGGTGCTGCTGGCCGGGGTCATCGCGATCCTCGGCGGGTACCTGACGATCCTCGCGATCGGGGGCCAGCTCATCCAGCAGCTGCTCGGATTCGGCGGGCCGGTCGAGTTCACCGTGCTCTTCGCGGCGCAGCTGGTCTTCGCCGTCGGTGTGAGCGCGCTCGGCTTCTTCCTGGTGCCGGGGCCGCTCGGCGGCGGGTGGTCGCCAAGGTCGTCTACATCGTCGGCATCGCCATCCTGGTCCTCGTCCTCGTGCTCAGGGTCGGCGGGACCGGCGGAGCGCTCCTGGGCAACCAGTTCGTGCAGGCGACGATCTCCAACGTGTTCTTCATGGTGCTGCTCTTCGGCGCGCTCGCGTGGCTCATCGCCGTCGGTGCCCGGCCGTTCGCCTACCTCTCGCTGGTGCTCGCCGCGGTGATCGCCCCGGTCGGGCTGCTGTTCGTGCTCAACGGCGTGAGCAACGGGATCAGCTACATCGTGCAGCTGATCGCGGTCGCCATCGCGGCCGGCGTCATCCTGCTCATCAGCATCCCCAGGTCGTCGGCACCGGTGGAGGAGCCGATCGACGAAGATCCACTGTCCGACGACGCCTAGTCGTTCGGGCTGGGCGGCGGTGGGCCGAGCGCCTCGACCGCCTCGAAGAACTCGTCCGGCACCTCGGCGTCCATGAGGTCGCCGAGCGCGTGCAGCCGTTCGAGCGATGGCGTGCCGACGATCGTGCTGTCGACCAGCTCGCTGCGCATCGAGAACTGCAGGGCGGCGGCGGCGAGGTCGACCGAGAATTCGGCAGCGAGCGCTCGCACCCGCTCGAGGTGCTGCGCGAACGCGGCAGGCATCTCGCGCGTAGCCGTAGCGGGCCTCGCCGTTGGCCAGCGTGCCGCCGCCGAACGGCGCGGCGTTGAACACTGTCATCCCGAGCTCGCGCGCCAGGCGGTAGGTCGGCTCGGCCATCCGGTCCACCAGGGTGAAGCGGTTGTGGGACAGCACGGCATCGAACACCCCGGTCTGCACGTACTCGTGCACCTGCCGCATCGTGCCGGACGCGATGCCGATCGCGCCGATGACGCCCGAGTCGCGGAGCTCGACCAGCGCGGTGACGGCACCATCCGAGCCCATCGCCTCGTCGAGCGTGATCGTGTACGGGTCGTGGAGGTGGTAGATCGGCAGGAAGTCGAGCCGCAGCTTGGTGAGCGACTCCTCGAGGGATCGCCGCACCCGATCCCCGTCGAACCGTCCGTCGGCGAGCTGTCGGCCTTCGAGTACACGAGCTTGCCGGCCGGCAGCCCACCGGCGCGAGCGATCGCGTCGCCGAGCAGGATCTCGCTGCGACCGCTGGCGTAGTTGTTGGAGGTGTCGACGTTGCCGAGCGGTGAGGCGATGAGCGCATCGGCGAGCAGCTCGGGCTCCTCCCGCGAACCGAGGTGGCTGGCGCCGAGCGTGACCGGCGTGGTGGGGATCGATCGCATCGGCCATCATCGTACTTGCGCTGGCGCGACAACTCCGCGCGGGCCGCGACGCGCACTGCTTGGATGTACTGATGGAGCTGTCGCAGATGACCCGGCTGTTCAACGAGCCCGCCGACTTCGCCGACGATTCCGCCGCGGATTCGCGGCGGCCAACGCGCGGTCGGTGCGCGCCGTGACCGGCGGCGTGGTCCGGGTGGCGGCGTCAGCCGGCCGCAGGTCGCCGTCGTCATCGGCGGGGTTCAGGCCACTATCCGGCCTTCGCCGGCTTGGTCGGCCCGGGACTCGCGGCCGGCGCCGCGATGGGGAACCTCTTCGCGTCGCCGTCCGCCCAGCAGGTGGATTCCGTCGCGAAGCAGGCCGAGAGGGCGCCGGCGTCCTCTTCTCCTACGGCAACTACGCGGGCGACGTGCTCAACTTCGATGCCGCCGAGGCCGCCCTTCACGAGGCGGGCATTGCAGCGCGCACGGTCACGGTGACCGATGACATCTCGAGCGCCGGGCCGACGGGCCGGAAACGGCGCGGCATCGCCGGCGGCCTGTTCGTCTTCAAGTGCGCGGGGGCCGCTGCCGACCGGGGCGACGGCCTGGATGAGGTGTTCGCGGTCGCCACCCGGGCGAACGAGCGCACGCGGTCATTCGGGGTGGCGTTCTCGGGTGCGACGCTTCCCGGCGCCGGCGAACCGCTGTTCACGGTGCCGGACGCCGGATGTCGGTCGGGTGGGCATCCACGGCGAGCCCGGCTTCGAGGAGCGTGATATGCCGACTGCCGACGGGCTCGCGGGACTGCTGGTCGACGCTCTCTTGGCCGAACGGCCGCCGACGGCGGCGGGCGGTGGCCATCCTCAACGGGCTCGGCTCGGTGAAGTACGAGGAGCTGTCGTGCTGTACGGCAACGTCAGGAAGCGGCTCGAGGATCGGGGGTCACGATCGTCGAGCCCGAGGTGGGCGAGCTAGTCACCAGCTTCGACATGGCCGGCGTCTCCCTGACCCTGGCCTGGCTCGACCCCGAGTTCGAGCTGCTCTGGGCCGCCCCCTGCAGCACGCCGGCCTTCAGGAAGGGCTCGCTGGATCCAGCGAGGCCGAGTCCGTCGTGGAACGACGGCGGCCTCGGAGACGGCGGAGCCCGTCACGATCGGGTCCCGCCGAGTCGCAGGCGGTCGCCGCGGAGGTGGTCGAGGCTCTGGAGGTCGTGGCCAGGATGCTCGCCGAGCACGCCGACGAGCTGGGCCGGATCGATGCGGTCGCCGGCGACGGCGATCACGGCATCGGGATGCAGCGGGGCCCGGCCGCCGCCGCGAAAGCCGTGCAAGGGCTGGAGGGCGCCGGTGTCGGGACGACCCTGCGGGTCGCCGGCGGACGCCTGGTCAGACCGCGCGGGCGGCACCTCCGGCGCGCTCTGGGGCATCGCGCTCCGGGCGCTGGCCGACGCGATCGGCGACGAGACCGAGCCTTCAGCGCAAGCCATCGCCGAGGGCTGGCCGACGCCCGGGACGGGATCGTCGGTTCGGCAAGGCGAAGGTCGGCGACAAGACGATGCTCGATGTGCTGGTGCCGGTGGTCGAGCCGCCCAGGCCGGTCGCTGGACCGAGCTTCCCCGGATCGCCGAGCAGGCGGCCGCTGCGACCGCGGACCTGGTGCCGAAGATCGGCCGCGCCCGGCCCCACGCGGACAAGAGCGTCGGAACGCCCGACGCGGGCGCGGTATCCCTCGCCCTCGTGATCAAGACGGTGATGGAGGTGCACGGATGAGCAATAGACGATGGCGCGTCGTCGTCGGCTGCGACGACGCCGGGTTCGACTACAAGGAGATCATCAAGGCCGACCTCGAGGCCAGCGACCTGGTCGCATCGGTGGTCGATGTGGGGGTCGGCTCCGACCAGCACACCGCGTATCCGCACAAGGCGGTCGCCGCCGCTGCGCTGGTGGCGGCCGGCGATGCGGATCGCGCCCTGCTCATCTGCGGCACGGGCCTGGGTGTCGCGATCGCGGCGAACAAGGTGCAGGGCATCCGTGCCGTGACCGCCCACGACAGCTATTCGGTGGAGCGCAGCGTGCTCAGCAACAACGCGCAGGTGCTCTGCATGGGGCAGCGGGTGGTGGGCATCGAGCTCGCCCGCCGTCTCGCGCGCGAGTGGCTGACCTACGAGTTCGACGAAACCAGCGCATCCGCGGAGAAGGTCGCCGCCATCGACGGCTACGACTCCGGCGAGCTCGCCCCGGAGGATGCCGCGAGCTGCACATGACGACCACCATCGGTGTGAGCCTCAAGGCATACTTCGGTCACGAGCAGACCCTGCGATGGACGGAGCAGGTGGCAGCGCTGGCGACTCACCCCGCGGTCGCATCCGGCGCGGTCGACCTGTTCGTCATCCCGGGATTCGCGGAGCTCGCCGACGTCATCCGCATCCTCGGCGGCACCCCGATCCGGGTGGGAGCGCAGGATGTGTTCTGGGAGGATGCCGGCCCGTACACCGGGGAGGTGACCGCCGACCTGCTCGCCGAGCTGGGCGTCTCGCTGGTGGAGGTCGGTCACGCTGAGCGCCGGCGGATCTTCGCCGAGACGGATGAGGTGATCGCGGCAAAGTGCGCGGCCGCCGCCCGCCACCACATCACCCCGCTGCTCTGCGTCGGCGAGCAGCGGCAGGGTTCGCCGGCCGAGGCGATCGCCGCGGCGTCGGCGCAGCTCGCGGCGGCGAACGCCCCGACGGCACTCGTCGCGTGGGAGCCGGTGTGGGCGATCGGCGCCGAGCGTCCGGCTGACGCGGGGTACATCCGGGAGGTCTGCAACGGCTTGCGCGGATCGCTTGACGGCCGACGTCTGATCTACGGCGGTAGCGCAGGTCCGGGCCTCCTCGCCGAGCTGGGCGATGCGGTCGACGGACTCTTCCTCGGCCGGTTCGGGCACGATCCGGCGGCACTGGCGGCGGTCATCGACGAGGCCGCCCCGGTCGGCTGACACGGCTACCAGTGCTGCGCCGCATCCCTCGTCTCGGTGGGGATGCGGTAGAGCGACGTCGATGCCGTGACATAGAGGTCCGTCCCGTCCGCACCTCCGAAGCAGACGTTTGCCACGCGCTCGGGCACCGGGATGTCGAGCAGCTCGGTGCCGTCCGGCGCGTAGACGACCACATGCTCGCCTGCCGAGGTCCAGATCCGGCCTTCCACATCCACGCGGAATCCGTCCGGCATGCCCTGCGGGATCTCCTTGAACAACCGTGTGACGCCGTCCTGCCACGCGTAGAGCAGGTGCCGCTCGGTGCCGGTGTCGGCCAGATAGAGGATCGACTCGTCCGGCGAGAAGGCGAGCCCGTTCGGGTGCACGAGGTCGGTGACCACCGGCTCCGCGACCCCGTCGGCGTACCGGAACACGTAGTGGCCGTCGTACTCGGGCGGCGCCTCCCGTCCCTCGGTGGTACCGGGCAGGATGCCGTAGGGCGGGTCGGTGAACCAGATCGCCCGGTCGCGGGCGACCACCACGTCGTTCGGCGAGTTGAACCGCACGTCCGCACCCCAACGGTCGACGATCACGACGGGACCCGCCGCGTCCTCCCGCTCGATCGCCCTACGGCCATGGCTGCACTGCACCACCCGGTGCTCGAGGTCGAGCGTGCGGCCGTTGGTGTACTCCGCGTCGTCGCGGAACACCGTGCCCGCGCCGGTGGCCGGGTCGAACTGGAGGATGCGGTTGTTCTTCGCGTCGCTGAATCGCACGGTCTGCGACTGCGGCACCCAGACCGGGCCCTCCGACCAGATCGCGGGGCTCCACAGCAGCTCCAGCGCGCCGATGGCGGGCGCGCTCACGGCCGCTTCTTCTTCAGCCACTCGGCTGCCAGTCGTGTCCACTGCTCGCCCGTGACCGTGCCCGGGCCGAGTCCCATGCCGTGTGCGCCGCCCTGCTCGAACACATGGAAATCGTGGTCGACCCCGTGGCGCGCGAGCGCATGGCCGAGCTCGTAGGCGTGGTCCTCGATCGGCACCGAGGCGTCATCCGTGGTGCTCCAGATGAACATGCTCGGGGACGCGGGTGTGACCAGCAGCTGCAACGAGAGCGCCCGCCGGAGCCCATCCGTCGCATCCAGCCCGATCAGGTTCTCCCGCGAGCCGGCGTGCGTCTCGCTGAGCATGTTCACGACCGGGTAGCACAGCACGGCGAAATCGACCGCGGTGTCGCCGGCGCCGACCAGCGCCGCGTGGCCGGCCAAGTGCCCACCGGCGGAGAAGCCGAGGGCGCCGACGATCGGCGCCCCATTGGCCCGCTCCGCGCGTACGACCCGCTGCACCGCATGCAGCGGTCCAGGATGCCGGGTGAGCACGGGGTACTCGACGACCTTGGCGCGCCACCCCAGCGACCCCAGCCATTCGACGACAGGAACACCCTCGTGGTCGGCGAGATGACCGTAGCCCCCGCCGGGCAGCACGAGGATGACGGGTGAGCTCATGCACACACCCTGGCAGCCGTGCACAGCGGAAACAACCGTGCAACACACCGGCCGTAGAGTGTGCAGATGGCGGACCTGTTCGATGGCTACGGGGCCACCGCTACGGCCCCGGCGCCCGGACAGGCGTGGGACGAGATGTTCGGCGCACCGGGGTCTGCCCGCGAGGCGTACAAGGAGATCCACACCGCCCTCGCGCAGATGACGCAGGAGGAGTTGCGCGGCCGCACCGAGGCGCTCGCCAGCTCGTACCTGGCACAGGGCGTCACCTTCGACTTCGCCGGCGAAGAGCGCCCGTTCCCGCTGGATGCGGTGCCCCGCGTCATCGAGCAGGCGGAGTGGGCAGCCGTCGAGGCCGGCATCCAGCAGCGCGTCCGGGCGCTCGAGGCGTTCCTCAAGGACGTGTACGGCGAGCAGTCCGCGGTGCAGGACGGCGTCATCCCGGCCCGGCTGATCACGTCCAGCTCCCACTTCCACCGCGAGGCGGCGAACATCGAGCCGGCGAACGGCGTGCGCATCCAGGTCAGCGGCATCGACCTCATCCGCGATGAGGCCGGCGCATGGCGCGTGCTCGAAGACAACGTGCGCGTGCCGTCGGGCGTGAGCTACGTCATCTCCAACCGGCGGGTGATGGCGCAGACGCTCCCCGAGCTATTCGTCCCGATGCGGGTGCGCCCGGTCGGCGACTACCCGCACCAGCTGCTTGCCGCCCTGCGGGCGAGCGCGCCCGGCGGCGTGGACGACCCGACGGTCGTCGTGCTCACCCCGGGCGTCTACAACTCCGCGTACTTCGAGCACACGCTGCTGGCACGGTTGATGGGCGTCGAGCTCGTCGAGGGCCGCGACCTGTTCTGCTCGGGCGGCCGGGTCTGGATGCGGACCACCGCCGGACCGACGCGCGTCGACGTGATCTACCGGCGGGTGGACGACGAGTTCCTCGACCCGCTCCAGTTCCGCGCCGACTCGATGCTCGGCAGCCCGGCCTGCTGCTCGCCGCGCGCCTCGGCAATGTCACGATCGCGAACGCGGTCGGCAACGGCGTCGCCGACGACAAGCTCGTCTACACCTACGTGCCCGACCTCATCCGCTACTACCTCGGCGAGGACGCGCTCCTCCCGAACGTCGACACCTGGCGGCTGGAGGAGCCGGGCGCGCTCGAGGAGGTGCTCGACCGGCTGCGACGAGCTCGTGGTCAAGCCCGTCGACGGCTCGGGCGGCAAGGGCCTCGTCATCGGCCCGGCCGCATCCAAGCCGAGCTCGAGGAGCTGAACGGCCGGCTCTTGCGAGGACCCGCGCGGCTGGATCGCGCAGCCCGTGGTGCAGCTGTCGACGATCCCCACGCTCGTCGACGGCGGGATGCGGCCGCGCCACGCGGACCTGCGCCCCTTCGCGGTGAACGACGGCAACGAGGTCTGGGTGCTGCCGGGCGGCCTCACCCGGGTCGCGCTGCCTGAGGGCGAGCTGGTCGTGAACTCGTCGCAGGGCGGCGGGTCGAAGGACACCTGGGTGGTGGCAGGACCCGCCGCGGTGTCGCGGCACAGCTCCGGGGCCTGGTCGCCGGGCAGGCAGCCGCCACCGAGCCGATCTCGATCGTCGGCCCCGGCTGCTGCGGCGGCACCAACCGGACCGCCCCGACGAAACGTCACAACAGCAACAGCAGCAGCAAGCGGGTGACCCATGCTGAGCCGCATCGCGGAGAGCCTGTTCTGGATCGGGCGGTACGTCGAGCGCTCCGACGGCACGGCGCGCATCCTCGACGTGCACCTGCAGCTGCTGCTCGAGGACCCGTGGATCGAGGAGGACACGCCTGCCGCTCGCTGCTGAGCGTCATGGGCACCGAGGTGCCCGACGACCAGTCGCTCACCCGCCAGAACGTGCTCGGCATCCTCGCCGTCGACCGCTCCGAGCCCGCATCCATCGCCTGCTCCCTCATCGCCGCGCGCGAGAACGCCCGCCGTGCGCGCGAGATCGTGTCCACCGAGCTGTGGGAGTGCCTGAACACGACCCGCGCCAGCATGCCGCGACGCGTCGCCAGCGACAAGGTGCACGAGTTCTTCGCCTGGGTGCGCGAACGCTCGGCGCTCGCCGTCGGCATCATCGAGTCGGCGACCAGCCGGGACGAGGCGTGGCAGTTCTTCACCCTGGGCCGGTCGATCGAGCGCGCCGACATGACCGCGCGCCTGCTCGCCACCCGCTCGCTCACCGAGGCCAGCGGCCCGAGCTGGACGACCATCCTGCGTTCGTGCGGCGCGTACGAGGCGTACCTGCGCACGTACCGCGGGGTGCCGAGCGCCGCAACGCCGCCGAGTTCCTGCTGCTCGACCGGCTGTTCCCGCGCAGCATCCTGTTCTCGGTCAGCCGCGCCGAGCAGTGCATGCGCGACATCGAGCCGCGGTCCGACCGGGTCGGCGTGTCCGACCACGCGCTGCGGCTGCTCGGCCAGATCCGCAGCGAGCTGGAGTACCGGCCGATCGCCGAGATCCTCGAGGACCTGCCGCTGCACATGGACAACGTGCAGCTCGCGACCAGCGCGGCGAGCGAGGCGATCCGCCAGCGCTACTTCCCGACCAACGCGGCGCCGAGCTGGGTGGGGGAGACCGTGAACCGCCTGCCGCATCAAGCACGTGACCGGCTTCCACTACGGCGGCGACGTCACGGCCTCGCTACAACGAGGCCCGGATGCTGCCGGTCAGCGCCGACGGCCAGCTCGTGCTGCTCTCCACGTCGAGATCCTGCCGATGTCGAGCCACCACAGCTACGTCGACTACTGGGGCTCGCGGGTGACCTCGTTCGAGATCCTGACCCCGCACAAGGAGCTGTCGCTCACCGCGATCGCGCCTCGTGGAGGTGCGGCCGCGCGCCCACGAGAGACCTGCCTGTCCTGGGAGGACCTCGCGCCGCGCCGAGACCGCGATCGATACGTCGAGCAGCTCGGCGCAGACCCGCCGGACCGCGCCGCCGGTCGAGGTCGTCGAGCTCGCCCGCGGCCGCGGGGATGCGGCGGACGCGTGCGAGGCGGCCCTGCCGATCTGCGCCCGCGCTCCGGACCAGATGGAGTACATGCCGGGCGTGACCGGCGTGCACTCGACGGCGTCGAGGCGTGGGCGGCACGAAGGGCGTCTGCCAGGACATCACCCACCTCGCGCTCGGCGCGCTGCGTTCGGTCGGCATCCCCGCGCGGTACGTGTCCGGGTACCTGCACCCGCGGCCGGCGCCGCGATCGGCGAGACGGTGCAGGCGAGTCGCACGCCTGGGTCGAGTGGTCTGCGGCGGCGAGTGGCGCGGCTTCGACCCCACCAACCGGATCTACATCGGCGACCGCCACGTCGCGGTCGGGCGCGGCCGCGACTACAACGACGTGCCGCCGTTCGGGTGTGTACGCCGGGCCCTACGGCTCGACCCTCTTCGTGAACGTCGAGATCACCCGGGAGTCATCAGCGCGCCGGCTGAGCCGGGGTAGACGACACGGTCTACCTTGCCGGGGCCGGGCAAGTTCCCGTATACCGGTGTGCAGGTGTCACCCGATGCCGGCTCGCCTTCACCCGAAGGAGCGCTCATGCGCCGCTCTGTCGTCCCCGCCGGCGCCATCCTCGGCGCCCTCAGCCTCGGCATCGCCGGCACAGCCCCGGCACTCGCCAGCGGACCGCCCTCCGACAACCCGGACATGGGACCGCTGACCTCGATCTCCCTCAATGTCTACGAGGTCGGGGTCATCGGCGACATCGAGGGGGACGGGGACAACGACATCGCCGTCGCGTCCGGAGCGGGTGACACCTTCCAGTTCTTCATCAACGACGGCAACGCGAACCCGACCTTCACGCCGTCGGCGGTGCACAGCCTGCCTGCCACGTGCGGCGGCCTGACGGAGGGCTGGGTCGTCCTCGCCGACTTCGTCCCCAGCGGCGACCTCGAGTTCGCCGTTCACTGCAGTGACGGCGGGATGAACAACAACGTGCTCGTGTACAGCTCGGCCGGCGGTGCACCACTCCACACCTACACCGGGCACGACTTCCTCGGCGGGCTCGCGGCGACCGAGCTCGGCGGCGACCAGGTCGTCGCCATCGCGACGACGACCGGCGATCTGGTGTACTTCGATCTCAACGGCCTCTATACGGAGACAGTCGTGCCCGTGACGCCACCACCGGGCTTCTTCGCCTGGTTCCAGGGAGCGTACGCCTTCACCTATGCCGGCCAGCCCGCAGTGCTCGTGCAGGCCGTGGCAGCCGGGCACGGTGTCAGTGTCATCGTCACGAATGGCGACGGGTCGAGCACGTTGACGATTCCGGAGCAGGGCGCTCATGCGAAGGGTGACTTCGACGCCAACGGCCTCGAAGACATCGTCTTCTACGACGAGGACACCTTCACCGACTTCGTCGTCCACTACCAGCTGCCGGACGGTTCATTCCTGCAGGGTGCGGCCGTCTCGATCGGTCCGGGCTTGCAGTTCCGGACCATGCAGTACGCGCTGCAGTGCTACCCCGATGTCCTCACGTTCAGCGGCCAGGGGACCGAGATCGTCACCTACGGCAACCAGGGTGACCGCACGTACGCTGCGACCGGCACGATCTTCGACATCACCGGCCTCGGCGCGATCATCGACGCCGGCGACCTGAACGGCGACGGCCGGCCCGACTTCGTGTGGTCGGACCAAGGCGGCGACGGGCAGGGCCTGTACGTGTCCATCCAGAACGTCGGCAGCCCGTTCGTGACCACCCAGCCGGTCAGCGTGTCCGGCGGCGGGCCAGGCCAGCCGGTCGAGTTCACGATCGACGCCGAGCCTGCCTTCTTCGTCCAGTGGCAGCGGGCTGCCGCCGGCACCGAGGACTGGACCGACATTCCCGGTGCCGAAGGATCCCACCCTGTCGGTGACTCCGACGGTTGCGGATCAGGGCGCTCGGTACCGGGCGCTGGTCTGGACCGACGACCCCGAGCTCTACCTGCCGATGCTGAGCTGCCCGGCGACCTTGTCGCTGACGTTGCCGGCCACCGGTGCAACGGTGACGCCGCTCGTGCCAATTGGTGCTCTGACCGTGCTCGTGCTCGGCGTCCTGATCGTACGATTGCGCCATGAGCATGATCGAGGACATCGCACCGGGAGCCAGCGGGCTTGACGCGCTGCTCGCGCTCGCAGCGTCAGGCCGGAAGCCGGGCATCATGGAGACCCTCCAATTCGACTACGTCGAGTTCGCCGACGGCCGCGCCGTGTTCGAGGGCATCCCCGGTGACCACGCCTACAACCCGATCGGCGTCGTGCAGGGCGGCTACGCTGCGGCGCTCCTGGATGCGGCGATGGGGTGCGCGGTGCACTCCAAGCTCAGCCCGACCCAGGCTTACACGACCCTCGAGTTCAAGATGTCGTTCATCGCGCCGGTCCTGCGGGACACCGGTGTCGTCCGCGCGACCGGCACGGCGCTGAAGGTCGGCCGGCGCGCCGGCTTCGCCGACGGCGTCCTGACCGATTCGGAGGGGCGCGTGCTCGTGACCGCGAGCTCGACCCTCCTGGTGTTCGACCGCCGCTGACCGTTCAGATGCGGCGTGCGGCCGCCTGGTCGAGCTCGAGCTCGGCCACGACATCCTCGCGTGACAGCCGGCGCCAGAACCGCAGGCCGACGCCGCGCTTGCGCAGGACGTAGACGCCGAGCAAGGAGGCGGCGAGCGAGTGCCGCGACGGAGGCGACGCCGATCGCGGCCCTTGGGCCGAACGTGTTGGCGACCCAGCCGACGGTCGGAGCGCCGATCGGGGTGCCGCCCAGGAAGATCGCGAAGTAGATCGCGATCACCCGCCCTCGCATGGCCGGTTCGGTGGTCAGCTGCACGTACGCGTTCGAGGTCGCCATGATCGTCTGCACCCCGACCCCGGTCAGCACGAGGGTCACCGCGAAGGCCCAGTACACGGGCATGAGCGCCGCGAGCCCGAGCGTCGCGCCGGCCGCCGCCGCCCCGATCGCGATCACCGAGAGCTTCGGTCGCTCCCGCCGTGCGGCAAGCAGCGCGCCGATCACCGCGCCAACCGCGAGGCAGGAGAGCAGGAACCCGTACTGCCCGACCCCGAGGCCGAACTCGACCGTGGTCATCGTCGCCGCGAAGATGGGGAAGTTCATCACGAAGGCGCCGATGAGGAACGCGGCCGCGAACTGGACGAGAAGATCGGGCCGGGTGCGGACGTAGCGCAACCCGCTGCTGAGGTTGCCCTTCCACCGCGCCAGGCGCGGGGTGTCGATCAGCTCGGACCGATCCAGCATCCGGATGGCGACGATCATCGCGATGAAGGTGACGGCGTTGATGTAGAACACCCATCCCGCGCCGACGAAGAAGACCAGCCCCGCCGCGATCGATGGGCCGGCGGTACGCGCCACGTTGAACGACGCCGAGTTCAGCGACACGGCATTGGTGAGCCGCTCCGCGGTGACGAGCTCCGACACGAAGCCCTGTTTGGACGGGTTCTCGATCGCATTGACCACGCCACCGATGCCCGCGATCAGGTAGATGTGCCAGAGCTGGATCGTGCCGGTGATCACGAGCGAGCCGAGCAGGACCGCGAGCAGGCCCATGGCCGTGTTCGTCATCGTCAGCACGGTCCGGCGATCGAAGCGGTCGGAGATGTACCCAGAGAGGGGCACCAGGAGCACGACCGGTGCCATCTGCAGGGCCGTCGTGATGCCGACCGCGACGGCATCGTGATCGGTGAGCTCCGTGAGCACGATCCAGTCCTGCGCGGTGCGCTGCATCCAGAAGCCGACGTTGGAGACCAGCGCACCGATGAACCAGGTGCGGTAGTTCACGACGCCGAGGGACCGGAACATCGTCCTCATGAGTCGGCGAGCTCCATCAGGAGTGGCGTCGCGGCATCCAGCACGGCGCGCTGTGCGTCGTCGAGCCCGGCGATCACCCGGGAGAACCACTCCTGCCGCCGGCGCCTGGTCTCCGTGACCACCTCGGCTCCGGCCGCGGTCAGCTCGATCACGACCTTGCGGCCGTCGTCGGGGGAAGAGGTCCGCGTGACGAGCTCGAGCTCGGCCAGGGCGCCGACCGTCCGGTTCATCGATGGCGGGGTCACCCGATCGAGGTCTGCGAGCGCGCCGAGCGTCTGCGGTCCCTCCTTCCAGAGGTTGAAGAGCACGGAGAGCTGGGTGTCGCTGACGTCGGCGTTGGCCCGCTCGAGTCGCATCCGCCGAGCCAGTCGGAGGACCGCGATGCGAAGTTCGTCGTCAAAGTGTTCGGGCACGGTCGTTAGTCTAGCGAACTATTAGCTGGGCTAACCAGTTCTAGCGGGCACAGGCGCGCTGCCACAATGGTGCGCATGCCCGCCCCGGTCATCGTCGTCGGCTCCGTCAACATGGACCTGGTCTTCACCGATGTGGAGCGCATCCCCGAGCCCGGTGAGACAGTTCGCGGCGGACGGTTCCAGGTGCTGCCGGGCGGCAAGGGCGCCAACCAGGTCTCTGCGGCAGCGCGCCTCGGGGCGCACGCCATGCTCGTGGGCCGGATCGGCACCGACGACTTCGGCGACCGCGCCATGAACGATCTCGAGGCGAACGGCGTCGATGTCGGCCTGGTGGCACGGGTGAAGAGCTCGACCGGGGTCGCGGCCGTGGTCATCGATCGCCAGCATGAGAACGCCATCATCATCGCGGCGGGCGCCAACGCGGAGCTCGGCCCCGGGTCGGCCGCGATGGCCCCGGTCGTCGACGAGGCGGTCGTGCTCGCCTGCCTCGAGATCCCTCTCGACACGGTGCTCGCTTGGGCGCAGATGGCGAGGGACCGTGGCTGGCCATTCGTGCTCAACCCGGCGCCGGCGCAGGCGCTGCCCGACGAGCTGCTCGCGCTCGTCACCGTCCTCACACCGAACCAGCACGAGCTCGAGGTGATGGGACGCAGCGTCGATGAGCTCCTCGGGGCAGGCGTCGACGCGGTGATCGTCACCCTCGGCGCGGAGGGCGCGGAGCTGCATCGCCGCGACCATCCGGTGCTGAAGCAGCGCGCGTTCACCGTGGACGTCCTCGACACCACCGGCGCGGGCGATGCGTTCAACGGCGCGCTCGCCGTGGCGCTCGCCGAGGGACGCGACCTCGACGAGGCGCTCGCGCGGGGATGCGCTGCCGGTGCCCTGACCACCCGGCAGGTCGGCGCACGGACCAGCCAGCCGACCGCGCGCGAGCTGAACGACCTGGTCGCCCAGGTGTCGGGGTGACCGGGTCATGACCACGAGCCGGTGGTGGGCGGTGGGGACCCTGCTGGGACTCGCCATCTGGATCGGCACCATGGTGCTCGTCGCCGTCGTCAGCAACGACGCCCGCAACCCGGTGCCGGTGCTCCTCGCGTTCGCCGGCGGCGGCGTGATCTTCTTCGGCGTGATCTTCGGGGTCGCACTCTGGCAGACCCGGCCCAAGCCCGACCCTGAGCTTGATGCCGCCCTCGCGGAGCTGAGCCTGGACGGCAGCGGGCCGAGCTGAGTGCTGTGGCGCTGGCGTCCACCCGGCGTACCGCACGTGCCTATCTCTGGCTCGGTGTCGTCGTCACGGCGATCGGCCTCTGGCTGATCGTGCAGTCGGGGCTCGATCTTCCCGGCGTTCCCATCACCGTGGTCGTGCTCATCGTCATCGTCGTCGGATGGGCGGCCGCCGTGCCGTACGTGCTTCGCGCGACCGGCGACAGCAGCCGGGTGATCCTCGGACGGCTGGGTCTGGAGCAGCAGGGAACCGATCTCGTTGGAACCCGGCACGGCCGCTCGGTGAGGGTTCGCCTGAGCGCCGGTGGATCGCGGGTCACCGTGACACCCCAGCTTGGTGAAGCCGTCACCATCTCCCGCGACGGGAACGGCGATGCGCACTGGCTCCTGGATCTGCGGGAAGCCGAGCGGCGTCTGAGCTGACCCGCGCGACTACGATCGGCACATGTCCGAGCACAGCTACGTGGATGCGCACGGCGTCACCATCCACTACACGAAGTGGACCGCGCCGGCGCCGAAGGCCGTCATCCAGATCGTGCATGGCCTCGGCGAGCACGTCGGCCGATGGCATGCGCTCGCCGAGGATCTGCTCGCGGCGGGCTACACCGTGTACGCCGACGACCACCGCGGTCACGGCCGCACCGGCATGGAGCAGCACGGCGGCGACGTCACCAAGCTCGGCAAACTCGGCCCGGGCGGGAACCGGGCCACCGTGGATGCGCTCCGCCAGTTCACCGGCGATCATCCGCGCCGAGAACCCGGGCTCGAAGCTCGCGGTGATCGCGCAGTCCTGGGGCTCGATCCTCGCGCAGATCATCATCAACCAGCACCCGGAGGATTGGGACGCGGTCGTGCTCACCGGCACCGCATATCGCACGCTGCGGCACATGAACAGCGGCCAGCTCAACGCGAAGCACAAGCACCTCGGCACGACCGGTTTCGAGTGGCTGAGCCGTGACCCGAAGGTCGCCCAGGCGTTCGTCGAGGATCCGCTCACGTTCTACGCGAACGCGCCGAAGCTGTTCGGGATCGTGGACGGTCTGAGGCTCTTGGGCACGCCGGCGAAGGGGCTGGCCAAGGACGTCCCGCTGCTCATCATGATCGGCAACGAGGACCCCCTCGGCGGCGAGGAGAGCGTGACCCGGCTCGCGACCGCGTACGCGCAGCGCTCGGGTCTCACCGACGTCACCGTGGAGGTGTACTCCGAGGCCCGTCACGAGGTCTTCAACGAGACCAACCGCGACGAGGTGCTCGCCGATCTCCTCGGATGGCTGTCGACACGGGTTGGTTAGGCTTGCCTCACCATGCATGGTGAGTTCAAGGTCCCCGGCGGCAAGCTCGTCGTCGTCGACCTCGACGTCGTCGACGGCCGCATCCAGAACTTCCAGCTCGCCGGCGACTTCTTCCTCGAGCCCGACGACGCGCTCGACGCCATCAACGCGGCGGTGAACGGGCTCCCCGCAGACGCCGATCCGGCCACGATCGCCAAGGCCGTGCAGCAGGCGCTTCCCGAGACGGCGAGCCTGCTCGGGTTCTCGCCCGAGTCGGTCGCGACCGCGGTGCGGCGGGCGCTCCAGCACGCCACCGGCTTCAAGGACTACGAGTGGCAGCTCATCCACGGCCCCGAGCTCGCGCCGGTCGTGCAGATGGCGATCGACCAGGTGCTCGCCGAGGAGGTCGGCGCCGGTCGCCGCAAGCCGACCCTGCGGATCTGGGAGTGGAACAGCCCGGCCGTCGTGATCGGCAGCTTCCAGTCCGTGAAGAACGAGGTCGACGCCGAGAACGCCGCGAAGTACGGCTTCGACGTCGTCCGCCGCATCTCCGGCGGCGGCGCGATGTTCATGGAGGCCGGCTCGGTCATCACCTACTCGATCTACGCGCCGGTCGACCTGGTCGGCGGGCATGACCTTCGCCGACTCGTACGCGTTCCTCGACGAGTGGGTGATCATCGCGCTGCGCTCGCTCGGCATCGAGGCGACCTACGTGCCGCTCAACGACATCGCGAGCCCGACCGGCAAGATCGGCGGAGCCGCGCAGAAGCGGCTCGGCGCCGGCGCCGTGCTGCACCACGTCACCATGAGCTACGACATGGACGGCGAGAAGATGGTGCAGGTGCTGCGCATCGGCCGCGAGAAGATCAGCGACAAGGGCATCGCGAGCGCGGCGAAGCGGGTCGACCCGCTGCGCAGCCAGACCGGGCTGACGCGGGACGAGATCATCGACCGCATGGTCGAGACGTTCCGCGGACTGTACGGCCTGCAGCCGAGCGAGATCACCGCGGAGGAGCTTCGCGCGGCGAACGAGCTCGTCGAGACGAAGTTCGGGACCGAGGCGTGGCTGCAGCGCGTGCCGTGACCTCCAGGGCGGCGCTCGGCCGCCGGGCGCGCGGCACCATCCTGGCCATCGTGCTCGCCGCTGTGCTCGTCGTCGGCATCATCGTCTCGTCGGTGCTCGGGCAGCTGCCCATCGCCCCGACCGAGGTGGTCGGTTCGCTGCTGCGCGCCATCGGCATCCAGAACGGCTGGGCACCGACCGATGACGTGATCGAGTCGACCCTGTGGGCGGTGCGCTTCCCGCGGATCGTGATGGCGCTGGCCGTCGGCGCGGCGCTCGCGGTCGCGGGCGCGGTGATGCAGGCGATCTTCGGCAACCCGCTGGCCGAGCCCGGCGTGGTCGGGGTCTCCGCGGGCGCGGCGCTCGGTGCGGCGGCGGCGATCGTGCTCGGCGCCTCGCGCGGTCGGGTTCGGGATGCTCGGCACCGGGTCGGTCGCCGTGTTCGCGTTCGTCGGCGGACTGCTCGCGACGCTGCTGGTCTACGCGGTGAGCCGGTCGAACGGGCGCACCGAGGTGGTCACGCTCATCCTCACCGGCATCGCGGTCAACGCCTTCGCGGGCGCCGGGCTCGCGTTCCTGGTGTTCGTCGCCGACTCCGGCAGCCGCGAGCAGATCGTGTTCTGGCAGCTCGGGCTCGCTCGGCGGATCGCGCTGGGGCGAGGTGCTGCGTCGTGGTGCTGGTCGCGATCGCCGGCACGATCGTGTCGGTCATCCTCGGCCGCCGCTACGACCTGCTCGCGCTCGGCGAGCGCAACGCCCGCCACCTCGGGGTCAACGTCGAGGCGCTGCGGGTCGGCTCGATCATCGTCGTCGCCCTGCTCACCGGCGCCGCCGTCGCGTTCTGCGGCATCATCGCGTTCGTCGGTCTGGTCGGTGCCCCACGTCATCCGGATGTCCATCGGGCCGGCGCACCGTCCGCTCATCATCGCCAGCGCGTTCGGCGGCGGTGCCCTGATGGTGTTCGCCGACCTCCTCGCCCGCACGGTCGTGGTCGGGGCGGACCTTCCGATCGGGCTGCTCACCTCGCTGGTCGGCGGGCCGTTCTTCTTCTTCCTGCTGTTCCGCCAGCGCCGCCGGAGCGGGGGCTGGGCATGATGCCGAAGAGCCCAGCGATCACCGCGACCGGAATCGGCGTCGAGCTCGACGGCGCGACGGTGCTCGACGACGTCACGATCGAGGTCGTGCCCGGCGAGGTGCTCGTGCTGGTCGGGCCGAACGGCGCCGGCAAGTCGACCCTGCTGTCGGTGCTCAGCGGCGAACGCCGGCCCACCACCGGCCGGATCGAGCTCGACGGCCGCGAGCTGCATGCCGTGCCGACCCGCGAGCTGGCGCGGCTGCGCAGCGTGCTGACGCAGGAGAACACGGTCGAGCTTCCCGTTCCTGGTGTCCGAGGTGGTGGCGATGGGCCGGGCGCCCTGGGCCGGCACGATCGAGGGCCGCGACGACTGGCATGCGGTGCTGGATGCGCTGGACGCGGCGGACGTGCGCCACCTCGCCACCCGCCGCTACACCGCGCTGTCCGGTGGCGAGAAGGCCCGCGTCTCGCTGGCGCGGGTGCTGGCGCAGCAGACCCCGATCGTGTTCCTCGACGAGCCCACCGCATCCCTGGATCTGCGCCACCAGGAGGACGTGATGCGTCTCGGCCGGCGGATGGCCGACGACGGGCGGGCCGTCGTGGTCGTCGTGCACGACCTCTCCCTCGCCGCCGCCTACGCGGACCGGCTCGCGATCATCGCCGGCCGGCCGCCTCGAGGCCGTCGGCTCACCGCGGGAGGTGCTCAGCGAGGAGCGCGTCGAGCGCGTCTACGGGCTCCCGGTCGAGCTGCACCTGGTGAACGACCGTCCCGTGATCGTGCCCGCTGCGCTGACCCCCGTTTGGGGGTCAACCCCATTCACGACATATGATCATCGGCGTGGATTGGCTCATCTTCGCCGGCGTGGTGGTGGTGCTGATCGCGCTCGGAATCCTGGCGCAGCGCATGGGCTGGATCGACCTCAGCAACAAGCGGAAGACATCGGGCACCCACGGCGGTGTGATGGGCATCGGCGACGAGGTGTTCCATCCGACCCGGCACGAGGCTCAGATCGAGCTGGACCGCCAGACCATGCTGCCGGCGCCCGCGCCGCTGCCCGGCGACGGCGACCTCGGCATCGAGGACGGCAAGATCCGCATCGACCTCACCAAGCAGGGCAAGCACCGCGCCGCTACGGAGTCCGACTAGCTAGCGGGTGAGCAGGTCCTGGTATTCGGGATGCTCCTCGACGAAGGCCTTCGTGAAAGAGCACTTCGGCACGAGCTGGTAGTCCGTCTCCGAACGGACCAGGTTCAGCGCGCCGCGCACGAGCTCCGTCCCGAGACCCTTCTCCTGTCGCGCCGGATCGATCTCGGTGTGGATGAAGACGATGTGGTGTCCATCGACCCGGTAGTCCGTGAATCCGACCTGCTCACCATCCACGAGGAGCTCGTAGCGGTTCATGGACTGGTTGTCGACGACTTCGGTGGGCACGCCTTCTACGTTAGGCGCTCGCGCGGCGGACCAGGTGTGTCTGCATGATCAGTTGACGCTGTCCCTGGTCGTCGTCCTCACGCAACAGGTCGAGCAGCATCGTCGCCATCGCCTCGCCCATCTGGCGGGAGGGCTGATGCACGGTCGTGAGCTCGACCGCGCCGGCGACCGCAGCAGGGCTGTCGTCGAACCCGACGATCGCGACGTCCTCGGGCACCCGCCGACCGGCCGCGCTCAGCACGCTGAGCGCGCCGACGGCCATCAGGTCGCTCGCGACGAAGACGGCGTCGAGGTCGGGCGCGCGTTCGAGCAGCGAACGCATGGCGGCCGCGCCGCTGGCCTGGGTGAAGTCGCCGTACTCCAGCAGGTCGGTCGAGCGATCGCTCGCTGCCAGCGCCTGCTCCCAGCCCACGGTGCGGTCCATGGCGGCCTGCATGTTGCGCGGCCCGGCGATGATCCCGATGCGCTTGCGACCCAGGTCGATCAGATGCTGGGTCCCCATCGCCGCACCGGCGCTGTTGTCGACGTCCACGTAGTTGCTCGTGTGGGTGTCGGGATCGAATGGCCGGCCGCCGAACACCACCGGGAGGTTCGCCTCGAGCGTCGTGAAGAATTCGTCCCCGGAGTGATGCGAGACCACGATGGCGCCATCGACGTTGCCGCCTAGCAGATATTCGATGGTCTTCTCCGACGGCGCCTCGGGGCTGACCAGCTGGAGGTTGAGCACGTACTCGCTGGGCTCGAGGCCGGCGGTGATGCCTTGCACGATCGAGGCGAAGAACGGGTCGCCGAAGAATCGCGTGGTGTCCTCGGGGACGACCAGGGCGATGGCCATCGTCGTGCGCTTGGCGAGCGATCGTGCCGCCCGGTTGGGCCGGTACTGCAGTCGGTCGATCGCCGAGTTCACGGCCGCCACGACGTCGGGGCTCACGTGGCTCGAGCCGTTCACGACGCGCGAGACCGTCGATCGTGAGACGCCCGCTGCTGCCGCGACCGCCTCGAGCGTGGGCGCCACGCGCCTACCCCGGACGTCGGTCATGATCGGAAGTCTAGAACGGGCGACGCAAGCGGTTGCAGCGTGCGTTCGGTGATGATGCGGCGAAGCTCGAGCGCGCTGGATTTCGGGATGCGCTCCTGGGTGTCGTAGTCGACGCGCACGATGCCGAAGCGCTTGTCGTAGCCCCAGGCCCACTCGAAGTTGTCCAGCAGCGACCAGTCGAAGTAGCCGCGCGACCGGCACGCCCTGGTCGACCGCGTCGAGGATCGCTCCGAGGTGGTCGCGCAGGAAGTCGGTGCGCTCGCCGTCGTCGACCACGCCGTCCGACCACCGTCGTCGTCGTACGCGGCTCCGTTCTCGGTGACCAGCAGTCGCACGCCCGCCGGCCCGGTGTACTCCTCGTGCACGCGCCGCAGCAGCCGGGTGAGCCCCTCGGGCTGCACCTCCCAGTCCATCGCGGTGCGCGGCAGTCCGCGCTCGTGCCAATGCACGCCTTCGGCGGCCGGGAACGGCGATCGCTTCGGTCGCGCGGACGGTGCCGCGGTCGGTGGTGCGAGCGCATCCCCTGCGTGTGCCGGACGGGCGCTGACCAGCTCGCCGTGGTAGTAGTTCACGCCGAGGGTGTCGATCGGGGTCGCGATGATCGTCGAGGTCGCCCGTCGCGCACGCACCGCGTCGAGCGCCGGGACCCACGTCGTCGACGCACGTCGGCGGGGTATCGGCCGCGGAAGATCGGATCGAGGAAGAACCGGTTGAACTGCCCGTCGATGCGGCGTGCGGCATCCAGGTCGCCGGGATCGTCCGGGTCCACCGGGTCGGCCACGGTGAGGTTCAGCGTGATGCCGAGGTTGCAGCGAGCTGTCGCGCGCGCGGAGCGCTCGCACGCCCAGCCCGTGGGCGAGCAGCAGGTGGTGCGCCGCCGCGAGCCCGGCGGCGGGTTCCTGGCGCCCCGGAGCGTGCACACCGCCGGTGTAGCTGAGGAACGACGAGCACCACGGCTCGTTGAGCGTCGTCCACACGTTGACCCGGTCGCCGAGCGCGTCGTGCATGTCGAGCGCGTACTCGGCGAATCGGTCGGCGGTGTCGCGGTTGGCCCAGCCGCCGTCCTCCTGCAGCGCCTGCGGCAGATCCCAGTGGTAGAGCGTCAGCCACGGCAGGATGTCGGCGTCGAGCAGCTCGTCGACGAGCCGCGAGTAGAAGTCGAGCCCCTTCGGGTTCAGCGCGCCGCCGTCGGGGCGCACGCGCGACCACGAGGTCGAGAACCGGTACGTCTGCAGGCCGAGGTCGGCCATGAGCGCGACGTCGTCGCGGTAGCGGTGGTAGTGATCGCACGCCACGTCGCCGTTGTCGCCGTCGATGACGGCGCCGGGCACCCGGCAGAACGCATCCCAGATCGAGTCCCGGCGGCCGTCCTCGTGCGCGGCGCCCTCGATCTGGAACGCGGCGGTGGCGGCCCCGAACAGGAAGTCGGGAACCGCGCCGGGCGCGCGACGGAGTCTCGCGGTGTCAGTGGTCATCCCTTCACCGCGCCCTCCATGATGCCGCTACACGAGCTGCTTGCCCGGCGAAGACGAACAGCAGGAGCAGGGGGATCGTCGCCAGCACCACGCCGGCGAGCACGATCGAGTAGTCGACGAAGTAGTTCGACTGCAGGAGCGACAGCGCGACCGGCAGGGTCGGGTTCTGCCGGTCGAGCACGATGAACGGCCAGAAGAAGTTGTTCCACGCGCCCACGAACGTGAAGAGGAACAGCATCGCCGCCGCCGGGCGGGCCGCGACGACGCCGACCGTCCAGAACGTGCGGATCATCGACGCGCCGTCGACGCGCGCGGCCTCGATGAGCTCGTCGGGCACCGCCTGCCGCAGGTACTGCGTCATCCAGAACACCCCGAACGCGCTGGTCAGAGCGCGGGATGATGATCGCGCCGATCTGCCCGGTCCAGCCGAGGTCGGAGAACAGGATGTACAGCGGCACGACGCCGAGCTGCTGGGGGCACCGCCATGGTCGCGACGACGAAGGCGAGCAGTAGCCGTGCCGCCGCGGAACCGCAGCTTCGCGAACGCCCAGCCGGCGAGCGTCGAGGTGATCGACGACGGCGGCCGCGATGAGGAACGACGAGTAGATCGAGTTCCACAGGCGCCGCCAGAAGTTGACGGCCGGGTTGTTGATGACCGTGATCGCGTTCGCGATGAAGTTGCCGCCGGCCACCACGGCCGTTCGTCGCAGCGTGGACGAGTCTCCCGAGCCGATCAGGAACGACCAGTAGAGCGGGAACGCCGCGCTGATGAAGACCACGATCAGGGTCGCGTAGACCCAGAAGCCGGGCCGGCTGCCGCGGATGTGGGTGGTCCGCTCGCCCCGCCGGCGCTTCCGGGCATTCGCGATGCCGCCTTCGATGATGGCGAGCGGCGGTGTCGTGCTCATCGCTCGAACCCCTTTCCGATGCGGCGTGGCGTCATCGTCGCGGACGAGGCGATCGCGTGATGGCGAGGTTGATCAGGCCGATGACGCATGATGATGAGGAACAGGATCCAGGCCATCGCCGCGGCCCGGCCGAAGTTCCACTCGCCCCAGCCGATGTTGTAGAGGTACAGGGTGATCGTCAGCCACTGCTGTCCGGCGCCGCCCTGGCCGATCTGGTCGAACATGCGCGGCTCGTCGAAGATCTGCAGGCCGCCGATCGTCGAGGTGATGATCACGAAGATCAGCGTCGGCCGCAGCGACGGGAGCGTGATGCTCGAGAACTGGCGGAACGGCGCCCGCGCCGTCGACGGTGGCCGCCTCGTAGTAGTCGCGCGGTCACCGCCTGCATCGCGGCGAGCAGGATCAGGGCGTTGTAGCCGGTCCAGCGGAAGTTGACCATCGTCGCGATCGCGACGTGGCTCCAGAACGGCTCCTTGTGCCACGGGATCGCGGGCAGTCCGAGGTCGGCGAGGATGTTGTTCACCAGGCCGTGGTTGTCGCCGAACATGTTGCTGAAGATCAGGCCGACCGCGACGGGCGCCATGACGAAGGGCAGCAGCACGCTCATGCGCCAGAACGTCTTGGCCCGGATGTTGCGGTCGAGCATCGCGGCGATGAAGATCGCGAGGATGAGCTGCGGCACGGTCGAGAGCAGGAAGATGCTGAAGGTGTTGCGCAGCGCGATCCAGAACTGCGGCTGCTGCAGGATCCAGATGTACTGGTCGAACCCGATGAACTTGCCGGAGTTGCGCACCAGATCCCAGTCCATGAACGAGATGACCGCCGTGTAGGCGATCGGGAAGAGTCCCACGATCGCGAACATGATGAAGAACGGCGAGATGTAGAGGTACGGCGAGACCTTCAGGTCCCACCTGCTCAGCCGTTGGGTGAACGAGAGGACCCGTACCGGCTTGTCGGGCGGCGCGACAGTGCGTCATGGGCGGCTTTCGGTGGAGCGAGGGGCGGTGAGGAAGTAGGGGTGCCGTCGGGCCTGAGGACAGCCACGCACCCGGTGCATCGGCTTAGAAGGCCTCGACCTCGGTCGACCCAGGTGTTCCACGCGGTCTCCTTGTCCTCGAGACCGTCGAAGACGCGGGTCACGGCGTTCTGGAGAGCGTCGTGGAACTGGAAGAACTGCGGGCCCTTGTAGGGCGCGACCGTCACGGCCTCGGCGCGGTTGGTGAGGATCTCACCGGTGGGCGCGTCGTTGAAGTACTCGTTCGTCGCGGCGGCGAGCTCGTCGCTGGAGAGCGCCTCGAGCTGGCTCGGGAACGTGCCCGCGTTGGCGAACGCCTTCATCTGCGTCTCGGGCGAGGTCAGCCAGTCGGCGAGCTGCTGGGCAGCCTCGACGTTCTCGCCGTTGGCCGGAACGGTCAGGTACGAACCGCCCCAGTTGCCGCCGCCGCCCGGGAAGGCGTCGGCGATGTCCCAGCCGGTGACGTCGGGCGCGTTGCCCGAGATGACGCCGAGCATCCAGCCCGGGCACAGCATCGCGGCGAACTCGCCGTTGGCCATCGAGGCGAACCAGTCCTCGCTCCACTGCCCGGAGTAGGCCGAGTTCGGGACGGCCTTCGTCGGCGACGGCGTCGTAGGCGTCCTCGATGTCGGGGTTGTCGGTCGCGATGATCGTGCCGTCCGGCTCCTCGTACGCGAACTCGAGCTGGTTGACCATGCCCTGGAGCACGGAGTTGGCCGAGTCGATCATCGGCTTGCCGGTGGCGGCCTTGTACTGGTCGCCGACGCTCGAAGAAGTTGTCCCAGTCGCCGTCGAACAGCGCGGCGACCTCGGCGCGGTCGGTGGGCAGGCCGGCCGCCGCGAACAGGTCGGAGCGGTAGCAGATGCCCTGCGGGCCGATGTCGGTGCCGTAGGCGATCAGGTTGCCGTCCGCGTCGGTCGCGGCGGCTTCCTTCCAGTCGAGCCAGCGGCCCTTCGAGGTCGTCGGGGACCGGCGCGAGCAGGTCGGAGTACTGCATCGCCTCGGTGAACCAGTCGATCTCGACGGCCTCGATGTCGGCGAGGCCGTTCTTGCCGAGCTTCTGGAAGTAGTTCGCGCGCGCGTCGTTCGAGGTCGCCGCCTTGTTGTGGACGATCTTGATGCCGGGTCTCCTCCGTGTACTCCGCGAGGAGCTCGTCGGTGTAGCCGAAGTCGTTGAACGTGGCGAGGGTGAGGGTGACCTCCTCGTCTTCGCCGCCTCCTCCGCCGCCGGCACAGCCGGAGGCGATGAGGGCGATAGACGCTGCGCCGGCGATGGCTGCAGCGATGGTGCGTCGTGATCTTCTCACGGTCACTCCCTTGTGCGTGTGGTGGTGTGAGAGCGCTCCCACTTCGAAACTTGAGAGCGCTCCCACGTGATTGACGCACACCCTATGCACCGCGCAGACCCCCTGTCAACACTGTGGGAGAGCGCTCCCACGCCGCAAGCGCTTGCCATCAACGGGCGACTGGCCGCGATACCTAGATGTGCATACCTTGGACTACAAGGTATAGTGACTCTTCGGAGGAGGCTCATGGACATCGACAAGGACCTGGTCGCCGCGATGGCGACGCCCCTCGTGCTCGCGCTGCTCGCTGAGGGACCGAGCTACGGCTACGCCATCCTGAAGCGCGTCCGCGAGGTCTCCGACGGCGATCTCGAGTGGAGTGACGGGATGCTCTACCCGCTGCTGCACCGGCTCGAGCGCTCGGGTCAGGTCGAGGCGGACTGGGGCACCTCGCCGGAGGGCCGGCGCCGCAAGTACTACGCGATCACCGAGCCCGGCCGCGCTGCCCTCGAGCAGCAGCGCAAGCAGTGGGCGACGGCCACCAGGACCCTGGGCGGCCTGTGGGGATTCGCCGGCCAGCCGGCGACGAGAGGAGCGGGCGCATGAGCGTCTCAGAGCTGGATGACCGAGTCGGCGAATGGCGCACCGCGCTCGCCAAGAGCCGTGCGGTCAACGATGCCGACCTCGACGAGCTGGAGAGCCACCTGCGTGACCAGGTGGCCGAGCTGAAGGCCACCGGCCTCGATGACGACGAGGCGTTCCTCATCGGGGTGAAGCGCCTCGGCGAGGTCGACGGGCTCACCGCCGAATTCGCCCGAGTGCACCGTGACCGGCTCTGGAAGCAGCTCGTGCTGCCGTCCACCGACCCTGCCGCCGGCAACCGCCGCTCCGATCATCGAGGTGCTGGTGTTCGCCGCCTTCGCAGTCGTCCTCATCCATGGCGCGAGGCTGCTGGCGGAGGCGATCGCCGCGCCCGGTGCGATCAGCGTCTTCGGCGCTCCCGTCGCGGATTGGTTCGTCCGCGACCTCGGCCTGTTCGTGCTGCCGGTGCTCGCCGCCTACTTCGCCTGGGTGCGCCGGCTCGGTGTGCGGGTGACCGTCGCGCTCGCTGCGTTCGTCGCGATTCATCGCGCTCGTCGTGAACCTCTATCCGTTCCGGCCCGAGGCATCCACCGGGCTGCTCGTCGCGCTGTTCCTGCCGGTCGTGCTCTGGTTCGTGGTCGGCGTCGCCTACCTCGGCGGGGAGTGGCGCTCATCGGAGCGCCGGATGGACTTCGTGCGCTTCACCGGCGAGTGGGCGATCTACTACGTCCTGATCGCGCTCGGCGGCGGTGTGCTGCTCGGGCTCACCTCGCTGATCCTCATGCCGATCGGCGGCGAGGACATCGTGCCGCCGCATCCTCAGCTGGGTGCTCCCGGCCGGCATCGCCGGCGCGGTCATCGTCGCCGCGTGGCTGGTCGAGGCGAAGAAGAGCGTGATCGAGAACATCGCGCCGGTGCTCACGGCGATCTTCACCCCGCTGTTCGCCGTCATGCTGCTGGCCGCCGTGACCGTCTACCTGGTGGCCGGCATCGGGCGCGAGTTCGACCGCGACCTCCTCATCGTGTTCGACGTGCTGCTCATCGTGGTGCTGGGGCTGGTGCTGTACGGGATCTCCGCCCGCGACAGCAGCAAGCCGGCCGGTCTGATGGATGTGCTGCGCCTGATCACCGTGGTGGCGGCGATCGTGCTCGACCTGCTGGTGCTCGGCTCGATGCTCGCGCGCATCGGCGAGTTCGGGTTCTCCGCGAACCGCATCGCCGCCCTCGGGTTGAACCTGCTGCTCATCGTCAACCTGGCCGGCGCCGCGTGGATCTCGATCCGGATGCTGGCTCGCCGGACGACCCCGGCGACCCTCGAGCGCTGGCAGACCGCGTACCTGCCGCTCTTCGGCCTCTGGGCCCTCATCGTGGTGGTCGCCCTCCCGCCCCTGTTCCAGTTCGCCTTACTCAGCTTTCGCAAACACGCCCGCGCGTACTGTGGATGGATGGTCGGACTGGTCGTGCGCCTCGCGGTTGCCGTGGTGCTCCTTGCCGGCGGCGCGGTCGCGACGACTCCGACCAGGGTCGCGCCCGGGGCCGTCTCTGCAGCCCATGCCACCCAGTTGACGACTGAGGCACCAGTGCCGATGGAGCCCATGCGCCTCGACTTGCACAACTTCCACGTCACCTCCGCTGTGGCGCAGCAGCTGAACTACGCGGTGACGTACTGGGACGACTACAACCTCGCCGGATACGGGGACTTCAACCCGTGGGGCGGCGACTGCCAGAACTTCGTCAGCCAGACGCTCGTGGCGCGGGGATGGGAGCCCAACGAGGAGTGGTTCAATGACGCCCAGGTGGACTGGACATCCGCGTTCGTGCATGTGCCGAGCTTTGACGAGTACCTGCGCGACCATCCGGAGCTCGGGGCGGTGACGGTACCGATCGACGAGCGTGACGGGATCAAGCTGGGCGACCTGGTCATGTACGACTGGGACTCGGACGGCAGCCTCGACCACGTCGAGATCGTCGCCCGGATCGAGCACACGGCAGGTGGGCGGATCTCCATCGCGACCCTGGGCCACAGCGATATCGACTCCTGGTACCGGGACCTCGACCACGCGATCACCGTCGAGTACCCGAACGCCACGGCGTACTTCTGGAGCATTCCCTGACCGCACGTAGGATCGTCGGGTGTCCGACCTCGACCCGCTGATCGCTGAGGCGTCGCGGTCGGCGGGCCGCCGGCGGCTGCTAACCATCTCGCCATCGTCGGCGCGGTGGCCATCGCGGTCGCCTCGGTGATCGGCGTCCTGTTCGTGCTCGCGCCGCGCGACGATGATCCGACCGTGGGCGGGTCGACCCGCACCCCGACTCCGACGCGGAGTGCTTCGCCGACACCCACCCCTACCCCGACGCCGACGACGCCCCCGGTCGACACCTCCGGCATCGACGACCCGAACAGCCTCTCGGTGATCGTGAACAAGCTGCGCCCGCTCAACCCGATCGACTACGAGCCCCCGCTGGTCTTCGTCCCGCTGCCGTACGTGAACGAGCCGTACCTGCGGCCGGAGGCATCGGATGCCGCCGTCCAGCTGTTCGCGGCGATCACGGCAGAGACCGGGCTGGAGCTGCAGATCTCGAGCTCGTACCGGAGTTACGGCACGCAGGTCGAGGTCTACCAGGGCTGGGTCGACAGCCTCGGCCAGGAGGGTGCGGATCTGACCAGCGCGCGTCCTGGGCACAGCGAGCACCAGACCGGGCTCGCGATGGATGTCAGCGCACCGGACAGCGGATGCGGCCTCGACTGCTTCGGCGATACACCGCAGGCGGCGTGGGTCGCCGAGAACGCCTGGCGGTTCGGGTTCGTCGTGCGCTACCCGCAGGGATACACCGATGTGACCGGGTACGAGTGGGAGCCGTGGCACCTGCGCTTCCTCGGGGTTGACCTCGCCGCGGCGGTGCATGCGAGCGGCCAGCCGACCCTCGAGCAGTACTTCGGCCTCCCCGCAGCACCCACCTACTAAGTCGAGTTATCCACAGCGGAAGTCGAGCCTTCCTGCCGCTCGGAGCGTACCGATATATCGTGATCGGGCCCAACTCCCACCCGAGGAGTTCACCCGAAACATTGGAGCGCTCATGCGAGCCACCAGTCAGTCCACCCGCACGCCCGCGATCCGCGCGCTCGCAGCGCTGGTCGCCACGGCCATCGTCGGAGCCTCGGCGATCGTCGTCGGCCTCAGCGCATCCGCCAGCGGGCCGCCGTCGAACACACCCACGTTCGATCCCGCCGTCCCCTTCGCCGGTGGCGTCGTCGACACCCAGGTCGGAGACTTGACCGGCGACGGGCTGCCCGAGATCGTCACGTTCAACGGTGACGCGACCGTCACCGTCTTCACCAACGGACCGGCGGGCACGTTCACCCCCACCACCACCGCGCCGTTCGTGGATTGCGGACTCTGGGGGATGAGTGCCGGACCCGCCGGCATCGCGCTCGTCTGCGACACAGGTCTCGCCGGCGGCGACGCGACCTTCTTCTTCCTCGACGCGACCGGCCAGCAGCTCGCTTCCGCGCCCCTCATCGTCGACGAGATCCTCGATGCTCCGCAGACCCGTGTGGTGCCGACCCAGATCGCCGGGAACGCCGGCTTCGCCGTCGGTGTCGCGCCGGGTGCCCCCTCCGTCGGCACAGTCGTGACCTATTGGATGGACGGCGTCGACGCTCGTTTCGAACACCGTCCCGGTCGCCGCCCCTTCCATGTATCCGGCACCGCAGTTCGAGTCGATGGCGGCGCTCGTTGTTGCGGGAGTACCGTCCCTCGCGTGGGGGATCTCGCAGTTCGACACCTTCCTCGGCGCAACCCTCGCGATCGTGCCTGCCGATGGCAGCGGCGGTCAGCAGAACCTGGACCAGACCCCGATCCAGATCCCCGGATTCCCGTCGGTGGGCAGCGCCGACTTCAATGCCGACGGTCTGGACGATCTGATCATGGTCGGCACCACCGCCGACGGCGTCGGTGGAGTGACCAGCCTCCAGCAACCCGACGGGTCGTTCGTCTCCACCTTCCATGCCGACGGTTTGGATGCGTCCGTGCCGGGACTGGTGAGCATGCCGTCTTACACCGGCAGCTGCTACGACGACGTCGTGCTCAACGCCTACCAGGGCGGCGCCACCATCTTCATCACCAACGACGGCGGGGGTGGGTTCCAGGTGATCAACAACCTGGACGAATTCTCGATCGCGGTCACCGACCTGAACGGCGACCAGCGCGCGGATCGGGTGCTCCGCACCGGGAGTGCCGTCTCGGTGATGTTCCAGAACACCCTCTCGCCGGTCTTCACTCAGCAGCCGATGACCGTCACGGCGGTGCCGGCCGGTGAGAGCGTGACCTATTCGATCGACACCGACCCGGCCATCCAGTCCGGCAACGTGCAGTGGCAGTCCGCCTCGGCCGGCACCGAGGACTGGACCGACATTCCCGGCGCGGTGGACCCGGTGTACACCTTCACCGCCGCCGCCGGTGATGCGGGCAAGCGATTCCGCGCGCTCGTCACGACATCGGAGGGCTACTCGGCGCTCAGCTGTCCCGCGGGCCTCGACCGGGTCGACCCGCCGCTCGGGGACCTCGAGGTGATCAAGGTCATCCCGGTGACGCCGCCGGCGGAGGTGGGCAGCAACGTCCCGTTCGTCGTCGAGTACGAGTACGAGACTCCGGCCGGGGACACACGGCTCGGGCACATTCGACGTGACGCGCATCACCCCGAACGGACTGCAGAACCTGCCTCCGGGCACCGTCGTTCGGCTCTCGGAGGCCGACCTGCCGGTCGTTGCCGGAGTCGAGTGGGGTGACCCGAGCTGGTCCAGCCAGGAGATCACCATCCTCAGCGGTGAGACCGTCACCGTGACGCTGACCAACCCGGCGAACACGCCACCGCCTGGCGGCTTCGAGGTCTCGAAGATCGTCACCGGCAACGGCAACGGCCTGGTGCCGTCCACCCAAGGGTTCACGGTCGAATACGAGTACATCGCGGGTGACGGCACGCACGTGACCGGTTCGTTCGTGGTGTCGGCGTCCGACCCGAACGGGCTCGACAACCTGCCGGCCGGCACAGTGGTCACGCTCGCCGAGCCGGTGTTCCCGCCGATCCCCGGCGTCGATTGGACTGGTCTGGAGTGGGGCGGAGACGCAACACCACTCCCTGACGGGCGGGCGACGGTCACGATCGGCGCCGGCGGTATGGCGCAGGTGAGCCTGACGAACACGGCGACCCGGCTTCCCAACGGATCGTTCACGATCACCAAGACCGTGCAGGGCGCGGGAGACATCGGTGACGCGACGTTCCAGGTTCAGTTCGAATGGGCCGACGGTCCCGGCTACCCCGCGAACAGCGGCACGCGAGATCTGGTCCCGGGAGTGCCCGTGACGGTCGGCGATGTGCCACCGGGCGCGCTCGTGACCCTCACCGAGACGCTGCCGGACATCCAGGGCGTCGACTTCGGTGACCCGCTGTGGACCGGGGCGACCCGTCAGGCGAACCCGCTCGTCGCGACCTTCATCGCTTCGAGCGATGGGTCGGACGTGACCATCGGCCTGCTGAACATCGCCGACGGCGTGCCCGGTTCGTTCACGGTCACCAAGACGGTGACGGGCTCGGGTGACATCCGTGGTGCGATCTTCGAGGTCGACTACTCGTTCCCGGCGGCCAACGGCATCCCGGCCGGCTCCGGCCGCCTCGAGCTCGTTCCAGGTGTGCCGCAGACCGTGCGCGCCGTGCCGCCGGGGGTGACGGTCACGCTGACCGAGACCATCCCTGCAGTCCAGGGCGTGGTGTTCGGCAACCCCGAGTGGACCGGCGCAACCCCGCCGAACGCGCAGGAGCCGCAGACCGCGACCTTCGTGTCGTCCGCCGACGGCAGTGACGTCACGATCGGGCTGCTGAACCGTTCGCAGGTCCTCCTCACCTCGTTCACGGTCACGAAGTCTGTGACCGGAGCCGGGCCGGTGGGAGGCGCGACCTACGAGGTTGCGTACTCCTGGCCGCAGAGCGGGAACGGTCCCGCCGGCACCGGCACGCTGCACCTCGTGCCTGGGGCGCCGCAGCAGGTGGGCGACGTGCCTCCGGGCGTGACGGTGACCCTCACCGAGACGCTTCCAGTGATCCCGGGCGTCGACTTCGGTGACCCGGCCTGGGACGGCGCGCGGGTGCCCGACCCGGCGAATCCGCTGGAGGCGATCTTCGTGTCGAACTTCACCGGAACCGACGTGCGGATCGGGCTGGAGAACGTCGCCGATGCGGTGCCGGGCTCGTTCACGGTCACCAAGGCGGTCGGCGGCGAGCCGCCGAGCCGGCGCGGGACCGTTCCACGTTGAGTACGAGTTCCCTGCAGGCAGCGGATTCCCCGGCGGTTCGGGCACGCTCGAGCTCGCGTCACGGCGAGACCCGTCTCGTCGAGAACGTGCCGCCCGGCGTCCTGGTGACCCTCACCGAGCAGGACCCCAGCACGCCAGGCACTGCGGTACGAGCCGAGCTGGTACGGCGCGACGGCGGTCGACGGCAACCCTTGGCAGGCGACCTTCACGTCGAGCACCACCGGTCGCGACGGTCGAGATCGATCTCGAGAATCTCGCCGAGCCGATCCTCGGCGGGTTCAGCGTGACCAAGGAGGTCACCGGTGCGGCGGCAGGCAAGGTCGGAGGCGAGTACCTCTTCCTCGTCGACTACTCCTACACCGACGCCGACGGCGTGCTGCGCGAAGGTGTGATGCCCCTGTCGAAGAACGCCCCGACGCGGGTCATCGAGGATCTGCCGGTCGGCACGGTGGTGACGCTCACCGAGCGGACGCACACGTACCCCGGCGTCATCTTCGGGGCACCCGTGTGGTCCGGCGACGCCGTCGTCGACCAGGGGATCGTCACGGTGACGATCGTCGGAGACGAAATCGGCCGAGGTCGAGCTGGAGAACCCCGCGGCGCCGCTGCCCCCGCTGCCGCCGCTGGCGTTCACCGGCACGAACGGCGGTGGTCTCGTCGGACTGGCATTGGTGCTGATGCTCGCCGGCGTGGTTGCCCTGGCGATCCCGACGATCCGCCGCAGACTGATCGGCTGAACCAATACGCCGATCAGGCCGAGGCCCCCGGGTCCCCCCAACCGGGGGCCTCGTGCTTGCCCGGGTATGGGACGATCGATGTATGCGGATCGAAGGCGCCACCGCGCTCGTGACGGGTGCAGCGTCCGGCCTCGGCGCAGCCACCGCCGCTCTCCTGGCTGACCGCGGTGCCGCCGTCATCGGGCTCGACCTGCCAGACGCCGTCGGCAAGGCGGCCGAGCACCACGGGGTCCGCTACGTGCCCGGTGACGTCACCAGCGAGGCCGACGTCACAGCCGCGCTGGCCGGCATCGAAGGTGCGCCGCTCCGGATCGTGATCAACTGCGCGGGCATCGCGCCTGCACGGCGCGTGCTCTCGTCGAAGGGCGCCCACGAGCTCGACCTGTTCCGGAAGACGATCGAAGTGAACCTCATCGGCACCTTCAACGTGCTCCGTCTCGCTGCAGCCGTCATCGCTGAGCAGTCCGCCGACGAGCAGGGGCAGCGCGGCGTCATCATCAACACCGCATCCGTTGCAGCGTTCGAGGGGCAGATCGGGCAGATCGCCTACTCGGCGTCCAAAGGCGGGGTCGTCGGGATGACTGTGCCGGCCGCCCGCGATCTCGCCCGATCGGGCATCCGGGTTTGCACGATCGCACCCGGCATCGTCGACACGCCCCTGCTCGCGGCGCTCGGGCCGGAGGTCAACGCGTCCCTTGCCGCCGGCGTGCCCTTCCCGCAACGGCTCGCGCGCCCCGACGAGTTCGCGCAGCTCGCCGCGATGATCGTCGAGCACGACTACCTCAATGGCGAGACCATCCGGATGGATGGCGCGCTTCGCATGGCACCCCAATGACCACCACCTACACCCCTAAGGACCGACCATGAGCGTCGTCATCGCGGGCTACGCCCGCACCCCGTTCACCAAGTTCACCGGGAAGCTCGCCACCGAAAGCGCGGCGAAGCTCGGTGCGCACGCGATCAAGGCTGCGCTGGAGCGAGCGGGCGTCGCCCCGGATGAGGTGCAGCGCGTCTACGCCGGCCAGGTCATCCTCGGCGGGTCGGGCCAGAACCCGGCACGGCAGGCGGCGGTCGCCGCGGGCATCCCGTTCACGGTGCCGGCGATGACGATCAACATCGTGTGTCTGTCCGGGATGGAGGCGGTGGCGGCCGCTACCGACCTCATCGAGCGCGGCGGAGCCGACATCGTGGTCGCGGTGGGCCAGGAGTCGATGAGCCTCGCCCCGCACGCGTGGATCGGGTCGCGGATCGGCAAGCGGTACGGCGCGGTCGAGATGGTCGACCTGCTCGACAACGACGGGCTGACCGACTCCTTCGACCACGTCTCGATGGGAGCCTCCACCGAAACCGGGAACGTGAAGCGGAAGATCGACCGGCCGAAGCAGGACGCGATCGCCGCCGCATCCCACCAGAACGCGGTCAAGGGCCAGGATTTCCGCGCCGGTGAGATCGTCGGGTACGAGCTCGAGGGCAAGGGCGGCACGACCACGATCACCGAGGATGACGGCGTTCGCGCCGAGACCACTGCCGAGACGCTCGCCGGGTTGCGGCCCGCGTTCTCGAAGGAGGGCACGATCACGGCAGGCAACGCATCCCAGATCACCGACGGCGCCGCCGCGCTCGTGCTGATGAGCGACACGGTCGCGAAGGCGCGTGGCGTGAAGCCCATCGCCGAGATCATCGGCCACGGACTGGTCGCCGGTCCGGACAACTCGTTGCACTCGCAGCCGTCGAACGCGATCAAGGAGGCGATGAAGGAGGCCGGGGTGAAAGCATCCGACCTGGTCGCGGTGGAGATCAACGAGGCGTTCGCCGCGGTGGTCGCCCAGTCGGCGGATGACCTCGGGATCGACCTCGCGATCGTGAACCCCTACGGCGGCGCGATCGCGCTCGGCCACCCGATCGGCGCGTCCGGCGCGCGGATCACCGGCACCCTCGCGCGGCAGCTGCAGGCCGCCGGGCCGGGTTCGGTCGGCGCGGCCGCCCTCTGCGGCGGCGGCGGCCAGGGCTCCGCGCTGATCCTCCGCGCCCTCTAAGTGCCCTTTCCGGACGAGGGTGCCTGTTCCGCCGGGCACTTTCGTCCGGAACGGGCACTGTGGGCTAGGCGAGGGCGGCGTCGACGATCCGCTTCGCCTCCGCCTGCACCTGCATGAGGTGGTCGGGGCCGCGGAACGACTCGGCGTAGATCTTGTACACGTCCTCCGTGCCGGACGGGCGGGCGGCGAACCACGCGTCCGCCGACTCGACCTTCACGCCGCCGATCGCGGCACCGTTGCCCGGCGCTTCGGACAGCTTCGCCGTGATCGGCTCTCCGGCCAGCTCGGTCGCAGCGATCGAGTCGCCGGTCAGCTTGCCGAGCCGCGCCTTCTGCGCCGGCGTCGCCGCTGCATCCACCCGCTGGTAGGCGGGGTCACCGAACTGGGCGGTGAGCTCCGCGTAGAGCTGCGACGGCGTCTTGCCGGTGACCGCGAGGATCTCGCTCGCCAGCAGCGCGAGCAGGATGCCGTCCTTGTCCGTCGTCCACGCCGTGCCGTCCATCCGCAGGAACGACGCCCCCGCGCTCTCCTCGCCGCCGAACCCTACCGAGCCGTCGATGAGTCCGGGGACGAACCACTTGAACCCGACCGGCACCTCCCACAGGCGGCGACCGAGTGACGCTGCGACACGATCGATCATGGAACTGGAGACGAGCGTCTTGCCGACCGCGGCATCCGCACGCCAGCCGGGACGATGGGTATAGAGGTACTGGATCGCGACCGCGAGGTAGTGGTTCGGGTTCATGAGGCCGGCGTCCGGGGTGACGATCCCGTGCCGGTCCGCGTCCGCGTCGTTGCCGGTGAGGATGTCGTACTCGTCCCGGCGGGCGACGACCGAGGCCATCGCCGAGGGCGACGACGGGTCCATCCGGATCTTGCCGTCCCAGTCGAGGGTCATGAACCCCCACGCCGGATCGACCGCCTTGTTCACCACGGTGAGGTCGAGGCCGTAGTGGGATGCGATCAGCTGCCAGTAATGCACGCTCGCGCCGCCGAGCGGGTCGGCGCCGACATGAAGTCGTGCATCCGCGATCGCGGGGATGTCGATGATGTGCTCGAGGTCCTCGACGTAGTGCTTGCGGAAGTCGTAGGTGCCCACGGCACTCGGCTCAGCGCGGTGCACCTCCCGGTTGCCGCCCTCGATGAGCGCGTTCGCGCGTGCGGCGATCCAGCTGGTCGCATCGCTGTCCGCCGGACCGCCGTGGGGCGGGTTGTACTTGAAGCCCCCATCGCGGGGCGGGTTGTGGGACGGCGTGATCACGATCCCGTCGGCCTGCCCGCCCTCGACCGTGCCCGTGGCGACCAGGCGATTGTGCCGGATGATCGCGTGGCTCAGCGCCGGCGTCGGCACCCAGTCATCGAACTCGTCGACCAGCACATCCACGCCGTTGGCGACCAGCACCTCCAGCGCCGTCGTCTCCGCCGGCCGCGACAGCCCGTGCGAGTCCTTGCCGATGAACAGCGGTCCAGTGATCCCCTGGCCGGTGCGGTACTCGACGATCGCCTGCGTGATCGCCGCGATGTGGGTCTCGTTGAATGCGCTGTCGAACGACGACCCGCGATGCCCACTGGTGCCGAACACGACCCGCTGCTCGGGGATGCCGACATCCGGCACGTTCTCGAAGTAGGCGTGCACGAGGTCGTGCACATCGATGAGGTCTTGGGGTTGGGCGGGCGTCCCAGCGCGCGGATCCATGCCGTCAGTCTGGCATTGCGGCGCGCCGATACACTCGACGGGTGTCCGACCGCACCTACTCCTATCTGGGCCCCGCCGGGACGTTCACCGAGGCCGCGCTCAAGCTGGTGCCGGACGCCGCCGGCCAGGAGTGGCGCTCGGTCAACAACGTCGGCGAGGCGCTCGCGGATGTGGTCGACGGGCGCAGTGCCGCCGCCATCATCGCGATCGAGAATTCCATCGAGGGCGGCGTCAGCGTCGCCCAGGATGCGCTCGCCACCATCCCGGGGCTGCGGATCGTCGGCGAATACCTGGTCCCGGTCAACTTCGTGCTCGTCGCCCGCCCCGGCACCAAGCTCGTCGGACGTGCGGGTCGTCAACGCGCATCCGGTCGCCTACGGGCAGACGCACCTGTGGCTCGACGCGAACCTGCCCAACCACGAGCACCTGCAGGCCACCTCCAACGTGACCGCCGCCGCAAGCCTGCTGAGCTCGGATGCCGCGGATGCCGCGGTCGCACCGCCGACCATCACCGACCACTACGAGCTGGAGGTGCTGGCGGAGGCGATCGGCGACAACCCCAACGCGGTCACCCGGTTCGTGCTCGTCAGCCGCGAGCGCACCATCCCGGCGCGGACCGGCTCGGACAAGACCAGCGTGATCGCGGAGCTCCCCGACAACGTGGCCGGCCGGCTGCTGGAGATGCTCGAGCAGTTCGCGACCCGGGGCGTCAACATGAGCCTCATCGAGTCGCGTCCGATCGGCGACGAGCTCGGGCGGTACCGCTTCATCATCGACCTGGACGGTCATATCGAGGATGAACGGGTCGCCGACGCCCTGCTCGGTCTCAAGCGGTTCTCGCCGAAGGTGATCTTCCTCGGGTCGTACCCCCGTGCCGACCGCAAGGTCATCTCGGTGACGCCGAAGTACGACGACGGCACGTTCACCGAGGCTCGCGACTGGCTGCGCGCCATCCTCTCCGGCGAGGCTTGATCCGCTAGGTCGCCGCGGGCACCTTCAGCACGAGCGATCCCGGATCGACCCAGGCGTGCACGGATCGGGCGATGCCGAACTCGTCGCCGTCGAGCTGGAACATGTCGGGGGTCTCGACGTGCATGTGGATGTCCCGCGCGCGGAAGTTCACGACGTCACGAACATCCTTGCTGAGGTCGATGATCTTGCGCCCGACCGCCGACTTGCGCAGCACGCCGTTCTCCCACGCGACCTTGCGCCACACCTTCGCCCAGCCGAACGGACCGCGCGGGCGCAGTGCGGCGATGTCGAGGATGCCGTCGTCGGGCTTCGCGTCCGGCATGAGCAGAAAGCCGCCGGGCAGCGCGCCGCAGTTGCCGACGATGATCGTGTGAGCGCTCAGGTGGCGCTCCGGGCCATCATCCGCGGTGTAGCGGAGGCGGAGCGGTTTGAGTTCCGGCACCGACCGGGCGATGCCGTCGACGTAGGCGAGCCAGCCGACGGCCTTCTTCAGCTTCGTGTTGGTGTTCTTGATCATCTTCGCGTCGAGACCGAGCCCTGCCATCACGCAGAAGGCGTGCTCGCTCTCGCTGCCGTCGGTCCGCTCGATGTGCACCACGCCGAGATCCACTCTTTGGTGCGCCCCTCACCCGACTGCATGGCGGTCTTCGCCGGCTTGTAGATGCGCGCAACCATGGTGCCCTCGCGTACAAACGTCGCTTCGTTGGTCGGGGCGGCGGGATTCGAACTCGCGACCCCTTGCTCCCAAAGCAAGTGCTCTACCAGGCTGAGCTACGCCCCGGACGAGCGACGTTGACGGGTTCTACGCGATGGCGCCCGCCGAGTAAACGCGGCGTATCAAACGCGGAGGGCCTGGCGTGTATGCAGCGTGTGGATCAGGGCTTAGCGGCGCCAAACAGCGGGTAGCGCACGCGGTCGCCGGCTTTGATTCCCAGGCGCTCGCTGGCACCGCCGGCGAGTTCCAGCACCGCCGACACCGGCCCTCCCGAGTTGATGACGTGCTCCGACATCGGCTCGGCGCGAACCTCGATGCGATGGATGACGCCGTCGGGGCGGATAAACAGCATGTCGAGCGGGATGTACGTATTGCGCATCCACATGCTGAGCTCGCGGCTCTCTGCGTACGGGAACAGCATGCCCTTGTCGTCCGCCAACTCGGTGCGGAACATCAGCCCCATGGCCTTCTCTTGCGGTTCCTCGGCGACCTCGATGTCGATGGGCACCTCCCGGCCGCTGGACGGCACCAGCCATAGCCGGTCGAGGCGCACCTTCGCATCCGCAGGCACGGCGACCGCGGCCATCAGCAGGGCAACAAAGAACAGGGCCGCCCAATGGGCAGCCCCGCTCTGAATTCTCAAATGAGCCATCGCCCTTGTCAGTGCGTTGGCGGCAGTCCGGGTTGTCCATCCGGGCGCAGTTCGGCAGCCATGCAGCCTTTGCAGCCGTGACCCCAGCGAACCATGACCATCTGACCCGGACGAAGCTCCGTGAAACCGAAGCGCCGCAGAGTTTCCATGTGCACGAATACGTCTGGCGTTCCCTCGCCCCGCGTCAAGAAGCCGAAACCGCGCACCCGGTTGAACCACTTGACCATGGCCCGCTCCCAGTCGCTTTCCGGCGTGACGATGACGTGCGTCCGCTGCGGCAGCTGCGAGGGGTGGATGGCCGTGCTCTCGTCCATGCTGAGGATGCGGAATGCCTGCATGCCCTTCGGGCGGCGCAGCACCTCGGCGTGAACCCGTGCTCCCTCGTAGGCCGTCTGATAGCCGCCCGCCCGCAGGCAGGTCACGTGGAGCAGAATGTCTGCCAGCCCGTTGTCGGGCACGATAAAACCGTAACCCTTTGATGCATCGAACCATTTAATCGATCCGACGACCTCGAACACCTCGATCCCAGCTTCTTCGGCCCGTTCCCGAGTTCATCTCGATCGGTTGTGGGTCGAACTGCGGAAAATCGGGACGCTTAGAGGAATCCCCCATCATTTGGTACCCCGCTTACTTTGCTCAACGTTTGCTTTTCTGCGCCCCACGATGGCCGCCGGAACATGGAAGAGCCCTCTTCACGTCCCAGCCCCCGTCACGAAGCAAGCAAAGAATACCATCTGTTAACCAACTGGCCAGGGGCATTCTTTCTCCAATGCCTCCGAGGCCGAATTGTCACGCACATGTCCACATTAAAGTCCGCCTCGTATCTATTTGAAAACTCATGTGATTTATCAGGTTCAATTCATCCCCACATTTTCTCAGAGAACCTCGCGAACACAGTTCCTGCGATAAAACTGTGACTAGATATGCGGGTCCCAAACGGCCGAATTGCCGGCACACTGATTCGCTTTCAAAGCGCTAAAAACGAGCCCGAAGGGAGCCCCGGCAGGTGTGGCACTCGCACATGTTGTCCACGTTCTATCCCCAAAGCGGCAGGCGGGCGTGCAAGGGTGTCGGCCCACCACTTGCGCGCGACCTGCAAAGCATCACATCCAGACGGCACGCCGCCCGCCCTTGGGCGCGCTCGCCCGCGGCCTGACAAGCTGTTCCAAGAAGGAGCCCCCTGGCAAAAATTTTCACTGGGGTGGCACTGACGGAATGCGATCCTATTTTTATTTGGTCGAAGTGCTTTAAGTGGAAATCGATTTCACCTATTTTCGGGTCTCCAGCGAAGGGATCACGATGCCGACGAAATCCTTAACCGGGCGCGGCGCCTTAGGGGCGCCCAGCGCCGGGACTACCTCGCGTACCCCCGCGAGTAGCGGACCGGTAGCTGCCGCTGACCCGGTGGCCGAGGCCTTGGCGCTCGACCGCCGCGTGGCGGCCATCAATACGCTAGAGGACCGGCTTATCGAGATAACCCGCTCGATCCCCGGACGGGTCACCTTTTCGACCAGTCTCGGTATCGAGGATCAGGCTGTGCTCAACGCCATCGCGGCGAGCGGTGCCAAGATCGACGTGTTCACCCTCGATACCGGCCGCCACTTCCCGGAAACCCTCGACACGCTCGAAGCCAGCGAGAACCGCTACGGTCTCAACATCCGCGTCATGTTCCCCGACGCGCGCGAGGTCGAGGAGCTTGTCGCCCGCGACGGCATCTATGGGTTTCGCCTCGCCGTCGAAAACCGCAAGTCCTGCTGCGACGTCCGCAAGGTCCGCCCGCTGAAGCGCGCGCTCGAAGGCGCGAAAGGCTGGGTTACGGGTCTGCGCCGCGAGCAGTCGATTGGACGCGCGCACGTGCCGTTCGCCTCGTGGGACGCGGAGAACGCCCTTTACAAGCTGAACCCGATCGCTGATTGGAGCCTCGAGCAGCTCGAGGGCTACGTCGCAGCCAACAACGTACCCGTCAATCCGCTGCACGCGCGCGGCTTCCCGTCGATCGGTTGCCAGCCGTGCACGCGCGCCATCAAGCCGGGTGAGGACATCCGCGCCGGACGCTGGTGGTGGGAGAACGAGGACGGCAAGGAATGCGGTCTGCACAATCGGCCTCGCCAGAAGGAAGTCGCCGCATGACGGCTCAGCTATCGCACCTCGACATGCTCGAGGCAGAGGCCATCTTTATTTTTCGCGAGGCTGCCGCGCAGTTCCGCAAGCCCGTGCTGATGTACTCCATCGGCAAGGACTCGACCGTGCTGCTGCACCTGGCACGCAAGGCGTTCTGGCCGCAGAAGCCGCCGTTCCCGCTGCTCCACATCGACACGACGTGGAAGTTCAAGGACATGATCGCGTTCCGCGACAAGACGGTGCGCGATTTCGGTCTCGACCTCATCGTGCACACCAACGAGGATGGCCTGAAGCGCGGCATCAATCCGTACGACCACTCGCCGTCCGTCTACACCGACGTGATGAAGACGCAGCCGCTGAAGCAGGCGCTCGACAAGTACGGCTTCGACGCGGCCTTCGGCGGCGCCCGCCGCGATGAGGAAAGCTCGCGCGCCAAGGAGCGCGTGTTCTCGTTCCGCTCGCCCGGCCATCGTTGGGATCCGCGCCGTCAGCGCCCGGAGATGTGGAACCTGCTCAATGGCCGTCTCGGCCCCGGCGAGACGGTGCGCGTGTTTCCGCTGTCGAACTGGACCGAGCGCGACGTGTGGCGCTATATCCTGCGCGAGAAGCTAGAAGTCGTGCCGCTGTACTTCGCGGCCCGCCGCCCGACCATCGTGCGCAACGGCCAGCTTCTCGTCGTTGATGACGACCGGTTGCCGCTGCTGCCGGGCGAGGTTCCGAAAATGAAGAGCGTGCGCTTCCGCACGTTGGGCTGCTGGCCGCTTACCGCCGCGGTTCCCTCCAAGGCGAACGACATCGAAAGCGTCGTCGCCGAGACGCTTGGCGCGCGCACATCCGAGCGCCAGGGCCGCCTCATTGATCACGATCAAGCCGGCGCCATGGAGCGCAAGAAGCAAGAGGGCTACTTCTGATGACGGCGGTCACGGCTATCAGACGCGAAGACCTCGCGCCTGCACCCACGCAAGAGCTGAATGGCATCCTGCACCTGCTGACGTGCGGATCGGTCGACGACGGTAAGTCGACGCTGATCGGCCGTCTGCTGTGGGACGCTTCCGACCTCTATGACGACCAGCGCGAGACCATCAACCGCTCGTCGAATGCCGCGACTGCCGGCGCCCATCCCGACTTCAGCCTGCTGCTCGACGGCCTCGTCGCAGAGCGCGAGCAGGGCATCACCATCGACATCGCCTGGCGCTATTTCGATACCGAGACGCGCCGCTTCGTCGTCATCGACAGCCCAGGCCACGAACAGTACACGCGCAATATGGCGTCGGGCGCCTCGCACGCCGACGTCGCCATCATGCTGGTCGATGCGCGCCACGGCGTGAAGCGCCAGACGCGACGCCACGCCGCCATTCTCGACATCGTCGGCGTGAAGCGCGTCGTCCTCGCCGTCAACAAGATGGATCTCGCCGACTGGTCGCAGGAGAAATTCCGCGCCATCGAGGCTGACTTCCGCGAACTCACGCTGCGCTTCGGCTTCCGCGAGGCGATCGCCATTCCGGTGTCCGCCGTCGGCGGCGACAACGTCGCCCGCAAGTCCGAGCACATGCCCTGGTACACCGGGCCGCATCTGCTCGAGCACTTGGAGCGCATCCCGCCGCGCGACATTACCCCGCGCGGACCGTTCCGCATGCCGGTGCAGACGGTGCTGCGCGACGGCCTCGACTTCCGCGGTCTCGCCGGCACCGTCGTGTCCGGCTGCATCAGCGTCGGCGACCGCGTCACCGACGTGGTGAGCGGCCAGAGCGCGCATGTTTTGCGCATCGCCACCATGGATCGCGACTTGGAACTGGCCAAACAGGGCCAAGCCGTCGCCCTGCAGCTCGACACCGATATCGACGTCGCGCGCGGCGCCACGCTCTCGTTGACCAACAGCCTGCCGACTGTCGCCTCGCAGCTCGAGGCGCGCCTCGTGTGGCTGTGGGAGACGCCGTTCGATCCCGCCTCCGGCTATTTCCTGCGCACGGCCACCGACCTCGCTCCCATCTCGACCATCGCCATCAAGTCGCTGCTCGACCTGGAAACTTTGGTGGCCCAACCGTCGGAGAAGTGCGGCGTCAACGACATCGCCATCGCCTCAATCACGCTGGGCCGTCCGGTTGCCGTCGATACGTTCGCCGACAATCAGCCGACGGGCGCCTTCCTCATCGTTGACGCCATCACGGGCGCCACCGTCGCTGGCGGCGTCATCAGCGCGGCGACCAAAGGCGACGTCGCCAACGCATCGGCTTTCAAGTTGACGCGCGAGCTACTCGAGCGCGGTCTGTGCCGCGATCTCGGTGACAGCGACGAGGACCGCCGCGAATTCCAGAGGCGCGCCAGCGAGGCGGCGCTGCTGCTGCACGCTGCAGGCATTCCTGTCAAAATCGAGCTTTAACGGCTCCTACGTTGCATGGTAGCGCGCGTTCGGTATTCGTTATACCGAACGCGGCGTTCCGGCTGAAAAGGTGTGAGCCAGCTATATGTGGGAAGACCTGCTCTTGTTCGTCGCCGTGGGCTTCGCGGCGCAAATGGTCGATGGCGCCATCGGCATGGCGTACGGCGTCATTTCCACTTCAGTGCTACTGAGCCTCGGCGTGCCGCCAGCCACGGCGAGCGCCTGCGTTCACGCGGCTGAAACCTTCACCACTGCCGTATCCGGCGCTTCGCATTGGAAGTTCGGCAACGTCGACCGCAAGCTGCTTTTGCGCCTTGCCGTGCCGGGTGCGATCGGCGGCGCCATTGGCGCCTACATTCTCACCAACCTGGACGGCGACAAGGTCAAGCCGTTCATCAGCGCGTATCTCCTGCTCATGGGGCTTCTGATTGTCTGGAAAGCCCTCACCAAGCGCGTCTCGGAAGGCGCCGCGCCTTCGCGCGTGGCGCCGCTCGGATTCGTCGGCGGTCTGCTCGACTCCATCGGCGGTGGCGGCTGGGGCCCGATCGTCACGTCGACGCTCATCGGCCAGGGCACGACGCCGCGCTATGCCATCGGGTCGGTCAACCTCGCCGAGTTTTTCGTCACGCTCACCATCTCGGCGACGTTCGTCGCCACCATCGGCCTAGAGCTCTGGCCGATCATCAGCGGCCTAATCATCGGCGGCGTCATCGCCGCCCCGTTTGCCGCCTACGCGACGAAAATGCTGCCCGACAAGGTGCTGATGATCCTGGTCGGCTGTGTTGTGGCCATCCTGAGCCTGCGCACCATCGTCGCGGCCCTGACCTAGGCTCCCGATGCGGCGCCCACGGCTCCGTTTCTGCGGTTGAACCATCCAAGATAACGGATAAGGTCGCCCCCCAAGAGGCGCCCCAAGAAACGTTCACGAGCCTGTCTTTTCATGGAATTTCTGCACTCGGGCGCCTGGCCCGTCATCGTCTTCGGCGGCTTTGCCGTCGGCTTCCTCGTGGGCCTTACCGGCGTCGGCGCCGGCTCGCTGATGACACCGTTTCTCATCTCCGGCATCGGTGTCCCGCCGGTGATGGCCGTCGGGACGGACTTGCTGTTCGCTTCCATCACCAAGGCAAGCGCCGCCTGGCGGCATCACTCGCTCGGCAACGTCAACTGGCCGATCGTGCGCTGGCTGGCGACCGGCAGCCTGCCCGGCGCCGCGGTGGTGCTGGCTTGGATCTACCTGACCGCGCCCGACGTCCATGTGCTCGCCGGCATCATCCGCAAGGTGCTGGCGTTCGCCCTCGTCGTCAGCGCGCTGTGCGTCGCCGCCTATCCGCTGCTGAAGCGCTACGCGATGGCGGCTTTCGATCCCGCCGAGTTGTCGACCGTCCGACCGGGGCCGACGCTGCTGCTCGGACTGGTGCTGGGGGTACTCGTCGCCCTGACGTCGGTCGGCGCCGGCGCCATCGGCGTCGTCGCGTTGACGGTCCTCTACCACGCGCTGTCGGCACGGCGCCTTGTTGGTACCGACATCGTGCACGCGATCCCACTGACATTCCTCGCGGGTGCCAGCCACTTCGGCATGGGCAATGTCGACGTGCCGCTGCTCGGGTTGCTTTTGGTGGGATCGGTGCCGGGCATCGCGCTCGGCTCGCGCATCACAGGGCTCGTGCCTGACTGGGTGCTGCGCGTCGCGCTGGCGCTTGTGCTGTTCTGGGCCGCCTACGCGCTCCTCAACCCCATGCGCCACTAAGTTCAGGCAATGGGCGATAGGCATTAGGCAATGGGACCGTGCTCGCCATTGCCGATTGCCCAGTGCCTATTGCCCAATCTCAGCTGACCGTCTTCACGAGGTCGAGGTCGGCGTGGAAGCGGTTGCCGGCCGTCGTGGCGCGCACGTAGCCGGCGCGGATGACGAAGTCTCCGAAGTGCTCGCCCTCCTCGCGCTCTTTGGCGTAGCGCGCGAACATCGGCTCCAGCAGCCCGACGATGCGTGATTTGTCGACATCCTCGGCGTGCAGCTTGTTCAGCCGCTCGCCATTGAACGCGGCGCCGAGATAGAGGTTGTAGAGCCCGGGGTTGCGACCAACGAGGCCGATCTCGGCAAGATATGGACGCGCGCAGCCGTTGGGGCAGCCGGTCATGCGGATGACGATGTCGTCGTCCTTGAGGCCGGCCCTGTCGAGCGACTCTTCGAGCGCTGTCAGCAGCTCGGGCAGAAAGCGCTCGCTCTCGGCCAGCGCCAGCCCGCACGTCGGCAGCGCCACGCAGGCCATGCTACCGCGGCGCAGCCCGGATAAACCTGTGCCGATGGCGATGCCGTTTTCTTTGAGGATGGCCTCGATCTTCGCCTTCGACTTTGCGGGCACGTTTGTGATGATGAGGTTCTGATTGGCCGTGACGACGAAACCGCCCGGATGCACCTCGGCGATCTCGCGCAACGCGGTGCGTAACGACCAACCCGGCAGGTCCTTGATGCGGCCGTTCTCGATGAACACCGTGAGGTGCCATTTCTTGTCGGCGCCCTGCTCCCAACCGATGACATCGCCCGTCGACGTGAACTCGTACGGACGCGGCTCGCCCAGCGCGTAGCCCAGCCGACGGTTGACCTCGTCGCGGAAGGGGCCGAGCCCGCGATCCTCGATGGTGTATTTCAGGCGCGCGCGCTTGCGGCTGTTCCGGTTGCCCCAGTCGCGCTGCACGGTGACGATCTTCTCCGCGACATCCACGGCCTGCTCGGGCGTGCAGAAGCCGAGCAGATCGGCGGTACGCGGAAAAGTATCGGGCTCGCCGTGCGTCATACCCATGCCGCCACCGACGGTGACGTTCCAGCCGACCAGCTTGCCGCTGTCGACGATGGCGATGTAGCCCAGGTCGTGCGCGAAGATGTCGACGTCGTTCGACGGCGGCACGGCGATGACGATCTTGAATTTGCGCGGCAGGTAGTGGGTGCCGTAGATCGGCTCCTCTTCCGTCTTCGCCGGCCGGCTTTCGTCGATCACCTGCTCTCCGTCGAGCCAGATCTCGTGATAGGCGCCGGTCATCGGGAGAAGGTGGGCGCTGACGTCGACCGCGAGCTTGTGCGCAGCGATGTGCGACTTCGACAGGAACGGGTTCGACGCCGCCATGACGTTGCGGTTGACGTCGCCGCAGGCGGCGAGTGTGTCGAGCAGTGCGGCATTGATCGCCTGCATCGTCCGCTTCATGTTCGACTTGATGACGCCGTGGAACTGGAACGTCTGCCGCGTCGTCAGGCGCAGCGTGTGGTTGGCGTAGGTGCCGGCGATGGCGTCGAGCTGCAGCCACTGCTTGGATGTCGTCACGCCGCCGGGCAGCCGCACGCGGATCATGAAGCTGTAAGCCTTCTCCAGCTTCTTCTTGGCGCGCTCCGGGCGTACGTCGCGGTCGTCCTGCAGATAGGTGCCGTGGAACTTGGTCAGCTGCGAGTCGTCTTCGGAGATGGCGCCCGTAGACACGTCAGCCAACCCTTCCGCGATCGTGCCGCGCAGCAGATGGCTGTTCTCCTTGATGATCTCGTTCTTGGCGCGCTTGTCTTCGGTCATCTCTGCTCGTCCTGTAGCGGGGCTCGGCGCCCGCGCATCAATATACGTCGCGCTGGTAGCGGCCGGATTTGGTCAGTTCTTTCAGCTTGGCGCGCCCAGCCTCGTCGTCGCCGCGCGCCGCTTCCGCGAGGATGCGGCCGAGCATGACGTCGACATCGCGCGCCATGCCCTTCTCGTCGCCGCATACGTAGATGTGGGCGCCTTCGTCGACCCATTTCAACAGGTCGGCCCGCGCTTCCCACAGCCGCTGCTGCACGTAGATCTTCTCAGGCTGGTCGCGCGAGAAGGCGACGTCGATGCGCGACAGGGTGCCGGACTCCAGGGCCTCCTGCCACTCGAGCTGGTAGAGGAAGTCGTTGGTGAAGTTGCGCTCGCCGAAGAACAGCCAGCTTTTGCCCTTGGCGCCGTCCTCGGCGCGATCCTCGACGAAGGCGCGGTAGGGCGCCACGCCAGTGCCCGCGCCGATCATGATGATCGGGCGATTGCCGTCCTCGGGCAGCCGGAAATGGCGGTTCGGCTTGACGTAGACGCGCACCGGATCGCCCACACGCCGGCGGTCGGCAAAGTAGGTCGACGCAACGCCGCCGCGCTTCTTGCCGTAGGATTCCCAGCGCACGGCGCCGACGAGCAGATGCGCTTCACCGGGGTGTGCCTTCGGGCTCGATGCGACAGAGTACAAACGCCCGGGCAGCGGGCGCAGTAGGCCGAACAACTGGTCGGCGGTGAGCTTCTCGGGATAACGCTCGAACAGGTCGATGAGCTGGCGGTCTTCGGCGAACTCCGTGAACGCCTTCTGATCGGCGAGGTGGGTCAAGTCGATGCGCTGCGTGAGCTTGGCGTACGACTCGACGAGCGCGCGCGACAGCGTCGTCACGTCGTAGCGCTCGCGCAGCTTTTGCACGGCAGCTCCGTCGGCGCCGAGGCCGACGGCTTCGGCCAGTTGCAGCGCTATCCCCGAATCGTTCTCCGGCAAAATGCCGATGGCATCGCCGGGCAGATACGAGAAGCCGGGCGCTTCGGCGGCGATCTCGACGTGCCAGGTCTCACGGGTCGAGCCGGTGCCGTTGAGATTGACCAGAGTCGCAATCTCGCCGGTGAGCGGGTTCTCGGCGGTGAACTGCGGCTCGTCATCGTCGGCGAACTGCGCGCCGCCCTTGAAGTCGACGTGCACGACCGTCGCCGTGCCGGCGGACTCGGCCGGAGCAAGCTCGCCCAGCGCCTTTTCGGTCCACTCGGCCGCCTGCTTGGAATAGTCGAGGTCGAGGTCGACGCGGTCGAAAGCGCGCTTGCCGCCCAGCGCCTCGAGGCGCTCGTCGATCGCCTTGCCGGTGGCGCAGAACTGCACATACGCCGTGTCGCCCAGCGCCAGGACGGCGAAGCGCACGCCCTCGATACGCGGCGCCTCGGGGCCCATCAGCGCCGTGTAGAAGTCGACGGCACGGCTCGGCGGATCGCCCTCGCCCCAGGTGGACGCGAACACGATCAGGTTCTTCGCTTTCGACAGGACGGCAAGGTCGGCGTCAGCGAAGTCGACGATCTTGGCATCGAGACCATGCTTCTGCGCCAGCTTCTTGGTGCGCATGGCGAGCGCTTCGGCGTTGCCGCTTTCGCTCGCGTAAAGCACCGTCAATGCCTGCCGGGGCTTTGACGCGACTGCAGCTTGCGGCTGGGCCCCGCCGGCCTGCGCCGCCTCGAAACCGGCGAAGAAGCCGGCAAGCCAGGCGCGCTGCTGCGGCGTCGTGCGAGCGACGACGCTATTCAGTGCATCAATGTCTTCCGGCGTGAACGGTGCGTTCTTCGGAAGCAACGGTTGGGCGGTCACAAACGCCTCCTCGACATTCTTCATCTCCGCGGCCGCGGAGACTGCCACCTACGTTTCGCGGTCTACCTTAGGTGCTGCGCCATGGCGTCGGCGTCAGCCTTCGCGGCTTCACCGTCGCGGGCGAGTTGGCCCCCGTATACCTCGACCTTGTCGGGTCGCGACAGCCCCGCGCTAGTCCAATCGAGGCCGACGAAAATCACCGCCGGCCCGTGAATGCCCAAATCGGCAATGGCGCTTGCCAACGACGATAGCTCGGTCGCCACCGCGCGCTCGCTGGCCAGCGTGCCGTTCTCGACAATAACCACCGGCGTTTGCGGCGCGGCTCCTGCAGCCAGCAGCTTGTCGCGGAAATGCTGTGCCGTGCGCACGCCCATGTATATGGCGAACGCCTGGCCCGGCTGCGCCAGAGCCGCCCAGTCCAGCTCAGACGGCCCGTCAGCCGACGCGCCGGTCACCACCGCGAACTGGCGCACCTTGGTGCGCAGCGTCACCGGTAGCCCGATGCTCGCCGCGCAGGCATGCGCGGCGGTAATGCCGGGGACAACTTCGACGGGAATGCCGGCGGCGCGCACAGCCGCCATCTCCTCGGCGGCGCGGCCGAATACGAAGGCATCGCCGCCCTTGAGACGCACAACGCGATGGCCCTTCAGCGCCTCGCGCACGAGAATGCGGTTGATGTCGTCCTGCAGCGCCGAATTGCCCTCCGGCTCCTTGCCGACGTCGATGCGGATGGCGTCGCGGCGCGCGTATTCGAGGATGGCCGGGTTGACCAGACGATCGACGACCAGGACATCGGCGGACTGCAGGTGCTGCTGCGCTTTCAACGTAATGAGGTCGGGCTCGCCCGGGCCGCAGCCAATCAGGGCGACGCTGCCCACGGGCTGCTGCTGCACGCCTCCGGATGCGAGCTGGCGGTCGAACTCGCGGTCGGCGGCATCGTTGTCGCCAGCCAATACGGCCTTGCGCCAGACGCCCTGCAGCAACGCCTCCCACGTGCGGCGGCGCACAACGGGATCGGCGATGGCTTCCTGCACGCGGCGGCGCAGCGTTTGCGCACGCTCGGCCACCTGACCGAAGTTTGCCGGCAGCCAGCTCTCGATCTTGGCCTTGATCTCGCGCGCCAGAATGGGCGCGGCACCTTCGGTGCCGATGGCCACGACGATCGGATCGCGGTCCACGATGGCCGGCATGATGAAGTTGCTCTGCGACGGGCCGTCGACCACGTTGATCGGCAGGCCGCCGGCGCGGGCCGCCGCAGCGACGCGCCCATCGAGCTCGGTGTCGTCGCTGGCGGCAAACACCAATGCCGCCCCGTCGAGGTCGGCCTCGGTAAAGGCGTGGCGCTCGATCACCAGCGTCGAGACGGCGGCAGCGGCGATGTCCGCGCTCACGTCCGCGGCAACGATCCGCAGGCGCGCCGACGTCTTGGCGAGCAGGCGCAGCTTCTGCAACGCCTTCTCGCCGCCACCGACGATGAGCACGTCGCGGCCGTCGAGATCGAAGAAGATAGGGAAATACCGCAACGCCGTACCTTTCGCTGCCCGCGCGCCGAACATGATGACCGGTTAGGGTAAACCGGCCTACAGCGGCAGCCCGTGCGCCCCGTCCGGCCGGTCCCTCTGTTATAGTTGATCTAAGTAGAATTTTCTATTGCCGAGGGCGCCTTGCCAAAAGATAAGAACGATTTTTCAGTCGCATGTGACGTTTGGGCATAGCTTTGCGGCGTCTTGGCTATCCGGCTATCCGCTTCACATGTGCTGCACGGCTTGCAGTTGCGCCAGCAAGTGAGATGCTCGTTCGCGCTCTCGGCCGGCGTCTGTCAGCGAGCGTTGCAAGGCCCCATCAGACGACGACCTAGCACCTCCCCCGCGTCGCGCCGCGAGGGCCGCAAACGGCTTCGCATTTGCGAGCCGCAACGCGACGATTGGATGACGGATCACACACGCGTTTGTGAGACCGATTTACTTTCGTTCCGGAGGGCCGTGTGGTTTATAGCCGCCATGGCGGTCAGGGCATCGCGTGTCCCGATCCGCAGACTGGAGCAGCCTTACAAAAGGTCTTCGCTCCAGCGGGTGGGCCCTCGGCGGGGCCATCCAGTTTTGGACGGCATCTTGCCGATAAGGAGGAAGTTATGAAGGTTTGGAACAAGCCCGCAGTTCGTGAGCAGGAAGTTGGCCTCGAGGTTACCTCGTACATGCCGGCTGAGATCGACATCATCTAAAGACTGTCGATCCACTCACCAACTCTGTGAGTTTCCGACAACGGCGGTCGACTTTTCGGCCGCCGTTGTTTTGTCGGGCGCCATGTTCTCGGCGGAATTGCGCGCCCGTGGCCAGACGAACGAAATGATCATCAAAGTTCTGGGCTCTGCCGCAGGCGGTGGGTTCCCGCAGTGGAACTGTAACTGCCGAAATTGCGCCGCCGTACGCGCTGGAACCCCCGGTTTCAGGGCCCGTACGCAGTCGTCGCTTGCCGTCAGCCGCGACGGGGTGAATTGGGCTCTACTCAATGCCTCGCCCGACTTGCGCCAGCAGCTGAATGAGACGCCGCAACTCCACGCCGCCCCGAAGGCTGGGCTGCGCCACAGCCCCATCAAGGCGGCGGTGCTGACCAACGGCGACGTCGACCACATCATCGGCCTCATCAATTTACGCGAGGCGCAGCCCTTCTCGATCTACGCCTCCGACCGGGTGCTCGCGACCCTGCGCGCCAACTCGGTGTTCCAGGTGCTGGCCGAGCCGCTGGTGCCGCGCATCGAGATCGAGCTCGACAAGCCGTTCAAGCTGGAGGGCGCCGGGATCGACCTCGGCCTGACGGTCGAAGCCTTCGCGGTGCCGGGCAAGGTCGCCCTCTATCTGGAGGACAAGTCGTCAAGCAACTTCGGCAGCCAGGAAGGCGACACCATCGGCCTCAAAATTACTGATCCGGCCGAGAAGAAGTCCTTCTTTTACATTCCTGGGTGCGCTGACGTAGACGAGAAGCTCCGAGCACGCCTGAAGGGCGCTTCGATTGTCTTCTTCGACGGCACCTTGTTTACCGACGACGAGATGCTGGAACAGGGCCTGCTTAACAAAACAGGAGCCCGAATGGGCCATATCAGCATGTCGGGGGCCTCAGGATCGATCGCCGCCTTCTCGAAATCTTGGCGTCGGAAGGCTCATATATGTTCATATAAACAACTCGAACCCGGCGCTGGACGAGAACTCGCCCGCCCGTAAGTCCGTTGAAGGCGCGGGATGGGAAGTCGGGTACGATGGGATGGAGGTGCGCCTATGAGTGAAGCGTTCAGCCTGGAGCGGAAAAGCGCCGAGCGCAAAGCGCTGGAGCCGTGGCCGGTTGCCGACTTCGAGGCCGCGATCCGCGCCGTCGGCGCCGAGCGCTACCACGACAAGCATCCGTTCCATCACATGCTGCACGGCGGCAAGCTGCAGAAACCGCAGGTGCAGGCCTGGGCGCTCAACCGCTACTGCTACCAGTCGGCGGTGCCGCGCAAGGACGCCGCCCTCATCAGCCGCCTCTACGACCGCGAGCTGCGCCGCGAATGGGCGCATCGCCTGCTCGACCACGACGGCTATGGCGAGGAGCCGGGCGGCATCGAGCGCTGGCTCATCCTCACGGACGGCCTCGGCCTCGACCGCGACTACGTCGTCTCCATGAAGGGCGCGCTGCCGGCCACCAAGTTCGCCGTCGAATCCTACGTCACCTTCGTGCGCGAGCAGCCGATCACGGTTGCGATCGCCTCCTCGCTGACCGAGCTATTCGCGCCCAAGATCCACAAGGAGCGCATCTCCGGCATGCTGGAGAACTATCCCACCTTCATCGACGACAAAGTCATGGCCTACTTCAAGCGCCGCCTCACGCAAGCGCCGCGCGATGCCGACTTCGCCCTCGATTACGTTTTGAAGAACGCCAAGACGCGCGACGAGCAGGAAGCCTGCGTCGATGCCGTCCGCTTTAAATGCAACGTCTTGTGGGTGCAGCTCGACGCGCTGCAGCACGCATACGTCGAAGGGCATATTCCCCCCGGCGCATTCCGTCCGGAGGCATGAGAATGGGTGAAACTGCACCACGCCAGCGGACGATCATCACGGTCGCCAGCAAGCCGGTGATGCCACCCTATATTAAGATGCGGCACGACGCCGGCCGCAATCGCTGGCTGATCCTCGCCCCCGAACGCCTGTTTGATCCGGACGAGATCGCTGTCGCAATCTTGAAGCTTTGTGATGGCGAGCGGACCGTCGGCGACATCGCCGGGGTGATGGCAAAAGAGTACAATGCGCCAGCAGATGAAATCGAGGCCGACATCATCGCGATGTTCCAGGACCTCGCAGACAAGGGAGTAGTGAAGGCATGAACGAATCTGCCCCTTCCCACGTCAAGCACGTCACGGAAGCGACAGTGACGATGGACGCTGGCGAGATGCGCTGCGATGCGGCTTCCTCTCCCGTGCCGGATCCGACCTGTGTCGTGCGCGCGCCGATCGGTCTTCTTGCCGAGCTGACGCACCGCTGCCCGCTGCAGTGCCCCTACTGCTCCAATCCGCTCGAGCTCGAGAAGGTCAACACCGAGCTGACGACGGCCGAGTGGCAGAAGGTCATGCGCGAGGCGGCCCAGCTGGGCATTCTGCAGGTGCACTTGTCAGGCGGTGAGCCGACCGCACGACGCGACCTCGAAGAGATCGTGACGACCGCCGCTGAAGTCGGCCTCTACACCAACCTCATCACCGCCGCCGTGCTGTTGAAGCGCGACCGGCTGGAGAAGTTGAAAGCTTGCGGCCTCGACCACGTGCAGATCTCCATTCAGGATGTCGACACACAGTCGGAGAATGCCGACCGCATCGGCGGCTACAAGGGCGGCAGCGCCAAGAAGAAGGAAGTGGCCGGCTGGGTCCGTGAGCTCGGCATGCCGCTGACCATCAACGCGCCGATCCATCGCCATAACATCAAGAGTGTCGAGGCGATCATCAACTACGCGGTCGAACTCGGTGCCGGTCGCGTCGAGATTGCCCACGTGCAGTATTACGCTTGGGCGCTGAAGAACCGCGGCTCGCTGATGCCGACGCGCGAAGCCTTCATGGATGCCGCGCGCATCGTCGAGCGCGAGCGCGAGCGGCTGAAGGGTATCATCGTCATCGACTCGGTGGTGCCCGACTACTACGCCAAGTTCCCCAAGCCCTGCATGGGCGGCTGGGGCAAGGGCATCATCAACGTTACCCCGTCGGGTCGGGTGCTGCCCTGCCATGCCGCGGAATCGATCACGCACCTCGAGTTCGACAACGTACGCGACAAGTCGCTGGGCGATATCTGGCTCAACGGTTCAGCATTCCAGAAGTATCGCGGCACCGAATGGATGAAGGAGCCGTGCCGGACATGTCCGCGGCGCGAGATCGATTACGGCGGTTGCCGTTGCCAGGCGTTTGCCCTGACCGGCGATGCGGCCAACACCGACCCCGCATGCTCGCTCTCGCCGATGCATGAGGAGTGGGCAAAGGTGGCAGATGTGGAGTCCCACCAGACACCGCCGGAGTTCATTTACCGGCGCCCCGGCGGCGCAACGCCCAAGCCCGCCGCTGCGAAAACGCCCGTTTCCAGCGACGCGTGACGACGACCGCGACGCACCATTTAAATCCCGACTTCCACCCTCGGGGAACCGAGGGTGCGTCATCGTGTTCAGTCCAAGTTCACAAAAGGCTTGGCACATTCGCGATGCCTATTGAATTATACGCGCGCCATCCAAACGACGCGTGACGTCGAAACAGGGAGAAACGGGATGCTCAGGTGGGTAGTCGCGGCGGGCTTGATGCTCGCGCTGCCGACAGTTGCTTCGGCTCAGGACGCAGAGGCCGGCAAGAAGGTTTTCCAGAAGTGCGCTCCGTGCCACGCGATCGGCCCTGGCGCTAAGAACAAGGTCGGTCCGGAGCTCAACGGTCTCGTCGGGCGCAAGGCCGGCTCGGTCGAGGGCTTCAACTATTCGCCGGCGATGAAGGCCTCGGGGATCACCTGGGACGACGCCTCGTTCCACGAGTACATCACCGACCCGAAGAAAAAGGTGCCGGGCAACAAGATGCTCTTCCCGGGCGTGAAGGACGAAACCGAGCGCGACGATCTCGCCGCTTACATCGAGTTCCTTCAACGCAGACGGCACCTCAAAGTAAGCCGCCGTCGTCTTGAATTTCTGCAGCGCCGCGGATCGCATAGGCCCGCGGCGCTGTTGCTTTTCAAGCGCGGCCTGTATCGGCAAGAGCACCAGCATCGCCGTCCGCAGTGAACGAACGGAGCGAGCCCGTGCCCATAGAGTTTGCCCTCGAACCGCAACTGTCCGCCGCAGAGTTCCAAGCGGTCCTCGTCGCGTCGACGCTCGCCGCAAGGCGCCCAACCCAGGATCTTACACGCCTCGACAAGATGCTGCGCCAGGCCGACATCGTCGTAACCGCACGCGATGGCGAGCGGCTTGTCGGCATATCGCGCGCCATCACCGACTTTGCCTACTGCTGCTATCTCTCCGACCTCGCTGTTGCCGGCAAATATCAATCACAGGGTATAGGCAAGCGCCTGATCGCCGAGACGCATCGTGCGGCAGGGTACGACACGACGCTGATCCTCCTCGCCGCACCAGCGGCCGAAGGCTACTACCCGAAGATCGGGATGGACCACCTGTCAAGCTGCTGGGCAATTCCGAGAAAGAAATAGCCCGCCAATGCCCCGCTCACTCGATAGGTCGCACGCTCGACCGATCGATTGTCGCATACATATCGCGCACACTTCTCCCGCCTATGACGAGGTCGGGCTCGATATCCATCATCGGCGCCAGCACGAAGGCGCGTGCGCCGATGTGCGGGTGCGGCAGCTTCAGGTCCGGCTCGTCGAGCGTGATGCCGCGATAGAAGAGAAGATCGAGGTCGATGATGCGCGGTCCCCACTTCTCCGCCGCCGCACGGCCCATGCGCCGCTCGATCTCCTTGCAGCGTACCAGCAGGTCGCGCGGAGAGAGATCGGTCGCCACTGCGATGGCGGCGTTGACGAACCAGTCCTGATCCGTCTTGCCCCACGGCTCGGTCGCGTAATCCCGCGAGCGGGCCAGGAGACGCACGTCGCCCTGCTCGGTGAGCAGCCCGATAGCCTGATTGATGTTGGCGGCCTTGTCACCCAGGTTGGAGCCCAGCGCCACGATGCAGTCGAACGCAGGGCGGGCAGGGGTGGCGTCAGACATCGGGGCTCGCTCGGCGCGTAGTTGCAGGGCGCTGCTCGTTATCTCGCCCGCCCCGGTGAGGCAAGTGCCGGGCCCTCCCCCGGAACCGGATCAATCGTATTTTATGTAAGCGAACCGCGCGTCCGAGTGCGGCGTTCCCTCCAAAGAGCTTTCCTCTTTGCCGGGTTGCCAATGAACGACGTCCTCTATCTTCTTGGCCAGTTCGAAGTCCTTGGCCGTGATGCCCTTGGCGGTATGCGTCATTAGGCGCACCTCGACCCAGGCATAGGAGGCTGTGATATCAGGATGGTGCCATGCGGCCTCGGCAAGGTGGCCGACCGTGTTGATCACCATCAGCGTGCCCTTCCACCCGCTCGTCTTGTATGTTCGCCTGATCCAGCCATCCTCCAGACGCCACTTCGGCAGGTTTTTTTGCAGCCAAGCGTTGACTTCGGCCTCGGGCATGGGCTTTTCGCGCTCTGCCGCCATAATGTCCTCTCCTCCGCCAATGGGGACGCTTCGCACCAGCAGGTTGGACCGTAATGCCACTGGCCGACGCAACGCAAACTGAGCCGCACGCCAAAGCCCGGCCGGCCGACAAATCCCAGCGCGCGCACCCCGGGGCGGTGCGGGTTGTCGCCCCGGCACGGCTGCACCTCGGATTCCTCGATTTGAACGGCAGCTTGGGACGGCTGTTCGGCAGCATCGGCCTTGCCATCGACATGCCGCGCACCGAGCTGGTTCTGAAGCGCGCCCACACGTTCAAGGGCGAAGGCCCGGACCACCACCGCGCCGTCGACATGCTGCGCCGCTTTGCCGAGGTGTTCTCACTCGATACCGCCTACGACGTGAAGATAATATCTGCCATCCCTTCTCATGCCGGCCTTGGCTCAGGCACACAGATCGCGCTGGCCGCCGGCGCCGCCTTGATGGAGCTCGAGGGGCTGGCCTACAGCCCGGCGCGTCTAGGCGAGATTGTCGACCGGGGCGCGCGCTCGGCCATCGGCATGGGCTCTTTCGAGCACGGCGGGTTTATCGTCGACGGCGGCCGCGGCGCCATCGACCGCGCCCCACCCATTCTCGTGCGCACGAATTTCCCGGAAGCCTGGCGCGCGATCCTCGTTCTCGATGCACGCACCAAGGGCGTGCACGGCGAAGCGGAGGCCAAAGCTTTTGCCGCGCTGCCGCCGCTGCCCGATGCTGCGGCAGCACATGTCTGCCGCCTCGTTTTGATGCAGCTCGTGCCGGGATTGATGGAGTCCGACATCGAGGTTTTCGGCAGCGCGCTGACCGAGATTCAAGCCATTGTCGGCGGCCATTTCGCAGCCGCACAAGGCGGCAGTCCGTGGACCAGCCCAGCGGTTGGGCGCGTCATTGAAGCGCTTCGCGATGGAGGCGCCTACGGGATAGGGCAGAGCTCCTGGGGGCCGACCGGGTTCGCCTTCGCACCCTCGAAGGAAATTGCCGACCGCCTCTATGATTCCTCGATCGAACTCGCTAGAGCCGAGGGTCTTGAGATCCTCATTGCCGCCGGCCGCAACAGGGGCGCCAGCGTCGAGCGGATCGCGAGCGCGTAATTAGAGCCAAGTTCAAAAAGCCGAGGAAGACGACAAAATGAGCGACGCCACTCCGATCCTGCACATGCTCTCGCCGCAGAAGCATATGTCCCCATTCGACGTGAACATGGCCGCGGATGCCGGTTGGAAGGTCATCGTCCCCTACATCAATGTGACGCTCGAGGAGGTGACGGCGCTGACGCAGGACGCCATCTTCTCGCGTCCCCCGAACTTCGGCGTGCGGACCGGCCTCTTCATCGGCGGCAAGGACGCCATCCTGGCGCTCGACATGATGGACGCCGCGCAGAAGGCGCTGGTGCCGCCCTTCGGTCTTTCCACCTTTGCCGATCCTGCCGGTTCGTTCACGACCGCGGCTGCGATGGTCGCCTGCGTCGAGCGGGTCCTGCGCAACAAATTCAACAAGACCTGGAAGGGCACGAAGGTCGCCGTGTTCGGCGCCACCGGCGTCGTCGGCTTCGCGTCCTCGATCATCGCCGCGCTCGAAGGCGCCCAGGTCACGCTGGTCGCTCACCGAGGCGTCGATCGCGTCATCAAGTCGGCTGAAGTGTCCAAGCAGCGCTTCGGCGTCGACCTCATCGCCAAGTCGGGCGAGACCGAGGAGGCAAAGCGCGCGATCATCGCCGATGCCGAGGTGATCTTCGCCGCCGCCGCCGCCGGCGTGCGCGTCATCAGCGCCGAGGACAAAGCGCTCGCCAAGAACCTGCTCGTCGTCGCTGACGTCAACGCCGTGCCGCCGCCGGGCGTCGAAGGCATGGAGCTGTTCATGGACGGCGCGCCGCTGCCGGGCTGCAATGCCCTCGGCGTTGGCCCGCTCGCCATCGGCGACATCAAATACAAGACCGAATCCGGTCTCTTCAAGCGCATGCTCACCTCCGACAAGCCGGTGCACTACGACTTCCGCGCCGCCTTCGAGTTGGCACGGACCCTGACCACTTGAGGTCCGAAACGGTCCTCATTGCCGCGCTGTCCGGGCGGGGGCTCGCCGCCTCCGCCCGGCGCGCGGGATATGCTCCCCTGGTTGCCGACGCGTTCGGCGACAGCGATACCGCAGAGCACGCAGCGGCCGTCCGCTGCGTTACCGATGCGGCGCGCATCGGCTTTCGCACCAAACCCGTTTTCGCCGCGCTCGCCGAACTTGAAGCAGCCGCTGCCACGCCTCCGATCGGGCTCATCCTCGGCTCCGGCTTCGAAGATCGCCCCAAGCTCATCGCCGCACTTGCCCGCCGCTATCGCCTGATCGGCAACACTGCCGAGACGGTCGCCCGCGCCAAGAATCCGACCGACCTCACCGCCTTGCTCGATACGCTCGGCATCGCCCATCCCGAGACACAGATCGCCCCACCCGCCGATGCTAGCGACTGGCTGTCGAAGCGCATCGGCGGCAGCGGCGGCACGCACGTCGTTCCGGCATCAACCGCGGCGCGCAGCCCCCGGCGCTACTTCCAGCGCCGCCTGGACGGGCAGCCGGTGTCGGCGCTCGCCGTCGCCACACGCAATGGCGCGCACATAGTGGGCATGAGCCGCCAATGGACCGCTGACCGCGGCCCGCGCCCTTATCGCTATGGCGGCGCGGTCGGCCCCGTGAAGTTGGATCGATCGATCGACGTGCAGTTGCGCAGCGCCGTTGAGGGCGTTTGCTCCGCACTGCACCTTCGCGGCCTGGTGGCGGTCGACTTCCTGATAGCGGGCGACACGCCTTACCTAATGGACGTCAACCCGCGCCCCAGCGCCACGCTCGACGTGTTCGACGACGAACGAGGCTCGCTGTTCGATGCCCACCTTGCCGCCTGCACCGACCACACCCCGCAACTTCCCGAGCCGCAGGGCGCCCGCGCGGCCGCGATCCTCTATGCCGACCCGGGTGCCTTGACCGTCGGCACAGTCGCCTGGCCGGAGTGGACTGCGGATAGGCCCGGCCCCGGAACCCGCATCCCCCGCTATCGCCCCATCGCCACTGTTTTTGCCGCAGGCGAGACCACGGAAACCGCCTTCCACAGCTGTCACCGGCGCTTGGACGAACTGGCGGAGATGCTGTATGCACAGGCGCCAAACAGGGAGCGCAACGACAATGCAGAAATACAACGGCCCCGCCCCGAGCGTCTCGGCGCGCGCAGCGAAGCTCGTTGACAGCATCGCGGCCGACGCCAGCGCGCTGCGCTGCTCGGTCACGACCGGCGGCGCGGGCGAGCGGTTGATCGATATGGGCGCTACCGTCCCGGGGGGCCTCGAAGCCGGACGCCGCCTCGCCGAGGTTTGCATGGGCGGTCTTGGCACCGTCGCGCTGCAAACCGCCTCGGGCCTGAAGCGCTGGCCGCTCGGCGTCACCGTGCATTCTTCCAATCCGGTCATCGCGTGCCTCGGCAGCCAGTACGCCGGCTGGTCGATCTCCGAGCAGGAGAGCGGCTTTTTCGCGCTCGGCTCCGGCCCCGCCCGCGCCCTGTCGCGTGTCGAGCCGCTGTATAAAGACCTCGGCTACGTCGACCATTGCAACAAGGCCTCGCTCGTCATCGAAGGCGATAAAGCCCCGCCAACGTCCGTCGCCCGCACCATCGCCTCGGCCTGCGGCGTGCAGCCCGCCGATCTGACCATCCTCTACGCGCCGACCTTCAGCCTCGCCGGCACCGTGCAGATCGCCGCCCGCGTGCTCGAGGTCGCCCTGCACAAGGCGCACGAGCTGCACTTCCCGCTCGAGCACATCGAGGACGGCGTCGGCACCGCGCCGATCGCGCCGCCGGTGCCGGATTTCGTCAAGGCCATGGGCCGCACCAACGACGCCATCATCTACGGCGGCCGCGTGCAGCTGTTCGTGCGCGGCGCCGACGAGCCGGCGCAAAAGCTGGCGCAGCAGTTGCCGAGCAGCACGTGCTCGGCCTACGGCCTGCCGTTCGCTGAGATCTTTGCCGCTGCCGGCGGAGACTTCTACAAAATCGATCCCATGCTGTTCAGCCCCGCCGAGGTGATCGTTTCCAACCTCGACACCGGCTCATCCTTCCATGCGGGGGAACTTGCTCCAGACGTCGTCGACAAAAGCTTCCGCTGAGCCTCTCGGCCAGCGGACTGCGCATCGCGCTCTTCCTCGAGGAGGAAAGCGGCAACTGGCACGTGCGCCGGCTCGAACAGGCGTTGCGGGCGCGCGGTGCCGATGTCGTCGTTAGCTCGCTGCCGCGCTGCGCCTTCGACACGAAACTCGCCAGCGGCATCGACATTCCGGGCTTTAACGGCGAGCTGCCGGATGCGGTGTTCGTGCGCTCAATCTCGCAGGGCACGCTAGAGCAGATCACCTTCCGCCTCGGTCTGCTGCACGCGCTGCGTGAAAGCGGCGTGCGCGTGTGGAACGACGCGCGCGCCATCGAACGCTGCGTCGACAAATCGACGACAACCTTCCTGCTGCACAAGGCCGGCATCCCGACGCCGCGCACCCGCACCATGGAGACCAAACCTCCGGCCGACACCTATGTCGCCGGTGCCGAGAGGCCGCTGATCTTCAAGCCGTTGTTCGGCTCACAAGGCAAAGGGTTGCTGCGCGTCGACGACGTCGCCGGACTTCCGGCTGCCCGAAGCCGCCGACAACATCTATTACCTGCAGGATTTCGTGCCGCCGTCGGGTTCGAGCTTCGAGGACTGGCGCGTCATCGTCACCCGCAGCCGGGTCGTCGCCGCCATGACCCGCCGTGCCGGCAACTGGATCACCAACGTGCACCAGGGCGGGGAGCCCAGTGCGCACGAGCCGAGCGAGGAGATGGCGCAGCTCGCCTCCGGCGCGCTGACAGCGGTCGGCGCCGACTACGGCGGCGTCGATCTCATCCGCACGCCCGATGGGCGACTGCTGGTGCTCGAGGTGAACAGCAATCCATCCTGGCGCGGACTGCAGAGCGTCTCCGACATCAACATCGCGGAAATGATCGTCGAGGATTTCCTCCTCGCCGTCGCCGAGCATCGGCGGCGCACATCAGAGCCGCGTTCAGAACCATGTCCAGCCTGAGCTCAGCCCAGATCGGCGATCTGTTCCTTGCCGCCTGCCGCGCAGAGCTCGAGGCTCTCAAGCCCGGCAACGTGCACGTTCACGCCGGCGGTCACGGCATGGAGGTGGCGCAGTTCGAGGCGAGCGCCGAGGCCTCAGCGCCCTGGGTCGCGGCCGCCGGCGAGAAGGTCGGCACGCGCATCCTGCGCGCCGTCGAAGCCTCGTTCGCCGCCGCCGGGTGCAACACCAATCTCGGCATCCTGTTGTTGTGCGCACCCCTGGCGGCGGCGGCTGAGATACCGGGCGACCTCGGCCTGCGCGATCGCTTGCGCGAGGTGCTCAACAGTTTCGACGATGAAGACGCGGCGTCGGTCTTCGCAGCCATCCGCATGGCAAACCCCGGCGGGCTCGGCTCGGTCCCCGATCAGGACGTCGCGGCGGCGCCGACCGTCGGGCTGCTCGATGCGATGGCCCTCGCTGCCACGCGCGACCGTATCGCTGCCGCCTATCTGAACGACTACGTCGAGTTATTCGAGTTCGGGCTGCTGGTTCTCGCCAACGCGCGTCGGCAGACGGACGATCCAACCTTGGCCGTCACAACACTGCACATGGCCTATTTGGCATATTTTGCGGACAGTCATATTGCTCGTAAACACGGCATTGCCGTCGCCGAAGCGGTTCGCGAGCAGGCGCACGCTCTAGCCGGCCTCTGGCGACCCGTCGCGCAGCGCAACACCTTGCCCGACCTGCTCGATTTCGATGCAGACCTGAAACGCCACAACGTTAATCCCGGGACGACGGCCGACCTCGTTGTAGCCACCCTTTTTGCCGCTTCCCTCTGCGACGCATTGGGCTGCTCAAGCGCGCCTTAACCCCTTGTCTCGGTAGGGGGCGTTGCGTTATCTAGTGGCGGTGCTAAAGGCGCGCCGCTATCCAGCCAACCGGTTCGGGGACAACGTCACCGGACGCCGATAACAACGGATAGCTTTTCGAAATTGGGCAAGAACCGGTGCGCTCGGCTTCGGCGGGGTGGCGTTGGTGCTCGTGGTGTTTATAGCTTGGGAGAAACCCCGTATATGGCCAAGATCAACAAGGTACTTCTCGGCAAGTCGCTCGTCGGAGATGGAAACGAGGTCGCTCACATCGACCTGCTCATGGGTCCGCGCGGCTCGGCTGCTGAGACGGCGTTCTGCAACTCGCTGACGAACAACAAGGACGGTTTCACCACCCTCCTCGCCGTCATCGCGCCGAACCTGCCCTGCAAGCCGAACACGGTCCTTTACAACAAGGTCACCATCAAGGACGCCCGTCAGGCCGTTCAGATGTTCGGACCGGCTCAGTATGCCGTCGCCAAGGCCGTTCAGGACTCGGTCGCCGAGGGCATTATCCCGGCTTCGGAAGCTGACGACATCTTCATCTGCGTCGGCGTGTTCATTCACTGGGAAGCGGCTGACGACGCCAAGATCCAGGACTTCAACTACCGCGCCGTCAAGGAGTCGATTGCTCGCGCCGTTGCCGGCAAGCCGACTGCAGCCGAAGTCACTGCCCAGCGCAACTCTGCAAGCCATCCCTTCGCTGCGAAGGCTTGAAGCGGAAACCGTCCGCAGCAGAATGACGCCCCTCCTATGAAGGGGGGCCTGCTGCAGCGATTGGGTAGACTGCTTTCTGGCCGTTGGAACGGGTAGAACCCCGGCGTGCGGTTCTGCTTCGACCCTTCGTGCTACGACATTAAAGGCCGGCGATCTCTTTGAGGTCGCCGGCCTTTATCGTTCCGGCATGCAAGGCGGTGGCGATAAGTACGCCGGACGCGCCCGCCGCATGCAGCGCCTCGATATCAGCGCGGTTGCGAACGCCGCCGGCGGCGTAAACGCGGCGGTTGCCGGCGCGGCCCACGATAGTGGCGATGCGCGCCAGATCAGGGCCTTCTCCCGAACCGACGCGCGCCAACGTCATAACGATGACGGCATGCGGCCAATGCTGCGGCTCATCGAGGACGGCGGCGGGGCCATCGAAGCGATCGCCCTTGAAGTCGAGGGAGAGAACGTAGCGGTCGGTCGGCAGCGAACGTAGGGCCACCACGTCGTGGTCGCCGCCTAGAGTCTCGGTGCCGATGACGAGCGTCGCGTTCTGTTCTTCGCGAGATGCGGAGCGCAGCCTGCGCCGCCGGTGTGCCGTCGTCGATCCAAAGGCGCGCATTGGGCACGGCTGCTGCAAGCTCGCGCCGGCAGGTCGACGTTGCGTCCCCTGCCCTCGATGCCATCGAGATCGGCGACGTAGAGCACCGGAAAGGTAAATAGCGCGGCGTAGCCGCGTGCGATGTCCGCCGGGCTGGCTACCCGCGGCGAGCGGGGTCACCAGCGGCCGGTAATCGGCGCGCTGCCCGCGCATGGCGGCCACCGCCAGCCCATGCCGCACGTCGATGACCGGGATCACGTCCATGCTCGCTTGCCCCTCCGCGCGCCCTTCGTGTAACACGGCGCGGCTTGCGGGAAAGCCCGCGGAGGTCCCATGGCCATTACAGCCGGCTACGACGTGGGCGGGGCGCACCTCAAGGTGGCGCTGGCCGAGGACGGCCGCACCATCGCTGTGAGGCAGATCGCCTGCCCACTGTGGCGGGGCCTGGAGCAGCTCGACGCCGCCCTTGTCGAGGCTGTCGCAATCATCGCCCGCGCCGAGCAGCACGCTGTAACCATGACCGGCGAGCTGTGCGAACTGTTCCCCGACCGGCAAACCGGCGTGCGCGAGATCCTCGTCGCACCTCGCCACCGAGCTCGACGCGGATCTTCGCGTCTATATGGGCCTGCGCGGGTTCGCCGATACCGCGACGGCAATGGCCGAGCCGGCGAGCGTTGGATCGATGAACTTTCTAGCCAGCGCGGCACTCGTCGCGCGCAGCCTCCCAGACGCTCTGCTCATCGACATGGGCTCGACGACGACAGACATCATCCCCATTGCCGGCGGCCAACCAAAGCCGCGCGGCGTCACGGACGCCGACCGCCTCGTAAGCGGAGAGCTTGTTTACACCGGACTGACCCGCACCGACGTGAGTGTCGTGTCGCAACGCGCACAGTTTCGTGGGCGTGAACAACGGCTCGCCGCGGGCGGCTTTGCCAACGTGGCCGACGTGCGCCGCGTTCTCGGCGAGCTGCCGGAGGGCGTCGATCAGCACGCCACGCTCGACGGCCGCGGAAAGTCGGTCGAAGACAGCGTCGCCCGCTTCGCGCGCTGCTTCGGCCGCGACGCCGGCGATGCACCCATTGGCGACTGGCGCATTGCGGCACGCGACATCGCCGACCGGCAAATGTCCGAGGTGCGCGCCGCGGTAATGGACGTGCTGGCCGTGGCTGGGCTTCCTTCCCGCGCGCCGATCGTCGCCGCCGGCATCGGTGCGCCGCAGGTCGAAACGCTGGCTCGGATGCTCGAGCGCGAGACGGTGCGCTTCGGCTCGCTCGCGGCGGCTACACCGGACTGCGAAGAGTGGGCGACGCGCTGCGCACCCGCCGTCGCCGTAGCGCTGCTGGCGCAGGGCGCCTAGCGGGCCTCGGCGCGGAAGGCGGCGATCTTTTCCATCAGCCAGCCCCAGGCTTCTTCCTCGCGCGGCCCCGCCGTCTTCGAGATCGCGATCTCGAGGTATTTCAGCTCCGCGTCGATCTTCTCAGGCGGCAGCATCTTGAGACGCGTCACCAGCACAGCGCATTCGAGCACCGCCGATTGCGCGCGATTGAACCCCTCCCACGGGCGGTGGCTCGCCTCGTGCACCAGGCCGCACGAATAGCGCGGGCGCTGCGGATCCTCGGTGACCTTCATCACCGCCAGCTCCCAATGCGACACCGCATCGACCAACATGACGCCCGGCACGCGCGACGCCGGCCGCGTCGGCCAGTCCTTGCGCCCTGTCACGCAGCCGGCGAATACGCGCACGTCGTCGGTGTGCGTCGCCACGGCATACGGTACCTCCTGCAGGTTATCGAGCGTGCGCGAAGGGCGGAACGGGGCGATGATCCAATTGTCGCCGTCCTCGATCAGGCCCAGCGGCGCGATGTGCGCCTCACCCTTCGCGTTCGTCGTCGTCACGATCGTTTCGACGATGCGCGGCATCCTGCTTCTCCTTGCGGGCGGCTTTGAGAGTCGCGCCCTCGGGCGCATGCTGCGTCAGATCATCGGCCTTGCGGTCGGCGGCGACGCCCCAATCGAGCGCACTGTCCTGCGCATAACGCTTGCCGAGGGCGCGGGCAATCTCGGCCTTGGCGAGCTCGTAGCCGAGATAAAATGCGTGCGCTCCGTCCTTTTCTACGCCCAGGCGGTCGAAGAGAGCGAATGGATCGGCGGCGATGTGGTGGCCGTCGCGGTTGTAGACATGCAGCCCATCGACCGCGGCCTCGATGCGATAGTTGGAATCTTTGACGTTGCCGGCTTCCTCGGCGATCTGCTCCGGCGTGTCCGGATACGGGCGCACGTCGTGCAGCGACAGCAGCTGGTTGCCGTAGCCTTTCGGCAGATTGTTGTCCTCGCGCGCGCGATACATCAGGCGCCGCGCCGCATCGTGCTCCTCGACCGTGCGGCGGGTGTGCGGCGACACCTGCACGATAAGCACGTTGCGGATGGCGAGCTCGGCGCAAATGCCGATCAGTATCGCGGTCACACCGCCACTGTCCGCGTCGGTCAGCTCCGTCAGGTTGCCCGTACCCATGAGTATTTCGACGTCAGGCCGCGCTCGGCGTAGCTCGGCGTAGCGCTCGAGCGAGGTCATGAAGCCGAAGTTGATCGGGTCGAGCACAGGGTCGGCGATATGCGGGATGCCCTTCGCCACACACATGTCGATGGCGCGCAGCAGCGAGTCGAGGTCGCCGTGCGGGCGCGGCAGCAGGATCGGCACGCAGCTCGTGCCGTCGATGGCATCGAGGCTCAATTCATCGAGGCTGAGCACGTAGTCGGCGCCGGCACGGGCGCCGCGGCGCAGCTCGTCCACGTTGCCGGAATCGACACTCACCTTAAAACCTTCGCGCTTCAGCGCCGCGACGGTCTCCTCCAGGTGCGGGAAATCGACGTCCGGTTGGCAGCCGATGTCGACCACGTCACCGCCCTTGGAGATCAGCTCGCGACCGCGCGCCACTAGCTGCTCGACGGTGAAGCCCGGCGCATCGACAATCTCGGCAAAGATGCGGATGTCTTGCTTCGTCAGATCCGGCGGCTTGCCGTCGTGACCGAAGAACTGCGGCAGGTCGATGATCTCGTCCGGCCCGCGCTCGAACGGCACGCCGTAATGCTCGGCGAGGTGTCCGAGGTTCATGCGGCTGCGGCCCGGCACGATGACGCGATCCGCTTCCAGCGGCTCCTTCAGCCGATTGCGCACGATGTTCTCGGTCATCAGCGCCGCAACCTTGATGCCGAGGTTGGCGATCCGCCACGACCCGTTCGGCAGTCCCATGGCGGCCACGGTCTCGGCAAGCCGTGGCTCGGCGAGACGCCCGGTCAGGAACAGTAACTTCTTGTCAGCCATATGAGCCGTGCCTCGATCGCACCTTGGCGCCGACGCCGCCTGCGGTCATCTCCGCCGCGCGATAGCACGATCGGCCGGTGCGCGTCGACCGGATCGATGGCCCGAGCCGAGGAGATCGCCCAGCTCGGCTTCGTCGCCGGAGCCTATCACTCGCCAGGATAGCTGTGAGCGCTCGACGATGGCGGCGAACGTCGGATCGACAATGCCGTCTTTGGCGAGACGCGCGGCGGAAGCCGCGCGCGGCACGCGACAGGATTTGACCAGCACCACGGGGGCGCGGCCCAGACGCTCGGCGAGCCGCGCCGCCAAGGCGTCCGACGTCGTCTTCCAGTCGCGCGTAATGGCCGTATCGCCATCGGAGAGCTTCAGCGGCAGCCACACGGGAATGCGCGAATTCGGAGATGGCCCGGCGTATGGCGGCCAGCGTCTCGGCCGGCTGCAGCCGCGCATGCATGGCACACAGCATCATGCCCGTCTGGTGCATGGCGAGGATGGCCATGCGATGGGCGACCGCCTGCGAGAAACCGTGCTCGGCCTGCGCGGCGCGCACGGTATCGGCGAAGACGCCACCGCCCGGGACGATGACGCAGGCAACGCGCGCCCGCCCGATCATCTTCAATATGGAGGCGATGCGCCCGCTCTCGGAAAGGCTGCCGCCGAGCTTGACGACCGTCGGCCGGCCCAATGCGCTCACGTCGTGCGCTGGCGCACGATCTCGACGCCCACCGCGTCGGGGCCGCGCTCGAGCTTTTCGACCCGCACCAGCACCGAGACGATGCGCTTGTCGGCGAGGCACCGCTCGGCGATGCGCGCCGCCAGCGTCTCGACGAGATTGATATGCCCGGCAGCGACGATGGATTTCACGGCGCCGACGAGGTCATCATACGAGGGCACCTCTTCGATATTATCGCCCTTCGGGGATACGCCCGTGGCAACGGCCGCCTCGATGGTAAAGCGCACCTTTTGCGTGATGCCCTGCTCTTCATCGTAGACGCCGATGGCGATGGGCAGCACTAGCCCGCGCACGAAAATACGATCTGCGGTCACGCCCTCGCGCCGTCCAATGTTCTGCTTGTCGCTCATGCCACGTCTTCCGCTTGATGCCGCCGCGCTATTCCACCGGTCAGCGGCACACGGCTATCGCAGAACGGAACCGCGCGGCGTACGGCGCGCACGGCGTCGGGATCGAGAGTGGCGGTGCGATCGCCGCGGCGGCAGAGCCCGCCACGGAAACCCAGCACGTCCGGAGAGAATTCCAGGAGATCGGCGACATGGTCGGCGCGCAGCGATCCGGCGAGGCCGGCGAACATGTTGGCGGCGTGCGTTGCCGCGACGAACGCTTGCAGCGTTGCAGCTCGGCACCACGTCGGGCAGCGCGCCACGCTTCTTGTCGGCGGTGTCGAGCATCAGCCCGGCAAAGCCGGCGTCGCGTGCCCGCTTGACGAGATCCAGGTCGACGCCGCGATCGGCCAACAATACCCCGACGAGCAGGACGCCCGCGAGATCGAGACGCGCAAGCGCGCTCAGGTTGTCGGCGGTGCCTGCGCCGGAGTTGAGACCGACCTTGACGATGTCGACGCCGGTCGCCGCCATAGCGACGACGGCGCGGGCCGTGGCGTCCGCATCATCGATCGGATCGCCGATCGTGGCGCTCACCGGAACGTGGCGCGGCACGCGTGCGCGGATAGCCTTGACGGTCGCATGCGGCAGCGCACCAAGCGCACCGGCGGCGGGGTTCTTCGCGTCAATGATGTCGGCGGCGAGATGGGCGCACAGCAGCGCTTCGGTCTCGCTCGTCACGCTGGCAAGCAGCCTCGCCGTTCGGCGCACGATTTCCATTGTTCTTATGAGATTCTTGCTGAGGTCTACGCTTCGCCGAAGATGCGCCGCTGCTCCGTCCGCACCTTCTCGCGGTCGGTCCGGTCGGCCACGGAAAGCCGCACCGGAACATCCTGAGCAATAGTCGCAGCTCCGCTGGACAGGCGCAAGATCCGGGTCCCGAGCATCACCGACTCGGCCCGATCATGGGTAACAAAAAGCACCGTCGTTGGCCGCGCCGACCACAGTTCGACAAGCAGTTCCCGCAGCGCGTACGCGGTCGGATCGTCGAGTGAGACGAACGGCTCGTCCATCAGGAGGAGCTCCGGCTCGAGCACGAAGGCGCGGGCCAGCGCCACGCGGCGCTGCATGCCGAGCGAGATCATCTCCGGGTAGGCATTGGCCGCCTCGGTCAGACCGACGCGCTTCAATAGCTCGGGAATGTTGGCGAGCCGCGGATCGTTCTGCGGCAGCGCCAATGCGATGTTCTGGTAGACCGTCCGCCAGGGTAGCAGCCGCGGCGACTGGAACACGAAGGCGATGCGCGGATCGTGGTCGCCTCCGAAATCGACCGAGCCGCTGTATTCCTTGTCGAGACCCGAGATGATGTTAAGCAGCGTCGATTTTCCGCCGCCCGACGGCCCGGTGATGATGACGAACGAGCCCGGCTCGACATTGAACGAGATGTTCTGCAGGACGAGGTTGTCCGGCCTGTCAGCGACGGCCGGAAAGACCTTGCTCTTGATGTCGACGGAGAGCGGTCGCATCACCGGCGCCATCTGTTGGCCCTCGCGATGATCGGCTGCATGATCGCCAGCTCTATAATCTGCACGACGATGATGAAGGCCAGCGCATACGACAGGATCATCGGCACGTCGAAGAGCTGGAAGGCGATGTTCAGCTGGTGTCCGACGCCGTTGGAGCGCCCGAAGGCTTCAACGACGAGCACGATCTTCCAAACGAGCGCCAATCCGGAGCGCGCCGAGGCGGCGAAGAACGGCGCCAGCTGGGGCAGCGTCACGTGGCGCAGCGTCTTCCACCAGCCGAAGCGGTAGATGAACGCCATCTCGTTGAGGTCTTTGGAGAGGCTGCGCGTGCCTTCACGCATGGTGACGGCGACGTTCGGTATCTTGTTGATGGCGACGGCGGTGATCGCCGCCACTTCCGTCAAGCCAAACCAGATGTAGCAAAGGACGATGATGACGAGGGCGGGCAGGTTGAGAAAGAAGATTAGCCAGGCGTCGAAGAAGCGGTCGGCCTTCGGATAGCGTCCGAGCGCCATCCCGATGGCAGAGCCGATGAACATGGCGACGACGAAACTGAAGGCGACGCGGATCAGCGTTGCGGCAATGTTGCCCCACAGCTCGCCCGCCTCGGCTTCGCGCACCATCACCTGGAAGACGGTGAGCGGCCCCGGCAGATAGCGGCTTTGAGCGATGAGAGCCGCGAGCTCCCAGAGCGCGATAAGCGCTAGAAGCGAGATCAACGACCAGCCGAGACGCCCGACCCGGGGGCCGCGCGTCGGCGCGTTAACTACCTGCCGCATGGAAGAGCTTGGGATCGAACTGTGTGTCGTTGCCAAGGAGCTGTGAGCCACTGACGTCAACGAGAACCTTCGTCAGTTTCTCCGCCGACTTCGTTTCCGCTCCGGTCCACGGCGCGGGAATGCCGGCGCGGTAGTAGGCCTTAATGGCTGCAAACTCGGCGTCGGTTTCCGGGCGGACGAGATTGCGGATGCGATCCCAAGCGGCATCGGAGGTGGCGAGCACGGCATTGCCCTGCTCGACGACGGACAAGAATGCGGCGATCTGCTTGCCCTTCGTCTGCTCGGTCTCCTCGCGCCAGATGAAGCCGACGAGCGAGGGGACGGGTGCGATGCCGAGCCCCTTGAGCACATCATCCATGCCGATGACGGTCCGATAATTGTCGCCCTCGAGCCGCGCGGCGTAGGTCCAGAAATTGAGCACCGCGTCGAGCCGGCCGGAGCGTGTCTCTTCCGTCAGCAGCGGTGCCGCCCCGTAGGATAGCTCCGCCAGCTCTGCCATGTCGGTGCCGAGTACTTGGCGCGAATAGGCGCGCAACAGCAGCCAGCTCTTGTCGATAGCACCGCCGGCAACGCCGAGCCGCTTGCCCTTCAAATCGGCAAGCGTCTTGATGGGAGAGTCCGGTGCCACCATTACGGCGCCCAGCGCCGACGAGTACGGCGCGAACTTCGTATGCTCGCCGAGCGCGCGTTGGCGCAGCGCCCACGGCCAGTCACTGACGATGATGTCCGCCTCGCCCGACAGTAGCGCAACCGGCCCCGCCTGGTTGGTCGCCACCTCGACGACGGTGATGCTGAGGCCAGCCTTGTCGGCCAGGCCTTCCGCGCGGATCGTCTCCAGCAGCCAGCTCAGCGAGCCGAACTTGAGCGAGGCGACGCGCAGTTCTCCGGCAGCATTGGCCCGGGACGTCGGCAGCCCGAAGCTCGCCAACGCGGCGGCTCCGCCAGCGATCAAGACGCGGCGGCGATCGATCATTGCGGCTTCCCCTGCCCCTGCGCGAATAGCCGACGGTCGACAATGTAGTTCACCGCTCGCGACCACATCTTGTCGGTATTGCCGTAGATCTCGCTCGAACCCTGGAGAACGACCTTCTCGCCGGCTACGTCACGGACATAGACGCTGACCGTGAACAGCACGTCGGAGGCCTTGCGTACGGTGCCGATGAAGGCGACGTCGGCGCCGACCTTCTTGGCCAGGTCGTCCTCGCAGCCATTGCACTTGTACATGGGACTCTTGTCTTCGATGTCCTTGGCGATCGGCGCGCTGTCGACGACGTCGTAGCGACCGCTCTCCTTAATGCGCTTGGTTAGCTCCGCGGTGATGATCTGCAGTCGGCGTTTGTCCTCCGGATCAAGGCCCTTCGGCATCAATCCAATCTCGAACTGCTGGCTTTGATCGATAAGGTCGAAGGGGTAGATGACGGCCTTCTGGACGGCAAAACTGGCCGCCGGATACAGCGTCAACGCCAATGCAAACATGACAATTCGTTTAGCAATCAAGACGTTTCCCCTGGACGCGCGAACCGCGCTCTCGGCCGTTTAGACGTTATACTGTTAGGGTTAGGTGTGCCGAACAGGGGGGCAATTGCAAGGGGGTTATTGCCACGTGACAGCAAGGGAAAGGTCACAAGTGCGCGAGTGAAATCGGGAGACCTTGACAAGGGTGCCACCCGATCCCCTTTTACTGCAACATAGTAACAGACCGCCCGAGACACCGATAAGGTGCCGCTCGCGTTTCAGATGCGAGCCGGGCAGCCAGGAGGAACGAGCTTGAAGGCAACAGGCGAAGGTAAGCGGCGCTCGCGCGGCTGCGCGCAAACTCTGATTCAGCGTATCAGTCCAGCTTTCGCGTGCCTGGCAGCGGCGATGCTGGCCTTGAGCCCCGCCATCAGCGCTGCGCAAGACGCGCCCGCGGCGCCTCCCGCCGCAAAATCCGCCGAGCCGGCAGCTCCTGCTGCTCCCGCGCCTGCTGCTCCCGCGCCTGCTGCTCCCGGGCCTGCCACGGAAGCGGCGAAATCCACCGCACCTGCCCCCAACCACATCGTCATTCCGATCGTCCTCGCCCGTCAGTTGCGTGACGACCCGCTGCCGCTGTCTCTCCTCGATCTGCCGCCGAAGGATCTCGGCGTCGCCGGCGCCAAGCTGGCGATTACCGACAACAACACCACCGGCCGTTTCATGAATCAGGAGTTCAAGCTGGAGGTGATCGAAGAGTCCGATCCCGCCAAGCTGATCCAGGACGTGGTTCAGAAGGTCGATGCGGGCGCGAATTTCATCCTCGTCGACGCAACACCCGAGACGCTTCTGAAGATGGCCGACGCGGTCAAGGGCAAGGAAGCCCTGCTCATCAACTACAGCGCGGCAGACGATAGCCTGCGCGAAGAGAATTGCCGCGCCCAGGTGCTGCACACGGCTCCGACCCGTTCGATGCTCACAGACGCGCTTGCCCAGTATCTCGTGTGGAAGAAGTGGCCGCACTGGTTCCTTGTGCTTGGCCCGACCGAGCAGGACAAGCTCTACGCGGAGGCGCTGCGCCGCTCCGCCAAGCGCTTCGGCGCCAAGATCGTCGAAGAACGCACTTTCACCTATGACTTGGGCAGCCGACGCACCGACGGCGGCTTCGAGCAGGTGCAGCAGCAGATCCCGACGTTCACGCAGAACGCGCCCGCCCACGAAGTGCTCGTCGTCGCCGACGAAGGCAACCTGTTCGGCGATTACCTGCCTTACCGTACCTGGGATCCGCGCCCCGTCGCCGGCACCGCCGGTTTGATCGCCGAGAGCTGGCACCCGGCTATCGAGCTCTGGGGCGGGACACAATTCCAGAACCGTTTCAAACGCTTAGCCGATCGTACCATGCGCCCGATCGACTACAATGCGTGGCTCGCGACACGTATCGTCGGCGAGGCTGCGGCGCGCACCAAGTCGGGCAAATTCGCCGACCTGCTGGCTTACATAAAGTCCCCGCAGTTCGACGTTGCGGGCTTCAAGGGCGTCGGGCTTTCCATACGCGACTGGAACGGCCAGGTCCGCCAGCCGGTGCTGGTGACGACGCCGAAGCTCCTGGTCAGCGTCTCGCCGCAGCAGGGCTTCCTGCATCAATCGAGCGAGCTCGACACGCTCGGTATCGATAAGCCCGAAACCAAATGCCAGGCTTATACGCAATGAGCGCGGCATCTCCCGCCGCCGCAAGCTCGAGAAAAGTCTCAGGAGGAAATTACCTAATGCGCTTCAAGGTCGCCATCGCCGCGTTGCTCGGCATTGCTTCCGCCTTCGCCCTGCCGGCACCCGCGGCAATGGCCTTCACGGCGTTCGTCACCAACGAGAAAGACAATTCGGTGTCGGTCATCGACACCGAGAAGCTCGAGGTGATCAAAACCTTCCCCGTCGGCCAGCGTCCGCGCGGCGTTATCCTATCGAACGACGGCAAGTGGCTGATCATCTGCACCAGCGACGACAACATCATTCAGGTCTACGACACCAAGACGTTTGAGATGGTGAAGACGCTGCCGTCAGGCCCGGATCCCGAGCTTCTTATCCTGCATCCCTCCGGCAACCCGCTGTACGTCGCCAACGAGGACGACAATCTCGTCACCGTCGTCGACATCAACAGCGGCAAGGTCATCGGCGACATCCCCGTCGGCGTCGAGCCCGAGGGAATGGGCATGAGCCCCGACGGCAAGGTGCTGGTCAACACCTCCGAGACGACCAACATGGCCCACTTCATCGATACGACGTCGCACAAGACGTTCGACAACGTGCTGGTCGACAGCCGCCCGCGCGTCGCCATTTTCAATCCGGCCGGCACGCAGCTGTGGGTGAGCTCGGAGATCGGCGGCACGGTCACCGTCATCAATCCGGCCGACCGCAAGGTCATCAAGAAGATCAGCTTCGAGATCCCCGGTATCACCAAGGAAGCTATCCAGCCCGTCGGCGTGCGCATCACGCAGGACGGAAAGTTGGCCTTCGTCGCGCTCGGTCCCGCTAATCGCGTGGCGGTGATCGACACGTCGACCTTCGAGGTGGTGAAGTATTTGCTCGTTGGCCAGCGCGTCTGGCAGATGGCCTTTACTCCGGACGGAAAGAAGCTGCTGACTACCAACGGCGCTTCGAACGACGTGTCGGTAATAGACGTTGCAGCGCTGAAGGTTATCAAGTCGATCCGCACCGGCCGTTACCCCTGGGGCGTCGTCGTGGCGCCGTTCTAACTATTCGCCGTCCCCGGGGCTCGGCGGCCTTGCGGTACAAGGATGACATTCGGACTGGAGAAAAAAGACGAACAACCGCTTGTCTCTAGCGTGGCCGAGCTGGCGAGAAACAATAAATGTTTCCAATGGCTTGAAGTGAGAGACATCCGGTGAAATCGTCGTATGGACATGGCATCTGAAACGCAACCGCCTGACGCCGGCGCGCTCGCGCTTGACGTCAAGAACGTCAGCCACAGCTTCGGTGAGAACCTCGCTCTCAACGACGTGACGCTGAACATTCCGCGTGGCCGCTTCGTCATGCTGCTGGGCCTTAACGGCGCCGGCAAGTCGACGCTGTTCGCGCTTGTCACGCGCCTTTACGACAACGTGACGGGCGAGATCCGGATTTTCGGTCACGACATCCGTCGCCGCGCCTCGGCAGCGCTGCAGCGGCTCGGCGTCGTGTTCCAAAGCCGCACGCTCGACCTCGATCTGACGCTGCGCCAGAACCTGCTGTACCACTGCGCGCTGCACGGCATCCGCGGCCGCGAGGCGCGCAAGCGCACCGCACGGGCGCTGGAGATCGTCGGGCTCGCCGATCGCGCGAAAGAGAAGGTTCGCAATCTTTCGGGCGGCCAGGCGCGGCGCGTCGAGATCGCCCGCTCGCTGCTGCATCAGCCCTCGCTCCTCCTGCTCGACGAGCCGACCGTCGGCCTCGACATCGGCTCGCGCGAAAGCGTCATCAACATCGTGCGCTCGCTGGTCGAGAAGGAAGGTCTCGGCGTCCTATGGGCGACGCATCTGTTCGACGAGGTGCGGCCGACCGACCTCGTCGTCGTCCTGCATAAGGGCCGGGTGCTGTTCGAGGGATCCGTGCCCGAGCTGCTTGCCAAGACGGGAACACAGAACGTTTCCGACGCCTTCCGCAAGATGACCGGTACCGGCACGACGGAGCTCGCCGCATGACAGCCATGACCGCGACTTCGCAGTCTCTTCCCGATATCAAGACCTCCATCAGCGATAGAGCGTGGGGCTCCGAGCCACCGCGCCTGGGCCCGCGCGCGTACCTTACCTGCTTCAACGGCATCGTCTGGCGCGAGGTGCTGCGTTACCTGCACCAGCGCGAGCGCTTCATGTCGGCGCTGGTACGCCCGCTGATCTGGCTGTTCATCTTCGCCGCCGGATTCCGCCAGACGCTCGGCGTGTCGATCATCCCGCCGTACGAGACCTACGTGCTGTACGAGGTTTACGTGGTGCCAGGCCTGCTCGGCATGATCCTGCTGTTCAATGCCATGCAGTCGTCGCTGTCGATGGTCTACGACCGTGAGACGGGCGCCATGCGCACGCTGCTCGTGAGCCCGTTCCCGCGCTCGTTCCTCCTCTTGTCGAAGCTGATCGGCGGCGTCTGCGTCGCAGCGATCCAGGCCTACGTCTTCCTCGGCATTTTCTATTTCTGGGAGGCGGAGCTTTCCGGCTGGGGCTACACGCTGCTGTTGGCTCCGCCGGCGCTGCTGGCCCTGCTGCTGATGCTCAACTCAGCGACCGAAACATTCTCCGAAGCGACGCTGCAGAAGGTGATGGCGCTTGCCGCGGTAATCGAGATCGGCATCATCGCCGGGGTCATCTACTACTGGCAGCTGTCGCCACCCTCGATGAACTATCTCGCCGTGGCCCCTGCCCTGGTCATCTCCGGCCTGATGCTGGGTTCGCTGGCGCTCTTCATGTCGTCGGTGATCAAGCAGCTCGAGAACTTCGCCGGCGTGATGAACTTCGTCATCTTCCCGATGTTCTTTGCCTCTTCGGCGCTCTACCCGCTGTGGCGCGTCAAGGAATCGAGCCTGCTGCTCTATCAGCTGTGCCTGATCAATCCTTTCACCCACGCAGTCGAACTCATCCGCTTCGCGCTTTATGGCCAGGTCGACTGGCCATCGCTCGGCATCGTGGTGGCCTGCACTGCGGTGTTCCTCGGCGCAGCCGTCTACGCCTACAACCCATCAAAAGGCCTGATCGCCCGCCGGGGCGGCCCAGGTTCGGGAGTGTGAGAACAATGTTGAAGTCAAAAAAATCATTCGCGGCAAACACCTTCAAGCTGACCGTCAGCAGCGCGGCTCTGGCGACAGTCCTGGCATTCGGGACTGGCTCGGCCCTGCATGCTCAAACGGCGCCTGCAGCCGGTGGTACGGAAGCTCCAGCCGAAGTGAAACCAGCGCCTGAGCTAGCCCCAGGCCTTGCACCCGGCGTCGTTCCAGGTGCGCGTCCGGGAGGCATGGAAGACACCAAGCCGTCCCCCACTCAAGAAGCCCAACCGGGCATCGCGCCCGGTGTCGTACCTGGCGCCCGTCCCGGCGGCATGGAGGCAGGTCCGGCTCCCGGTACCGACCACCCAGCATTCACCCCCAACGCCGCCGTCACCCCTGGTGAGAACGCTGCCGTCAAGTTCTCGCCGACCGACATCATAAGCAGCCCCGACTGGCCGTGCGTTCAGCGCAAGGTGCCGCGCATCTCGCCGGCACAGGTTTGGGACGGCCCTCCGATCGATGACATCAAGGAATTCGATCCGGCCATTCACGATCTGACCGAGTTGCTCGAAAGCCGGCGCGTCTCTCCCGAGGATGCCGAGAAGGCCATCAAGGAGTACGCCGCCAAGTTGCCGGAAGCCGAACGCGACCAGAAGCTCACCCAACTGTTCGCAAGCGTGCTGAACGAGATCAACACCGATCGCCAGTTCGTCATGTCGAAGGTCGAGGAGTTTCAGAAGCGGCAGAAGGGGCGCGCCGCCGAGCTTGAGCGCGAAGGGCAGAAGCTAGCCGAGAAAGGCATCGCCGCGACCGACGAGCTGCTGCCGACCGAAACGAAACTCACGCCCGAACAGCAGGAGTACAACTGGAACGCACGCATCTTCCAGGAGCGCCAGCAGAACCTGACCATGGCCTGCGAAGTGCCGGTGTTGATCGAGCAACGGGCGTATGAGATCGGGCGCCTGATCCGCGCTCACATGAAGAGCTGATCCCGCGTTGGTCCCTCGAGCGCGGCCCGAGGGACGTGCGCGCCTTCGACCGTCTTTACGGCAGCTGCTTCACTTCCACGAGCGGATAGCCCAGCTCCTGCCAGCCGTCGGTCCCGTCGCGGAACCACATGACGTTCGTGTAGCCGTACTCGAGCGCGCGCTTGGCGGCGTTCCACGACATCCAGCAGTCCTTCAGGCAGAAGAAGATCAGCGGCGCATCGCGCTTGCCCTTCGACAGCCGTTCGAGCCGCGAGCGGAAGTGCTCGTCCATCGTCGCCGACAGCGCGCCGTATCCGACGTTGGGGAGCCATTGCGCGCCCTCGATGCTGCGATGGCTGGGCTCACGCCAGAACGTACCGGCGGGCAGGTTCGGCGGCTTCGGAGCCTGCGGATAGACGTCGATGAACACGGCGCCGTTCTTGTTCCAGATGTCGGCCGCCTCGTCGTCGGTGAGGACGCGCGCGCCGTGCAGCGTCGCTGGGACGGGCGTGCGGAAGTTCTCCATGCGGTAGCCGGAGGGCTCGGGCGCGGGGCCAGGCGGCTTAGCCTCGGCCTCCGTGTTCGGAACGGTGTCAGGATGGCCGGCAGGGGTTGGTGATGAGGCGCCCGGAGCTTCGCCCGCCGATTTCTGGCCGCCCGCATAAGCAATTGCCGGCGGGAGCAGAAGGACGAGCGCGGCGATCAAAACGCGGGCGCTCAGGCGCACGCTGGCGCGCGTGGCGCCATCTGATCGCAAGAAACCAAACGCGGCGCCGAAACGCCGCGTGGTATCCCTTGAGGAATGGGCTGACAGGCGCGCGGCCTCAGCTGCGCGGGCTGGTGATCGGCTGGCTGTCTTCATCGATCATCGGGACGCCGTACTCGAGCAGCACCTTGTCGATGTCCGCTTGCCGCTTGCGGATGACGTCGTTGAGCTGGCGCTTCCACATATCGTCGCCCTGACGCACGCCCATCGTGATGCGGAAATCGCTGCGGCCGGCCTTGCCCGCGTCTTTCACCAACGGGACTACGGTGAGCTTGTCGCCGTCGCGCGTTGAGTAGTAGCCGGCAATTGGCCCCCACATGACGCCGGCCTGGATCTCACCCGAGCGGATGTCCTTGACCATGTCGGCGGAGGGATTGTCGTAACGACGGTCGACCATCAGGCGGTACGGGCGCGCCTTGCCCATCAGACCGGCCTTGGCGACCAAATCCGCGGACGGCGTGCCCTGCACGACGCCGACGGACTTGTCCTTCAGGCGCGGGTCGAACACGCTATCGACTCCATCCAATCCCGTGCCCGGCTTGTAGATGAGCGCGTAGGACGAACGGTAGAGCGCGTTGGTGTTGAGCACGAGCTCGTCGCCTTGCCCGGTGCCGATGATCACGTCGCAGCGCTTGGCGAGAAGGGTATTGCGAGTAAAGCCGACCGCCTGCGGGAACCACGTGTATTCCACGGGCACCCCCAGCTCGTTGCCGATGATGTCGGCAATCTTGTTCTCGAACCCTTCCTTCTTCTCATTAGAGAAGGGAAGATTCGCCGGGTCGGCGCAAACACGCAGAACCTTGCGATTGACGAGATCGGAGCGGTGGCCCTCGACGGCTGCAGCCGAAAACGCCAATGCGCAGAGTAAGACGAGGCCGCCGAGGGCGGCCCCGACCTGTGACGTCAAACTGTGGACCTTAGCTACCAAGGCAAGACTTCTCTTCTTCTTTTGCCTGCTCGGGCTTCTCGTCGCGGTTGCGACCACCGAGCTGCCCAGCCGGCAATGCACCGGTCGAACGTGCCTTCAGGTATACGTAGAGGTCGTTGATGAAGCACATCACGTTCTTGTTGTCGCCGAAGGCGGGCATCACGAACTTGGTGCCGGATTCATCGCGCACGCGACCGCTGGCTACGACGCCGAGGAAGGTGCCGTAGTCCATTTTCTTCAGTGAGTCAGCTAGTGCGGGCGCGTAGGTCGAGCCGAGACCGTTGGGACCATGGCAGACGTGGCACTCGCCGTGATAGCGGCGGTAGCCGTTGTAGGTCGCCCAGTCGACGACAAAGGTGCCGCCCTCTTTGTGGCAAACGCGGAAGGTCGGGGTGCCATCCGGCAGAACCCACTTGCCGTCTTTGAACTCGGCGCCTTCCTGAGACTTGCAGCCATCGCCCAAGTCGATTTCTTTTTGCAGGCCGGGCGCCACTTCTTGCGCCATCGCCGCACCGAACACGCCACCGAGGGCGATGGCTACGACGACTGCGAAACTGATCCTTCTCACGCGCTTCCCCTATTGCTTCTGACTGCAGCTACTGCAGACACCGATACATGATGTTTTGGGCGGCTCGTTGAAAGTGCGCAACGGGCAAAATGTCCATCCAGTTCCGCATGTTGCAGCGCAATGGAGGCACAGTGCAGTGCACAGGCACCCAACATATCAGGCCGGTCCATTTACAAGGAAGACCGGCGCGGGAAAACCCGCGCCGGTCCTTAATGACGTGACGTCAGCTTATGGCAGCGTCCAGACCGTCAGCGAACCACCGAGAGCGGTGTAGCTGTTCAGGCCGGCGTAGCCACCAACGGCACCCAGACCATCGGTCGGGTTGGTCAAGCCAGCTGCCAGACCGATACCGGCCCAACCACCGACGCCCGAGAAGACGCCGATGTACTGCTTGCCCTTGTGTCCATAGGTGAACACGTTGCCGATGATGCCGGAAGGAGTGCGGTTCTTATACAGCTCCTTGCCGTCCTTCTGATCGACGCACTTGAAGTAGCCCTCGAGGGTGCCGACGCAGGCGATGCCGCCAGCGGTCGTCAGAACACCCGACCAAACCGAGAACTGCTCCTTGTTCGACCAGACGATCTTGCCCTTGGAAGCATCCCACGCGATGAAGTTGCCCATGTGGCTCTCGCCCTTCGGCGGATACATGGAAAGCGTGGCGCCAACGTAGGGCTGGCCGGCGGTGTACTCGACCTTGAAGGGCTCGTAATCCATGCAGACGTGGTTCGTCGGCACGTAGAAGAGCTTCGTCAGCGGCGAGTAAGCAGCAGGCTGCTGGTCCTTCGTTCCGAGAGCGGCAGGGCAGACGTCGACAGTGTTGACGTCAGCGCCGTTCAGGAAGGTGGACTTCGAAGCCACGACCGCGGGACGGCCATACTTCTCGCTCTTGGGGTCGAGGTCGACGCCAGTGGTCCAGTTCACAGCCGGATCGTACTTCTCGGCAACGAGCGGGAGACCAGTCTTACGGTCAACCGTGTAGCCGAGGCCGTTACGGTCGAAGTGAACGAGCACGTTGTGCTTGGCGCCTTTGACGTCCATGTCGTCGACGAGGATCATCTCGTTGACGCCGTCATAGTCCCACTCGTCGAACGGGGTCATCTGGTAAGCCCACGCGGCCACGCCGGTTTCGGGGTTACGAGCGAAGATCGTCATCGACCACTTCTGGTCGATCTGCTTGCCATCGGGTCCAGCGCGCTGAGCAGGGTTCCAGGTCGACGGGTTGCCCGTGCCGTAGTAGACAAGGTTGAGCTTCGGATCCCAGGCGTACCAGCCCCAGGTCGAACCGCCGCCGATCTTCCACTGGTCGCCGTTCCAGGTCTTGAGCGACGAGTCCTTGCCGACCGGCTTGCCGAGAGACATCGTCTTCTCGGGGTCGAACAGGATGTCCGAATCCGGACCCATCGAGTAGCCACGCCACAGCATCTTGCCGCTGTTGATGTCGTAACCGGTGAAGTAGCAGCGAACGCCGAACTCGGCGCCCGAGATACCGATGATCACGACGTTACCGACGACGATGGCGGCGCCAGTGCCGGTCTCGCCCTTCTTCGGATCGCCGTTGACGGCCTTCCAGAGTTCCTTGCCGGTCTTGGCTTCGAGAGCGACGAGCGTCGTGTCAGCCTGGTGCAGGAAGAGCTTGCCGTCGGCATACTGCACACCACGGTTGACCGTGTCGCAGCACATGACGGGGATCACGGACGGATCCTGCTTCGGCTCGTACTTCCAAACGATCTTGTTCTCGTCATCGAGATTGAGAGCGAACACGATGTTCGGGAACGGAGTGTGGAGGTACATCATGCTGCCGATGACGAGGGGCGAACCCTCGTGGCCGCGCAGCACGCCGGTCGAGAACGTCCAAGCAACCTTCAGGCTGCCGACGTTCTTGGTGTTGATCTGGTCGAGCTTCGAATAACGGGTGGCATCGTAGTTGCCTTGCTGCATGCACCAGTTATTCTCGTCGGCGATACACTTAACAACGCTATCATTCGCCAACGCCGGTGCCGCGAGGGCAGCCGTCGCAACCAAAGCACCTGCGAATACGCTTTTGCGCATTGCGCTTCCTCCATTTTAAGGTTCTTGCCACGCTTGCAAGCGGTGGTGAACAGCAGCGCCTCACACCCTACGTAGTGGGATCGGGGTTTTCCCCTTCTTAGTCCCTTGGCGATCGACCGGGCCTTGCTAGCAACCTGCCAACGAGCCCTGATGCCGTGTCACACCGCGGCACATCTACGCACTTTTTTTTCCCGCCCGCAAGACGAGCCGGTAACGAAAATTCACGGGTCCGTGAATAGGACAAGATCGTTGACGTAAATCCTCCGTTATCCCATCGCACTTTGTTGCGCTGCACATTGGAATGCTGCAGCGCACGACAAGTTCTCTGGAGCGCCCGAAAAGACTGAATAAGTGCGTCGATGACCAAGGCAGAGCGGTTCGATGCACCGTCATCGTGCACAGGACCATGGAGCGGCGCCGAATCTCGCCCGTCGAATTTGTGTCACGGAGCGCTCTCGCCCGCGTGATCGAAAATGCCGATATGCTGGCGGCAACTAGAAGAGGGAAACCATGCCCCCACGTCCGCGCCTCGGAAGCCAAATTCGGGAAGTTTTCCCGAATGTTACAGCGTTGCTGGTGATCGCTGTTTTGATGCTCGCAACCGGGTCGGTTCATGCACAGGACGCGTTCAACGTCACCGAGGTCTCACCCGGCGTTTTCGTCCATCAGGGACGCTACGAGATTTTCTCGCCGCGCAACTCCGGGGACACGTCCAATAACGGGTTCATCATCGGCCGCGACGGCGTCGCCGTCGTCGATACGGGTGGCAGCCCGCGCGTCGGCAAAGAACTCCTGGCCGCCATTCGTGCGCGCACCAAGCTGCCGATCAAGTACGTCATCAATACCCACATGCATCCCGACCACGTGTTCGGCAACGTCGCCTTCGAAGCCGAGAAGCCGATCTTCGTCGGACACGCAAAGCTTCGGCGTGCGCTCGCCGCCCGCGCCGAACGCTACCTCGCCATCAACAAGGAGCTGCTTGGCGACGCCTTCGAAGGCGAACGCATCATTCCGCCGACCGAGCTGGTGAAGAATCGGCTCGAGCTCGACCTCGGCGATCGCAAGTTGCTCATCGAAGCGCACGCGACGGCGCACACCGATAACGACGTGACCGTGCTCGACGAGAAGACCGGCACGATGTTCCTGGGAGATCTTCTGTTCTCAAAGCACGTGCCGGCGCTCGACGGCTCGATCCGCGGCTGGCTTACGCTTATCGACACGTTAAAGGCGAGGCAGGACATCAAGCTCGCTGTGCCCGGGCACGGCCCCGCATCGATGGCCTGGCCGGCGGCGATCGCCGCCGAGCAGCGCTATCTCAACAAGATCGCCGACGATGTGCGCGGAATGATTAAGCAGGGAAAAACTCTGGCCGATGCCGCGCAGACGGCCGGGCTGTCCGAAAAGGATGCGTGGCTGCTGTTCAAAGAGTACAATGCGCGAAACGTTTCAGCCGCGTTTGCCGAACTGGAATGGGAGTAGCGGCAGACAGCGCTGCGCTCGCGGAGGAAGAAGAATGCATACGACAAGAAACTCGCGCAGAATTTCGCTCATCCTCGGCGCCGCACTGGCAGTGGGCCTAAGCGTCCCGGCGGCCGCCACGGACGATGTCTGGCACGACATCCAGCGCGACGTGTTCGACAGCCGCGCAATCGTCGAGGGCGATGGAACGGTGACGCTCGAGGCGCCCTATCGCGCTGAGGATGCCGCTACGGTACCGCTGACGATGCGCATCCCGGCGAGCGCCGGCGAGGTCAAGAGCCTCACGCTGGTCATCGATAAGAACCCGGCCCCCGTCGCCGCCACGTTCACCTTCGGCGGGGCCGCCGGCAAAGGCGACCGGATGCTGTCGACGCGCGTGCGCATCGACATGTACTCCAACGTCCGCGCCGTCGTGGAAACCGCCGACGGCAAGCTGCACATGGCCACCAAGTTCGTGAAAGCCTCCGGCGGCTGCTCGGCAGCGGCCTCGAAGGATGCCGACGAGGCGCTCGCCAGTCTCGGCAAGATGCAGGTGCGCACCTTTGATGATCCGGCGGCGAAGGACCGCTCGCCGCCGACGCGCGAGGCGCAGGTGATGATCCGCCACCCGAACTTCACCGGCATGCAGATGGACCAGCTGACGCGCGAATACACGCCGGCCAAGTTCGTGCAGGAAATGGACGTGAAGCGGAGCGGTGAGCTGATCTTCAAGATGGAGGGCGGCATCTCGATCTCGGAGAACCCGAACTTCCGCTTCACCTTCGCGCCGGGTTCCGATGACGTCATCGAGGTGACAGCGAAGGACACCGACGGCAGGGTGTTCACCGCCACGTCGGCGGGCAAAGCCTCCTAAGGCGCTCGCAATCACACTGACAAACAAAAGGGCGCCCTAACCGGCGCCCTTTTCTTTATCGCTGTCAGCACCGAGCACTAAGCCCGGTCTAGAAGCAGCGAAGCTCCGCTTCGACTTGCGCGCGCTTGAGGTTCTTCACCTTCTCCAGGAACGGCGCGAAGTTGTTGAACATCGTGACGCTCTCGCCGCCCTTCTGGCGCACGGACATGATGGTCTCTGCCTGCTCGTACTCGTCATAGGGAAGCAGCGCCGCAATGGCGTCGATCGAGCACGAGCACTTGTCGAGCGCCACACGCGTCTGGCCGTTCGTCTGCATGCAGGCGAACACGTAGTCGGCGCGTGCGTTGGTCGGGTAATCGTTGACCGGCAGCTGGACCGCGCGCCCGGGGCCGGCGGTCAGCAGAGCGGCGACGGCCGCCGCAAGACAAGTCGTGAAGAGACGCATCCTCATTGCGGGTTCTCCAATCCGGTGACGCCGGCCAGCGTAATGCGCTCGGACAGCTTCAGCTTCGCCGGCGGATAGCGGTTGTGATAGGTGGCGAGCAGATCGACGATCTCGCCCGGCACCTGATCGCTGACGACGACGACGTACTTGGCGCCCTCCCAGCCCTGCATCTTGGTCTCGTACTTGTCGCCGACGAACGGCGTCATGGAGATGCGATGGGCGTCGATCTGCTTGCCGTTGTAGTCGACCTTGATCGGTTCGACCTTGGCCTTCATCCAGCCGTCGGAGAAGCTCTTCTGCAGGTAGTTCACCTGGCCGCCGGCGAGCTGATTGAAGGTGCTGGTCGCCTGCGAGAAGAACACCGCGAAGACGGGATTGATGCTGAACTTCTCCAGCTTCTGCGGATCGCGCGCGCGCGCGCCGGTGTAGATCTGCAGCAGAAGGTCTTTGTTGTCGTCCGGCTTGTCGGCGGTGACCTTCAGCGTGATGTCGTCGGAGAATCCCTGCCCGAGCATCCTCTCGTCGCTCGCCGTGCGATTGAACTTGTAGTCAATCTGCTTGCCGGGCTCAACCTTCGCCAGGTGCTTGCGCTCGAAGATCAAGTCGGTCGCCTTCGGCTCGGACGTGGCCGTATCGGTCGGCTTGGGCTGATCGGCAGCTTGCGCGTTCACGACGTGAGACCCGAATACGAGTGCGAGGGCTACAACTGCGCCACCCAAACCATAGAACCGCATAATAACGCTTCCTTCCCAGTGAACGTTGCCACGCTAGGTAACATTGTTGCTCTTGTTGCCACGTTCTACCTCTGGGACCGCGCGCCCGTAAACAGTCTGCACCTTAACGATTGGTCATGCGGTTTACGGCGGCTTGAACGCTGCACCGCAAGAACCGTCAGCTAGCGGAGCTTAACTCAGCGCAGAAACAGGCCAAATGCACGTGGGCCGTCGCCGACTGCCACTTCGCCGGAGACGGCCATTTTGGCCGTATCGATGCGCATCAGAACGTTGTCGAACCAGCAGGCGACGTAGACGTTCGCTCCCGCCGGGTCGGTCTGGATGCCTTCGGGATGATCGCCGACGTCGATCGTCTGCACGACCTTGAGGCTGCCAACATCGAAGACGCTTACCGTGCTGGAGTACTGGTTGGTGACGAAAGCGTGCTGCCCCGCGAGCGCCACCGCGTAGGGCCGGTGACCGACCGGCACGGTTCCGACCACCTTGCCCGCCGCGATGTCGATGACGCTGACATCATCGCTGGCGACGTTCGCCGTGTAGGCGCGCTTACCCTCGGCGTCGATGGTGATGCCGAACGGGCGCTTCCCGACGGCAATGGTCGCGATCCGGGCGTTCGTCGCCGCGTCGATGATCGATACCGCGTCGCTGTCGCGGTCGGCGCTCAACAGCAGGCGGCCATCGGGCGTTACGGCAAGGCCCGAGGGTGAGTCCCCCACGGCGATCTCGGCCACGACCTTCCCAGCCGATGGATCGACCACAGAGATTTTGTGCGTGTACCAGTCGGCCACATAGACGCGTCCGTTGGTCGGATGCGCGGCAATGCCGAGCGGCGCCTCGCCGACCTTCAACCGCCGCGCGACCTTGCGTGCCGCCCCGTCGACGACGACCAGTTCCTTGCTGTCTGGAGACGTGAGATAGGCGAACTTGCCGTCGGGCGACATGGCGATGCCGGCCGGCTTGCCGCCGATGGGAATCTCCGCCAGTGCCTTCATGTCGGCCAGCGACACGATCGTCAGCGAGTCGCCGTTCTGGTTTGTGACAAAAGCTTCGCTAACCGTCGCGGGCCCGGCAAGCACGGCAACGCTCGAGAGCATCGCCGTCGCAAGCGCGATCGCCGTCCGCTTGAGAAGCGGATGCATAGACGGACGCGGCGTCAGCCGCCCGTCTCGAACTTCTTCTTCAACGCGTCGAGACCACCGCGATAAACGCCCTTCACGGCTTTCACCGACGCTTCGTCGTTCAGCTCCGGCGGGGGATCGTTGTTCATGAAGCCGCGGTAGAAGGCGCCCTTCCACTCGACCGTCGATTTGTCCCCTTCGCCCTTCACGCTGAGGCTCGAGGAGTAGTTGTTGACCGGCAGCACCTTGGGATCGACGTGCGTGATCTCGTATTTGTAGATCTTCTTGGCGGGGTCATTCGAAATCAGCTTCTCGGCGATGGTGCCGCCCGACGTCAGCGTCAGCGTGCGGGTTGCATTGGCGTCATTGCCGCCGCTCCCCTCGAGCTTGGCGACGGCAGGGTGCCAGCTCATGTCCTGGAAGTTGCCGATGACGGCCCAGACCTTGTCGGCCGGCGCATTGATCTCGACCGTCTCCGTCACCTTCTGACGCGACGGACCATGAGCGGACGCAAGGGTCGGGAACAGGGCCAGCGCGGCCAGTGCCAGCGCAAGAGCTCTCACCATTAGGCTTCCTCCGAGTATCGGTTTTTTAGCGCGCCTCGGGCGTGACCATAGTGGCGCCCAAACGCCTTCGCAATCGGCCCCCGCCCCGGCAAACCGCCGCATTCGCACCGCTGTTGTTTTGGGTGGGCGTCCGTGCTTATTTGCGGCCCGCGCGAAGGAGACTGCACCGAATGACCGCACACGCCGAGGGTGGTGAGCAAGGCGCTTCCCACACCTACGACAACGTCACCTGTCCCTTCTGCGGACTGCTGTGCGACGACCTGCAGGTCACCCGCACCGGATCTACCCTGAAGGTCAACAACGGCTGCCCGCGCGCGGTCGCCGGCTTCCAGCGCCCGCTGCCGGCCGCCAAGCCGCTGGTGCGTGGCAGCGAGGTGAGTTTCGATGAGGCGGTGAAGGCTGCCGCCGAGCTGGTGCGCAAAGCCAAGTTGCCGCTCTACGGCGGCATGGCGAGCGACGTCGCCGGCGCCCGTGCCGTCCTGTCGATCGCCGACCGCACATGCGGTGTCCTCGATCATGCGCTCAGCGAAGGTCAGTACCGCAACTTCCGCGTCGTGCAGACGAGCGGCTGGATCATGTCCACGCTCACCGAAGTTCGTAACCGCGCCGATCTGCTGCTCATCGTCGGGACCGACGTACACAAGCTGCACGGTCGCTTCTTCGACCGCATCGTGACCAACCCGCACACGATGTTTGAGACGCTCGCCGCCAAACGCACCGTCGTCTTCATCGGCGAGGGCCTCGACACCTCCGCGGCGGTCGGCCCGCGCATCGACCAGGTGATCACGCTCCCGGTCGCCAAGGACCGCATCCCCGAAGTGCTTGCCGCCATCTCGGCGCGCGTGCGCGGTTTCGCCGTTCCCGCACCGGAGGCGCCCGAGGCGCCGCCCGCAAAGCGCGGCGGGCTCTTCTCCTCGCTCATTCCCAGCGCCGCCAAGGGCAGCGCCTCAAGCGCTCCCGCGCACGAGATTGCCGGCGTCCCGTTCGCCGCCATCGAAGCCGTGGTCGAAAAGTGCAAGGCGGCGAAGTACGGCGTCATGGTCTGGGCGCCGCCGGCACTCAGCATGCCGCAGGCCGATCTTACAGTGCACCTGATGACCGAGATCGTGCGCGAGCTCAACGTCACCACGCGCTTTGCCGGCCTCTCGCTCGGCGGCAACGAGGGCGCGCCCAGCGCGGCGTCGACCTGCACCTGGCAGACCGGCTTCCCGCTGCGCGTCAGCTACGCCAACGGCAAACCCGAGTACGATTCCTATCGCTACAACATCAGCCGCATGCTCACCGAAGGCGAAGGCGACCTTCTGCTCTGGGTTGCCTCCATCGGCACCGACATCGGCCTGCCGCAGACAAAACTTCCGTCCATCGTGTTGGGTACGCCGGGCGTGCGCCTCGCGCAGCCACCGACCGTCTATATTCCTGTCGGTACGCCCGGCATCGACCACGCGGGCCAGATGGTCCGCTGCGATAACGTCGTCTCCCTGCCCATGAAAAATCTCGGCCGCTCGCAGCTGCCGAGCGCCGCCAACGTCCTGGCTGCCATCGAAGCCGCCCTGTGAACGTGAGCCCTGCGCAATGATGATCAAGCTGACCGGCGGCAAGGTCTACGACCCCGCGAACAATGTGAACGGCGAGGTTCGCGATATCTATATCGTGGACGGCCGCATCGTGCCGCCCGCACCCGAGGCGCGTGTCGACAAGGAATATGACCTGCGCGGCCGCGTGGTCATGGCCGGCGCCATCGATCCGCACACCCACATCGGTGGCGGCAAGGTGACGATCGCCCGCACGCTGATGCCGGAGGATCACGAGAAGGACGAGGTCGCGCATACGGCGCTGACGCGTGCCGGCACCGGCCACGCGCTGCCCTCGACCATGATCACCGGATACCGCTACGCCGAGATGGGCTACACGGCCTGCTTCGAGCCGGCGATGCTGCCCGCCAACGCCCGCCAGGCGCACATGGAGTTGGCCGACACGCCGCTGCTCGACAAGGGCGCGTTCGTCATGCTCGGCAGCGACGACTTCCTGCTGCGCGCCATCGCCGAGAAGCGCGACTTCGAATTCATCAAAGACTACATGGCCTGGACGATGCACGCCGCGCAGGCGATCGCCATGAAGGTCGTGAACCCGGGCGGCATCAGCGCCTTCAAGTTCAACCAGCGCAAGCTCGATCTCGACGAGAAGCACGTCTACTACGGCATCACGCCGCGCGACATCATCCTGACGCTGGCGCGCGGCCTGCTGGAGATCGGCGTCACACATCCGCTGCACGTGCACGGCTGCAACCTCGGCATTCCCGGCAACGTCGAGACGACGCTGGCGACGATCCGGGCGACCGAGGGTCTGCCGCTGCACCTGACGCACATCCAGTTTCACAGCTACGCCACCGAAGGCGACCGCCACTTTTCGTCGGGCGCGGTGCAGATTGCCGACCTCCTCACGAAGTACCCGAACATCTCGATCGACGTCGGCCAGGTCATGTTCGGCCAGACGTGCACGGCATCGGGCGACAGCATGCGTCAGTACAACGGCGCCAAGAACGCCGACCCGAAGCGGTGGGTCGTCATGGACATCGAGTGCGATGCCGGCTGCGGCGTCGTCCCGTTCCGCTATCGCGACAAGAGCTACGTGCACGCGCTGCAATGGGCGATCGGGTTGGAGACGTTCCTCCTGTGCGAGGATCCCTGGCGGATCTTCCTCACCACCGATCACCCGAACGGCGCGCCGTTCTACACCTATCCGCATCTCATCCGCTTACTCATGGACCGCGGCTTCCGCCGGGACACGATGCAGCGCGTCAACCAGGATGCCCTCAAGTACTCGACGCTGCCGATGCTCGAGCGCGAGTACTCGCTGTACGAGATCGCCGTGCTGACGCGTGCCGGACCAGCGCGCAGCCTCGGTCTCAAGGACTTGGGACACGTCGGCCCAGGCGCCAAAGCCGACATCACCGTCTACAAGGACGATGCCGACCGCGAGGCGATGTTCACGACGCCGCTGCTCGTCTTCAAGAACGGCGAGCTGATCGTGCGCGACGGCAAGGTGATCAAGGTCGTCAACGGCGCCACGCACGTCGTGCGCCCGGAGTACAACAGCTCGATCGAGAAGCCGCTGAAGGACTACTTCGATCGCTACCACACCGTGCGCATGGAGAACTTCCGCTTGAGCGACGACGAGATCATCGACGGTGGTCGCGGCGAGATCATCGTGCAACCGACCAGGTCCAGGACGTCGTCATGAAGGTCAACGGGATAGCCATCGACGACACGTTCGCCGAGGCCTTCGGCATGAGCGGCACGGGCGTGATCATCACCGCCGACAGCATGAAATGGGCCCGCCAGGCGGCGGTGACCATGAGCGGGTTCGGCACCTCGGTGATCGGCGCCGGCGCCGAGGTCGGCATCGACAGGGAATTGAAGCCCGAGGAGACGCCCGACGGCCGTCCGGGCGTGCGCGTGCTGCTATTCGGTTTCACGCCGGAATCCACGAGCTCGCAGCTCAAGACCCGCGTTGGTCAGTGCGTGCTCACGAGCCCCGGGTCCGCCTGTTACGCGGGCGTTGAATCCGAGAAGCGTATCGGGCTCGGCCAGGGGCCGCGCTTCTTCGGCGACGGATTTCAGACCGCCAAACGGCTTGGGGACAAGCGTTTCTGGCGCGTGCCCGTCATGGACGGCGAATTCATCATCGAGGAGACCACGGGCATCGTCACCGACGCCGTCGGTGGCGGCAACCTGATCATTCTCGGCAACGACCGCGCCGGACTTCTGGCCACGGCTGAAGCCGCGGTCGATGCCATCGGCGCCGTGAACGACGTCATCACACCGTTCCCCGGCGGCATCGTGCGTTCCGGCTCCAAGGTCGGCTCCAAGTACAAAGGGGCCATCGCCTCCACCAACGACGCCTTCTGTCCGACGCTCCGCGGCCGGGTAAAGAGCGAGCTCGGTCCTGACACCGTCTCCGTGCTCGAGATCGTCATTGACGGCTTGACCTCCAAGTCCGTCGCCAATGCCATGAAGGCCGGCCTCAAGACCATTATCGACACGGGCGCCGCCAGAGGCGTGACGCGCGTCACCGCCGGCAACTACGGCGGCAAGCTAGGTCCACACCATTACAAGCTGCGGGAGCTGCTGCCATGAGCGGTCTTACTTTCCGGCTCAACACCGCCCCCGCGGAACGGCTCGACCTTTCGCACCTGACGCCGAAGCGGCTGTCGTCGATCCCGCTCGCCGAGGTGCTGAAGCTCGTCGTCGGCTCGACCAAGAGCGCGCTCACCGTCGGTGACGTGTTCGCCGTCTCCGGCAGGCCCGGCGACACGGTGAAGATCGAAAGCGGCTCTGCGCGTCTCGATCACGTCGGCGCCGACCTCGATCACGGCACTGTAATTGTAGAAGGTGACGTCGGCGTCGCCGCCGGCCGCAACATGCGCGGCGGACGCCTGGAGATTAGGGGCGACGCAGGTGCGCTGCTCGGCTCGGGAATCAGCGGCGGCCAGATCTTCGTCAAAGGATCGGCGGCCGGCCAAGTGGGCGGCCTCAGCCCCGGCGACAAGTTCGGCATGACCGGCGGCCTCATCGTCGTCGACGGCCACGCCGGCGACCGCGTCGGCGACCGCATGCGTCGCGGCACCATCTTCATTCGCGGCAAGTGCGGCAGCTTCGCGGGCTCGCGCATGGTTGGTGGCACGATCTGGTCGGAGCTGGGCTTCGGCACCGACACCGGACTGCTGCTGCGCCGTGGCACGATCATCGGCCCGTCGGTCGAGCAGATGCTGCCGACGTTCGCCGATTCCGGCCGACACGACCTCGTCATCCTACGCATCCTGTCACGCTACATGAGCGCGCAACTCGGCTCCCAGGCGCCGAAGGCCCTTTCGGGGGTGGTGCGCAAATATGCCGGAGACCTGGCGACCATCGGCAAAGGCGAAATCCTGCTAACGTCTTGATCTATTGGACGAGGCGGTCGCCGCAGCGACATACTGACGTTACCTTGTAACCGAGCGCAGCCGGTGCTCGTATAGCGGGTGGTAGTGGACACTCTTGTCCGCCCATTTCAGTCCCGGACGGCCGGCTTCATGGCCAAACCGGGTCGAGGAGCGCGCGTATGATCGCAATCGTCATCTCAGCCTGTCTCGTCAGCAATCCGAACGTGTGCCAGGACTACCGCGTCCCATTGGCGGCGAATGTCGATACCAAGGGCTGCCTGTTCCAGGCGCAGCCGCACCTGCCGAAGTGGGCGGAGCAGCACCCCAATTGGGAAATCAAGCGCTGGCGTTGCGCCTCTGCCGACTACCAGGATCTCTGATCCTTGCCGTGATATCGGCTAGGGCGTGAAGAAATTCGGTCGCGCGGCGTCGGCATAGGACCGGCGCACGCGACTGCCGGCATCGCTCACTTCGAGCACGAACTTCTGCCGGATGGCGCGGCCAAAATCCGAATAGCCGTTGGCCGGCAGCACGAAGGAGCCAGGGCCGCCCTTTACGCTATCGGCGTACCACTGCTCCAACGGATCAATCGCCTTCTTGCCGGGTAGGTATGACTGCGCCGCCGGCGCGCCCGGGGTCACGACCTCGGGACCGCCGCCGCCCTGCAGGATCGGCAGGCCGTTCACGGTGACGCCGTACTGCACCAGCTCGTCGCGCACCTGCTCGATCGGCTCTTTGCTGTTGCAGTTGTCGCGGCCGTCGCCCGACACATCCAGCACGACCTTGGCGGCTTTGGACGGGATCTGAGACACGATCTTGTCGGAGACGATGCGCATCATGCGCGCCATGCAAGTGAACTCGCCGCCCTGACGCGGCAACGCCCGCACCTTCTTTGCCGCCGCCTTGGCGTCCGCCTCGCTGGCGATGTGCGTCCACGGCATGTTGACGGTCGGCTGATCGGCCCAGGTGACAAGCGAGAAGAGGATGCCGCCCTTGGCGCCGCCGACGATCGCCTGGATAACGCCCGGATCTTCGAGCGCCTGGGCGATGCCCTCCATCTGCAGCTGATAGCGTTTGTCGTCGACCGAATTCGACACGTCGATAGCGACGATCAGCGCCGTATCGACCTCTTCGCTACTCACCGCCCCGGCGATCGTGACCGCTCCGATGGAAGCGACGGCCACCAAAAGTACTAGCCACAGCCAATGCGGCCATGCGCGCAAGGCCGCCATCCACGTCCGTCCGTTCGTTCGCATGCCGCCCATGATCCTAGTGTGATGATCGAGAAATTCGCCACCTGAGCTGCTAGGTATCGAGCGAATTTCTCGATCTGAATCACACTAGCAAGCCCATGTTTCTAGTGTCCCTTATGATTCCGAAGTTCGCTCCCGATACCTAGCCGCGAGCTCCGGCGAACTTCGGAATCGGGACACTAGCTGGATCGTTTGTTGGCATAAGTTGTGAGGCTTCCAGCGCGATTGGGCAAGAGTGCGCAGCGGCCTGATGGCTTCGTCATGCCGATGCGGTAGAAATGCGCCTCGCCATGCAACGGGAGACCGGTCATGTACGCGCACATTCTCATCGCCACCGACGGCTCCGACCTCGCCCAGCGCGCCGTCGAGCAAGGGTTGACGCTTGCCAAGGCGCTCGGATCGACAGTTACGGCGGTGACCGTGACGGAGCCGTGGACGGCCGCCGTGTCCGGCGAATGGGCCGTGGCGTTCCCCGTCGAGGAGTACGAGAAGGCCACGGCCGCCAACGCAGAGAAAATACTCGACGGGGTACAGCAGGCCGCGGTCGGTCTCGGCGTCACCTGCGATGCGGTGCACGTCAAGGATCAGTATGCCGCCGAAGCTATCGTCGAGGAGGCGAAGGCCCGCGGCTGCGATCTCATCGTCATGGCCTCGCACGGCCGCCGCGGCATCGCCAAGTTCGTCCTCGGCAGCCAGGCGACGCGCGTGCTGGCGCACACATCAGTCCCCCTCCTCATCTGCCGCTGAGATCCCGGACGTTCGACCCAGTATTCCGTCATGGCCGCGTCATGGCGTAGCCATGCTCCGCATGGACGGCGGCCATCCACGCAAGTCTCCACAAGCGCTTCAGTGAGTGCAGGTGAAGGCAGCCGGCCGCGCTGACACGCCTTCTTCCGGCAAAAGCAATTTCTGAAGCTGGCGTGGATGGCCGCCTGCGCGGCCATGACGGTTAGCTACGAGATGCTCTCGATAAGCGTCAGTGGTCCATGTGCATGTGGTCGTGGCCGCCGGCATCGGCGCCGCCGGACGCCTTCACTGCGAAGGTGACGTCGACCTCGCCGGCGTTCTTGAACTTCAGCTTCGCCTTCAGCACGCCGCCTTCCTTCAGGGGCTCTTTGAGGCCGATGAACATGACGTGCATGCCGGCCGGCTTCAGCTCGACGCTCTGGCCCGACTTGAGCTCGACCTTGTCGACTTTGTGCATACTGGCGACGCCCTTGTCGTCGATCGTCGTCTCGTGCACCTCGACGCGCCCAGCTGCCTCCGACGAAACGCCCACCAGCTCGTCAGCCTCGGTGCCGTTGTTGGTGATCTTCATGTAGCCCGCGCCGTTGCCGCCGGCACTCGCGGGACGGGACCACGGCGTGTCGATCTCGATGGGTCCGCTCGCAGCAGCAGCCTTCGCCCCATGGTCGTGTTTTTCCTCATCGCCGACGAGCACCAGGCGCGGCGCCGGATGCTCTAGGCTGTGCGCGTCCTGCCCCTCGGCCGGAACCTCGCTCCAACGCAGCTCGCCGTTTGCGCACTTCTGCGTCACCGGGAAGTAGAGGTCGGCGCCCGGCTCCAGCTCGCCGGCAATGAACGTCGAGAGCACGAACTGATCGAAGTACTCGTCCGGCAGCGAGCCGCCGCTCCACGTCACGCGCTTGACCCCGTCGGCCTTGGTCTCGCCGTGGTAGAACTTGTAGCTGCGCGCATACGGCCCCTTTTGCAGCGCCAATGTCCAACCGGCCTTCGGCATCGGCTTGACGGCAATGACGCCCTCCGGAATGTCGATCGATACTTCGGTCGTCGGTTGCCCCTCGCAACCGTGCGGCACGCCGAAAACCGCCTTGTATCCCGCACCCACTCTCGATTGCTTGGCTTCCAGACTGACGTGCGCCGACGCCGTGCCGCAGACACCGGCAAGGCATAGAAGCGCGAGCGCCGCGCGGCGATGTTCAACGAGCATTCCAAGTCTCCCAAGCGTTGTTCTTGTTTTCATCGTTTCCGCCATCACCAACGCACCTGCACGCCGCCATAGACGGCGCGTCCATTGCCCGGCTCGAACAGCGCCGTATCCACGCCCTTCACATTGGCGGCAATAGCCGTTGATGAAATGTAAGCCTCGTCCGACAAGTTGCGAGCTTCGATGTAGGCGGCGATCGGGCCGCCGTCATCGAAGCCAAGCTTGGCGCCCCAAAGGGCATACGACGCCGTCGTGAAAGAGTTGGCGCTGTCGACGAAGTACGCCTCCGGCACCCACTCGATGTTCGGCCCGGCATAGACGCCCGACGGGTGCTTATAAAGCAGCTCCGCGCGCACGTAGTGCCGCGGCGCGCCGGGCAGCTCGTTGTTGCCCCACAAGGCGTCGTTGTCGTAGCGGAAGTCATTGAACGTATAGGCCGTGTTGAGCCACAGCTCGTCGGACTTGGGTCCGTGGGCAAAGATCGATCTCAGCACGGCGGCGCCGAAGCCCAGCTCAACACCTTGGTGGATGGTCTTGTCCGCGTTACCGACCTGACAGGTGTTATTGGGCTGCGCTGCGGCCGTGAAGCAGATCAGCTCGTCGTCGATGTCGGCGCGGTACAGCGAGACATCCCAGGTGTAGTCGGCCGTGCGCCCGCGCGTGCCGATCTCGTAAGTGGTCGCCCGCTGTGGCTTGATGTCGAAGAACTGGATCTTTTGCACGGCCACGCTCTCGCCGAAGCTCGGCACCTCGGCGCTGCGTGAGATGTTGCCGAACACCTGCGAGTTGGGCGCCACATCCCATAGCAACCCGACCTTCGGACTCCACAGATCGAAATCGGTCGCGCCACCCTGATCGCCATTGGAAAGGAAGAGATCGCGGCGGTCGCGCGTGGCGTGCAGGAATTGCGTGCCGGCGATGAAGGCCACATCCGGAATGAAGTAGAACGAATTCTCCACGTAGGCCGACAGATTTTCTGAATCGTCGGTCGAGCTCGACAGCAAGTTGCCCTTCACTGCGCCGGCAAGATTCGCGTACTGCCTGTTGTCGATGGTGCCGTTGTGCAGGTTCACGCCGCCGATGAAACGGTTCTTGAACCCTCCGACGCGGCTGTCGTCGGTAAGGCGCGCGAAGGCGCCATAGTCCCGGTACTCGTAATCCAGCCACTGGAAGATCGGGTGCATCAGATGCCGGTCGACGCCGAAGGCTCCGAACTCGACCAGCGTTCCCGGCGCCAGGCGCACCGCCGTTTTGTTGGCTATACGCAGCGTATCGATGTTGCGTTGCTGGTCGAATGTGACGTTACTGGCCGCCGCCGTCTCGGGTGAGCTCAGAGCGCTCGCCTTCGTCACGCTGCCGGGTATGCGCTGACGGACCGAATTGCCATTGATGTAGAAGCGCGTCTCGGCGTCCTCCGACAGGCGATAGCCGACGTTCATCGCCCCGCGCACGCTCTCGCCCCAGCTGTGGTCACGAAAGCCGTCCGTCTCCTGCCAGGTTCCAGTGATGAAGTAGTCCGCCGCCCCGGACACGCCGCCGGAACTCACCGCCAGCTTGTGGAAGCCGAAGCTGCCCATATCGACGCGGGCGCCGAACGCGTCGGCATCGTAGCCCGTCGGCATCACGAAGTTGATGGCGCCGCCGAGCGAGTTGGCGCCGAACCGCAACGCGTTGGCGCCCTTGTAGACCTCGACATAGCGGTAGGCGGTCGGGTCGATTTCCTGGAAGTCGCCGTAACCGTCGGCGGTGTTGATCGGGATGCCGTCCATGTAGAGCTGCAGGCCGCGCAGGTGAAAATTGCGCGACAGGCCCGAGCCGCGGATCGACAGCCGCGTGTCGTCACCCCACTTCGGCTGCACGAACACGCCCGGGACATAGTCCAGCACGTCCTTGACGGTTGTCGCCGGGGTCGACGACTTGTAGGCCGACGCCGGAACCAGCTCGACGCCGCCCGGCGTCTGGTCGATCTCGGCGCGCGCCTCTGCCGTGTCGGGGACCGAAAGACTGCCCGAACGTTGCGCGGCAAGGCCCGGCTGCGACGCGCTCCGACGGTGCGCTCGGTGGCGGGGAAGCTGCGGCGACGGGTGCCGCGGGTTGCGACGATTTCTTCGCCGCGCCTTTCTTTTTGGCGGGCTTGGCCGCGGCTGGAACGGCACTCTGCTCGACGATCACGGGCGGCAGGGGCATGGCCTCGCCCTTGGCTTGGGCGAACGCGACAGATGGGGCGATTAGGCCAACGGCCGCCACGCAGGCGAGCGGGCGCCAAATACTCCGGAACATGTACGCATAACTCCACGGGTACGCTTCTTTTCACGCCACCGCTCGGAGCGGTGCGTGCGGCGAGGCAAGCGCTAGGAGCGTCAGCTGGCGTACGCGGATCGCGAACGATCCGTCACGACAAGCGGAGACGCTCAGGCGTGGAGAGGTGGTCCGCGGCTGCGTGGCGCCGGGATGGGGACGCCGGCCACGTCGTCCTGCATCGAGGCGAGGACGGGCGCGGCGTGCGGCATGACCGGGAGCGTCGCCAGCTCCGGCGGCGTCATCGCCAGCTGGAAGGCGGCGGTGCCCTTGCAGATCGGGCAGCTCGTGGCCGGCATGGGCTTGGACCCATGCTCGCCGGAAAGGCACATCGCGTCGGCGAACATGCCGACGTCGGCCTTGTAGAGCTGCGCGTTGAACTGCGAGGTGAGATGTCCGGGAAGCAGCAGCGCATAGAACGCCACGCCGAGCAGCGCCAAGGCCGCGGCAATGCGTCGATGCTTACGCTGAACTCCCCACACCATGGCCGCGACGTTAGCGGCGAAGTTACCGCCGCTCAAGAGCCAACGCGCCACAGTCGAAGTCGAACGCTAGCCAATGGCGTCAACAAGGTACCCTCTCCCCGTTATGGCAAGCCACGCTCCGCATGGGAGGGATACACGCCCGAGATCAATCGCCCCCTCACCCAGCGCTCAATGCTGCGCATTCCGCGCCGACCTCTCCCCATTGGGGAGAGGTTAAAGGGTAGGAACCTCCGCGGGTGGTTAGAGCGGCATGACGGCGCCTAGGTGGCTGGGCAGCTCGGCCGTCGGCGTCTTGACCAGGTCCTTGTTGAGTTCGGCATAGACCAGCGGCTTCACGTGCGCCGACAGCGCAGCGCGCAGGTCGCCCAGCGCCTTCGGCGGTGCCACAATCACCAGTCGGTCGTACGCCTTTTCGGTGAGACGCTGGTCCAGCATGTCGGCCAGCTCGTGGGCGAAAGTGCGCTTCAGCTCACGATGCGGATCGGTGCGGGGCTCGATAGCGTGGCGCATGTCGCCGGCCGAGCCCGACGACTCGAACGAGCGGCCGAGCCCGTCGCGTACCAGCTCATGGTCGGGACGATGGTCGCCGTTGATGACGCCGCCCTGCACCGCCTCGATGCCCTTGCCCGGGCCGCTGTTGGAGAACAGCCGCGCGTGCGCGCCGTCGGCGATCAGTATCCACGTCGTCGTCGGCTTCATGGCGGTCATCTCCCGTTGATTGCGAGCGGCGAGTGTCGGCGGCAAACATCACCAGGACATTGACGCGGATCATTGCAGGCGCCGGCCGAAGGCGAATATCGCCGCCAAAGGCATGACAAACCCGAGAACGAGGCAGATACCGACAATATACGGCAGGTTTTCATAGTCGCCGCGGCCGACCACGAAGATCTCGTTCAAGTACTTGGTCTGCAGCGCGCCGGCGACCAGTGCCAGGTTCATCAGCGAAGCCATCAGCGCGAACCACGTGGCGCGGTGACCGGCCGGAGCATAGATGGCGCACAGCGTGAGGAGCGGGATCATGCTGAGCTGCGCGAAGGGCGACGTCGTCGCGGTATCGATGATGGCGATGGTGCGGGCGCCGAAGCCGAACATCTGCTCGGTCCAGTTGGCAAGTCCCAGCGTGAGGCCGAACGCTGGTAGCGACAGCACCGTCGTGATCACTGTCAGCCACAGCAGCACCTGCGCCACCGGCCGTCGCGTGATGGCATCGGAGAACAGCCACATGCCGAGCAATGCGAGACCCGCGCCGATCTGCGCCAGCACGCCCTGGAAGGCTTCGTCGAAGCCGAGCACGTCGATGACGAACCAGGTGTAGCCCTGCCCGGCGAGCGGCATTGCGCGATAGATGAAGATGATCAGCGCGGCGAAGAAGATCGTCTGCTTCGTCATTGCATTGAGATCGCCGACCACGCGCCACAACATGGCGCAGACGACGACCATCGAGACGACGAAGACGATCTCCTGGTTGTATGGCACTTGGGCGCCGGCCAGCGCCAGCACGAAGGCGCCGTAGGCGATGCCGCCGCCGAGAATGCGCCAGTCGATCGCACTTCGCTCGACCGGCTTCAAGGTGATCAGCAGCGCGCCGCTCACCGATATCAGCGGAATGATCAGCCCGGCGAGGAACACCGTCTCGTAGGCGTAGATGCTCGCGATCCAACCGGCGAGGCCGGCGACGACGAACATGCCCAGCGACAGCGCCAGCCGCCCCAGCACCTGCACCATGCCAAGCTCACGGTCGACCTCGTCTTTGGGGCGGGGAGTGCCGTCCGGATTCTCGCGCTCGACGACCTCCGTACTCATGGCGTCGGCGACGACATCCTGGATGACCACGCCGAGCACGGTCGCCAGCGCGCCGAGGCGATAGAGATTCTCGGGGCTCGCAAAGGTCAGCCAGCTGCCCGCAGCGCCTGCAAGCAGCAACAGGCCCGCAGCGATGAACCCGGCCCCTATGAACACATAGACGCGACGCTGCGAGCCGAGGATCGGTACGCTGTCGACCAGCTCGCCGAACACCATCTTCACGGTCCACGGCAGGGTCGTCCACACGGCGAGCGCTGCAAGCTCGGCGGGACTGAGGGTGAGTGCCTTCTTGACCCAGAAGCTTTCCGCCACGGCGATGAGGCCCAGCGCGCCGTAGGCGAAGTAGACCATCAGCAGCGGCAGATAGCGGGGCCGAAATGCGCGGATGGGATTGAGCAGGGCGTTCTCGAGCTGCCGCCAGAGGTAGTCCCCGCTCCAGACTTCGGTGGCAGCCATGCGCGTGCGCTCCGTCGTTACGACGCAGCGATATATGACCGGGTCGGCGCCCGGCGCTAGCGATTAGACGGACGGAATGCTTAGTTGGCGCCGGGCTTCTGCCGCGGGGCCACCCAGGGGCTCTCGTCGTAGCCCATCGAGGTCGGGTTCATGGAGCTGGCGCCGCCCGAAAAGACACCGCCGCCGAATTGCAGCCCGGATTTGACGGCCGCGTCCTTGCGATCGTCGGCGAGGCCAAGCTGGGAGCGCAGATCCTGGTCGATGCTGACGCCGGGGACGGCGGACGCCTCCGGAGCCAAGTTGGCCGAGCCGCCGGCCTGGCCGCCGCCGTTTTGCACATCGAACGCCAACGCGGGCGTCGCCAGCACGAAGAAAGCCAGCAGCGCGGCAGTGGGGGTCGGCGCAAATCGCATCGTTGTCCTCCGACAAATCACTTGAGGATTTTGACCTCAAATATTAGGCGCGTCCGTGGCCGCTCAAGGTCCGCATATCATTAATTCGGCGGCTGTGTCACCACGGCCACGCCCATGCTACAGGATCCGGCCTTTGATTTGCGGTCCGTCCAACATAGGGGTGCACGATGCAGGGGATAAGCACGCTCGCCTTTGCGCGGTTGGCCCTCGTTACACTGACGCTGTGCGGACTGGCCGGCGCGGGACATGCGCAGGGCGTGCCCTATGTCATCGACAGCAAGCACTCCGAAGTTCTCTTCTCCTACAGCATGACCCTGTCGAGCGGCGTCGCCCGTTTCACAAGTATGTCGGGCAGCGCCTCGATCGACGACGCAGCGCAGCAAAATACGACGGTGCAGGCCGTCATCGACACGCGAACACTGCGCGCGCCCGTCTCCATGGCCCAGGGCGAATTGCGCGGCGCCGACTTCTTCGATGTCGCCGTCTACCCGCAGATGCTGTTCAAGAGCCGCAGCGTCCGGCCGAAAACGGCCACCTCCGCCGAGATCATCGGCGACATCACGGTGAAAGGCGTCACGCGGCCCATCGTGCTGCAGGCGACCCTGCAGCCGCCGGGGGCCGGCGGAGCGCGCGAGTTTCGCGCCAAGACGCGCATCAACCGCAACGACTTCAAGATGACGGCTTACGCACTCCTCGTCGGCGACACGGTCGATATCGAGATCCGCGCCCTGCTTCGCCCCCAGTAAAAGCCGGCAGGGTTGCAGGCGCATATGCTCAAAATCCTACACCGGATCACCGACCGGTAAGGATTTGCAGCTAAAATTCTCCGCAAACGGAGAAGCGCATGACCTCGACGCACGAGCTCGGCTGCCAAGGCTGTACCCAATCCCATCTCGACTTCGACATCACCATGGCCTTCCAGCCGATCGTCGACGTCAACGAGCGCACCGTCTTCGCCTACGAGGCCCTAGTCCGCGGTACCGACGGCGCATCCGCCGGAGATATTCTCGCCCGCGTCAACGACGAGAACCGCTACGCCTTCGACCAACGCTGCCGCGTGCGCGCGGTGGAGATGGCGGCAGCGCTCGGCATGCGCGAAAAGCTGTCGATCAACTTCATGCCCAACGCCGTGTACGAGCCGAGCCGCTGCCTGCGCACAACGTTGGAAGCCGCGCATCGCACCGGCTTTCCGGTCGAGAACATCATCTTCGAGACGACCGAGGATGAGCGCATTCATGACGCCGAATACCTGAAGCAGATATTCGCCACTTACCGCCAGGAAGGCTTCAAGACGGCGATCGACGACTTCGGCGCCGGATACGCCGGGCTCAATCTGCTGGCCGACTACCAACCGGACATCGTCAAGCTCGACATGGCGTTGATCCGCAACATCGACACCGACCGCGCGCGCCAGACCATCGTCGGCGCCATGGCGGCGGTGGGCACGCTGCTCGGCATCGCCATCATCGCCGAGGGCGTCGAGCAGCCGCGCGAGGCGCTCGTGCTGCACAAGCTCGGCATCTCGCTGATGCAGGGCTACCTGTTCGCCAGGCCGGGCTTCCAGATGCTGCCGCAGGTCGACTTCGACATGATGATGCCGATGCAGGAGCGCCGCGCCGGAGCCGCCTGACGGCGGACGGCGGGGGAAATAGAAAAGCAAGGGCCACGGGAGCGGCCCTTGCCTTTGTGGAGGTCGGCTTACCAGCGCGCTTTGACACCGCCGGTGCCGCCCCAGCCCTCCACATCTCCGAAGCTGTACTCAGCCGAGCCGTAGAGCGAGATGGCGTTGCTCAGCTCGGCTGTGACGCCGCCGCCGGCTTCGAACCACGTCAGGCCCATGTCGTTCTGGAAGGGCGTCCCGGCAACGACCGTCTCGTTGTCGCCCAGGAACTCCGACAGCACGCTGGCGATGACGTAAGGCGCGAACCAGCCGGAGTTACCCGAGCCGTAATTACCCTGCAGTTGCAGGCTGGCCCGGCCAATGAGCAACTCCGCGGCTCCGTTTCCGACGCTGATGTTGTAGCTGTCGGTGTAGTTGGAGATGGAGACCGTCGTGTAGCTGAGCTGTGCCTGCGGCTGCAGCGACAGGTTGCCGCCGAGGCCGAAGCCGTAGCCGGTCTCACCGGAAATCGTAGCGGCGTAGCCGTCGGTCGTTGCGGACGTTGATCGCGCCGCCGAGGTCATGTCGTAGTCGAGGATGTCGGCTTTGATGACGCCGTCGAAGTAGTACCCCATGCCCGGTCGGCCATTTTCCCAGTACGTGCCGTAGCCGCCGACAGACCAGCCCGACAGATCGATCTTCGAGGTTGAGTTTTGCCCCCAGATCGTCGCCGAAACATCGGCGTCGGAGCTGCCGTAACCGCCGAACACGCCGAAGATCATGCGGCCGCCGGACTCTGTTCCGACCGTGCCATCGACGCCCATCAGCACGCCGTCGGTCTTCTGGCTGAAGCCGTAGCCCGCTTCCGGCGATCGACGTCGTAGTCGCCGTAAAGGCCGCGCGCCCACACGCTGCCAGCGCCGCCGGCAAACGTCCGATCATTGGAGTGACCGAGGCGAACTTCACCGAGGCGCTTATAGAGCGTACCCAAACCGGTGCTGGCAAAACGCTGCGTTGCAGACGAGGCGACGGTGTAGGCCGGCACCTGGTCGAGAACGTCCGACTGCAGCCGCACGGTCGTGCCACTGGTGATGGCCTGGTAGGAGAAGGCGCCGGCGAGAACTTCGCGACGGCCCGTGAGGTTGACGCCGAGCTGGAAGGCGCCTGTCGGACCGAAACCATCGGGTCCCGTGACGATGACGATACCGTCGGTTGCGCCGTGGCCCGTGAACGCGCCTTTGCCACCCGCATTGTTGACGTAAATGGTCGTCAGCCCATCGACCGCCTGCGTGGGATCGAAATCGAAGCGATCGGTGAGCGAATTGTTGCCGCCCAGCTGCGTGTCGATCACCATGTTGCCGTTGTTGGAAACGTAGCCGCCACCGACGATGGTCACCGTGTCGCCGGCGATGCCGTTGAGCGTGCCCATGGTGCCGTTGTTGACGACTGTGTTGGTGCCGACCTCGATCGTCGCGTGTACGGCGCCGCCGCCCTCTTCGTCATCGTCGTCGTCGTCGTCACCTCCGCCACTTGGCAGGTTGCCGACCATGAAGATGCCGCCCGGATCGAATGCAGCGTACTGGTTCGAAACCTTGAGGGCCTCTGCATTTCCGTTCGGGGCACCGATCTCAAGGTGCTCCGTCTCCAACTCCTCAAGGTTGGTGAGCCAAAGAACGGAGGAGCCGTCAACGTCGACGCGATCCTCGAACTCGTACTCTTCCGCGGTAAGGAAGAGGCTGGAGCTGTCACCAACCCTTAGTTTTTCGAAGCCTTCGACCTCACCGAGTGTCAGATAGCTGCCGCCCTGGACACGCAGTACGTCCTCGCCGTCGCCCCCGTTGAATTCCGTGGTCTCAAACTCCCCGGGCTCTTCCTCTTCACCCTGCAGAACGAGATTGTGTTGACCCTCGCCGAAGTTGACGGCGCCGTCGAATATCAAAAGGTCGTCGCCAGTACCGAATGTGAGCTCCTCAGACTTGACGATCATCTGGTGCTCGACGTCGGGATTCTCCGGCGCGCTGAAAAGCGCTGCATTGAGGTTGGCGGTGCTCAACGTCGGATCCGAACCGTTGGCAGCAGCATTCGCAAGCGCCTGGAAGAACGCGGGATCCTTTGAATTGATGGGATCGAAGATCACCGTCACATTGGTTGGGTTAGCACCGCCGAAATCAGTAGCAACGAGTTCAATCTCCTCGGCCTCGATCGTGCCCGAGCGGAAGTAGATCGTCGGATCTACTGGGCCGGCGACCAATCCAGCGTTGCCGCTTTGAAACTCGATTCCCTCGTCCACGGTGAGCGTGCCGCCGTCGAACACAAGCACTGAGTTCCTGGACCCGCGATTGATCTCGACACTGCCTGATCCGCCAGCGTTGGGCTGAATGGTGCCGCCCATGAAGAAGAAGAAGTTGTTGTTGCCCGATCCGACCTGGACTTCACCACCTGTTATCGTGCCGTCGAACATGAAGATGCGGTCCGATGTATCACCCACCGATCCCGTGCCAGTACCGGCGGTGACGTTATTGCCGCTGGTGCCGCCGTTGATAATGATGAGGTCATTTCCACCTGCGCCATTGACCGTGCCGGTGAAAACAGCGCCGGGATCAATGGTGATCTTGTCATTTCCGGTTAGGAGGTTGATTGCGCCGTTGGCATCGTTGCAGCTCAGCGTATCGTCGCCGACGGTAGCCGGCAGGCCAGAGCAAGCCGCCATGGCCTGATGGGAGATGCTCATGCTTAGAACGAGGGCCAGCGGGCCAACGACTGCCGCGATAGTACGCTGACGAACCACCAATTTTGGACGCAACATTACTCACTCCCCCATCGCACGATGTTGGTTACGCGTGGTCTGATTTTCTTTTCTGGAATGTCGGGGCGCGGCCGGATCAGGCGGCGCCCGTCCTATCCGTCAGCTCGGTGCCGAACCTGGCGCCATCAACGCAGCGCGAACCATGACTTCCCCCAGACGCATTACTCTTTTGGTCTTGCAGTGCGGCATTCGTATTTGTGCCACTCCTGCCCGCGGCAATGCCTGATGGCACCGCGTACTGTCAGGGTTATAGCGTTGCAGTGAAGGCGACGAGGGAAGCCTTCCCGGCCGAATTATGGAAGAACTTCCCGCATCGTACGCAAACTGAGGTTTGCCGATCGAGTGTTGCCGATGGGCAACCGCGCAAGGCGCAATTGCTGCGACGCACGTGAAAGAATGCCAGCGCATTGGCAAAAATGCGCTGGCATCGGTGTGGTGATCGGCCGGCTTACTGCGTGTACTTGCCGTTGAGCTCCTTCACCATCGCCAGGTGATGCTCGAGCTTCGGCAACGTCTTCGCCGCGAAATCCTTGATCGCCGGCGTGGGATCGTTGGCAGCGTGGTCCGTGAACAGCTTCACCGCCTCTTCATGCGCCGCCAGTTGCTCGGAGATGTAGGAGGCATCAAAGCCACTTTCCGTCGTGAAGACGCGCAGCTTCGCGTACTTGGCCTTGTGGCTCATATCGAGACCCTCGGCCGGAGGCGTGATGTTGGCGGCCGTCAGCGCGGCCTTGAACTCCTCGCCGATCTTCGTGTGGTCGTCGATCATCTCCTGGGCGAACTTCTTGACGTCATCGCCCTTGCCGTACTTCAGAGCCAGCTGGCTGGTGTCGATCTCGAACTGGTTGGCGACGGCGGCCTTGTCGATGAAGTCCTGCGTTGCCGCCGGCGGCGTTTCGGCTGCGAAGGCGGGCAGGCTCACGGCCAGCACGGCAATCGCGAGGATGAGTGTTTTCATGGGTCAACCCTTCTATTGCATTCGCAGGCGAACGACGCGCGATGCCCGTTCGTTCCTGGAAGCGTTGGCGCAGATTTTTTCGAATTGCGCGGAACCGCACCTGGGGCGGCGCGTTCTATGGCCCAGCCGGTGAATGTGTATCGCGTCTCGCCTGCGTACCGTGGACGACAGAACGACCAACTGCATCAGGACGCCCCGGACCTGCCCAGTCCGGGGCGTCTGTTAGTTGTTGTGCAGTGCTTCCGAGGCCGCGCGTAGTGGCCGGCCCGCGCACCCCGGTTCATACGAGCAACGACAAAAACTTCTCTACGCTAAGGGACAAGTTGCACCAGCACACGCAGCGCGGCCGGCTGGTTCCGCCGGGGCTGCGCCGGTTCAACCGCTGAAGGGCACCTTGGCGACCACCTGCCCCGAAGCGTCGACGATCTCGAACGTCGCCTGCGACCGCTTCTCACTCTCCTCGACGGCGCGATCGAGCAGTATCTCTGCGCCCGCCTTGCGGGCGTCGGCGATCGCCTCATCGAGGTTAGCGAAATCGAGCCCTTGCGGGTCCATCTCGAGGCCGGATGCGGATCGAACGTTGAAGAAGTACCGCGGCATGGGTCGTTCCCTGCTGAACACTAGGCTCTAACCGCTGCGGGCGCCGACGGTTCCTTGACGCTCGGGCGGCAGCAAGCCTCGGCGGAGCCGGGGCCAATTTACCGCCGGGCGACGCTCTGGCCGGCGAACGCCCGGGGCCTCTCGCCGCCGCTTCGGCGATTCAGCTCGCCGACATGGTACAAGCGGGTCGAATGCAGAAAGGGGATGCCAACATGGAACGGACGTGGAGTTGCTTCGATTGCCGGTTCGATGATGCCGAGCCGCTTTGCTTCACGGCCGGCGGCACCTTCGATCCGCAACGCCTCGCCCGCATGCTGTTGAAGATCGCGCCGGCTGAAGGCGACGCGGCCGAAGAAAAGTCCGACCGCCTGCGGGCCCACGACTGCATCGACGAGATGGTGCAGGCGGCGCCGGGCCCCGCCGTTGCCTTTATCCTCGCCGCGCTCGATGAATGCCAAACGGGTGAGCAGGTTGCTCTGCTCGGCGCCGGCCCGCTCGAGACGCTGCTCAAGGCGCAGGGGCCGGAGGCGATCGGCGCACTCGAAACTGAGGCGCGCAAGCACGCGAAGATCCGCTACTTGCTGTCTGCCACATGGGGGCAGACGTTCGATCGATCCCGCGGTATGGGCGCGGCTCGCCGCTGCCGTGGCGCCGGGGCCGGTGATGGATGCAGATGCCCGCACACCCGCCGCCGGCCTGCACGAGAAGATCCTCGACGCGGACGGCGTCGCCGCGCTGCTCTCAAAGCCCATGGCCTAAGCCGACTGCGCGAGGGCAGGCCAATCAGCAACGGCTCCAGCCGCAGAACTGCATAGGTCCGAGAACCTGTGCCTGCGCTGGCGGCGACGGCTTCACTGAGGCGCGCTTCCAGCGTGTCGACGTCGACCTCCTCCGCGGTCGCCAAGCCGATCTTTTCCATCTGCGGCAGCAGATTGCGCACGGTGAGCGCGATCCAGGCGTAATGCGCGCACTCGCAGCCGCCACCGACCGGAACCTCGCAAAACATCGACGGCGGCGGCAAGCCGGCATCGCGGAAATGGGTCATCATGCGTCCGCCGGCGTCGGGATGCGCCATCACGGACGAGAGTGCCTCGGTGACCCACTCCAGGACTTCGGTCCACAGCGGCACCGGCGGCAGCGACTGCGGCTCGCCATAGATGGCGACCTCGTGAAAGGCGACCGTCCCGCCCGGCCGCACGTGCTCGGCAGCGGCGCGGATCATGGCGGCGGGATCAGCCTGGTGGATGAGCACGTAGCGGCCGATAGCAAGGTCGAACTCCGTACTATCCGCGAGATCTTCGACCGCGCCTTCGACGAAGGCGATGTTGGTGTGGCCCCAAAGTTCGGCCCGCTCGCGCGCGACGGTGAGCGCCTCATGGCTGCGGTCGACGCCGACGACGGTTCCCTCCGGGCCGACGAGATCGGCGGCCAGCATGGCCACGTCCCCGGATCCGCTGCCGATGTCGAGAACGCGCATGCCGGGGGCGATGCCCGCTTCCCGCAATAGGCGCACCGTAATCGGCTTCAGAATGCTGGCCTGAAATGCCAGCCGGCGTAGCTCGGCCTCGGAGTGGCCGAGGATGTATTCGACTTCCGGCATGAGAAATCTCCGTGACATCAGGTGGGTGGAGACTTTTGCCCATTTGCGCGCAGTTACTTATCCCTCGATTGCCACATGGACTTTGAAGCTGCGCCGCATGGTCCGACTGAGCATGGCTTGCGCGGACGGCGAATGTCGCTATGACGCGGCGCATGAGCACTGATGCCACACCTCCATCGACCGGCTCGGCGATCTACGTCGATGCCGACGCGTGCCCGGTCAAGGACGAGGCGGTGCGTGTTGCCGAGCGGCACGGCTTGCCGATCCACTTCGTGTCGAACTCGTTCATGCGGCTGCCCGAGGGCCCGCTCATCCACCGCGTCGTGGTATCGGAAGGGCCGGATGCGGCCGACGACTGGATCGCCGAGCGCATCGGCGCGCGCGACATCGCCGTCACCGCCGACATTCCGCTTGCTGCCCGCTGCCTGAAGAAGGGCGCGGCGGTGATCGGCCCGACCGGCAAGCCGTTCACCGAGGCCGGCATCGGCATGGCGCTGGCGATGCGCGAGCTGTCGGCCCACCTGCGCGAAACGGGCGAGAGCAAGGGCTACAATGCCAGCTTCACCAAGCAGGACCGCTCGAAGTTCCTCGAGGCGCTGGAGCTCGCGGTGCGCCGCGCCCGCGGCTAGGCGCGCGCGTAGACGGGTACGAGGAACTGCGCTGAATAGCGCGGGACCGGCGTTGTCACCGTGCCGATTTGCTCATAGTCCGTCCGCACGTAAAGGCTCCACTGGATGCCCGCGCCTTCGTCGTCGAGCGCAAACGGCGGTTTGTCCATCGGCAACGGGACGTCGATCGGGATGGTGGTGACATCCTTCATCCGCATCAGGCGATCGGGTGCGATTGGATGCGTCTGCGACCAGATCGTCTCGGTGCTCCACTCCTTGCTGCGCCGGCCCTTGGAATCCCGCGACCAATGCCAGGAACGCCGCTCGCAGGCTATCTCAGCTTCGAGGGCGATGGTCTCCGGCATGTGAACCAGAACGCTGCCGCGAAAGCTGCCGCCGAGAAAGCCGGGCAGCGTATCGATGCGCAACACCGAAGTTCCGTAGCGCCACCACGTGCGCGTTGCGCCTACCGCACAGAGCACGCCGATGATCCCGCCGATGGGAAAGAGCGCGCCCAGCGCCGCCTCGCCCCAGTTGTCTCGCGCGGCGGCAATGATCTTGTCGCTGTTGACGCTCCAGATGAGCGTGCAGGCGCCGCACCAACAGGTCGACCACAGCCAAAGGAAGATCGCCACGGCGAGGCTCGAGCGGTCAACGACGTGACGCGCCGCCCAGTCGGGGCGCAGCATCCACGGTGCACCGGGATGCAGTGCGGCGACGCGGGCATCGCGGGCGGCTTTGGCGGGGCCTGCGACGTAGTGCAGATAATAGAAGCCGATGCCGACGGCGGTGAACACGGCACCGAGGAGGACGCAGAAGATGACGGCGACGAGGTCGGCCTCGCCGCGCCGGAACGTATCGATGCCGGCGACCAGCAACGTGATACCCATCACCGTGGCGAGGCCCACGAAGAAATGCAGGACGGCGGCGCCGAAGATATCGGCGATGCGGGAGGATCCCGCGGTCGCAGGCGGAGAAGGCGTCGTCGACATCTGTCTTAGGCTCCGGGGGCGTCGTCGCGAAAGATGGGCTCGCCGGCGAGAATGCGCGCCTTGAGAAGCTCACTTAGCTCGTCGATCGGCGCGATGCTCCCCTCTTCATCTTCGTAGAAGAATTCGGGCAGCAGATACTGCGTCGCGTCGTCCTTCCAGAGATCGAGCTTGATGCCGCTGATTGGGGCGGCAATCTCGTGGCTCTGATCGTCGAGGATGATGCCCTGCGCGGCGACGCCGCCAAAGGCGCGAAACGCACCGTGATTATATTCGCAATAGATCATGCCGGGCGAGGTGACCGGGCCGGCGATGATGAACGTGGCGCCGCCCTTGAGGATCCGGCGCGCCGTGAGTCCGCCAAGCACGACCAGGAACGGCCCGCCGTCGACGTTGCAGTTGAGAATGTCGCCGCTCACCGTGAGCGATGCCAGCGCCAACACCCCGCGATAGGCCTTCCCCTCGTATTCGGCTATTTCGTAGTCGAGCCGGAGATCGCCGTCGATCACCACGCCGGCGGGCAACAGCAGGACGCCGGAGCGGTCATACTCGTCGGCAAACATGAGCTCGTCGTCGAGCATGATCTGCAGATCGCGATCCGCCAGGTGACGCGCGAGGATGGGCGCGATTAGGGTGCGTGCCTCATCGATCGAGATGATCTTGGCGTTGGGGATGTACATTGGTCCGTCCGTCGTCGTGGGGACGGCCTGTTTAGGGGACCGGCAGTCGCGCCGGTGTTCCCGAGGGAACACCCAAAGCGTCAGACCTTCGAGCCGATGCCGATGCGCGCGGCGCCCAGGATGGCGCCGGGCTTGTCGGGCGAACCGGCCTGCAGCAGCACCACGATCCCGTCGTAGCCCTCATAGTCCTTCGCCGCGATGGTGCGGGTCAGCGGCTGGCCGCTCCACGTTCCGGCCGGCACGATATCGCGCACGACGTTGGTGTAGTTGACCTTCTCGCGCGCGTTCTCGCCGCGACCGATGGCAACCTCGCGCGAGGTGAAGAACGGCAGCAGAGTGATCATCGCGTCGGTCGCCCCGCCGCTCGCCGCCGCGCCGATCGACACGACAATGTTGTCGCCCGCTCTCTCGGCGCTCACCGGCACGGTCAGGATGCCGGCCGTCTGCATCACGGCATCATCGATGGCCGCGCGATCGGATCCGACCGCGTGCGTCGCGCCGTTGATAACGGCCTGTGGCGTGTAGACCTGGCCGTCGCCGCGCGTACCCGAATATGCGTTCTGTCTTTCGGTGAAGACATGCTTGGCGAGCGTGTCCTTCCAGCCGAGCCGGTCCCAGTAGTCGACCGGCAGCGACAGCGTGATGAGATCGGGGTCGTGCGCCAGCTCGGCAAACAGCTTGTCGGCCGGAGGGCATGACGAGCAGCCCTGGCTGGTGAAGAGCTCGATCACGGCGCGGGGTGCCGCCTGGGCTGCCGGCGCCGTGGCGGCAAAAGCGGCAAGAACGAACGCGCTGGTTAATCCTCGCATGGCGGCTCCGGGGGTTTGCCTTTCCACCTATACGGTGGCCGCCCGGCTTCGTTACCTCCGTAACCACGGGGAAACTCAGCTCTTCGCGCGCGTCGGGATGCGGGTGGCACCGAGAATGGCCCCCGGTTTGTCGGGCGTGCCCTCCTGCAGCAGCACGACGATGCCGTCGTATTCTACATAGTCCTGGCGCGCGATCGTTTGCTTGACCGCCTTTCCAGTCCATCGCCCAAGCGGAACGATGTCGCGCACGAGGTTGGCATATTTGATGTTCTCGCCGCGACCGACGGGGACGTCGCGCGAGGCGAAGTACGGCAGCAGGGTGATCATTGCGTCGGCGGTGACGCCCTTCGCGCCGCGTCCGATCGACACCACGATGTTTTTGCCGACGGCCGATGCCTTCACGGGAACACTTAATCGGCCGGCGGTCGCATGAATGGCGCCGTCGATCTCGGCGGGATCGGCCCCCTCGGCCTCTGCCGCGCCGTTGATCACGACCTGCGGCGTGTAGACACCGTCCTCGTTGCGAACATCGGCGTAGGCGGACTGGCGCTCGCTGAATGCCGGCTTGGCCAGCGCATCCTTGCGACCGGGCCGATCCCAATAATCGACCGGCATGACCAGCGTAATGAGATCGGTGTGGCGTGCCAGCTCGACGAACAGCTCGTCTGCCGGCGGACACGAGGAGCAATTCGGGCTGGTAAACAGCTCGAGCACGGCGCGGGGCGCCGCTTGCGCCAGACAGGTAGTGCTCGTCCCCACGAGCGCGATGAGAAGAGAGGCATGGATCGACCAACGCATACGAGGCTCCGAAGTTAGCCGTACAGCTGAATTCCACCCGCCTTCCCGTGGCTTACCGACAGAAACAGCCAGGAATAAGTTGCTCCGATGGCTCTGCCGGAGCTTGAGCGGAGCGGCCGGCGAGGCCATATTCGGCGCATGTCCCCTCCCCCCAAGGACCCAGACAAGATCCCGAAGCCGCGCCCCTCGCGCGTCCGGTCCGGCAAGCCGACGCCGCCGCCGCTTGAAACGGCAGCCGGCACGCCGGAGGTGCGCGCGCGCGGCAAAGGCGGCCGCAAAAGGGCCGAACAGACGACCGCCTCGGGCATGAGCGAAGCGCCGCAGGCTGACTTCGGCTCGTCCTTGACGCCAAGCGGCGAGGTCGAGCTGCGCCCGCCGCCGACGGCTGCTCCGAGCCGGCCCAGCTATGACTTGGAAGAGACCCACAAGCCGTTGCCGGCGCTGCGCCAGCAGGGGCCGCTTCCGCCCATGGGCGGCGCGCCGATCGGCAAGTATCTCGATGCGCTACTGGCCAAGCCGGAGCAGCGCTCGGCCGGGGCCAAGGAGCTGCTGGAAAGCCAGCCGATGTTGGCGGCGCATCCGCTTGTCTCCGGCAATCAACCGCTATTCATGCCGCACCGGCCGGAGCGTCCGGAGAAATCCGAAGGCGGCATCCGCTTCGATATCCAGTCCCAGTACACACCCAAGGGCGATCAACCGACCGCGATTGCGGAGTTGGTGAAGGGCGCCAACGAGCACGAGCGCAGCCAGGTGCTGCTCGGCGTCACCGGCTCGGGCAAGACCTTCACCATGGCCAAGGTGATCGAAGGCACGCAGCGCCCGGCGCTGATCCTGGCGCCCAACAAGACGCTCGCCGCGCAGCTCTACGGCGAGTTCAAGAGCTTCTTCCCCGACAACGCGGTCGAGTATTTCGTTTCCTACTATGACTACTACCAACCCGAGGCGTACGTACCGCGCACCGACACCTACATCGAGAAAGAGTCCTCGATCAACGAGCAGATCGATCGCATGCGTCACGCCGCGACGCGCTCCCTGCTCGAGCGCGATGACGTGATCATCGTCGCCTCCGTGTCGTGCATCTACGGCATCGGCTCGGTGGAGACCTACACGGCGATGACGTTCACCGTGCAGGTGGGCGAGCGGCTGTCACGCGACCAGCTGATCGCCGATCTCGTCGCGCTGCACTACCGCCGCAACGATGTCGCCTTCCAGCGCGGCGCCTTCCGCGTGCGCGGCGATACGATCGAGCTGTTCCCGGCGCATTTGGAAGACCGCGCCTGGCGCATCTCGCTGTTCGGCGACGACGTCGAAAGCATCGTCGAGTTCGATCCGCTCACCGGGCAGAAGTCCGCCGACCTGGCGCTGGTGAAGATCTATTCCAACTCGCACTACGTGACGCCGAAGCCGACGCTGCAGCAGGCCATCAAGCTGATCAAGAGCGAGCTGAAGCAACGCCTCGATGAGCTGTACGCCAACGGCAAACTGCTGGAAGCCCAGCGGCTGGAGCAGCGGACCATCTTCGACATGGAGATGATGGAGGCGACGGGCTCGTGCGCCGGCATCGAAAACTATTCGCGTTACCTCACCGGCCGCAAGCCGGGCGACCCGCCGCCGACGCTGTTCGAATACCTGCCCGACAACGCGCTCGTGTTCGTCGACGAGAGCCACGTGACGGTACCGCAAATCGGCGCCATGTTCCGCGGCGACTACCGGCGCAAGGCGACGCTGGCCGAGTACGGCTTCCGCCTCCCCTCGTGCATGGACAATCGTCCGCTGCGCTTTGAGGAATGGGACGCGATGCGCCCTCAAACCGCGTTCGTCTCGGCGACGCCCGGCTCGTGGGAGATCGAGGAAACGGGCGGCGCCTTCGTCGAGCAGGTCATTCGCCCCACGGGTCTCATCGATCCGCCGGTGCTGGTGCGCTCCGCCAAGACGCAGGTCGACGACCTGCTGTTCGAGGTCAGGGAGGTCGCCAAGCGGGGCTATCGCACGCTGGTGACGACGCTGACCAAACGCATGGCCGAAGACCTGACCGAGTACATGCACGAGGCCGGCATCCGCGTGCGCTACATGCACTCGGACATCGAGACCCTGGAGCGCATCGAGATCATCCGCGACTTGCGGCTCGGCGCCTTCGACGTGCTCATCGGCATCAACCTGCTGCGCGAAGGCCTCGATATTCCCGAGTGCGGCCTCGTCGCCATCCTCGACGCCGACAAGGAAGGCTTCCTGCGCTCGGAGACCTCGCTCATCCAAACCATCGGCCGCGCGGCGCGCAACGTAGATGGCCGCGTCATCCTCTACGCCGACAAAGTGACGGGCTCGATGGAGCGCGCCATGGCCGAGACCGACCGGCGGCGCGAGAAGCAGCTCGCTTACAATACGCAGCACGGCATCACGCCGGAGAGCATCCGCAGCAACATCCACGACGTGATGTCGTCGGTCTACGAGCAGGACCACGTGACGGTCGACATCGGCCTCGCCGATGCGCCGATGGTCGGGCACAACCTGGCGGCGGTGATCGAGGACCTGGAGCGGCGCATGCACACCGCGGCGGCCGACCTCGAGTTCGAGACGGCGGCGCGGCTGCGCGACGAGATCAAGCGCCTGCGCGATACGGAGCTCGCGATCGCCGACGATCCCTTAGCGCGGCAGGCGGAGGTCGAGGACAAGGCCGGCAGCTTCAAGGGCGCACGCAAGTTCGGTGGCGCCCCTTCCGCGCCGGCGGCCGGCTCCCGCAAAAATTCGAGGCGCATCGCGCATCGCGACTGAATATGAGCCCGTGCAGCCGACGCACGCGCAGTCGACGTCCCGCATTCGCAAGCCGACGCTCGACGAGATGGGTCCGGGCACCGACCGCCCAATCCCCGTCGCGCGCGCGCCGAACATCGATCCGCGCGCCAAGGCCGGCGCATTCGGCGAAGCTGTGCGCGGGCCGCACAAGCCGACGCTCGACGAGATGGGACCGCACGCCTCGCTGTCGATCCCCAACGCCGGCACGCCCGCCCTGTGCGCACCATCGACGTGCCGACGGAGGCCGAAAAGAAAACCCGCCGCGGCCGTCCCCGCAAAACTGGCCGGCCGGGGCGGTAGCGGGCGCAACGTCTCGGCACCTGAAATGCAGACGCTCATTGCGGTTCTTACTGATTGGGAATGGGACGGGCAGGAGCGCCGCGCGAGCACTTTCGCGCTAAATGCAAGATGGATCTAAGGGCCGAGGTGGGTCACCATCCCTGAGGCTGTGTCGCGGTCCCGGCACGTTGTAGCAGCCTATCGCCGCGCTTTCGCCGATGAGTACAGGAGCGTGCAGGATGGTTCAGCAGTCGAAGAGAGACGGGTCCGCCCTTCTGTCGCGGACTGAACGTTTCGAAGCCGGCAAGAAACTCCGCTCGCGGACATCGCGCGAGAGCCACGCGGACCACACGGCGACCGATAAGCGCGACCCGGTAGCCATTCTTGCCGAGGCGGACCGAACGCGCATCCCCGAGCTGGTGCCGACCCGATATCAGCGCATGGCCGCTTCGCCCTTCACCTTTCTGCGCGGGGCAGCAGCCATCATGGCGAATGACTTGGCCCATATGCCCCATATCGGCATTCCGGTTCAGGCCTGCGGCGACTGTCACCTGATGAACTTCGGTGCGTTCCAGACGCCCGAGGATGATGTGCTCTTCGACATCAACGACTTCGACGAAACGCTGCCTAGGGTCGACTTCCTGGTCGACCTCAAACGGCTGGTCGCCAGCGTCGCGGTGGCCGCGCTCAACGCAGGGATGAGCGACAAAGCGGCAAGGTCGATCGCCAGATCGACGACCCGAGCCTATCGAGAATTCACGGCGAAGCTCGCCAGGCTGGAACCTCTGGAGGTCTGGCACACCCGCATGGAGCTCAAGCGCGAGGTCAAGCTGATCGAGGATGCCAAGCTTCGCAACAGGCTCCTCAGCGCACTGATAAAGGCCGAAAAGGATTTGGTAGCCGACGACAACTTCCCGCATCTTGCCACCGCCAAGGGCGGCGATCTCCGTATCGAAGATCGCCCGCCGACCATCTATCATTTGAACGAGGCGTCGGACGCACAGCATACGATACGGGCGCGTTCGGCGTTTGCGGCCTATCGCAAAACCCTGCCGCCCGAGCGGCGTATCCTCATCGACCGCTATAGCCTGCGCGATCTTGCGTTCAAGGTCGTGGGCGTCGGCAGCGTCGGGACATTCTGCGCCGTCGGGCTGTTTGCAACGGCCGACGGCGAGCCGCTGTTCCTGCAGATCAAGGAGGCGCAGATATCCGTCCTCGAACGCATCACAGCCCCCGCGACGCCAATCGTCCACCAAGGCGAGCGGGTGGTCGAGGGCCAGCGCATCATGCAGGCGGCCAGCGATATCTTCCTCGGCTGGACCGAGGATGAGACGACGGGGCGCTTCTTCTATGTCCGCCATCTCAAGAACCGACGACTAGGCTCGATGGCCGAAGTCATCGAGGGCGACGCGCTTGCCGCGTACGCAACGCTCTGCGGGCGCACATTGGCGCGCGCCCACGCGCGCTCGGGCGATCCCGTTGTCGTCGCCGGCTACATGGGCAAAGGCGAAGCGCTGGACGACGCGTTGGCGAGCTTCGCGATGGCCTATGCAGAACAAACGAAGCGCGATCATGCACGCCTGGCGGCCTGGCTAGCGAGCAAGGACCGCACGGAGCCGGAGCCGAAGGAGAGGCGCTGACGGGTCCGGCGCCTTTGGCGAAGCGGTGCGCGGGCCGCACCAGCCGACGCTCGACGAGATGGGCTCGCACGCCTCGCTGTCGATCTCCAACGCCGCCACGCCCGCGCCCCGCGCGCACCATCGACGTGCCGACGGAGGCCGAGAAAGACCCGCCGCGGCCGCCCGCATAAGACCGGAAGGCCGGTGCAGTAGCTCGCTGTCGCTTGACGCCACGGCGAACGTTGCAGACGCTCCACCTCGGAGCGGCAGGATTCCCTGCCGGCTGACGGAGAAAGCTGGAGAAGCTGATGAGCAGAATCGGGCGAATCTTCCTCACCGGCCTGCTGGCCGCTCTGCCGCTGGCGCTCACGGTCCTCGTCACCGTCTGGCTGTTGTCGTTTATCAACCAGTACGTGGGGCCGGGCAGCGGTTTCGGCCGCTTGCTCGCATCGCTCGGCTTCGGCATCGACGGCTCCGAGATCGCGTCCTACCTGATCGGACTGGGCTTAATCGGCGCCGCCATCTATTCGCTCGGGCTCGTCGTTCATTCTCGGCTCGGCGCGTGGGGCGCGGCACTCTTCGACCGGGTCATCCGCCGCATCCCGCTGGTCTCGAACGTCTACGATCTCTCGAGCCGCTTCGTCTCCATCGTCGATACCAAGAACGGCGACAGCCTGAAGAGCATGAGCCCGGCATGGTGCTATTTCGGCGGCAAGCCGGGTGCCGCCGTCCTGGCACTGCTCCCGATCTAAGACGCCGGTCCGCCTCGGCGGCGAAGACTATCTCGGCGTCCTCATTCCCTCTGCGCCGGTGCCGTTCGGCGGCGCGCTGGTTTACGTTCCAGCCGCGTGGATCGAGCCGGCAGAAGGCGGCATCGACGAGCTGATGAGCGTCTACGTCTCGATGGGCATCACGCCGCCGGCGGGCGCCAAGGCGGCTGCCGAACGCCCAACTGACCACCTAAACCAAAGGATAGTCGCGCTGACCGATGGGGTCGGTGGCGCTCAACCTATGTCCAGGCGCCGCGCACCCACGTGCGATGGCATTGGCGCACCGCGCCACTCCACATTTGCATGAGAGCGCAGTCTCGATTGCAGAGCGCAGCGGAGCGTGAGCCAGATGTCCGGTCGAGTGGCAGACGAGAATGGGAAGCATGCGATCGCGCACATCGTGACGGCAATCTCATGCGCCGCCGTGTTGTGGTCGACACTGGAGCGCCCCCCGGGACACCAGCCGGTACCCGGGACCCGCACTGCCATCGAGCTGCTCGCTAGCGGATCGCACCGCGGCCTCCTCAAAGTCGCGTTCGTCCGCGTGCTGTCGTGAGGTTACGGAGGAAGTGCCATGCTGAGCAACCACAGAGCTGACAACTTTGATGGCGGTCGAGCCGCCAGCGAGCCCGAGCAAGCCGGCAGCGTGTCGGAGCTCGGCTGGTTGATGAGCCCCCGCGTGAACTCGGACGACGATGATGTCCGCGCCCTGGCGCTGGCGATTGTCGCCCTTACCGTTAACGCGGCCGATCACTGAGACGAGCCGCCTGAAACGCCGCCGAAACCCAGGGAACACGTCGACGGGTGGCTTCGCGCGCGCTAGTGTGGGCGATCAACGGGCCCAAGGCGACATCGGAATGCTGGGGTTTTTCGGACGGCAGTGGCGGGGCGAGGCGCCGTTCTGGGTCAGCGTGCTGCTCGTTTCGTTGCTCCTGCCGTGGGCGCTGATCATCGGCGGCACCCAATGGCTCAGCGCCGATACCATCGAGAGCACGCCCCGGCGCAGCATCATGGCCAGCGCTATCATTTTCACGCTGATCGCCGTCGTCGGCGTCTGGCAGCTGGTAGGCACATGGCGCGCCAGCTCGAAAGCCAAGGCGCCGGGCCGCTGGTGGATCACGCGCTGGACGGCGCGGCTCGTGGCCGTCGCCGGGTTCGCGCTGACGGCGTTCGTGGTCTCGACCGTGCCGCCCGCCATGGCGCGTTTTTATTCCGAGATGAACGACACCGACTTCATCGGCAAGCAAGGCCATACGCTCACCGTCGACGGCGATCAGGTGATCATCACCGGCCAGTTGTCGTGGGGCCTCTTCGACAAATTCGTGCAAGCACTGCGCGATGACGACCAGCTGCAAACCGTTGTTCTGAACAGCGGCGGCGGTCATTACGCCGTCGGCCGCCAGATGGCCGCGCTGATCAACGAGCGCGGGCTCGATACGCTGACGACGGAGACGTGCGCCAGCGCCTGCACGTGGGCCTTCCTTGGGGGGCACAGCCGGACATTGTAAAGCGGAGCGCGGCTCGGGTATCACGCGCCTTCCGGCAACACCGATCACGCTCTCAACACTGTCGGGACGCACATGACCGGCATGCTACGTGCAGCAAATGTGCCGGACGAATTCATCCAACACATGCTGGCGACGCCGGCCGACGACGTCTGGTTCCCGACCATCGACGAGCTACGCCAGGCGAACATCGTCACCGACGTTATTGAGTAGGGACAGCGCACTATGCGCGCAGTCTCATGCGTAAGCGCACCGTTGACGCCTCCGCCGGCAGGCCCGGGAATTAGGGATTTCCGCTCGTCCGCAACTTTTTGAAAGAGCGGACATGCCAAATCGTTTAGAAGTCGCACTCATGGACAAGCAGGCAATCAAGAAGGCTCGGAGCGCCGCCGTCAGCCTCAAGATTTATTTGGACGATACTGACATCGTGTACCACTTGCTCACTCGGGATAGCGGTCTGTTCTTCATTACAAGGAACAAGATCGTCAGAGTTAGGAGCCCGGACGACTTAGACCCGGACCTTGAACACGCAGACGCACCTTGGGAGCAGAGCGTCTATCTTCCACATGGTGCCCGCGACCCGCTTGTAGCGAGAACAATTCTCCAAACGGAGGCAATGGCCGAGATCTTCTTCGCCAAAGGGGCGGACAAGCATCGCGCCATGATGGACATAAGCTGGGAAGTCCTGAACTCGCTCGTGTCCCTCCGTGTCGTCAGGGAGCGGTTGGAAAAGCGTACATCCGAGATCATCGCGCTCCTGGAGGCCGACCTCGACAGCTATACCAAGGGCAAGTCTCCTCGACCGTTGCCCATCGTGGAGTACTACGACATCGAATTCAGGTCGTTCGTCAACGAAATGAGACGGGTCCTCAGCAAGATTTCTGAACTATTCGGAATCCTCACGACTGCGAAAATCGAAAGCGGTCATTTTCATAGAGCCCTTGAGTGGGCGCGAGCGGAACGTGGAGAGAAAAGCTTGCTCGCGCTGATGCTCGCGGGAGATCAAGAGTGGATCAAGCTTTGGATTGACGTGCGGATTGCAATAGAGCATCCCACGGCAGCCAAGTTCGTCGAAACACTGAACTTCTCTCTTGAGAAAAACAGGAACGTTCGCCTTCCGACGTGGCGCTTCATTCATCCCGAATACGAAATGACCCAACCGCAGAATTTGCTAGAGGTGTTCGAAATCGCGATCAACAACGTTCTCGGCTTCTTTGAGAATCTGCAGATCGTCCTGCTGGATGGGCATCTCCCGAACAACTTCAAGATCGGCTACAGCGAAGTGCCCGAGAGCGACCGAGACCCCGAAGCTCCGATGCGATATACCTTTCAATTGGCCCGCATCTGAAACATCGGTTACGGCTCGGCCCCACTCGCGTTACAGTCCGCCATGCTCACCCTCTATTCCTACCCATCGCTGTTCGGGGTCGCCGACAACAACGGCTACGGGCTGAAGGTCTACGCCTTCCTCAAGCTCGCCGGCGTGCCGTTCATCCATGAGCACATCTTCGACGCCTCGCCGGCGCCGCGCGGGCAGCTGCCCTACATCGTCGACGACGGCGAGACGATCGGCGACAGCGAAGCCATCCTCGCCCACCTGATCGGCAAGTATCGCCTCGGCATCGACGCGGCGCTGACGCCGGCGCAGCGCGACACCGACCTTCTCGTCACGCGCATGCTCGACGATCTCTACTGGGTGATGTCGTATTCGCGCTGGAAGGACGACCGCTACTTGCCGGCGTTCCGCGACGCCTTCATGCGCGAGCACCCGCACCTGACGGCCGAAGGTCTTCGACAAGGCGCGCGCGTTCAACTCTCAGCGCTACCACTACCAGGGCATCGGCCGTTACGCGCCCGAGGACGCCTACGCGCGCGGCATCGCCGACCTCGGCGTGCTGGCGCGCCTCATCCCCGCCAGCGGCTATGTGCACGGCGCCAAGCCGACGAGCATCGACGCCGGCATCTACGGCTTCATCGCCAACATCTACTTCTTCGACATCGACACGCCGCTCAAGCGGTTCGTGTCATCGCATCCCAACCTGGTGCGCCACTGCGAAGCGATCCACGCCGCCGTGAGCAGCTGAGCTAACGGGTTTCGCCCTGCGCCTCGGCAGCCAGGTTGGCGAGCATGTCGGGTGCAGCGAGGATGCCGTACATGCGGTCGAGCGCAGCCTGATCGGACGATTTGTTGCGCAGCGTGTAGAGATAGTCGTCGACGAAAATATACGGCGCGCCGAGGCCGCGTCTGCGCCCGAGCGTGCATGTCGTCGAGCCCTGCCGCCAGATGCTGCATGCAGGTGACGCGCGAGAAGACCATCTCCTTGATGTCCTCGCGGGGCCGGCACACTTCGCCGTAGCCGTCGTAGACCTTGCCACCCTCTTCGGCCGGGAAGTACAGCGCCTCGGTGCCGCCTCCGCGCTTCTTCTTGCTCTGATGCTGGCTGCTCCAGAAGCAGACCATGTCGCGGCCGTCCATGACGCGATGCCCGGTGTAGATGACCTGATGGCCCTTCTCCGAGGCGCCGACGTTCTCGCTCCAGAAGAGCTTCAGGAAATCACCCGGCCGCGCGTACAGCAGCTTGTCGTCGCGGAAGCTCATGCCGGTGCCGGTGTGCTTGAGGAAGGCGGCGACGCCGGCGCCGTTGGCGTTGAAGATCTGGAACGTGCCCTGGCCGTCGACCAGCGTCGTTCCGTCTGGCATGCGCTTCTTGGTTTCGAATGCAAGGATCTGCTCGCCGCTCAAGTTGATGCTGCCGCTGTTCTGCAGCACGGCAACGAGGCGCGCATAGACGGCGTAGGTGGCGCTGGCGCAGTGCGACGGAAATCCGTCGAAGGCGCGCATCTCCCAGCGGTCGCCGCCGATGTTGTGCGCCGTCACGGTGGGCAACTGAAAGCTGCCGCCGCGGCTGTACCCGCCGCCGTTGGGCAGCCCCTTGATGATGTCGAGCACCATCGCGTTGTAGTCGACGCCGCCGCAGGCGCGCGCCGCCGAACGGCTCTGCGCGCGCAGCGAGCGAAAACGTGGTGATCATGGCGAGCGACATGAGCGCAAAAACGCAGCGCGTCACCGAGGATGTGATCCTCATGCTGGGAAGTACCCCCGAATTTCCTGTCCTGGCGCCTTCATCCACCCTTCGTTAGGCACGATAACGGCCCGACGCCGTGGCGAGTCGTCTCGCTTTTGCTCGCGCGGAGATTGGTGCGTTCAGTGTGGCCTGGATGCGTCAGGGAAAACGCGGAAAGCCCCGTAAAACGGGGGCTGGCGCATCGAACCGCTTGAGCCATCGATGATCGCGCGACTGCTCAATTTGCTGCTGCGGCGCCGTTTGCCGCGGCGCGAGCTGTTCGTGCACGAGGACGATTGGGGCCAGATCGAGGTGCTGCCGGCGTCGTGTGCGGCGTGGTGCGCGCAGGAAATGGCGCGCATCGACGCCTTCGCGGCTGAGCATCAAGCACCGGATGGCAGCGGCTGGACGGACATGCTCGTGCGTCAGCCCGCGCCGGAGCGTCTCGCCGGTTTGGCCATTCCCTTTGAGGCGGCGGTCGGCAGCGATGGCCGCGCGGTTGCCGCCGTTCGATGCCGTCGTCAGCGGGACGTTCTCCGACCCGCAGCCGGTGCCGAACGTGCGCGCATTCGGGCCCGCGCATAACGTCGGCGTCGTGCTCGTCCCCGACCGCGCACGGTCCAGCGTCGAGATGATCGTCCTGATCCTGGATGGCGAAGATGACGCGTGCGCGGAAGTGATCGCCGCACTCGCTGCGCTGCCAGCGACCGAGCCGCTGCTGCTCGCCGATTGGCTAGGCGGCCGCACCGTTCTTCTCGCCGCCGCCAAGTAGGCGACGGGCGACGGCGGAGAGCTTTTGCCGTAGGGCGGGACGCGGCGCCTGCTCGCTCGCCTCGGCGGCGGATGCAGACGGGGGAAGCGGCGCATCGGCGCGCTTGGGCAGCTTCCCGTGAACGAGGTCGTGGATGTACTGCAGCTTGGCGATCGCCGGTGCCGAGATGACGAACGGGTAGAGATCCGGTTGGCCCATGCTCCGGTTCAAACTATTCACCGCAAATGTCAGCGGCAGCCAGGCGGCGATCAGCGTCTCGACGTCCTTCGCCTTGTATGGATTGCGATCGACGGTGGCGCTCAAGCCTTCGTCGGCAGCAACGCGCGGCGACACCGAGATGTTGAATGCATACGCCATCTCCAGCGTGTCGACGATGTGCAGGTAGTGCGCCCACGTCTCGGCGAAGTCCTCCCACGGATGCATCGTCGCGTAGGCGGAAACGTAGTTCTCCCGCCAGTTCGGCGCCGGTCCGTTCTGGTAGTAGCGCTGCAGCGCTTCGTTGTAGTCGGGCGTCTCATCGCCGAACACGGCGCGGCAGCTCTCCAGCTGGCCACCGTCGCGCACCAGCTTGTCCCAATAGAAGTGACCGACCTCGTGGCGGAAGTGACCGAGCAACGTGCGGTAGGGCTCGTGCAGCGAGGTGCGCAGCTTTTCGCGCTCGGCGTCGTCCGCCTCGGCGAGCGAGATCGTGATGATCCCATCGTCGTGGCCGGTGAGGATCTTGACCTCGTGCTCCGGCGCGTCGGCGAGGAAGTCGAACACCAGCGGCTCCTGATCGCCACTGGCGAGAGACGGCGTGGGTAACTTCAGCTTGATCAGCGAATAGATCAGCCGGCGCTTTGCCTCCTCCATGCGCCGCCACAGCGCAAAGCGCGCCGGGTCGGAAATGTCCGGGATGGTGCGATTGTGCTGGCAGGCGCGGCACAGCGGCGTGCCGCTATCTGCCTCCACCATCCAGTTGCAGGCGTGCAGCTCCCAATTGGCACAGAACCGGTACAGCTTGCTGCGATCGGCGAGCGCGACCCACTTGTCGCCCTCCGGCTCGACGGCACTCACCACCTCCAGATCCGGCAGATAGCCGGTCTGGTGGTGGCAGCGTTCGCACTTCGTGTTCTCGAAGTAGAGCGGGTGGCCGCAGCTCTGACACTCGAACAACTTCATTGAGGTTCCGCTTCCTGGACGATGGCTGCTAGGTGCGGCGCACGAGGCCGACAAGCAGCAAGAGAATGAGCGCGCCGAGCAATGCCGCGACGATGTTGCCACCGAACGATTGGGTGTAGAGGCCGAGCGCCGGGCGCCAGGAGCCCGGCGATGCCGGCACCGAGGATGCCGATGACGATGTTGCCGATGAGTCCGAAGCCGTATCCCTTCACCAGCAGACCGGCGAGCCAGCCGGCGATGGCCCCGATGATGATCCAGGCGAATACGGATTGGGGCTCGAGCATGAAAAGTTCTCCGCTAATGAGGGCGCACAAGCCGTGGCGGATGCCGCGGCCCGATAAGTCGCGCGGTTGCAATTTGGTTCAACAGCTTACGAGAAAAAGTTGCTGCTGCCGTAAATTTTGGCAGACGCCGAGGATCTAATCGACAGGGAATTGCGGCGTCTTCGACGGTGCGTCGATGATCTTCGAATTCCACATGGCGACGGCGTATCCGTCGACGCCCGGCGTCAAATACGCCTCGATGTATTTGGCGCTCTTCAGGGCATCGGTATCGGTCCACTTGGCGCCGCCGATCGGCACCTGCTGGCCCTCGCTATGGCAGGCAACGGCGAAGCTGACCGGCGAGCCGGCCGGAAGCTTGTTGCCAGCATCCCTGAACACCTCGGCGATCTTGCCCTCGACGATGCAGTTGCCCGGCCCTGACGCCGGCGGTGTCACCATGTTGATGGCGACCTGCACGTGGAACGGCGCGTCGGCGCGCGCCTGCCGATAGAACTCGGGGGCCATCAAGGCATGGGCACCTGTCGTGAGTGCGAAAAGCAGGAAGGCGAAGCGCGCGGCGTGCTGCATGATGGTTCCTGGCCTTCTAGTGTGATGATCGAGAAATTCGCCATCATTGGCGGCGAGGGATCGAGTGAATTTCTCGATCTGAACCACACTAGCAAGTCTATGATTCTAGTGTCCCTTATGATTCCGAAGTTCGCTCCCGATCCTAGCCGCGAGCTCTGGCGAACTTCGTAATCGGGACACTAGGTGGCGATTGCGACGCGATCTTTCCACAAAGGATAGGGCACGTCACTTGCCGCGCTTGGCGAGCCACGCCTTCATAAAGGTGATCTCTTCTTCCTGCGCCTTGACGACGGCCTCGGCGAGCTTGCGGATCTCGGGATCCTTTCCATACTTGAGGACCACGTTCGCCATGTCGACGGCGCCCTGGTGATGGGGGATCATGCCGCGTACGAAATCGACGTCGGCGTCGCCCGTCAGTTCGACATCCATCGCCTCGTGCATCTTCTCGTTTACGGCCTCGTAGGCCTCGGTGACTTCGCTGCCCGATTTGGCAGCGGCCGGCGCACCGTGATCGTGGTGCATGTGCGGGTCCTCGGCGTGACCGGCAGATGCGAACGCGACGAGAGCAACCGCGGTAAAGACGACAACAAGCTTCATACGAACTCCTTCAGCGGATTGATGTCGGGATGGTCAACACAAGTTACTTGCGCCTTACTTGCGCCGCGTGAGCTCGGCGCAGCCGGCCGTCGCATCCTCGCCGGACTCGACGTAGCAGGCGGCGATTCGGTCAGGACCAAGAATGCGCCCGTGATTGTAGCCCTTGCTGTCGGAAGCAACCCACGTGAACGAGGTATTGTCCGGATAGATGACGCCAAAGAACTTCTTGGTGCCGGCGGGATAGGTGAAGTGCCCGCGGAAGCGCCGATCCTGCTGCTCGGTGATCTCAACGGTCTTCTCGCCCCAGATCTGGTAGCCCTTCTTGTCCGAGACGGTGCGGTTCTCCCCAACCCAGGTACCGACGAGGTTGGGGACGCCGGCCTCTTCGGAACCAGCGCTGCCGCATCCCAGCGCCAGCGATATCGCGCAGAGGGCGGGACGCAACTTTGATGCAGCGCAAGATAAAGCCCTGCCTCCTGACCTAGTGATCATCATGTCTCCGTTCTGATGTTGCCGGTCGAATGCATCGAGCTTGTGCATGTCTCAGGGTGCGACGCTTTGTCTTGCCAGAGCAAAGGGACGCGCCTAGGCTGGTTTAGGTGGATTGCACACGGTGAATGCCATGACAGTAACTACAATGCCTGTGGCCGCGACGACTGGCACCTCAACGCACGATATTTGCAAGTCGGATGTCGAGCGCTTTTTGTTCAGCAAGCACATCACAGCGTGCCCGGCATGCGGCCGCTTCCGGTCGCAGTGCGATCTCGACGTGCATACGATCACTTGCCAGAAGGCGCCGTCGTGCGGAGCAGCCGCGGCCCCCGTCGATGTGCTGATGGTCGTCTGCCAGAATTGCGGCGGCATCCAATTCCACGACCGCAGCGTGATCGCCAAGTGGCTCGATTGCCAAAGCCGCACCGTCCGGCGCTGATCAAGGCGCATTTCAGTTAAATTGAGTGCATGCGGTGCGCCTATAAGCAACCGCGGCCGGTAATGCCGCCATGCCCGGTGGCCGCGCCGCGCCGGATGCGTTAGAGACATTCGGCACAAAAATAAGCTCGCCCCAGGGAGAAAACTTATGGCCGCTATGTCGCGTCGGGGTGCCGTTTTGGCCCTCGCGCTCTTTGCTTCGTTCGGCGCTGCGACCGGCGCCCTCTCCATCCCGGCACTTGCGCAAGAAGGAAAAACCATGACCACCGCCTCAGGTCTCACCATCGCCGACGGTAAAGTCGGTACCGGCGCTGAAGCGCGCCCCGGCAACAACTGTGTAATGCATTACACGGGCTGGCTGTACGAGAACGGCACCAAGGGCGCGAAGTTCGATTCATCGCTCGATCGCGGCGAGCCGTTCGAGTTCCCGCTCGGTGCCGGCCGGGTCATCAAGGGCTGGGACGAGGGCGTTGCCGGCATGAAGGTTGGCGGCAAGCGCACGCTGATCATCCCGCCGCAGCTCGGCTACGGCGCGCGCGGCGCCGGCGGCGCTATTCCGCCCAATGCCACGCTGATGTTCGACGTCGAGCTGCTCGACGTTAAGTGACCAATACCTGTCATCCTCGGGCGTGCCCCGAGGATGACAACCACTGCTGCGGCGAACGAGTGTCCGAGTTCATTGGCCCGCGGCCAAAATAGCGCGACAATCAGACACTTGGCTCTGTCCCCAAGGGAACAGTTCGGGCGGCCCGATGGGCGTAACCCGTGCCGCTACGGCTGCGCGGCGCAGCTCGTCACTTGAACTGAGGCCCCCAATGTCACGCATCATGGATTGGATCGATCGCGACAACGAGCGCACGGACGAAATCCTCGCCAGCCGCACGACACTATGGCTTGTCGTACGGACGCTGCTCGGTATTTTGTTCACGGGGAAGGGCATCGCGCTGGCGATGCATGCGACGCACGTTTGGCACTACGCGCTGGCCCCGCTCCTATTCGCGGGTGGCATCATGTTCGCCTTCGAGAGCGCGAAGATACTCGCGGCGCGCATCAAGATGCGCGGGCACGGCTGATCGCTCGAGACGGAATCGTACTCGTCAGCAAGAAAATTGAAGGCGCCTACTTCAGCGGCGCACCGGCGCAATCCGACTGACAGCCGATCGGATAACCCCAGGCCGGGTAGTACGGCGGCTGCTGATAGTACGGGCGCGGGCGGCGCATCTCGGACGCCGGACGCCAATCGCCCGAGTTGTAGTAGGGATAATAGCGCGGCGGCTCGTAGACGTACGGGTAGCGATCCGGCGCGTCGGGGTCCTTATCGCGCCAGAACCAGCCGGCTTCCGCCGGCGCAGGCGCGTATAGGCCGGCCGTGAGAGCCAGACCGATGGCGGCGAACGCTGTCTTCAATTGCATGCTGCACCCCTAGGACCGGTGAACTTTAAGCGATTCCGTCAGTGGCACACAATGACCGCCGGGACGCACCCCTCAGCAAAAATAGCCATCGGGAATCGCTGGCGTTTTTGCCCGGGTCGCTGCCTAGAGAATCAGCAGCGCGGCCAGGACGACTGCGCCTCCAAATATGACAAGCGGTTCCGTCAGATTGGCGAGGGCGCCGGCGAACAGTGCCTCGTGGCTGAGACCCTCACGCCCGATGACCAGCAAAGCGCGATCGCGCTGGTCGATCTCGGCCATGATTGCCTGGGCGTGTGCCAGGGTGCAGGCGTCTGTGAACCGCACACGCACTGGCTCCAGAATGAAGCGCGTGCCCTTGAGGGTCGCGTCGCGATCGAAGCCCGGATCGCACGCCACATCGGCGAACCGGCGGCGCGTCTGCGGCGAAGGTATCTGCCGGTGGTGGACGGTGACGAAGGCCCGGTAGAGGGCGAAGAACGATGGCTTGTCGGTGCGGGCGATGTCGGCGGCGACGCGGTCGCAGCCACCGCTCCAAAGCACTGACTCGGGATCAGGCTCGCAGGTCATTTTCACTGCATATGCCGACGGAATGTCGTAGCGGCCCTGGTAGTCGCTGAGTTCGATCGCCCAGTAGACCGTTGCTCCGGCAATCGCCGCGCCGACCAGCAATCGCCAATTGTGGCGGGCCTGGCATAGAATTTGGCGTCCCAACGCATTGGCGCGCTGCTTCACGTCGCTGATCGACATGGGCGAGACGCCCTCCTCCTGGCTCGTGTTTGCGCCGAGCGCGCCCGCGGCGAAGAAACGGTATTTGAGATGGGGAAGTTCCGAGGGTCGCCGCCAGACCGTCTGCCGCAAGACGTTTTTACTGGAAATCTTCGTTCATTTGGGGCACTCAGCTCCCACAACCCTACGTTAAGACGCGGCAACCTTCGCGTTTTTGTTGCGCTGGACGAATGGGTTTTGGGCGCCCACCACTCGCGGCGTCAATCATTTCTTACACGCCGGGCGGAGCAAATAGCTTCCCTTCGCGTAAAGGCCAAAGAGATCGATTGCGCAATGGACCCGGCTGCACTGCTGCAGAACATCTATCGATGCTGCCGCGAGAAGCGGCTCGCCGAGATCGTCAACCTGCTCAGCGACGATTTCAAGTTCAAGGCAGAGCTGCCCGATGACCTCGATGGCGAGGCGCGACCGCGCAGTCGCGCCGAGATCGCGCTGATGGTGCATAACTTCATGGAGCAGTACGACATCCTCGCCTTCGATCCCGGCCCGATCATCGTCGCCGACGACCGCGCCTCGGCGGAGACTGATGTGAAATTCCGCCACAAGAAGTCCGGCAAGGTTCTCGAGACGCGCTTCGTCCACGACTGGCGGGTGGCCGACGGTAAGGCGCTGGAGCTCGAGCAGCGGCACGATCTGAACCAGCTGCGCGCCTTCGTGAAAAGCGTCAACGGCAACGCCACCTGCACCGCCGATATTAATCGGCCGGCCGGCCGTCGGGCCACCTTGCTCAGATCAACGTCTTGGACGGATAGAGACAATTAAGTAGATTTGCCCTTGCGGCGACGCCGCGTCCCGGCGCAATGCGGCAAGATTCTGCTATGTTCGAATTGCAGGGCGGCGACGACCCCGCCCCGAACACCCGAGCGAGATCAAGGCGAAGAATGACCGGCCTCCCCGATTTCACGAAGATTTCCCTGGATGGCGGGGGCACCGCATCTGCCAAGGCAGCGGCCGTCGATGCGATCGCCTACGAGGCGCCCGAAGGCATCGCCATCAAGCCGGTCTACAACGCGGCTGATACCGCCGGCCTCGATTTCCTCGACACCTTCCCCGGCATTCCGCCCTATCTGCGCGGCCCCTACCCGGCCATGTACGCCCTGCAGCCGTGGACCGTGCGCCAGTACGCCGGCTTCTCGACGGCAGAGGATTCCAACGCCTTTTACCGGCGCAATATCGCCGCCGGTCAGAAGGGTCTGTCGGTCGCCTTCGACCTCGCCACCCACCGCGGCTACGACAGCGATCATCCGCGCGTGCGCGGCGACGTCGGCATGGCGGGCGTCGCCATCGATTCCATCTACGACATGCGCACGCTGTTCTCCGGCATCCCGCTTGAGCAGATGTCGGTCTCGATGACCATGAACGGCGCCGTGCTGCCGGTGCTCGCGCTGTTCATCGTCGCCGGCGAGGAGCAGGGTGTGCCGCCCGAAAAACTGGCCGGCACCATCCAGAACGACATCCTCAAAGAGTTCATGGTGCGGAACACCTACATCTATCCGCCCGAACCCTCGATGCGCATCGTGTCCGACATCTTCGGCTACACGTCGCGGCACATGCCGAAGTTCAACTCGATTTCGATCTCCGGCTATCACATGCAGGAAGCTGGAGCGACCGCCGACCTCGAACTCGGCTACACTCTTGCCGACGGCATCGAATACGCTCGCGCCGGCGTCGCCGCCGGACTCGGCATCGACGCGTTTGCGCCGCGACTGTCGTTCTTCTGGGCGATCGGCATGAACTTCTTCATGGAGATCGCCAAGATGCGCGCCGCGCGTCTGCTATGGGCGAAGCTGCTGCGTGAGGAGTTCAACGCCAACGAACGCTCATTGAGTCTGCGCACGCATTGCCAAACGTCGGGCTGGAGCCTCACCGCTCAAGACGTGTTCAACAACGTGACGCGCACGTGCGTCGAAGCCATGGCGGCAACGCAGGGTCACACGCAGTCGCTGCACACCAACGCGCTCGACGAAGCCATCGCGCTGCCGACCGACTTTTCCGCCCGCATCGCGCGCAACACGCAGCTATTGTTGCAGCAGGAGACCGGCACCTGCCGCGTCATCGATCCATGGGGCGGCAGCTACTACATCGAGCGCCTCACGTACGAGCTCGCCCGCAAGGCGCTCGCCCACATCGAGGAAGTGGAGCGGCTCGGCGGCATGGCGAAGGCGATCGCCGCCGGTATTCCGAAGATGCGCATCGAGGAAGCGGCCGCCCGCACGCAGGCGCGCATCGATAGCGGCCGGCAGACCATCGTCGGCGTCAACAAGTATCGCGTCAACGACGAGGCGACGATCGACATCCTCAAGGTCGACAACAAGTCAGTGCGCGAGCAGCAGATCGCCAAGCTGCAGCGCCTGCGCGGTGAGCGCGACGAAAAGGTCACCCAGGCGGCACTCGCGGCGCTGACCGAAGGCGCGCGCGGAAACGGCAACCTGCTGGAGCTCGCCGTCAAGGCGGCCCGCGCCAAAGCGAGCGTCGGCGAGATCTCCGACGCCATGGAGAAGATTTATGGCCGCCACCGCGCCGAGATCCGCGCCATTTCCGGCGTCTACCGGTCGGAGGCCGGCAGCATGAACAAGGACGTCGCCAAAGTTCTGCAGTTGGTCGAAGCGTTCGACAAGAACGAGGGACGGCGCCCGCGCATCCTCATCGCCAAGATGGGCCAGGACGGACACGACCGCGGGCAGAAGGTGATCGCATCGGCCTTCGCCGACCTCGGCTTCGACGTCGACATCGGCCCCCTGTTTGCGACACCCGACGAGGCCGCGCGCCAGGCGGTGGAGAACGACGTGCACATCATCGGCGTGTCCTCGCTCGCCGCGGGACACATGACGCTGGTTCCGGATCTGAAGCAGGCTCTGGAAAAGGAGGGCCGCGGCGACATCATGGTCGTCGTCGGCGGCGTCATCCCGCCGTCCGACTATCCGGCCCTGTTCGAAGCCGGCGCCGAGGCCGTGTTCGGTCCGGGCACGAACATTCCCGAGGCGGCCACCGACCTCATCAACAAGCTCAACGTGAAGCTCGGCCACACCGGCAAAGTGGCCGCGGAGTAGGACCGGCTGCTTAACCGTCAACCTGGCGTCAAGGCAAAGCCATTCTACGCATGGATGCCAAGAATTACGCCGGCTTCAGATAGTGCAACGGTCGTTTAAGGCGTGACGTTGCAACGTAGAACCGCCATGCACAGTGTGCACACGGATACTTGCGTAGAGCCCGGCCTACGCCGGGATGACGTATAGAATAGGTAGCCGTCGCAGCCGCCTAAAGGAGCAACGATGGACGAGCAGATCGAAACCGGCTTCATGGCGTTCCTCGCCGAGGGCAAGGAAGGCATCGGCGGGGTGCGCGCGGTGGCCAACGACCACATCGTCGTCTACATCGAAAACGGGGGCGAATTCAAAATCCCCCGCTCGGCGATCCGCAAGGTGCACGACGACAAGGTAATCCTCGATCCCGGAAAGCTCGACAAAGCGCTGCTCACCGCCCTCGGCCATACGCACGACCGCGAAGATCCCAAGCTGCTCGGCTAAGCGTCGGTTAACGGGCTCTCGCCTTAGCCTTGTCCTTTGCGGAACAGCCCGAAGCTGGCCTATAGTTCATACGGGTTCCAATCCTGCGGGGTGGGCCGTGGCCGTGGCATTCAGCCCCGAGCGCCGGTTCGTCGCCGCGCTTTGATCGGGACGCGAGATGCTACGCACGTTCTTTTCCGGCCTCGGAGTGCTGTTCGCCGCGCTGATCGTTTTCTGCGCGAGCTTCCTCGGCAACGTGGCCGCCGACATCGACACGCACGGCGAGGACTATGAGAGGCTCGCCGTCGAGGTGACGCGCGAGCTATCCCGCACCTGGACCCTAGCCGACATCGAGAAGCACTACGCCGAGCAAGCGCGCGAGGAATTGGCGCCGGTCCTGCATGCGCAGATCGATAGCCTCAAGCCGCTCGGCACTCTGCTGTACGCCGACAACGTGACCGTCGAGACGCGTTGGTCGCGCGCCTTCTGGCACGACGTGAACTCCCCCTCCGTGGCGGCCGAGCGATTGGCCGAGCTGATCAGCCGCTCGGTCAAGGTGTCGTTCGTCGGCAAATTCGCCGGCGGCTTCGCCGACGTCACGGCGGAGCTGAGGCGCGAGGGCGGTCGCATGAAGCTATGGCGGCTGCGGATCGACAGCCGCGAAAAGCGCGAGCGCGAGGAATACCCCGGCCGACGCGTTATAAGTCACGCCTAAATCCCTAACTGTCAGCTATCTGAAGCTTCCCGGCACCGCTCCCAAGAAACCTCCACAGGCGCCGTCTTGCCGCGGTTGCGCTCCCGGCAGCGCGGGCGTAGGAAGCGCGCCAGAAGGGTCGCAAGGACCGTCGCTGGTGTCCTAATCGCGGCGCCGGAGCCCAAGCGCATGATGATCATCTACGAAGCGAACGGCAAAGGCCTGAAGGTGCATGAGCCGGGCGCTCCGCTGACCGGCAATTGCGTGTGGATCGACCTGCTGCAGCCGACGGTCGAGGAAGACAAGTTCGTCGAGGATGCGCTGTCGATCGACATTCCCTCGCGCGCCGAGATGCGCGAGATCGAGCCGTCCAACCGCTTCTATCAGGAGCGCGGCGCCTACTTCATGACGGCGTCGATCGTCTACAACGTCGAAGCGCCCGTTCCACAGACGACACCGGTCACCTTCATTCTTGCCGGCGATCGTCTCGTCACCGTGCGCTACGCCGAACCGAAGGCGTTTCCGCTCTACCTGCAGCGCGTCGAGAAGGGTGATGCGTCATGCACCACCGGCGCTTCAATCATGACCGGGTTGATCGACGCCATCGTCCACCGCATGGCCGACCTCATCGAGCGCATCCAGGACGAAGTGGAACGGCTGGCGCAGTCGGTGTTCGATCTGCGCGGCGGACAGCAAACTCGTAACCGGCGCCTGGAGGCCATTCTGAAGCGCATCGGCAAGGCCGGCGACATCACCGCCCGCGCCGAGGAGAGCGCGACCTCGTTGAACCGGATGCTGCTGTTCTTCGTGCAGGCGACCCAGGACCGCGAGGACGACCCGCGCATCCGCCAACGCATCAAGGGCGCCCAGCGCGACATCAATGCGCTGATGGACCACACCAAGTTCCTGTCGCAACGCATCGGCTTCATCCTCGATGCGACGCTCGGCATGATCTCCATGGAGCAGAACCAGATCATCAAGCTGTTCTCGGTGATGGCCGTCATCTTGCTCCCGCCGACGCTGGTCGCCTCGGTCTACGGCATGAACTTCAAGCACATGCCGGAGCTCGATTGGACGCTCGGCTATCCCTGGGCGCTCGGGCTAATGGTTCTCGCCGCCGTGGGTCCGGTCATCTATTTCCGTCGCAAGGGCTGGTTCTAGGCCGACGGCATTTCTAGCCGGGTGCCACGCCGAGCCAGAGCAGCGCCGCCACACCGCAGACGCCGAGCGTGGCGACGATGCTCCAGCGCAGTGCGAAGATCAGCACCAGTGCAACAACCGACAGCGCTAAGGCGACGACGTCGAGCGAAGCAACGTCCGGCACGAATAGGCGGAGCGGACCCAAGTGCCGCTCGTCGACGCGCGCAAAGAGGACATGCAGCGCGAACCATAGCGATAGATTGGCGATGACGCCGACGACGGCAGCGGTGACCGTGCGCAGCGCCGACGCCAACCGCGGCGCATGCGTCAGGCGCTCGATGTAGGGCGCGCCGACGAAGATCCACAGGAAGCAGGGCGCGAACGTCGCCCACAGGGTTACGATCGCGCCGAGGATGCCCATAGCGACTCCACCGGCGCGCAGCGCCGCGATGTAGCCGACGAACTCGGTGACGAGGATGAGCGGGCCGTTGGTCGTCTCGGCGAGGCCAAGGCCGTCGAGCATCTCGCCGGCGGTGAGCCATCCAAACCCGTTGACCGCCTCCTGCGCCATGTAGGCGAGCACGGCGTAGGCGCCGCCGAAGGTGACGACGGCGAGCTTGGAGAAGAAGAAGGCCAGCTGCGCCAGCACGTGCTCGCTGCCGAAGAACGCGGTGATCACTGCCAGCGGCAATAGCCATACGGCGAGCCACACCGCCAGCGTGCGCAGCGTTGCCGAGATGGGCACGGGCACAGCGGCATCCGCCGGCAGCTCGGCAACGTCGCTGGAACGCAGGAAATAGCCGGCCGCGGCAGCGGCGGCGACGACCAGCGGGAACGGCAGGTTGAAGAAGAAGATGGCAACGAAGGCAGCGGCAGCCACACCCCAATCGAGACGGCCTTTGATGGCGCGGCCGGCCACCCGCACCAGCGCCTGCAGCACGATGGCGAGCACGGCGGCTTTGACGCCGACGAACAGCGCCGCGACCGTGGGCGTTTGGCCGTAGGCGCCATAAAGCACCGATAGCGCCAGCACGAGTGCCGCGCCGGGCAAGACAAACAGCAGGCCGGCGGCGAGCCCGCCCCTGACGCCGTACAATCGCCAGCCCGAATAGGTCGCGAGCTGCATCGCCTCCGGCCCCGGCAGCAACATGCAGAAGCTGAGCGCGGAGAGAAAACGTCGCTCGTCGAGCCAGCGCTGCTCGTCGACCAGCACGCGATGCATCAGTGCGATCTGCGCCGCGGGGCCGCCGAACGACAAAAGCCCGATCTTGCCGAAGACGGAGATGAGCTTGCGGAAGGTTGGCGGGACGGAAGTGGGCGCGCGCCCGGCGCCGTTGCTCGAGTTTTCCATAGCGGTGCCTCCAAAGGCATTGGAGACGGCGCTTGGACACGAGGTCTAACGGGGCGGCCGGTCGTGCCCCATCGCGATGTTACGCGGAAATTGCATCTCGCGGCAACGCCGTGCGGGAGGTTCCGCCGTCACACTGCGACCCGCGGTCGCGGTACCCGCGCTGCACCGAACACCTAACTCCTTTGCCCGCCGTCATTCCTTCAAATGTTGCGCAATTGTCGCTCAAATTGAAGCATTGACCGCCACAATTAGCGATGATCGATAACGCTCACCAGGACGGGGGGCACTCCCCAATAAACATTCTAGGCGGCTGAACTGGTTCTGGTGTTCCGCTCCGGACTTCGAAACGCACACAACGATCTCCTCCCACCCAATCGCGCGCCGCCCAACGAGCGCGCCTCCAGTCGCCCCATGCGCGAACTGGTCGGAGATCGCGCAAACGTCCCGAGCATTTGCCGCCGACAACGAGGAGTAGAAGATGCGGACCTATATCTTTTCCGCTTTGGCAGCGCTGACGTTCGGCCTGCTCACACTGACACCGGCGAGCGCTGAAAATGCCCCGTGGACCTGCATGAGCCCGGCCTTCGCCTGCGGCGGCGCCCCGGTGGCCAAGAGCCATCGCTCGCATGATTTCGCCGGTGAGCGCACCTACCGCCGCCAGGCGAGCGGCAAGCGCAATCGCGTTGCCAAGCACGAAGGCGGCATCAAGCGCGTTGCCCGCGCCGAACGCAAAGAGCAGCAGGCGGAGAAGGCGCCGGCGAAGGTCGAGCTGCCGGAGCGCAAGCAGGCTCAGAACAAGCCCGAGGCCAAGCCGCAGACCCAGGCTTCGACCGAGCAGCCCAAGGACAAGCCGGTCGCCGAGCGCAAGGTTGACACCGAGAAGGCCTACCGCACGACCTCGTCGCAGTCGGGCATGGCCTCCTACTACGGCTCTGAATCCGGCTCGCAGACGGCGTCGGGCCAGCGCTTCAATCCGAGCGCAATGACGGCGGCACATCGCACGCTGCCGTTCGGCACCAAAGTACGTGTCACCAACAAGAACAACGGCAAGTCGGTGATCGTCACCATCAACGATCGCGGTCCGTTCATTCGCGGTCGCATCATCGATCTTTCGACCGCTGCGGCCGGCGTCATCGGCATGAAGGGCGCGGGCGTCGCGCGCGTCACCGTCGAGCGTCTCGGCGGCTAAGGCTTAGGGCCTTTTACGAACTGCAAAAGCGGCGGGCGCTCCGGCACCCGCCGCTTTTTTGTCGCTGTCGTCAGCGTAAGCGACCTGCCGCCAAGAGCTTTGTTGACTCCCATTGTATACTTAATGATATTCAATGTGGCGCGCGAGTTCGCGCCGGTTGCCAGCAAGTGGATGCGTCGCACCCGCAGTCGAGTCCCAGCCAGCTTGTATCGCGTATTGGGGGGACTCTATGTCAAAGTTGGTCGCTGCGGGCGTTTCCGCAGGCGTTGTGGCGTGTGCACTTTTCTCAGCAATCGGTGGAGCACTGGCGCAAGCGCCGGCTTCCGAACAGACAGCCAAACAACAGGGTGACACGCCACCGGCCGCTGGAATGGCTTCACCGGCGGCGAGTTCCATTCCGCTTCCGCCGCTGGAAGTGAATACTGCGAAGAAAAAGAAGAAGTCGGCGAAGGTGAAGAAGCCGGGCGCGGCGCCTACCGGCTCTGCGAGCGGAACGGCGGCAGCACCAACGTCCGTGCCGCGCCAGGAGCCCAGCGGCGCGGAATTGGTCGAGGCGCCCTACAGCACCGCCGCGCCCACGAACTATATCTCCGGCGAGAACATCGAGCGCTTTCGCGGCTCGAGCCCGGCCGACATGTTCCGCGGAACGCCGGGCGTCATGTCGGGCGAGGCGCGCAACGGCGCCGGATCAATCGACGTCAACGTTCGCGGCATGCAGGGGCTGGGTCGCGTGAGCGTCAAGGTCGACGATGCGGAAAACCAAGTCACCGTCTATCAGGGCTACCAGGGCATCTCGAACAGGACCTTCGTTGATCCCGACCTGCTGGCCGGCATCGGCATAATCAAGGGTTCGGATGCGGCGTCCTCCGGCATCGCCGGCACGGTCGCCATGCGCACGCTCGACGCCGCCGACATCGTGAAGCCGGGGAACACGTTTGGGTTCCGCGCCAAAGGTGGGCTCGGCGGAAATACCACCACACCCGAGCCGGACGCTAAGGCAGGCTACGCGATCCAGAACAATATCGGCTGGAACGACCCAAGCACGGCTATCCCACCGTATCGCCCTCGACAAGGGTATGGACCGTCCTGATTTTCTCGACCCAACCCAGCGCTCGGGCAGCGTGGCCGGTGCGATGAAATCCGATTACGTCGACCTGTTCGCTGGCTACGCACGCCGCAAGCAAGGCAACTACTTCGCAGGCACGGACGGCCCGTCTGCAGAGCCCGTAAGTCGTGGCCCGCGGCCCTATTGCTACCCCGACGGAAGCTGCCCGTTCATATATAGAGACTACATCGAAAACGGCGGCCTCACGAACTATCGCGCCGGCGAGGAGGTGCTCAACACGCAGCTCGACACCAAGTCGTGGCTCCTGAAAGGCACGCTGCGCCTCGACGGTGGACAGAGCCTCAAGCTCATCCAGAACAGCTACCGCAGCGAGGCCGGCGACCAGCTTGCTTCGCGCTTTGCGACCGACATGAGCCAGGCGCAGCAGCAGGTGCAAACCACCGGCATAGATCTCGACACGACGACCTTGCAGTATCGCTGGAATCCCGCCGGTGACCCGTTCGTCAATCTCAAGGCCAATCTCTGGCGCACGCAGCTCGAGCAACGCAATCCGATCCGAGTGAAGAACTGGGGTGCCACGCCACCGATGTTCGGGCTGCCGGCCGACTATCGGGTTGGGTCGGACACTGAGATGTGGGGCGGCGACGTGTCAAACGTCTCCAAGGTTGAGACGGGATTCGGCTTGTTTACACTCGACTACGGCGCCTCGTACAAAAACGAGGATACCATGCCGAGCGCCTTCACCAACTTGGTCGACCTCGCATATCTGCGCGATGCAAAGAGGGAAGAGGCTTCCGGATACGGCAAGCTGGGTTGGAGGGCCACAAGGTGGCTCACGCTCAACAGCGGACTGCGGTACATGCGCTATCAAAGCCAGGACCGCAGCGTACATTCGGAGAATGTAGCCGCCAACTCGCATGGCCAGACGACCGAAGAAGGAGGCTACAGTCCGTCGGCAGGCGTAACCATCGAACCTCTCAAGGGTGCGCAGGTCTACGTCAACTATTCGAATGCGCTGCGAGCGCCTTCGCTCTTCGAGACGAGCACCGGCTTCAGCACCATGTTCAACCCCGACCTGAAGTCCGAGCGTTCCAGCAACTGGGAGATCGGCACCAATCTCATCACCGATGGGATCCTCGCGTCCGCCGACCAGGGCATGATCAAGCTCGGCTATTTCGACTGGACGGTGAGCGACTACATTGCGCGCGAATGGCATATCGAGCCCACACAGCAGTACATGCTCGTCTATAACATCGACCAGGCTCACTTCTCCGGCTGGGAGTTCTCCGGTCGCTACACCATCGGCGGATTTACGACCGATCTCGCCGCCAACTACTACACCGACGTCACCTTCTGCCGCACCGCCGACACGTGCGGGAACAGAACGCTTTACGCGGACTATTCCACCAACCACGTGCCGCCCAAGTATTCGGTCGACCTGACGCTCTCTCAGAAGTTCTTCAGCGATGCGCTCACAGTCGGCGGCCGCGTCAGCTACGTGGGGCAGCGCGCGGCGGGACATGGTGAGGTCACGGCGCAGGGACTTTCGCAGTTCATCGCGTTGGTAGACTGGGAGCCCTACACGCTGGTTGACACATTCGCCGAATACAAAATCAGCGACAGCCTCACGGCCGAGTTCCACGTGAACAACCTGACTGACACTTACTATGTGGATCCGCTCAGCCTCGTTCAGCAGCCGGCCCCAGGTCGCACCTTCTATACGTCACTGACAGCACAATTCTGAGCTCGGATCCGGCGCCGCCGTCAAGCTTCGCGCTGCGGCGGCGTCAGCCAACGATGAGGCTCTGCAGGGTGGCGAAATCGGGAATGAAGCGGGCGACGCTCAGCTCGCGTACGCCAACCAACAGCATGGCGCCCACCACGACGGCGGCGCCGCCCAAGGCGACGAACACGGCGGCGCACGGACCGGCCAGATGGCGGGGGTCGTCGAGGTCTAGGCTCGGGGCCTTCATGGCATTGAGCTCCTGATGACTGCTTGCGGGCGATCCGCACGTCTGCGTAAATCCACGTCCAAACTGCCCGCGTCGCGCCGGAAAGACGAGACGCCCAACCCCCAACTTCCAGGAAACGCACCTAGGCCGCCGATCCCGTTTGCCCAGGAGGGAGAATTGCCGGTAAATTCCGGTAAATTGTGTTCGCAACCGCGCGGCTCTGGGGCAGGCAGCAAAAAATGAAGGCCAACGTGTCGAGATCCACGCGCGAGGTCGCTCTCGCCCAGATCAAGACCGCCATGATCGAAAAAAGCTGACGCAGGCTGAGCTTGCCGATGCCTCCGACTGCCACGAGAAGACCATCCAGAACCTTCTCGGCGGCCGCTCGGTGCGCGATCAAACGCTGTTCGACGTGTGCATGGTGCTGGGGCTCGACTTCGACAAACTAAAAAGCGCCTGGAACGGCAGCGGCGCCACGCCGGCGGCTCCGGCCGAGTTGCAGGGCGAAAACGGCGGCGTCGTCTCGCCCCTCTACATGGGCGCCTACACGCGCGGCGCGGTCGACCACTACATCGGCAGCTACCTGACGCTGCGATCCTCGTTCTCGCGCCCCGAGTGCATCGTCGCCTATCGCACCGACATCACCTGGGACCCCGATTGGCCGAGCCTGCTATTCCAGGAGCGCGACCGGCTCGATGCGCCCTACTCGCACCGCGGGCGCCTGTACGTGCCGGCGTCGTCGATGTTCATCCACCTCGTGTCGCTGACCAAGGGCGCCATGCGCATGATCGTCGTCTCGCAGGTCGATCGCTTCGGCGAGATGCGCGGCATCGTCACGACTATCCACAAGCATGGCGCCGTACTGATTCCCGTGGCGACGCCGATCGTCTACGCCAAAAGCGAGGAGTTCGACGGCAACCTCGGCGACATCACCTCGGCGCATCCGCACTACGCGCAGTACAAGAAGGCGCTCGAGGACACGATGGGCGACGGCTACGCGCGGCTCATCACTCCGTAGTGCCATCCGCCAGGTCGCGGCGCAAGGCGCGAAGCGCGTTACTGCTGACTTATTCGCGCATCAGATGGATGCCGGCGCAATCGACATCGACACTCAGCGCATCGCCGACACGCATATTTCGCGAGGCTGCTTCGCGTGCCGCGATTTTGAATCGCAGCGCCTTGTCTGCGAAGCTCAGCGCGAGCGACGTCATGTCGCCAAGCGGCTTCACGTCGATCAACTTTCCCTTCACCACGTTGCTCGACTTTGTCTCATCGCTCGTCAGCGAGATGAAGTCGGGCGGGATGAGCGCCGCAACCTGCTCGCCGTTGGTGAATCCGCCAGTCGACACGACGCCGAGCGTGCGGTCGCCGCAGCGGATGCGCCCCTCGCCCTCGACCACCGCATCGAAGATGTTCACTTGCCCCATCAGCCGCGCAACGCGCGCGCTCTTGGGCCGTAGGCGCACCTCGTCGGGCGTACCGATCTGCAACGTCGTGCCGCCATGCAGCACGCAGATGCGATCCGCCAGCGCCTGCGCCTCCTCCAGGTCATGGGTGACCAGCAGCATGGGGATGGCGAGCGACCGGTGCAGGGCGGCTATCTCGTCCTTCAGCGGCTCGCGCGTCATGCGGTCGACGGCGGAGAACGGCTCATCGAGCAGCAGCACCTTCGGATCGCGGGCGAGCGCGCGGGCGAGCGCGACGCGCTGCCGTTGGCCCCCCGAGAGCTGATCCGGCCGGCGTGCCTCAAGGCCTTCCAGATGCACGCGGGCCAGTAGCGACGCAGCCAGCCGGCTGCGGGTAGGCTCCTCGTGCCGCAGCATCGCGAGGCGAACGTTGTCGAGCGCGGAGAGATGCGGGAATAGGGCGTAGTCCTGGAACACAAGCCCGACGCTGCGCGCCTGCGGCGTGAGATCGACACCCGTCTCGGTGTCGAGCCACGTCTCGCCATCGACGGCGACCCGTCCCGTCTGCGGCCGGTAAAGCCCGGCGATGGAACGCAGCACCGTCGTCTTGCCGCTGCCCGAGGGACCGATGAGTGCCAACAGCTCGCCTGGACGGCAGCTCAGCGCCACATCGAGGGGTATGGGGCCCGCCTGCTGCAGCCTGACCGACAGCTCCGCCGGCTCACCGCCCATGCGTGCCGCCCTTCTGGCGGCGCGCCAGCATGTGCACGATGGCGATGGCGGCAAGCGAGAAACCGAGCAGCACCGCCGACATCAACCCCGCCTGCCCGATGCGGAACGCCTGCACGCTGTCGTAGATCGAGATCGACAGCACGCGCGTCTCACCAGGGATGCTGCCGCCGATCATCAGGATGACGCCGAACTCGCCGAGCGTGTGCGCGAAGGTGAGCGCTATGGCCGAGACGATGCCCGGCCAGGCGAGCGGCAACTCGATGCGCAGCATCGTCTCCCAACCCGACAGCCCGCTGACGAAGGCGGCCTCGCGCACGTTGATCGGTATCGCCTCGAAGGCGCGCTGGATAGGCTGCACGGCGAACGGCAGATTGACGATCAGCGAGGCGACGAGAATGCCGGCGAAGCTGAAGACGAGCTGGCCGCCGAACAACGCCTTGATCGCCGCTCCGAGGGTCGACTGCGGTGAGAAGGCGACAAGCAAGTAGAAACCGAGCACGGTCGGCGGCAGCACCAGCGGCAGCATGATCAGAGCTTCGAGGCCGCTCTTCATCGGGAAGCGGCCCCAGGCGAGTAGACGCGCGACGAGAATCGCAATCGGCAGCAGCAGTGCTACCGTCCAGGCGGCGAGCTGCAACGTTAGGCTAAAGGCGGTCCAATCCATTGCGCGCTGCTCGGCAGGTTACGAGGTCGGCACCGAGAAGCCGCTCTCGTCGAGAACGGCGCGACCCAGCGGCCCGCGCACGAAATCGGCGAAGGCCTTGGCTTCGGGCGAGGCGTCTTTGATCACTGCCATGCCATGATCGATCGGCTCGTGCCAAGTCCCGGGAACCACGGCGGAGTCAACCTTCGCGGGCGATCTCCTTTGAGATGGCGAGCGACTTGGCGATGAACCCGACCTCTGCGGCACCGGTAGAGACGAACGTCGCCGCCTGGCCGATGTTCTCGCCGATGACGAGCAACGGCTGCACCCGCTCCCACAGCCCGGCCTTCTTCAGCGACTCCTGCGCGGCACGGCCATAAGGCGCCGTCTCCGGGTTGGCGATGGCGACGTGTTTGACCTTGCCGGCGGCGAGCGCCTCCTTGAGGCCCTTGAGATCGGCGTCGACGGCGACGACCGAGCCTTTCGGCGCCGCGACGCTCAACTCGCCGCGCGCGAAGATGATCGGGCGCGCCGTCGGTCTTGCCGGCCTTGGCGAGCTTCTTGACGCTCTCGTCGTCGGCCGCGAACAGGGCCTGGAACGGCGCGCCGGCCTCGATCTGGTGCACGAGATTGCCGGTCGCGCCGTACGTGATCTTCACGCTCTTGCCGGTCTCCTTCTCGTACCGCTTGGCGATCTCTTCGAGCGCGTAGCGCAGGCTCGCTGCGGCGGCGATGGTCGGCGTTCCCGTAGCCTGTGCTGCTGCCGGTGTGCCCGCCGGCTGCTCCTGCGCACCGGCCTGCGTCCCGACGGCCAGCGTGAACAACCCGCCGACAAGCGCCAGGCGGACCGATGCGCCGAGCGCGCTCATAGTGAAACCCATAACGACCTCCATGCCATTTCGGGCGGCATGATAGTGAGCCGGACGAGCCTCAGTCGAGCGTTATATTCAGTCGGGTATATCGCTTCCAATTGCAGCCTTCGCTTTAACGGAGGCGCGTTCGGAGTCGGCGTCGGCACCGGGGTCTGCGGCCCGTTCCGGCGTCAGGAAGCGCTCTTTCAGGTCGACAGTCGAGCGGCGGCCGATGCTGCCGCGATGGTTGGAGAGCCACTTGCCTGCCTCGTCGCGTCCGGCGCTGAACAGGTAGTTCAGCAGCTGCCAATCCGGCTTCATCGTGCTGTCGGGACTGAGGGCGCCCGTGTAGCGGCCGGCCTCGATGAGATGGAACCGATGCGTCGCCAACTTTCCATAGCGCCCACGCGGCCCGCCGATGCGTAGCTGCCAGCACTCGCGCACGGCCTCGATCAACTCGATTTCGCGGATCAGCGGCGCATTGAACGAAAGCCGGTTGGCATGCAGCGAGATCTCGCGCACGCCTGTCGGCAGCCCCGGACGGACGAGCGAGTTCAGCTGCACGATCAGCGTGTCCTCGACCGGGCTCTCCATGGCCAGCGTCTTGATATCGGGATTGGCGGAAAAGCCGCCGTCCCAGTAGGCAACGCCGTCGATCTCGACTGCGTGGTGCAGTGTCGGTAAGCACGAAGAGGCGAGCACCGCCTCGACCGTCAGCTCATGGCGCCGGAAGATGCGCGAGCGGCCCGTCGCCACCTCTGTGGCGGCAATCAGCAGCTCGATGGGCGAGCTTTTGCGCAGCTTCTCGAAATCGATGCTCTCGGACAGCAGGCGACGCAGCGGATCGAAGCCGAGCGGATTGAACTCGTACGGCGACCACAGGCTCGCCATGTGCGCCAGTTGCGGCGTGCGGCTGAGCCCATAGAGAAACGGATTGAGGCGCAGGAGATCGGGAACGCCCGCCTTGTGCACGGCTTCCCACACGCTGCGCAGCTTGTTGCGCGCCGACGTCTTGCCGCCTTCGCTGAGGCCCGACGCGACGGCAACGGCATTCACCGCGCCGGCGCTCGTCGCGCTGACCCAGCTGATCTCGAGCTCGTCGTCCTCCAGCAGACGATCGAGCACGCCCCAGGTGAAGGCGCCGTGCGCACCGCCACCCTGCAGGGCGAGATTCAACCGAACATTTCGCCGAAACATCCGCACTTGCATTCGCCCCGCCTGCCAAGGCGCTCCATCCGCCAGCACCCTGTGGGCTATATAGTGTCACGATGAACGACGTATGGGGAGACGCACGCGGCATCTTCGTCGCGGCATGCGCGACGCGGCGGCGCCATAGATTTGTGCAGTGTATGCGCTCAATGGCGAGTCGTGCGTATGCGTTGAGCAATGCGAACGAAACACGCGCGTCGCGCGCATCGTATGACGGCAGCTCGTGCGACAACTGGGCGCGGCGATTGCGAGTTCTCATCGACACCACAGTTTCAGTTCGGTGAAATGTCGAGACGAATTACGCGATGAGCTTGCGTTCGATTTGAACGATCGCCGCGCCCTCCGCATCGAGCCCGCGTGTGACGCATTCGATTTGCGGCGTGCCCTCGGTGCGTGTGATGCGCAAGAGATTGTAGCGCGCCAGCGGCTCGCCCTTGTGCACGCGGCCGATCGAGCTCGACGCAACGCCGATGACGGGAATGCTGCCGCCACCCGTCTCGGGAAGGCGCGCGAAGTCGGTGTGCATGTCACGATGATTGTGGCCGTGCAGCACGAGTTCGGCGCCTCGCGTCGATAAAATGTGTGATAGCGCGCCGGCATCGCGTAATGCGCGTCGCGGCGGCGCCTGATCGGGCAGCGGGGGATGGTGGATGAGCACCACGCGGACGAGGCCCTCCGATTCAAGTTGCGGCAGCAGCGCATCGAGCGCGTCCAGTTGCCGCTTGCCGACCTCACCCGCGGCTACGAACGGGGGCGTCTCGACCGCCGAGTTGAGGCCGATGAGCGCGATGGGTCCGACGCGGCGTACGAAAGGAAACTGCGCCGGCGGCTTGACCGCAAACTTGGCGCCAAACGCGTCGGCCCGCATGTAATCGGCCCAGCGCTCCACGCCGATGTCGCCACGCAAGCTGGTGTAGATGTCATGATTTCCCGGCACGACCGTCACGTGGTGGGGAGGGCCCACCGCGTGCAGCCAAGCCGTCGCCGCCGCGTACTCCACCGGCAACCCGAGATTGATGAGATCGCCCGTGACGGCGATGTGATCCGGCTTGTGGGCCAAGAGGTCCGCGATGACGAGATCGAGCGTGGGGCGCGTATGGGTACGCCGGCGCTGGCGCTGCCAGTTGAGGTAGCCGAGGCCGCGCTTGACGTTGAGGTGGCGCAATCCGACGCCGGGTAGCGGCGAAAGATGCACATCCGACACGTGGGCAAGCGTGATCGTTTCGCTCATGGGGGCTCGGCAGATGGTGGCACCGTTAATGAACGTCGGGCAAGTTGCGGCGGGGAACCTAGCACGACCTCCCCAAAGGCGCGTGTTTGGCGGAGACGCGCGCCCCGCGTAAAACGTCGCGCAACGAGGGAGCGGGTTTTGCCCAGCCAAAGGATCATCTCGAAGCTGCTGCAGCGTTATTGGCGTCTTTCGCGCGGGCTGACGCTTGGCGCGCAAGCCGCTGTGATCGACCCTGATGGGCGCATCCTACTCATCCGCCATACCTATCATCCGGGCTGGCACTTTCCCGGCGGCGGCGTGGAGCGCATGGAGCCGGTCGAGGTGGCCCTGGCGCGCGAGCTCGACGAGGAAGCCGGCGTCGCCCTGACGGGCAAACCCGAGCTGTTTGGCATCTACGCCAACTTCCGCCTGTTCCCCAACGACCATGTTGCGGTGTTCGTCGTGCGCGACTGGCGCCAGGCGCGCGAGCCGAAGCCGAACTACGAGATTGCCGAGCACGCGATGTTTGCCCGCAATGCCCTCCCTCACGATATCAACCCGCCGACCGCCCGCCGAATCGCCGAAATATTCGATGGGGTCCCGCGCGAGCCGCTGTGGTGAGGGCTTGGTAAATACGGTCACTGCGACGAGGCGGCGCGCACCGGCGCACACCTCCCGCCCAATTTTGCCGCTATAGATTCGTCGATCCGCCGGCGCGTGGCGGCTTGCTTGAGAGCCTCAACTGCCATGTCGCCGAACGTCATCAACCGGCCACTGACGCCGGCCGATTTCCCCGCGGTCTCCCGGCTGCATGCCAAGGTCTTCGGACCGGGCCGTTTCACGCGCACCGCCTATCGGGTGCGCGAGGGCGCGCCAAAAATATCGCGGTATTGTGCGTGTCGCGCTGCTCGGCGAGACGCTGATCGCGGCCGTGCGCTTCACGTCGATCACAATCGGCGGCGTCAACGGCGCACTGCTGCTCGGCCCGCTGGCCGTCGATCCCGACTTCGCCGGGCAAGGTTATGGCAGGCGGCTAGTCAGCGAGGCGATGGAGGCGGCAAAGGCAGCCGGCGTCAAACTCGTCCTGCTGATCGGCGACGAGCCCTACTACGGTCGCTTCGGTTTTAGCCCGGTGCCACCGGGGCAGATCACCATGCCGGGTCCGGTCGATCCGGCGCGACTGCTCGCTGCCGAGCTCGTGCCGGGCGCGCTTGCGGCCCACACAGGCCTCATCGCACCGTTCCGCCCGTGATGCCACGTTACGGGTGACCGGCGGCGCGTTCTTCGCCTAGACTTGCCGCGGGTTGGTGCGGCGGGAGGCAGACGATGGACAGGCGGTCATTGCTCAGCGGAGGCGGCGTACTGCTGACCGCGCAGTTGTTGCCTCAGGCGGCCGGGGCGCGCGCCCGGACTTCGCCGGTCACGGCGGAAGATGCCAAGTTCATGCAAATGGCCATCGAGCAGGCCAAGGATGCCGACTATCCATTCGGCGCGGTGATCGTGCGCGGCGGTCGCGTGCTCGGCATTCGGCCGTAACAGCACCAAGCGCAATTCCGATCCCACCGCGCACGCCGAAATGATGGCGATCCGCGCCTTCCTTAACGGCCACGAGCCGGACGATCTCAAGGATGCGACGCTCTACACTTCCGGCGAGCCGTGCGTGATGTGCATGGGCGCCATCATCTGGTGCGGGATCAAGCGACTGGTGTTCGCGGCCTCGATCGCCCAGCTGTCGACGCGCATCGGGCAGATCGACATCACCGCGAAGCAAATCGCCAATGCGGCGCCGTTCTCGCAGGTCGAGATCACGGGCGGCGTGCTGTCGCGGGAAGCCATCGCCCTTTTTCCCACCGAGAAGCAATAGCGACCACCTAGCGGAGGGGCCATTTCGGACCTCCTAGCTTGCCGGCCGCCGGAACTCTTGTCTGTGGCCCGAGTTTATCGGCAGACAACGACTTGGGAGTTTCGGAAATGCGCAGCGTTCTCTTGTGGCTGATTGGCGTACCCATCAGCGTGATCATCCTGATGAACATTTTCCATGTGATCTGAGTTTCGGCGGTCGCCGCAATCCGCGGCAATACGGAACAGGACCAATCTTCTTCTCTGGCTGCTCGGCGTGCCGGTCAGCGTCATTATCCTGCTCCACCTCTTTTGCGTGTTGCACTGGTAGGCAACGCATCCCACAATGAGGTCGACAAACGCGCCTTGCCCGCTCCCGTGGGCGGGCGCGTTGCTCGTTCTGGCGCCGCGACACTCAGGTTGCATCGCCCGATAATTTTTGTGGCATAAATTTTGTCGCGCCGTTTCTGATGGTTATTGCAAGCGCGCAGCCATCGAGAATTTTTTAGGAAGTAGCCGGGAACTGCCTCGGGCACCCGCGCATTCTATCCCTGGACACGCGCCTCGCTCCCCTCCCCCATCCCCTCGTCGAGGTACGGGTCCACCCATTGATCGGACACTCGCCTCGACCGAGGCGGGTGTCCTTTCTTTTGTGCTCCCGCCCGTCAGTCGGCGAACGGATCCTTCATGAGGATGGTGTCGTCGCGCTCGGGGCTGGTGGACAGCATGGTCACCGGCCGCTCGATCAGCTCCTCGATATAGCGCACGTACTTGACCGCCTGCGCCGGCAACTCACTCCACGAGCGCGCGCCGGCCGTCGACTGCGTCCAGCCTTCCAGAGTCTCGTAGATGGGCTGCACGCGCGCCTGCGCGCCACTGCTGGCCGGCAGGCGGTCGATGCGCTCCCCGTCGAGCATATAGCCGACACCGACCTTCAGCTCCTCGAAGCCGTCGAGCACGTCGAGCTTCGTCAGGGCGATACCGTCGATGCCGGCGATCTTGAGGGTCTGGCGCACCAGCGTCGCGTCGAACCAGCCGCAGCGGCGCTTGCGCCCGGTCACGGTGCCGAACTCGCGCCCCCGCTGACCGATGCGCTCGCCGATCTCGTCGGTGAGCTCGGTCGGGAACGGCCCCGAGCCGACGCGTGTCGTGTACGCCTTGGCGATGCCGAGCACATATCCGATGCCGCGGGGCCCCATGCCCGAGCCCGTCGCGGCCTGCGCCGCAACCGTGTTCGACGAGGTGACGAACGGATAGGTGCCGTGGTCGATGTCGAGCAGCGCACCCTGCGCGCCCTCAAACAAAATCCGTTTGCCGGCGCGGCGCGCGGTGTCGAGCAATTCCCACGTCACGTCGACGAACGGCAAAACCTTCGGTGCGATCTCGGTGAGCTCGGCAAGCATCACCTCCTTGGAGAACTCAGGCTTGCCGAGGCCGCGGCGCAGTGCGTTGTGATGCACGAGGATGCGGTCGATCTTGGCGCCGAGCGTCGCGGGATTACGCAAGTCCTGAGCGCGAATGGCGCGGCGACCGACTTTGTCCTCGTAGGCCGGCCCAATGCCGCGTCCCGTGGTGCCGATCTTGGCAGCCCCGGCGGCTTCCTCGCGGATGACGTCGAGCTCGCGGTGCAGCGGCAGGATAAGCGTCGCATTCTCGGCGATGCGCAGGTTGTCACGGTTCACCACGACGCCCTGAGCCGCCAGCTTTTCGATTTCGGCACACAGCGCCCATGGATCGACGACGACGCCGTTACCGATGACGCCGAGCTTGCCGGGGCGCACGACGCCCGACGGTAGCAGCGACAGCTTGAAGGTCTTATCGCCGATGACCAGCGTATGGCCGGCGTTATGGCCACCCTGGAAGCGCACGACGATGTCGGCCCGCTCCGATAGCCAATCTACAACCTTACCCTTGCCCTCATCGCCCCATTGGGCGCCGACCACCGCAACGTTCGCCATTCCAAGCCCCAGTCACAACGAAGCCCCGGATCAGACGCCGGGGCCATCCGGGGGTTTATAGCGCAGATTCGGGCGTGCCAACCCCTCCGTCGGGACGTCCCGGTAGTCCATTCGACGGCCATCGCCCGCCGCAATCGCAGATGCCGTCCAATTGGGGCAAATGCCGTATGCTTTATTTGCCACCGCGAACTTAAGCCGGGTCGAATAATTACCGCCCTAGGCTTTGCCCGCCGGACGCTGAGCGCCGCATCACCCGGCAGCTGCGAATGCGCATCGGCATCGAGTTTCCCCGGCGGCATTGGAAGGTTCGACGATGGATATCGCTTCTCTCCTTATCCAGCTTGCCAGCGGCGCCCTGGCCGGCAACGCGGCCGGCAATTACACCAAAGACACCGGCATGAGCACGGCGGGCAATACGATTGCCGGCGCGCTTGGCGGTGGCATCGGCGGGCAGCTCATCCATGCCCTGCTCGGCGTCGGCGGCACCGCGGCCGCCTCCGGCCTCGATATCGGCACCATCGTCTCCGCCTTTGCGAGCGGCGGCATCATGGGTGGGCTCAGCGCGCTCGCCATCGGCTTCCTGAAGTCGAAGATGCACGCCTGACCCACTTGCCGGCCGCGGACATCACGCAGCGAGGGCGTCTCCTCCTACGTTGTCTCTGCGTTGTCTTCGGCCGGCTCGCACATCGCGTGCTCTCTGCGCGTCGCTCCTCGAGCGTTCCAGCACGTTCATGTGAACGAGCGTGACCGCGTTCAACGCCAACGTGATTGGCGTGTGATGGCGCGCACCCCCACATCTCCATCAGAGATCGGCGCAGGTGCGCCCATCGAAAAAAACATGGAGACGCCCGATGAAATCTTGGAACAAGCCGCAGGTACGCGAGCAGGAAGTCGGTCTTGAAGTGACGAGCTACATGCCCGCCGAGATCGACATTATCTAACGATGATTGCGCGGGCGGCCAATCTGCCGCCCGCCTACTACTCTCAAGGCGCGCGCTGACCATGCGCCGGCGCCGATCCAGCTTCCCCAAAGGAGTATCGCAACATGATCCGCACGATCGCAATTACCGCTGCCTTGGCCACCTCGCTCGTGGCACTGCCCGCCCTCGCCGAAACCCCGGCCGCGACGCCCGGCGCGTCGACGGAGACCACGACCGCTCCGAAGGGCAACCTCTTCACCGAGCAGCAGGCGCGCGAGCATCTTTCGCACCTCGGCTACACCGGCATTTCGAATCTGACCAAGGACGAAAACGGCGTCTGGCGCGGCTCCGCGACGAAGGACGGAAACACCCGTACCGTCGCCGTCGATGTGAAGGGCGCCGTCACCAAGTAAGCGACCTCAGCTGCCACCCAAACGATAAGCGGCGTTCGCGATTATCGCGGGCGCCGCCTTCTTTTTCGCGCAGGCGCATTGCCGATCTATTTTATTTGCACACTACAAGATTTCTTGTAGTGTGCGCCATGGACTCAAGAGAAGCCGTCATATCGCTTGCCGCCCTCGCGCACCCGCAGCGCCTCGCCATCTTTCGTTTGCTCGTGCGCCAGGGCCCCTCCGGACTGCCCGCGGGTGAGATCGCGGAGGCGGTCGGCGCCGCGCCGACAGCCGCGTCGTTCCATCTCAAGGAGCTCGATCGCGCGGGACTGCTGCATTCCACCCGCGAAGGCCGCTACATCCGCTACGCGGTGCATTTCGACGGCATGCGCAAGCTCCTCACCTATCTCACCGAGGATTGCTGCCAAGGGCAGCCGGAGCTTTGCGGCACGGCTTTCAAGAAATCGAAGATGCTCTGTACCAGTAAGGGAGGAAAAAAATGACCCAGCCGCTGAACGTACTGTTTCTCTGCACCCACAATTCGGCGCGATCGATCATGGCCGAATGCATCATCAACCGGCTCGGCAACGGCAGATACAAAGGCTTCAGCGCCGGCAGCCAGCCGAGCGGCCGCGTGCATCCCTACGCGCTGGAGCTTCTCAACCAGCTGAACTACGACACCAGCGCGCTGCGCTCCAAATCCTGGGAAGAGTTCGCGGCGCCCGGCGCGCCCGCCCTGGATTTCGTTTTCACCGTCTGCGACGACGCGGCCAACGAAACCTGCCCCGTGTGGCCGGGTCAGCCGATGAGCGCGCACTGGGGACTGCCTGACCCTTCGGCAGCGACAGGGACCGAGAGCGAGCGCCGCTTCGCCTTCGCCGATACGCATCGCATGCTGTACCAGCGCATCGGCATCTTCACGAACTTGCCGTTGTCGTCGCTCAGCAGGCTTTCGCTGCAGAAGCACCTCGACGACATCGGCCGCACCAAGGCCAGCGAAGCCCGAGCCGACGCGATGAGCGCGCCGACGTTGGCGCAGCGGCTGGCGGCGGAATTCATCGGCTCGGCATTTCTGCTCGCGACCGTCATCGGCTCCGGGAATCATGGGCGAGCGGCTGGCGGGCGGCAACGAAGCGCTGGCGTTGCTCGGCAACACGCTGCCGACCGGCGCCATCCTCGTCGTGCTCATCACCATGCTCGGCCCGATATCGGGGGCGCACTTCAATCCGGCGGTGACCGGCGCCTTCTGGTTGCGCGGCGACATCGGCGGCCGCAGCGCAGCATCTTACGTGCTGGCGCAGGTGGCGGGCGCGCTCGTCGGCGTGCTTGTTGCCCACGCCATGTTCGATCTGCCGCTTTGGCAGGCTGGAGTGAAGGTGCGGAGCGGCCCCGGCCAATGGTTCGCCGAGGGCGTGGCGACCTTCGGCCTGCTGCTGACGATTTTGGCAACGCTGAGAGCCAAGCCGGCCGCCGTACCGGTATCGGTCGGCCTTTACATCATCGCCGCTTACTGGTTCACCGCATCGACGTCCTTCGCCAATCCGGCAGTCACCATCGCGCGCGCCTTTTCGGATACGTTTGCCGGCATCCGGCTGGGTGACGTTCCCGCCTTCATCGCGGCGCAGCTCGTCGGCGCTCTGTGCGGCCTGCTGTTGGCGCGTTGGCTTCTGGCCGCTGTACCGGGACCGGCGGGCAAGATAAGCAAAGCGCATCAGGCGGCGGAATGACCATGCGCATCACAATCTATCACAACCCGGCGTGCGGAACCTCGCGCAACACATTGGCGATGATTCGGCAGAGCGGCGAGGAGCCGACCGTCATCGAATACCTGAACGACCCACCCTCACGCGCCGAACTCGTCGGCCTTATCGCGCGCATGGGCATCGCGCCGCGCGAGCTGTTGCGCGAAAAGGGCACGCCTTATGACCAACTCGGGCTCGGCGACACCAAATGGAGCGACGATCAACTGATCGATTTCATGATGCAGCACCCGATCCTCATCAACCGGCCGATTGTCGTGACGCCATTGGGCGTGGCCCTTTGCCGGCCATCGGAGCGGGTTCTGGAGATCCTGCCCAATGCCGACATCGGGCCATTCACAAAAGAGGACGGTGAGGTCGTGGCAAAACTGACCGGCAGTGAGCAGCAATGAGCAAGAACGGCGCCGACGATACGCTTCCAAACGTTTCGCACCAGCACCTTCAGATTCCCGCCTCGGGCAAGCTGGAAGTGGGAGCGCCCGCCGGGCACCGGCCGCGCATCCTGCTGCTCTACGGCTCGCTGCGCGCGCGGTCCTACAGCCGCTTCCTGACGTTCGAAGCGGCGCGCCTGCTGGAAACGTTCGGCGCCGAGGCGCGCATCTTCGACCCGCACGGCTTGCCGCTTCCCGACGACGCGCCGGACACCCATCCCAAGGTGCAGGAGCTGCGCGAGCTCGCCGCCTGGTCGGAAGGCCAGGTGTGGTGCTCGCCCGAGCGCCACGGCGCGATGAGCGGCGTCATGAAGTCGATGATCGACTGGATCCCGCTGTCGGTCGGCGCCGTCAGGCCCACGCAGGGCAAGACGCTGGCGGTGATGCAGGTCAGCGGCGGCTCGCAGTCGTTCAACGCCGTGAACCAGATGCGCGTGCTCGGCCGCTGGATGCGCATGATCACCATCCCCAACCAGTCGTCGGTCGCCAAGGCCTTCCAGGAGTTCGACGAGGACGGCCGCATGAAGCCGTCGGCCTACTACGACCGCGTGGTCGACGTGATGGAGGAGCTGGTGAAGTTCACCCTGCTGACCAGGGACCGCGCCGGCTACCTCGTCGACCGCTACAGCGAGCGCAAGGAAAGCGCCGAGGCGCTGTCGCGGCGCGTCAACCTGCCGTCTGCCGTCGCCTCAAAGACGGCCGAGTAACGCGGCCCCGGCTCGTCAGCCGCTCGCCATGCCCGCGTCCGCCGCTACGCTGTTGGTTGTCGCCGCTAAACGGCGACAATCTTGCCCAGACCAGCGCACATTCAGGGTCAACATGATCTCATCGGACTAACGAAGCGATTCGAGGGGACGCCAATAGTGGGACTTCGGTCCGGTCACGCGCATGGCACTAGCTTGGCCGGGCACCGCGTCGCCAAGGTGCTCGGGCATCTCGTCCTCATGATGCTGCTGCCGGTCGCCGCGTTTGCCGGTGCGCGCACCAGTGCGTGGCAGACGGAAACGATCCCGCAGGCAACGGCTCCCACTCCCGTTGTTCAGGCGCCCCCGGCTGCGCCGCCGCGAAAGCTGAACGCGTTCGAAGTGCAGGCGGCGGAGACGATCAAAATCACCAACGCGTTTCGGCGCCGCAATGGCCTTCCCGCTTTCACGGAAGATCCGGTCTGCTCGGCGGCGGCCTTCGATCACGCCCAGGACATGGCACGGCGAAGCTATTTCGATCACTTCGCCCCCGATGGCAGCTCACCGACCAAGCGTTACCAACGCCGCAACATCGCGGGTCAGCGCGTGATCAGAATTACGGAGAACATCGCGCGCGGGAACGGGACCACGCCCGAGAGCGCGCTCAGGATGTGGCTCGACTCGTCGGGTCACCGCAAACATCTGGTCGGCACGGAAATGAATCACATCGGTGTCGGGGTCGCCAACGGCACCTGCTTCTTCGGACCGTGCACGTACTTCGTCCAGTGCTTCTCCCGCTGGCCGTGAATTTGCCTGTGGGCGCGGACAGCGGCCACGCCGCCGGCGCGAGACACGGCCAACAGAATCCGTCCACGCCCTTGAGGCGATGATCCGTCGCGCCATGCACTTCGGGGGCATCCATGCGCCGGCAACTTTCTTCACTCGTCATCGCCACGTGTCTGATCTGCGCAGCGGGAGTTGCCTGCGCAGACGGCTACGAACCCGCCGCGCCCGTCCCGCTGCAAGTGCAGAGCTGGACCGGCTTCTACGCCAATGCCGGTATCGGCTACGGCTTCTGGAACGCGACGACGACGACCGATAGCCCCGCCGGCTGCGTGTCCTGCGCCAAGACGGATCACGCCGGCAAAGGTTGGCTGGGCGAAGTCGGCTTCGGCTACGACTACCAGTTCACGCAAAAGATCGTCGCCGGCGTGCTGTTCAACTACGACTTCGCCGGCATGCAGGGACGCGTGAGCGACGCGGTCTTCACGACCGCCGAAACCAGCATGGACCAGACGTGGTTCCTCGGCGCCCGCGCCGGCTGGCTCATGACGCCCGACATCCTCAACTACTGGAGCGTCGGCTACACGCAGACGCACTTCTCGGGCGCGGCCCTGCGCAACAGCTATACCGGCGCGCCGCTGCCGGGCGGCCGTCTGGAGAGCTACGACGCCGGCGGCTGGTTTGTCGGCGGCGGGCTGGAAGTCGCCATGCACGAGGGATGGTTCTGGCGCAACGAGGCGCGCTACGCGGACTACGGCAAGGACGCGCGCACCGAGAGCGGAATCTCGCCGCCCTTTTCCCTGCAGTTCGATCCCGTGGTCGGCACCGCGACCACCGAGATCGTCTACAAGTTCGGCACGGGACATTGATCCGCAGGCGCGACGATCGAGCGAAGCCACGCCTGCATCACGACATAAAAATGGGGGAACCGAAAATGACGCGCACGACCGCCGCGATTGCGGCAGCGATAGTCGGAACGGCCTTGGCAGTCGGCATGTTCGCCGCCGGCCCGGCCAACGCGGAAGACGACAAGCACTGGTACTTCGACGTCGAGAACCAATCGAACGACACCGCAATCGAACTGCGCACGCAGGAAGACGGCGAGTGGAGCGAGAACTGGCTCTCCAATCGCCTGGAGCCCGGCGACACGATCAAGCTCGACTTCGAGACGGACGAGGGCAAGTGCGAGGTGCGCACGCAGATCCATCTGACCGACGGCGGCTACTTCGACGCGCCGGTCGACTACTGCAAGGCCAAGACGCTGGTCATCCAGGAAGGCACGTTGATCTGGAAGTGAGCGGGTCGCGGCCCGACAGCGCCGACGACATCACTGAAAGCGGCTCGAACCGACCTTCCCCTGGCGGAAGGCCTGCAGCCATTCATGGATGTCGTTGGTGCCCGGCTGGCGGGCGCGCAGGGTGTCGATGCGCTTGCCGTCGATCGACACCTCAACCACCGAAGCCGTGATGCCCAGCGGCGCAGAAATAAAGCTCACGGCCTGCTGCATGCGCTGCAGAAGCCGGCGACGCTCGTGCTCGCGCGCGTAGTCGAGATCGGGCAGCGGCGCATGGCCGCCGGGTCCGTCCGCGCGGCGCTGGTGCGGCGGCTCTTCGAACAGCTTCCCCGCGCGGTGAGCGGCGTAGGATTTGGCGAAGAACCGATCGAAACCGTAGTGCGCCTCCGCGACGTCCCAAATCGGCGTCGCCGTGATCAGCAGCGCGATGTCGAAGATGACCGAGCCCTGGCGGCGTCCGACGTCGAGAAATTCTTGAAGCCTGCGCCGCGATCGTCGACACGGTCGGGGACCTTGCCGCCGGCGTAGTAGTGCGCGTGCGCACCCAGCAGGATCTGCGCGCCGCCGATGACCTGCTTGGATCCTGCGGTGCCGATCCCGTGGTGGCTGGCGGCGTCGAGCCCGTCGTAGCGGAGCGAGAGGATGTGCTTTGTCATGTCCCTCAGATCGCTTGATTCTTTCCTGTGACTCAAGCGCACTTTCCGCTTGCGTCAGGGTCGGCGCACGGATTCGCCAGCGTGAAGTTCCTCAGGTCGCCGCGCCTTGCCCGTCACGACTACGCCCACCTAGGAGGGGTCATCGCAATGAACCACTCGGAAAGATCGGTGAAGAATAGCTATCGCGACGGCACCCTACTCAGCTTCATCGTCGAAGGCGGATTTCAGCGAGACAGACGAGCTGATCACCGAATGTGTCGAACTTCACAATCGCGCCAATATCGACCTGCTCTCCACTATCGAGAGCGCAGAGTTTGAGGCGCTCACTGGCCACGATTTCTTCGTTGCGCAAAACTTCTACCGGCGCGCGATACCGCAGTTAACGGACGTTCCGGTCGATCGCATGATGCGCTGCACTCACACGCTCGTAAAAAAGGGCGGCAGCGACTTAATGGCGAACAGGCCGAACGAAGCCATTGTAGAGTGGCTCAGGGCAGAAAAAACGCGCGCGAACGATGTTGTGGTGAAAGCGTGCGAGGGCCATGCGCTTGCACTCGAGCATTTGACGTTTGCATTGATTGCCACCGCAGATCTTGCACAGATGCGAGAGCTAATGGGGCATGCAAATCCAAAGGTCCGGCTCTCGGCACTGACAGCGATCTCTAGAACCGCACATTCAGAAGACGATGCGCGGGCAAGAACAGTCAGCGCGGCTTCGGCGCTTATCGACGCGGCCGAAACGGATACAGACAAGGCCCACATCCTAGCAGCTGCGATTCTCCCGTTTGTGCAAGCAAAGGTGACGCCGACCAACGAGGCGATATCCGCAGCTAGTCGAGTTACCGAGATCTGCGGCCCAGCGACAGTCCACGTTGCGAGCCAAGTGCTCTTCGCCTCAGGGGCATGGTGTCCGACCAATCTGGGTCAGCTCCTCTTCAATGCCCTTCGCCAAGTTCAGCCTCAGAACAACGGAACGGTTGATCTCATCGATGGCGCGCTTCGCGCCACGCTGAAGGGTGATTGCGCGGACGCGGCAATTCAGTATGTCGAGGATATGGTCGGACGTGAGAATGACGCCCTGCCGATCGGAAGCTTCGATAGCTTCACAACGGAATGGATCGAGAAGCGAAGAAGTGCCTTTGATAGGACGCTCGCCCTCTGGCTAGCCAGCGGCAAGCGCCGTCTTTGCCAGGCGGTTGCCGATCTAATCGCCGGACGTGACCTGCGGGGGACACCCCTTAATGTCGATGTTGAAACCCTGGGGCTTAATCCGGCGCAGCGGTATCTCATGTGCGGCAAGGCTGTCGGATATCTATTTATGCAGCCGGTTGCGGCAGCATCCATTTTGGTGGCGACGTTGCGTAGTGCGGATGCCGACCTCGCTAGCGCGATAAAGCAACTATTGATCGATCCGTTAATCGTCAGTTTTAGCGGGGCCACTCTTCAATATCTCGAAGCGCTACCGGAGACCGACCGAGCATATCCCTACGTCGCGGATGTTCTCGCTCAAGCGCGAGCGTACTTAGCGGGAATACATGAAATCCAGGCGGTAAGGGAGCTTCATCCGTCGGAGTATCAACGGCAGCTCGAGCGCATTCGTGATGCCAACCTAACTCGCGAAATTCTCAAGGACGCACACCGACGCTCAATATTCCACGACATTGTGCACAGAACAGTTCTACTTCACGGTAGTGGGTCAGTAGCATTTATTGAGGATGGCAACGGGGAACGGCGGCCGGTGCACATGAAGTTGCACGGCTTCTCGACGACCAGCGAGTGGCCGAGGATGGAGACGTTGATCCCGTTGGACTCGACATGGTCCTACGAACTTTCCGCGCAGGCCAGCTTAAGTCATGAAGCTCATACTCCGCGAATACCTTGCCTCGCTGCGTGAACGGGAAGAACTCGACGCCATCTTGCCCGACCTACTCAGTGAAATCGGTTTCACTGTTTACTCCCGCCCACGACGGGGAACTGTGGAGCACGGCGTGGGACGTCGCCGCGATCGGCCCGGAAGGCGGCGATGATGCGAAGGTCTATCTGTTCTCGATAAAAAAAGGGAGATCTTACACGGCACGAGTGGAACGGCGCTTCACCGCAGGCGCTGCGCCCGTCACTTGATGACATCAAGGACGCTTATATTCCCTCGCGCATCCCAAAGGAGCATGCGAACCGAGCAATCGTCATCTGCATCTGCCTCGGGGGCGACATCCAGGAGCAAGTTCGCCAGAGCCTGACCGGCTACATCGAAGCCCACACCACAGACAAAATCAGCTTCGAAGAGTGGAATGGCGACAAGATTGCGACCCTCTTGCTACAGGGTGTTCTGCGCGAAGATTTGCTCGCAAAAGCGGAGCGATCACATTTCCAAAAGGCGGTGGCGCTGCTCGACGAGCCTGAGGTGTCCTATCGACACTTCGCGAGATTGGTGCGCCAACTGGTTAGTGCTGCGAGTTCCGATGCAAGCGCACGAGTTCGCGTGGCTCGACAGATGTACATCTGCCTTTGGGTTCTGTACGTTTGGGCTCGCGACCTCGAAAATATAGAGGCGCCGTATCGTGCAAGTGAGCTTTCGATCCTTGCTGTTTGGGAGATTATCAAGCCGCTTATTGGGCAGGACGGGGCTGATGCCAGAGCCCTCGCGCGAGTTGTTGATCAGCTGATCAAGCTACATGTCTTGGTTGCGACGAACTACGTCGAGAAAGTGCTAGCGCCCAGATCGCGTGTTCGGGACGCGATTGGCATGGCCGTTCTTTCCCGTAATTCAGTAGATGTGAACCTCAAGCTTTTCGATGCACTCGGGCGCATCGGGATGACCGGCTTGTGGACGAAGTGGCTCGCGGGAAAATTAAAGGACGCCGACGCAGAGGCCACCGACAAGTCGCTGGCAAGATTGTTCGATGTTGGCATGTCGGTCATCGAAAGTAACGGCGCACTCCGGCTCCCGGTTAGTGATGATCTCGCTACGGACGTCGCGCTTTTCCTGGTGCTTTGTCTGCACAGTCCTGCTGATGGCAGGAGGCTCTTGGCTTGGCTGGAAGCGATGGTTGAGCGCTACGAATTCACAGTTCTGTACGGAGGTCGCTACCCAACTTCCCTAACAGAATACACTGACCTAGTCGGGCACCCAAAGGAGCAATCGAAGGAGTACTTCGAAGAAGCGACGGCGGGAAGCACGCTTATCCCACTGCTCGCCGCTTGGACAGGTGCGCTCGGTCGGCCCGACCTTGAGCATAGGCTGTCGAAATTCTCAGCGGAGAAGCTAGCTCATTGCACGATGCAGCTGTGGATTCCGGCGGACGATTCTGGAAACTCATATTTATATGAACTCAGCTGTGCACGGTTCCTCCATCACAGATTTGCCGATTAGAGATGATGGCACTGGCCTTCTGGAGGTCATCGCGGATGCTTGCAAGAGCGAACAGGGGACCAACGCTTTGTCGGCCATGCAGACTGACGTTTGGCCAATCGTGCTCATGGCATGCCGTCATTGGCGCTTACCGGTCCCCCCCGACTTCTACATTGTTGCCCTTCTCGCTATGCGAAATGACAGACGACCTAATTCTACCGCTGAAGATGCCGGTACCGCGCCTTCTCAGACAGACGGCGAAGCCGGGTAAGGGCTATTGCAACGTCACCAGCTCCTAAAACGCCGGCCCGAAGCTAGTTGCTGCGCGGGAAGCCCTTCGGCACGACGCGGCCCGCCTGGGCGCGCACGCCGACCCAGTCGCGCAGCTCCGACCATGAGAGCGTGAACGTGCGCCCGGCGCTGTCGAGCCAGGTGAGCCCGTCGGCCTTCTTGAACACGCGCACGTCGGCCAGCTTGCCGTCGGCGAAGCGCTGCAGGATGACGCCCTTGCCGCGCGTCATCTCGTTGACCTCGTCGAGCTTGAAGATCAGCAGCTTGCGGTTCTCGCCGACGACAGCCACGTGGTCGCCGTCGACCGGCACGCACAGCTTGGCTTCCTCCGGCTCGGTGACGTTCAGCACCTGCTTGCCCTTGCGGGTCGAAGCAACGACCTCGTCCTCCGGCACGATGAAGCCGTAGCCGCCGGTGGAGGCGATCAGCAGCTTGCGGCCAGGCTGGTAGATGAAGACGTCGGCGACGTCGTGGTTCTCTTCCAGGTCGATCATCAGCCGCACCGGCTCGCCGTGGCCGCGGCCGCCCGGCAGCAGCGAAGCTTCCAGCGTGAAGATCTTGCCGTTGGTCCCCAGCAGCAGCAGCTTGTCGGTGGTCGAGGCCTTGATGGCGCGGCGCAGCTTGTCGCCCTGCTTGAACTCCAGCTTGGCGAGGTCGTCGACGTGGCCCTTGAGGGCGCGCACCCAGCCCTTGTCGGAGAGCACGATGGTGATCGGCTCCTTCTCGATCAGCGCCGCGTCGAGATCGATGTCGATCACCGGCGCCTCGGCGAAGGAGGTGCGCCGCGCCCCGAGCTTGGTCGACTTCGAATAGCGCTCGCGCGTCGCCTTCACTTCCTCGGCGATGCGCTCCCACTGCAGGTCGTCCGACTTGAGCAGCTGCTGCAGCTGGCGGAGCTCCTTCGACAGCTTGTCGTGCTCGGTCTTGATCTCGAACTCTTCCAGCTTCGACAGCGAGCGCAGGCGCAGGTTCAGGATCGCCTCGGCCTGCACCTCGCTCAGCTTGAAGCGCGCGATCAGCTTGGATTTCGGATCGTCCTCGAAGCGGACGATGCGGATCACCTCGTCGATGTTGAGGTAGGCGATGAGGTAGCCGTCGAGCACCTCGAGGCGGTGCTCGATCTTACGCAGGCGGAACTGCGAGCGCCTCACCAGCACGTCGATGCGGTGCTCCAGCCACTGGCGCAGCACGTCGCGCAGGGACAGCACGTTGGGGATCTGGCCGCCCGACAGCACGTTCATGTTGAGGCCGAAGCGGACCTCCAGCTCCGTCAACCGGAACAGGCTCTCCATCAGCAGCACCGGATCGACGGTGCGGCTCTTGGGCTCCAGAATGAGGCGGATTTCCTCGGCGCTTTCATCGCGCACGTCGCCCAGCAGCGCCAATTTCTTCTCGGTCAGCAGCTCGGCGATGCGCTCGACCAGCTTGGCCTTCTGCACCTGGTAGGGGATCTCGGTGACGACGATCTGATACGTGCCGCGGCCCGTATCCTCCTTCGTCCACTTGGCGCGCAGGCGGAAGCCGCCGCGGCCGGTCTTGTAGGCTTCGAGGATCTGCTCGCGCGGCTCCACCAGCACGCCGCCGCCGGGGAAATCCGGGCCGGGGATCATCTCCACCAGCTTCTCGATGGTGGCGTTGGGATGCTTGATGAGATGCAACAGGCCGGCGCACAGCTCGTCGGCGTTGTGCGGGGGAATGTTGGTCGCCATGCCGACGGCGATGCCGGACGAGCCGTTGGCAAGCAGGTTGGGGAACGCCGCCGGCAGAACGACCGGCTCCATCTTGCGCCCGTCGTAGTTGGGGCGGAAGTCGACCGTCTCTTCTTCGAGGCCCTCGAGCAGATCGGCGGCCGTCGTCGTGATGCGCGCCTCGGTATAGCGCTCGGCGGCCGGGTTATCGCCGTCGACGTTGCCGAAGTTGCCCTGCCCGTCGATCAGCGGGTAGCGCACGTTGAAATCCTGCGCCAGTCGCGCCAGCGCGTCGTAGATCGCCTGGTTGCCGTGCGGATGATAGTCGCCCATGGCGTCGCCGACGATCTTGGCGCACTTGAGGAAGCCGCCGTCCGGCGTCAGCCGCAACTGGTGCATGGCGTAGAGGATGCGCCGGTGCACGGGCTTCAGGCCGTCGCGCACGTCGGGCAGCGCGCGGTGCATGATGGTCGACAGGGCGTACGCCAGGTAGCGCTCTTCCAGCGCGTCCCTGAGGTTGATCGGCTCGATGCCGTCGGGGCCGGGTAGAATCGGTTTTTCGGTCATGGGCATGGGCTAGCGCGGGCCGACGCGGCGGGCAACCCCCGGGTTGTGGATGCACGAAGCGCCCGCAAACACTGGCGCCGTCGGGGGCCACGGACTTGCTACTTGATTTATCGGCGCTTAGCGCGCAGGTTCCCGAAATCGACTTTTGGCCGGATGACCGAGCCGCGGCGTATTAGGCACAGTCCAACGCCCCGATTCCTTGCAACCTACCAACTTTCGAAACGTAGGGCCGGCATCGGCACGAGAACACGTGCGCGAGTCGGCCCGTTAGCATTGTATAGCCTCTTAGGAACGCATCTCATGACCAACGGCACCGTGAAATTCTACAACGCCCAGAAGGGCTACGGCTTTATCGCTCCGGATGGCGGCGACAAGGACGTCTTCGTGCACGCCAGCGCCCTCGAGCGCGCCGGCATCCACAGCCTCAACGAAGGGCAGAAGGTGTCGTTCGAAGCTGGCGAGGACCGCAAGAGCGGCAAGATTTCGGTGCAGAGCATCGAGCTGCGCTAAGCAGCCTTAGACCCGGCCGGCGCGCTGACATCAGCCGCCGGCCGTTTCGTATGTGCCGCTTCGTATTTCATGAGTAGCCTCTTCCCCAGCTATACCAAGTCCGAGCTGATCGCGGACGGCTGCGTGCACGCCATCGGCGTCGCCGCCGGGCTGATCGCCGCCGCCGCCCTTATCGCCATCGCCCTGACGCATCTCGACGCCGCCGCCGCTGCCGCCATCGTCATTTATTGCGCCGGCATGCTGGCCGTATTCTGCTTCTCCGCCGCCTACAACATGACGCGCGGGCCGCGCCGCTGGCTGCTGCAGCGCTGCGACCACGCCGCCATTTACGTCAAGATTGCCGCCACCTACACACCTTTCGCCGCGCTGAAGATGGGCGGCATCGCCGGCTTCTCGCTGCTCGGCGCCGTGTGGGGCATCGCCGTGCTCGGCGCCGCCGCGAAGCTGATCATGCCGGCGCGCTTCGTGAAAACATCCTATGTTTTGTATCTCGCGCAAGGGTGGGCGTGCGTGTTCGCGCTGCAGCCGCTGCTCGCCGCGCTATCGACGACGGCGTTGGCGCTGCTGATCGCCGGCGGCGTGCTCTACACGGTCGGCGTCGTGTTCCACCTGTGGCAGCGCCTACCTTACAACAACGCCATCTGGCACGGCTTCGTGCTGGTCGCCTCCGCCTGCCACTTCGGTGCCGTCATCGACGCCGTGGTGCTGAGCTAGGCGGCGAGCGGGGGGCGCGGCAGGCACAGGGTTGCCGATGCATAATCCAGCGACGAGGCAAGACCGGACGCGTTAGGCCGCGCGTTAGCACACTGGCAACGCTCTTTGTTGGGCCGCCTTTAACGCCCACCTTCCCACTATCTGCTCCGAGGCGTGCGCGATCGCCTCCGGTCGTAATCCGGCCGAGTATGCGTAAGTGGGACTCGCCGCATGTCGGATGATGTCTTTCCCAGCTACAGCAGGGCCGAGGTAATCGCTGACGCCTGCGTGCATGCGATCGGCGTCACCGCCGGCTTCATCGCCGCCATCATCCTCGTCACCCTCGCCCTCGAGCATCTGCCGACCAACGCCGCCACCAGCGTCGTCATCTACGCGCTCGGCATGCTCGCCATGTTCTGCTTCTCCGCCGCCTACAATCTTTCGCGCGGTCCCAAGCGTTGGCTGCTGCGGCGCTGCGACCACGCCGCCATCTTTATCAAGATCGCCGCCACCTACACGCCGTTCGCCGCCGCCAAGATGGGCGGCACCGTCGGCTTTGCTCTGCTCGCCGCGGTGTGGGGCATTGCGCTGGCCGGCGCCGCGGCCAAGCTCATCGCCCCGGCGCAGCTCGGACGCGCCTCGTACCTGCTGTACCTGGTGCAAGGGTGGGCGTGCGTGTTCACGATGCAGCCGCTGCTCGCCACGCTGTCACCGATGGCGATGACGCTGCTGCTGGTCGGCGGCGCGCTCTATACGGTGGGCGTCGTGTTCCACCTGCGCGAGCGGCTGCCGTATCACAACGCCATCTGGCACGGCTTCGTGCTGGTCGCCTCCGCCTGTCATTTCGGCGCCGTGATGAATGCGGTGGTGCTGAGCTAGGAGAAAGGCGAGGTCGCGGTCAGCGGCTCACCGCGGGCTCGCTAGCTGACGGCGATCGGGCTAGTATGGGTGCTACCCATTCCAGCCATGACGGACTCGCCCCGATGCGCCTCGCCGCCGCCATCCTCTCAGCAGCACTGCTCGCGCTTCCCGCCCCCTTCTTCGCGCTACCGACCCTGGCCGCGCTCAAGCCCGGGACCGCGGCGCCCGACTTCACCGCCATCGCCTCGCTCGGCGGCAAGGAGTTCAGCTACTCGCTCGCCGATGCGCTGAAAAAGGGGCCGGTGGTGCTCTACTTCTATCCGGCCGCCTTCACGCCCGGCTGCACGCAAGAGGCGCACGAGTTTGCCGAGGCGGTGGACAAGTTCGCTGCCCTCGGGGCCAGCGTCATCGGCGTCAGCGCCGACGACATCGACGTGCTCAGCAAATTCTCGGTCAGCGAGTGCCGCAGCAAGTTCCCCGTCGCCGCCGACGCCGGCAAGGACATCATGGCGGCCTATGACGCTGTGCTGCCCGGCAAGCCGGAATACGCCAACCGCACGTCCTACGTCATCGCGCCGGGCGGCGAGATCATCTTCGAGTACACCGCGCTCGACCCCGCCGGCCACGTCGCCAACACGCTGGCGGCCGTCGAGAAGTGGAAGGCGGGACAGAAGTAGGGGGTTGCGGGCCGCGGTACGCCATATCTGGCACGGCTTCGTGCTGGTCGCCTCCGCCTGCCACTTCGGCACCGTGCTCGACGCCGTGGTGCTGAGCTAGGCGGAAGGCGGGGACGCGATCAGCGGCTCATCGCGTGCTGCCGGCGTACATGTCGGTGAGGAAATCGGCCCAGTCGCTCCCCTTGACCGTCAGAACGTTCGTCAAGCCCTGACTGAGGGGGCCGCTTTTGCTGCGCACCGCAATCTTGCCCGTCGTCGCGTCGATCGTCATCGAATATTGGCTGAGCACAGTACCCGCGTTCACCAGCATCAACTCTGCCGACGCCAGGCTTCCAGCTCCGGGGTTGGAATGCGGTTGGTATTTGAATTCTTCCGTGCCCGCGCCCCGCTTGATGGCGTCGTTGGCCTTCTTGATCTCCGCGCGAAGCGTCACCTCGACCTCGGCGAACGCATCGCGCACGCTCGTTGCTAGCTCGGATGCGCGTTGCTGAATCGCGGCATCCTTAGCGACCGCCGCCGCAGCTGCAGCCTTGCGGTCCGCGATGAGCTTATCGATTTTGTGTTCTTCGAAATTGTCAGTCATGCGTTCCTCCTTCGCGCCGGCACGGCGTCATCGCAGCTTCTCTGCGCGCCGACCTAGGCCTGGCTCGAGTGAGGCGCAACATAACATGAGCGCCCGCATGTGGACTGCCGCCGGGCGGCCCGTTCAACGACTATCCGGGCTGGTAGAGCACCATGATCACGGCGAGGAAGACCAGCGCTGTCACCAGCGGTACGATCCATTGCGGGCGCCGCTTGCGCGGCAGAATCTGAGCGATCGGTTGTCCTGTCATCGTTACCCTGTAACACCCGCAACCAAGGCGGCCTAACGGTATTCGCGGCTCGCTCACGCAGCAGCGCTAACCTTCGCGGTGAGGGCGCTGAGCGGCGCATCGAGCGCATAGACAAAGCCCGCTGGCTGATAAGCCAATTGCACCTGTCCGTTCAGTTGCCTTCCAAGGGCTTCCATCATGCGGGTGCCAAAGCTTCGCCGCGTCGGCGTGCTGACGGCCGGGCCACCCGCTTCGGTCCAAGTCAGTTTCAGCCGCTGAGCTGGCTCGTCGATCACCCATGCGATGTTGATGCGCCCGTTCGGCACCGACAACGCGCCGAATTTCGTGGTGTTGGTGCACAGCTCGTTCAACGTCAGTGCCAGCGCGATCACGGCGCTGGATGTGATCCCTATGTCAGGCCCATCGATCGAGAAACGTGCGGACCCCGGGCTTTCGTAGGGTTTGATCGCACCGCGAACCGTGTCGGCAAGACTGGCATTGGCCCAGCTGACCTGAAGCAGCAGATCGTGCGCGCGCCCGAGCGCGATCAACCTGCCCTCGATGGCTTGCTGCCCGTGCTCGATGCTGGTTGCCGTCCGCAGGCTCTGGGAGGCAATGGCGGTCACCGTTGCCAGCGTGTTCTTGATGCGATGATGCAGCTCTTCGAGGATGAGCTTTTGCAGCTTGTCGGCGGCTTCACGCTCCTTGGCGTCTATGCCTGCCTGCGCGAGAAGGGCCTTGGCATCGATGCCTGCCTGTTCGAGCAACAAGCGCAAGCTGTCGTTCTCCGCCGTCAGGCCCTCTTGGGTGGCCGAGCGATGGGTTTCGGCAACCGTCGCATCCACGGGAACGTCAGCCTTGAGCGGCAGCACAACATCCGGAACGATTTTCAGCGCTCCCAAGCCGATCATCGACTGTAGCTCGCCGATCATTTCCTTCACGACCAGGGGCTTGCCGAAGAAGCGACTGTCGGCCGGCTTGTCGGCATCGGTCAATTTGATCTGCCCCGACACAAGAACGATCTTGATGGCGGGCCAACGAGCGTGCACGGCGTGGGCCAGCTTCAGCCCGTCCATGCTGCCCGGCATTTGGATGTCGGAGAACAGCAGGGCAATGTCCGAACGCTCTTCGAGAATGGAGAGCGCTTCATCTGCGTTGACTGCTTCCACCGCGGTGAACCCCGCATCCTCAACTATGTCTACTGCACGCATGCGCAATACCATCTCGTCTTCCACGACCAGAACGTTGGTTGGAGATCCGATTGGGGTCGTTGCCATGACGATCTCCTAATGGTCTGAACGCCACTTTGCCTGTCTAAAATCAGCCTGCCGCGGTAGTGATAGACAGCTCGCTCTCCCTGGCCACGCGCTCGAACACCTCGGCGACCGCTTTGATGCGATAGAGCTTCTCGCGGCCCTCGGCCGGCATCAGCTGCACGATCTTGTACGATCGCGCCGAGGGCACCATGCCGATATGCGAGCGCGCATAGCCGACCGTCTGGCCGACCTTGAACTTATGGCTGGCCATGATCCCCCCGTGCGTCGCGCGCCAAGGCCGCCGCCAGCTCGTCGGGCTCGACCTCGACTAGCTGCCGCGAGACGTACGCCGGGTTTGAGCCCGGCAGCTCGATCGTCGTCTTCGTCCGCCGGTAGCCGATGAAGGACAGTCCCTCGACCTGCTCGCGCGTTTCCGAGATTGCGTAGGTTCCCGGCGGATACATTCCTTCGATGCCCTCCAAGGAAAACGGATGCGCGAACGTCACCGACCTTTGGTTCGACGTTTCCGTCATGCGCGCCACCGGCGCGGGGAAACGCCGGGAGGGGTCGTGCCGCCGGAGACGCCGATGGCCACAGTCTGCAGTTTGGCCGGCGGGTACGCATACGCATGGTAGATCGCATAGCCGACGCTGACGGCGATGAGACCGAGGAGAACGACGATCTGGGGCGTGAACCACACAAGCATGAGCGATTGTCCTTTCAGAGTGCGGAGATTTTAGTCGACCGCAAAGACGTGACGGATGCATCGAGCTCGAGCCGTCGCTGGCCGAGGCGGACCAATTCGCTGCTGCTGGACGACAACATGGCCTCCGCCCGCGCGCGCGTGGGTGTCGTCAAGCCTGAGCGGGAGAGCAAATTCTTGAATTCCAGCACCGTCTTTTCGACACTCCGGAACTCGTCGCCGATGCGTCGCTGCTCGCTGAGCAGTGCTTGCGTGTCCATACCGACCTCCACCTAAAAGATGCTCATTCGCGCGCTTGTCTGGCGATGGTCGGAATCCCGATGCCATCCCTTCGAAGCTTGGGCGTTGCACGACGTATAGAGGCGCGGCAAAGCGCGAACGGCCGGGGGCAATGCGACCTTGGGTGGTCGCTTATGTCCCGAGCTGTCGATCAATCCTCACACGCGCAACAAAACGCGATGATCGACGAGGGAGGCAAAGTCCGCTGAGCGGGAGCGGGCTCGGTGCTGCGTGAGTAATTCGAGACTATCACAGGTACGGTACCGCACCTAATCCTGCTGAACGGCCGCAGCCGGCCGTTCCACGCATCGGCTGTGCCAAACGAAAAATGCCCGCTGGTCAGGCAGCGGGCATTCATCGCGTCTGCCGCTATGGTTACGGAGACGGGTTCGAGGTCTGCGGTTTCATCTGCGGCGGCTTGGCCGCGCCGCTGCCCGCTTCACCGGTGCTGGCACCGCTGGAACCGTTGTCATAGAGGTCTTCCTGCTTCTGCGGCGCGGTCGGGACCTGCGCGGCAGAGCCCGGGTTGCCGGCAGCCGGATCGGCGGCGTTGTTCACGCTCGGGGCCGGTACTTGGTTCTTGGATGCATTGGGGTCGTTTCCAAAACCGGCTTCCTGCGCGAGGGCGGCGCTGGCGATAAGACCGACGGCAACGGCAGCCGCCGCGGCGAGGATGGATGTCTTCATTTTTACGGACTCCTTGGTCTGTTTTCCTCCCCGCTGCACAACGCGAGAGCGCAGGAGCCGTTCCGCGGCAGACTGGAGCAAGGCCTAGCTAGCCCGCGGCCAGCTTCTTCGGCGGTGCGCTTGCGCCGGATTTGGCGCCGCGCACGGCGTCGTCGAGGTGGGCGATGAGCTTGTCGTCGAGCTGCAGCGTCGCCGCGAGATAGCGGAGATATGCGCGCTCGGATTCAGTGTCGGCGTCGATGGCCAGCGCACTGGCGAGATAGATCTCGGCGCGCTGCTCGGGGTTGGGCGCGGCAGCCGCGAACTGGTTGGGCGACAACGGACGCGCAATCTCGTCGTCGAGGAAGCGCAACTCGGCGGGATCGATACCCGCGGCGGCCAGGCGGCCAACGATGTGCTCGCGCTCGGTCGCATCGAGCGTGCCGTCGGAAAGCGCGGCCGCGATCATCGCGCGCACGAGCAGCAGCGCATGGTCGTTCGCTGGCGTCGCTGCCGGCAGCGGGCTCGGCGGCACCGACGGCACCGAGGGGCTGGAAGTGTTGGCTCCCACCGGCTGGCCGCTTCGGTAGTTGCTGTAGGCGCGGTAGGCGAGACCGCCCAGCGCCGCGGCGGCGCCAAGCTTCAGCGCGTCGCCGGCCAATTCGCGGCCGACCTTGGAGCCGAGCAGCAACGACGTGACAGCGCCCGCCGCGATGCCGCCGGCGAGGCCACCGCCAAAGCCGCCGCCCGTAACGCCGCCAAGCATGCCGCGCGCGCGCTCGAGCAGATCGTTGCCGCCCGGCTGCTGAGACTGCTGTTGCGGCATGCCGTAGGGCGCCGGCGCTTGGTTCGCTGCCACCTGGCCGCCGACCAGCATGTCCAAGATCCGCGTCGCATCGATCATTGCCGTCTCCGTTCGCAAGTTTCTTATGCTCGCTACGTAGGGCGCGCCGCTGACGAGACAAGGCGACTTACAAAGTTTGGAAGTCGCGCCGGAGGCGCGCTTAAGGAGGGCGCCCTCGGAGCAGCCTAGCGTTTGCCGAGGCTGAGGCTTTGCACGCCGTTCGGCGCCAGCTTCGGCCGCACGCTAGAGATGGTGCCGGAGTTGACGCCGGCCCAGGCGATCTCGCCGGAGAGGCGGCCATACTCAATCTTCGGGCAGCGGTTCATGATGACCTTGAGTCCGGCGGCCTCGGCTTCTTGCGCCGCCACGTCGTTGCGCACGCCGAGCTGCATCCACAGCACCTTGAGGCCAAGCTTGTCTTTGAGCGCGATCGCCTCGCGCGACACCTCCAGCGCCGCTTCCGATGTGCGGAAGACGTCGATGACGTCGACGGGCGCTGGCACGTCGGCGAGCGAGGCATAGACGAGCTGGCCGAGGATCTTCTGACCGGCAACGCCCGGATTGACGGGGTGGATCGTATAGCCCTTGCCGAGCAGATACTTCATCGCGAAGTAGCTCGGCCGGCTCGCGTTGGCGCTGGCGCCGACGAAGGCGAAGACGCGCGCATCGCGCAGGATGTCGGCGATGTAGTCGTCGCTGTAGCGCTCGTGGTTGGCGAGTGGCGGGGTCATGCTCGGCGGGGCTCACATATCGAGGATGACGCGGCCGTCGGCGTCGAACGTGAAATAGGGGTTGTGCGCCACCTCCCACAAGTGGCCGTCGAGATCGGCGAAGTAGCCGGAATAGCCGCCCCAGAACGTCTTGCCAGCAGGCTTGATCAGTTTGGCGCCAGCGGCGACGGCGTCAGCAAGCGCTTTATCGACATCGGCCTCGCTACGCGCATTGTGCGCCAACGCAACACCGGAGAAACCGGGCGCGCTATCGTCGATCGCTGCGTCCTCTGCCAACGACGCACGGCCGAATAGGGCAAGCACCACGCCGCCGGCGTCGAGGAACGCGACGCTGTCCTGCGAGCCGCTGCCCGCTGTGAACCCGAGCGCCTCGTAGAATTTTCTCGCGCGGCCCACATCGGCGACGCCGAGCGTGATGAGCGACAGTCGCGGCTCCATGCAGGCCTCCTCAGGTCGCGTCCGTTATAGGCTGGGGATCTTAGGGCTAGCTGCCCTTCCACTCCGGCTTACGCTTGTCGAGGAAGGCGCTTATGCCCTCCTCCGCGTCGCGCGCCATCATGTTGTCGACCATCACCTTCGCCGTATAAGCGTAGGCTTCCTTGAGCGGCATTTCGGCCTGGGCGTAGAAGGCGGCCTTCCCCATGGCGACGGTGAGCGGCGACTTGGCGGCGATCTTGCCGGCCAGGTTCAGCGCCTCATCAAGCACACGGTCGGCGGCAACGACGCGATTGACGAGACCGTAGTCGGCGGCATCGGCAGCCGAGAGCATGTCGCCGAGCAGCAGCATCTCCATGGCGCGCTTGCGGCCAACGTTGCGCGACAAGGCCACCATCGGCGTCGAGCAGAAGAGACCAATATTGACGCCGGGAGTGCAGAATTTGGCTTCGGTCGCGGCGACGGCGAGGTCGCAGGTGGCCACAAGCTGGCAGCCGGCGGCGGTGGCGGTGCCGTTGACGGCGGCGATCACCGGCTTGGGGCAGGCGACGATCGCCTGCATCATGGCCGCGCAGCGCGTCATGGCCTCGGTGTAGAATGCGAGGCCCTTGTCGGCATCGGCGCGGTGGACGGTCAGCTCCTTGAGGTCGTGGCCGGCGCAGAACACGGGCCCGTTGGCGGCCAGTACGACGGCCGAGACGGTGCGGTCGGAGGCGAGCCGGGTGAAGCGCGCGTGCAGCCGGTCGATCATGTCGAGCGACAGGCTGTTGCGTGTGTCCGGGCGGTTCAAGGTGACGAGCGCAACCCCCGCCAGCGGCCGATCGATGAGGAGCAGCGGGTCGGAGCCGATCTTGGCTTTGGCGGCCACTACCGTTCGGTCCTGCATCAGACGTCCTCGTCTCCTCTAGGTATGTCTGGGTATGGCCTACGATACTACTGTAACGCCTTTTCGATTTCTTGCCGGTGCGCTTTGACCAATCCGACATTTTCCAGATGCTCGAGGCGCGGCGTGGTGTTGATGGCCTCGTTCAGCTCTTGGATCAGCTCCTTCTTGTCGCCGTCGGGGATTGAGGCGTCGGCGGTCACGTCGGTCAGCTCCTTCTTCAGGGCCTCAACCGGCTCGGTGAACTCGCCCGACTTGGAATCGAGCCCCGCCATGACGATCGAGATGTTGGCGGCAACGTCGTCCAGCTCCGCGAAGCTCGCAAATCCGTGCTTCTTGGCGATGTTGTCGAGTTCCGACTGCAGCGCCGGCGCGATGGTGTCCCCCGCCTCCTGGAGCTTCGGGGCCACGGTGGCGAGATCCGGCTGGGCGGCGATGAAGCTCTTAACCTGCGCTTCGGTCAGCTTGATCTGCTTGATCGGTTCGTCCTTCGTGTCCTGCGCAACGGCGCCCGTGCATAGTGCTGCGGCGCCCAGCAGCATTGAAAGGATCAAACATTGCAGAGCGTGCCGCATCGAAGCTTCTCCCTAGATATTTATGTACGTGCATGACGATTTTTAACGGCGATTGCCACCACCAGTTTGCGACGTTTTCGCGCCGCGGACCGACATGCCGGCGAGTTTCACTCACTTTCGCCAATTGCCCCAAGTCGCGGTGCGCCGCAAGCACAGCGCATGGCAGAACTTGCGGGCGCAGTGCAACGAGCCTAGCCGCGCGAGCGGTATCCTGTTACCACAACCTCTAAGCCATTGTTTTTGCTGTATTTCACGAAATGCACCAGAGATCGCGATTGACAGCGCGAATCCGATCTGGTTTTAAGGCGCCTCTTGCGTCGGATTTGGCTAGCGCGTCTCGCGCGCCGTTCCGGCGATCCAGCATTGGAGCCCGATAATGCCGACCTTCGTCGCTAAGCCTAGCGAGGTGGTGAAGAAGTGGATCCTGATCGACGCCGACGGTCTCGTCGTCGGCCGATTGGCCGCTCTCATCGCCACGCGCCTCAAGGGCAAGCACAAGCCGATCTATACGCCGCACGTCGACTGCGGTGACAACATCATCGTCGTCAACGCCGACAAGGTCGTCTTCACCGGCGATAAGCACAATGACAAGGTCTACTACCGCCATACCGGCTACCCCGGCGGCATCAAGGAGCAGACCCCGCGCATGATCCTCGAGGGTAAGTTCCCCGAGCGCGTCGTCGAGAAGGCGGTCGAGCGCATGCTGAAGCGCGGCCCACTGCAGCGCCAGCTGATGCGCAATCTCAAAGTCTACAAGGGTGCCGAGCACCCGCACGCGGCGCAGAGTCCCGAAAAGCTCGACGTGGCGAAGCTCAACCGCAAGAATGCGAGGGTCTGAGGCGATGTCGCAAGAAACCAAGTCTTTGGGTGACCTCGAGCAGATCAAGAGCGCAGTGCCTGCCGGAGCTCCCCAGCACGTGCAGAAGCTCGACAGCCTCGGCCGCGCCTATGCCACCGGCAAGCGCAAGAACGCTGTGGCCCGCGTTTGGATCAAGCCGGGCCGCGGCGCCATCATCATCAACGACAAGGACTACACGAAGTACTTCGCGCGTCCTGTGCTCCAGATGCTGCTGCAGCAGCCGCTCTCTGCGGTCAGCCGCAACACGCAGTACGACATCAATGCCACGGTCGTCGGCGGCGGATTGTCGGGTCAGGCCGGCGCCGTGCGTCACGGCATCTCCAAGGCGCTCACCTACTTCGAGCCGGACCTGCGCACCGTCCTCAAGAAGGGCGGGTTCCTCACGCGCGATAGCCGTGTCGTCGAGCGCAAGAAGTACGGCCGCATGAAAGCACGCCGCAGCTTCCAGTTCTCCAAGCGCTAACAAGCGCCCGAAGCTGCGTTGGAATGTTGTGCCAGGCCGCCTCTCGGGGCGGCCTGTCGCTTTTTGGGCCCGGGAAGGCTTGCCCGGGCAGCACGGGAATGCCACATACGGCCGGGGTGACACACGACGCTGCGGCGACCGCCGGCAGCGATCCGACAGGGCAGGTGAGATGGATTGGTTGCTGCAAGACCTCGGCTATTTGTTCGGGGCCATCGGTGAAGAAGCGCAACACCTCGTATCCATCGACTGGTACCGGCAGAACTTCGTCGCCCTCGTCAACATCATCATGATCGACCTGGTGCTGGCGGGTGACAACGCCATCATCGTTGGTCTGGCCGCCTCGCGCGTTCCCAAGGAAATTCGCAGCCGGGTGATCTTCTGGGGCATCGCCGCGGCGGTGGTCCTGCGCATCTTCTTTGCCGCCATCACCGTGCAGCTGCTGGCCATAATCGGCCTGACGCTCGCCGGCGGCCTTCTGTTGCTATGGGTCTGCTGGAAAATGTATCTGCAGATCACCACCGGCTCACACCACACCCACGCCGACACAGGCGACCAACCTCATGGCGAGCTCAGCTTCTGGTCGGCGGTCGGACTGATCACAGTCGCCGACGTATCGATGTCGCTCGACAACGTGCTGGCCGTCGCCGGCGCCGCCAAGGGCTCGATCCTGGTTCTCGTCATCGGCCTCGCCATAGCCATCATCCTGATGGCGGTCGCCTCGCATTACATCGCCAACCTGCTGGTGAAGTACCCGTGGATCACCTGGATCGGCTTGCTGATCATCCTATGGGTGGCGCTCGGCATGATCTATTCGGGCTCACACGAGGTGACGTGCAAGGCGTTCAACTTCGGGTGCTCGGAGACGCTGTGGCAGGGCATTATTCACCGATTGGGGCTTGCATAGCCGCTCCCCGCCCGGCCGCTCGCGTCTTATATTGACGGCATGACATTGACATCGGAGGGCGCGGCGAATTAAGCCGGCGCCAACCGCAGCGCTTTGCTGCCACGGAAGCAGACGCCATGAGCACGCAACCGAAGATCTTCATCGACGGCGAGGCCGGAACGACCGGGCTCGAGATCCGCGAGCGGCTGGCGCGCGTTGCCGGCGTCGAGGTGAAGAGCATCGACCCGGCGCTGCGCAAGGATCAGGCCGCGCGCAAAGCGATGCTGGCCGACGTCGATCTCGTCGTGCTCTGCTTGCCCGACGATGCGGCCAAGGAAACGGTCGCCATGGCCGATGCTCTCGGCGCCGACGCGCCGCGCATTCTCGATGCTTCCACGGCGCATCGCGTGGCACCCGGCTGGGTGTATGGATTTGCCGAGCTCGACGCCGCGCAGGCGGACAAGGTGCGCGCAGCGCGCCGCGTCGCCAATCCCGGCTGCTATCCGACCGGCGCCATCGCGCTGATCCGGCCGCTGGTCGATGCGGGCCTCATTCCGGCCGACTATCCGCTGACCGTCAATGCCGTGAGCGGCTACTCGGGCGGCGGCCGCACGATGATCGAGGCCTACGAGGCCGGCACCGCGCCGCCGTTCGAGCTCTACGGCTTGGGCATGGAGCACAAGCACGTGCCGGAGCTGATGGTCTATGCCGGCCTGACGCGGCGGCCGATCTTCGTGCCGTCGGTGGGCAACTTCCGGCAGGGCATGCTGGTGTCGATCCCGCTGCATCTCGATACCCTGCCCGGCAAGCCTTGCCTGCGCGATCTGGAGCAGGCGCTCGATGCGCATTATCGCGGATCGGAGTTGGTGAGCGTCGTGCAAGAACCAGCGGCAAAGGCTTCGCGGCTCACGGCCGAAAATCTCAACGGCAGCGACAAGCTGGAGCTGTTCGTGTTCGGCAGCGCCGACCTGAAACAGGCCGTGCTCGTTGCGCGCCTGGACAATCTCGGCAAGGGCGCCGCCGGTGCCGCGGTGCAGAACATCCGTCTGATGCTGGGCCTCGACGGTGCGGCCTCGCAACCGGCATCGGCTAAGGCGCGGCAGCCCGCGTGATCGCGTGCAGGTGCAGCGTGGCGGCGGCGATAACGACCGCCGCGCCGGCCTGATGCGCAAGGCCGAGGCCCAGCGGCACGCCTGATACCAGCGTCCAGATGCCGATCAGCATCTGCGCCAGCACGCAGGCCGTCAGAAGGCCGGCCGATCTGACGACGCGCTCATCGTCCGCCGAGCGGATCAGCGCCACCAGGTGCACTATCGCGAGCAGGACGACCGCGTAGCCGGTGAGGCGATGGTCGAACTGCACCGTCGTGACGTTCTCGAAGAAGTTGAGATACCACGGCGACTGCGAGCCGAGCCCGTCCGGGACGAGCTTGCCGTCCATCAGCGGCCAGGTGTTGTAGGTCAGTCCCGCCTTCAGTCCGGCGACCAGTGCTCCGAGCCCCGATTGCACGAAGACGAGCAGGAATAGCGCGATTGCCGTACGGCGCTGCGCGAGCGTGACGGTGAGCAGGCGGACGCGCTCGCTGGAGGGCGCCGCGTCGAGCGCCAGCCAAACGAGCAGCGATAGCAGCGCGAACGCGGTGAGCAGGTGCAGCGCCAGGCGATACTGGCTGACGTCGATGCGATCGACGAGACCGGACTTCACCATGTACCAGCCGATGGCACCCTGCACGCCGCCCAGAGCCAGCACGCCGAGACACTTCAAGGCAAAGCGGCCGCGCAGCTTGCCCATGAACCAGAAGGCGAGGAACGGCAGCGCAAAGGCGATGCCAATGAAGCGGCCGAGGAAACGGTGCGCCCACTCCCACCAGTAGATCGCCTTGAATGCATCTAGCGACATGCCGGCGTTGACGATCGCGTACTCGGGGATCGCCTTGTACTTCTCGAACGCGAGCAGCCAGTCGGCTTCGTTGAGCGGTGGAATGGCGCCCAGCAGCGGCTGCCATTCGGTGATCGAAAGCCCGCTGTCGGTGAGGCGCACCGCCCCGCCGACGACGATCATGCAGAACACCAGCGCCGCGACCAGCAGCAGCCAGACGCGTACGGCGCCGCTTCCGGCCGGCTCGGCAATCGCATCGTCGTGTGTGGCGGAAACGGCCAAGGCCCGTGCCCCCTACTCTACTCTGGCGCGGGTGATAAAGGCCGGAGGCGAGCCAATCAAGGTGCCGAACGCCGCGGTCGATGCTGCACTGCAGGACCTAGTGTCCCGATTCCGAAGTTCGCCACCCCATGGTGGCGAATTTCTCGATCATCACTAGGCGGGCGAACCCGCGCCGGCATAGCGCCGCAGCGTGTTCATCACCGCGAACGGGACGCCCGACAAAAGCGCCTTCACGTAGCGTAAATCCTGGAAGTCGCCGTTGAGCGACAGCCGCGGCAACGCCGTCAGCTCGTGCGCGTGCTCGGGGTAGAGCAGCCCCTTTTGCGTCGTGACGGCCGTTTCCAGACCCAGCTCTTCGGCGAGGCGGAACTCGCGCGGCCCGGCGCTGTTGGCGCAACCGTAAGGATAGCTGAAGTGGCGGCAGGGACGGCCGAGCTCCTTTTCGACGCGGGCGATGCTCTCAGCCATTTCGGCGCGAGCTTCGCCATCGCTCAACTTGGCGAGCGCATGGTGACCGCGCGTGTGAGCGCCGATGGTGACCAGAGGATCCTCAGCCAGCTCGCGCAGCTCGTCCCACGACATGACAAGGCCCGCATGCTCGGCAACCGGGTCGATATTGTAGATGCCCGCAAGCTCGGCGACGACGGCGCGCGCCTGCCCCTCGGGAAGCGCACGCAGCCACCAGTAGATCTCGTGGTAGGCCACATCCTTCTCGGCCGGAGTCGACAGGCGGAAGTGGCGCGTCTCGCCGTTCATGCGAAGGGTGATCTGCGGCGCGGCCCGCAAGACCTTCTCGAACGTGAGCCACCAAAAATCGCCGTTGCCGTCGGCGAAATCGCTCGGCACGTAAATCGTGAAGGGCGCGCCGTGGCGGCGAAAGACGGGATACGCGTGAACGCGGTTGTCGCGATAGCCGTCGTCGAGCGTGAAGCAGGCGAACGGCTTCTCGACGTCGGCGTTCGCCAGTCGCTCGCGCACCTGGTCGAGCGGGATGACGTCGAAGCCCGCCTCGATCACCTCGCGCAGGACCTCGTCGAGGAAATCGGGCGTCACCTTCAGAATGCGGTTGGGCTCGAACGGCTGCGGCGGCGTCGGATCGACGTGGTGCAGCATGAATATAACGCCGGCGCCGCGCGTGTACGGCGCCAGAAAGTTGCCCGCACCCGAATAGTGCACGGCCGCCAATGCGGTCTTGAGTAGGGCCGTCGATCGCCTGCTCATCTGCTCCCATCCGTCGAAGTGCGTGACGCGACTGTCCTGCAATATTCTTGCGAGCGCATCATCGACGGAGCGCAGGTAGTCGGCCAAATCGCCGCCTTGGCTAACGGCCCCTTAAACCGGGCGCCGCTGCGTCGGCGATCAGCCGGCGCGCGCTTCGAGATGCCCCTTCGACGTGAGACGCGCCAGGCGCTCGCGCGCAAGCTGGTCCGATTTAGGACGCTCGAGACGGAACAGCTCGATGTCGGCGACCTCGAAGCCGAGGAACGTACCGGGCATGTCCGGAGTCGCGCTGCGGCGCTTGGGCTCGCTGACGATGATGCCGGCGTCGAAGCGTCCGAGGATTGCCTCGAACAGCGCATGAGCGACATCGTTGCGCGCCACGATGACGATGTGGTCGTAGGCGGTGTCGAGCGCGTCGAGCGTCAGGTTGAGCTGGTCCGGATCGAGCAGCGTATCGCGATCGAGAACCGCGGTGCCGGCCGGGATGAAATGCGCGCCGCTGCCGGGGACGCGCGTGACGACATCCTCGAATTTCGCCCGTCCCTGCAGCAGTTCGTTGAGGCCGGCGCGGGGATTGGCGCCCATCTGCTCGGCGATGCCGTGGCCTTCCGGGCTCCAGTCGACGAGCATGACGTCGGCGCCCGCCTCGGCCATCGCCTTGACGAGTTCGATCGCCTCGGTGGCGGCGTCCACCTGGTCGGTTGCACCCGTCATAAGGGTACGGAAGCCGCCGATGTCCTGGGGCTGCGAAACGAGGTGATGCGCGAGGTCGGCCACCGAGTACACCACGTGCACGCCAGCAGACCCGGGGGCAAAGGCCGGCGCCACAAACCTGCGCGCGGCCGAGACGCTCTCCTTCGCCGCCATTTGCGGATGCGCCGGAGCGCGCGCAGCGGTGAACAGCGCCTTGGTGATGACGATGGCGATGCCGAACAGCAGCGTCGCCATGGAAACGAGGGCGGAATAGGGAAGCGGCTTGGGGAAGCTCGGCACGCTCGTTGGGCGCGCTAGCGAGACGATCTGCGCCTCGATCGGCACGGCGCGGCGATCGGCATTGAGACGGTTGGCTTCGAAGCGGGCTTGCAGGCGGTCGAGTTCGGCGCGCTTGGACTTGGCGGTCGCTTCGAGCTGGCGCAGCTGCACTTCGTCGTTGCCGGTGCCGGAAACCTGCTTCTTCATCTGGTCGAGGCTCTGACGCACGGATGCTTCGCGCGCGGCGGCGATGGAGGCGCTCTTTTCTACGCCTTCGACGATCTTGCCGACCTCGCTCTTGATCTGCCGCTGCAGGCCGTCGAGGTCGGCGCGCAACTGGCGCATGCGCGGATGGGCCGGAAGCAAGGTCGCCGACAATTCGGAGATCTGGCGCTCGACGCGCACGCGCTGCTGCACGAGATTTTGGATGAGCGGGGAACGCTGCACGTCGGGCAACGACTCCGAGGTGCCAGCACGCACCATCTCGCGCACCGATTGGGCGCGCGCGTCAGCTTCGCCGCGGGCGGCTTGCGCGCGCGTCAGCTCGGTCGTGATGTCGCCAAGCTGCTGCTGATTGAGGCCGGTATTGCTGGTGCCGCCTTTGAAAATGTTCGCTTGGGCGCGGAAGTGCTCGACCGCCGCCTCGGCCTCGGCGACCTCCTTTTCGAGCTTGTCGATCTTCGGCTGCAGCGCGTTCTGGACATCATCTGTCTGCGAGAGGCTGCGCGCCGCCAGCATGGTCCTGTAGGTCTCGGCGAGGCGGTTCGCCACGTCGGCGGCAAGCTTCGGGTCGTCGGAGGTAAAGCGGATGCCGATGACGCGGCTTTCCTTCGGCGAATAGACCTCCAGACGCTTGAAGAACGCTTTCAAGACGCGATCCTGCTCGCTCTCCTCTTGGCCGTTGCCGACGTCGAACATCTTCAAGACGCGATCGAGCTTGCTCGGCGGCTGCAGCGCTTCGTTGAACTCTGGATTTGAAGCGAGCTTCTCCTCCTTGATGATTTGCAGGGCGAGGTCCGGCGACATCAGCGACCGCAGATGCGTGTTGATCGCTTCCTTGTCGAGGCGCGCTGTGACCGAATTGAACGAGCGGTCACTGCCGTCCTTGGGGACTACGACCTCGATCTGCGCTTCCGATGTGTAGCGCGGAGGGAACGACGACAGCACGGCGTAGGCGATGCCACCCGCCACAAGGCTCAGCAATATGAGCTTCGGGAGCGCCCGGCGCAGAGCGCGCCATACGCTGGAGATGTCGATGTCGTCGGGGGAGGCGGTAGTCATGGACAGCTTGCCGCTCAAAGGAGACCTAATGGTTGCGTCAAATTAGAGCGCTGTCGGGTTGCGATTTCATTAAGCGTCCAGAAGTCGGACACGCGCTTAGCATTTGTTAACTGGTCGGACCGCACATTGAACATGCGTCGAACCCATTCGCTCCGGCTCCTGATCCATGTCCATTCGCCTAGCAACGCTCGTGACTGCCGCGGCCGTCTTTCTTGGCGGCTGCGCACAGGGCGATATGGCCGGCCTCGATGACCTGAGCATGCTGACGAGCGTACTGCCGGTCGACATCATCGCCGACGCACCGGCGCCGGCCGCGCGCCGATCCGGCCGAGCCGGTGAAGGCCGCCGCCTGGAGCGCGACCACCGTTACGGAGACCGCACCAAAAGAGGCGACGGTCAAAACGCCCGCGCCGACCAAGGTCGCCGACTGGGGCAACCGCCGTCTATCCGGGCGAGCGGGCAGTCTCGCCAGCGCCGATGGGGCCGCCCATGGTTGCAGCACCCCCGCCAGGCCCCATGCTCTGGGGCCCAGCCGTGGTCGTCAGCGCCGGGCCGTCAGGCGGCCCGACCGGCTTTGAGCCGTACATCCTCGACACCGGCGACAAGCTGCGGGTGTTCGTCTACGGACAGCCCAACCTGTCGCGCCTCTACACGGTCGATCAGATCGGCAACATCGCCATTCCGCTCATCGGCTCGGTGCGTGCGCGTGGACGCACCACGGTCGACCTCGAGCACAGCATCGCCGCCAAGCTCGGTCGCGAGTTCGTCAAGGATCCGCAGGTGACCGTGGACGTGGCGCAAAACCGCCCGTTCTTCATCCTCGGCGAGGTGCGCCTGCCCGGCCAATACCCGTTCGTGTCGGGCATGACGATCGAGCAGGCGATCGCGATCGGTGGCGGCTACACCGAGCGCGCCAGCCATCGCTCGTTCCGCATCACCCGCAAACTCGGCGCCCTCGTTGACCAAATCGAAGCTCCTGCCGATTACACCTTGTGCCCCGGCGACACCGTCTTCGTTTACGAGCGGTTCTTCTAGTTGCAGGTGAACATCGAGAGCGGGTGTGACCGAGCGTCTGCGTATCCTCCATTGCTTTCGCGCGCCGGTCGGCGGCCTCTTTCGCCACGTTCTCGATCTGAGCGGCGAGCAGGCCGCGCGTGGGCATGACGTCGGCTACATCATCGATTCAACGATTGCCGATGCGCTGACCGAGAGCCGGCTCGCCAAGGCCGCCACGCATCTGAACCTCGGCATCACGCGCATTCCGATGGGACGCCGCCCGGGCCCAGGCGATTTGGCGACCAGCCGCGCCGTTCGCGATACGGGCGCGTGAGTTGCGCGCCGACGTGTTGCATGGCCATGGCGCGAAGGGCGGCGCCTACGCGCGGCTCGCAGAACGTGATCTGCGCAGCGAAGGCCGTAACGTCGCGACGTTCTACACACCCGCACGGCGGCAGCCTGCATTACCCCCTCGCCTCGCGCAGGGTCTCATCTACACGGCGATCGAAAAATTTCTCGCCCGCTACACCGACGGGCTGATCTTCGAGAGCGACTTCATCCGCCGCGTTTACAACAAGCGCGTCGGCGCCGGGCGCGTTCCCGAGCGGGTGATCACCAACGCCCTGCAGGCGGGAGATTTCGCGCCCCACCAGCCCAATGCCGACGCCGCCGACTTCCTCTTCATCGGCGAGCTGCGCCAGCTCAAGGGCGTCGACGTGCTGCTGCAGGCTCTGGCGCAAGATCGCGGCGACGCAACCGGTTCGGGCCGTCATCGTCGGAGCCGGACCCGACGCTTCTGCCATCCAGACCATGGCCGGCGAGTCTGGGGCTCGGCGACCGCATCAGTGTTTCCGGGCGCCATGCCGGCACGCGACGCCTTCCCTCTCGGCCGCTGTCTGGTTGTCCCATCGCGGGCCGAAAGCATGCCCTACATTGTCCTGGAAGCGGCCGCCTCGGCCATGCCGCTGCTGGCGACCGACGTCGGCGGCATACCGGAAATCGTTAACGGCACCGACACGCCGTTGATGATTCCAGGCGACGTCGACGTGCTGGCGAGCCGCCATGCAAGGCTTCCTCGACGCACCGAAGGCCGCAAAAGAACGCGCGATGCGCCTGAAAGCGGCGGTTGCCGAGCGCTTCACGGTCGAACGCGCGGCCGGCGAAGTGCTGGCCTTCTACGCCGAGCGCCTCGGCCGCTAACCTTAACTGAAAGGCTTACCAACCGAACGGCGCCTCTCCGGCGCAGTGGCACGATGTCTGCGTTCGTATGGGCAGTCTTACGCGTCACAGTCACCGGATCCCAGTCGAAATGCTCAACGTTGGCCAAGCCTCAGTCCCCCAAACGGTGCAGGGAAGCATCGCGCGCAAAGTGCCGCGCCTTGCCGATTTCCGCATCGAGGACAAGACGCGCCTGATGTCGATGGTGGTCATCCGCGGCGCCGTGCGCGCTTGCGACATCGGCATCATCTGCCTCGTCGGCTTCGCCGTCGCCGCGTTCTACGTCGACGAGCCGGTGGTCATCGGCAGCACCTACTACATGATCGCCATCGCTATGACGGCGGTCGTGACCGTTGCCGGCTTCGACCTGCTCGGCCTTTACTCGCAGGCAACGTTCACTTCCTTCATCCGCCAGATGCCGCGCGTGCTTCTGGCCTGGACAGGCGCGTTCGCACTGCTGCTCGCCGGCGTGTTCTTCTTCAAGGCCGGCCAAGAATTCTCGCGCGTATGGTTCGCCGCCTGGTACGCCGCCGGCATCGTCGTGATCCTGGCCGAGCGCCTCGTGGTCGCCAGCTTCGTGCGCCGCTGGACGCAGCAGGGCCGTCTCTATCGCCGTGCCGCCATCTACGGCGGCGGCGCCATCTCCGAGAAGCTGATCGGCGAGCTCGAGGTCGACGTCGACAGCGACGTCCGCATCATGGGCGTGTTCGACGACCGCGGCGACGACCGCGTCGATCGCGTCATCGCCGGCTACCCGCGCCTCGGCGGCCTGAAGCAGCTCGTCTCCGCGGCCCGCACTTCACGCCTCGACCTCGTCATCGTCGCCCTGCCGATCACCGCCGAGAAGCGTGTGCTCGAAGTGACGCGCGCACTCGCCGTCCTGCCGGCCGAGGTCAAGCTGCCGGCCCGCGCCAGCGAGCTTCGCTTCACGCCCGGGACCTACTCGCGCATCGGCAACGTTGCCATGATCGACCTGCTCGAGAAGCCGATCGCCGACTGGGGCTCGGTGACCAAGTGGGCGTTCGACAAGATCGTCGGCATGCTGGCGCTATTCTTCCTTTCGCCCGTCATGCTCGCCGTCGCCGCAGCCATCAAGCTCGACAGCCGCGGTCCGGTACTGTTCCGCCAGAAGCGCTACGGCTTCAACAACGAGCTGGTCGAGGTGTTCAAGTTCCGCTCGATGTACACCGATCGCTGCGACGCGACCGCGTCCAAGCTCGTCACCAAGGACGACCCGCGCGTCACCCGCGTCGGCCGTTTCATCCGCAAGACCAGCCTCGATGAGCTGCCGCAGCTATTCAACGTCATCATCGGCAACCTGTCGCTCGTCGGCCCGCGTCCGCACGCCCTCGAGGCGAAGGCCGCCGGCGACCTCTACGACGAGGTCGTCGATGGATATTTCGCGCGTCACAAAGTGAAACCCGGAATAACGGGTTGGGCACAAATCAACGGCTGGCGCGGTGAAACCGACACTCCCGAGAAGATTCAGAAGCGCGTTGAATGCGACATTTACTATATCGAGAACTGGTCGCTGCTGCTCGACACTTACATCCTGCTGAAGACGCCGTTCGCGCTATTGAAGTCCGAGAACGCCTACTGAGAGCGGCCTTCGCAGGGACCGGTGTCGATGACGGCCATTGCCGCAGGATCTGAGAGCTTTGCGGCCGCGCGCGGTGAGCGCCGGACCGGTCGGCGGAGCCTCGTCACCTGGCTCGCCTTGGCCGCCGTGGCGTTCACCTTCGCGGTCAGCGGCATCGTATTCACCGAGCCGGCGCCGGTCGATGCGCTGAGCATCGGCCTCACCGTGCTGCTGCCCGTCATCGGCCTTGTCGCCTTCAATCGGGTGATCTTCGCTTACGGCGCCTTGTGGCTCGTCGCCGGCGCCTGCGCCGTGCTCGCGGCGACCTTCTCGCTCGATATCGGCGCGACGATGACTCACGTCGGCGTGACGCTCTATCTCTACGCGGCCTCGTTCGTCATCGCCGGCTTCGTCGCCAAGTCGCCGCGCGCCCACACCGAGCTGATCCTCAAATCGTGGACCGTCGCCGCGTTGATCGCTAGCGCCGCCGCCATCGTCGGCTACTTCGGCCTCGTTCCCGGCAGCGAGATGTTCACGCTGTACGACCGTGCGAGCGGCACCTTCAAGGATCCGAACGTGCTGGGTCCGTTCGTCATCGTGCCGCTGATCTACATGCTCGACATCGCGCTCGACAGCCGGCTGCGCGGCATGATCATCCCACTGGCCATCGCCGCCTTTCTCATGCTGGCGGTGTTCCTGAGCTTCTCGCGCGGTGCCTGGTTCAACCTCGTCGTTTCCTTGACGATCTTCGGGTACATGGCGCTGGCGACGACGCGCAAGTCGATCGTGCGCCTCAAGATCGTCGGGCTACTCGCGGTCGGCGGCCTCCTCGCCGTTGGCGTTGTTCTCGCCGCCGTCAGCAACGATCAGGTCGCCGAGCTCCTGAGCCAGCGCGCCAGCCTCGACCAGTCGTACGACACCGGCGCCGAAGGCCGCTTCGGCGGCCAAGAGAAGGCGATCGGTCTGATCCTCGACCATCCGCTCGGCATCGGCGCGCAAGAGTTCGTCAGCCGCCACCACGCCGAGGAAGTCCACAACGTCTACCTGACGGTGCTGCTCAGCGCCGGCTGGCTCGGCGGCGGCATCTATCTGATCCTGGTGTGTCTGACACTGGTGCTCGGCTTCCGTCACCTCATGCGCGCGACCGACACGCGCATGTTGTTCCTTGTCGTCTACTCGACGTTTGCCGCCACCGCGCTCGAAGGCATGATCATCGACAGCGACCACTGGCGTCACTTCTACGTGCTGATGGCGATCATCTGGGGCTTCCTGGCCGCAACAACGGTGGATGGTCAGATCATTCCACGCCGTGCGCCGCGTCTCATCCGGCCGCGGCCGCGCGCCGCCGGCAGACCGCGCCGTCCCCACATCATCGGGCCGGCACCGCATCCGGCGTAAAGCCGTCGCTTCAGGCGATGATCCGCAGGTGATTGTCGAACGAGCGGCCGGGGAAGGTCGTCGTCGTCAGGTGCGTGTGGTCCGGCTGATCGAACTGCAGCACGCCCATCCCCGAGCTCATGGCAAACCCGGACTGCGAAGCGCCGGTGACGCCACAGCTGTCTATCAAGTGCGTCTCGCCCACGATCGCAAACCGCTCCGTGTCGACGTAGACGATGCGGCCGGCACGCGGCGCCGATGCCGCCAGCAGACGCCCGTCGCCGCTCAGCGCCACGGCGCCGATGTAGCCGGCGAGCACGGCGCCCATGGGCTTCGACGGCTCGATGATGCGCAGCGGTTGATCGAGCCCGGCGCAGCCGACGAGCTCCGGCGTATCGGAGTCGGCGCCTTCCCACTGGCAGCCGAACCATACGGCGCCGCGCGCGTCCTGCGCCAAATGGCGGATCGACAGCTTATGCAGGCCGGTGCCCTGCATGTGCTGGCTGAGCAGGCGCCCGTTGGTGCTGTCAATGAAGGCGAGCGAAGGCTGCATGGAATTGAGGTTGAGCTTTTCGCGCCCCGTCTCGATGTGCGTTTCGATGCCGCCGTTGGCGACCGCCAGCGTCTTGCCGTCCGACAGCAGGATCACCTCGTGCGGACCGATGCCGTAGGTCGGGATCTCGCCGATGCGCTTATAGCCACCGGTCGCGTTGTAGACGCCGATGAGTCCGGCGCGTGTCTCGTTGTCGTGCTCGGTCGCATAGAGCAGCCGTCCGTCGCGCGAGAAGACGCCATGGCCATAGAAGTGACGATTGGCCGGCGTCGTGAACAACACCGGCTCGCGGCGGTCCTGATATCGAAGGCCAGCGCGAACGAACCCGGGCGGCGCGCGAACACGACCGCCTGGCCGCTGGCACGATCGAGCGCGATGTCGTGGCCGCGGCCTTCGAGCGGAAGTTCACGCAGTACGGTGCCGTCGAGCGCCAACACGACGACCGAGTACTTGCCATCCGGGCGGCGGCAAGCGGCGATCAGATCGCCTACGGCAACACCCGCGCCGGCATCGTCGTCGAGCATGCCGGCAAATGCATTGGAAGCGCTCGCCGCCGCGAAGGTGAGCGCCGTACCGATCAGGAAGTGTCGCCGGTCAATCGCCATCGAGCTCATTGAACCCTATCGTCAGTCCGGCCAGCGGGGCGATCTCGCGCCCGATCAGCTTGCGGATGCCTTCGACATGGAAGCGCACCATGCGCAGCTCGCGCGCGCGGTCCGGATTGTCCTTGGCGCGCGGGATGCTTTCTACCGCAGCCGGAGCATCGCGCGCCAGCCGCTCGAACGCCGCGGTGATCCAGCGCGGCATCCAGGCCTTGTCGCCGGGGACGCTGCTCGCCAGGCCCATCGTCTCGTAAAGTGCCTTGGCGGAGCCGAGCCCCGAGGCAATGTAGCGCGCACTGAGCCCGGAGCGGGAGAACGGCAGCCGCGGCGGCTTGTCGGGCGTGGCGATAGCGGCGATCATCGGGACCACCTCGCGGTCCTGGATCATCTGCAGCCCGGTGATGAGGGCGCGAACGAAATCGGCCGCTGGCTCCTCAGGCGTCTTGTAAGGGGCGTCCTGCGGGCCCGGCTCGAGCATGCGGCGACGCCAGCCCTGGTCCCCGTCCCATTCCGCCACGACGTCGCGCGCCAGCGCGTGCGTCGATTGCGCCATGGAGAGCGCCAGTTTGCAGCGGTAGCGCGCGTCGTCGTCGGTCCCGGCAATCGGGTAGGCGTCGTCGTAGAGCAGCCCTTCGATGGCAGAAAGCCCCTGCACGGCCGCGCTCTTTTTGGCCAGCAGTGCCGGATCGAGCGCCGTCGGCGTCGCGCTTGGCGACCAGTCCGCTCACCTGCCGCTGCGTGACACCGCGCGGATCGGGCGAGAAATCAAAGCGCTCCGGGCGCCCCATTTGCGACATCGGACCAAAGCGCAGGAACTCGACCGCCGCCCAGGCCAGCACCGTATCGGCGAAGTCTTTCCTCACGGCCTTCGCGGATTTCTCGTCGCCGTCGCACGTGCGCGCCAGATCGTCCGCAAGCTTGCCACTCGTCTCCGCGAGCTTCTTGAAGCGCGGCAGCACGTAGGCATCAATCACGCGTTTATTGAGCTGAGGAAACGAGGGCGCCGACGGTGCGGCGCGCGCGGCAAGCGGCAGCGCAACCACGGCGAGCAGACAGATGGCCGTCGCGGCCCGGTTCATCGTCATTCGATCCAGCGCCGGCCGCACATTCGCCGTCGCTCCCGCATTCTCTGGCGCTTGTCACAGGTGACTATGGTGACCCGGCGTGGTGGCGTTCCTTGGACCGATCTACATAAAGGCTTGGCCGGAAAAAATATTCTTGACTTCAGTAGTCGGAAATTATTCACATCGGCGCGCACAACCGGCCGATAAAGGTGCAACGAACATGCTTAGAACTCTCGCCGCCGCGATCGTAGCCCTCGCCTGCACCGCTGTTGCGCTGCCCGCCGCAGCGGAAGCTCCGAGCGTCGCTGCAGTGGCGAAAAACTATGCCGACATCGCCGAGGCTGGCTATACGGATTCGCTCGACGGAGCGCGCAAGCTCAAGGCTGCGATCGACACCCTGATCAAGGCGCCGACACAGGACAACATGCTCGCCGCACGCAAGGCATGGGTTGCCGCGCGCGTCTCGTACATGCAGACCGAGGCATTCCGCTTTGGCAACAAGATCGTCGACGACTGGGAAGGCCGCGTGAACTCCTGGCCGCTGGATGAAGGCCTGATCGACTATGTCTCGCAGGAGTACGTCGATCAGTCGCCCGCCAACGATCTCTATGTCGCCAACGTCATCGCCAACCCGTCGATCAAGATCAACGGCGAGCCGGTCGACACCTCGAAGATCACCAAGGAGCTGCTGAGCGACAAGCTGCAGGAAGCGGGCGGCGTCGAGTCAAACGTCGCCACCGGCTATCACGCCATCGAGTTTCTGCTCTGGGGCCAGGACCTCAACGGCACCGGACCTGGCGCAGGCAATCGCCCGGCGACCGACTATGACGTGAAGAACTGCACCCACGGCAACTGCGATCGTCGCGCCCAGTATCTCGAGGCCGCAATGGATCTGTTGATCGACGATCTCACCTTCATGGTGGCGCAGTGGGGTGCCGACGGCGCCGCCCGCAAGGCCGTGATGGCGGATGACGGCCGCGCCGCTCTCGTCGCCATCTTCAAGGGGCTCGGCAGCCTCTCCTACGGCGAGATGGCCGGCGAGCGCATGAAGCTCGGCCTCTTGATCCACGACCCGGAGGAGGAGCACGACTGCTTCTCCGACAACACGCACAACGCGCACTATTACGACGCCCTCGGCATCCGTAATGTCTACCTCGGCAGCTACAAGCGCCCCGACGGCTCGGTCGATCTCGGGCCCCAGCGCCTCGGACCTCGTGCGTGCCAAGTCGCCCGAAGCCGACACGCGCACGCGCGTGGCGCTCGAGGCGACGATGAAACAGATGGAAGCGATCGTGAAGCGCGCCGAGGGCGGCGAGGCCTACGACCAGATGATCGGCGAAGGCAACGAAGCCGGGAACGCCCTCCTCGACCAGACGATCCAGGCACTGATTGCCCAGTCGAAGGAATTCGAGCGCGATATCGCCGCGCTCGAGCTCAAGTCGATCGAGTTCGAGGGCTCCGACAGTCTCGACAATCCCGTCAGGCGTCAGGTGATTTGATGTTCGGTGGCGAGGGACCCGACCACCGGGGCCATGCGCCGTGCGGCATAGTTGAGCAGCGGGCTCCGCAGCCGTCCGCCGTTGGACTATAAGCGCGCATGTCTACCAGCCAGACCCGCCAACCGCAGATACCGCGCCTGCCAATGTTGCTCATTCCGGGGCTCCTGGCAGCTTGTCTGGCGGTCGCTGCGGTGCATGCGGGCGAGGCCCCGCTCGTCCCCAACGAGCCCGGCGAAGAGAACCCCGGCGGCAGCGCGACGACGCAGGACAGCATCGACACGCGCGAAGCCTTCTCGCACTTCTCGCACGGGATCGGCTTTGAGGGCGAAGCCAAGTTCAAGGTCGGCAACGCCATCTTCCGCAAGCTGTGGATCTCGGCGCCGTCATCGACCACCAGCTCCGACGGCCTCGGCCCGCTGTACAATTCGCGCTCCTGCCAGAGCTGTCATCTGAAGGATGGGCGCGGGCGCCCGCCGGCCGCGAACTTCCCCGCCGATACGGCGGAATTGATGTTCCTGCGCCTTTCCATCCCGCCGCAGAACGACGAGCAGAAGCGCCTCCTCGCCGAGCACCGCGCCAACACCATCAACGAGCCGACCTACGGCGAGCAGCTGCAGAACATCGCCATCCAGGGCCTCGACAACGAAGGCCACATGCACGTCGACTACAAAGAGCAGCCGGTGACGCTGGGTGATGGCACCGTCGTCAGCCTGCGCCATCCGACCTACAGCATCGACGGGCTCAAGTATGGCCCGTTGCATCCGGGTACGATGCTGTCGCCGCGCATTGCCCCGCCGATGATCGGCGTCGGGCTGCTGGAGGCGATCCCGGAAGATCAGATCCGCGCGCGCGCCGATCCGGATGACAAGGACAAGGACGGCATCTCCGGCCGAGCCGCCGAAGTTTGGTCGGTGGAACAGGACAAGCCGGCGCTCGGCCGCTTCGGCTGGAAGGCCGGCAAGGCGAGCGTACGCGAGCAGGCCGCAAGCGCGTTCGCCGGCGACATGGGGCTCTCCAACCCATTGGCGCCGGCACCGTCGGGTGATTGCACACAAGCGCAGCCCGTGTGTCTCAACGCGCCCAACGGCAACACGGAGCGCGACGGCGGCTTCGAGGTCAGCCCGAAGCTGTTCGACCACGTGGTGTTCTATTCGCAGAACCTTGCCGTCCCGCCGCGGCGCAATTTCAACGATCCCGAAGTCAATCGCGGCAAGGCGCTGTTCTACACGCTCGGCTGCCAGAGCTGTCACACGCCCTCATTCACCACGGGCGCGGTGAAAGACCAGCCGCACCTTTCGAACCAGAAGATCTGGCCGTACGCAGACCTCTTGCTGCACGACATGGGCGAAGGCTTAGCCGACAACCGGCCCGAGGGCGTCGCGGACGGACGCGAATGGCGCACGCCGCCGCTGTGGGGCATCGGCCTGACCAAGCTCGTCAGCGGCCACACGCTGTTCCTGCACGACGGGCGCGCGCGCAACCTGGAAGAAGCGATCCTCTGGCACGGGGGCGAGGCGCAGGCCGCGCGGGACGGCTATGCGGCGTTGTCGAAAGCCGATCGCGAGGCGTTGATCAAATTCGTGGAGTCGCTGTGAGGGAATTTCTCGTTCGCGCTGCACGGGGGTGCGCGCTTGTTGCCGTGATGCTCGGCGCGCAGTCGGCGGCGCAGCCGGCGGCGGCGTTCGACGATGCGGCGTTGGCGCGCCAGGCCTACGGCGGCATCATCCTGCCGGGCTACGCGCGCTTCGATCAGGCATCGCGCGCCTTCGCCGACAAGGCCGGCGCCCTGTGCAAGGCGCCATCGCAGGCGGCGCTAGATCAGACACGCGCCGCGGCCCGGGAGGCGCTGCTCGCCTGGGGCCGCGTCGAGCCGCTGCGCTTCGGACCCATCACGACCAATCAGCGTCTCGAGCGGCTGCTGTTCTATCCCGATCCGCATGGCATCGTCGGCAAGCAAACCGGCAAGCTGCTCGCCAAGCGCGATGAGGCCGACATCGAGCCTGCGAAGCTGGCGGGTGCCAGCGTTGCTGTGCAGGGCTTCGGCGCCGTAGACGTGGCGCTCTACGGCAGGGGTCGGAAGTGTTGGCCACAGCGGCGCCGGAAGCATTCTTCCGCTGCCGCTACGTGCACGCGCTGGCGCTCGACATCGCGCAGATCGCATCGGAGACGCGCGCCGAATGGGCCGGCGACTATAAGCGCGCCTGGCTTGAGGTCGGCGCGGGTAACAAGACTTACCTGACGGCCAAGGAGACGACGCAGGCGCTGTACCGCGCCTACGTCACCGAGATCGAAGTGCTGCGCCTGCACCGGTTGGCACCGCTGTTGGGTGGCGAAGCGAAGGCGTCGGGTCCGGCAACGCCGCTGCTGCCGCACAGCGGACTGGGGTTGCCGTTCATCATCGCCGGCATCGAAGGCGAGCGTGACATCCTTGGCGCCAACGGCTTCCTAGCCGAAGATCTTGCCAGCGACGACAAGGAGCGCGCGGCCATCGCCATCCTCGGCAGCGTCGCCACCGACCTCGGCTTTGCCGTGCGTGCCGGCGAGGCCGCGGAGGCGATGGCGCCCAATGCCTTCGCGGACGCGAAAGCGCGCGAACGCCTGGCGCCGATGCTGCTGTCGTTGAAGAGCGCGGAGGAGACCGCCCGCGCGGCGCTCGGCGACCTCACCGGGCAGACGCTCGGCTTCAACTCCCTCGACGGCGACTGACCCGCTACTCCGCGGCGGCGGCGGTCTTCTTGGCGAGGAACTTGCCCGACATGTCGACCACCGGCTGCGTCTCGGACGCGGTCGGCAGGCGCATGATCTCCTTGGCGTCGAGGTCGAAGCGCTTCATGTCGACCATGCGGATCGTCTGGTCGTCGAAACTCTTGTAATAGACGCGCAGGTTCTGCGGATCGCGCATGGTCGTGAACAGGGTCTGGTCGGCATGGACGCCGCCCTGCTCGTCGGCACGCACGGCGCCGTAGGGAATGTCGAAGTTGTTGAGGATGTGGAAGCCGTTGAAGATGCCCGTTGTCGCGTCGGGACTCTTGAAGGCGGTGGCGGCGAACACGGCAGCGCGCACGAAGCGGGCCGGCGGCGTGAAGTCGCCCGGCAGGCCGAGCATGCCCGATCCCATGCCGAAGCCGGCGAAGGTCTCGCCGTCGAACTTCACCGGCGGAACGTCGAGCGGCTTCAGCGCGATGTAGTTGCGCAGGTTGGTCATGTGCCAGTCGAACGACGGCGAGTTGGTGAGCACGCCGATCGGGTTGTCGGTGACGACGAGCTTGCCCTTGATCGGCTCGATGACGACCGACTTGCCGCTCTTGTCGTAAACGATCCAGTGGAACGGCTGCACGACGGGCGGCCAGCCGGGCAGCAGCGTCGGTGCCACGGCCACCTCGCCGCTCTCCACCGCGGCCTTCAGCTCATCGACGTCGGCGAACGACGTCAGGACCCAGTTGGAGAAGTCGATCGGCGACAGCGACTTTGCCTGGTTGTCCGCCGTTGTCGGCGTGTACTCGGCGGTGGTCGGAAAATAGAACGCTCCAACGGCGAGCCCCTTCTCGTTGATGCCGTCCATGATGCCGAGGTTGCCGAACACGATGGCACCCAGTGCGCCGTACTTCGAGGACCACTTCTTGCCGTCGCCCATCGGCGTCAGGCCGGTAAAGTCATAGCCCCGCGGCACCACTGCGTAGTCGATGACCATGGGAATGCCGAACTCCACGGTGCGCCCGTGCACGATGCTTCCGTCGGCGTTGCGCAGAAGAATGCCGGTGCAAGCGGTGGCGGTTTGCGCAGCGGCAAAGGTCAGCATCGCGGCGGCGGCAACGGCGCGAAACAGCATCGAATGGCGCTTCATGGATGGCTCCCTGATCTCGGCGGCAGCGGCGCCGGATTTCGCGGACGTCATTACCCCGAGGATGCTTTCAGCCGGCTGAGGAAGTTTGATCGAGTTGTTTGCTCCGGCTGCCCGCAAAACCATGGGCTCAAGCGTGAAAAACTAGGCCGATTGCCTTGTTCGCAGGCAGAAAGCCGCGTGTGTTGCGGATAAGACACGCTACTCCAGGTTACGATCTCCCGCCGGGAGAACCGCAGAGCAAATCGAAGGCCCCGGCAGGGCAAGACCTAGGGGAGTTTTTTCAAATGGATATCGTCACGGCATTGGCACTCAGCATCGGCCTACTCGGGGGCCTCGCGACTTATCTTTATCTTTCCGATCCGCTCGTGCTCGGGCTGCAGATTTGGGCAGCCTTCATCGCGTGGGCGAGCTTCTATCACTGCGGCGGCAAGGTCCAAGGCTTCATCGCCAGCGTGTTCGCCAACCTGTGGGGCGTCGTGATGGCGACGCTCACGCTGCTGGCGATCTCGCGTCTCGGCTTCGCCGAGCAGCTTGGGCTGCCGGTGTGGGCGGGCATCTGCGTCGCCATCGGCGTCGCGGTGATGATCCTCGGCGCCAAGATCCCGATCTTCTCGGCGATCCCGGCGACCGTCTACGGCTACGCCGCCACTGTTGCGCTGACGCTGCTCACCGCCGACGGGCTGAACAATCTGACGGTGCCGTCGCTCGTCAATCCGGCGGTCATCATCGCTCTGTCGATGATCGGCGGCAACATCTTCGGTTTGATCTCCGAAGCGCTCGCCGGTCTGCTGGCCCGCAAGGCGTAGTCTGAACTGCAATGCCGTCGCGCCCATCGGCGCGGCGGCGTTGTGTCAGCGATCGCGGGTGCGGTTGCGGTAGCGCGTGATGAGCGCGTTGGTCGAGCTGTCGTGCACCAGCTTGGGCTCAGCGGTATCGCGCAGCTCACCGATGATCTTCTTGGCCAGCACCTTGCCGAGCTCGACGCCCCATTGGTCGAACGAGCCTATGCCCCAGATCACCCCCTGCACGAAAACGGAATGCTCATAGAGCGCGACCAGCGCACCGAGCGCGCGCGGATCGAGACGTTCGGCGAGGATCATGTTGCTCGGCCGGTTGCCTTCCATGACGCGGAACGGCACGTCGCCGGCATCGACTCCCTCGGCACCTACCTCTTCAGCAGACTTGCCGAACGCCAGGCCCTCCGCTTGCGCAAAAAGATTGGCCATCAGCAGGTCGTGCGTCTCGGCGAGCGGGCTCATCGGCTGCAGCACGCCGATGAAGTCGGCCGGGACCATGCGCGTGCCCTGGTGCAGCAGCTGGTAGAACGAGTGCTGTCCGTCGGTGCCGGGCTCGCCCCATAGGATCGGGCCGGTGTGATAGTCGACGCGGCGGCGCGTGAGGTCGACGCTCTTGCCGCTGCTCTCCATCTGCAGCTGCTGCAGATAGGCGGGAAGACGCGCCAGGTTCTGCGCGTACGGCAGGATGGCCTGCGTCTCGGCGCCGAAGAAATCCGCGTACCATACCGTGAGCAGCGCCAGCAGCACGGGCAGATTCTTGTCCGCCGGCGCGATACGGAAATGCACGTCCATGGCCTGGAAGCCATCGAGCATGGCGCGAAAATTTTCCGGTCCGACGGCGAGCATGGTCGACAGCCCGATGGCGCTGTCCATCGAGTAGCGGCCGCCGACCCAGTCCCAGAACTCGAACATATTGGCGGTGTCGATGCCGAAGGCTTTGACGCCGGCCGCATTGGTCGACACGGCGACGAAGTGCTTGGCGACGGCGCTTTCCTCGCCGAGGCGCTGCAGCAGCCAGGCGCGCGCCACGTCGGCGTTGCTCATCGTCTCCAGCGTCGTGAACGTCTTGGACGAGACGACGAACAGCGTCTCGGCGGCGTCGAGATCGTGCGTCGCCTCGGTGAACGCCGCACCATCGACGTTGGAGACGAAGCGGAAACGCAGGTTGCGGTCGCTGTACGGGCGCAGCGCCAGATACGCCATCTCCGGTCCGAGGTACGAACCGCCGATGCCGATGTTGACGATGTTGCGGATGCGTTCGCCGGTGTGGCCCTTCCATTCGCCGGAACGCACGCGCCTGACAAAGTCGGCCATACGGTCGAGCACGGCGTGTACGTCAGGCACGACATTGCGGCCGTCGACCTCGATCACCGCGTCGGCCGGCGCCCGCAGCGCCGTATGCAGCACGGCGCGGTTTTCGGTGGCGTTGATCTTGTCGCCGCGGAACATCGCGTCACGCTTGGCACCAAGCCCGCGCTCCTCGGCCAGCTGCACGAGCAGAGTAATCGTCTCGGGTGTGATGCGGTTCTTCGAATAGTCGAGGACGATACCGCCGCCTTCCGCGGTGAAGCGCGCGGCGCGTTGCGGATCCCCGGCGAACAACGTGCGCAGGTGCACGTCCTTGAGTTGTGCGTGATGTGCCGCAAGCGCCTGCCACGTGGCGCTGGCGGTCAGCGGCGCCTCGGCCGTATCGCGGCTCATGCGTTTCCCCTTTATGCCAGCGCCTTGCTTTTGGCGCCGATCGATTTGAGCAAGTCCTGCCAAGAGGCGACGAACGCCTTGGCCCCATCCGACTGCAGCTGCTGCGCCAGCGCGTCGACGTCGACGCCGGCTTGCTCGTGGGCATTGAGCACCGCGTCGCAGTCGCCGCCGGTCGCCGACAGCACGCCGTCGAAGGTGCCGTGGTCGGCATAGGCGCGCAGGGTTTCCTCCGGCATGGTGTTGACGGTATTCGGCGCGGCGAGGCCTTCGATATACAGCGTGTCGGTGGCGCGCTTGTCCTTGCTCGATGTGCTGGCGAATAAGAGCCGCTGCGGGCGCGCGCCGGCGTTCTCCAGCCGCTGCCAGCGGTCGGACGCAATGAGATCGCGATAGGCGCGGTAAGCGTGCTGGCCGACGGCGATGCCGAGCTTGTTCTTCAGTTCGTCCGGCACCTGCTCGACGATGGCGCGATCCCAGCGGCTGATGAATACCGAGGCGACCGAGCGCACGTCCGGATCGAGACCGGCTTCGACGCGCTTCTCGAGGCCGCGCATGTAGGCCTCGGCGGCCGCGAGATAGTCGGCCGTGGAGAACAGCAGCGTGACGTTGACGGGCACGCCGGCGAACGTCGCCGCCTCGATGGCGGGCAGGCCTTCCTTGGTGCCGGGGATCTTGATGAATAGGTTCGGCTTGCCAGCCTTGGCGTGCAGGCGCTTGGCTTCGGCGATGGTGGCCTGCGTGTCGTAGGCGAGCAGCGGCGAGACCTCGAGCGACACGAAGCCGTCGACGCCAGCGGTCTTCTTGTACACCGGCAGGAAGAGATCGGCGGCGCGCAACAGATCCTCGAGCGCCAGCTCGAAGAACAGCGCTTCGTCGCTCAGCCCCTTGCGCACCAGCGCCTCGACCGCCGCGTCGTAGTCGGAGCCCTTGCCGATGGCCTTCTCGAAGATCGTCGGGTTGGAGGTCAGGCCGGTGACCGACAGGTCGGCGATCATCTTGGCGAGGCGTCCGCTGTCCAGCATGGCGCGCGTGATATCGTCGATCCACAGGCTCTGGCCGGCGTCGTGCAGCTGTTGTGTCGCCTTCACGGCGTTGTCTCCACTCGTCTCACTGGAAAATCGGACGGCGCCCGGTCGGTGCCGCGAAACCTAACGTTCTGATGGGCTCAGATTTCTAGCGGATGCGGGCGACAAATCGAAGCGCTGAGATTGCATCTACAGCATCTCGGGCTTGAACAGGCGGCGATAGCGGCTGGTGTTGGTGCCGGAGATCATGAACTCGCCGTCGCCGCGGTAGTGCAGTGTGCGCGGATACGGCGGGGATTGCGCCACGTGCGCCTTCACGACCTCCCACACGAACAGGCTGTACTTGTTAACGAGGCTGGCGTCGTGCAGCCGGCATTCAAAGTTGGCGTAGCACTCCGAAATGAGCGGCGCCATGACTTTTGCCCCCTTCACGGGGGTGAGCCCGAACTTGGCGAACTTGTCGGTGTCACGGCCCGAGCAGTTGCCGATGCCGACCACCTTTGTCGCCAGGTCGGCGGTCGGCACGTTGATCACGCATTCGCGGCTTTTACGGACCACATCGCGGCTGTAGTTCTCGCTCCAGATGTAGCAGCCGACCAGCGAGGGCTCGAACTCCATGATCATGTGCCAGCCCATGGTCATGATGTTGGCTTCGCCCTTGTGCGCCGAGCTGACGAGCACGATGGGACCCGGCTCCAGAAAGCGCCGCACGTTGGCGACGGGAAAGTCTCTCTTGTCGTAGGTCTTCGCTGCGCTCTTCGTGGCCATGCCGTTCGTCCTTTCGATCCGGGAGAAACGCGCAAGGCGCGGCGAGGTTCGCAGCGCCGCAGATCACACGAGGCCGCCGTTGGCGCGGATGGTCTGGCCGTTGATCCAGCCGCCGTCCGGTCCGGCGAGAAAGCTGACCGCGGCAGCGATGTCGTCGGGCGAGGCTAAGCGCTCCAGCGGCGCCATCTTCGCCATGCGATCGACGAGCTCCGGCGACTTTCCGGTAAGGAACATATCTGTCGCCGTCGGCCCGGGCGCGATGGCGTTGACGGTCACGTTGCGGCCGCGCAGCTCCTTGGCGAGGATGGCCGTCATCGCTTCCACGCCCGCTTTCGTCGCGGCATACACCGCGTAGGTTGGCAACAGCGTGCCGACGATGCTGGTTGAGAAGTTGATGATGCGCCCACCCGGCCGGATGAGCTTTGCCGCCTCGCGCATGGCGTTGAAGCTGCCCTTCAGGTTGATGTCGATCATGCGGTCGAACGCGGCATCGTCGACGTCGACGATGTTGGCCAGCGACATGACGCCGGCATTGTTGACCAGCACGTCGACACCGCCGAAGGCGCCGATCGTCTCGGCGAACAGGCGCCGCACGTCTTCCGGTTTGCTGACGTCTGCCTTGCAAACGGCCGCGAGGCCGCCGGACGTTTTAATCTTGCGCGCCAGCTCCTCAGCCGGCGCGGCGCTTTCGGCGTAGTTGATCATGACGGCGAAACCGTCGCGGGCGAGGCGCGCGGCGATGGCGGCGCCGATGCCACGTGAAGCGCCGGTGACGACGGCAACTCTCTCGGTATGGGTGTCGCCTAAGGGCATGTCGATGCTCCATCGAAGAAAGAAACGGCGGAGCGGGGCTTCACACCCCGCTCCCAGGTATCAGAGCGTGCTCGCGATCGGGCGCACGATGACTTCGCTGACGTCGACTTCGTCGGGCTGCTCGACCGCATAGGCGATGGCGCGGGCGATGGCATCCGGCGTCAGCGCGGTCTTGCGCAGCTCGACGAGGAAGTCCTTGGCGCCTTGGGCTCGGAGATGTCGTGCGCCGAGCTCGGTCGCCACCACGCCGGGCGAGATCGTCGTCACGCGAATGTCCGGGTTCTCCTGGCGCAGGCCATCGGAGATCGCCCACACCGCATACTTGGTGGCGCAGTAGACGGCGCCCGTCGGCACCACGGCATGCGCCGCTATGGAGGCGACGTTGATGATCTGGCCATTGCCGCGCGCCTTCATGTCGGGCAGCACGGCGGCGATGCCGTGCAGCACGCCGCGGATGTTGACGTCGATCATGCGATCCCACTCGTCGACCTTGAGGTCCGTCATCAGCGACAGCGGCATGACGCCCGCGTTGTTGATGAGCACGTCGACCTGGCCGAACTTCGCCTTGGCGAAGTCGACGAAAGCCTGCACGTCCTCGCGCTTGGTGACGTCCACGGCGCGGAAAGCGGCCTCGCCGCCCTTGGCCTTGATGCCGGCGACCAGCTTTTCCAGCCGCTCGGTGCGGCGGGCGCCGACGACGACCTTGGCGCCGCGCTCGGCCAGCAAGCTGGCGGCAGCCTCGCCGATGCCGCTGGAGGCGCCGGTGATGACGATGACCTTCCCCTTGATGTTGCTCATGATCTCTCTCCGTTTTGGGTGACGGCGCGCTTGCCGGCCGTCGTGAGGAGAACATGCGTTGTTGCCGTCGCGAGGCGGTAGACCGATGCTACCGACTTATTGCATGATCCTACGAGACGTGGCGTTGCGGCGCTATATGCACGCTGCGGATGCACTAGATCTGAATGTGTCTAAAACCGTCAGCAAAGCCCAGCAAAACCCACATGGCCGACATCCGCGAGCTCGCCGAGCTGATTGAACGATTGACCGGGACGGACGGCACCCACGCCACGGCCATCCCGCGCCTGTTCCTGCATCCGGGGCACGCAGGTCGGCGAGCCGATGCATGGCGTTTACGAGCCCGCCGTCTGCATCATCGCGCAGGGCGCGCAAGCAGGCCGACACGGGCAATGCACTGCTGCGCTACGGCGCCGGGCAATACCTCATCATCTCCGTCGACGTTCCTGTCGTCAGCCAGCTCACCGAGGCGAGCCCGGAGCGACCTTACCTCTGCCTGCGTCTCGATCTCGATCCGGCAGCGATCGGCGCGCTGATGCTGGAGAGCGACATGCAGCGCGCGGCGCGCGACCAACCAGGACCGGCGCTGGCCGTCAGCGATGTGACGACGGCCTGCTCGACGCCAGCATCCGCCTGCTGCGCCTGCTCGACACACCGCGCGACATTCCCGATCCTGGCGCCGCTGGCCGAGCGCGAGATCCTCTATCGCCTGCTGCGCGGCGAGCAGACATCGCGCATGGGGCAGATCGCATTCGCGGAAAGCAAGCTGCAGCAGGTCAACCGCGCCATCGGCTGGATCAAGCGCAATTTCCGCGAGCCGTTCAGCATCGCGGCGCTGGCGGAGGAGGCGCGCATGAGCGCCTCGGCGCTGCACCACCACTTCAAGGCGGTGACGGCGATGAGCCCGCTGCAATATCAGAAGCGCATGCGGCTGCAGGAGGCGCGGCGGCTGATCCTGTCCGCATCGGTCGATGCCGCCGAGGCCGGCCATTCGGTCGGCTACGAAAGCCCCTCGCAGTTCAGCCGCGAGTATCGCCGCCTGTTCGGCGCCCCGCCGCTGCGCGACGCCGAGCGCCTGCGCAGCATGGGCGGTGAAATCGCCGCTTAGAGGGAGATCGGTGAGATCGCCGCTTAGGCCCAGAAGGCTTTGACCTTGGCCGCCTCTTGCACGGCGCGGTCGAAGCCGAGCTTCATGGCTGGCGCGATCTCCTCTGGTGAGACGAGATTGACCTTGCCGGGATTGGCGGCGATCAGCAGCGCCTTGGTGCCGGCAGCCTCCAGATCCTTGATCTCCTGCAGGATCGAATTGGGCATGCTGGAGAAACGCGGCCCGCTGCCGGGCAGACCGTCGGTCAACGACACGACGACGGCGCGCTTGGCGCCCGCCACCAGATCGGAGTGCGTGCTCGACGGGCCCATGCCGCCGTCCATGCACACGCGGTCGCCGACCCACGTCGGGCCGAAGATGCCCGGCAGCGACATGCTGGCGCTGACCGCGTGCGAAATGTGCACGTTCGAGTTGGACGAGACGACAAGTCGCTCGCCGCTGTAGCAGTCCGTCGTCGTAGCGTGGAAGATGTCGTTCGGCCAATGCACGTTGCCGGTGAGCGCGATGGCCATGTCCTGCAGCTTGCGCGACGGACGGATTGCGGGCCGCCATGGCGCCGCGCCCGATGGCCTGGATGGTCGCGAGGCTGGCGTTCGTCGCCGTGTTGCACAGATCGTGCGCGCGCACCTGGCTGGGGTTCGGCTTCGGCGTCGGCACCAGCGCGCCCAGCAGTTTCGGGAAGGCGCCGAAGAATTCGAAGTCGCGCGTCAGCTTCTGCAGATGGCCGCCGGCGATGGTGCTGCCCACCACCGAGCCGGCCGAGGTGCCGATGATCACCTCCGGCATCTCGTAGCCGACGCCGTTCTCGTGCAGGCCGTGCATGAAGCCGAGCATCCAGGCGGCGAAATATTCCCCGCCGCCGCCGAGCACCAGGGCGCGGTCCTTGCCCTTGCCCAGCGATGGGTTCGCCGGGATGGCAACGGCGAGGCCGTCATCGAACGGCACGTCGGCGCGCGGCACGTCCGGGCAGCGCCCGTCTGCGCCCGCGCCGGCACGCCGCGCGGCCGCGAGCACGGCGACGGCCGCCAGCATCATCTCGCGCCGGCCGATGGGCGCGGCGTTGTCGTTCTCGTAGTCGTTGCATGGGACACCGGTTCGCATGGCCATCCGTGCACCGAACATGCCTCTAGCCGACTAACAAAGCGCCAACGGTGCGCGACGCGATCTTGAAAAGGGGTCGATGCCGCGGCGGATGGCGGCAGGCCCAGGGAATTTCGAGGGGTTTTCCCGGCGCGCCGTTAGGGGCAAGATCGCGGCGAATTTTCCCCGACCCCCAAATCAGCACAGGGAACTGAGCCATGGAATATCGCCGCCTCGGCGCATCTGGATTGACCGTGCCCGCCTTGAGCTTCGGCACCGGCACCTTCGGCGGCAAAGGCAAGCTGTTCGCCGCCTGGGGCGCCACCGACACGGAGGAAGCGCGGCGCCTGATCGACATCTGCCTCGACGCCGGCGTCAGTCTGTTCGACACCGCCGACATCTATTCCGCCGGCGAATCCGAGCGCATCCTCGGCGAAGCCATGAAGGGCAAGCGCGACCGCTGCCTCGTCTCCACCAAGGCGACGTTTCGCTTCAATGACGAGCCCAACAACGTCGGCTCTTCGCGCCAGCACCTGCTGGCCACCATCGATGCCTCGCTGAAGCGCCTGCAGACCGACCACATCGATCTCTTCCAGCTGCACGGCTACGACGCCATGACGCCGCCCGAGGAGGTTCTGTCGACGCTCGACACCCTCGTGCGCGCCGGCAAGATCCGCTACGTCGGCGTATCGAACTTCTCCGGCTGGCACATCGCCAAGGCGCTCGGCGTCGCCGACAAGTACGGCTACCCGCGCTACGTCGCCAACCAGACCTACTACTCGCTCATCGGGCGCGAGTACGAATGGGAGCTGATGCCGCTCGGCCTCGAGGAGGGCATCGGCGCCGTGGTCTGGAGCCCGCTCGGCTGGGGGCGCCTCACCGGCAAGATCCGCCGCGGCACCGGCATCCCGAAGCAAAGCCGCCTGCACGATTCCGCCGAAGCCGGCCCGCAGGTCGACGACGAGTATCTGTTCAAGGTTGTCGACGCACTCGATGAGGTGGCGAAGGAGACCGGCAAGAGCGTGCCGCAGATCGCCCTCAACTGGCTGCTGCAGCGCCCGACCGTGTCGACCGTCGTCGTCGGTGCGCGCAACGAGGAGCAGCTGAAGCAGAACCTCGGCGCCGTCGGCTGGAACCTCACCAAGGAGCAGATCGCCAAGCTCGATGCGGCGAGCGAGCGCCCGCTGACCTATCCCTACTGGCACCAGCGCGTCGCCTTCACCGAGCGCAACCCGCCGCCGGTGTGAACCCACTGCTGACGAACTGATTTTAATTCGGAATCATCGGTATAAACTGCGTTCAACAACTCTGTGGGAAATCCTTCCTGCCCTATCGCGCTCATGACAGGCTCCGCAGGTGCGAAAAACGGCAGCGGAGATTTCAATGCGCAGTTTGCTAAAAGCTAGCGGTATGGCGATCGTACTTCTCGGGAGCGTCGCACTCACGACCGGTGCGACCGCCGAAACCGGTCCGGCATCGCCACCGCAGACGACCGGCGTGCAGGGCGCTATCAACGCGTCGGATGATCAGGAGCAGGCTTTCATTAAGGCTCTCGAGGGCTTGGCCATTCAGACGGTGCAAGGACTTCAGCAGCCGGCGGTTGGCTCCGAAGTTCCAAAAGACGTTAAGCTGACCCCAACCCCGCCTGCAGCGGCAGCGGCGATCCCAGAGGCGGCCCCCCACCATCTCGTCAAGGCGGACGACAATACGGTCCTCATCGTCAATCCGCTGACGCGTCTGGTGATGGGAGTCGTGGATGTGCTTGAGAACCAGGGGACGACGGCTGGTGCGGCTGGCGGCGCAAACCCAGGCGACGGCAAGTAGTCCTACGTTCTAGCGTTTGTTTGTTTTACTTGGTTCGACGATGACGGTTGAGGTTCGCACGCCTGCCACGCGCTGCGAACCTCGACGTATTTTTGTGGAGCCGGTTCCCGAGCGCTAACCGGCGCACCGCCGCGCTCGAGATGATCACGCTGAAGACGCACCCTCACGCCCGCGCGCCGCATTATTTCTTCGGACTTGGAGCGGCGCCGCCTTGGCTATCCTCTTTCAGGAAGGCGATGATCTTGGCGCGTATCGCGGGGTCGCTTATGCCGCCGAACAGCGCAGCCATGTTGTTGCCGGGGATCACGGCGCCGGGATTGGTGATCCATTGGTCGAGAGTCTTCTCGTCCCAGACGATGTTGGAACCCTTGATCGAATCCGAATAGTTGAACCCCGGCACCGAGCCCGCCTTGCGCCCCACGACGCCGTAGAGGCTCGGCCCCAGCCGGTTGTCGTTCTGCACGAACGAATGGCATTCGCGGCAATGGCCGTTGAACTGTATTTCGAGCTCTTCGTCGAACTTCGGCGCCGGCGGATGGCTCGGCTGCTGCGCCTGGGCGCCGCCGCCCAGCATCACTGTTGCCACCAGCGCGAAACCCATGACGTCACGATTGATGCGCACCCATGCCTCCATCGAAGTATGCACGTCGTCACCAGCTAACGCGTTGTCGTGCTACGTGCGGGTTACCCGAATTGCGCGTGTTGCGATCATCGAGAAGAGACGAAAAAGGCGGGATGGAAAAAAAGCTGCAAATTGCGGAGTTCCCGTGTGCCCGGGCGAAGCAGAGGCGTTTCTAAAGGAGCAAGCGCCTCTGCCCTGCCGTCACCAAATCGGATGGCGGTCGTCTGGCGCCCGCGCTGCCTCGGATCTTTGAAACCTCGGGGCTTCGCCCGCGAGATCGCGAAGGCTTGCGCAATACGACGAGCGCATGACGGCAAAGTCAGGAAGCGCCGCGTGGCGCTCCCCGTTTCGAAGGCCTCAAGCGGCGCTGCGCTGGCCGGCCCTGAATCGCGGGGCGGCGTGGTTGTGCGACAGGTTGGGGCCGAGCGCACCACGCGCCTCGACGAAGCGCTTCCAGTCGCCGGCATCGGGGAGCGAGGGAATGGTGACGAGCTCGCCCTGATCCAGACCGGCGAGTGCGGCGTCGACCATCTCGCCGGCCTCCATCACCATCTCCGCCGGCAGGCCGGAGGGATCGAGGCCGGAGCGCTCCCAGATCTCCGTGCGCGTGGCGCCGGGCAGAACCGCCTGCACGGTGACGCCGGTGCCGGCGAGCTCGGCGGCGAGGGTCTCGGTCAGGCTGATGACGTAGGCCTTCGAGGCGGCATAGGTGGCGTTGAACCCGCCCGGCGCCAGCGCAACGACCGAGGCCAGGTTGACGATGGTGCCCTTGCCGCGGGCGGCGAAGTTCTTGGCGGCGGCGGCGGCGAGATGCGTCAGCGCGGTGATGTTCAGCTTGATGATGTTGTCGACCGACGTGCGGTCGTGCTCGGCGAGCTTGCCGTTGGCGGCGATGCCGGCGTTGTTGACGAGGACGGTCAGGGCCGGATCGGTGGCGAGCTTTTGTTCGACCCTGGCAACGTCGGCGTCCGAGGTCAGGTCGGCCTGCAGCACCTCGACCTTGCGTCCGGTCTCGGCGGTGAGGCGGTCGGCCAGCGCCTGCAGCTGCTTGCCGTTGCGGGCGACGACGACGAGGTCGTAGCCGCGCTTGGCGAGACGGTCGGCGTAGACGGCGCCGATGCCGGTCGATGCGCCGGTGACGAGCGCCTTGCCTTTGCTGGTGGTGGCCATGGGGGATTCTCCTCGGTTGAAGCGGGGCAGTTGCCCGCGCTGCTTTAAATTATGTGCGTAATATATACGCGCGTGCGGCGACGGCTAGCCGGACATTCCGCCGCTGGGGGGTTAAGCGGGCGTCAACGCCTTGCGGGCGGCCATCAGCACCTCGTCGGAGACGGCATGGCCCTTGGTCGCGCGCGCCAGGACGAGGGCGCCGACCAACAGCGCGACGTCGGCCAGCGTTTCCTCGCGCGCCGCCGGCTTGCCGCGTCGGCCGAGCAATGGCCGCAGGCGCTCGATCATGCGCTCGACGCCGGAGGCAAACGCCTTGCGCACCGGGCCTTTGAACTCCTCGCGCGAAGCATCGTCGGCCAGCGCGGCGATGGGACAGCCGAGGCCCGGTTGGTCGCGATGCAGCCGCGATGTGTAGCGCTTGACGAACTCGCCCAGTGCCGCGCTCTGGTCGCCGCCGTGCCGCTCGAGCAGTCCGTCGTAGATGGCGCCCGATTGCGCGATGGCGTGCGTACAGGCGGCGGCGGCGAGCTCGTCCTTTGAGGCGAAGTGGCCGTAGAAGGCGCCGTGCGTCAGGCCGGCCTCGGCCATCAATGCCGGCACGCTGACGCCGTTGATCCCACGCTCGCGGAACAGCCGCGCCGCGGCGGCGACGACCTCCTGGTGGTTGTGCTCGGCTTGCTTCTTCGAGACCCGCGGCATGGCTCGCTCTCCTTGTTGTTCTTATGTGCGGTGTGCGCGCGTGATGAGGCAGGTCTCGCTGCCGTGCGCGATGAGATTGCCGGCCGCATCGTAGACCTTGCCTTCGGCGCTGGCGACCCGCCCACCGGAATGCAGCAGCACGCCCACGCAGCGCAGCTTGCCCGTCGCGGCCTGCACGGGGCGCACGTAGGTGACGTTCATCTCTACGGTGGTGAAGATCTCGCCGGCCTTCAGCGAGGAGTGCACCGCGCACGCCATGGCCGTATCGAGCAGCGTGGCGATCCAGCCGCCGTGCACGGTGCCCATCGGGTTGTAGAAGTCGCCGTGCGGCTCGCCCTCGAACACGACGCGCCCAGCCTCGGCCTCCACCGGCGTGATGCGGCTGGTGGCGCTGAACGCCGGTGGCGGCAAGGAACCGTCCATGAGCCCGCACAGGAACTCGAGCCCCGACATCGCGCGCATGGATGAGCGTGCGGCACCGCCGGCGATGAGTTGCGTCGTTTCCGTCACCGGCGTGTCCACTGCATCCCCTCCTGCGGCACAAGGACCGCTCTTGTATGACGGCTATCATATATTATGTTGGCCATCATGAATAAAGGGGGTCGTGGGGACACCTTTGGTCGCAGCGGAGGTTTCTATGGGCACGTCTGATCCGGTCGTCATCGCTTCTGCCGTGCGCACGCCGCTCGGCCGCTTCCAGGGGGAGCTCGGCACGCTGCCGGCTCACGCACTGGGCGCCCATGCGATCAAGGCTGCCCTCGAGCGGGCCGGCTTGGACCCTGCACGCGTCGACGAAGTGTTGATGGGCAACGTGCTGCAGGCGGGCCAGGGCCAGGCGCCGGCGCGCCAGGCGATGCGCGGCGCCGGCCTCCCGGACGCAACCGGCGCCACGACGATCAACAAAGTCTGCGGCTCGGGCATGAAGGCGACGATGCTGGCGCACGATCTCATTGCCGCGGGCAGCGCCGACATCGTCGTCGCCGGCGGCATGGAGTCGATGACCAACGCGCCGTACCTGCTGGCGAAGGCGCGCGGCGGCTACCGGGCCGGCCACGACCGCATCCTCGATCACATGCTGCTCGACGGGCTGGAGGACGCCTACGAGACGGGGCGCAGTATGGGCGACTTCGGCGAGGCGACGGCCGAGCGCTATCAGTTCACGCGCGCCGACCAAGACGCGTTCGCGACAGAAACGCTGTCGCGTGCCCGCGCGGCGATAAGCGAGGGCCGCTTCAAGGCGGAGATCGCGCCGGTCAGCATTGCCGTCAAAGGCGGCGAAAAGACTCATCGCCGATGACGAGAACCCGATGAAGGTCTCGCCCGACAAGATCCCGCTGCTGAAGCCGGCGTTCCGGCGCGACGGCACGATCACGCCGGCAAGCTCATCGGCCAACGCCGACGGCGCCGCGGCTCTGGTGCTGACGCGGCGGTCCATCGCCGAGCGCGAGGGCCTGCCGCTGCGCGCCGTCATCCGCGCGCACGCCACGCACAGCCAGGAACCGCAGTGGTTCACCACCGCGCCCATCCCGGCCATCCGCAAGCTGCTGGAGAAAGCCGGCTGGGAAGCGAACGGCGTCGATCTCTACGAGATCAACGAAGCGTTCGCCGTCGTCGCCATGGCGGCGCAGAAGGAGCTGGGACTTTCGCGCGAGCAGCTCAACGTCAACGGCGGCGCCTGTGCGCTCGGACACCCTATTGGCGCCACCGGCGCGCGCCTCATCGTGACGCTGCTGCACGCGCTCGAGCACCAGGGCCTCAAGCGCGGCATCGCTTCGGCATGCATCGGCGGCGGCGAAGCGACCGCCATCGCCATCGAGCGGCTCTAGTCGAACTACGTCCCGCGCGGCTTGGCGCGCGCGGTGGGAGCCGCCGAGGCGGGATCGTCGGGCCATGGGTGGCGCGGATAGCGCCCTTTCATCTCGGCTTTGACCGCCGCCCACGATCCCTTCCAGAAGCCCGGGAGGTCGCGCGTGATCTGAATTGGCCGGTGCGCCGGCGACAGCAGATGCAGCGTGAGCGGCAGCTTGCCGTGCGCGATCGCAGGATGCTGCGTCAGCCCAAACAGCTCCTGCACGCGGATGTGCAGGGCGGGCGCGCCCGCCGTCTCGTAGTCGATGGCGTGACGATTGCCCGTGGGCGCCTCGAAATGCGTCGGCGCCTCCTCCTCCAAGCGCCGCTTCAAGTTCCATGGCAGCAGCGCATCGAGCGCCGCGCCGAGGTCATCGGCGCCGATCTCGGACAGCTTCGTCTTGCCGGCGAGGAACGGGGCAAGCCACTCCGCGACCGTATTGGCGAGCGCCGCATCGGTCAGGTCCGGCCATTCGTCCTCTCCGGCCGCGCGCAAGAAACCGACGCGGTCGCGCAGCTGGATTTGCGCCTTGCTCCACGGCAGGCGGCTCAGCCCGAGCTTGCGCGATGCCGTCGGCGAGCAGGCGCGCGGTTTCCTCGCTCGGCATCACCGCCCGCGGCTCGCTTGCGAGCACGATGGCGTCGAGCCGGCGGACACGGCGCGACCGCAGCGCAGCCTGCGCTCTGATCGAATTCGATCTCGTCCGTCTCGCGGATGCGATTGCCGGCGGCCGCGAGAATGTCCGCTTCATCGGCCGCGGCCGCGAGCAGGATGCGCGTCGACGCCGCCGATCCCGACAGCTCCGCCGCGACCAGGAAGGGCGATCGCGCCAAAGGATGCGTCGCATCGAGGTTGGCGCCGCGGCCATTGGCGAGGAGGAACTGGCCGGGCGCGCCGCGCGCCTTGCCGATGCGCTCCGGAAAGGCGAGCGCCAGCAGGCGCGCGATCGACATGTCCTCGCGAGGCGCTTGCGCCGAACGACCCGCGCTCGCCATCCGCGCCCAGCCGGCCGCCAGCTTGCGCATGTCGCCGGCGCGGCGCGAGCGGTCACGGCGGAAACCGTCCAGCCGATGCGCGAGATCGGCGTCGTTGCCGCCGAGGCCGCGCTCCACGATCACGGCGGCGATCTCGGCAGCCTCCTGCGCGTGGCCGAGCTCGGCCGCGGAAATCACCATGCGGGCAAGCCGGGGCGGCAACGGCAGCGACCTCAGCCGCCTGCCGATGGCCGTGATGCGGCCGTCCGCGTCGAGCGCTTCCAGCTCCGTCAGCTCCTCGCGCGCGGCGTCGATGGCGGCGGCCGACGGCGGATCGATCCAAGACAGCGAGCGCGGATCGGCTGTTCCCCATTCCGCGCAGTCGAGCAACAAGGCTGCAAGATCGGCGGAGCGGATCTCGGGCTCGGCGAAAGCGGGCAGGCTTTGCGTTTGCGGCTCGTCCCACAGGCGATAGCAGACGCCGGGCTCGGTACGGCCGGCGCGGCCGCGGCGCTGATCGGCGGCGGCCCGCGACACGCGCACGGTCTCCAGCCGCGTCACGCCGACGTCCGGCTCGAAACGCGGAACGCGCGCAAGGCCGCTGTCGATGACGACACGCACGCCCTCGATGGTGATCGACGTCTCGGCGATCGAGGTCGCCAGCACCACCTTGCGCAGGCCCTGCGGGCGCCGGCTCGAGCGCAAGATCCTGCGCCTTCATGTCCATCGCGCCGTAAAGCGGGGCAAGCACGATGGCCGGATCGCTGATGCGCTCCTTCAGCCGCTCCTCGACGCGCCGGATCTCGCCCTGGCCCGGCAGGAACGCCAGGATCGAACCCGATTCCGCCCGCAAGGCCCGCATCACCGCGTCCGCCATCTGATCCTCGATGCGCGCATTGGCATCGCGGCCGAGATAGCGCGTGTCGACCGGGAAGGCGCGGCCTTCGCTGGCGATGACGGGAGCATCGCCCAGAAGCTGCGCGACCCGCGCGCCGTCCAGCGTCGCCGACATCGGCAGGATGCGCAGGTCGTCGCGCAAGCCGCGCTGGCAGTCGAGCGCGAGGGCCAGCCCCAGGTCGGCATCGAGCGAGCGCTCGTGGAACTCGTCGAACAGCACCGCGCCGATGCCGGAAAGCTCGGGATCATCGAGGATCATGCGGGTGAAGACGCCCTCGGTGACGACCTCGATGCGTGTCTTCGGCCCCGATTTCGAGACCATCCGCGCGCGCAATCCGATCCGCTCGCCGACAGCCTCCGACAAGGAGTGCGCCATGCGCTCGGCAGCAGCCCGCGCGGCGATGCGGCGCGGCTCCAGCACCAGGATCTTGCGACCCCGGAGCCAGCTTTCGTTCATCAAAGCGAGCGGGACGCGCGTCGTCTTGCCGGCGCCGGGCGGCGCGACGAGGACGGCCGATGCGCGCGCGGCCAGGGCGTTGCGCACTTCGTCCAGGACGGCGTCGATCGGAAGCGGTGTGGCGAACTTCATGCCGGCTGTATCCAGCAGCCGCGTCGGTTTCACAAGCGACGCCTGCCGTGGGTCTCAAGGTAAGTCGGCCTCGCGCAGCAGGCCGGCCAAGTCCAGCAGCCGCGTGCCCATCGCGACATGGCCGTGCGCGTCGCGCGGCCAATCCTGCGGCTCGCGATCCCAATACAGCTCGATGCCATTGTCGTCGGGGTCGCGGAGATAGAGCGCCTCGCTGACGCCGTGATCGCTGGCGCCGTCCAGCTGAATGCGCGCATCCATCAGCCGCTTCAGCGCCCCGGCGAGAGCCGCCCGGGTCGGGTAAAGAATGGCAATGTGGAAGAGGCCGGTCGTGCCGCGAGGGGGCGGAGAGCCGCCCTTGCTCTCCCATGTATTGAGCCCGATGTGGTGGTGGTAACCACCGGCGGCGACGAACGCCGCCTCGTTGCCGTAGCGCTGCATCAGCTCGAAGCCGAGCACGCCGCAATAGAAGCCGAGCGCGCGGTCCAGATCAGCCACTTTCAAGTGCACGTGCCCAATGCGCACGCCTGAACTCGATGGGCTTTGCCGTGAGCTGCGGCTCGATGGGCGCAAGCGTGTCAGGGGCTTTGTTGCTGTGCATGTCAGGGCGCCCGATCGCGCTATGAGGCCGCTGATATCGGGAGAAGATTGGTCGGAGCGAGAGGATTTGAACCTCCGACCCCCAGTCCCCCAGACTGGTGCGCTAACCAGGCTGCGCTACGCTCCGAAGCGCCCCTTTTGCCTCGCGCGGTCCTGCCGGTCAACGGCAAAGCCGCGCCGGCGTCATGCGGTCAGCTTTTCCAGGCCTTCGACGCTGCTGGGCAGCCAGGAGACCTCGGCCGGAGGCTCGGTCCCGGCGACGACAACGGCGGCGAAGACGCCATCGCCGAGTTGCAGATCACTGACGACAGTATGGGGGCTTTCGCGGACAAGTTCGGCGACGATCTCGCTTGCGGCCCGCTGCTCGGTGCGAGCCGCCCCGCCGGCGCCCAGAATACCAAGACGCGTCAGCAGCCGGCCGATGCCGCAGCCGTCGGCCTTGGCAAAGGCTTCGAGCCGCACCCACGCCTGCAGGAAGCGAGCGTTGCCTTCGGAGGGCAGAGGTCCCGCGATGAGCGCCGCGCCGGCATCTTCAATGCGCGCGCGACGTGCTTCACCTATGCGTACGGGACGCGTGCGTTCGACGTCGACACCGATGGCGCCGCGCGGGGCCAACCCAATCAGCGCCAGGCCGGGGGCGTGAGAAAGGCTGAACGCCAGCTGTGCTTCGCCGAGATGCGGTTTGCCGCGCTCCGAACGATCGAAAGTCACGCAGCGCCACTGCGGACCCGCGGCGCGCTCGATCAACAGGCGCAGCGCGATGTGCGTCGCCAGCCATTCCGCGCGCACATCGCGTGTCGGAGAATGCGGCTGCGCGCGCGTGATCGGCAGGTGAAAGCCGCGGCGTGCGCTGCTCGACCGCATGCAGCGCCGGCGCGCCGGCAGCAAGATCGACGCACCAAAGCTCAGTCGTTTGTGCGCCGTTCACGCGCGGGCGGAGCGGCGCGCCTTCTGAGGTGCGCGGCGGGCGGCAGCTTCAGGCGGTTTGCCGAGCAAGATGCCGCGGCAGGATTTCGAGCTCGGCGATGGCCGCGAGCAGGCGCTCGCGGACTTCGGCCTTGGACGGCATACCGCGCGCGGCCGTTGCCGTCGCAGCCCCCTTCTTGCCGGTGCGCTTGGCGACAGTAGCCGGAGTGGCAGGCTCGACGGGAGCCTCGACCACAGGTCCGGCGCCGACGCGCTTCACGGTATCGACGCCCTGCTCGCGCAAGATCTTCTGCACACCCTTGATGGTGTAGCCTTCGGCATGCAGCAGGTGGCAGATGCCGCGCAGCAGCGCCATGTCCTCGGGGCGGTAATAGCGGCGTCCGCCGCCACGCTTCATGGGCCGGATTTGCGGAAACCGGCCCTCCCAGAAGCGCAGAACGTGCTTGGGAACCTCGAGCTCGTCGGCGACTTCGCTGATGGTGCGAAACGCCTCTGCGGTCTTGCTCATTACGCCTCCGCCGGCTGCAGCTTACACCGCAGCCTGCAGCGCCTATTCGGCAGCCTTGCGGCGGATCAGCCCCTGGTTGATGCGCTCTTTCATAATGTTGCTCGGGCGAAAGACCAATACCCGGCGCGGCGTGATCGGCACTTCGTCCCCGGTTTTGGGATTGCGGCCCATACGCTCGCCCTTCTGGCGGATGCCGAAGGAACCGAACGACGATAACTTGACCGAGTCTCCTCGTGCGAGACTTGCCGAAATCTCACCCAGAACCAGTTCGACCAGCTCCTGGCTCTCGTTCCGCGGCAATCCGACCTTGCGCACTACTGCTTCCGCAAGGTCTGCCCGCGTTAACGTCTTGCCTCCCATGGCATTTCGCCTCCCGCCTTCTCACCCTTTTTTTGGATGCTACCGGGGGCTGAAGCAATCGTCAATGACGAGCACATTTCAACTAGCTGAAATCAAAGAAAGAAACTTGCCGCGTTGCGAAAAATGGCCGGCACACGCTACCAGCGCGCCAACACTGCACCCCAGGTGAACCCACCTCCCATCGCCTCCATCAGGATCAGCGAGCCTTCCTTAATGCGGTGTTGCTCGAAGGCATGGTTAAGGGCCAGAGGGATCGACGCGGCCGACGTGTTGCCGTGCTTGTCGAGCGTAACGACGATTTTTTCCGCCGGCACGCCGAGCTTGCGCAAGACGCCGTCGAGAATGCGCTGGTTGGCCTGGTGCGGCACGTAGAGATCGATCTCGTCGGCGGCATATCCCGTCATGACGAGCGTCTCCTCGATGACGCCGGTGATCTTCTGCACCGCGTGGCGAAACACCTCGCGGCCGTTCATCCGCAAGTGGCCGACGGTCTTCGTCGAGCCCGGCCCGCCGTCGACGTAGAGTAGATCCTCGTAGCGACCGTCGGAGCGGATGCGCGTTGCAAGGATGCCGCGATCTTCGCGCGTGCCGTGCTGCGGCTGCGAATTCGAGCACCACGGCGCCGGCGCCATCGCCGAACAGCACGCAGGTGGAGCGATCCTCCCAGTCGAGGATGCGCGAGAACGTTTCTGCGCCGATGACGACGGCGCGCTTGAACTGCCCGGCTTTAATGAAATTGTCGGCAATGGTGAGCGCGTAGACGAAGCCTGAGCACACGGCCTGCACGTCGAACGCGGCGCCCTTGGTGACGCCGAGGCCTTGCTGAATTTTCACGGCGGTGGCGGGGAACGTGCGGTCGGGCGTTGCCGTGGCGCAGATGACAAGATCGATATCGACGGGGTCGATGCCGGCGCGAATGAGCGCTTGCTTTGCGGCGGCGATGCCGAGGTCGGACGTCAGCTCGTCGTCGCCGGCGATGTGCCGCTGTCGAATGCCGGTGCGCTCGACGATCCATTCGTCGCTCGTGTCGACGATCTTCGCCATGTCGGCGTTGGTCATGATGCGCTTGGGCAGATGGGCGCCCACACTACGGATCACTGAACGAAGAACTGCCACTGAGCTGCCTTGCTTCTTATGGTTGACCCAGTTTCAACGGAGGATGGGGCCCGAGGATCCGCTGAAAACGGCGGGTGCCCCTCTGTCTGGCTTGTTGGCCTGCGGCCTCAGCCCTCGGCGTTCGCCTCGAGCTTGTGGTGGAAGGCCGTCAGGTCGGCGGCGAGCCGCGGAATGAGGCGGCTCTGGGCCATCTCGTACGCGAGATCGACGGCGCTGGCAAAGCCCAGGGCATCGGTGCCCCCGTGACTCTTGACCGCGATGCCGTTGAGGCCAAGGAACGTGCCGCCGTTGGCCCGCCGCGGGTCCATTTTTTCCTTCAGAACGCGGAACCCGCCCGAGGCGAGGAGCGCACCAAGTTTCGACACCCAGGAGCGGCTCATGGCCGCGCGCAGGTACTCGCCGATCTGCTTGGCGGTGCCTTCCGCCGTCTTCAGCGCGATGTTGCCGGCAAAGCCCTCGACGACCACGACGTCGACGACACCCTGGCCGATCTGGTCGCCCTCGATGAAACCGCGGTAGTCGAGCGGCAGATCGGTGCTCTTCAGCCAGGCGTGCGCCTGGCGCACTTCCTCGACGCCTTTGATCTCCTCGACGCCGACGTTCAGCAGCCCGACGGTTGGGCGCTCGATGTGGAACAGGGCGCGGGCCATGGCGGCGCCCATGAGCGCGAAATCGCCCAGCTCCCGCGCGCTGGCGCCGATGTTGGCGCCAACGTCGAGCACGATGCACTCGGCTTTGATGGTTGGCCACAGCGCGGCGATGGCCGGGCGCTCGATGCCGGCCATCGGGCGCAGGATGAGCTTCGACATCGCCATGAAGGCGCCGGTGTTACCGGCCGAAACGGCAACATCCGCCTCACCCTTGTGCACGGCGTCAATGGCGAGCCACAGACTGCTGCCCTTACCGCGGCGAAGCGCCTGGCTGGGCTTGTCGCTCATGTTGACGGCCAAGGCCGTATGCACGACGCGCGACTTCGCGGCCAGCACGGGCAGCTTATCGAGCTCCGCCTTGATGGGCGTCTCGTCGCCGTAGAAGATGAAGCTGAGCGAAGGGTATCGCTGCAGCGAAAGCGCGGCGCCCGGAACCACGACTGATGGACCGTGGTCGCCTCCCATGGCGTCGAGCGCAATGGTCCGCGGCTGTGACATGTCGCGGGTTGGCCTCGCAAATATCCCCAGATGGAGGCAGCGTTGATCCGCGCCCGCACACCCCCCTGAACGAGCGGACCATACTCTTTTGCAAGTGCGAAACAACTGGATTTTCGACGCGTGTGCCGGGGTGCGACGCGGCGACGGCCCGGCCGTGTCTCAGCTGCGATCCTTGAGCTTCTTCAAGGCAGCGAACGGTCCGCTTTCGTTCAGTTCCTCGGTATCGCCCAGCGCGCCCGGCGCGAACTCGGCCCCCGGCTTGCGCGGGTAGGGGTCGATCGAGGCGGACAACGTCTCGAAGACGATCCTGCCGGCGTCGATCTGCCCGTGCTCGATGGGTTCGATCTCGGCCGCGCTCAGGGCCTCGACCTCCTCCTCGCCACTCTCCGGCTGCTTGCCGGGCGGCCAGAACTCGACGTCGAAACGGCCTTCGACGCTTTGCGCGATCGGATCGAGGGTGACGACGCAGCTCTGCGTGAGTTGCGCCTTGACCTTGCCCGACAGGCGGTAGTGTCCCTGGCCGATGGCGCGGATCGCGAAGTCGGCCCCAAGCCGCTCGCAGGAGACGATCTCGAGCTGCGCGGCCACCTGGGCGCGCTCGTCCCCGGTCGCGGTGCGATCCTCGCGCAGTCCTGCTTCGGGGATTGCGGTGGCGCGGTACGACCAGTTCAGCGGCGCGCTCATTTCGTCTCCGTCGAGGCGACGGTCACGGCCGGGAAGGCGAACTTGCCGTCGATCATCCGATCCGCGTCGGTCGCTGCCATGGCGGCCGCCGCTGTGCGCATATAGTCGGCGAGGGCGCGAGCGCGAGGCGCGGCAACGTCTCCGTAGACATGCTCCTTGAGCACCGCCGTTAGGGAGTCCATGTCGCTGTGCTCCAGCGCCGACTTGTAGGCCATGCTGCGCTCATACAGACCCGTGGCGGCGCGGCGAACCTTCTTCGGCACGCTGAGATCGCCCGTGCCCATTTCCCGCAGCGAATCGTCCATGTCGGAGATGAAGGCCTCGACCAATAGGCGCGGCAGCGGCGATGCCGCGTCGGCAACCGCTCTGAGTTGCTCAATAACCAGAAAAAGGTGAATGACGACCATCTCGTAGCGTCCAGATGGCGTGTCGGGGACACCCAGCTCGGCGTAAAAAACAGGCCGACGGGCCTGCGCCACGATCGCGCCATAAATCTCGCCAGCTTTACGGCGTATGTCGGTGCGGGCGTTGAGGAAATCCAGCATCGGCGCCGGGCTCTTTAGTTGGGGGACGGGACGAAATCCCGGGAGACGCCACGTGTGTTGCAATGGCGCCCGTTGCATTCGGCCGGACCTCAGGCTAAGCGCGACTTCGGCCCCTCCTTCGATCTGGTCTCGGGAAGACATAACATAATGCGCCGAGAGACGAATGCCCGCCAGCGCCGCACGCGCGTGCCGACGCACAATGCGCCGCGCGCCGCCGTTAGCGCCCGCAGCTGGAGCCTCGTAGCCGCGCTCGCCGCCTCCCTCGCCGTGGGCGCGTGCGATTCAAACATCATCAAGCATGGCGTGCAGTTTCACGAAGGTGACCTGCAGCAGATCCAGCCTGGCATGACGCAGGAGCAGGTCCGCATGAACCTCGGCACGCCATCAACCACAGCGGTCGTCGGCAACAACCAGGCCTTCTATTACATCTCCAGCACCGCGACCCAGACGGCGTTCATGCTGCCGACCGAGCAGGACCGACAGGTCGTCGCCGTCTACTTCTCGCAGGCCGGCACAGTTGACCGCGTCGCCAACTACGGCATGAAGGACGGGCGCGTATTCGATTACGTGTCCCGAACGACGCCGGCCCCCGGCGGCAAGGACGTCGGCATCGTGCAGCAGCTGTTCCGCAACCTCGGCACCAAGCAGATATTCGGCGACTGAGCCTCGCCTCCGCACTCACGATGAGTTCATCGAAGTTGGGAGTAATTGCTTGTCCCCACAGGCACTAGCGCGGCTCCAAACGCCAAGATCGTGAGGCAGCAATGTCTGAAGCTACCGTCAATGTTCGCTACATGGTTGAGGACGTTGAAACCGCCATCGATTGGTACACCCGATACCTGGGGTTTTCCCTTCTCTCCAATCAGGCCCCTGCATTCGCGGACGTCAAGCTTGGATCATTACGACTATTGCTGAGTGGGCCGACCAGCTCGGCAGGGCGCGCCATGTCCGATGGCGAACAGCCGCGGCCCGGTGGATGGAACCGCATCCACCTTGTTATAGACGATTTGCCGGCAGAGGTCGCTCGATTGCGCGGCGCCGGAGCAACGTTTCGCAACGAGATCGTCACCGGCCCCGGCGGATCGCAAATCCTGTTGGTAGACCCTTCCGGAAATCTCGTTGAGTTATTCCAGCCAGCCCGCCACTAAAATTCGGATCGACCGCAAAGTCGATGACGTTGGCTAGACTTTCCGCCGGAACGAAAAACGGGAGCGTCGCGAGACGCTCCCGTTTCGTTTTTGCGATCGTCGCTTGGTTCAGCCGCCGGCTGCGAGAACGGCCAGCAGCAGCAGCGCCACGATGTTGGTAATCTTGATGGCCGGGTTCACCGCCGGACCGGCCGTATCCTTGTAGGGATCGCCGACCGTATCGCCGGTCACAGCCGCCTTGTGCGCGTCCGAGCCCTTGACGTGCTTGACGCCGTTCTTATCGACGAAGCCGTCTTCGATCAGCTTCTTGGCGTTGTCCCAGGCGCCGCCGCCCGAGGTCATCGAGATGGCGACGAACAGGCCGTTGACGATGACGCCGAGCAGCATGGCGCCGACGGCGGAGAATGCAGCGCTCTTGCCCGTTTCGCCGCCACCCGCGATCAAGTAAATGGCGAAGTACAGGGCGATCGGCGACAGCACCGGCAGCAGCGACGGGATGATCATTTCCTTGATCGCCGCCTTGGTCAGCAGGTCGACGGCAGCAGCGTAGTCCGGCCGCTCCTTGCCCGTCATGATGCCGGGCTTGGCTTTGAACTGGCGGCGAACCTCCTCGACGATGGCGCCGCCGGCACGGCCGACTGCCGTCATGGCGATGCCGCCGAACAGGTACGGGATGAGACCGCCGAGCAGCAGGCCGACCACAACGTACGGGTTGGCCAGCGAGAAGTCGGGGTGGACGCCCTTGAAGTAAGAGTAGGCCGTCGAGCCGGTCTTGTTGGCCTCGTCGATGAAGTGCTGCAGGTCGTAGCTGTAGGCCGCGAACAGCACCAGCGCGCCGAGACCGGCCGAGCCAATGGCGTAGCCCTTGGTAACGGCCTTTGTCGTGTTCCCGACCGCGTCGAGCGCATCGGTGGAGCGGCGGACTTCCTTCGGCAGACCCGCCATCTCGGCGATACCGCCGGCGTTGTCGGTCACAGGGCCGAAGGCGTCGAGTGCAACGACGACGCCGGCAAGGCCGAGCATCGTGGTCGTCGCGATCGCGGTGCCGAAGAGGCCCGCCAGCGAGTAGGTGCCGAGAATGCCGCCGACGATGATGATCGCCGGGAGCGCAGTGGACTCGAGCGATACGGCGAGACCCTGGATGACGTTGGTGCCGTGGCCGGTGACGGAAGCCTGAGCAATCGAGCGCACGGGCTTGTAGCCGATGCCCGTGTAGTACTCGGTGACCCAGATGATCAGGCCCGTGACCGCAAGGCCGACGAGACCGCATAGGAAGAGGTTCTGCCCGGTAATCGACATGCCGGCTGCGGTCCCGACCTCGCCGAAGCTGCCGAGCACGTAGTGCGTCGCCGCCCACAGGCCGCCGATCGACAGCACGGCGCTGACGAGGAAGCCGCGGTAAAGGGCGCCCATGATCGAGTTGTTGGTGCCCAGCTTGACGAAGAAGGTGCCGATTATCGAGGTGATGATGCAGGCGCCGCAGATGGCGAGCGGGTAGACCATCAAGGTTTCGAGGTTCGCCTGGCCGGCGAAGAAGATGGAGCCGAGCACCATGGTCGCGACGACGGTGACCGCATAGGTCTCGAACAGGTCGGCCGCCATGCCGGCGCAATCGCCGACGTTGTCGCCCACGTTGTCGGCGATGGTGGCCGGGTTGCGCGGGTCGTCCTCGGGAATGCCGGCTTCGACCTTGCCGACGAGATCGCCGCCGACGTCGGCGCCCTTGGTGAAGATGCCGCCGCCGAGACGCGCGAAGATGGAGATCAGCGAGGCGCCGAAGCCGAGCGCGACGAGCGCGTCGGTGACCGTGCGATCACTGAAGGCGAAGCCGAGGCCAGCCGTGAGGAAGAGGAAGTATCCGGCGACGCCAAGCAGCGCCATGCCGGCGACCAGCATGCCCGTCACAGCGCCTGACTTGAAGGCGATGTCGAGGCCGCGCGCCAGCGAGTGGGTCGCCGCCTGAGCCGTACGCACGTTGGCACGCACCGAGACGTTCATGCCGACATAGCCGGCCAGACCCGAAAGCACCGCGCCGACGAGGAAGCCGATGGCGACGAGGTAGCCGAGGAGTATCCAAGCGAGGACGAAGATGACCGCCCCGACCATGGCGATCGTCGTATACTGGCGGTTGAGATAGGCCTGCGCGCCTTCGCGGATAGCGCCGGCGATTTCCTGCATCCGGGCGTTGCCGGGGTCAGCGGCCATCACCGAACGGATCGTGTACGCCGAATAGGCGAGCGCCAACACGCCGCAAGCGACGATCCCCCACAATACTTCCGTCATTTTTCGTGATCCCCTTTGGCGCCCAGGAAACGTTTGAACGCGGTCCAGACCAACGACACGGGCGTGCCGACGGTTCGCTCTAGCGGCGATTCCGGGCGGACCATGCCAAAAGTGTGCGCCAGTTGCAACACGGGTGGCCAAGCCGGGTTGTAGAGCCGGAAGGCAGTAAAACGGCATAAAAAAAGGGGCGCCGGTGAGAGGCGCCCCTTCGCATCAACCTACAATTTTACCACCACCAGCGGCGGTGGTGATGGCGCCGCCAACCCCAACGGTATCCACGATAGTGGCGATGACGGTACCAGCGGCGGTGGCGCCAGCCGGCTTTCTCGACAACAGCTTTAGCCGAGGTGTAAGCCGGCTTTTGCAGCAGCGCCTGGCCAGCGGTTGCTGCCGAAGCAGGCATGAAGCTGGCGATCAGTAAAAAAGTCGCGGCGATAGTCGCGAGAACGAATTTCATGATTTGCTCCCGAGTTCTGTGTGATAGGGACTTCACTTAGGTTGGCCACGCCCGATCTTGCGGCGGGTACATGACCTCACACGGGGGATTAACGCCGTGTCATCCGTTCAGGTTCATTTGGAAGTATACGCACGATGACGGGCGTCGATCCAGGGGGTCGTGGCCCGCTTTGGGGTGAGTTCACGCGTGCCCAGGGCGGCCAAGCCATCAGTCACCTGGCGCGCTCATTTCATCTGCCTAGGCCTAAGGCCAAGGCGGCAACGCTGAGCATGCTCGGCGCCCTGACCCAGCATTTCGACGAGCAGACGCTGACGCGCGGGACGCTCGCACGCCTTATCGAGCTGTTGGGCAAGAACAATTACGAGCAAGTACTGGAGACCCCGGCACTGATGGGGGCCACGTCTACCCAGGTAATCGGCAACGACGCGCTGACTGCGCTCGCGGGACGCGAAGAAAGCGGCCGGATCGCCAGCCGCGCCGCCACCGCCGCCGGCATCAGCGAGATGATCGCCGAGTATCTGCTGCCGGTCGTGGCCGCGATGTTCATGGGCGCGCTATCGGCAAAGACCCGCTCCAGCCTCTATGTCTTGATGCGGGGCCCGGAGGGCCAAGAGCTCGAGCCGCAGGTCGCACCCAGCGCGCCGGCGCCGCAATTCCCCATCGGCCGTGCCAGTAGCGGCTTCTTCGCCGGCACCCCCGCAGGCTCGGCCGTCGGCAACGACCCGGCACGCGAAGCGATGTACCTGGACTTTGCAGCGCGTATCCGGCGCGGTGGGGAGTCGCCCGGCATGCCCGATCCCCTCATGGCAACGCGGCGCGCCATGGCCGAAGGCCTGGGCGTGCGCGCTCGTCATGCGCCTTGGTTCGCACGACTGCAAAATTGGGGATCGGACGCGCTCAAGACCGCCGGTCTGCAAACGCAAGAACGGCTGCGCGCGCTGCGCAGCCGCCGTCGCGACAACGATTGATCAGCTCATCTGCAGGGCCGGGCTTCGGCGTCGCAGCTCCACCCGGCTGACCCGCGCGAGCAGCCCATCTTCTTTGAAGCGGCGCGGCTGAAGCGAGCCCACGCACGGCCATACTCAAGATCCGTGAAATCCTGCCAGGATGCGATCGCGGCGCGCTGCGCCCCGGCCTTCGTGGGGTTCGAGCCGCTGCTGCCGTAGTGCCAGTGATCGGCCATACAAAGCTTGCCGCCCTCACGACGCATCGTGTGCATGGCGGCGAGGCCGCTATCTTGCGCGCTCGCCGGAATGGCGAACGACGCTGCGGCGACTGCAGCAAGCACCAGCGCCAGCATCGTTTTGGGCAACATCTCGCAACCCCCCAGTGTGAATTCTTGCCAAATCAGTTGGGGGGACACTGCCAGATTCCGCTTGCGTCCTCGATAGCTGGAACGGTCGCGTGTTAGAGAAATTCCAATCTGAGCGGCAAACAGGTCACACGGCGGACGTTTTGTCTGATTTCAATCAGAGCAGCGGCTCTTCGTAGATGCGCTGGCCCTCCGACATCAGTCCCTTGATGGCGGCGTTGCCTTCCTCGTCGACCGCAATGACGGCAGAGATCTTCTTGTCGCCGACGAGCTTTTCGAGTTCGCGACCGGTTCCCTCAGGCACGAAGAAACTCTCGATGCCGTAGTGCAGGCCGACGCCGGACACATCTTGCGGCCGATCGGTCGGCGGCCTGCTGATGTATTCGACCCGTCCTTTTATCACCGTCTCATCTGGCTTCACATCGGAGGGGCGTTCGGCCGAGCCGCTGACGGCGTGCCAGTTGGCTCCATCGGTTTTTTTCAGCGTGATGTAAAATGGCGCGTTTCTCTTCGGCGGCTGCGTCCCGGCGGGCAGATCGAAACGGGAGATGTCGTAGCCGAGGATGACGTAGTCGCCGCGGAACAGGCTGCGCGGGTCGACCGGGATCACCTCGAGCACGACCTCGCGGCCGTTGGCCAGAAGCGAGGTCCGATCCCAGATCATCCAGGCGAGGACGGCCGCCTGCCCAAGGGCCACGACGGCGATGGCGATCCACAGGTTGCGGCGCGTCGTGGTCATGGCGCGGCCTCCATGCCTGGGCTGCACGCGGGCATGCAGGCGATAGGCAATGATTGAGAGCAGAATGACGAGCACGCCCGCCGAGAGGAAGAACAGCGACGACCCGAGCATCGTACCGACGGTCTTGAAGTAGATGCCAAGCACTTCAATCGAGAAGCCGGCATAGCCGAGCCACAGCAGCACCGGGCTGCCCATCTTAAGGCCCAGCCCGATGCCGCCGAGGACGAGCGCCAGCGAGAGCACCGCCAGCAGGATGAAGGAGTCGAGCGGCATGTTCTCGATGAATTGCAGCGCGAAGAGGCCGGCAAAGGCGATGGCCATGCCGTAGGCGATGGCCGGCGTCGACCAGGCATCGAGGCGTTCATCCGCCAGCGGCGCGGCAACGCCCGCCGCCGCGATCAGGAGCCCGATACCGACGACGACGCCGTGCCCGTGCCCATCGAACAGGAGGTAGCCGAGGCTGATGATCCAGATCGACATGGCGACAGCGGCCAGATGCAGCCCGGCACCCCAGCGCTGCCAGGCGATGGCCGCCGTGACGGCGCTCCATCCGAGCAGGAACGCCCAGTGCACTTCACCACCGCCGTCGGTCGTCTCCCAGCCGCTCCACACGCAGATGAGCAGCATCGCCAGGGCCAGCGCCGGATTGGATTTGAGGATGACACCGGCGGCAAGCGCGCCCAGCGCCCAGGTCAGCACCGCATCCGGCGGGTGGCCTTCGATGTGGAACATCTGCGCGATCAGCATGATGCCGGCGCCGAATAGGGCGACACCCAAAAGAATGGCGGCGTGGGCGAAGGTCGGATGCTTTCGGTCGAAGAGAACGCCGGCGATGCCGTAGGCGCCGAACAGTCCGCCGAAGATCATCGCCAGGCGGAACAGCCTTGGCATCTCGCTCCAATGCGCGGCGACGAAGCTCATGGCGCCGAAGCCGATCAGCACGGCGCCGAGGATGCCGAGCGCCGAAGCGAGATCGAGCTTGCTGGAGTGGCTAGTGACGTCGCGGCGGATGGCGGCTTCGCCGTCCGGGGTAACCCAGCCGGCTTCACGCCAGCGTACGAGGTCGCGATCGAGGCGCTTGGCGTAGCGTGACATGCGGGGTGATCCGGGCGGCTTAGGTCGGGACGGACGATATTCCGGCAGCGGCGTCAAAACAATGTCGGCAATGGGGCTTCTCGCCGTCCCACCGGCATTAAGGTTGCCCGCGTTGAGCGGGAAGGGTTTTTCCCCTAGTGTCCCGATTCCGAAGTTCGCCAGATCTCGCGGCCGCGACCGGGAGCGAACTTCGCAATCATAAGGGACACTAGAGGAATAGACTTGCTAGTGTGATTCAGATCGAGAAATTCACTCGATCCCTCGCCGCTAATGATGGCGAATTTCTCGATCATCACACTAGCGTGCGCCGCCATGAAGCAAATCAAGCCCATTCACGTCATCGGCGGTGGTCTCGCCGGCTCCGAAGCCGCCTGGCAAATCGCCGGTGCCGGGGTGCCGGTCGTGCTGCACGAGATGCGCCCGGTGCGGACGACGGACGCCCACAAGACCGACGGGCTGGCCGAACTGGTGTGCTCGAACTCGTTCCGGTCCGATGACTGGGAGGCGAATGCCGTCGGGCTCCTGCACGAGGAGATGCGGCGCGCCGGCTCGCTCATTCTCTCTGCCGGTGACCGTCACAAGCTTCCCGCCGGCGGCGCGCTGGCCGTCGACCGCGACCACTTTTCTAGCGACGTCACGCAGCGGCTCGAGGCGCATCCGCTCGTCACCATCGAACGCGCCGAGATCGCCGGACTGCCGCCTGCCGACTGGGACAGCGTCGTCGTCGCCACCGGCCCTCTCACCTCGCCGGCACTGAGCGAGGCTGTGCGCGGCATCACCGGCGAAACCGACCTCGCCTTTTTCGACGCCATCGCGCCCGTCATCCACCGCGAGTCGATCGACACCTCCATCGCCTGGTTCCAGTCGCGCTACGGCAAGACGGGACCCGCCGGCACCGGCGCCGACTACCTCAACTGCCCGATGACGCGCGAAGAGTATGGCGCCTTCGTCGACGCGCTGCTCGCCGGCGAGAAGACGAGCTTCAAGGAATGGGAAGCCTCGACGCCCTACTTCGACGGCTGCCTGCCGATCGAGGTCATGGCCGAGCGCGGGCGCGAGACGCTGCGCTACGGACCGATGAAGCCGGTCGGACTCGACGATCCGCGTACCGGCCGCTGGCCGTTCGCCGTCGTCCAGCTGCGCCAGGACAACGCACTCGGCACACTGTGGAACATGGTCGGCTTCCAGACGAAGCTGAAGCATGCCGAGCAGGTGCGCATCTTCCGCACCATTCCCGGCCTCGCGGAAGCCGAGTTCGCGCGCCTCGGCGGGCCTGCATCGCAACACCTTCCTCAACAGCCCGAAGCTGCTCGACGCTTCACTGCGCCTGAAGGCGATGCCGCGGCTGCGGTTCGCGGGACAGATCACCGGCGTCGAAGGCTACGTCGAAAGCGCCGCCATCGGGCTGCTAGCCGGCCGCTTCGCGGCGGCCGAACGGCTCGGTCGTCCGATCACCGCGCCGCCGGCAACCACCGCACTCGGCGCGTTGATTGGGCACATCACCGGCGGCCATCTCTCCGTCGACGATGAGACGGACGAGGGCGCGCGCGCACGCTCGTTCCAACCCATGAACATCAACTACGGGCTGCTGCCGGACATCGATGCGCCGCCGACACGATGGTGACGGAAAGCGCCTCAAGGGCAAGGACAAGGGCCGTGCAAAAAAGCGCGCCATGTCGGTGCGCGCCCTGGCCGACATCGATCGCTGGCTGGCCGCGCATGCGGCGCAAGCGGCGGCCGAATAGCGCCGGCTTTGCCTGTACTGATGCGATAGACGTTCATCTTGATGTTTTTAGCATCAGACATTATTGTTATCACCTGACTTCAGAAATCGACTGATTGCGATGATAACCGCGGCGCAAATGCGTGCAGGGCGCGCACTGCTCGGCATTGACCAGCAAACGCTGGCCGATCTGGCAGGCGTGTCATTGCCGACGATCCAACGCATGGAGGCGAGCGAAGGAAACGTGCGCGGCGTGGTCGACACCCTGACCAAGGTCGTCACTGCCTTCGATCTGGCGGGCGTCGAGTTGATCGCGGAGGACACGCCCAGCACCGGTCATGGACGCGGCGTACGCTTCAAGGCCAGCCGTGCCGGCAAGACCACCGCGCGCTCATCGCCTCCCACACGCAAGAAGGGCCGCACCGCTCGGTCCGATTGATACCGACACCCTAATCCGACGCTGCTATCGACACTGCGACGGCGACCGCCGACTGAACTGCCGACGATCCCGCCGCTCCTTGGATCAAGGAGACGGATACATGGAAGCGGCTGCACGGCGCCCATTGAGGCGACCCGAGCCCACGTTCGCCGAGCTGTTCACCCCGAAGCTCGTCACCATCCTGCGCGATGGATACACGGGAAGCGATTTCAGGGCCGACGCCATCGCCGGCCTGACAGTTGCCATCGTCGCGCTGCCGCTATCGATGGCCATCGCCATCGGCTCTGGCCTCTCCCCCGACAAGGGCCTGTTCACCGCCATCGTCGGGGGCTTTCTCATCTCTGCCCTCGGGGGCAGCCGCTTCCAGATCGGCGGGCCGGCCGGCGCGTTCATCGTGCTGATCGCCTCGATTGTCGAGCGCCAGGGCTACGACGGGCTCGTGCTGGCGACCCTGATGGCCGGGGTATTCATGATGGCCGCGGGGTTCCTGCGTCTCGGCACGTACATCAAGTACATCCCCTTCCCCGTCACGGTCGGCTTCACGGCCGGCATTGCCGTCATCATCCTCGCGAGCCAGCTCAAGGATCTGCTCGGTCTCGACATGGCGCACGAGCCGGCAGCGCTGTTGCCCAAGCTGCAAGCCATCTGGGCAAGCCTCGGCACGCTCAAGCCGGCAACTGTCGCTCTGTCGGTGCTCGCCATCGCGACCATTGTCGGGCTGCGCCGCCTCCGTCCCAAGTGGCCCGGATTGTTGATCGCCGTCGGTGTGACGGCGATCCTCGCGTGGATGCTCCAGCTCGACGTCACGACCATCGGCTCCAGGTTCGGCGGCATACCGCGCACGCTGCCGGCTCCGGCGCTGCCGCCATTCGACCTCGCGAAACTACGCGCGGTGTTCCCCGATGCCGTCGCCATCGCCCTGCTCGGCGCTATCGAGAGCCTGCTGTCGGCGGTCGTCGCCGACGGCATGAGCGGGCGCAAGCACCGGTCCAACTGCGAGCTCGTCGCCCAGGGCGCGGCCAACATGGCGGCGGTGATCTTCGGCGGCATGTGCGTCACCGGGACGATTGCCCGCACCGCGACCAACATCCGCGCCGGCGCGCGCAGCCCGGTCTCGGGCATCCTGCACGCCATCTACATCCTCCTGTTCATGCTCGTGGCCGCACCGCTCGCCGCTTACATCCCACTCGCCAGCCTCGGCGGCGTGCTTGCCGTCGTCGCCTGGAACATGGCCGAGAAGGACGAGTTCGCCAGCCTGCTGCGCACCTCATGGGGCGACGCAACAGTGCTGATGGCAACGTTCCTCTTGACGATTTTCTCCGATCTCACGATCGCCATCGGCGTCGGCGTGACGCTTGGCGCCTTCCTGTTCCTGCACCGCATGGCCGAGGCGGTCGAAATCGAAGGCGGGGGATCGCTGGTCAAGGAGGATGTCGCCGACGGCAGCAGCGATGACCGCGTCGCCTATCGCCCAGCAGCGTTCAACGGCGACGTCGCGGTCTACCGCATCTCCGGCGCCTTCTTCTTCGGCGCCACTGCCGCGGTCAGCGGAGTGCTCGACCGCATCGGGGCGCACCCTAAGACGTTCATCCTCGATTTTGCGGAGGTGCCGCTCGTCGACAGCACTGCCGCCAAAACGCTCGAAGGCTTCGTGCATAAACTGCGGCATGCCGGCACGGAGGTCTACTTCACCTCGGCGAGGAAGAACGTGCGTCGCACCCTGCTGTCAGCCGGGTTGCGCAGGCCGCTGGTGCGTTATGCCTCGAGCATCGAGGACGCCGTCGCCATGAGCAAAACATCGGCGGCGGTGTGATCACGGCGGCGATTACCCGTTACTCCAACCCTATGGCGCTGCCAGCGGGGGCGGCGATACCGGCTGCGGGAAGCGGCTGCTCCGGTCCTTGGCCGTACTTCGCCAGTACGCCGCGCGCCTTGTGCACGACCGCATCGGCGATGGCTGCCTGGCCTTCGGCAGTCGGGTGGAAGGCGCCTGAGTAGGTGGCGGCCAGCACCAGCTGGAACCACGAGAAGGCGTCGAGCTTCAGCACCTTCTGCATCAGCGACGCCGCAACATGGAAATTGCCGGTCATGAACGCGTCATTCGGCGTGCGGAACCAGCGCTGCCGGGAAGCGTACGCTTTGAAGTCGGCAGGGTTGTATGGCCTCCAGCCGTCGGCGGTCCTGCGTGGCAGGCGCAGATCGTCGGAGATATTCGCGCCGTCGTACGTCGTGCCGGCGCAAAGACCGCGGCCGGCGAAATCGCGCCGATGACTGTCGACGAAGGTCCATTGATAGTGGGCGGCCGCCTCGCTCATCGATGTATTCAGCTTGTCCGCAATCCACGTGCCGATGCGCGCCTTGGCTTCGCTGAGCTTGAAATCCGGCAGCACGTCCATCCCCGCAACACCGTCGGGGCAGACGCTGGAGCCGTCCCCCTGCAGGGCGAGGCCGGGATAGGCGGTGAGCAGCACGCGGTCGGACTGCTCCCACGGAATGTGCAGCAGGTAGTGGATGGCGCGGTTGAGCGACTTGTAGCGCAGGATCAAGGCTTCCAGGCCGAGGCTGGCGTCGTCGAGGCTGTGCACCTGGCCGAACCAGCCGCCGAGCTTACGCAGCGTCGATTCATCGGAGAGCACCGAGTTGGCGAGCAGGCGCGAGAAACCGACGTCGTTGCCGCCGATCGACAGGAACATGAGGTCGATCTTGCGCGCATTGATCGGGTCGCACTTGCGCAGCACGAGGCCGCCTTTCAGCTCCGCGATCGTGCCATCCATGTGGTACGCCTCGGGCAGGTCCTGGAACGGCGCCTCGTGCTCATCGCACTGCGCCGAAGCGACGGCGGAAATTTGCGACATGTCGCTGGGGTTCGGCACCCACTCATTGCCCGCGTACTGCAGGAACAGGCCGAACGTCACTTCCGATCCGGAACAGGCGACGCCGACATATGTGACCGCGCGATGTTCATCCTCGAGGCCAAGCTGCAGCGCGGCGCGCAACTGATGGGAATAGAGCGAACGGTGACAGCCCTGGTCGGTCCAGCGCGCATTCTCCTGGATGAATGCCTTATCGCCGATCTGCTTCCAGGCTCCGATGCGCGCGGGATACCCGGTAAGATCGCTGTCGGCCGAGCGCTTGCCGTAGTCGGCGGTGCGGTCGCGCGAGAAGCGCACGGGCACATCCGGGTTGCCTTCGCCTGAGGCGAAGCTGTCGCCCATGCCGACGACGAGCAGATCCTTCACGACGACCTTCTCGCTCGCCACCTCGCGGCCGCCGATCTCGACGCTTACCGTCGCGCCGGCGGGATAAGGAATGGAGAAGTGCGCGTCATCGCTGCAGGGCTGGGTGACGACGTCGCCACGCAGCGCGCCGCCAAGCGGCGCCGTGAGCCAGGTGCAGCTCAAGCCCGCCGCCTCGTCCACGTTGTTGATCTTGAGGATGACGCGGTGCGACTGCGGATTGATGTAGTCGGTGCCGTCCTTGCACGCGAAGCGATTCTTGCGCGCGTCCCAGCACGTGTCGCGGAACATCGTCTCCGCCCAGCCGTCCTCGTGGCGCGCACTCAGCGCTTGCTCCGAAGCGAGGATCGGGTGCTGCAGCTGATCTTCGGGCGGCAGCGCAAGGAACGTCGCGCGGTGTACCTCCGTGTCGGCAGCGTCCGAGAAGAATCGGAATGAGTTCTCGACGCGCCAGCTGATCTTGGGAACGGCCAACGGCGTGACCTGCGCCGGGGCGCTCGGCGCACCCAGCGCTGCGGACACGACGAGCAGCGCCATCCAACGGGCTGCCATTCGTGACATTTCGCCAACCTCCGCTCGTCACCCACCGACTCGCGGGACTAGACCCGCCCGAGCGCGCTTGCCTTCAAGAGTTCGCCAGGCGCGGGTGAGTGCAGAAATGTCCGCCCGCTCGTCGGCGACATGAGGGCCAAGTTTCTCCAGAGCCGCTAAATAGGGCTCCAAGAGGGCAACGGGCAGTATCGCATACAGCATGGTTGCCGGCGCAGCTGTGGCGAGTTGGCGCGCCTGCGCGAACTCGGATCTCGCTTGCTGCAGCAACGGCGGCAGGATCGTGTCCACATCGCCATCGCCGAAGGGGTTGCGGCCGAGGCCGATCAGCGCCGGCAGTGCGCGCAGCAACTGCACGCGGCCATACGCCTGACCGGCTGCGCGCAGCAGCGGGCTCGCCTCCGAGCCGATATTGCCCAGTATTTGCGCGGCGAGAGAGAATGCGGCGCCTTGCGTCGCCGACGCGTAGGCATCAATTGCAGTGGCGTTGGTCAGCGTCCCGGCTTCCAGCCCGCGCTCGTAGGCGTCGATGATCCTCATGAGCATATCGGCGGGCAGTCGGTGCGCACGCATCGTCTTCAGTATCGCATCCGCCACGGGTTTGCCCGTGGCCCTGCCGGGAGCCGTCGCCAGCGCGTCACGCCACCATTGCAGGCGGATGTCGCCCACCCCCGGTTCGCGCACGGTAAGCGGGATCCGGGCTATCTCGCCGTGAAATGCCGCCAGCGCCATCAGCCCGTCGCGCGCGCGATCGGGAGCGAGCAGCGCCGTCAGGTAACGGTCGTAATCGAGCTCGCGCGCGGCCGCCCGCACCGCTTCACCTTCATTGTGAACCTGATCTCGCGCAACCATCGTGCCTCTTGGCAACCGTGTGGTATCTCTTACACGCCGACGACGCTTCGCTCACCTCTCCCATGGGGAGAGGTCGGAAGCGAATGTAATGAGCTTCCGGGTGAGGGGTTTCGCGTTGGCAGGAGATCCCGAAGCTTGCAGCCATCATCCCCTCACCCGCCAGCGCATGCGAGCATGCCCTGTCGACCTCTCCCCATGGGAGAGGTGAGTCAGATGCGGGCCACGTCACCGTCTCAATCGACGGCGATGAGGCCGGCGCCGAAATCGCGGCCCTCGGCCAGCAGCACATTATACGTGCGTGCGGCGGCACCGGTGCTCATCGGCTCGAGCCCGATGCCGGCCTCGGCGAACAATTTGCGCATGGGCTCGGGCGGCATGCGGTGCTCGGTACCGGTGCCGAGCAGCACGAACGCCGGCCGCTGGAGCTCGGCCAAAAACGGCGCGCAGCGCTCCACGGTTAAATCGTCGAAGGTGGCCACGTCCCAGGCGTAGATGCCGCTGGGCACGATCAGGATCGAGCCCCGGTGGCTCATGTCGGCGAAGCGGAAGCCGCCATTGCCGTAGGCGTCGATCGGCGCCTGGCCCGGATAAAAGCCCGCGTAGAGAGACGGAGCCGACGGCATGGCGCGCTCCTCGGCCTCACATACTCCCGCCGCTACTACCTACGGCGGGCAGCCGCCTTGGCCCGGTCGGCGCCACCCGTGCTCGCCGGCGCGATGACCGGCGTCGCTTCCTTCGCTCGCGCCGCGGCGCCCGAGCCGACGGTGTCGCGCTTGACGCCGAGGTAGCCGAGCAGCGGTGCGGCGATGAAGATCGACGAGTAGGTGCCGATCAAGATGCCGAACAGCATAGCGAAGCTGAAGTTGCGCAGCACTTCACCGCCGAAAATGAGCAGCGCGGTGATGCCGGCGATGGCGGTCACGCCGGTGAGGATGGTGCGCGACAGCGTCTCGTTGATCGAGAGGTTGAGCAGCTCGTTCAAATCCATGCGTTTGAACTTGCGCAAGTTCTCACGGATGCGGTCGGAAACGACCACGCTATCGTTCACCGAGTAGCCGAGAATGGTGAGCAACGCGGCGACGATGGACAAGTCGAAGTCGAGCTGGAATAGCGAGAAGATGCCCACCGTCACCAGCACGTCGTGCAGCAGGGCGACCACGGTGCCCGCCGCGAACTGCCACTCGAACCGGAACCACACGTAGACGATGATCGCAAGGATCGACGCGAACACGGCGATGATGCCCGTGCGCCGCAACTCCGCCGAAACCGCCGGACCGACGACCTCGATGCGGCGCTGCACGTAATCGGAGCCCAGCGTGTCGACGACCTTCTTCATCGCCACCTGCTGCTCGGCGTCTCCACCCGGCTGCTCCTCCACGCGGATCAGCACATCGGTATCGGAGCCGAAGCTCTGGATCTGCACGTTGCCGATGCCGATGTTGTTCAGCTTCTCGCGAATGCTGCCGAGATCGGCCGGACCGCCCTTGTGCTGCACTTCGATGAGCGAGCCGCCCTTGAAGTCGACGCCGTAGTTGAGGCCGCGCGTGAAATAGAGGCCGAGCGAGATCGCCATGGCGACGATCGACAGCGCCAGGCAGATACCCTTGAAGCGCATGAAGGGCAGCCGCAGGTTATGCGGGAAGAAATCGAAGCCCTTGAAGTCGGGAACGGGGAAGAACATCGTTGCCTCTCTAGACCGGCACTTCGAGGATGCGGCCCTTGCTCTTGGCGCTCTTCAGCCACAGCACGACCAGCAGGCGCGTCACGGTAACAGCTGCGAACACCGACGTGAGAATGCCGATGGTCAGCGTCACCGCGAAGCCGCGGATCGGACCGGAGCCCAGCCAGAACATGATGACGGCTGCAGCGAGCGTCGTGAGCTGGCTGTCGAAAATGGTGATGAAGGCGCGCTGGAAGCCCTGCTCGATCGCCGCGATCGGCGACTTGCCGTTGCGCAGTTCCTCGCGGATGCGCTCGTAGATGAGCACGTTGGCGTCGACGGCCATGCCGATGGTCAGCACGAAGCCGGCAATACCGGGCAACGTCAGCGTGGTGCCGATCATGGTCATCAGCGCGATGATCAGGAAGCCGTGGACCAAAAGGCCGACGACGGCGAAGACGCCGAAGGTGCCGTAGGCGACGATGGTGAGGATCGCGGTGGCAAGACAACCGACGAGACCGGCAAGCTTCCCCGCTTCGATGGAGTCGGCGCCCAGCGAGGGACCGACCGTGCGCTCCTCGACGATCGTCAGCTTTGTCGGCAACGAGCCCGAACGCAGCTGCACGGCGAGGGTATTTGCCGATTCGACGGTGAAGCTGCCCGAGATCTGACCGGAGCCGCCGAGGATCGGCTCGCGGATGGCCGGCGCTGAGAGCACTTTATTGTCGAGCACGATGGCGAACGGCGAGCCGACATTGTCTTTCGTGAAGCTGCCGAACTTGCGGGCACCCGACTGATTGAAGCGGAACGAGATGATGGGCTCGTTGGTGCGCGAATTGAACCCCGGCTGGGCGTCGACGAGGTCCTCGCCCGACACGATGGGGCTTTCCTGCAGCACGTAGCTGCGGTCGGCGGATTTGGCCGACGGATAGACCTTGTAACCGACCGGCACGCGCGTCTGCTTGGCCTCTTCGGCGCTCATGTCGGGATGCACGGCGTGGAAGGTCAGCTTTGCCGTCTGGCCGATGAGATCCTTGAGCTGCTTGGTGTCCTGCAGGCCGGGGAACTGCACCAGGATGCGGTCGGAGCCCTGGCGCACGACGGTCGATTCCGCCGTGCCCATGGCGTTGACGCGGCGGTTGACGGTCTCGATCGCGGCGGTTGAGGCGCTGGCGATGCGATGCTGAATGCCCTGCGGGGTAGGCGCCAGGGTGATGGTGTCGGCGCCCGACGTCTCGACCTTGATGTCGTTGCCGCCCGATCCGAGGATCGAATTGCCGATCGGCAGGATCAATTTCTTGAGGGCAGTCGTCGCCTTCTCGAGGTCCTCGGGCTTGGTGACCTTCACCTGCACCGAGTTGCCGACGATGCCGAGACCGGTGAAGCCGATCTTGGCCTCGCGCAGCGACTTGCGCGTGTCGTCACGCAGCGTGTTGAGCCAGTCTTTCTCCAGTTCGTTGGTATCCATGGCGAGCAGCAGGTGGGCGCCACCGCGCAGATCGAGGCCGAGAGGAAGCTGCTTGTGCGGCACCCAGCTCGGCCAGCTGTCGACCGTCTCCTTGGAGAAGAAGTTCGGCATCGTGAAGAGCACGCCTGCCAGACAGGTCAGGACAATGGCGATGATCTTCCAGCGTTCGAAGTGCAGCATCTGTCGACCGATCTCGTTTGCGGTTTCGCCGATGGGCGCTCAGCGGCGGCTCACGTCGTCTCTTTTGTCGGCTCGCCCTTGCTGCGCACATCCATCAGCGTCGACTTGAGGACGCGAACGCGCATGGTGTCCGAAAGCTCGACCTCCACCTCGTCGGAGGTGTCGGACGACTTCGTGACCTTGCCGATGAATCCGCCCGAAGTGATGACGGTGTCGCCGCGGCGCACCTGATTGACGAGCTCACGGTGCGCCTTGGCGCGCGACTGCTGCGGCCGGATGACGAGGAAGTAGAAGATGAGGACCATCGCCAGCATCGGGATCAGCAGCCCGGTGAACGGGTCGCTGCCGCCCGGCATTTGGGCATACGCTGGAGTGATAAACATGCTTCCGTCCCCTTGCGGATTGGTGGGCAACAGCCGGCCAAGCCTGCGCGAGCGCAGCCTACCGCGTCTGCTCTGCTTGAAAAGTGCCGCGACTATAGTGTCCGGCAGCACCTTTGCAACAGCGAGGCCATTGGTGCGCCGCCACACAATTCGTGTGACTTCGCCTTGGCCGCGCTATAGAAGCTGCCGCCCTGTTACGGCAAGCAAAAAGCGCTTTGCCGTCCGAAATTACGAGCCATGATGATGAACGACGAAGCCGCCCTCATGCAGCGCTTGGAGCGCCTTGCTGCCGCCCTCGAGCGCCTGGCGCCGCCAACGCGCGCGCAAGGCCGATTTCGAGGGCGCCGACGCCTTCGTCTGGCACGCCGAAGAGGAACGCTTCGAGCCGGTCGCGCAGGTCAACCGGGTGCCGCTGAAGCTTTTGAAGGGCATCGAGCACGCGGCGCCGCAATTGGCCGAGAACACCGAGCGCTTCGCCCGCCGCCTGCCGGCCAACAACGCCCTTTTGTGGGGCGCGCGCGGCATGGGGAAGTCGTCGCTGGTCAAGTCGGTGCACGCCGACGTGCGCGCCCGCCTTTCCAGGGAGCTGAGCGCCGCCGGTGCCGACCTGAAGCTGGTCGAGATCCACCGCGAGGACATCGGCTCGCTGCCGCGATGCCTGGCGGCGATGCGTGCCAGCCCGCACCGTTTCATCGTCTTTTGCGACGACCTCTCCTTCGACAAGGACGACACGAGCTACAAATCGCTCAAGGCCGTGCTCGAGGGGGGCATCGAGGGACGTCCAGAGAACGTCATCTTCTATGCAACCTCGAACCGGCGCCACTTGATGCCGCGCGAGATGGTCGAGAATGAGCGCTCGACGGCCATCAACCCGTCGGAAGCCGTGGAAGAGAAGGTGTCGCTGTCCGATCGCTTCGGTCTGTGGCTTGGCTTTCACAACTGCAGCCAGGATCAGTACCTCGATATGGTGCGCGGCTACGCAGCCCATCACAAGTTGAAGCTCGCCGACGCCGAACTGGTGCGCGAAGCCCTCGAGTGGAGCATCACGCGCGGCGCGCGCTCCGGCCGCGTCGCCTGGCAGTTCACGCAGCACCTCGCCGGCAAGCTCGGCAAGCGCCTCGAAGGACTAGATCCCGCGCGCTTGACACCTTGGGCCGGAACGGCTTGCGTGAACCGTTCAACAATGAACGGGAATGCCCCTCATGCGCACGTTTATTGCCCGCGTCTCGGCCGTTATCGTTGCCGCGCTCTTGGCCGCTGGTGCAGCGCGCGCCGATGACCCGCCGTTCGTCGGCACGTGGTCGCTCGATCCCACCTATTGCAGCGCCGGGCAGGAGACGGAGAACGCGCCATTGGTCATCACCAAGGAGCGCTACGACCAGCACGAGAGCCACTGCACCTTCAAGTCGGTCAAGGCCAAGGACAGCGACTGGAAGATCACCTCCGAGTGCACGGTCGAAGGCAGCGCCATGCCGTACGATTTCTCGCTGACGGTGTCGGGCGACACGCTGACATTCACCGACAGCGGCGGCGCGCGGGATTTCCTCCGCTGCAAGTAGCGGGCAAGTAGCTAGCCGACGGCCGTGCTGCGCACGCGCACCCAGCGGATCAGCTCGACGATCACCCAGACGAGGATGACGGCGGCGACGCCTGGCATGGTAACGAATAGAAAGTAGCCCATCATGCCGAGGGTCAGCAGCGTGTGCCCCATGTCGCTGCCGCCGACGATGCACGGGTGCGCCGCGACGAGATCGAGCTTGCAGCCGTAAATCTGGGCGATGAATTCGGCGACCGCCATACTCATCAGCGGCAACAGGCACAGGAACAGGAGCACCGCCATAAGGGCGCGAAAGGCTCGCATGCCGTTCTCTCTCCGCGGATTTGGTGACGTCGCTGAACGAGCCATCATAGCGCACGCCGCATTTGCGCTAAATGCGCATTAGGCTCGTTACGGCGCCTTTTCTTTCCTCTGCTTGTTTCTGGACGCATCCAGCAGCCGAGGTCCGACATGCCGCAGAAAACCCAGAAGTGGTCGAAAGAAGTGACCCACCACGACCACCCGTTTGCGCTCCCGCCGGGCATCTTCAAGTCGGCGGACCCCGACGTGATCGCGGCCGCCCTGCAGCACTCGGCCGAAGACCCAAAGCGCGACTTGGATGACGCCTATCGCACCGCAATGTCGATGCTCGACTTCTACATCAATCGCGCCGGTCAGAACCTGTCCGACGGCGACCGTTCGACGCTCGAGAAAGCCAAGACGGCGCTGCGCAAACGCTTCGGCAAAGCAGCGAGCTGATAGCGGGCCACGTCGTGGCCGCCGCCGCGGCCATGACGGAGTGTAGGTGCGTCCATGGCTTCCACATGCAGTTGCCGGATGCGAAAGCCTGGTGCCGGTTAGGCGCGGACGGCGACGTTGACGGTCTGCGCGGCGCCCGATGTTCCGCCCGCGCGATCGGCGACTACGACGGCGAAGCTCGCCCGCGGCTCATCGGTGCCGTCGTGGTGGAAGAGCACCGTGCCCTGCTCGAGGTCAGCCTGCGTAAAGGCATCCACGGGGCGCGCCGGATCGGTCGCCAGCGTCACGAAGCCGTTCCTCACTTGCGAGACCGTGAAGGTGAGCGCGTCGGCCGTATCGTCCGGATCGATCGCCGACAAATCCTGCAGCGTAATGCGCACGGCCTTGCCTCTGTCGACCGACAAGTCGAGATCGCCGGCGATGGACGGCGGAATGTTGCGCATCTCGGCGGTGAGCAGGCCGCCCATCTCCATGGCGAGCTTGCCGTACTTGACGTTGCCGGTAACCTCGCCGGTGCCGCGAATGCTGATCAGCTGGCGCACGTGGATGTCGCCCTGCAGCTGGCCGCGCACATCTGCGGTGTCGACCTTTACCTTGCCGAAGCAGCGGCCACCGGGCTGCACGACGAGAAGGTCGCCGGCAATGTCACCCTCGACATAACCGAACACCTCGATGCGGCCGCCGTTGCGGATCTCGCCCTTGAGGAAGGTGTCTTCTCTAATGATGAGTACGCGAGAATTGTCTTCCACTGACTGACCCATACGCAAGAAACGCCGCGAATACTGCTGGGCCACGATTAAGCCAGCTTGGTGACAGAGCCGAGCGCGAAAGGTCCACGAGGTAAATGCACCGCGAGAAGCGTTTCCCTAGCGCAACTAGGCGGACACACTCGTTCTACAATCCACAGACTGCGGACTGTCGGTGCCTTGAGATTGTCGGGCGCCGGGAGCAGCTTAGCCCCGCAATCGCTAAGTGCCTCAGGAGGGGTAAATGTCCAAGTCGAAATCATGCGTCCTGGCGGTCGCCGCTGGCCTGCTCGCACTTTTGCCGGCCGCAGCTATGGCCGCGCCCGCGGTACCGCACGGCGCCAAGGACTGCCGTGGGTTCCGCGCCGTCGGTAGCGGTCTAACGGAGAGCATCGCCTCGCTGATGGCGACACAGGGGGCGGTGAACGTGGCCTCGAATCGCGGGTGGACAGTGATCGGGGAAGCCAAGCTGCAATCCTGCACCTCGGCCGGCATCTTCGGCGTCGAGTGCGCCGCAACCTCCTACGCCTGCAAGTTGCCTCAGTAAGCTATTTCAACGGCGCCCAGGCAGCCTTGGGATCAGGCTTGACTTGCGTCGTCCACGCGGCGGCATTCTGGTCGGCCGCGGCCCTGGCTAACGAGCCGGCCGGTACGTTCTTGGCGGCGGCCGACAATCGGGCGAGCGTGCTCGTGTCGGTCGCCGGCGCCTTCGCCTCTTTCAACCATGTACGCCCCGTCCTCTGATCGACCTCGAGACCATATCCCGAGCGCGGCTCGGGACACGGATCGAAGGTATGCTGGGCGCACGCCGCCCAGCTTGCCGGCGCGAATGACGCAATGACGCCGAGTGCGAATGCGGCACGTCTTGCCTGGCGAAACATGTGCTGACCTCTCATAACCCATCGGACTGGGCGGTGGCGCAACGCGCCGCCGTTAAGGGCCGTTCCGAAGTTGCAGCGACACAGCTCTCGCGAATCACGGCGATTGATCCGTGTCCAGCGCAAATTCACTTTGCCAACAAAAAACCTCTTGATTGTTGCAATGACGCCACATATCGTGAACCATTGCATAAGTGACAGAGCACCGCCGCCGCCATGCTCACGCTTTTAAATCATCCCAGTTTCGAACCCGCGCGTACCTCCGCCGAAGGCGCCGCTGCGCCCGACGGATATCGCACCCTCGCAGCCGGTGAGATGCTGTTCCACGAGGGCGAGCCACGCAGCCACGTCTACCGCGTCGAAAAGGGCTCCATCTGCCTGTTCAAGGCCCGCGCCGACGGCTCGCAGCACGTCCTCGAATTCGCCTTCCCCGGCGATCTCGTGGGCTTGGGCTATCTGGACAACCATGTATCCGGCGCCCAGGCGACAATAGAAACGTCGCTCAGCTGTCTGCCGCGTTCGGCGCTTGAGCCGACCATTGAGAACCCCAACACGAAGTCACGGCTTACCGCCGCAATCGACCGCGAGGTCGCCTTCCTCAAGGACACGCATGCGCGCGCCGACCGACCGAAGGCGCTCGAGCGCATCGCCGCCCTTTTCGTGACGCTGGCTCGCTGCAACGCCTACGAGGGGCGCGACCCCAAGTATCCTGACGGATTCGCTGAGCTGCGGCGTCGTCGCCGGCTACCTCGACATGAGCGTCGACGAACTCGCCCGCTGCCTGACGGAGCTGGAGGCGCTCAATCTTGTCGAAGCCGCGCCAAAGGGCCTCCACCTCAAGAATCTCGACGAGCTGGAGCGGCTTGCCGACGCCAGCGACTGAGCGGCCCACCCGCGATATAGTCGATGCCATCGGCTCCGACGGGTAGCGCTCTCCCATGTCCAATGAAATGAATGGCGACCGTGGCGCATTGCTGCCCGGGCGCACCGGCACCGCAACGCTAGTCGTTGCCGAGGCGCACACCGCGCCAAAGCTGGGAAGCGGCCGCGCCCCGGTCTTCGGCAGCCCAGCCATGGTGGCGCTCATCGAAGCGGCCGCCGTCGCCTGCGTCGAAGACGACCTGCCCGCAGGGCAGGAAACGCTCGGCATTCACCTCAACGTCGAGCATATCGCGGCGACGCCGGCCGGACTTTCCGTCACGGCGACCGCAGAGCTGATCGAAGTCTCCGGACGCAAACTCGTGTTCAAAGTCGAAGCGCGCGATACACGCGAACTAATCGGTCGCGGTCTCCATACGCGCATCGTCGTCGACACCGCGCGCTTCCGCGCCAAAGTGGCGGCAAAACTGCAGGGCTGAGCAATACGTTTGTCCCATCACACCTGCGATGAAATCGGCCCTATTGCGGCCAAACTCCTTGCGCGCGGCCTGCAAAATTCCGCACAATGAAGGGGAATCAAGCAATAAGCCTGCTGTGCAATTCGGGGAGGGTTCGATGCGCGCAATTCTCAAGACGACTTTGATCGCTGGCGCAACGCTGTGCTCATCGCTGGCGCTCAACGCTGCAGCCGTTGCACAACAACCGCAGCTTGGCCCCGCGGCGCCCGCCGCCAAAGTGGCCGACTGCCCAGGAAATCCCAACCCGCTCGGCGTCGCGCGCGTCGTCGAGATCGACACCACGGGCGGCCCCGGCTTCGGCTTCCAACACTATAAGATGTACGACTTCCTCAATCCGAAGGAGGTCGTTCTGACGTTCGACGACGGCCCGCTGCCGAACCGCACGACCGCGATCCTCTCGGCGCTCAATGCCGAATGCACGAAGGCGATCTTCTTCTCCGTCGGCAAGGTCGCCGCCGGCTATCCCGACATCCTGCACGACGTGGCGAAGGCCGGTCACACTATCGGCGCGCACACGATGGACCACAAAGATCTATCCAAGATGCCGTTCGAGGACGCCAAGGCCGACATCGAGAAATCCTTCAGTGTCATTCACCGCGCAGTGGGCGCCGGCACCGCCCCGTTCTTCCGCTTCCCGTTCCTGCGCCATTCGCCGGAAACCCTGAAGTACCTGGCCGATCGCAACGTTGCCGTCTTCTCGACCGACATCGACAGCTTCGACTTCAAGGGCGGCAAGGCGGACGCGCTGGTCAAGCGGATCATGGCCGGCCTCGAAAAGCGCGGCAAAGGCATCATTCTGATGCACGATATCCAGCCGCATACGGCCCAGGCCATGCCCGAGCTTTTGAAGCAGCTTAAGGCAGGCGGCTACAAAGTGGTGCAGATGACGGCCAAAGCGCCGATTCAGACGCTGCCCGAGTTTGACGAGCTCATCGCCAAGGACATGCAGGGCATGCCGACCGCCCTGTCCGACCGTCCGCTCAACTCGGTCGTTAAAACGATAAGCGGTCAATAATCCGCCGCATCGCTTTGATCCATCGCGCCTGGGCACCCGTGATTTGGATGCCCAGGCGCGATAGGATAAAGCGGTCCCATGGGTCGATCAGTTCTCGCAGGCCTCCTGGCCGCATCGTCATCCCTTTTCGTGCTGGGCGCCGCGGAGGCGGCCTGCACGGCGGATGATTTCGCCGCAGCCGTCGATAAGTCGGGCGCCCAATTGCGCGCCTTCAATGCCGAGGCATTGCCCAAGCTGCAGGACAAGCTCAAGCAGCTCCAGGCAAAGAACGGCTGGGACGAGGAAAAGGCGCTCGGCATCGCGCGCGACGATCGCACGACGAAGCTCGACGCCGAGGCCGAAGACCTCATCATTAAGATCGACACGCTCGGCAGGCCGCCCGAGAAGGGTCAGCCCGAATGCAGCAAGCTGGCCGAGCTCGAAGCCGCGGGGCTCGAGCTGCTGGCGGTGATGAAGGCCAAGTCGGCCTACATGCTCTCGAAGCTCGACGCGCAAATCGCCGGAGGCGGGAAAGAGACAGTCACCGCCAGCAAGGAAGCGGGGAGCAGCACTAAGCAGCCGGCGAAAGAGGCCAAGCCGGCGGCGCCCGCATCGCAAGCCGACGGAACGCCGCCCAAGCCGGTCGCCAAGTCGACGGCGCAGAAATGGGCGACGCAGACGAAGGAACAACCCGACGCTCGCATCGACGTGCCGACCCTGGAGCCGGGTCCGTCCGTCGCCATGCTGGAGCCGCTGCCGCCCGACGAGCCCGGTTACGACATCGACGAAATCCGCGAGATCTCACGCGGCTTCTTCGGCACCATCTCGACCGAGCTCGGCAGTGTCATCGAATATGCGTTCTCGAGCGCCGGGCGCCCGGACGGTTACGTGCTCGGGACCGAGGGCGGCGGCGCGCTCCTCGCCGGCCTGCGCTACGGCAGCGGCAAGCTCTACATGCGCTCCGGCGGCAGCAGCGACATCTACTGGCACGGCCCTTCGATCGGCACCGACTTAGGCGCCTCGGGCTCGCGCACCATGTTTCTCATCTACCGGGTACACGCTCCCGAAGAGCTGTACCGCCTGTTCACCGGCATCGACGGCTCCGCCTACTTCATCGGCGGTGTCGGCGTCACGTTCCTGAAGGGCGGCCCCGTGATGATGGCGCCTATCCGCACCGGCCTCGGCTTCCGGCTGGGCGCCAATATCGGCTACATCCGCTTCACCCCGCGCGCGACGTGGAACCCGTTCTAACGGGCCTCGTGGCGCCGCGGACTTGTGTCGCCAGGTGTCGTGCCGAAGGCGCGCCCGAGTAGCCTGCCGGAGGCGGGCTACCAAGTATTGTAGGCGCCGCCGTACTGCTTCTTCTTCAGCTTCTTCGCCTTCGGCTGATAGGCCGACTGCTGGCTGTAGCCGAAGAACCCGCCCCACGGCTTTGAAACCGGCTGCGCCTGCGCGTAACGGCGGCGGCGGCCCTCGGCGACGACCGGCGAATATGGCGGCTTGCCGCGCACGGTGACGCGGGTCATCTGCATGCCGTGCTTTTGCACGAGGTCATAAAAGACCTTTGCGTTCTTCGGGTGCGAGCGTACGCAACCGTGCGAAGCGGGGCTGCCGAGATTGCCCAGATCCCGGGTCCCGTGCACCGCCACGCCCTCGTTGAAGAACACCGAATAAGGCATCGGCGAGAAGTGATACTGCTTTGAGTAGTGCATGCGCGCCGTGTAGTGCGGCGTATACGTGCCTGTCGGGGTGCGATAGCCGCCGCGCGCCGAGGAGATCTTCCAGCTGGCGATCACGCCGTTCTTGTCGGAGACAGTCATCGTCTGCGACCCGAGGTCGATGACCGCAAACAGCGTCGGGTCGGGCGGGGCGATTGGCGCCACGGCCATGGCCTCGGCCGCCGGAGCGGCGATGGCCGGGGGTAGCGCGGCATCGGATGCCTGCGACCCTGAAACAAGCGGAGCCTCGGCGGTCAGATCGGCGGCGGCGAGCACCACCGGCGTTTCTGCGGACGCTGACGAGACGAAAACGACGGCGGCGACGGCCGCACACAACACCCCTAAGGAACGCATCGCTATTAACTCTCCCCCTGACCGAATGCGGGTCCAAGCCGTCACATTACATGGTGAAAAATGCAGAAAGCTTAACGGCCGTACTGGTTTAGCTAAACGTGTAAAAGCGCCGTGGCAAGCCGTCCGTCAACTTCCCATCAAGCTAGCGTCTCCCGCAACTCCGAACATTGCCAAGGTCGTTCGAGGCGCACTTTCCCGGCTTCCTGTCGCCCAGCAGCAGCACCCGCCTGGGCCTTAGCTCCCGCCGCAATTCACCTTTCCCCATAGGAGAGGTGAGTTAGCGCAACCACATCGATCCTGACACTCCCCCCAACACCGGGGTGGATGACGAGAACCGTTTAGTTGAAGAAGAGCTGGAAGATGGACTTGGGCTTGGAGCGCTTGCGGGGGCGCCGGTCGTACTGAGCCGAAGAATCGAGCTGACCCCAAGGCATCCAACCGCCGACGCCGGAGTCGCTGCTGGTGTAGCGCCGCGGATCGCCGTCGCGCTGGCGCCCGGCGCGCAGGATAAATTCGTCGGTCGCCCCATCGACGCTGGCAACAACCACGCGATCGTCCTGCCAGGTCCAGTTGGCGACCTTCTTGCCCTCGCGGTGCGGCTCGATGCCGACCACCGAATTGTTGTCGAGGTCGAGGATGGCGACCTGCTCGACCTCCTCGGGCCCCATGGCGCCGGGGACCACACCGCCGGTGAAACGCAGAATGGCGATGCCTTTGAGCGGCGGCTGCTTGACCTCCCACTCGAGCAATTTCGGCTGACCGTCGCCCGCCATCTCCAGCGGGATGCGCAGACGGCGAAACTGGTCGCTGACGGCGTAAAAGCGGGTGCCCTGCTGAACGACGCGCCAGGTGTCGATGCCCGCTCCCGCGATCTCGCGATCCTCGGGATTGGCGGTGTCGGCGGCGAGGCGCCCCAGGCCATCGGCAGCGAGTTTCAACCGCGGCTGCAGCGCGACGGCCTTTTTGTAGTCGGCGATCGCCTGCTCGGTGCGCCCCTGCGCCTCTTCGATCTCGCCCTTGGCCCACAACACTTCCGGCCCGTCGGGATCGAGCTTCTCGGCCGTCTCGGCATCTTTGACGCCGACGTCGGTCTGGCCACTCATCTTGTAGACGACGGCGCGGTAGGCGAACGCGAGCGCCGAGCGCGGATCGAGCTCGATGGCGTGATTGAGATCGGTGAATGCCTCGTCGTAGGACTGGGCGATTCCGCTGGCGAGACCGCGCGCGGCAAAGGCGCGCGAGGAGCGTGGATCGAGCGTCGTCGCCTGCGTGAAGTCCTTCATCGCCGCCGCGGCGTTGTCCGAAGCGAGGTAGGCCTGGCCGCGCAGCAGATAGAGCTCGGCGTTGTTGGCATCGAAGGCGATCGCGCGCGACAGATCCTCGATGGCATCCGGCAGACGTACGATGTCGAACTTGGCTTCGGCGCGATTGCGATAGGCGGCGGCAAAGCGCGGATCGGCTGTTACGGCGCGGGTGAAGTCGCGGATGGCGGCGTGCGGGCGTCCTGCGGCGGCGTGCACGCGACCGCGCCCGGCGAGCGGGGCAGCCGACTGCGGCATCAGGCGCACGGCAGCCGTGTAATCGCGGATGGCCTGATCGTTGTGGCCGACTTTGGCGTAGGCACCGGCACGGTTCGACAAAGCGGCAGCGTAGCCCGGCGCCAGCACGATAGCGCGGTTGAAGTCCTTGATCGCCTCCTCGGGATAGCCAAGGGCGAGCAGCAAGTTGCCGCGATTGTTGTAGATCGCCGCATATTCGGGGAAGAGCTGCGCGGCGCGATTGAAGTCATCGATGGCGAGCTTGGTCTGGCCAAGGCGCGCGTAGGCGACGGCGCGGTCATTGAGAATGGTGGCGCGGCGATCGTTGGGCAGCGCCGGATCTTTCAGCGCATCGGTATATCCAATGACGGCCTGCCCGGCGTCGCCGCGCACCAACGCGGCGGCGGCGTCCTGAACCTTCAGCGCCGCATCCGCAGCCGCGGCGTAGGCGCCTGCGGCCGGCAGCGAAATCAGAGCGATGGCAAGTGCGGCCAGTCGAAGCATTCACGTCTCGCGCATTGGATTTGAGATGGTCCCAGCCGTAAGCGGCGCGGCGAATCCAGCGTCAAAGTTCAGCATAGGGCATTAGGCCCCGATTGTGGCGTCCAATCGTTACGCCCCGCCCAGTGGCGCAAGGGCACGCAGAACCTGGGGAAGCTGCTCGGGCAGGTCCTCGGCGATGAGGCCGGGACCAAAGGCAGATGCGGCGGCACCGTGCAGCCACACGCCGGCGCACGCGGCTTCGAAGGTCGGCATGCCCTGCGCCATTAGTCCGGTGATGAAGCCGCCGAGCACGTCGCCGGCGCCGGCCGTCGCCAGCCAGGGCGGAGCGTTGTCGTTTATGGCGGCGCGGCCGTCCGGAGCGGCAATGACCGTGTCTGGTCCCTTGAGGACCACGATTGCGCCAGAGCGCTGCGCGGCAGCGCGGGTGCGTTCCAGCTTCGATCCCTCGGTGAGATCCGGGAACAAGCGCGCGAACTCGCCCTCGTGCGGGGTCAGCGCGACCGCCCGCTGCGCGTTTGCGGCAATGGCACCGAACAGGTCGCCCGGATTGGCGGCGAACGACGTGATGGCGTCGGCATCGAGCACAGTCGCGGCGCCTGAGGCGAGCACCGCATGCACGAGGTGCCGCGTCGGCGCGCCGACACCCAACGCCGGTCCCAGCAGCACCGCGTTCTTGCGTTTGTCGGCGAGGATGCTTGCCAGTCCATCGGGTCCGTCGAACGGCAGCAGCATGATGGCGGTAAGGTGTGCGGCGTTGACCGCGATGGCGTCCTCGGGGCTAGCGACGGTCACCAGCCCGGCCCCGATGCGCAGAGCGCCGCGGGCGCCCATGCGTGCCGCTCCCGTGTGCGCAGCCGGCCCCGAGACGGCGACTGCATGCCCGCGTCCATACTTGTGGCCGTCACGCTTCGGCCAGGGAAAGCGCTCGCGCCACAGTCCCGGCGCGTTGCTCCACGTATTGGCGCCGATGTCTGCCAGCACGCTTGGTGGAATTCCGATGTCGGCCACGATCACCTCCCCGCACAGGATGCGCCCGGGCATGAGCAGGTGGCCCGGCTTGCGCCGAAAGAACGTTATGGTGCGCGTGGCCACGATGACGGGGCCGCGCGCCTCGCCGGTTGTCCCGTCGAGCCCACTGGGCACATCAACCGCGAGCACCGGAACTTCGGACGCGTTGACCACCGCGATGACGTCGGCCGCCACCCCGGTAATTGGCCGTGCCAGCCCGGCGCCGAACAGGGCATCGATGACGAGTTGCGCGCCGTCGACCGACGACGGGGTCAAAACGCCGACCGGCTGCCCCCAGCGCTGCGCCATAGCGGCGGCATCGCCCTTCAGCGCCGCGGGCGCACCGAGCAGCGTCAGTTGCACGTCTAGGCCGGCCTCGCGCAAAAGGCGCGCCGCGACGAAGCCGTCGCCGCCGTTGTTGCCCGGTCCGCAAAGAATGGCGATGCGACCGCTCGGCCTGCACATTGAAAGCCCGACCTGTGCTACAGCACGTCCGGCGCTTTCCATCAGCGTCAGGCTCGGCACCCCGGCGGATTCGGCCAGTCGGTCGGCACGCCCCATTTGCTCGGTCGACAGCAGCTCGAGGCCACCTGTACCAACCTCATTGCCAAAGGATTGTGCGATCCGATTGACCATTGAAACGTTCGCCGATTGCGCCTGGTGTGTTTCTATGCACATTGCCCAACTATTGGGCACTGGAAACGCTGAATCCGGCCGGATGGCACGTCAGCCTGCACATAAGAACCTGATTTTGCAGGAGCTTATTTGCGCCCAGGAGTTGGCATGCGCCATGCTAACTTCTGGCCGTCCACGTTACGCCGCCCTTGTAGAAACCAGATAAACGCGGAGGGGCCAGGGGTCATGAAGAAAATCGAAGCGATCATCAAGCCATTCAAGCTCGACGAAGTGAAAGAAGCGCTGCAGGAAATCGGCCTGCAGGGCATCACTGTGCTCGAGGCGAAGGGCTTCGGCCGTCAGAAAGGCCACACCGAGCTCTACAGGGGCGCCGAGTACGTGGTGGATTTCCTGCCGAAGGTGAAGATCGAGGTGGTGCTCGCCGACGAGATGCTCGACAAAGCCGTCGAGGCGATCCAAAAGGCCGCCAAGACGGGGCGTATCGGCGACGGCAAGATCTTCATTTCGGCCATCGACGACGCGATCCGCATTCGCACCGGCGAAACCGGCGCAGACGCGATCTAGATCAAACGACCGGAAGGGGCCGTTCGCGGCCCAGCATCGGAAGGGGCTGTTCACAGCCCCTTTTCTCTGAGAAAAAACGCCGCCAAGGCTGAATCAGTCAATGGGGAGTTCTCATGAAGAGCGCCAGCGATGTCCTGAAGATGGTGAAGGACAAGGACGTCAAGTACGTCGATTTCCGTTTCACCGACACGAAGGGCAAGATGCAGCATGTGACCGCGCATGCCAGCACGGTCAACGAAGACACGTTCCAGGAAGGCTATGCCTTCGACGGCTCCTCGATCGCCGGCTGGAAGGGCATCGAGTCCTCGGACATGCTGCTGATGCCGGATGCCACGTCCGCACATCTCGATCCATTCTTCGCGCAGTCGACCGTCGCGCTGTTCTGCGACGTCCTGGAGCCGACCACCGGTCAGTTCTACGAGCGCGATCCGCGCGGCATCGCCAAGAAGGCCGAGGCCTACATGAAGTCGACGGGCGTGGGTGACACGCTGTTCGTCGGCCCTGAGGCCGAGTTTTTCATTTTCGACGACGTGCGCTTCTCCGCCGATCCTTACAACACCGGCTTCCGCGTCGACTCCACCGAGCTGCCCACCAACACCGGCACCGAATACGAGATGGGCAACCTCGGCCACCGTCCGCGCACCAAGGGCGGCTACTTCCCCGTGCCGCCGATCGACAGCTGTCAGGACATCCGCTCCGAGATGCTGTCGGTGATGGCCGAGATGGGCGTCGTCGTCGAGAAGCACCACCACGAGGTTGCCGCCGCCCAGCACGAGCTCGGCATCAAGTTCGGCCCCATGGTCACCATGGCCGACCACATGCAGATCTATAAGTACGTCACGCACATGGTCGCGCAGGCGTACGGCAAGACGGCGTGCTTCATGCCGAAGCCGATCTTCGGCGACAACGGTTCGGGCATGCACGTGCACCAGTCGATCTGGAAGGACGGCAATCCGACCTTCGCCGGAAACAAGTACGCCGATCTTTCGGAGACGGCGCTGAGCTACATCGCCGGCGTGTTGAAGCATGCCAAGGCGATCAACGCCTTCACCAACCCGACCACCAACTCCTACAAGCGTCTGGTGCCGGGCTACGAGGCTCCCGTGCTGCTCGCCTACTCGGCACGCAACCGCTCCGCCTCGTGCCGCATTCCGCACGTGTCGAGCCCGAAGGCCAAGCGCTTCGAGGTTCGCTTCCCGGATCCGGCCGCCAATCCCTATCTCGGGTTCACGGCCATGCTGATGGCCGGCCTCGACGGCATCGCCAACAAGCTCAATCCCGGCGAGCCGATGGACAAGAACCTGTACGACTTGCCGCCCGCCGAGCTCGCCAGCATCCCGACCGTGGCGGGCAGCCTGCGCGAGGCGCTGGACTCGCTCGACAAGGACCGCGGCTTCCTCAAGATGGGCGGCGTGATGTCCGACGACATGATCGACGCCTACATCGAGCTGAAGATGGCGGAGAACATGCGCTACGAGATGGCCCCGCATCCGATCGAGTACGAAATGTACTACTCGGTCTGATCGGCACGTGACGATCATGACTGACGATCCATCAAGGCCCGGGAGCGATCCCGGGCCTTTTGCTTTGATGGGGCACGCTCAGAAGTAGAACAGCACGGCGACGAACACCGCCGCCCAGCCGACGAGCCAGAGACGGCGCGCTTGGCTGGCGAGCCAGCCGCCGGAGCGGCGTGCCGCCTCGCGCCACGAGATCGTTCCCAGCACCGCGATGAAGAGGCCGATGCCGAGGCCGGCGACGACCGAGCGATAGTCGAGCGCCGGATTACCACCGATCTCGAAGCCACCGATGCTCGTCACGGCTCCCATTGCCGGAAGGCGCCACCATGAAAACGGCGGCGATCATCAAGCCAAGGGCGAGCATCGAGAAGAAGCTGAGAACGGACCGCATCACGGCACCAGGGAGAGGCAATCGTTTGCGCAAACTACAACGACGATTTCAATGAACCCTTAACCATGCCTCGCATGGACACTCGAACGCGTTCAGCGCATAGGCTGCGGCGGTTGACACGTTAGCCATACGGGAGCAGGGTTGTATGACCTTCAACGGCAAAAGGAGGTCTAAGAAAATGTGGCCACCCGATCAGCGCGTGCCGCTGTGCGCGACGTCCTGAGGACGTTACGGCGAGCGGCCGATCCGAAAATCCGAATGACGATCGCGGAATGTTCAGCGGGCCGGCTCCGGCCGCTTCTCGAAGTGTATCGGCTCCGATCCACTGCAACACCCGCAATAGCCCACTAGATGGGCAGGGCCTTCCAATGGAGCTGGGATTGCAGCCATAGGCGCACCGCTCGAAATCAGATGAGCCCAAGGGAGCCCGGACGGCCAAGCCGTTCCGGGTTCCTCCCGTTCAGGGGGCTATACAGCCGTGGCAGCACACGCCTTCATCCCCTGGGAATATTTGTAGAAAATTCACCATATGCATGGCAGGTTCGAGAGTGAGCAGAGCCGATTTGGCTCGATTTTCAACGCCCTGCGCTTGCCGCCTCAGTCCTGATACCCACTCGGCGAGGGCAAGGAACGGTCATCGCGACGTGAACACCGGCATGTTGGTTTGTCGGTGCGACATGTCCGAATTGCCGGACACAAGGGAGCTGCGCCATGCGCGCCGTGACGTCCGACATCGACAGCCACAACCCGGCAGAAAGCTTTCTGCGGGTGATGGATCAATTCGCCTCGCTGAGCAGCTTCACGAGTGATGCGCCGAGCGTCGGCGGCTTCCGCGTACTGTCGTCCCAGCGCCCGACGCACAAAAAGAAAACGCATCGCACGCTCGCGCGCGGCGCCATGGCCGCCCGCGGCCGCACGCGGATTCGCTGGACCGGATCTCTTTCCGTGCTGTTCGTCGGCGGTCTCGGCCTTGCCGTGCTCGCCGGTCCGGCGAACTGCCCGTGCTCGAGCGTCTTCGCCGTCGCCGAGCAGTCGGCGCTGTCGCGTCTCGGCTACGTGCAAAACGCCCGCATGATGACGGAGCGCGAGTTCGGCGCGCAGGACGCAGAGTTGCCCGAACTCTCTACTGCGTCGCTGGTCGAGCCGGAGCAAAGCGCCGCCGGCGTATCGCCGATCACCACCTCGGCACTGGTGCCGGCGCGCGAGACGGCGGCGTTACAGGGCGACGACCTTCCCGCGACCACCACCGGCAGCCTGCCGATGAAGATCGAGCAGGTCGCCGACTCAGCGCCCGCCCCCGTCCGGCTCGCCGTCGCGGCGACCGTCGAGAGCGACGTGCCGCCAACGCTGCCGGCGATCGATGTGGCGACGCCGGCAACGGGCGACGTCGCGGCCAGCGACCCTGATCGCGAGCCGATAGCCAAATCGCGCTCTGCCAAGAAGCGGATCACGCGCGCCTACCGCACGCCGCTGACCCTGCGCGCGAAGGCCAAGAAGCCGCTCGGCGAGCCCGCGGCGCGGTCGCCGAAGTGGGCGCAGCAGATGTTCACCACGCCCTGGCAAACCCAGGCCTTCTCGTACACCCGGTAAGCACGCGCCATCGCCGCGACACACGCGTTTGCATGCTAGTGTGATGATCGTGAAGTCCGCTACATCAGGGCGGCTGGGTAGTGAGGCGGACTTCTCGATCTGAATCACACTAGAGAGCATTAACTTGGCTAGTGTCCTTCAGATCGCGAAATTCGTTCTACCCCTGCCGCACACTGAGACGAATTTCGCGATCAGGACACTAGCGGCATGACACGCGTGCTGCCCCTTCTCGTTGTGCTCTTGCTGTTTGCCGCGCCGGGCTCCGCCTTGGCCACGCCGGTGTACGCTTGGCAATTCTCGCCCGGCGCAGAGACGCTCGAGCAGCGCATCCCTCCTCCGCCCGGCTTCACGCGCCCCGCGGCAGCTCCGGATAGCTGGGCGGCTTGGCTGCGCCGGCTGCCGATGAAGCCGGCCCACGCGCCGGTGCTGATCTACACCGGCGCCCAGAAGTGGCGGCAGGACGTGCATGTCGCCGTCATCGACATCGATGTCGGCAAACGCGATCTGCAGCAGTGCGCCGATGCCATCATGCGGCTGCGCGGCGAATGGCTGTTCGCATCCGGCCGCAAGCGCGACATCCGCTTTAACGATACGGAAGGCAAGCGGCTAAGCTTCGCCTCGCGCCGTGACGACGGCTACGCCTCGTTCCGCAAATACATGGACTACGTGTTCGCCTACGCGGGCACCTACTCGCTCGAACGCGAGCTGAAAACGGTGTCGCCCGCTTCGCTGCAAATCGGCGACGTGTTCATCAAGGGCGGTTTCCCGGGGCACGCCGTGCTGGTCGCCGATGTGGCCGAGAACGCGCAAACCGGCGAGAGGCGCTTCCTGCTGGTGCAGAGCTATATGCCCGCACAGCAGATGCACGTCCTCAAGAACCCGGCTGCCGCCGACGGCTCACCGTGGTATCCGGCCGCATTCGAGGGCCAGCTGGTGACGCCTGAATGGACGTTTCCCGCCGGCGCCCTGCACCGCTGGCCTTGATGCGACCTGCGGGCTCAGTAGCTGATGGCGACGACGGACGCCAAGCAGACAACCACGAACGTGACGAGGCCCGCCGCCGACTTGAGCGCCGCATTCGGATCGGCGTGCGTCATCATCTGGTCCAGCGCAAAGCCGAGGCCGGCAAGACCGATGGCAAACAGAACGATGCCGACAAGCACTCCGAAAATTCCACGCATTCCTGGTCTCTCCCTATGATGCCGGTGGTTAGCCGGTCTGTTATGGCTGGCCCGGCGCGGGCGCCGCTTCCGGTTGTTCGGAAGCCTGCGCCGGCTGCGGATTGTAGTCCTTGAGATAGCTGTCCATCGAGTGCGGCCCATCGGGCTGCATGTGCGTATAGGCGATGACGCCGATGAATAGGGCGGCGGCGGAGATCATCGCCACGATTGCGCGGAGCGCCACGGCGCCGCGGCCCGAGGCGAATGCCAGCGACGGGCTGGCGAGGCCGGCGACCAAATAGAGCAGCGCCAGGCCCCCGATAATGGCCGCGGCGAGTTCCGAGCTTTCGATGAGGCTGTCGTACACCCGCGACGCCTCCTTCAGCGCGACTTTACCCAGGCGCGGCTGCTGCCGCAGCCCCCCTTTTGCGGGGCCACGGGCGAGGCGGTCAATAGGTTTTGCTTATGCGCGCCGCGGTTAGGGCTGCGCCGGGGTCGACTGTGGCACCGGCGGCTCGGTACCGATGGTATCGGGAGCCACGAGGGCACCGGGCAGCGGCCGGATCACGAGGTAGAACAAGGTCGCCGCGATCAGCATGACGACCGCCGCCACGATAACGACCGTGCTGCGCTTCGATGCCAGCACCCACGATGGCCGTGCCAGCCCGAACACCAGGTAGAGAATGGCGAGCACGGTGATCAGCTGGAAGGACCAGGACGAGTAATCGAGCAGCGCGTCGGACATGGGTCTTGCCTCGGAATGCGTGAAATCGCGGGCGCCATCTTGGCCGTGCCCGCTTAACGGACTGCCAACCCGGCCAACTTCGTGTTGCCTCAGCACCAAGTGAAGAGCGCGCCTCAGCGGGTCGAGGCGAGGGCGAGCGGCAAAGCATCGGCGAACACAGCCAGATCCTCGTCGCGCCCGCAGCTGACACGGATGCAGCGATCGAGCGGCGCGACGGCCGGCATGCGTGCGAACACATCGTGCTCCAGCAGACCCTTGAGCACGCGCTTGGCGAAGTCTCCGTCGCGGCCGCAATCGATGGTGACGAAGTTCGCGGCCGACGGCAGCGGCTCGATGCCGTTCGAGCGCGCGACGGCGGCGATGATGTCGCGCGCCCGCACAATGCGCGCCACCGCTTCGGCGAGATACTCCTGATCCTCCAGCGCGGCGAGCGCGCCGATCTGGCCGACGCGGTTGATGCCGTAGTGATTGCGGATCTTCTCGAAGGCGCGGACGACGCTCGCCTCGCCGAGGCAGTAGCCGATGCGTGCGCCGGCAAGACCGTAGGCCTTCGAGAATGTGCGAAACCTCAGCACCTGCGCGTTGCTGACATCGACGGGCAGCAGCTCGGCCGCGGGCGCTGTGTCGCAATAGGCTTCATCAAGGCAAAGCAGCACGCCGTCCGGCAGTCCGGCGATGAGGGCGCGCAACGCGTCGGCACCCCAGAACGAGCCCATCGGGTTGTCGGGATTGCAGACGTAGAGGATGCGTGCGTCCTCGCGGCGCGCAGCTTCGAGCAGCGTGTCGAGATCCTGCTTGTCGTCACGATAGGGAATGCGCACCAGGCGTCCGCCGCCGCCCGCAACATGGAAGTTAAAGGTCGGATAGGTGCCGTCGGAGGTGACGACGACGGAGCCCGGCTCGACGACGAGTTTCACCACGAGCCCAAGCAGCCCGTCGATGCCCTCGCCGATGACGACGTTGTCGAGATCTACGCCGTGAAAATCGGCCAGCGCCGCGCGCAGATCGTAGCTCTCGGGGTCGGCGTACATCCAGTTGCCGTCGGCGGCGGCGCGCATGGCGGACAGCGCCTTGGGAGACGGGCCGAACAGGCTCTCGTTGGCACCGAGGCGAGCGCGATATGGGCGGCCGCGCGCGCGTTCCTGCTCCTCCGGCCCGATGAAGGGAATGAAGGTCGGCAAGCCTTCGACGAGCGAGGTGAAGCGCGGGCGTGACATGATTGTGGTCGGTTGCAGTGTTAGGCGGAAGGTTCGACGATATGGCTGACACCGTATGCGGCGCCGCGTCAACAGTGGCACAGGGAGTTGACGAATTGGACCTTGCAGAATTGCGGAGAATTCTACGCGCGGCAAATGCTTGCCCTGGCAAGCGCCCTAGACGACACGCAGCTGGAGGACGCATTTGCTGCTGTCCCGCGCGAGGGCTTCCTGGGTAAGGGTCCGTGGCGCATCATGACGCCCTGGTCGCCGTATGCGACCGTTCCCGAGCAAGACCCTGCGCTGGTCTATCAGGATGTTGTCGTGGCGCTCGATGAGGAGCGCGGTGTCAACAACGGCAGCCCTTCCCTGCATGCCCACTGGATGCACCTCCTCGCGCCTCGCCCCGGCGAAAGGGTCGCGCACATTGGCGCCGGCGCCGGCTACTATTCGGCGATCCTTGCCCAGCTCGTCGGCAGAGCAGGCCATGTGACGGCAGTCGAATTCGATGTACAGCGTGCGCAGAGCGCCAAACAGAACCTCGATCACCGCTCCAATGTCGATGTCGTCGCAGCAGACGGTCGCCATTGGCCACAACAACCCGCCGACGTTATCTACGTGAACTTCGCAACACCGCGGCCCGCCGATGCGTGGATCGACAATTTGGCCGTGGGCGGCCGGTTGATCTTTCCCCTTGGCGTGCCGCGCGAAGGCCCGCGCGGTGGCGGAAAGAACGGTTTGAACGCGCTCGCCGTAATCGTGAAGCGACTCGACGAGGGCTATGCCGCGACTGGGCTGGGTCCGGTGTCGTTCGTCTTCGCCGAGGGAGAGAGTGGCGCGTCGTTTGACCAGGTGGGTCGCTTGCAGAGCAGCCTTGAGGGTGGCGGCTGGGACAAGATCAGGAGCCTAGTCTGGAATAAGACTGCCGATGAAGCGACGTGCTGGTGCTCCGGCGACGGCTGGGCGCTGAGCTTCGAGGAACCCGCTGCTTAGATGAGGCCGAGCTCGGCGAGCTCGCGGCGCATCTTGGGCGGCAGCTCGGCAATCTGTTTGTCGCCGCGGCCGAGGTCGGCGGGCGCATCGTCGGCGGTGAGATAGCGCCAGCCCTGGAAGGCGCGCCGGGGCACGGGCCGCACTGGCACCAGCGCGGCGTCGAGCAGGATCAGGCAGGCCGGCGTGCCGTCGGACTTCGTACCTTGCTCAAAGCCGATCAGCCTCTGGCGCACCTGCACGGTGCCCTTGATGACCCAATAGAGCGAGCCGCCGTCGAGCAACTCGGCATCGCGCTTCGGCGTCTGGAAGGTCGTGTGGAAAATGCGCGGCGACTTGCCGGCCTTCTTGCGCTCGGCGGCGCGCGCGGTCTGCCAGTCGGCCAATTCCTCGATGGAGGCGGCGCCGACGCAGAGCTTGATGAGGTGCAGCGCCACGGCTTTCTCCCCAACCGCATGAACTAAAGACGCTGGTATCAAAGATGATCGGACTCGCCGCACCTGCGCCGCAGCGAGACACCTAGCGCCCGCGAGTGCAAACGGCGCGGCATCCACAGCTTGTCGGCGTTACTTCGCCGTGCAGACGCCGGCGTACTGTGCCACGACCGGCTGTCCGATCACGCCGAAGTGGCGCGAATGGACTGCGGGATACTTACCGCTTCCCGGATCCATATCGTAGATGGTCGTGAGGTTGAGGAAGCCCTCGTTGACGACCTCGAGGAAATGGTTGGCATTGATGGCGCGCACGATCTTCAGCGTCCCCGGCCGGGTGCTGCCCTCGGGATTGAGTTGCGCCGTCTGCTTGTCGAGATCGATTTCGGTAATGGTAAAGCTCATCGGCTCCGGCGACTTGCTCTTGAACGCGCCGTTCTCGAAGGTCGATGCAGTGCCCTCGGTGAAGGTGCAGCTGTAGCCTTTCGGCTCGTCTTCGGCACGCGCCGAGGCGGCGGCGAGCGCAGTCAGCGCCAGGCCGAGTGCGGCGAGCTTTTTGATGTGCATATACTCTTTCCCAAAGCGATCAGTGCCGCTTCCCCTCAGCCCCTCCATTCAACCGCGCCGGGCCAGTCCGCGCAACTGCACCGAAAGGCCATTGCCGCGGCCCAGCGCCGCGAGCGGCGCCTTCAATCCGCCCCGATTGAGGGCTCGATAGCCGCAGCGGTTGGATGAATCAGAATGGTCCGTTTCCGGGCTCAGGTCTTCGCAGTTGTGGCGAGCGCGCTGGTGTGCGGCTGCGCCGGCAAACCGGTCGATACGCCCCCCAACCTCGTCAGCGATATGCCGACGGCATCGGACAGCGTCACCACCGGCGCCTTGCAGGGTAGCGGCTATCAGCTCACCGAAGAGGAGCTGAAATTCGACTGCAAGAAGCTCACCGGCACGATGCAGATCCGCATCCTGCAGATACGCGGCTATGACACGAACAAGAAGACGACGGCGGTATCGCGCGGCATCCAATCGCTGGCGACGCCGATCTTCGGAGGCACCAAAGAGGGCACCGACCCCGACGGGCAGTACCGCAAAGACCGCGCCATGCTCGAAGCCTACAACCGGCAGCTCGCCATCAAGCAATGCAGGACGTTCGACCTCGACGCCGAGCTGGCGACGACCTCGACTAACTCGACGCCGACGCCGCTCGCCAAGCCGAAGGAAAAGTAGCCTGCGCTGTGCGTTGGCCGTGTGACGCGCTTCTGGTGTAAACGTCGAGTTTGGACGATCATCGGGACGCAATGCCGACAGACCAAGCAGATCTCACCGACCGCCCGAGCCGCATTCCGTGGCCGCCTATTCTCTTGGGCGGTGGCGTCATAGCGGCCATTGCGCTCGGATACCTGGCGCCCGTGGGCTGGCCGGGCACCGACGACTTTGCGGCGCGCAGCATCGGGCTGACGATCGGCGCCGCCGGCGTCGCCCTGCTCATCTGGGGTATCATGACCTTGCGCCGGCACGGCACGACCGTGCTGCCGGACGTCGGGGCGACGACGCTGGTCACTGACGGCCCCTACTGGCGCTACCGCAATCCGATCTATCTCGCCGACGCGATGATCCTGCTCGGCATCGCCGAGCTGACGAAGAACGTGTGGTTCGTCGCCGCCGCGGTAGGCTTTGTGGCGCTCTGCACGTGGCTCGCCATCCTGCCCGAGGAGCGCCACCTCGAGCGCCGCTTCGGCAAGGCCTATACCGACTACAAGGCCAAGTCGCGCCGCTGGATTTGAGGAAGCGCGATGCCCACCGACTACGGCGAGAAAGAGCGCGCCTTCATCGACGGCCTGAAAGAGAACACCGGACGCGATCTCGGCGAGTGGATGCAGGCGATCGCATCGTCGGGCCAGTCAGAGCGCAACGACATCATCGACTGGCTGCGCCACAAGGGGCTGATGTTCTCCAAGGCCTCGTGGCTGGAGCGCATCCACCACAACGGCGGCAAGCCGATTTACGCCGACGCGCCGAAGGAGTCCGCGCCGCGGCGCCCTCCCCGCCGGCGGCGCGAAGGTGTGCTCGCCGGCGCCTTCGCGACAGCGGGTGCCCCTGCGTCAGCACCGGCGCCGCCCGTCGCACCCGTTGCACCGCCACCGCCCCAGCAGCCCGCCAGCGACCTCGACGCCTTGCTGGCCAAGGCGAAGGCGTACCGGCCGCTGGCGCAGCTCGTGCTGGCGAAGATCAAGTCGGTGCGCGCGGACGCGCAATTCAGCCCGCGCGATGGCGCCGTCGTCATCGGCGATCCAAATGTGTTCGCCACGCTGGGGATAACAGCCAAGGAACTGCGTCTGCACCTGGCGCTTGGTGAGCATCCCTTTGACGAGGTCGTCAAAAAAGGACAGGCGGGGGGCGGTCTTGGCAAAGGCGAAGCGCTCTCCCACATGCTCGTTCTGACGGACGCACGCCAGGTCGACCAGCGCTTGATGGACCTCATCGCTCTGGCCAAGTGAACGAGCGGCAGGGACCATCGAATAGCCCGAATTCTGCGGCTCCGTGCGCGGTGTGTTTGGGAGGCTTTGGTCATGGTTGCCGACGTTAGTTGGCCTACCGCTGCGCTGGCGTTCGCGGCGCTTTTTGGTTCATCCATTTCTGCTGGCGCACAGAGCGCGCACCGCGATGGCATCGCCGAGCTGATTTCCAAATCGGCACGCGAAGCCAAAACTGAAAAAGTCGCCGAGACGACGCTGCCGGTCGGCAAGCCGTCGGCGGTCGCCAATCCGTCGCTCGTCGGGCCTCCAGCGCCACAAGCCGCAGCACCCGTCGTGCCGAAGGATCCGCGCGAAGGCGAGGAAGCTTACGAGCAGGCGCGCCAGCTGATGCTGGCCGTCGACGCTATTCTGCAGGACACCGCCGAGCAGCGCACGCAGGCGCAGAAGCTGCCCGGCCGCGACGAGTTCATCCTGACGCCGCTGTGGACCGAGACGCGCGAGGACCGCGAGGCGCGCATCCGCAACCTGCTCGATTCAGCGCTCGGCATCGTCACCGACGTGCCCATCGTCGAGATGCAGAAGAAGGTCGAGGGGCTGCGCCAGAACATCCGCGAGATCGAAGCCAATATCGCGACGCTGAAGGAAAAGCAGATCACGGCGCCGAAAGACGCCATGTTGCCGGGCGTGCTCAACGACACCGTTTCGAGCCTCGACAGCAACATCAAGGATGCCGAGCAGCGCATCACCAAGAACCAGGACGAGATCGCCAAGACCAAGGCGGAGATCGTCGGCGCGCTGGCCAAGTCGGGCGTCGAGCTGTCGCCGGATCAGGTCGACCTGCTGCTCGACAGCGTGCTGTCGGGCGACCTCGTGCGCCTCGTCGCCGTATTCAACGCGGCCAAGGTGATCGACACCCAGCTCGGCAAGCTGCTGACGGCGGCCGGCGACAACATGAACTCGGCGCGCAAGTACTTCGCCATGCACGCGGCGCTGTTCGCCATGCTGGTGCACGCGCAGGGCTCGGCGATCGACAAGATCGACACCAACTACATGCCGAAGCTCGACGCCATCCTGAAGGACATCACCAGCGCGCAGGCCAAGACGGCGAAGCTGCTGCAGGGCGAGAACCGCCCCGATCAGCTGCGCGCACTGCAGGCCAACCGCGACGCACAGAAGGTGGCGGCGGACGCGGCCAAGGGCTATCGCCGTTATCTGCAGCAGCAGCGCGAGCAGATCGCCAAGGCGCGCACCCGCGCCGTGCACGACCTGCGCATCGCCGACAATACGTATGAAACGGTGGAAGCCAGCTTCCAGCTGAAGAACCTGATGCGCGACAGCGCCGCCTCGTTCGAAGCTATCCAGAAGCTCGAGGCGCCGACCTTCGATCAGATCTTCAAGAACGAGGAGCTGCGGCAGGAGTTCGAGAACCTCACCCGCCGCCTCGACGCGCCTTCGAGTTGAAGGACACCCTACTCAGTCCACCGTTCGAACTCACGGATGGTGTCTTCATGGGCTCCGGTCCGCTTCTTGACTATCGACAGCGCACGACGCACCCGTCCGTGCGCCTCAAAGTAGCGCATCAAAACCACTGTATCGGCCAGGTAGGTGACATCCACCAGCGTTTCATGTCACCGACCAAGCCGTGTTGCGCGACCGTGAGGAAAGTGCTGACACCCTGACGGTTGAGATACTGGAGGAGTTCGTGCATGTGCAAGAATCAGGGCGTTCTCCTCGAGCATGGCCGCGCGATAGCCATTGAGGCTGTCAACCGCGACGACCTGGACTTCTTCGATCTCCACGCAACGGCGTACTTGGTGCGTGAACTCGCCTGGAGACAGTTCGGCGGCATCGACCTGGTGGATAGAAAGCATTCCCTCTTGTTGAAACTGCGCAAGATCCATGCCCATGCCCTTGGCGCGACGAAAGAGAACGCTGAGTTCCTCATCGAACAGGAACACGGCCACTTTCTCGCCGCGTCGCATGGCAGCCGTCGCATACTGCAACACGAACAGGGACTTCCCGGTTCCTGCCGGACCCAGGACAAGCGTGCTCGTGCCCTTGTCAATCCCGCCGCCGAGAAGCTGGTCCAGCTCACCGAGGCCGCTTTTGATTTGGGATACGGCGAAATTCCCCTTGTGCTCGGAAGCCACCAGGCGTAGGTAGACCCGGACCCCGCCCGTCTTGATCGTGAAGTCGTGGTAGCCACCGCGGTGAGCTTGCGCCCGGTACTTCATCACCTTGAGCCGTCGCCGCTCGGCTCCATAGCCTGGTGAAAGTTCCTCCAAGCGCAGCACACCGTGCGCAATGCTGTGCGCCGTTTTATCGAGAACGTCGGTCGTCAAATCGTCCAGCATGAGCACGGTCATCCCGCGCTTGGCCAGTAGGTGCTTCAAGGCGAGGAGCTGCCGACGATATCGCAACGAACTCTGGGCAAGCAGACGGATTTCCGAAAGGCTGTCGAGCACCATCAGCCCTGGCTTAACTCGCTCAACCGGTCGGCTCGCGAGACGGCTAGGTGCGCCCAACTGTCATCCCGGGCGCGTGACGGCGGTCATGGCAGAGCGCCATGGCGGAGCGTCATGGCGAAGCGCCAGGCCTGCGAGATGCCGCCTGCGCGCCTCGGTCTCGTCCCGCCTGCGCCGCAAAGAGGTGCGCCAGTCCTCGCCCATGACCCGCGCCATTGCTATCGTCGCCGCCATCGCCGTGATCGCCTCGAGCGCCATGGCCACGACCCGCGTGCCTCCGCTTCGCCAGGGTTGCGGCAAGCGGCAGGAGATCATGCAGCGGCTTGCTGGCTACACCAAGGAGAGCAGCACGCGGCTGGACATCGGCGTCGTCAAAGAAAAATGGGCCAACGCCGACGACAGGGTTGATATCACCGTGATGCCGGACGGTTCCGCCTGCGCCTGGCGCGAGCTGCCGGCCCGCTCCCGTCGTTTTTGACGAGCAAGTGAAGGCGCGTCCCGCCGGTCGATGAATCGCTTATCAGCGATGGCAATCAGATACGCTAGCGCCGGTACTGGACGAAGGGGCTGAGGGTGGCGACGCGGTCGTAGAGGCGGCGCGCCTGGCGGTTGTCCTCTTTCGTCGCCCAGTAGGTGCGCGTGGCGCCGCGCTTGTCGGCTTCCTCGTAAATCGCCTTGATCAGCGCGCGCCCGGTGCCGTGGCGGCGCACGTCGCGATCGACGTAAAGGTCTTCCAGATAACAGTACGTCGTCGGCGACCAAGTCGAGCGGTGAAACACCGCATGCGCCAGCCCGATGGGATGATCGTTGTCGTCCACGGCGACGAGGCCCACCAGCCCGTCCTCCTGTTTGAGCAGCCGCTGCCACACGACGTCGATGACATCGTTGGACACCTTTGCCTCGTAGAAGTTGATGTAGCCGTGGAACAGCGCTTCCCACGCCTTGCGGTCCGACGCCCTCAACGGGCGGATGTTGACGTTGCTTTCGATGCTCATGCTGTCCTCACCTGAGCCACAAGCTTGCAAGCCCGAGGAACGAGAAGAATCCTACCACGTCGGTCACTGTCGTCACGAACACCGTTGACGCAACGGCGGGATCGAACCCCATGCGGTCGAGCGCCAGCGGAATGAAGATGCCGGCGAGCGCCGCAGCAAGCATGTTGATCACCATCGCGGCGCCGATGACGAGCCCGAGCTGCTCGGTCCCGAACCAGGCGAACACGACGAGCGACATGATGAGAGCAAAGGCGAGACCGTTGATCAGCCCGACGGCGGTCTCACGCGTGACGACGCGCACAATGTTTGCCGGGTTAAGTTCCTTTGTGGCCAGTGCGCGCACGGCCACCGTCATCGTCTGCGTTCCCGCATTGCCGCCCATGGAGGCAACGATCGGCATCAGAACGGCCAGCGCCACCATGCTTTCGATCGTAGCGTCGAACAGGCCGATAACCGCCGAGGCGAGGATGGCGGTGAACAGGTTGACGAACAGCCAGGAAAAGCGCGGCGGCGCGATCTCGCGCACGCTGTCGCTGAGGCGCTCGTCGCCGACGCCGGCGAGCAGCTTGGCGTCCTCTTCGACCTCGTGCTCGATCACCTCGACCACGTCATCGACCGTGACGACGCCGACGAGGCGATCGTTCTTGTCGACGACGGGCGCCGCCATCAGGCCGTAGCGCTCGAACTGGCGCGCCACGTCCTCCTGGTCGGCGGTGGCAAGCACGACATGCCGGTCGGCATCCATGATGGTGTCGACCTTGACGTCGTGCTTCGAGCGCAGCAGACGCGAAATGTCGACGCTGCCGAGCAGGTGATAGCCGGGATCGACGACGAATATCTCCGAGAACGTTTCCGGCAGATCCTCGGTGTCGCGGGCGAAATTGATGACCTGACCGACGGTCCAGAACGGCGGAACGGCGACGAAGTCCGCCTGCATGAGGCGGCCGGCGGTCTCTTCCGGATACAGCAGGTTGCGCTGCAGGGCGGCGCGCTCGCCCTGCGGCATCTGGTCGAGAATTTCCTTTTGGTCGTCTTCCTCGAGGCTGCCCAGCAGGTAGGCGGCGTCGTCGCTTTCGAGCTCCGAGACGCCTTTGGCGAGCACGTCGTTGGGCAGCGCCTCGGAAAGCTGGTCGCGGACCTTCTCGTCGACCTCGGTCAGCACCTCGAAGTCGAAGTCGGCGCCCAGCGCCATGATCAGCCCGACGCGTTGCTCAGGCTCGAGCATTTCGATCAGGTCGGCGAGGTCCGGCCCTTCGACGTCCGCCACCAGCGAACGCACCTGCTCCGTATTGTTTTCCTCCAGCGCCTCGGCGACCGCGCGCACGAGTTCGGCGGTCGGCGCCGCCCCCCGCTCATGCGCAGCAATCTCCTCGGTCTCGGGCACGTGGGCGCACTCCGGAAGCGCGGACGGCGCCAGGCGCCGGCCGGTATGACAGTTTTCGCATTACGCGCGTGATGGACAGGCCTTAGCACGTCGCAGCGCGTCGTGCAGTCTGGTGCGCGCATGCAACAACACGGGGAAGATGTCCCGGGAGGGAAAACATTTACAGAGAATTTTAGCTCTTCCACCCTACTTAGGTGGGGGTCGCGGGGTGTGTGCCACGCGCTCGTTGCGTTAGTCCAGCGACGGAATGGCGGATGCGGCGTATTGGGGCATTCTCGGCTGTCTGCGTGGCCCTGCTGCTTGGCGGCGGGTTGATTGCGCGCACGGCGCAGAGCGCGCCGCCGGTTGCCGCCTGCGCCACGCAGGACAACGTTCTCGGCTTGTCGCGGATGGTCGAGGTCGATGCTGCCGGCGGCCCGCTGTTCGGACGCGTCCATAATGGCGGCTACGACTTTCTTCACGACGGCGAGGTGGTGCTGACGTTCGACGACGGCCCCCTGCGCCACTACACGCGCGCCGTCCTCAAGGCGCTCGACGCCCATTGCACCAAGGCGACGTTCTTTATGGTCGGCCGTATGGCGGTCGCCGATCCGGAGATGGTGCGCGAGGTCGCCAGCCACGGCCATACCGTCGGCGCGCATACCTGGTCGCACGCCAAGCTGCAGGGGCTGGCGCCCGACAAGGCCAAGGACGAGATCGAGCTTGGGTTCAGCGCCGTGGCGCAGGCGATGCAGGCGCCGATCGCGCCGTTCTTCCGCTTCCCCTATCTGCGGCCGACCGCGGCGGCCATGGCTTATCTCAAGACCCGCAACGTGGCGAGCTTCACCATCGACGTGGACTCACGCGATTTCCGCACCCGTGACGGCGATGCGGTAAAGAAAACGGTGCTGGCCCAGCTCGCCGGCGCCCGCAAGGGCATCCTCCTTTTCCATGACATCCAGCCGTCGACGGCCCAGGCCCTGAGCGGCATTCTCGATGAGCTCAAGAAGCGCGGCTTCAAAGTCGTGCATCTGGTGCCCAAGGAAACCGCCACCACGCTCCCTGAGTACGACGCACAGGCGAGCCGGTTGATTGCGCAGCGCAAATTTGCCGCCGCCAAGGATCCCCTCGCCACGCGCGCCGTGACCTGGTCGCAGACGGGCGCCACCGATGGCGAGGTGTTGCCGTGGGCACACCCCGCCGTCACATCCGCACCCGATTCTCAACAGGCAACCGCCGCTAAAGCTTCAAGCAAAGAGCCGTCCGTGCCATGGTACAAACAGTGGTTTACGCCATGAGCGATCGCGTGAGTTTCGGGTTGAGTAACGGGCGCCGAACCAACCGAGGTGAACTGTGATCCGCCGTTTTTCGCACTCCTTGGCCCTGTTGATGGCCATCCCCTGCGGTGCAAGCGTCACGCCAGCGCTGGCCGATGAGCCCTGCGCCAATCCGAAGGACGCGCTTGGCGTGTCGCGCATCATCGAGATCGACGCCAAGACCGGCCCGCTCTACGGCGCCTTCAGCAAGTACGAGAAGGAAGAACGCTTCCTCGGGCCGAAGGAAGTGGTGTTGACATTCGACGACGGCCCGATGCCGAAGCACACCAAGCCGATCCTCGACGCGCTCGACAAGTTCTGCACCAAGGCGACGTTCTTCTACGTCGGGCAGATGGCGCAGGCCTATCCCGACATGGTCAAAGAGGTGATGGGCCGTGGCCACACCATGGGCACGCACACCTGGTCGCATCCGCTCAACTTGCGCGCGCTGTCTCTCGAGAAGGCCGAGGATCAGATCGAGCGCGGTTTTGCCGCCGTGGCACTCGCCGCGGGCCAGCCGATCGCTCCGTTCTTCCGCTTCCCTGGCTTGAGCGATTCCGGCCCGCTGCTGGCGCACCTGCAGGAGCGGGGCATCGCCGCCTTTACGGTCGATGTCGTCTCGAACGACAGCTACATCGGTAGCCCGTCCCGCCTCGCCGCCCGCACCATCGATCAGGTGGAGCGCCAGAATGGCGGCATCGTGCTGTTCCACGACATCAAGGCGTCGACGGCCCATGCCCTACCGACCATCCTCACCGAGCTCAAGAAGCGCGGCTACAAGATCGTGCACATGCGCTCCAAGTCGGTGTTCGAGCCGCTGCCGGCTATGACCGCCGACCTGGAGGCCAAGCGCGCCCTCGCCGAGGCCAAGAAGTCCGGCAAGAAAGGTGAAGCCGCGGTGGCCGAGAAGCCGAAGCTGGTGCCGTTCTTTGCCGCGATCCAGACGACGTCTCTGGAGGACACGAGCGAGCCGGCCGTCACCGAGCTGGCGCCCGTGGCGCGAGAGCGCGTCCATGCAGGCGGCACCCATGCGACCGCCAACACGCCGGTCGTCAGCCCCGAAGAGACGGTGGGGGAAGTGACGCAGCCGGTCACACGGGCCACGCAGGGCAAGAAGCATGCGCGCAAGCGCCACAAGCCGGATCACGATCCGCTCAGCCTGACCAACGCCGTCGGCGGCCGTTACTAGGTCATTCCACTAAGACGATACCCGCTGCGCTGAGCGCTTGCCGCGTCTCGGCGAGGCTGTGCTCGGGCGTCTGCGAAGCGTCGATTTGGGTCCAGGCGATGTCGCCGAGGTCATATCCCAGCTGCTCGCGCACCACGCGGCGATCAGCGTCCGAGGCATCCCCGCGCCGCCGCTCGACGCGCGAGATGAGCGTTTCCGCAGGCGCCGTGAGCCACAAGCCAACGAACTCGCAACCCACCTCGCGCGCGATCGCCTCTACCGCGGTGCGCTCGTCCTGCTTGGCGAAGACAGCGTCGACGATGACTGGATGTCCGGCAGCGAGGGCGCGGCGCGCCTTGTCCTCGATAATGTTGTAGACGCGCTGCGCCGTGCCGATGCGGTAGTGCTGACGATCGAGACGCTGCGTCTCGGGCACGCCGAACAGGCGCTTGCGCTCCACGTCGCTGCGCAGGTGAAGCGCACCAGGGGCCGCCCCGACCAGCGCGGCAACGACGTTGGCGAGCGTCGATTTGCCGGTCCCCGATAGACCGCCGACGGCGATCAGGATCGGCGGCGGTGGCGCTAGATAGCCGGCGGCGAGACCGGCGTTGCGGCGAATCTCGGCGCGCAGCTCGGTCGTCTGCTCTTCCTCCAGCTGCTCGGTGCGCGCCATCGCCACCACGGCGCGCACGCCGGCGCGGCAGGCGAGGAACAACGGCAGGCTGGCAAGCCCCTCGATCTCGCCCCCGACCGGCTCGAAGGCAACGTAGGTATTCAGCACCGCGTTGGCGGCTTGGCGATCGCCGCGGGCATCGAGATCCATGAGCAGGAAGGCGAGATCGTAGAGCACGTCGATGGTGGCGAGCGCCTCGCTGAACTCGAGCGCATCGAACGGCACCGGCGCGTTGTCGATGAGCACGATATTGCCGAGGTGGAGGTCGCCGTGGCAGCGACGCACGCAGCCGGCATTGCCTCGCTCGGCCAGTAGCGGTCGCGCGCGCTCGAAGGCGGTGACCAATCCGGCGGCGACCTCGGGGTGCCCATAGGCCAGCGCTCCCGACAGCTGCTCGACGACCGGAGCCAGGATGCGCCCACCGTCGCAGGCTTCGCAGATAGGGCTGTCCTGGTGATAGCGCGCCACCATGTCGGCGAGTGCCCGCGACAGGTCATCAGAAAGCGGACCTTGCTCCTCGCGGTGGGTGAGCACGGCGTCTTGCGGAAAGCGGCGCATGTGCACCGCCCATTCGACGATCTCGCCGCGGCCGCCCAGGTGCAGGCGCCCTTCGTGGCGCATGATGGGCACCAGCCCGAGATAGATGTTGGGCGCGTGCGGGCGGTTTATCTCCATCTCGCGCACGGCGGCGGAGTGGCGGGAATGCAGGGTGGAAAAGTTGACGAAGCGCAGGTGCACGCGCTTGCGCAGCTTGTAGGCGTCGTCGCCGGCGAGGAACACGCGCGCGATGTGCGTCTCGACGACGTCGACGCTTTGCGCGCCGTTGCCGTACGACGCGGGGTCGCTGAGGAAGGCGCAGATCTCGCGCTCCTCGTCGTCGGCGTAGGTGAAGACCGATTCAGGCATGCGTCTACCTGAAGGCTAGCCGCAGCTGTCGCGCAAGCCCCAATGGCGCGCCAATACAGCGCGCGCGGTCGTTAGGCCTCGCTGCGGCGGGAGAACTCGGTCTGCCCGCCGGTCGCCAGGATGCGCGCCTGCTCGATCCAATTCTCGCGCTCGATGCGACCCTTGAAGTCGAGAAGGTTGCTGATGCGCTCGATGTCGGCGCCAGTCCAGTTGGCGACCTGCTCGTAGTGCGTGACGCCGAGCGAGTTGAGTTTCTTCTCGATGAGGACCCCGATGCCGCGGATGCGCTTCAGGTCGTCCGCCTCGCCCGTCGGGCGCGGGGCGCGCGCCGCGTCGGACCCAACCAGCGCTTCGGAGCGTACCGAACGCAGGTAGCCCATATCGGCCGACGGTGGCGGCGATACCGTCGGCGCAGCGGTCGCGGTGGGTGCCGGTGCGGCTGTGGGCGCCGCAATGGGTTGCACGGCGTCGGCTTGGCGCTACTGCCGAGACGACGCGAATAGTATGTCTCGCCGCCGGTCGCCAGTATCTGCGCTTGCCCGAGCCAGTTCTCCTTCTCGATACGACCCGGCAACGCCGAGGCGGTCGCTGAGCGTCTTGAGATCGGCGGCATTGAGCGTCGCCAGCTCCTGGAAGTGACGGATGCCGAGCTCGTTGATCAGGCTCTGCGCCGCGCTATCAATGCCGCGGATGCGTGTCAGGTCATCGCTCGGGCCGCGCGCCGTCGCGCTTCGCGGCAGCGTGCCCGGCTCGGCGGCCTTGGGCGCCGAGGCCGGCGCCGCCGGGGCGAGCGAGGCCGGCTCGGCGAATTCCGGCACCGGCATGCCGCGATCGACGCGGCGCGAATAATAGGTCTCCCCGCCCGTCGCCAGGATCTGCGCCTGACCGAGCCAGTTCTCCTGCTCGATGCGGCCCTTGGCGCCCAGCTTGTCGTTGAGGCCTTTGACGTCGGCGGCGGTGAGCGCGGCCACGTCGGAGAAGCGGCGCAGGCCCAGCTCCCTGAGCTGCTTCTGCAGGATTGAATCGATGCCGCGGATTCGCGTCAGGTCATCGCTGGGACCGGCGCCACCGGCGTCCGGCTTCACCGGCGCGCCGGTGCCCGTCGATACGGAGATGCTCGAAATGGGCGGCGCGGGAGGGGCGGCGGCGGGCGGCGGCGCTGCGGCGGCAGGAGCGGCAGCCGGAGGAGGCGGAGCCGCTCGGAGCAGGCGCCGCCGGTTGAGGGGCGGGTGCGGCGGCCGGAGCCGGAACGGGCTTGGGAGCGGCAGCGGGCGCGGACATTGCCGCCGCCATCGAAGCGACTGCCGGCTTGGGTGCCGGAGCGGCGGCAGCCGAGGGGGCCGATTGTCCGCTGATCGCGCGACCGAACCGCTCGCCCTCGGGCGCGGCACGGGGCGCAACCTCGATCTTCGGCTGGTCGGGTGCGGGCGCATGCGAGACGCCGGACACGGCGACCGCGCTCTTCTTCGTCGGAGGACCGTACCAATAGCGCCGCTTCAAGCCGCAGGCGAAAACCGCACCGAAAAAGAACGCCAACGCCAACAGCAGCGTCGACTGCCAAAGCAGCTCCGTCATAACCGACAACTCCCCAACGACCTTTGCACTGCGCGCTTCAGCGACGCGTCAGCCTTCCACCTTGGCACATGCGATCCACGCCACGACGAAACCGGCGGCGAATGCCCCGGCCGTATACCAGGCGAGATTAGCGACGAGATAGTCCATGCTCCGTCCCCTGCTTACGCACCGGCAGCGGCGGCAACGGCGCCGCGCGCGCGGTGATCGCCACTTCGATGCGGCGGTTCTTTGCCCGGTTCGCCTGCGTGTCGTTGGGCGCCACCGGCCGTTTGTCGCCATACCCAATGGCGACCAGCCGCCCCGCGTCAATGCCCTTATGGATCATATAGCTGGTGACGGTGTGCGCCCGGCGCTTCGAGAGCACTAGGTTGCGGCGCGGGTGACCCGAGGCGTCGGAATGCCCGGCGACATTGAGCGCCGCCTCGGGACAGGTGTTGAGCGCGCCAATCAGCCGGTCAATCAGCGCTTTACCTGCATTGTCGAGCTTGGCGCGGCCGTGCGCGAAGTGCACCTCAACCGGCTGGGCAGCGGCACGAACAGCGCCGATGCAATCGACCTCTGGGCCAATGTTGCCCGGAGGTAACGCCGCCGTCTCAAAGCGCGGAGAACGCTCGGGGAGCGGCGGAGCGGGGGCCGCGGACTGCGGCGGGCGCCTGTCTTGCGTCAGGAACGACCGCGGCCGGCTTCTTCAACGGCTTTGGCGCTGTCGGCTCGGGCGCCGCCACTGGCGCCGATGGGACCACCGCCGCCGCGTCAGGCTTGTGCTCAGGCACGGGCGGCGCGGGGTTCGCTCCGGCAACTGTCGCGGCGGGTGCCGGCGGCGCCGCAGGCTTCTGCTCTGGAACGGGCGCGGCAGGTGCCGGGTCGGCGGCGACCGCCGTCGGCGGGGGCGTCACGGCGGCAGCGGGCTTGTGCTCCGGGACTGGGACTGCCGGGCCTCGGCAACGGACGTATCCGGCCTCGACCACAGGCGGTCGTTTGCTTTGCCCCGGCCGTCTCCGCGGCAATCGCAGTCGCCGGCAGCTCGACCTCATCTTGTGCCTGCACGGTCGATGCCGGCGGCAGATCGACCGATCCGCCGATATCGCCCGTCGCCAGCACGACATCGTCGGCGGACGGACCGCCAACCGCGCTCGGTGCGACGTCGTTCAGGGTTCTGTGCGGCTCGAGCTCCTTCGCCGCCGAGGCCACGGGCAAGCCGACCTTGGACCAGGGCGCGGGCCCCTTCTCCGACTTGGGTTTCGGCTCGGGCATCGGCGGAGGTGGATCGCCGCCCTCGGCCAGCGCAACGCGCGTCTCCACGATGCGCACGCCCCATACATTGGCAACGACAGCCGCCGCCTGGTCGCGCTGACCAACGTCGGCGGCGCGCCCCACGAGCAACCCGTCACGTCCGGAGAAGGCGACCGAGGCCCAATCGTGCCCGGCCGCGGCCAGCGCCAGCGTGCTGCGGTGCTCGAGATCGCGCTCGATGGCGGCCGGATTCCAGGTGCACCGCGAGCCAGCTCAGCATCGCAACCGGAATGAGCCCCCAAAGCCACCGTAGCGGATGGCATCTCATGCGAACCGTGCCTCCGCGTCCGGCGCAGTTACAGCAGCGCTGCCGAGATCTCGTGCCCCGCCATTCATGCGCCGCTCACGGCGCGCAGCCGGTACAATTCGATAGCTGCCGGCCTCGTCCCCCGGGTGTCCGGACTATAGACAAAGCCCGGCCCCATTCCAAGCCGCGCGCAACCGCGCCCGGCGGCCGGCTTAATCCAAAAAGTGCAATTAGAGCCGCTGCTTGCGGAGCGGCACGGGCTCCGAGGACGCAGGCCGTGGCGTCCACGCGGCCGCCTCGCGCTGGCGCAGCGTCTGCATGCCCTCGGCGATATAATCGCGCGTGCGCGGCACCGCATAGGGGCTGCGGGCCAGCTGCACCTGGAACACCGCGACGTCCTGATAGCGGAATGCCGCCTCGCAGCAGGCGAGGTAGTATTCCCACATGCGGCAGAAGCGCTCGTCATAGAGGGCGATCGCCTCGTCGCGCCGCGCCATGAAGCGGGCCCGCCAGTTGGCGAGCGTGTCGGCGTAATGCAGGCGCAGGCACTCGACGTCGGTGACGATCAGTCCGGCGCGCTCCACGGCGGGCACGATTTCCGACAGCGCCGGCAGCTGCCCGCCGGGGAAGATGTACTTGTCGAGCCACGGGTTGGGATACCAGGGGCCGTCCATCAGGCCGATGGTATGCAGCACCATGACGCCGTCCGGCGCCAACAGCGCGCGGCATTTGTCGAAGTAGGCCTGGTAGAAGCGCGGGCCGACGTGCTCGAACATGCCCACCGAGACGATGCGATCGAATTGGCCCTCGACCTCGCGATAGTCCTGGAGCGCAAAGTGCACGCTGTCTGCGAGCCCCGCCTGCTCGGCCCGATCGCGCGCCACCTGCAGCTGCTCGGCGGAAAGCGTGATGCCTTGCACCTCGCGCGCGCCGCCGATGGTTTTGAGGTACAGCCCGAGGCCGCCCCAGCCGGAGCCGATGTCGAGCACGCGGCTCTCCGGCTCGACCAGCAGCTTGGCCGTGATCAGCCGCTTCTTGGCCAGCTGCGCTTCCTCCAGCGTGCTGTCGGGCCGCTCGAAGTAGGCGCAGCTGTACTGCTGGTCGGGGTCGAGAAACAGCTCGTACAGCCGGCGATCGAGATCGTAGTGGTGGGCGACGTTGCGGCGCGCGCGCCACGGATTGTTGCGGCTGATGATGCGGCGCGTGAGAAAGCGGTAGCTGCCGAGGATGCGCGCGGGGAGCGAGCGCTTCTGCGATTTGGCGTCGCGCAGCACGAGCTCGAGGAAGTCGTAGATCGTGCCGCGCTCGACGACGAGGCGGCGGTCCATGAACAGCTCGCCCGACGCGCAGCTCGGCATTGAGGACCGTGGCACGCTCGGCGCCGGCGTCCATGAAGCGGACGCGGACCTCCTCGCCCGTGCCGTCGCCGAAGGTGTGCTCATTGCCGCGGGCAGTCACGATCGTCAGCGAACCGCGCTGGACGAGCCCCGACAAGACTGCGGTCAGAACTTTTTCCATGGCATGACCACCAACCACACACTCAACGTAGTGCTGCGCCGCCGACGGGCGCAAGGCACAGAGGGCCAGGCGAGCGTAGGAAGAACGTCTTAGGAGAGATTAAATAGTGGGCGGAGGCCATCGCTTCGAGCTCTGCTCAAGAAGCGTGCACACAAAACGACGACGCGGGCCCGAAGGCCCGCGCCGCGTTGGGTTCTGCCGTCTAGGGTAACGCTTACCAGGTCAGCTGGGCACCGGCGCGGCCACCGGCCGAGCTGTTGCTGCCCTGGCGACCGAACGTGTTCTCGTCGAGGCTGAAGCCGATGGCGCCGGATACCGCCAGCCGCTCGCCCTGAGCCGAACATGTTGCGGCCGAGGACGCCCATGGCACTGAAGCCGAGGGCGACGTTCTCTTCCCAGTAGGACACGTTGCCGGCGATGCCGAAGATCTCGTTGCCGACGAGGTCGGGATTGCTCAGCGCCATGGCGATGGCGACGCCGCCGTTGAGCTCGCTGAGGGCACTGAAGATCTGGCCGCCGTCGGTGGCGAGGTGGCCAGCCTGGTCAGAGGTGACGACCTCGAGCGGGCCCGGTCTGGCGCGCCTTGCTGAGACCCGACGTAATGCCCGGTGTCGTGTAGGTCTGCGAGGCGTTCTTCGCACCGAGGCTCACTTCGTCCTCGAACTCCGACTGGGCGCCCGCGCCGACAGCCGTCGAGCGAGCGTGCGTGTCGCTGACCTGCGCGCCCGGGCCGATGGCGGTCGACGATTCTCGCACCAGCGCGAGCGCCGGTTCCGATTGAGGTTGTGTTCGAGGCGGTGATGAAGTTGCCGGCACCCGTGCCGACCGCGATATTGCTGGCGCCGGTGACGCCGTTACCCGCGAAAGCGCCGCTCGACTGGTTGTCGAAGCCGGTGACGCCGTTGCCCGAGCCGACGCCGCTCGTCTGGTTTCCGAAGCCCTGCACGCCGTTGCCCGAGAAGGCACCGGCAGCCTGGTTGCTGAAGCCGACGACGTCGTTTCCGACCCCGAGGCCGTCCGCGTAGTTGTTGACGCCTGTGACGCCGTTGCCGGAGCCTGTACCGGTCGCTGCGTTGCCGACGCCGAGGACGTTGTTGCCGACCCCGAGGCCGTCGGCCTGGTTGTTGATGCCGACCACACCGTTACCCGAGAAGGCGCCGCTCGCCTGGTTGGCAAGACCGACAACCAGGTTGCCGGTGAAATTGCCGCTCGCCTGGTTGTTGGCACCGAGGACGCCGTTGCCGGAGTTGGCGCCGGAGGCCTGGTTGTTCACACCGATTACGCCGTTGCCGACCGTGTCACCGAAGGCGAGGTTGTTGGTGCCGAGAACGAAGTTGCCGGAGTCGATGCCCGAAGCCTGATTGGAGGTGCCGAGCACGAAGTTGCCGACCGTTGTGCCGTTCGCCTGGTTGTTGGAGCCGAGCACGAAGTTGCCGGCTTCGTTGCCCGCGGCTTGGTTATCCGAGCCCAGCACGAAATTGCCAACCGTGTCACCGAAGGCTTGGTTGTTGTCGCCACCGACGAAGTTGCCGGAGTCCGTGCCGCCCGACGAGTTGCCGTTGCCGAACACGAAGTTGCCGACGCGCAGGCCGCTGCTGGCGTTGTTGTCGCCGACGACCACATTGCCCGAGTTGACGCCACTCGATTGGTTGCCGTCGCCCACAACGATGTTGCCGGTCAGGATGCCGTCGGCTTGGTTGCCGTCGCCGACCACGATGTTGCCCGAGCCGACGCCGCTCGACTGGTTGCCGTTACCGAACACGAGGTTGCCGGAGGCCGTGCCGAGCGCCTGGTTGTCGCTGCCGACGACGATGTTGCCCGAGCCGTCGCCATTCGCCGTGTTGCGATCGCCGACCACGACGTTGCCCGACAGAGTGCCGGTAGCGTTGTTATCGTTGCCGAACACGAAGTTGCCGGAGAGGAACGAGTTGGCACTGTTGCGATTGCCTTGCACCACGTTGCCCGAAAGGTCACCGAAGACCTTGTTGTTGTCACCCTCGACCAAGTTGCCGGAGCCGTCGCCGATCGCCTTGTTGGCGTCGCCGGTGACGAGGTTGCCGGAGAAGTTGCCGATGGCGATGTTGTCGTTGCCCTGGACGATGTTGCCGGAGGCGATACCGCTCGCCTGGTTGCCGTCGCCCGTGATGCCGTTGCCCGACAATGCGCCGGAGGCCTGGTTGAGGTTGCCAGTGACGAAGTTGCCGGAAGCGATACCGGAGGCTTGGTTGCCGTCACCGGTGACGTCGTTGCCCGAGAGCGTGCCGGCCGCCTGGTTGACGTTGCCGGTCACTCCGTTGCCGACGATCAAACCGCTCGCGCTATTGAAGCTGCCATTCACCGTGTTGCCCGACAGCAGGCCGGCGGCTTGGTTTCCGCTGCCAGTTACTTGGTTGCCGGAGAGATTGCCGAACACGAGGTTGCCAAGGCCATCCACGTTGTTGCCCGAGCCGTTGCCGACCGCGGTATTGAAGCTGGCACCATCGGCGTAATCGTTGCCTGATCCGTTGCCCAGGACCGTGTTGCCGAGCACTCCGTTGCCGGCGCTGTTGCCCGACCCGTTGCCGATAATCGTATTTCCGATGAACGCGGTGCCGTTGTCGCTACCCGACCCGTTGCCAATGACCGTATTCAACGCGAACCCGGCCTGGTTATCGTTGCCGAAGTAGTCGCCGATGATCGTGTTGTTGATTGCAGCCGGGCCGTTCCGGAGACCAGACCCGTCGCCGATCACGGTATTGCCAGCGAACCCAATCTGATTGTTGCTGCCGGACCCGTTGCCGACGATCGAATTCCCTGCGAAGGCCCCGCCATTTGAGTTGCCAGAGCCGTCGCCGAAAATGCTGTTGTTGATGGCGCCGATGCCGTTGCCGTTGCCCGAGCCGTCACCCACCACCGAGTTGCCGACGAAGCCGCCCTGGTTGTTGTTGCCAGAGCCGTCGCCAACAATGCTGTTATTTATGGCGCCGATACCATTTCCGGTTCCTGATCCGTCACCCACTACTGTGTTGCCCAGAAACCCACTCTGATTGTTGCTGCCCGAACCATTTCCGGAGATTGTGTTTCCGACGAAACCAAAACCGTTGCCATTTCCCGAGTTGTTGCCGGCGATGTGATTATTGAACGACGCGAGACCGTTGTTGTTACCTGATCCATTTCCAGTAATGGTGTTCCCGCCTAGCGCACCAAAGCCCTCAGCGTTACCGTTTCCAGAATTGTTCCCGTTGATAGTATTGTTCTGAAAAAGGGCCGCGTTATTGTTGCCTGAGCCGTTACCGTCAATAGTATTGTTGCTGGCGCCGGTCCCCGGCACCGGGACGCCCAGGAAGGTTAGCGTCTGGTTCCCATTGCCCGAGTTGTTACCGTTGATGTTGTTATTCTGGAAATAGGCGCCGTTGCCCTCGCCAAAATCGTTGCCGTGGATGTTGTTCGCGTCAAACTCGATCCCATTGTTGTTGCCAGAGCTGCTGCCCTGGATGTTGTTGTGATCGGAGCCTGCGCCGTTATCGTTTCCAGATCCATTTCCGACTATCGTGTTGGAGTCAAAAAACGCGTCGTTTCCGTTGGCGGAGTCATTTCCAGTGACGGTGTTGTTCTTAAATCCGGAGACCGGCTGTCCGAGAACGTTCGAGGTGTTGTTGTTGGCCGAATTATTGCCTGTGATAACATTGTTGTGGGTGCCGACTGTTGCCGCACCACCTACGATGACCGCTAATCCGCTTGGACTGTTGTTATTGAGAGAATTTGTGCCCGTCACGGTGTTGTTGGTGCAGGCGGTCGGGGTGGCTGGTGGGGTATCGTTTTGACCCGATGTCCCGCTGCTGATCGAGTTGCCGCTTCCGTTGCAGGGCGCCGCTAGCGCGCCACCGGGAAATGCAAAACTCAGCGCCGTCGCAAGGGCGATGACGCTGACACCGGAAACCAGGCTCCGCTTGTGGGACGCAGTCCCCCCGAAAACCGTACGCATGAACGCAACTCCCACATAATACCCAGCGCGCCGGCGACCCCGCCAACGGCAATTTGTTCATTCCCCTGCGTCGTGATTGGAGTGGCGGCGGTCTAAACCGACCTGCTGCCTGAGCCGCGAAATTCCTGGACCCATCCCGACGCGAAACTAACGGACTTAAACCCGGCATTCCGAGCGGCAGCGCGCGCTATTGCTGTCGCCAAGTGCTCGTTCTTTATTCGTCAGCGCACGCATCAGCTAAAAGCTCCCCACACGTCGCATACAAGTGGAAAGCGAGTGCACAACCGTGTTTCGCTCGCCCGTGTTGCGTGCAGATCACACTGAGTTCAGAACCTGCGACAGCGATGCAACCCGTAGAAGCGGCTGCAATACTAAATTTTATTCAGAACGGCGACGGATACGATGTTCGGAAACTGTGCGGCCAAGCGATCGTGCGCCGGCGCACACGTGTGCTCGTCCGACAGCGGACGCGAATGATGGCAACTCCACACGCGCCGAAGCACGTGCGCAGGGGCTGACTGTTTTTAAGGCTTGGACTTGGCCTTCGTCGCCGGCTTGGGAGCGGATTCCTTTGCCGGCGCCAGCGGGTTTCTGCTCGGCGGCGGGGACTTTCATATCGACGATGATGGCGGCCAAGCGCCATTGCTCCTGCACGAGCTCGAACCCCAAATCGAAGAGAATGCGCTCGGGGCGCGTATCGATATACCCGGTGATGCGAAGCACGCCGTTGGGCTGGAAAGCGGCGGGCCGGATCAGCTTGGGATCGAAGAAGATCACCGGCGAGAAATCGAGATTGCGCAGCGCGCAGAGAGCCGAAGATCTCGCCCAGGCGCGCGTCCGTGTTCATCGCCTGAAACTGCGGCGTGCCGAGGTCGCGCAGCACCGAATAGTTGCCGGTCTGGTTGGCCTGGCTGAGGGCGATCAGCGTTGTGCGGACGAGCATGTTGAGCTTGTAGGCATCGGGCATCGCCGGTGCCGCCGTGCCGACCAGGGGCGCCTTCTCCGCCGGCGCGCCAGCCTTCTTCTCGGCTTGCGACGCGCAGGGCGCCACAAGCGCGGCAAGCATCAGGGCGAGCGCCGCGGCGAATGCGCGGGAAGGTTTGGAATTCAACGTGCTGGCTTCAATCACGATCGGCTCTGAATCCGTGAAGCCCCCAAAATCCGCGGGCAGAAGGTCATTAGTCTAGTCTATCAAGCGTAACGGGCGACATTGCGCCAGGGCCAGCCGGTGGCGGCGTTAATCCGCAGGTTTCCGGCACCTTCCCGTCAACGGCCGGCGGTGGTCACCTCTCGGGCCGTGCCGGAGATGCGGGCCTCGGCCTCCGCAACCATGCGCTCGATGATGACGGCCACCGGCTCGATGGCGTGGATCAGCCCGGCGGCTTCGCCGATAAACGTGTTGCTGCCCTCGGGATCGCCTTCGGCCCAGGCCTTTCGGTACTTGGCCGCCTCCGCGTCGGCGACGGTGAGCAGCTCCGCCTCGCGCCCGTGCCAGCGCTCGATGTAGGCGTTGCGCAGCACGCGCGCGGTGTAGCGCGGCGGCCAGTCGAGCTTGCGGGCGAGGTCCATCACCTGCGAGCGGATGGTGTCGTCGCCGGTGGCGGCGAGCGCGGCCGCGTGCATGCGCGGCGAGACGTTGGCTTCGTTCGATGCCCACAGCCGCGAGCCGACCAGCACGCCGTCGGCGCCGAGCATCAGCGCTGCGGCGAGGCCGCGGCCGTCCGCGATGCCGCCGGCCGCGCACAGCAGCGTCGCGGGCGACTTGGTCGCGATCAGATCGGCCACCTCCGGCACGAGAGTCATCGTCGCGCGGCGCTCGCCGTGGCCGCCGGCTTCGGAGCCTTGCGCGACGACGACATCGGCGCCGCAGTCGATCGCCTGCTCGGCATCGCGGCGCGTCTGCACCTGGCAGATGAGTTTGGCGCCCGCTGCTTTGATGCGCGCGGCGAACGGCTGCGGGTTGCCGAACGACAGGAAGATGGCGCGCGGGTTGCGGGCGAGCACGAAGTCCAGCAGCTGCGGCTGCTTCTTCAGCGCCCAAGTGATGAAGCCGCAGCCGACGGCCGCGTTGCCCGCCGCGCGGAGTTCGACATCGAGCCAGTTCTGGTCGCCATAGCCGCCGCCGATGAGGCCGAGACCGCCGGCCGCCGAGACGGCGGAGGCGAGCTTGCCGCCGGCCGCAAACGCCATCGGGGCGGAGATGATCGGATGCGTGAGGCCAAGCGTCTGCGTCAGCCGCGTGTTCAATGTCACGTCTTCGGCTCCTGTGTTGCTTGCCTCAGGCATGCAACATCGCGCACGCACGCACAACAGGCTGTGGCGGAAACTATGCGGCGAACTTACGCGCGGCGCGCAGGTCGGCGACGAAGGCGCGGTAGGCTTCCGGCACGGCGCGCTTGGCGCGGGGCACCTGGGGTTTGTCCCCGGCGATGATGACATTGAGCTCGTCTATGGAGGTAAAGTCGGCCTCCAGCATTGGGCGATCTGTGACCATTGGTGCAAGACGCGCAGCAGGCCGTCCGGCTAGTGGACCACACGCTTAGAGGTGTCGAACACGACCGCGTCGGCGAGCTTGTCGGGATCGCGCTCGCCCATCACATAAGCTTCGAACAGCCGGACCGTGATGTCGCTGAGCGACAGGTTCATGCCCCGCTCGACCGCTTCATCCAGGGCCATCTCGATGGCGGTTTGCAGCGCCTCGAGCTCTTCGTTTGAGAGGATGGACACATACATGGCGGTTCTCGCGGATGCGAAGGACTAAAGGGGCAACTCGCCTCGCAAGCGTGGGTTCCCACTTAATGCATAGGTGGTACGCGCCCAGCGGCTTTTGCTAAACTTGTCGGCTCCTTAGAAGCCTCATCTGGAACGGTTCTTAAGTCGAGCTGTTCGACTTTCGTCGGTAATTGCGATCGAGCGCGGGTGAGCGATGACTAAACACGAGAAGGTCCCGGGTGTAGGCGCCTACGGCGGTCCTGCCGGCGGCTGGGGTGCATTGCAGGCCGTGGCGCGCGCTCTGCGTGCGCAGATGGCCCTCAACCGCGAGACACGCGCTTTGCGCCGCGTAAACCAGCCGCAGGGCTTTGATTGTCCCGGCTGCGCCTGGCCCGATCCGCGTCATGCCTCGTCGTTCGAGTTCTGCGAGAATGGCGCCAAGGCGGTGGCGTGGGAAGCGACGCGCAAGCGGGCGGACCTCGAGTTCTTCGCCTCGCATACCGCTTCGGAGCTGTGGAACTGGACGGACTTCGCGCTCGAGGACGCCGGGCGTCTGACGCATCCGGTAATCTACGACGCGGCGAGCGACCACTTCGTCCCCATCGCGTGGGAGGACGCGTTCGCGCGCATCGGCCGCGAGCTGCGCAAGCTGCCCAACCCGAACATGGCGGAGTTTTACACCTCGGGCCGCACATCGAACGAAGCGGCGTTCATGTATCAGGTGTTCGTGCGCGAGTTCGGTACCAACAATTTCCCCGACTGCTCCAACATGTGTCACGAGGCGACGAGCGTCGGCCTGCCGGATTCCATCGGGGTCGGCAAAGGCACCGTGACGCTCGAAGACTTCGATCATGCCGACCTTGTTTTCTGCATGGGGCATAACCCCGGCACCAATCATCCGCGCATGCTGTCGACGCTGCGCGATGTGTCGAAGCGCGGCGGCACCATCGTGGTGTTCAACCCGCTGAAGGAGCGTGGGCTGGAGCGCTTTCTATCGCCGCAGCATCCGGTGGAGATGCTGACCGGGCGCGCAACCAAGATCGCCTCCGTCTACCACCAGGTGCGCGTCGGCGGCGACGCTGCGGTGATGAAGGGGCTGATGAAGGCGCTGTTGGCGCTTGAGGGCAAGAACGGCCGCCAGGTCATCGACCGCGCCTTCCTCGCCGAGCACACCGCCGGATACGAGGCCCTGGTTCAGGATCTCAAGGCGACGAAGTGGAAGGACATCGAGCGCTGCTCCGGCCTCACGCGCCGCGAGATCGAGAGCACGGCCGAGATCTACGCCAACGCCAAGAACGTCATCTTCTGCTACGGCATGGGGCTGACGCAGCACCGGCACGGCACGCAGGTGGTGCAGCAGCTCGCCAACCTGATGCTGATGCGGGGTCAGATCGGGCGCGAGGGCGCGGGCATCTGCCCGTTGCGCGGCCACTCCAACGTGCAGGGCGACCGCACCGTCGGCATCACCGAGATCCCCAATGCCGAGCTTCTGGATCGCCTCGAGGCGACGTTCGGCTTCAAGCCACCGCGCGAGCACGGCCACGGCGCCGTCGAGGCTATAAAGGCCATGGCCGAGGGCCGTTCGAAAGCGCTGGTCTGCATGGGCGGCAATCTCCCGGTGGCGATGTCCGACCCCGAAGTGTGCTTCGACGCCATGCGCAAGCTGGACCTCGCAGTGCACATCGCCACCAAGCTCAACCGCTCGCATTTGCTGCTCGCCAAAACGTCGATCATTCTTCCGTGCCTGGGACGCACGGAGCTCGACGAGCAGGAGACCGGTCCGCAATCGGTGACGGTCGAAGACTTCGATGTCGGTGGTGCACGCGTCGGCCGGGCGTCTGAAGCCGGCCTCGCCCTGATCTCAAATCCGAGCCCGCCGTCGTCGCCGGCATCGCCAAGGCGACGCTGCCCAACAGCAAGGTCGATTGGGACGGATTTGTCGCCGACTACAACACCATCCGCGATGCGATCGAGAAGGTGTTCCCGGCCTTTGCAGATTTCAACGAGCGCGTGCGCGTGCCGGGCGGCTTCCGTCTCCACATTGCCGCGTCCGAGCGCCAATGGCTGACGACGAACGGCAAGGCCAACTTCATCGTGTTCGACGGCCTCGATTGCGATGCGCGTGCCGGCGAGCCTGAAGCGCTGATGCTCGCCACCGTTCGCAGCCACGATCAGTACAATACGACGATCTACGGCTTCAACGATCGCTATCGCGGCATCACGGGGCGGCGCGACGTCATCTTCATGCACAAGGATGACCTCGAGGCGCGCGGGTTGAGCCACGGCGATCTCGTCGACGTCGAGGCGATCGCATCTGCGGGCGACGCCGGAGAGGCGCGCGTGCTGCGCAACCTCACCGCGGTCGAGTTCGAGATCGCCAGGAATTCGGCAGCGGCGTATTATCCCGAAGCCAATCCGCTCGTCGCGCTGCAGAGCTTCGACGCGCGCAGCGGCACGCCGGCGTACAAGTCGATCCCGGTGCGCGTGCGTGCAGCGGCGACGCCCAAGGCCGAAGCGTCACGCGAGCTGGCGGACGCCGTCCCCGCCTAGGCTTCGAGCATCACTCCAACGAGAAAGCCCCGCCTGCTTCAGGCGGGGCTTTCGTTGCGCGTACGGTGGCTGTTAGCGCGTGTAACGGCGCTGTGCCCGATAGTAGCGGCGCGGCGCTCGCTCGCCCGACTGTCGCTCGCAGAACGCGCTGCGCGTACCGCTGAGGCAGCCATAGCGCTCGAGTAGCTCGGCATCACGCGCATTGGTTGGACCGCCGGCCCGCGCATTGGCGCGCGCTGCCTCGACCTCCCAATAGGAATCCGCCCACACTGCCGTCGGCGCTGCAACGGCCAGGGCGGCAAAGCCCAACGCGGCCAACTTCATTACGCTCATGCTTGCTACTCCCGACTTGTTTAACGCGCCAATCCGGCGCGGCTGCGCTGGCCTCTCCCTGACCGGGATATGGTTAGTCGGTCGCCACGGTCCAACCCGGGCCTATCCGATAGTCGAAGAAATGCTGCTGAACGACGGAATGTTTTAGCCAGGCGCTGGACTAAGAGCGCTCGCCGGAGAGGCGGTCGAGGAGCGCGGTCAGGGGACGCGAGAACATGACAACCCCCACCGTCAGCGCCACGACCACTATACCGACCATGCCGAAATAGATGACCTTGGTGCTCAGCGGCGCCGCGGTTTCGTCGATCAGATTCATGCCGAGAAAGCCGGTGGCAATGGTGCCGATCAAGCCCAGAATGGTTACTGCCGTCAGGCGGTGAATGGTGCCGCTCTGTCGGCGAAGGACGTCGCTGTCGAGGTACTGCACCATGTCGAAGATCTCGTTGCGCAGCTCCTTGTAGAGATCGTCATTGCCGAGGTGCATGCGCTGCAGCCGGAAGAGGTCACGCGTCTGCGCTTGATCGGAGACCTCGGTAAACCAGTAGCGTTGCGTAAAGCGCATGAAGGTTTCCTGCACGCGATAGGTCTCGCGGCGGAACTCGACCGCCGAACGCGCGCTCTTCATCTCGAGACGCTTGATTGCCGCGACCAGGCGGTCGGACAGCATCAGCAGCGCCGCCTTGTGAAAATGGCTGATGAGAAACAGCAGAAAGTACTGGTGCCGGAACTGGCCTAAGAGCCCGCGCTCGTTGTCCTCGAGATCCGGCGACGTTCCGTCGGCGACGATGGTGAATGCGTGACCCGACAGCAGGAAGCGCGTGTTCACGCGCGGCGTCTCGGTGCCCTCGTGATAATAGCGGTCGTAACAGTTGCGCGTCTCGAAATCGTGCAGGAAGCGCTCGGCGTAAGGCGCATCGCCATTGGCGCTTGGCCCCGTTGCGAACGCGAGGCGCATGAAGTCGACGCGCTGCACATCCCACAGCCGATCGAGGGTTAGATATGTCATCACGGGCATGCGGTAGTATTCGATCTGGCGGAAGCTCAAGGGGCTCTTGCTGCCGGAGTTTTCGGCCGCCAGCGGCTTCAGCAGGAACTCCCAATGCGCTGCAAAGCACGGTGTGCGCTGATGGCCGACGAATGAAAGGTACCGATTCCGGTTCTCATAGTCCGAGGTCGCGAGCACTCGGCCGTCCTTGTCGAGCCACTCGACCCGCACCGGACAATGCAGCGGCTCACCGCTCTCGCTCCAGCCGGGGGGATACGCGCGGCCGAAGCGGTACATGATCTCGTGCACCACGGCGAGCGGAAGGTCGGACGCCCAGAATTCGAAGGCGAGGATGACGGCGTCGACATCGTGAAAGAAATGCAGGTCGACGTGCGCCACTTTGCACGTCACCGGTGCGGCCCCTTCGCTGAGCACCAAGCGGACCGCTTCAATATCGGTGCGCCGATAGACACGCAGGGGCGCGTCGCCGTTGCCGAGACCGCGCACGGGGCCTGGCGCATCGCCGTAGAGAAAGCGTTGCACGTGCGGAAGGAAGCTGACGAATTCGCGATAGTGGCGCTCTTGAAAGTCCTCGCCCTTGACGCCGAACTCATCGTCGACCAGCGCCCACGCGTCGCCTGCTAGCCGCTCAAACAGCGCCTCGGCGCTCTCGCGACGGCTCCCTTTTCCAGCCGTGCTGATCTGGATCGGCCACAAGACGATCTGGCGGAAGTGGCGCACCGATCGCACGGGACCGTCGGCGGGGGACAATATGCGCACCGACCCTGCCGGAATATCTTGGGGAGTTGACATGCGGCTCCGATCGCGGGGGTGCCGCCGCGTGCTGGTCGATAGAGGACGACCGTATCTGTCATAAATGACAGTTTTCCGACAGCGTTGCCGCCGCTGGCGCAATCGCGGCCAGAGGCCACCGGCAGAAGCTAATTGGGATGGCGAAGGCGGACGTCTGGTGTGCGCCATTGACGTTGAATTTAGCGCGTCAGTGAATAGCCGGGGGGAACTGTCTGCCAAGCATAGCCGGCGACACCCTTGGCTCGCCCATGAGCAAACAGTTTACCCATATAACCGGGGTCGAAGTGCGTCTTATAAGGCTCTGCGAAGTCGTCCTCGATCAAAGCGAGGTTGAAATCAATGTGGTCGCGCTGCGTTGTTGTATAGATCCGATAGAGTTCTCCAACGGCATTCGCTGCGATCATTGTGGTGATGGCGCGACCAGCGATCGCCAGCGTTTTGCGCTCCACCTCCTCGGGCTCAGGGCTGACGCGACCATTGCGAATGATGTACGCCGCTGGCCGCACCTTCTTAGCAAACGGCTTGATGATCGCTGCCATGTCGAGCGACGGTGGATACAGAAAGATCTGCGAGACCGCTCCCCCGTCGACATGCATTTCCTGATGGCGTCCGTCCTTCAAGGTTGCGTCGATCATGACGGGAGGGAAAAGCCCCGGGACAGCGGCGGAAGCGAGGATGATCTTGCGCACCAGCTCGAGGCGCTGCGGATTCTCGCTCGCGGCGATGGCGCCGATGTTCCAGATGACGAGCTTGCCGGAATTGAGATTGGCGGTCGAGATCAACAGTAGTCGACCTTTTCGATATTCGTCGCCGATGCGTTGAAGGACACTTGGTGAGAGATATTTGGCGATGGTCCGCGCGAGGGGTTCCGTATCCATCATCGCATCGTTGTTGACGGCCGCCACTAGGTAGCGGGAATCCACGATGTCCTCCTTGGCGGTTCTCGTGTACATCGCCTCGAGCGCCCAATCGAACTCGCTGCCGAGAAACGCGAAGGGAGCCGCAAGTGCGCCCGTACTCGTGCCGGTGACGATCTGGAACTCCGGTCGCCCCCCGCGTGCGCTCCAGCCAACGAGAAGGCCCGCGCCGAAGGCGCCGTCCTCCTGTCCGCTGGACAATGCGAGGAACGTTACCGGCGCGGCCGCCTGCGGCTGATAGCGCTGGCGTGCGAAAGCCCTTTCCACCTCCACTCGCAGCGCGGCGACGTCCTCACCCGCAAAGCGCGCATTCTCGACCTGCGCGAACGTGAGATCGCCGGCAAGTGCGGAAGGAACCGCGTGATAGCGATCATCGGAGGCACAGCCCACCAGCAACTGTTGGACGGCAAGGACGATGGCGGCGGCACCGCTGAACCGGAAGGGTCGGCATACGGGCGCGGGAGGCTGCACGTCGGCTGCTGAACAACTCGCCAAACGAACCCCCATTGTGTCAGCGGATACGCGCACGCAAACAAGTGGATCGCCTCGCGCACCCCGAGATTGGAGACCTATTCAAACGGGTCGGCGAAAACATGACCCATTGTAAAGGTATGTTGCTGGCGCGCTGTTAAGCATATGCCTTCGATCACGCCCTCCGCAGCCGTCGGCAATTGGCCTTTATGACTCTCGGAATTAGCGGCGAAGCCTGAAGAAGAGGGCGTCGTTCTCAACGGCGTCGTATCCACCATCGCGAACGAGCAATGTGACGCAATGCTCGCCCTTGTCGGTCGATGGTCTGATACAAAGACGGTCGGCACTTTGCCACCAGCTCAGCTCGGGTGCGAGAGTGCTCGGCTCCATGATGCCCGTGCCGTTCGGCATCAAGGTCAGCTTGAACTTCTGTTGGCCTTCAACCATCTCCATGTTCCATGGCCGACCGTCCGCGACGGTGGCGGCCGAGGCGATGACCGATGCTTTGCGGGCATCCTCTGCGTGGCCCGAGGGCATTGGCAAAGACGGCAAGAACACCATTGCTGTCACCACATAGTTCGTGGCCGTAAACAGTCGAAGAGCCGCCCGGCGCAAATTCATATCTACCTCTCAAAGTAGGGACTGCGTTCACGGAGCCTGATCGAGCTTCGTGCGAGGACTGCCTTTGATCTTCAGTTGCGCTTGTCCTTGTGACCGCTCGCGCTGCGGGTGAGAGAAACGCTGACCTTTTTGAAGCCGACGCCTTGCGTCGTGATGGACACGCTCTGTTGTCCTTCGTCTTGAATCACCTGCATCGTGGCGGTGAAGCCGCCGCCGTCGATCGAAAGAGATATCTGCTGATCCTTCGCTTGGCCGGTGACGGTTCCGCTGGCGTTGTAGGTCCGTTCCTCCCAGGTCCCGGTCAAATTGGGTCCGTTGGCGACCAACTGGGCCCGCAATTCAATCTTCTGGGAAGGGCTGGCGCAGCGGAGGACGATGCTGAGCCGGTCGGTCTGATGCGAGGTCGTGTAGTAGGCCTTGCACAGGAGCGCCTCTGACGTACCTGCATCGAATTCGATGCGTCCGGGGCCTATCCAGAAGCCCGACATTGAGCCGAACATCTCCTGAGGTGCCGCGCTTATCGGCTGCACGGCTTGCGCCAACAGAGCCAGCAGTGCGGCAGGGCGTGAAAAATGATTGCATGTGAGGTCCACGGTTGGCCGCAGGTTTGCAGGCGCCGGTTGCCGGCGTCTTTCGGCGGCGTAAAGTTTTGTGAAGAGAGAGAGCGAGTGGCTGCACGTCGTCTATCGCGTTAGGAACGCTGGATCGTCGACGCCGATGACGTAAGGCGCGCATCCTTTTTCTCTCAGCAGGTCGTTCAGCTGGTCGGCGTCGCGGCGCGTCTCCCGGAGCTCAGCCAGTGCGGCATTGCCGGCTCCCGGAGGACCGGAAAGTCGTGCAAACATACGTTCAAGCGTCGGCGCCATTTGCCCCTCTTCCTTTTCGGCGCGCTCCTTTGCCGCCTCCATTGCGGTGATCAGATTCGCGATCGCCCGTTCGATCTGTTGGCAGCCCCAATTCTGTTTCCGGGCCACCGGACGGTCGCTCCCGCCAACCCGGCACCACTCGGCGACGTAGCGGACATCGCGCCCGCGGGCCGGATCTGGGGCTCGGCGCAGCTTGGCAGGCACGATAGTGAAAGGATGAAGCAGATGGGGGCGCGCGCCGCCGCTCGTCTCGGGCGCAGCGGCGCAAGCTGCATCAGCTCACTGCAGTCCCGTTATCACGTAGACGAGGGCACCCATCAGCAGGGTCAAAAATGCCATCGCCACAACAAGTCCTATGGCTCCGAGGCGGCTCATCTCCGGCTCGCTTTCGTAAAGCCCGGTCTCGTTCTCAGGATCGTTTTTGCTCAAGAACAGCCCTCCATTTTCAATGGCGCGCCAGTTTGAGCGGCGGTTATTTCTGCTGTTTGTCTGGCAGGTAAAGCCATGCGAAGGGCGAGCGCGCACAGGCGTCTTGGCGAAACGCGGGGGCGTTATCACCGCGGTTTACAAAACTTTACACGCGATGAGATTTGCCGGAATGCGCCGCCTTCGGCACGACGCCCGCTAACCACGTCTGCTGCCCTGCCCGCCTCCGACGCATTTTGGCCGTAGGTGTGAGTCCTCTGGAGCCGGGGTGCCCAACTTAAAGGCTATGATGCAACAGATCCTCCTGATCGAGGACGACATGCGACTCGCCGAGATGTTGCGCGAGTATCTCGGCGGCGCAGGATTTGCTGTTTCGCACGCTGCCAGCGGCGGCGCGGGACTGAAGTTGCACGCGCGCGATGGCTTCGACGCCATAGTGCTGGATGTGATGCTCCCCGACGTCGATGGCCTTGAGGTGTGCCGCCAAGTGCGCGGAGCGGCGACGACGCCGATCCTGATGCTGACGGCGCGCGGGCAAGCCATGGATCGGATCATCGGACTGGAGCTGGGGGCGGACGACTATCTACCCAAACCCTTCGAGCCCCGCGAGCTGTTGGCGCGCTTGCGGGCGATCTTGCGGCGGGGCAAAGACGCGCAGAAGGGCGACGTGTTGGCGTTCGGCCGGCTCGAAATCGATCGCGGCGGACGCGAGACGCGTATCGATGGTGTCGCGCGGGGGTTGACGAACTATCAGTTCGAGCTGCTCGTTGCGCTCGCCGAGCGCCCCGGCCGCGTCATGGCACGCGAGGCGCTCATGGACCTCGTGAAGGGTGAGACCCTCGAGGCGTTCGACCGGTCGATCGACGTCCACATCTCGCGCATCCGGGCGAACATCGAAGACGATCCGAAGAAGCCGCGCCGGATCATTACCGTTCGGGGCACCGGATACGTGTTCGCGAGGACGCAGGATTGACCCGCAAGATCTACACCCGATTTCACTACCAACTTTACCTGACGATGTTCGGGGCACTCTTGATTGTCGTCTTCGGGATCATTGGTCTCTGGCATTTGTCAGGACGCAAGAATGATGCCCAAATTGTTCTCGAGAGCGTCGCCACTTTCGAGTTGCGCCGTTTGCTATCTCCCGACTCAGATCCGGTCGCCCGCCGCCGCTTCCTCACCGATCTATCCAACACAGTAGGCGTCGACTTTGCCCTTTTTGGCGCTGACAGTCGTCTCATCGACGCCGTCGGCGATGGGGGCGGAGAAAACGTCTACGTGGCCATCAGGCCTGCCATTGGTATTCGGCTAAGCAATGGAGCCTGGATCGAGGCACGAGGATTCTCTCCGACGCAAGAGATCTATCGAGAAGGTGAAATTGTTTGTCCCTGTGGGCACTCCTGATCGCGCTTCTTTGCTATCCGGTCGTGCGGCGCGTGACGCGCCGGCTCGAACGCCTGCAATCTGAGCGTAGAGGCATTGGGATCAGGCGACCTTACGGCGCGGGTAAAAGTCGAAGGCTGCGACGAGGTCGGCACGCCTGGCGGAAAGCTTCAACAGCGCCGCGGCACAGATCGAGATGCTGGTCGGAGCACACAAGCTGTTGCTCGCCAATGTTTCTCATGAGCTCAGAACGCCGCTGTCGCGCCTGCGCCTGACGGCTGAGCTGCTCAAAGACGTCGCGGACCCCAAGCGCAAGGCCGATCTGGAAAAGGACGTCACCGAAATCGATGCGCTAATCGAGCAAATCTTGCTCTCTAGCCGCCTCGATGCTGTCAGGGAGCTCGATGTTCGCGAAGAGGTGGATCTGCTGGCGCTCGCCGCCGAGGAGGGTGCGCGTTGCGCTGAGTTCGATATCACGGGCGACCCTGTCGTCGTCCCTGGCGACCCGACACTATTGCGGCGACTGATCCGGAACCTCATCGAAAATGCCCAGCTGCACGGATCCCCTCCCGTTGAGATCCGGGTTCGCCGACGGGGACAGCGAGCCGTTCTGACAGTGAGCGATGGAGGACCAGGCATCCCGCCGAGCGAGCAAGAGCGGGTATTCGCGCCATTCTACCGTCTGCGGGGTACGCGGTCGCAAGGATCTGGACTAGGGCTCGCACTTGTTCACCAGATCGCCCGGCAACACGGCGGAGGGGTCGTTGTTGCCGTATCCCCAACGCGTCCGAGTATGATTGAGGTGACCATCCCCGCGGACGATAGCGGCGCGGTTCGCTCCGTCGCTTGACGATCACTTCTTCCGCCCGCGCCGGACCTTTTCCCTCGACACGCGATCTGCCCAGGGCCCCGGTTGGGACACATTGGAGCAACACACGAGCAAAGCAACGCGCGTAAGCCTCCCTGCGTGGGAAACAGGGGGACTGGCCGATGGCGCTTCAGCCGAACGAATTTCGTTCAACACCGACGTATGGAATCACTTTGTGGCCTGTCCTGTCACTGCTGCCAGTCATCTCCGCTTGCACCACCGTTCCACTGGCACAGACCGGGTCGTTGTCCTCTTACGAGCGGCTACAGCCTGCCGATAGCAAGTTCAACGGGCGCAAATCGCGTGTGCGCGTCGACAAGGACGCGATACTAGCGGCCAGGACGGTGCTCATTGCCCCAACGACTTTTTCCCGAATCGGCCAGCGAGACCAAACTTTCGGAGAAGGACAAGAAGCTCGTTGCCAATGCGGTGGACCGCTCGGTCTGTATTGGGCTCAGCGATCGCTTTCATATCGTTTTGCCGCCGCAGACGGCCGACCTGACCGTGCACGTGTCGATTGCGAGCATCGTCCCGACGGACGAGACGGCGGCGGCAACCTCGAAGGTGCTTGATATCGGCAAATCCGTCCTGACCAACACGGGGACCATAGAGACATCCGTGCCGATCCCGTCGGTGCGCGTTCCGATCGGTTTGGGTGGGATTGCATTGGAAGGTGAGGCTATCGATCCGTCCGGCCAGCAGAAGGCGGCCATGTTGTGGGCGAAGGGTGCCAATTCTTTCTTCGGCACGACGCGGGTATCCCCGGTGGGAGATGCCTATGAGCTCGCCGCATCTTTTGGCGATGATTTCAGCGAGCTGCTGGTCACGGGCGATAATCCCTTTCGCACCAAAATGCCCTCGCTCCCGGCTATGCATCGCGTGAAGTCGATGTTCGGCGGAGCTCCCAAAGAAGCGGTCTGCGACGCCTTCGGACGCAAGGGCGTGACCGACATGCTGGCGGGTAAGTTTGGCTTGCCGCCGGGCTGGACGGACAAAGGCGCACAGGGCGACCCGCAGGCGCGGTAACACCGTCTCGCACGAACGGGCCAACGGAACCACGTCGCGGATCATCACATTGGAAGCGGCGTCGACATCGGTTCTGGTTGTGGGTGGCGGGTTCTTGCGCACAAAGACTACGAGAGATTCAAGTCGATGAGCCTGCGCCAGCTCCAGCCATTGTCGCGGGGCAGATAAGCGATGAGGTCCTGGTTACCGCCGAACGGGATCTCGCGACTGTGATGTATGACGCACCGCCGCCCGAAGCGAATGACGCCCGGGAATAGATCCGTCGGCGCACGAGCGGCCGAGCTCCGGCCTTGCGACCGGAACTCAGCCGTCCCCCGCTGGTAAATCTCTAGGGAGCGATGGGCGACGGCGTTTCCGACGTCGTCGCTGCGGATGTGGCTGAGCTTGTTGTGGTGGTTGTCGCCGTTGGCTCGGCGGCGAAGTACCACATGGCCCCTGCGATCAAGACGATGATCGCCACAACGAACACAACACCTTTGATGTCCATGGACGTTCCCCCTTACGAAACTGTTGTGCGGGCTGGCACCGCTTCGGCTGCAACAAAGCGAGCCCCGCAGCACGAAACTGCCCCTCGGGCTCGGCGGGCTACCGGGAAAAAGCGACACGGTAGGTCAGCGAAGCCAGCGAGACTTCCGGCCTGAAACGCCGACTGCCGTGCCTGGTTCCAGCTACCGCTAGCTGTCGTTCAAGGTCGCATTGCTGCCGTGACCTCACGACAACATGAAGTCGGGGTGAAGCTGGCAGTCGAGGGGGCATGCCGTTCGGGGGTGGCCGTTTTTACGGACCTGAGCTGTTGACGCTGATGACGTCGGCGCTCGACAGCGCGTGGCAAGAGGCGAAGAGGCGTCCCGGCGGGGGCGGCGACGAGCAGGCTACGCGCGATGCGATGGCATTCCTGATCATGCGGGCCGTCGACGACGGCTTGCGCGCCCCGGAGCACCTGAGGAGGATCGCTCTGCTTGCGACGGATGACCGGATCATCGGTCATCTCCAACGCAACCATCGAAGGTAAGAGAAAGCCCCGACGCCAGGATCGGCGACGCCGGAGGCCTGCACTGGCTGCCGGGAGGGGACTCAACAGCCTCTGTTTGTGAAGTCTGCGAAGACAGCGTCGGTGACAATGACGTCGACCATGGACATCGGTTTCCGCCGCTCTCGATGGTCCATCATGCGGAGCACAGCGACCTGGCCATGAAGCGCTCGTGCGGTGGTTGGGCGTCGCCGGGATAATCTCCCCTGCGTGAGACGCTCAGCCGCGGCGCACTCAATGCAACGTGCGCATCCGACTTTCCGGCATTTGCGTGTTTGGCACCGGTGTTTGGGTAGGCCAAACCAAATGTCGTCTGGGCAACCTGCGCCGCCTGGTCGATCGAGCAATAGCGGACGGTTGCACGCTGACAACGGCGGCATCGCTCTCGCAAACGACATCAAACCAACCACGCCATCCACCGACCAGCTTTACCGCGGCCGTCACGGCAATCGCCAGTGCGAGCCCTAGCATACCGCCAGATAGCCCGGCGAGCCCGGCTCCGACGATGATCCCGACGAAGACGTTGACGAGCGGTATGAACATCATCCCGGCAAGGATGACGGTTGCAATTGTGTCCTGCATCACTTCCCCCGAAGCCGCTACCATCCCCTGGCGAAATCCACGCTGACTGGATCGTGGGCCGTAAGCGGGGCGTGTGCGTGGCAATGTCGTGGCAACGACACGGAGCGCCCTCGTGTGGCGAAGGCATCACAGAACGCGATGATGGGTTTGAAGCTGCGGCGGCAGGAGCGCCGCGTCACGCCGAGCTGCGATGAGGTGTGGGAAGACGAAGACCGGCAAGGGCGTGCGCGGGATTGAGGGCCGCGCGCGCCAAAATATCGAGGTCCCGGTCGCCGTGCCCGGCAGCGAAGACAACACGGCGCGCCATGGTCCGCCGCTGGTCGTCGTCGACCAAGGACCCGTAGTATTTTGCGACGGCCGTATCGAGGGCCGCTGTCATGAGCCGAAGCACATCGGCATCAAAAGCGTCGAAAGGGGGAAGCTGCATCGCTGGCTCCTTTTCGGAGGCACGTAGTTGATTCCAATGGCAAAACTGTGAACGCGCCCCAGATCCGGCCGGTTGTGCCGCCAATCCAGGCGCGGCTGCCCAGCTATCGACCCCAGCCTGGGATCACCGCTTAGGTCTGCCTCCTGCGCGCATTGGTCCCGGGAACGACCCTACGACCGATCCGTTCCATGGGCGGAGTCCACCGGACATGGGGATGCGCCTTGGAGCTTTCGGACGAGCCACTTCCAGGCGCGGCGCGCGCGGGTCGCATGCGGCTCCTTTTGGCGTGCGCTGCGTACCCGCCATCGGGTAAGGGCGGTGGCCCCGCGGCATCCGAGAGCATCGCGCGGGCGCTTAGCGCGCGCGGGCATTCGGTGCACGTCGTTACGGTGGAGAACGCGAACAGCAGCGAATTGCGCGATGGCATCGCGATCCATACGTTGCCGTCGCTCAACGTGTACTCGAATTATTGGAAGAGCAACCCAGCCTACAAGAAGCTCGCGTGGCATGCACTCGAGAACGGAAACCCGAGGGCGTACCTGCACATGCGTCGCGAGATCGCAAGTGTGCGGCCGGACGTCGTGATGACGATTAGCTGCGAGAACATCAATGTGGCCACTTGGCTCGCTGCCAGAGCCCTCGGCGTTCCCACGGCGCACGTCGTGCAAAGCCACTTCCTGTTGTGCTGGCGCGGCACCATGTTTCGTGACGGCAAGAATTGCACGCGGCAGTGCGCGCAGTGCCGCTGCACGTCTGTCGGCAAAAAGCTTATGTCGCAACTCGTCGATGGTGTCGTCGCAGAGTCACAGCACATGCTCGATAGGCATGCCGAGGCGGGCTACTTCGTCCGGGCAAGACAACAAGTGGTACCCGCCGCGATCGATTGGCCGATGCGCAGCGAGCCGCGCCCGCAAACCGAAAGGATCCGGATCGGCTACATCGGCATGGTCACGCCGAACAAAGGTGTCGAAACACTCGCACGCGCCGCAGCGCATCTCGGAGAGGCAGGGCCGTTTGACTATGTGATCGCTGGCGACGGGCCGGTGGCCTACGCAAAGAAACTGTCGGCGATCTTTCCGGAGGGCCGGGCTCGCTTCCTTGGCTGGTCGGATCCGGCGGCCTTCTATCCCGCCATTGACGTGCTGGTCGTTCCTTCGTTGTGGGACGAGCCCTTCGGGCGCGTCTGCATAGAAGCTTTTGCCCACGGCGTACCCGTCGTCGCCGCACGTTCTGGTGCTCTCCCCGAGATCGTCGAAGTCGGCAAAAGTGGCCTCACTTTCCGTGCAGGAGACGATCGCGGCCTGGCCGACTGCCTACGTACGCTCGCGCAGGATAGGGCCCTCCTCGCCCGGGTGCAGGCCGGTGCAATCGAGCGGTGTCGGCATTACAGCCCCGAGCGGCTTGGCCGCGCCTTCGAGAAGTTCCTCGGTGGAATTTACCGGCGATCTGTGGCGAGCCCGAAAGTTCCGGGCAGCGATCGCTTGGCCGAGCACGGAGAGGCCGCTAATAGCGACGGGCCATTTCTGCGACCGCCACCTTATTGACCGCAACGCCCAGCAAACGCTCGACGACGATGTCGCAGCTTGCAAGGGCTCGGTCGAGATCGTCGAGAGACGTCCGTCCCCATTCAAGGGCCAGGATGAACGCGCCGATCATCGGCGCAGACGCGCGCACGTCGACACAATTCAACAAGGGCGGCAAATCGACGAAGATGTAGTCGTAGGCATGCCGCATGCCGTCGAGGGTTGAGGCCATTGCAGGGGACGCGAGAGCGTCAGAAGGATGGCCGCCGGCATCAGGCGCCGGGAACGCGCCGAGAAAATGCAGATTGTCGGCGTGCGCGACGAGACAGCTCGAAGGATCGGCTTTTCCGGTGAGAAGCGAGGTTATGCCGTGCTCGTGCTGGGGTGCAATGCTTCGCGTCAACGTTGATCGGCGCAGATCGCCATCGATCAGCAGCGTACGATTACCGCATCGCGCGGCGAGCAAGGCAAGATTGTAGGCGAGCGTCGTCTTACCGGTGCCGGGGTGCGGCGAGGAGATGCCGATCACGAGCGCCTGACTGCCACCGCCATATCGATCGATGGCCACTTTAATTCCCCTGACGCCCTCGCCGGCCTGCGAGAGCGGTCGCACCCGTCCGGACAGCGATGCCGGCTTAGACTCCTCGATCAGGTGCAAGGGGCCGCCGCGGGACAGCAGCGAGCGGCGGCGCCTCACGCTCGGCAAAAAACCGATAACCCGCACGCCGAGCTCGCGCTCGAGCTGCCGCGGCGTGCGCACAAGTCGCTCCAACTGCTCACGCGTAAAGGCAGCAACCAGTCCGAGCGAGGCACCGGCGACCGCAGCCAGCAGCAGAATTAGGCTCGTCTTGGGCGCGCTCTTGGAGAGCGGGGGCACAGCCTCGGCGAGAACCCGAGCTTCAGTGACGGGGAAAGATTGTTGCTGAAGCTGGACACTTTGGGTGTAGCGGTTCTGAAATGTCTCGTAGACCGTCCTGGCGCTCTGCGCCGCAGCTTCGAGCTCGCGAAGGCGCTGCTGTGCGGTCCCCGCCGCTTGATCATTTGACGACGTGTTGTCTCCATCTCCGGCGATGCCGTTTGCGCTCTTATATTCAGCGACAGCCTTCGCCGCATCACTCGCCCGCTGGCGCAATTCGCCGACGCGATTCTCGACCCAATCACTGGAACGCTGAGCGACCTGCAGCTTCGCACTGAGCTGATCGACGATGTAGGCTTGCGCGATCGCATTGGCGATGGCTGCCGCCTTGTTGGGATCGAGCGAGGTGAAGGAAATCTCCGACACGTAGCTGCGGCCGGCGCGCTGGACTTGGAGCGCCTTCTTGAAGTTCCCGGCGGCGATCTGGCGTTTGATGTCCTGCGTCGCCGGTCGCTTGGTGCCGGACGGGCGCAGCAGCCCCATGACGTAGGACCAAAGCGTCGGTCCTTTGCCGACGAACTCGGGATCCTCCCACAAGCGCAGCTTATCGATGACCGCCAGCGCGATCGTGTCGGACTTGAGGGTCTCGACCTGACTCTCGACGACGACCATGTCGACGCTGGTGTCGGCAGCGCCGTCGGCTCCATAAGCCGGCGAGCGTTTCGTGTCGGTCATCAGCACGGCAGTCGCCGTGTACATCGGTGATGCCGCCGCCAGATAGATGACTGCGGGCACGAGCACCGCAATCACTGACCAAATGATCGTCGAGCGGCGCCAACGGATCACATCACGCAGGGCAGCGAGCGACCAGTGGGCCTGCGAGGGTTGGCTCCTGATTTCGATCGCGTGACGCGCAAGATCCGTAGGTACGTGAAGCATGGCACCCCCAAAGAGCCTGTGACAGGGACCGGACCGCGCCGAGCAAGCACCTCACGCGCGGGCCCTGGCCGACGACCAATGCCCGCGCGAGCCAACTCTGCTGCACCGCAACCTGCGGAACTCGCAGAGTGCGGCTGTGTTCCCGCTGCGGCGATCTAACTCATTGGAACCAAGCTTGGAACGCAGCGACGCCGCGCGCGTTAGCGCGTGTGTGCAGTGCGATATTCCGGCCGCTTCGAATGGCGGGACAGGGGCGGGATGTAGGCGTCTCGTGCCGCTCCAAGTTCCTGAGCGCCGAATTCAACCGCAGGAGATCAGAGCGCTGCATTTTGTGAGGAGGGGCTATGACAACAGCGCGTATCGGGGTGCCGCGACTGGCGAGGGTGGCCCCCTCACCGCGGATAAAGGCGATCAGGTGCGCAGCGACAACGGTCATCCTTTTGGCGGTGGTTCTCTCGCCTGCAACCGCGGATGAGTATCGCGTTGCACCGGGCGATACCATCGAGTTCGCCACCGCGGCGACCCCCGATCTCAAGACACGCGCCACCATCCGACTCGACGGGGCCGTCGCCTTGCCGCTCGTGGGAGACTTCAAGGTGGCTGGCCTTACGTTGCCGCAACTGCGCACCAAGCTGCAAGACCAACTGGCCTCCAAGGTCTACCGCCGGAGAAACACCGACGGCCGCGAGATTCCAGTCATGGTTGGCCCCGACGAGGTGATCGTGACGATCGCCGAGTATCGACCGATCTACGTCAACGGCGACGTGTCAAAGCCCGGAGAGCAGCCGTTCCGCCCTGGAATGACTGTACGTCAGGCGATTGCGCTCGCCGGCGGTTACGACATCATGCATTTCCGCATGGAGAATCCGTTCCTCGAGGAGGCGGACATGCGGGGCGACTACGATACGCTGTGGACGCAGTTTGCCCAGCAGCAGGCTGTGATCCAGCGGCTCCAGGCCGAGCTGGACAGCGCGGATACTCTGGACCGCAAGGCGCTTCGCGAGACCCCAATTCCAGCTTCGATCGCCGCGCAGATCATTGACCTCGAGGATCGGCAGCTCGCGGCCCGCAACGCCCTTTACCGCAAGGACGAGGGATATCTGAAGTACGCCATCAAGAAGGAGGAGGACCGCATTGCGGTGCTGGGGGATCAGCAGCAGCGAGAAAAGGAGGGCGTGGATTCGGACGTCGAGGAATTCTCGCGCATCAAGGGACTGTTCGACAAGCAGACCCTACCGATTACACGCGTCGTAGACGCACGCCGGACCATACTCTTCTCGTCAACGCGCTATCTGCAGACGATCGTGGAGAAAGGGCGCGCCGAGCGTGGCCGCGATGAGCTACGCACCAAGCTCGACAAGCTCGCCGATGAGCGTCGCAAGAGCGTCCTGCTCGATCTGCAGGACGCTGGCGTGAAGCTGGCAACGACCCGCGCGCGGCTGCAGGCGGTAGGCGACAAGCTGGTCTACACGGGTCTTGTTCGCTCGCAGCTGGTGCGCGGCAAGGGCTCCGAGCCGGAGGTCACTATTTACCGGAAGCAAGCCGAACCGGTCGTCACTGACCAGGAGCACGAGCTCCTGCCGGGTGATGTCGTGGAGGTCGCCCTGCAGAAGCGCATGGTGACAGGCGAGGACTTGCGTGCGGCGGCAGCCGCGGCCAGCGAACAGAAGGTGGACAAGGCTGCTCCCTAATGCCGGCCGTCGAATATCCCAACGCGCAATGTAGGAGTGATGCGAGATGCAGAGATCCGTTGCAGCGAGCGCCGGCGACTTTGCCGTGATCGTTCCGACGTACAATCGTGGAGAGACGATTGAGCAAGCGATTAGCAGCGTCATTGAGCAAACGGTACCCGCCAGCGAGATTATCGTCGTCGATGACGGCTCGACCGACGACACCGTGCGCCGCGTGATGGCTATCGGCAGCCCCCTCATTCGCATTCTGGTCAACGACCGCAATCTCGGCGCCACGGCCTCGCGAAATCGCGGGGCGAAAGTCGCCACAGCGGAGTGGGTAGCCTTCCTCGACAGCGACGACTACTGGCACCCGCAGAAACTCGAGAGCGAGCGCGCGTTGATCGCCGGCACCAGCGAGGGAGTGAGCGCGATCGCCTCCAATCATGTGCTCGTCATCGATGGACAAGTGCGCAATTTGCCAACGCAAAAGGAGCGCGTCGGCGACGTGGCGCGCGCGCTGCATGCCGAAAACTTCCTCGGCACGTGCTCCTGCATGACCGTTCGGCGCGAGAAGTTCCTTGCCATCGGCGGCTTCAACGAGCAGCTCAAGTCGTGTCAGGACTGGGATCTATGGATCCGCGCGGCCGACGCCGGCGAGGTGCTCATCTCGAAGCCGGCACACGTATTCTATCGTCTCAGCACACGTGACTGCATTTCGACCGACGGACGCAAGCGCCAGTCCGGACATCTACACATTTGGAAGTCGCATATCCGCAAATCGCCGCTGCTCGATAGTGACCGTGCCAGACTGGCACTGATCTTCGCCGACGTCTGCCACAATCGGGGCAAACAGAGAGCGTTCAGGAAACTGTGTCGATACGCATTGCGCACCGAGCCGCGGCGGGCTCGCCAAGTCGGCCTGATGTTGTGGCACGGCGCAACCTCGCCGGACTATCTGACCTATCGGCGCCGCGTCGAGCACTCGCTCGAGCTGATGCAGCGTGTGCGGCGAACACTTCGCGCACCACGCACGGCTGCATAGGCCCAGCTTTATCTGGCAAAGCGGGCCCGTATGAACTCCGCATTCTGGAAGAGATAGGCGCGCTTGTCCGGAAACAGGACGAGAAAGGCAAGGTAGGCCGCATAGCTGACGGCCACCAAGCCGGCGCAGATCAGCGCATTGGGCGTTTCGACGAACGGCTTGAGGGCAAAGAGAACTCGCGGCGGCCGCCGCCGTCGACAGCGCATGCGGTGCAGCCATTGCATATAGGTCGCGCACCGTGACGGGGCCACGACTTCCGGCGCACGCCCAGATGACCGGCAGGCGAATGACGTAGTCGGAAATGGCGTAGGCGGCGGCGACGCCTACGGGTCCCCATGGCATGCCGGCAACAAACGACGCGACGGTCGTCACCGCTCCGAAGAGACCGATCTGGAAGAATCCGCCACCCCGGCCCTGGCTGATGTAAAGCCAGCCGATCGTCGAGGTCATGACTTGGTGCAGTCCCGCGACTCCGAGCCACGCGAAGATGGGGGCCGATTCGATCCAGTTATCGCCCAGAAGTATTCTGAATACGTCCTCGGCATAGAGCGTGGCAAAGAGGATGGCAGGCTGCGTCGCGATGAGAATGAGTGACACGCATTCCGCGTAGGCGCGCTTGTACCGATCGGGATCGGAAAGGCTGCGCGACAGCAGCGGGATCATGACGCGGCCAATGGGGGCGTGAAGTTGCGAGAGTGGAAAAAGCAGCAGCCGATAGGCACGGTCGTATAGACCGAGCGGCCCGTCGCCGTAGAATTTTCCGATGAGTACCTTGTCTGCATTGCGCGATAGATAGTTCGCAAGGTTGAACCCGGAGATCCCCGATCCGAACCCTATCGTGGAGCGGGTCTCTCGATCGAATTCCGGTCTGCCTGGGATAAAGCCGCTGGCGACCCAGCAGCCGAGAAGAGCCACGAATGCTTGCGCGCAAGCCGCCGCGTAAAGCGCCCAATAGCTGGCAAGCTGCCAAGCGAACGCAACACCGATGACGAAGCTGGCCGCCATCGAGAGTGCGTCGATGAGCGCCAGCTCGCGAAAGCGCATGTGGCGATTGAGGAGGGCGAACGGTATCGCTTGTAGACCTGCGGCAATGATCGGCAGAGCGAATGCGATGGTCAGGTTTTCCAGTCGCGCCTCATCGAAGAAGCGGGCAATGGCCGGCGCACTGGCAACCAGCAGCAATGCAAGAACGCCGCCCAGCACCACCGAAAGCCAGAACAGGGAATTTAATTGGCCCGATGAGATCTTGTCGCGCTGGATGACGGCTTGCGTGGCGCCGAGATCTTGGATCAGCGTGACGAGCGCCGTCACGGTGGCAACCATGGCGATGAGGCCGAAATCGGACGGGGCCAAAAGCCGCGCCGTGATCACGGTGAAGACGAAACCGAGACCGACCCGCCAGGCCTGTGCGGCGCCCATGAAGAAGACGTTCTTCGCAGCCTCTCCCCGCGTGCCGGTGATGACTGGATCAGGGATTACGCCCATGTCGTGCGTCCTCGCTTGGCGGCCTGGCCGGAACTCCGGCTAGCTGCGGCCGCTCAGCGTCTTGAGCGCGTCGTAGACCCTGGGGCTGAGCGTCGATTTTACGGCGCCGCCGATCAGCCTCCGGGCCAACTGCCGCGCTGGCGGATTTAGCATCTTGTAGCGCGTCGGCAGGGTGCGCAGGTGCTGCGCGAGCGCGGCACTCGAGAGCGGCTCCGGCGTGAACAGCTCCTGCGAGCCGAGCGAGAGCACAGGTTTGCCGGCAAGTCGGCAAATATCGCGCGCCTGCTCCCGCTCGCTCTCAATGAACAGCAGAGCGCCGTTCGTCTTCGCGTAAGTCTCAGCCTTGAACGCGGCGTGCGACCTCAATCTTTGCCGCGCCTCGCGGCTCGGCAGATCGAGCATGACGAGCGCACCGTACTCAATGCCGCGCTTTCGGAGCCACGCTTCCGTCTCAGCGCGATACTTGAGCAGCCGGCTGGTCACCAGCCAGCCGATGCGCCGCGTCGGCGTGTGCATTGCCGGGGCGTTGAGCAGGAAGCGCAGGTATTCCTCACCGTCGTCGTTCTCGCGCTCGGTCGGATCGGCACACAGGACGCCGTCGATATCCACGCAACAGCGCGCCAGCATGTTGTGATGCATGACGTTCCATTGGAATACGCGTGGCTGCGGGATCACCTTGAATACGACATCGACATCCGCGCAGCGCGGCGTCGTTGCATAGATGACGCAAAAGCTGAATTGGACGTCGGGGAAAGCGGACGTGAGACGTTCCCTTGCCTCGCGCATGGAGTTTCCCGTGTCGGCGCTGTCGTCTACAACGAGCACGCGTCGCGCGCGATACGGAGCGGATTCGAAAATCTCGCGTCGCCGCGTTCGGCCCGCGCACAGGATGCGTCCCGCTAGGAATCCCTCAACGTCCGTCACCGGGACGTTGAGGGTGAGCGACATGATCATCCCGGCGAGCAACCCGCTCCTCGGAACGCCGACCACAAGCTCGACGTCGGCGGGGATGAGGTGCAATCCGGAAACAATATCGTCATTCAGATCGGCGACCGACCGATAGTGCATCTGCGCTCTCCCACCCGTGCTTGCTTGCAGCTTGTTCGGACGTCTGGGTGGTCAATTGCCGGTGCCGCCCAGCAGCTCCGTCTTGAGCGTGGTCCAGAGGATGCGCAGATCCAAAAAGAGCGACCAATGATCGATGTAGGCGAGGTCATACGCGATGCGCGCCCTGGCGAACTTGGCCTCTCTTGTGCTGCCGCGCAGCTCGTTGATCTGCGCCAGACCCGTCATGCCGGGGCGTACGCGATGACGCGCGAAGTAGGACGGCACCAGCACCTCATAGAGCATGCCGCCAGCAAGCATCCCGGGCACGTGCGGTCGCGGTCCGACGAGGGACATGTCGCCGCGCAACACGTTGATGAGCTGGGGCAGCTCGTCAAGGTTTGTGCGGCGTAGGAAGCTGCCAAGCTTCGTCACCCGCGGATCGCCTGTCCGCGTCTGGTTGACACCAGAGCTGTCGCCGTCGTTGGCGAACATGGTGCGGAACTTGAAAATTGTGAAGCGCTCATTATTCAAGCCGTAACGCTGTTGGCGGAACAGCACCGGACCAGCGGACGTCGCCTTGATCGCCAACGCGGTCCCGATGAGCAGCGGCGACGCCAAGATCAACAGACTGGCAGACCCTATGACGTCTATTGCGCGCTTGGCGGCGAGCGCGGGAAGCAGGTCGGACTGAGGAACAAAGATGTCGGCCATCGCCGCACTGGAAGTCGGTGCAGGCCTATGGAACCGCTGACGGTCGGCGGGGATCGCACGCTCAGCTACGCTCAACCGCATGAATTACTCCTCCCGTTTGCAAGACGACACGTCGCAACTGGCGCACAGATGCTGCGCTGCATCGAACGTCAAAAGGATGAGCATGAGGCAAAAGTTCCGACGGTCGCCGGCTTTGCGACTGGGTAGTATTGCCGCAGCGCGGAACCGAGCTAAGCGACTCGACAACCTGAGCAATTGTTTGACGTAAGCACTGCTTTCTTCGCAGTGCAGCACTACCGGAACCACGTCCCGGAACTTGCGTTTGGGCCGGCATGTCGAAGCCGGCGATTATGCGAGGAACGAGCAAAATTGTGCGTCGCAACGCGAGGCACGGTGTCGATGAATTGCCACTGCTATTTTGGGAAGCACTGAAGTGGCGCAAGGGGATGATTTTCTGGTGGGTCGCCGCCGGCGTTGCGGTTTCGACGATCGGCGTTCTCCTGACACGGCCGCACTACACGGCGACTGTCGAGCTGCTTCTGGGAGTTGGCTCCGGCTCCAGCGCTGCGGCGAACTCCGCGCTCGTCGAAAACCAGATCGAAACGCTCAAGAGTGACCGCCTTGCTCAATCGGTCATCGACAGGCTCGGCCTGTGGAACGACGCCGAGCTCTCTCAAACGACCAGCCGTCCGCTCGAGCAACTCCTTGGCATCGGAAATAGTCGCGAGGCCTCTGCCGCGACGGAAGACGTCGGACGCGAGACGGTCTTAAACAGGTTCAAGGAAGCGACGACCGTTGCGCGATCCGGTCACAGCTTCGTTGCCAACGTATCCTTCACTTCGACAAGCCCCCAAACGGCAGCTGCGGCCGCCAACGCACTTGCCGCGGAATACGTAACCTATCAGTCCGGCATTCAGACCCGCGGCGTCGAGCAGACGGGTGAGCGGCTCGAAGCCAGAATCTTGCGGCTGCGAGAGAAGCTGGCCGCGGCTTCGGCCGCCGTCGAGCGTCAGAAGAACGGCGGCAAACAAATATCCGACGCCGAGGGCAAGCCGTGTTGCGCGCACTCGAATCCGAAGCGCAAACCTACCGCTCGATCTATGACGCCCTGCTCGCGCGCTATGCAAAGACCGTTCACGAGCGAGCCTCGCCGCTTACGGAGGCGCGCATCATCAGCGAGGCCGTGCCGCCGTCGCGGTGGAGCACTCCCAGGGTAACGGTCGTCCTGCTGTTGGCCGCCTGCGCGGGGGGATTCATCGGCTTTGCCCTTGCCCTGCGCCGTGAGCATGCGGCGCGCCCGGTGCGTTCGCTCGAGCAAATAGAGCGCGACATCGGTTTCCCGGCGCTCGGCGTCGTCCCCCTCGTCCACGGGCGCCGCCTTCATCCGGCCCAAGGTCACGCACCGCCCCTGCTGCTGCATGATCGAGACGACGCTCTGCGTGGCATCAAGCTTGCCGTCGATGAGGTTTGCCGCGCGGACTGCTGCGTGATCGGCGTGGTGTCTGCCTACGAGGGTGAGGGAAAGTCGACCGTCGCTTTCAACCTATCGGTTCTCGAGGCCGAGAGCAGCAGGCGCGTGCTGCTGATCGATGCCAATCTGCATCGTCCCGTGCTCGGTCGCGGCCTGGCGCTCGGAACGCTGCTGGCGCCGCTGGAAGGGAGCGCGACGCTCTCTGACTCTATAGCGCGAAGCGAATTGGGCTTCGATTTCATTGGCGAGCTTTCGACCGAAACGCCGGTGCATCCCGCGGTGCTGCTCGGCTCGCCCGCAATGCGCGATCTAATCAGTTCGGCACGCGGCCACTACGACTGCGTCGTTTGCGATCTGCCAAATATCCTCGGCCATGCCGACGTGCGCGCCGCCGCCGATCTCTTCGATGCGCTGGTTCTCGTCGCGGAGTGGGGTCGCACCCCGACAGCCGCAGCCACGCGCGCGGTTCTGAAATCGAACGCCATCGCCGATCGAACTCGTGGGGGTCATCATCAACAAGGCACCGGGCGCGAAGCGGACAGTCGCCTAACGCCGAAAAAGGGGAGATCACAGATGCGCGTGTTGCATGTCGTACGGCAGTTTCATCCCGTCGTCGGGGGGCTTGAAGACGTAGTGCGCTCGTTGAGCGCCCAGCAGCGACGCGTAGGAATCGAGGCCGACGTGCTTACGCTCAATCGGCAATTCCACAACCTGCGTTCCCGGCTAGCGCCGCGCGACCTCGTCGACGGCATCCCAGTGGAACGCATCGGCTTTCACGGGCCGCGAAAATATCCGATCGCGCCAAGCGTCCTCGCGCACCTCAAGCCTTATGACATCATCCACGTGCACGGCGTCGACTTCTTCTGCGATTATCTGGCGCTGTCGGCGCCGATCCATCGCAAGCCGCTCGTGCTCTCGACGCATGGCGGTTTCTTTCACACGGATTTCGCGCGCTCCTTCAAGCAAGTGTACTTCCGCACGGTGACCCGCAGATCCCTCGCCCGCTACCGGCGCGTGTTCGCCTGCAGCGCTGCCGATGCGGAAACCTTCAAACCCATCGCGGGCGAGCGGCTGAAGCTGATCGAAAACGGGGTCGATACTGCGAAATTCGCTGGCGCCGCGTCGCCGGATTTCAGCCCTTCGCTCGTCTATCTTGGCCGTTTCGCCTCTCATAAAGGTCTGGAGCGTCTGCTCGATACCTTCGCGGCTTTGACGGAGCGGCTTCCGAAAGCGCGCTTGCGCCTAGTCGGAAACGACTGGGACGGCACACTCGCCCGCTTGCGCTTGACACACGCGCACCTTCTGCATCGCGGCTCGGTCGAGGTCCTGACGGATCTGAGCGACGCCGCCATCGCCGAAACGCTGAAGGAGTGCAGCTTCTTCGTCAGTGCTTCCGAATACGAAGGTTTTGGCCTGGCGCTCGTCGAGGCCCTTTCTGCCGGTCTCGTGCCGATCGTCAACCGGATCCCGAGCTTCGAGCGGATCGTCGCCGCCGCGGGCGTCGGTCGTGTTGTCGATTTCCGCGATCCCATCAAGGCAGCGGACGAGATGGCCTGCATCATCAATGACGCGGCGGAGCGGTATGGCGAGCTGCGCAACACCGCTACGAGGTCCGTCGAGGCATACGGCTGGTCAAAGGTGGAACGTCAGTTTCGCGCCGAGTACGAAAATATTCTCGGATCGCGGCGGCGCACCATACTCGGCGTGAACTTCGAGCCCATGAAGCGCGAGCAAGCGCTGAAGAAGATCGACGAGGAGCTCGAGGGCGGGCGCCGACTCCGCGTCGCGTTTGCCAATGCCCATACGCTGAACATTGCGGCACGCAACGACACCTATCGCAACGCCCTCAGCCGCTTTCTCGTGCTCAACGATGGCGTGGGCATCGACATCGCGAGCCGCCTCAAGTTTGGCAGCGCCTTCCCCGACAATCTCAACGGCACCGATTTCGTTCCGTACTATCTCAGCCGCACGCGTCACCAGATGCGCATATTTCTAATCGGATCGACGCCGCAGGTGGTGACCGAGGCGGCGCGCCGCTTTGCCGTTACTTGGCCGCAGCACCAGATCGTCGGCACATGCGACGGCTACTTCAGCAACGAAGAGCAGATCGGCGAGATCTGTCAGGTCATAAGCGACGTAAAGGCCGATCTGCTTCTGGTCGGTCTGGGCAATCCGATTCAGGAGCTCTGGATCACCAACCACGGCGTCACCACCGGAGCACGGCTGCAGATGGGCGTCGGAGCACTCTTCGATTTCGCTTCCGGCCGCGTCACGCGCGCCCCGGGCTGGGTGCGGCGCCTCCGCTGTGAATGGATATTCCGCTTGGTGTGTGAACCTCGCCGGTTGTTCTCCCGCTATGTGCTGGGCGGATTTGTCTTCATGCGCCACGTGCTTACCGACCGTGCGGCGACTGCCCCCTGATGCGAGCGCCCACATCCGATCCGAGATTTGCCTATCAGGTGGCAGAAGTGGGCCCCCGGGAGGGGCCGGATTCCGCCTTATGCCGGCGCTCGTCCTTATCGGCTGTGTGGGGTTCAATGCGGGCCTGGCCGTCATCAACGGCCACATCATGCCGCTGCCGCCTGCGCTCGTTATCGCTGCCGAAGGCATGCTCGTGTCGGCGGCCCTCGGGCTCGCGATGCTGGGATGGAAGCCGCAGATGGCTCCCTCGCTCGCGCTCATCGCGCTTCTGGTCCTGTTCGCTACATTTCGCGGCCTGCTGATGGCACAGCCGGAGCCGAAGTTCCTGCGCGACGTGCTGCTGATACCGACGTTTCTCATGCTCGGAATGTCGTTCGACGAACGCGGCCTTGCACGCACCATTCTCGTGCTGCACACGATCGTCTTCCTGGTGTTCCTGCTCGAGGCTATTGCACCGCGCGCCTATTCCGACCTGCTGCATATCCAGGACTATTACGTCAACACGCGCGGCAACAAGCTCGACGAGTTCTACAATACGAACTCCGAACTGTTCATCAGTGCGACGCGGCCCGACGAGCGCTTCTTTTCGTTCGTCGACGCACCGCGGCTGTCGTCGATTTTTCTCGAGCCGGTATCGCTCGGCAACTACTGCAGCATCGTCACGGCTTTCGTTTGCGCGTGCTTCAAACGTCTCGGCTGGCCTGCGGTCGCGTATCTCGCTCTTACCACCCTGGCGATGCTGGTCGGCTGCGACGGGAGGCTTGCCACGGCGACGTGTGTCCTCATCGTCATGGTTGCCGTCGTCGCTCCCTGGTTGCCGCCGCGCTCTCACGTCCTGTACCTGCCCTTAGCGCTGGCGTTCGTCTTCGCTGTCGTCATCGGAGCCAACCTGAAGCCGGGCACGGACGATTTCGCCGGCCGGCTTGCGCATACCGTCGAGCTCCTGCGGAACTATGACGTTGCCGAGATGCTCGGTCTCTCCAACGAGTACTTGACGAAGTCGATGGACAGCGGAGTGGCCTATCTGATCATGACCCAATCGGTTCTCGGGCTTCTGCTGCTCTGGGCGTACGTCGCTTGGGGCGCGCGCGAGGACACGGCGGAGCAGGTCCGGTTCACGCACACGCTGTCCCTCTACTTGGCGCTGTCGATGATGGTCAGCTACTCGTTCCTGACCATCAAGACCGGCGCCGTGCTGTGGTTCATCCAAGGCGCTCTGCAGGGCGTCTCCACGCGCTATGCGAGCCGCAAATTCGCCGGCCCCGGAAGCATGAAACTCTTGTCAAAGGAGGAGAACTCATGGGCGCGATGATTTCGCTCGTCGTCTGCACGCTCGGCCGCAAAGAGCCCCTGCGCCGGCTGCTCAACTCGCTCGCCGGGCAAACATACCGCCCATTCGAGATCATCGTCGTGGACCAGAACGCGCACGACTACCTCGATGCCGTCCTCGACGATTTTCCTAGCCTGCCGATCATTCGCGTCCGCTCGGAGAAAGGCCTCTCGAGGGGGCGCAATGCTGGTTTGGGCCGGACCTGCGGCACCATCATCGGATTTCCAGACGACGACTGCTGGTACGATGCCAACGTTCTCCAATCGGTCGCGAAGTTCTTTGCAGCGCGCCCCGAGACCGATCTTTTGTCAGGGCGCACGCTCGATGCGCAGGGGCGGCAGAGTTCAACCGCTATTGCGACGAAAGCGGGCCGATTACACGCTCCAACGTATTCACCACCGGAAACTCGAACACGATTTTCGTCCGCCGCAGCGTGATGGCCGCAGTCGAAGGATTCGATGAAACGCTGGGCGTCGGTGCCGGCACGCCGTTTCAGGCGGGCGAAGAAAGCGACTTCCTGTTGAAGTGCCTGAACTGCGGCCATCGCGGCTACTATGATCGCAACTTCGTCGTGCGCCACGATCAAATCTTGGAATCGATGGAGCGGCTGCGCGCCTATTCGATCGGCTTCGGCCGGGTCGCGCGCATTCACAATCTGGGTCCATCGCTGTTTCTGGCGCGCAACGTGCGCACCGTCCTCGGCGGCTGCTACCGGATGGCCAAGGGCGATGTCGAAGGGGCGCGACAGCGCTACACGTGCTTTGTCGGCTCGATGCGGGGCTATGTGGCACCGCTCTCCTCTTCCGCAACCGGCAACCCGCCCGTCTATGACGGAGAGGGAACGCATGGATCGTGAACTCACGCGCCGTTCGGTATTAGGAGGAGGGCTGGCTCTCTCTCTGAGCGGTGCAGCGCCGCTGGCACGAGAACAAACGACGACAAGAAGCGGCAAGCTCCCCTTCACCGGTGTAAACCTCGCCGGTGCCGAGTTCGGAAAGATTCCGGGACGCCACGCTACCGACTACGCCTATCCCACGCCCGCGCTCATTGAGTACTACGCGCAGCTTGGCTTCAACCTCATCCGCGTGCCGTTTCGCTGGGAGCGGCTGCAGCCGCGACTCGGCGCTGCGCTCGCAGGCGACGAGCAGGCGATGCTCGCGGCGGTGGTCGAGCTGGCATGCGCTAAGGGCCAGTCGGTCATTCTCGACCCGCACAACTACGCGCGCCGGCGCGTTGAGGAAGACAACTGGAAGGCCGACCACTACATCGGCACGGACCTCGTTCCGACGGCGGCCTTCGCCGACTTCTGGGGACGCCTTGCGGAGGTCTTCAAGAGCAATCCGAGTGTCATATTCGGGCTCATGAACGAGCCGGCCGGCATCGCGGCCGAGCCCTGGCTGACCGCCGCCAACGCAGCGGTGCGGGACATCCGCCAGACCGGGGCCTCAAACCTCATCCTCGTGCCCGGCGTTGCCTACACGGGCGCGCATTCTTGGATCTCGGCCGGCAACACTCTGATGCGCGGCGTCGTCGATCCCGCCGACAACTTCGCCTTCGAGGTCCACCAGTATCTCGACAGTGACTCATCGGGAACGTCGCCTACGGCCGTTCGCGCCAGCATCGGCTCGGAGCGCATTCAGGCGTTTCAAGCGTGGGCGCGCGAGAACCGCTTCAAGGCCCTGCTCGGCGAGTTCGGTGCCGCTGATAACGAGATATCACTCGCGGCCCTGCAGGACCTCTGCCGAACCCTGGAAGCCAATTCCGATGTCTGGATCGGGTGGGCCGCTTGGGCGGGAGGGAGCTGGTGGCCCGCGGACTACATGTTCAACCTCAACGCCGCGCGTGACGGTCAGACTAAGAAGCAGACGCGAATTCTTGCCGACTACGCACAGCGAGTTCAGAGAGGGTAGGCTCTGGAGATGGCGATGACCGCCGCCACTCATGAGCGCACAACGCAGCGGTAAAGATCGGCGCGCCGGACGCTCGCGCGCATTCTCAACCTTTGTAGCAAAATGAAAAAGCGACCGCCCACCGTGAGTGGGCGGTCGCAAACCGAATGGGCTTAGCGGCAGTTCTTTTTTCTATCACGGTCGCAGTCGTGATCGTCATCGTGGCCGCCGCCGTTGCGCTTCTCCACGTTTTTGCGGACCCAATCGAGCAGGATGTCCGCCAGTTTGAGGTTGTTGTTGTCCATCATCAGCATGTGGCTGTTGCCGTGAATGCCAAAGTCCGGAAGCAGCAGGAATTGCGCCTTGCCGCCGGCGTTCTTGAACGTGGCGACAGTGGCCTGGCAGGTCGTGCGCCGGGCGTCACCATTGGCGCCCGGTGCGCCCACGCTGTAGTCGCCCCAGAAGGACAGGTAGGGCACCTTGGCAAAGGTGTTGGGGACGTCGGCGCCGGCCGGGATATCGCAGCCGCCTTCCACCGAAATCAAACCTTTGACGAGCTTCGGCCGCTGCACGACGGCACCCAGCCCCATGACGCCGGACTGGGAATGCACGACCACGATGGCGGGCCCGATCTTGTCGAGCAGGAGCGCCAGATCGTTGATGGTGTTGGCCGTGCCATTGACGAGCGTGACCTCGGTGTTGGGCACGAGCTGAGCCGTGTACTGGGCGAGCGAGCTCAAAGGAAAGCGCTGGCCGGGAAAGGCATTGCCGTACGAGGGGCCAAACAAGAAGTTCACCCACGCGCCTTCCCAGGCGTAGCGCTGGAAGCCGGCCGCCGGCAGCTTGGAGAGATCTTGCTGCGCGATGGCCTGGTTGACCGGCGTCGGATCGAAGCCGGACCGGCCGCGGCCGGCATGATCGACGACGTAGACGGGATAGCCCTGGCGCACGAAATAGGTGGCCCACCCTTCGCGCCCGTCGGGCGTCGTCTCATACGTCATGCCGGTATGATTGGAGCCGTGCACCATGATCACCGGCAGCTTGTTTTCCGAGTTCGCGGGGATGCGATAGTGAACGTACATCTGGTTCACGGTGTACGTTCCGGGGCCATTGAGCCCCGTGGGATTGGTGCTGGGGAAAGCCGTTTGGATCTGCTTCCCGCCGACGAAGAAGCTGCCTTCGTCCACCAGGGTCATGGGCTTGGCCAACGTGTAACGCGGCTTGTTGTTGTTCGATGAGTCGTTGTGTGCGTCGGCGTCCATTTCGCCGCCAGCTATGCCGGCGCACACCAATAGTCCTGTTGCAATCCCGCGTACTGCCTTGTTGCTGAGATGGCCCAAACCCCATTCGCTTGGCTTCATCTTCTCTCCCTTCGCTCGCTATTGGCAGGGCGTTCTGCGCGCCCTTGTGCAGCCTAGGCACGTGCGGCACTGCCTGGCTTGGCCCTCGGTGAACCAACTACGCGTCAGATGAAGCAACGCCGGCTATGCCGTTGGGCGAAGGACGTCCGAGAGCAAACTCGCCAATCACGGCCGCTCATAGCGGAGTGAACGAAGCCGGCGGGCACTTCGGTGCCGTTGTGGAGAAAGATTGCAGCTGGCATTCTCATCGCCATTGGCATTTACAGGATGCAGCATGAGGAGTTCCGACCTGAGACAGACACCGGCTCCCGATGCTGGAATGCCGATCCCTACCTCCGTCGTGTTCGGACAACTGCTTGATGAGGTTCCCCCGGACCAATTCACCCTTAATTGGCTCTTGGGCCGCTTGGGCAAACGATCGTTCGGCATCATCATGCTGCTGCTGGCGGTTGTTGCCATCGCACCCGGCGTGTCAATTGTCGCTGGCCTGCTACTCTTCATCCCAGCGTTTCAGATGGTCCTTGGGCATGACGCTCCAGCGTTCCCGCAATCCATTGCCGTACGGCCGTTGCCGACGCGGCGGCTCACCGCCGTGGTGCAGCGTGCCGTGCCGGCGCTGCAGGCTCTCGAGAAGGTGGTCCATCCGCGCTGGCCCATCCCACATCAGGCGACGAAGCGGTTGGTGGGCATTGTCGTCGTGCTGCTCGACATCACCCTCACCTTCACACCGCTGCCACTGAGCAACATCATCCCTGCGCTACTGATCGGGCTGATCTCGCTAGCATATCTGCAGGAGGACGGTCTCGTGCTCTCCGTCGCGCTGACGCTCGCCGCCATGCTGCTCACGGCCGACTTGCTGGCCGTCCGGGAGACAATCCGCGGTGCCGAATCGATTCTTGGGGCTTGGTAGCTGAGCGTGATGCCCCCCAGTCCGCGAAGCGGCGGCTATGGGGACATGGGTACCATGGGGGGGTGGCGGAG